>NZ_PGFB01000001.1 GCF_002797855.1 Compostimonas suwonensis
CGCCCCTGGACCTCGAACGACGACCGGAGAGCAGGGTTGACGGCCTGGCTCGATCACTACAACCTAGACAGACACCACCTCGGCATCAGAGGCAAAACCCCCATCGACCGAATCAACAACGGTCGAGGTCAGTACATCTAGGCTCGGCGCGGCGCGGGCCCGTCGGTTCGCGATCGCGCAGCTTCAGGCGACACTCCGATGCGGCAGTGGGGACATGCCGCGCACGCTCAGAATCTGCGCCCTCGCGCATCTCGCTCTGAACAACCGGACGACCTGAGCAACAGGACGACCTGAGCAACAGGACGACGAGCAAGAGCCCGGCCGATGGCCGGGCTCTTCGTGTTATGTCTCGCTACTCACCCGAGACACGTGTCTCGACTCATCACAACGTGGCGAGTGAGGGATTCGAACCCCCGAATGCGATGCAGTCTGATTTACAGTCAGATCCCTTTGGCCGCTTGGGTAACTCGCCATGCTGCTCCGACCACCTGCTGTGAGCTGATCGGAGGCGCTCAACAAGGATACTCATCAGAGGCCGTCTGGTGAAATTGGGCCCTCTCCGCCTCCGTCGCCGCTCTTCGGGGGTCGCGAGGCGCGGCGCATCCGCATGACCTGCCCCACGATCACGACGATGATCCCGAGGAAGACGAGCACTCCGGCGGCGATGAGCCAGGGGGTCGCGTCAGCGCCCGTCTGCGCCAACTGGACGGCCGAACCGGGGGTCAGCGACCCTGCGAACGCCGGCGCACTCCCCGCGCCCACGAGAGCGAACCCGGCCACCGCCGCCGCACCGATCCCGAGCATCCGTCTCATGGCACCCTCCCCGCTTTCCTGCCGGCAGTCTACATCGCGAAACGACCCAGACTCGGGGTGCGGCGTCGTCCGCACCCCGAGTCTGGGTCGTTTCGAAAAGGTGGGAAAGCAGGGATCAGCCGAAGCGGCCGTTGACGTAGTCGAAGGTGCGCGAGTCGATGGGGCTCGAGAACATCGCCTCGGTGTCGCCGTGCTCGACGATCGCACCCGGGGTGCCCTGCGAGGCGAGGAAGAACGCGCACTGCGTGGAGACACGCTGCGCCTGCTGCATGTTGTGCGTGACGATGACGATCGTGACCTCGTGAACGAGCTCGAGCATCGTCTCCTCGATGACGCGTGTCGAGGTCGGGTCGAGGGCAGAGCAGGGCTCGTCCATGAGCAGCACACGGGGCTGCACGGCGAGGGATCGGGCGATGCAGAGTCGCTGCTGCTGACCGCCCGAGAGGCCGCCGCCGGGAGCGCGCAGGCGGTCCTTGACCTCTTTCCAGAGACCGGCCTTGATGAGGCTCGTCTCGACGAGGTAGTCGCGGCGGTCGCGGTCGGCCTTGGTGCCGGTGAGCTTGAGCCCCGCGATGACGTTGTCGTAGATCGACATCGCCGGGAAGGGGTTCGGCTTCTGGAAGACCATGCCGATGCTCTTGCGTGCGTCGGTGAGCTTGCGGCTCGCGTCGTAGATGTCGTCGCCGTCGAGCAGCACCTCGCCGGCGAGGCTCGCCGAGGGGATGAGCTCGTGCATCCGGTTGAGGATGCGCAGGAAGGTCGACTTGCCGCAGCCCGAGGGCCCGATGAGCGAGGTGATGACGCCGGCGGGCATCGTGAGCGACACCCGGTCGAGCACCTGGTGGTCGCCGAACCAGGCCGTGACGTTGCGGGCGTCGAGCGCGGCGAGCGGCGCCGGAGGCGCGTAGGGCTGGGGCTCGCTCTCACGGTAGCTGTGGCCCGGCCCCTGAGCACCGGGGGCAGGGGGGCCGCCCTTCGGAGGCTTGGGGGCCTTCGGCGGCTTCGGCGGACGGGGCGCCTTCGGGAGGACCTCGGTGAGGGAGGCGTCGCTCGGTGTCTCGGACATACGCGCTCCTTTCTTAAGACGAATCGGGGGTGACGGGTCGGAGAGGGGTCGGAGCCTGAACGGATCAGAGGAGGTTGGGCAGCAGCCGCGTGACCTGGTCGGCGACCCACAGTCCGCTGAGCACGAAGACCGGCACGAAGACGATCCAGATCTTGCGAGCGCCGAAACGCCGGTACGACCACACGGCGGCGACCTCGGCGGCGATGAGCAGCTGGAGCGCGAAGGCGAGCGCCCACACGGTGCTCGTGTCGGTCGCCATCGCCAGGTTGCTCGGAGGCAGCGCCACGAAGGTCGTCTGGCGGCGCCCGGCGGGCTCCGCCGGGGTCACGAGCCGGGCGTCCACGTACTCGACGCCGGTCGGGATGTAAGCCGGGCCGCGCGCCGTCTGCAGCATGAGCCTGCCCTCGCCCGCCTTGGGGCTCGGCAGGGTGGGATCGCCCGCGTATCGCAGGCCGACGACCTCGTAGACGTGCTCGCCCTGGCCGGTCGTGACCTGGAAGGTCTCACCGGGCGCGAGTTCGGCGAGCCTCGAGAAGGGTCCGCCGTAGGCTGCCGCGCGCCCCATGATGACGCTCATGCCGGCCTGACCGGGCAGCACCGTGTCGCGCCGGTGACCCGGGCCTGCGGTGAGCGTGCCCGACGAGGTCCCCTCGACGACGATCTCGCGCAGTCCGATCGAGGGGATGTCGATGAGCGCGACCGGCGCACCGTCGGCGACGAGGGTGTCGTGCACCGTGCCCTCGCTGACCGGTGCCGTGGCGTCGGCGAGCTCGATGCGGAAGGTGTTGAAGAGGTTCTGCTGGGCGACGGCGTGCTGCAGGTGGCTGAGCACGAGCAGGTTGACGCTGAAGCCGAGCAGCAGGATCGCGATCATCGCCACGAAGCCGCGCACGAGGATCATCGTGGGGCTGAGCGGCGCCGGCGGCAGCATCGAGCTCGGCAGCCGCCTGGGCGGACGCGGAGGCCGCGGCGGCTTCGGGGTGCGCGGCGGCCGCCCCGGCGGGCTCGCCGGGGGCAGTTCGGTGACGCTTTCGCGCCGCTCGTCCATCAGGGTCACTCGGCGGCCTGCGGCACAGGGGCGCCCTGCGGCGAGAGGATGCGCACGATGACGACCGCCGCTGCCGCGATCAGCACGATGATCACCAGGAACCACGGGAAGATGGGCACGAAGGCGTTACGGGTGACCGGCTCGAGGGTCACCCCGCCGACGCTTCCTGGCGGGGTGAAGGTCGCGTTCGCGTTGACGAAGATCCACTGCCCGATGTGCGGCAGCTCCGTCTGCACGGTACGGGTCTCTCCGGGCGCGATGTCGGCGACCGCGAGCGCGTCGTGGTCGGCCAGCTCGTTGCCGAAGACCCCGTTGGCCCAGAAGTGGGCGGAGCCGGTGATCGTCTCGTTCGTGACGTTGCGCACCGTGAACTCGAGGGTGAGGGTGCCGTCGAAGGGGTTGAACGAGGGGTGATACGTGCTCTTCAGCCCGCTCAGGAAGAGAGCGCCGCCGATGCTGACCTCGTCACCGGTCGCTGCGGGGCCCCCCGAGCCGGAGCCGCCGGAGCCCGCACCCCCGGAGCCGCTTCCCCCGCCATTGCCGCCGCCGTTGCCGCCTCCGCCGTTGTTCGAGCCCCCCGGAGCGGGCGGCCCCGACGGGTTGGGCGTGTTCGTGGGCGGTTTCGTCGTGGACGTCGGTGTGGGAGTCGGTGCGGGCGAGGCCACGGGGGTGGGGGTCGTGACCGTCACCTCGAGGCCGAGCCCGTCGTCGTCGGCCGCGAAGGCGGACGCCGCCGAGCCGAATGCGAGGAAGCTGCTGATGAGAACGGCCGACGCCCAGACGGCGCCGCGCTTGGTTCGCTGATTCATGGTGCGCCCACTCCCTGTCCGACGGTCTCGCCCTGAGGGGCCTGGGCTGCGGCCTCGGCCTGCGCCTTGCGCAATGCCTCGGCCTCGGCGTACTCGAGCCACGCCCGGGCGTTCTTCTCATCGCGCTTGTTGCGGATGCGGATGCCGAAGAAGACGATCGCTGCGATCACGAGCAGTCCGAGCAGCAGCCACGGCATGGCGAGGATGATCGTGTCGCGGCTGACCTCGCGGAGCGGACCGGGATTCAACGCGTCCTCGTCGACCGTCGGGGCGAGCTTCACGTAGGGATTGAGGTACCCGACCTGCGGAACGCCGGGAACCCTGACCGTCATGGTCTGGCTGTTACCCGGGAGGAGCTCGCTCAGCTCGCCGCGCTGGGGCTCGCCCGCCGGGATGCCGAAGAGAGCGCTCGCGCCGACGAGCGTCGTGGCGCCGAGGGCGACGTTGCCGTTGTTGACGACCGTGAACGTGACATCCGTCGAACCGGTGAAGGGGTTGACCTCGCCGTTGTAGACGGCCGAGACGTTGCTGATCGTGAGGTTGGGCTGCAGGTCGCCGGGCACTCGCACGTAGAGGCGGGTCGCCACCCGCTTGTCGACGAGGATCTCGCCGTTCGGGGTGAGCAGGGAGATGACGATTCCGGCCCCGTGGTCGCCGGGCCCGGCATCCGCGGGCACGTCGACGCTGAACGGCACGAGGGAGGACTGCCCGGGTTCGAGAGGCACGCTCACCTGCTTGGCGCCGTCGGCGAAGGTGACCCAGCTGCCGGCCTGGGTCGGAGGGACATCGGTGTTGAGCAGGCCGTAGCCGCCGTCATCCGTGTTGAAGGCATCGGTCGCGAAGACCGTGAAGGTCTGGGTGGTGGTTCCCGTGTTGTGCACGGTGTAGAAGTCGTCGAGGTGCTGACCGGGCGCCGCCTGGTAGCTGAACCGCGTGCGGCCGTCGGCTGCGCCGGACTCCTGAGCGGGTGCGCCGGAGAGACCGTCGTTGTCCGCGAAAGCCGGAGAGATCGTCAGGCCGCTGAGAGCGAGAGCGCCGACGGCGGCCGCGAAGAGGAGCCGCGTGGGGTATCTGAGGCTGAAGGAGTTGGGCACAGTATATTCGTCCAAAATAAGGTGTCCTACGTCGGGCTCGGGGCTGAACGAGACGTGAACGGGATGCATGGATTTGGCGGTGTCATGCCGAAGAGGGGGAGGCCGCGAGCACCTGCGACCTCCCCCTCTCCTGTCATGCGGTATTACATCGAGCGGTATTACTCAGAGACGAGCGTGAGCGTCATCTTCGAGGTGTAGACACCGGCCGGCTTGTCCGCCGGAGCGACGAAGGTCAGCTCGGCACCGATGTGGGTCACACCGACACCCGTGGTCGCCGGAGCGGTCGCGAGGAGGATGCTGGCGTCAGCGCTGCCCGCGATCTGCTCGGCGCCGAGAACGACGCCGTCAGAGGTCGAGTCGTCGCCGAGAACCGGCTTGACACCGAGCTGCTTCTTCTCGATCGTCGCGTTGGCGGTCGCGTTCGTGAAGTCGTCGACCGTGCTCGTGAGGGTCCAGCCCTCGCGGGTCAGCACACGACCATCGTTGACGGTGACCTCGGGGAGGTCACCCGTCGAGGTCGACAGGTTGTCGATGAGCGTCGGCGAGCCGATGGTCGCCTTGGCGTCCGCCGGGACCTCGAGGCTCAGAACACCGTTCTCAGCCGCGACGGTCGTGGCCTCGAGGTCGATGTCGCCCGTGAGGGTCGGGTCGACCGGCGGGACGACGACATCGGCCGGAACGACCGTGTAGTCGCCACCCGGCGCGATGGTGACGTTCGCGAAGAACACGCCGGACGTGGCGAAGTTCACGTTGTTGTCCTTCATGCACGCGAAGCCGACGCTGTACTCGCCACCGGCGGCCTTGACGGCCGCGGCGTTGCCCAGGTTGTTCTTGTAGAGCGAGATCGGGAAGCCGAGCACGGTCTTGGTGCCGGGGGCGAAGAAGATGTCAGCCCAGGCCGACCACGAGGCGCGGGTGCGCTCCTGGCCACGCGGCGCGATGAAGGACTGAACCGTCTGAGCGTCGTCGGAGCAGACGAACGGAACCATCGGGTCGGTCGGGCTCGACGAGCCGAAGACCTCGGTGGTCCAGGTGTAGGCCTGGTCCGCTTCGAACGGGGTTCCGTCGGCGGAGTTGTACGGGAACACGGGCGTGTCGGAGCCGTTGGCCTCGGCCGCGAACGCCGGAGCGGTCGTGACCGTCGCGAGGCCCGCGAGCGCGAGACCGACGATAGCCAGTCGCGCCACATTTTTCTTGAGCATTGTTCTGATCCTTTGTCGTCTGTGGGATCGACTCTCCGACTAGGAGAGCTTCGCCCGGATCGGGGTGGTGGAGGACGGGGCGAGGAAGCCGAACTTGGTCTTCACTGCGCCGGCGGTCGTGCCGAACGAACCGAAGTTCGTGAGGCTCGTGGCGTTGGCGCGGTTGACGAGCGCCTCGAGGTTCGCGTCGTACTTCGGGCTCGTGCTGTCGATGCGAGCGTTCTCGACGACGACGTAGGTGTCACGGCCCCAGGTGGTGTTGTTGTAGAAGGCCGAGTTCGGGACGAGAGCCGAGCCGGTGCCCGTGAAGGGAGCGGTCGCGCCCTGGGTGCTGCCGAGGAACGTTCCGGTGCCGGTGCGGTTCTGAGCGGCGTTGTTCTTCTGCGCGACCCAGCTCGCCACCGAGAACGGGGCGATCTTGCCGGCGGCGTTCAGAACGGTTCCGTCGTTCTCCTGCACGTTCTGCACGACGCAGGAGCCGAGGGTCGGGTTGCCGATCGCGCCGAGGAAGAACTTCGCGGTTCCCGAGCCGACCTGCGGGAGGAGCGGGGTGACGGCGACGCCGTTGATGGTCGTGAGCGTGCACTCGTAGACCTGGCGGAGCTGAGCACCGGTGAGCTGGCCGAGCGTCGCCTCGGTGCCGTTGTAGGCGTAGGAGACCGCGTCGCGACCGAAGGGGATGTAGACGAGAGGACCGGCGGCGTCCTGGGCCGCGCCGGGGCCGCTCGACGAGCGGGCGATGTCGATCTGACCGGTGATGACAGCCGCCGGCGTCGTGTTGTTCGCGGCGGTGAACGGCTGGCCGTCGATCGAGCGGCTGAGGGCGGCGACGCCCTCACCCGAGCCGGCCGGACGACCGAAGTGGACTCCACCCGGCTTGGTCTGGATGGCGGCGGAGCCGAAGGCGTCGAACGAGCCGATGGCCGAGCCGTTGCCCGCGAGGGTGCGGACCGAGAAGCCGGAGATGTTCGAGCCGTTGGCGAGAGCGTTTCCTGCGTCCTGCAGGGTGTCCGAGCCGACGAGCACGTAGCTGTCGGACACCGGGTCAGCGTGGGCGGGGGTTGCAATGGCGAGACCAGCGACGGTCAGACCGACTGCCGCGCAAGCGGCGGCTGCCTTCTTGAGGTTCACTGCGTTTCCTTTCGGATGTGGATTACTACGCGACCGCGGGTGCGGTCGCGTCGACTTGGCCTGGTGCTCGCCGCGTCTGCGACAGCCCCCGAACACGCCAAGAACATGGGCATCAGAGGCGCTTCCCTCTGGTGCGGGTCATAAAGGGCACGGCGAGGGCCGCGCCGAGACCGGCGAGCGCCCCGATGGGCACCGCCGAGCCGATCGGACCCACGTCGGGATCCTTCGGGGTCGGGCCGCCGAGCACGAGACCCGCGCTCTCACCCGTCGCCGCCGGGTTCTGCGGCCCCGAGCCCGACGCGGGCGCGTTCGGCACCACCGCGCCGCCGCCGCTCGACGCATTGTTCGCCGCAGGCCTGCTCGCCGGGGGGACGCTGCCGCCCGACGGCTGCGGAGCCGGAACCTTCGGGCCCGTCTGGATCGCATCCGCCGCCGCGAGGGCCTGCGTCTCCCAGCCCTTCGGGATCGGGGCGTATCCCATCGGAAGCTGGCCGAAGTCCGTGCCGGGCTGCTGCCCCGCCGTCGCCGCATACCGGATGAACGCCGCGTAGTCGGCTCGCGCCTCGCTGTCCTTCGACCGCGGATTGGCGACGGCGTAGACCGGCATCGTCAACGGGTAAGCGGTCGGCGCGGCATCCGCGTTGGCACTGCTCGAATCGAACTCGTAGACCTGATCCTGCCCGGCGGCCGGGGTCATCGCGGCAGCGGCGGCGAGGAAGGACTCCGGAGTGGGAGCGACGAACTGGCCGGCGCCGTTGAGGAGCGAAGCGGAGACGACCTGATATCGCGCCGCCGATGCCGTGTCGCTCAGGGCGAGCACGCGCTGGTAGCCCGAGACGGCTCGGGGCGCCTTCGGGTACTTGGGAGGAGAGGCCTGGATGTCCCACGGCCCGAGGAGCTGGCCGTCGCCGCGCAGAGCGAGGTAGGCGCTCTGGTCGAGGTCGTTCGTATAAGGCCGCCAGGCGACGATGTTCAGCGGCAGCGATCCGTCGGCCTGCGCGGGCTGCTCGGTCGGATCGGCCTTGGGGAAGTCCTCGCGCGGCGCCTCGAACCCGACCTCGGCCGGGTTGACCTCTGCGTTGGTCGAGTTCCACGGGTTGACGACCATGCCCCAGGGGTCCGGGCGCCCGGCGAGGAAGTCGACGGCGTCCTTGTCGGACATGATGTAGCGCCACACCTGCCACGCCGTGTCGGATCGCCCCTGCGGGATCAGGAGGTCGGCGAGCGACGGGCTGATGAGGCTCTCGTACTGCCACTCCGGATCGTTGATCGCGAGGAAGTCGGGATCCATCGTCAGGTTGCGGGGATTGCTCGCCGGCTGCCCCCGCAGACCGAGATGCGTCTTGTCGGCGAGAGTCGGCAGCGAGTCGAGATACGAGTAGCTCAGGAGTTTCGCCAGCAGCCGGGGCGTGAGGTTGATCGAGGTGAACGCCGTGCCCGTCTTCGACGCGATGTCCTCCGGCAGCTCCCCGCTCGCGACCGGCTGCCGGTCGATCGAGAAGCCTATCGACACGCCGGTGAGCGCCACGGGGGCGTAGACGAGCGAGTCCTCCAGCCCCTCGGAGTACGGCCGGGAGGCGAGGGCGAGCGGTGCCTCGTCCGAGGTGAGCGCGGTGCGGAGCGAGTCGGAGTCGGCGGTCGTGCTCAGCGTGTAGGCCGCGCCGCCCTGCGAGGTGCAGAGGCGGGGCTGCCACGAGCGGATGGCGAGCGCCGCGAGTTCGCTTCCGCTCACCTGGCGCTCGGCCGCGCCGATGTTGCACGCGATCGAGAGCGGCTTGAAGTCGAGCTTGACGGCGAGGTGGTGCTTCCAGGACTCCCAGAACAGCCCCGACTTGGTGATGCCCGTGACACCGGGGTCGTTCTCGGCACGCGGCACGATGACGAGCCAGCACGACCGCGGCGCGGTCGTGCCGTCGGGCTGCGTGATGGACTCGCCGCAGCCGAGGCCCGGTGTCTGCACCGCGGTCTGGATCTCGAACTTCGCGGTGCCCGAGCCGTCGGCGCCCGAGCCGCTCCACGGGATCTCGTTCGTGGTGCTGTCGGTGAAGAACTCGTTCGTGTTGACGTTGACGGTCTCGTCTTTTTTGCCGTTGACGACGGAAGCGATCGTCTTGCCGGTCGCCGAGCGGAAGGGGATCGAGGTGTAGGTCGGATTGGCCAGGCTTCCGCCGATCGACGTGTACTCGAGGTCCTCCTCGGCGACGTCCTCCGTCTCGACGGTGTTGTCGCGCGTCGCCCCGGGCGTGTGGAAGCCGCCGTACTGGCACGTCGTGCGGTCGGGCTGAGTGGGGTCATCGGGGTCGTCGCCCCAGCACTGCATGATCTGCAGGAAGTTGGTTCCGCCCGTCGATCCGGGAACCGAGGACTGCTTGCCGCCCTTCCAGCTCACGAGCACACCCTGCGAGGTGAGGTCCTTGGTCTGGGAGACCGTGACGGCGAGCTGCGGGAACGGCGCGTTCACGAAGTCGGGATCCTGATCCTGGGCCGTGACCCTGACCGCGGACGAGCTCGCGTCCTCCGCCTGGACAGGCGTCAGCCCCGCGAGGGCGACGAGACCTGCGGTGGTCGAACCGACGATCAGACCGACCACGAGGGAGTTCAGGACTCCACGGCGGCGGCGCGTCGACAAGCTGGAATGCACGGGTTTCTCCAAGAGGAACGTGGCCGACCGGAGGACGACCGTGGTCAAGCTATTGAGCACGCGTGTCATCGTGATGAACGCGGAGGGAACGAGACCTCGCCGGGAGCTTTCCTAGCCGACTATTGGCTCGGAGGACTCGCGCGCTTCAAGCGCCGCGAGACGAGAGGCGGTACGGCGACGGCCACGACGAGCAGGATGCCGGCGAGCAGCATGATCGTCTGCTGCAGACCCCATCCGGTGTCGGGGAGGGCAAGAGGTGTCGCAGCGGCGACACCGCGCACACCGCTGCCGCCGCCGCTGACGAGGGCGCCGTTCTCGTCGTAGACCGGGGCGTCGCCCGCAGCACCACCGCCATCCGCCGCGGCATCCCCGCCACCCGCGCCGCTGTCGCCGCCCGGAGCGTTCGCCGAGTCGCCACCGCCGCCCGAGCCGCTCACGTCGGTGTCTTCGAGCGCGCCCGCGGTTCCCGTCGTGCACTGGTTGGGGCCGACCTTGTCGCACTCGGCCGGCATGGGCGCCGTCACGGCGAGCTGGTTGTTCTCCGGGGACTCGCCCGGCTTGAAGGTCGGGTTGTTGCAGGTGTTGATGTCGACGTCGGCGACGTTCGATCCGGGGATCCTCTTGATCTGCTCGAAGCCCGCCAGTACGAGGTTCATCGGCAGGGGCGAGTAGCCGAGCGCGTCGGCCTGCTGCTGGCCCTCGCAGAGGAAGTACTTCGCGAAGGCCCCGAGGGTCTTGCCCTTCTCGGCCGTGAAGATGCCGGCCACCTCGGTGGGCACGATCATGTAGGAGTAGCTCGAGAGCGGATAGGTGCGGCTGTCGGGGTTGTTGTAGACGCCGTCGAGGATCTGGGTGAGGTAGTCGGGGGATGCCGGATCGGTGTTGATCCGGGCCTGGAGCAGGGCGACGGCGACCGACGGCGCCGTGGGCTCGATGTAGTAGCCGCTGTTGTTGAGCACCTTGGCCACCGGGAAGCCCGACTTGATCGCGTAGGAGTACTCGACGTACGTGATCGCGCCCTCGCCGTAACCCTGGCTCACGTAGCCGGCGACGCCGAGCGAGCCGCTCTGCGCCTTCGCCGCTCCGAAGACCGGGTACTGCGAGGTGAGCCCGCAGGGGGCTGCGCGGCCGACCGAGACGCAGAAGTTGTTCCACAGATCGGGGTACTGCTTCGACATCCACAGGCTGAACTGGGCGCTCGATCCCGAGCCGTCCGAGCGCACCACGGGGGTGATCGCCTTGTCGGGCATCGCGAGCCCGGGGTTGTCGGCCTGGATCTGGGGATCGTTCCAGTTCGTGATGACGCCCGTGAAGATCTTCGTGACCGTCTCACCGCCGAGGCGGAGGTTGGTGACCTTCTTGCCGCCGATCGTCAGGTGGTACATAAACGCCGTGCCACCCGCGACGATCGGCATGTAGGCGTACCCGGTCGTCGGGGCCTCGGGGGCGGAGTTGTCCTCGGGGCGGAGCTGGAACGGGATCTCGCTCACGCCGAAGTCGACGGTGCCCTGGATGAAGTCACGACGGCCGGCCGAGGAGCCCGTTCCGTTGTAGTTGACCGTCATCTGGTAGTTGGCCGTGACGTTCTTGCGCCACTGGTCGAGGGCGTTCTGCGACCAGGTCGAGCCGCTGCCGGTGATCGGGGCATAGGTCTCTGCCTGCGCGGGTGTGGCGCCGGCCACCACGAGGGCGGCGCTGATCGACACGACGCCGAGGATGCCGGCGAGGCGACGGGCGAGGCGGAAGCGGGAGGTCACAGGTGCTCCTTACGGGTGGGAACCACGGTGACGACGGTCTGGGTCTCCGGGGCGGGCGGTGCGGTGCGCATGGTCATGCGTCGAAGATCGTTGAGCGACGCCTCCGCGGCCCGGCGACGTTGCCCGTCGCTCAGCTGGCCGGGCGAACGCCCGCCGAACGCCCGTGCGATCACGAAGAGCACGAGCACGAGGATGATGAGCACGGCCGCCGCGCCGAAACCGCGCGCGACCATGTTGGGCTCGGGCGACTTGACGAAGTCGAAGACCTGCAGCGGCAGCGAGATCATCGGGCCCGAGAACGGGTTGAAGTTCATGACGGCGGTCACGCCCGAGGTCAGCAGCACGGGCGAGGTCTCGCCGACGCCGCGGGCGGTGCCGAGGATGACGGCGTTGACGAGTCCCGAGCGGGCCGTCGGCAGCACCACGTGCCACACGGTGCGCCAGCGGGGGGCGCCGAGCGCGTAGGACGCCTCACGGAGGCTTCCGGAGACCAGGCGGAGCACGACATCCGAGGCCCTGATGATGATGGGCAGCATCATGACCGAGATGGCGAGGGCCGCGGCGAAGCCCGAGCGCTGGTGGGTGAAGAGCATGATGACGCAGGCGTAGACGAAGAGGCCCGCGACGATCGAGGGCAGCGCCGTCATGGCGTCCGAGATCGTGCGCACGAAGCGCGAGAAGCGGCCGGGGAACTCGTTGAGGAACACGGCGGTCGTGATGCCGAGCGGAACCGTGATGATCAGCGCGATGCCGATCTGGATGAGGGTTCCGACGATCGCGTGCAGGATCCCGCCCATGCTGAGCGGGTCGAGCGGGCCGGCGAGCTCCATCGTCTGGGTGACGAAGTTGACATTGAACAGCGCCGCCGCACCGCGCACGAGCGTGTAGACGAGCACGAAGATGAGCGCGCTCAGCAGGATGGCTCCGGCTCCGTAGAGCAGCGCCGTCATCACGCGGTCTTTGACCGTCTCCGCGTCGCCGCGGAACGACACCATAAGCGCGTAGATGCCGATGAAGGCCAAGAAGGCCACGACGAACCAGCCCACCGCGCCGCTGAGCGGGGCGAACCAGCCGAAGAGCAGTCCGGCGATCGCCGCGGCCGCGATGAGGGAGCCGAGCACGTTGAAGCGGTCTTCGCCCGTCGCCGTGCGCAGCATCCGCCGGGGGCCGATGTCGCCGGCGGGGTTCGGCCGCATGGTCGCGCCGGGCGTGCGCGCGGGCCCCCGCGGCGCCGGACGCGACGGCTCGTCGGCCTTCGCAGTGCGGGAGGCGGCGAGGAGCGAGAGCTCCTCGTCGGTGAGCACGTCGGCCGTGACGGTGATGTCGTCGGGCGCCGTCGTCTCGTTCGGCATCGTTGTGGGGGGTGCGGTGGCCTCGCCGACGGGCTCGAGCACCTCGGTGATGTCGGTCGACGCGGCTGCGGAGGCCGCGGGCGTCGGGGGTGTCACCCCGGGCACGGTCGTCTCTGGCGCGGTCGTCTCGGGCAGGGTCTTCTCCGGCACGGCGGTCTCGGTCACACTCGTCTCCGTCGTCGACATCAGTCGCTCTCCGCACCGGAACGCGAGCGCGCCACGATCGAGGAGGCCGTGAAGTTCACGATGAGGGTCATCACGAAGAGCACGAGGCCAGCCGCCATGAGCGCCGAGAGGCCGAACTCGCTCGCCTCGCCGTAGCGCAGGGCGATGAGGGCCGAGACCGAGTTCGTGCCGGTCTGCAGGATGTGCCAGTTGATCGTGAAGATCGGGGAGATGATCATGTAGACAGCGATCGTCTCGCCGAGCGCACGGCCCAGGCCCAGCATCGTGCCGCCGATGATCCCACCCCGGCCGAACGGCAGGACGACGGCGCGGATCATGCCCCAGCGGCTCGAACCCAGCGCGTAGGCGCCCTCGCGCTCGCCGGGCGGGGCCTGCGAGAACGACTCCCGCATGACCGAGGTCTGGATCGGCACGACCATGAGCGCGACGACGATACCGGCGATGAACGCCGAGGAGGTGAACGCGCTCGCGTCGGTCACTCCGGCCTGCGAGGCCCCGTCGACCGCGAAGATCGGGATCCAGCCGAAGTGCGCGGGCTCCGAGATCCAGCGGGCGACCGGGATGATCGCCTCCTGCAGGAAGAACAGCCCCCACAGGCCGAAGACGACACTCGGCACGGCGGCCATGAGGTCGACGAGGCTCGTCAGGAACGCCCGCATCTTCGGCGGCACGATCTCGGAGATGAGCAGGGCGGTGCCGAGCGCGAGCGGCACCGAGAACGCCATCGCGACGAGGGCGATCGTGACGGTGCCGAAGAGCACGGCGGCGATGCCGAAGGTGTCCGTCTCGGGCGACCAGGCCTGCTCGGTCAGGAAGCCGAAGCCCGCGACGCTCAACGCGTCGCCGGCGCGGATCGACAGGAACAGGCCGACCGCGAGCATGATGGCGACGGTCGTGCCACCCGCGGCGTACGCGAAACCGCGGAAGGCGGCGTCCGGGCCCGACCAGCGGGTGATGATCGAACGACGCTCAGGCGCGAGCTTCTGCGGCTTCTCCGCCTCCGGCTCGGGCAGTCGCTCGTTGGCGACGAGCACGTCTTCGATCGTCTGGAACTCGGTCTCCTCAGCCACGGGTCACCTCGATCGTGCTGTCGGCGATGCGCGCCCGCTCGATGTGCGGCGTGGTCGACATGGGGCTCCCGGGATGATGAAGGCGAAGCCGGCCGCGGACACGAGCCAAGGCGGGCCAAGAGAACACCCTCGGATCATGAGATGAACGGGGCGAATCGTTCCGCTTAAGGCGAGATGGACGTGACGTGATCACCAGGCGGATCGTCGAAGTGTTCATCATCATCGGCCATCTCCGGTCGGCGGCGGGCTCGTCGTCGAGCCGGGGGTCTGGGACGGCGTGGAGCTGGGCGTCGGGGACGGCGTGGCACTCGGCGTCGACGTCGGCACCACCGGATGCACGGCCCCGACGAGCATGATCGTCGAGCCGAGAGCAGCCCGCACGCCCTCGGCGGGCTCGCTTGCGACGACACTGCCCTCCGGCGACGACGGCTCCAGGCGCGAGACGACGCTCACGACGAACCCCGCGGACTCCAGGAGCGCCGTCGCGTCGGCGAGCGCCAGACCCGCGGTCGCGGGAACCCTGTTCGAGCCCGAGGCGACGACGAGATCCACGGCCGTGCCCGGTGCGAGACGCTCGCCCGCTGCGGCGGAGGAGCGCAGGACGGTGCCGGCGGCCAGCTCGGAGTCGTCGCTCGTGACCGCGCCGACCGTGAGCCCCGCCGCCTCGAGCGCGCTGCGGGCCGAGGCCAGGGGCAGCCCGCCCAGAGCGGGCACGATCGGCCTCTCATCGACGACCATGGGCTCGGATGTCGCGGTCGGTGTCGGTGTCGTCGTCGGGGTCGCCGTGGGAATCGAGGTGGGCAGCGCCCGGGGCCCTCCGGGGTTTCCATACGCGGCGGCGAACCCCCACACCACGACGATGAGGGCGGCCACGAGCGAGGCCGCGGCCCATCCCGAGCGACGCGACGGCTGCTGACCGGCGGCGACGGTGACCGCCGAGGTGCGCGTCGGTACCGATGAGAGACCGGGATGCCGCGCCACGACCGTGCGCTCGGACGCGGCCGGCAGCACCTTCGTCGCGCCGTCGTCCGGATCGCCGAACCCCTCCGTGTCATCGTGGCCCGCGCCGTCCAGGCCGCCGAGCACCACCGTGCGCGCCGCAGTGCTCGGCGGAGCAGCAGCCTGCAATGCGTCGAGCATGGTCCGGGCATCCGGATAGCGGCCCTGCGGATCCTTCGCGAGCCCGCGCACGACGAAGCGGTCGAAGCCGCGGCCCACGCCCGGTCGCAGGGAGGAGGGCACGGGCGGCGGCGCCTGCACGTGGGCGCGCATGACCTCGCGCTGCGTGTCGCGCTGGTAGGGCGGCCTGCCGGTCACGGCGTAGTAGGCGAGCGCCGCCACCTGGTAGAGGTCGCCGCGCTCGTCGACCGTGAGGCCCCGCGCCTGCTCGGGCGACATGTAGTTGACGTTGCCGACGACTCCGGGGGCCTTCGCGCCCGCGCCGTCGGCGGCATCGGCAGCGGCAGCACCCGCGGTCGCGACGGCCTCGCTGCGGAGCACGTCGTGGCCGAGGGCCTGACGGCCGGCGGCATCCGCGAGACCGAAGTCGAGCACCCGCACCCGGCCGGCCTCGAGCTCCGAGCCGGCCGCCGGAACCATGACGTTCGACGGCGAGATGTCGCGGTGGATGACGCCCGCGGCGTGCGCGGCCTGAAGCCCGAGCAGAACCCCCTCGATGACGGCGACAGCCTGCGCCACGGTGAGCGGGCCGTCCGTCTCGACGCGCTCGGCGAGGGTCACGCCCTCGGCCAGCTCGACAGCGATCCAGGCGCTCGGCACACCGGCCGCGTCGTGGGTGCCGACGCCGAGCACGGCGACCACGTTCGGGTGCCGCATGGCCTCGGCCGCGCGCGCCTCGCGGAAGAAGGCCTCGCGCGCCGCCTCGTAGGCCGAGAAGTGGGGGTGCAGGATCTTGAGGGCGAGCGGACGCCCCGTGCTCACCTCGACGGCCGAGAAGACCGATGCCGTGCCGCCCGAGCCGAGCAGCTCGCCGAGCCGGTAGCGCCCCGAGATCAGGCCGTCATCCGGCACGGTCACCACACGGAGGCGTGTGCGGACTCGTCGACGCGCACCATCTTGCGGCCGCGCGATGTGGAGCGCGGCGACTCGTCGAGAACCGCCTGCCCGAGCGCGAGCACCGCGCCCGACGCGGTGTGCGCGGCGTCGGCCGCCGAGCCGAAGGTGCGCACGCAGGTGACCACGGGGGTTCCCTCGAACTCGAGGTACCAGAACCAGGTGCCCAGGTAACGGTGGCTGTCGACGCGGATGATGAGCTCGCCGGCGTTCTCCTGCAGCTCGCGAACGTGGGCGGACGCCCCGGCGAAGGTCAGGTAGGCTCGGGCGCTACGCCCGAGCTCACGGTTGTTGGAGGCGAGGAGCTGCCAGATCCCGCAGGGCCGCGACGGCTCGCGACGGGCGGTCGTCGAGGCGCCCCGTCCGGGGCCGCGGCTCGAGACGCCGGGTCGCGGCTGCGGCTCCTCGTCGACGCCGCCGAGCATCTTCATGTTGACGCGCTTCCAGACCGCGAATTGCGGGTCGTCGGTAGACGCGAACGAGGAGAACGACACCCTCGGGCTCAAACGCATGATCACTCCGACATCCGTCTTCGGGACAGCCTCGGGGGAAAGGAAACCATGGCGTTTTCGAAGCCTCTTGCCACGGTTTTCTCAGTTCACTGTCCCCCGCAGGGAAGATTCGGTTCGCCAGATGACGACCACACGACCCCCGGGTGAACGAGGGCTGGACGAAAGATGATCAAAACGCGGGCAACCACCCCAGTTTGGGGGTCAGTCGTTCGAGCCGTATCCGCTCGCCGCCTCCGCCACCCTGTCGAGGTACAGCTGGGAGGAGTTGTACGAGGCGATCCCGAGCGTCCAGCCGGCCTCGGTGCCCAGGTCGTCGCTCGCCCGGCACAGGTAGTTCGCGGCCGCGAGCGCGGCGTCGTCGATGTTGTCGACGTCGGCCACGCCGTCGCCGCTCGCGTCGATCTGCCAGTTCGCCCAGCTCTCCGGGATGAACTGGAACGGCCCGACGGCGCGGTCGAACTCGGCGTCGCCGTCGAAGGCCCCGGCGTCGCTGTCGGGGATGTGCTCGACGTCGTCGCCGTCGAGCGCCTCGCCGTAGATGGTGGGGCTGACCGTTCCGTCGGCGGCGATCGACGACCCCTGTGCGGAGCCGTGACGGGACTCGACGTAGCCCATGCCCGCAAGGGTGTTCCAGCCGAGCCGGCAGTCGGGCCGTTCGGCGTCCTTCGCGATCGCGGCGCCCGCGTAAGCGGCCAGGGCCCGCTCGGGGATGCCCGTGCGCTCGGCCGTCCGTGCGACCCACGCGGGGTCGACGAGCGCCGAGACCCCGGGGCCGGCGGGGGCGCCCGCGCTCGGCGGCAGCGGGGCCGGCGGGGCCCAGGCGGGAGGCGGCACGGGGCTCGTGCAGCCGGCGAGCAGCAGCGCGCCCAGCAGGGCCGGCAGAGCGGCCGTCGCGGCATGCGCGCGGCGCGGGCGTCGACGGTTGTTCACCCTGCCATCAGATCACGGATGTATAAACGGCGGCCACGCGGCATCCCTCGCTACCATTGACGGCATGGCAGATTCAACGTTCGATATCGTCAGCAAGGTCGACAAGATGGAGGCCGACAACGCCCTCAACCAGGCCCACAAAGAGGTCGAGCAGCGCTACGACTTCAAGAACGTGGGCGCCTCGATCGCCTGGAGCGGCGAGAAGGTGCTCATGAAGGCCAACACCGAGGAGCGCGTCAAGGCGATCCTCGAGGTCTTCGAGTCGAAGCTCATCAAGCGGGGCATCTCGCTGCGCAGCCTGGATGCCGGCGAGCCCTACGCCTCGGGCAAGGAGTTCCGTCTCGAGGCGAGCCTCAAGCAGGGCATCTCGCAGGAGGACGCGAAGAAGGTCAGCAAGATCATCCGCGACGAGGGGCCGAAGAGCGTCAAGGCGCAGATCCAGGGCGACGAGCTGCGCGTGCAGTCGAAGAGCCGCGACGACCTGCAGGCGACGATGGCGCTGCTCAAGGCCGCCGACCTCGACGTCGACCTGCAGTTCGTCAACTTCCGCTGAGGCCGGCCGTGCGCGGCTGAACCACCTCGGCGCACCTCACAACGACGCAACTCAAAACGACGGAGATTCTCCTCTTTTTGCCCCGTTTCGGCGCGAAACGGGCTTTCTCGTGCACAAAGTCCGTCGTTTTGAGTCGGCTCCGAGTCGGTTGTGAGCCGGAGGGGGGCGAGGACGAGGCGTTGCGCCCCGGCACGCTGGACCCCGGGCGGGCAGTGCGCGACACTGGACGTGACGCGCGATGGAGCGCGCCGGAAGGGATCACTATGACCCTCATGGGCCCGCAGCGAACGTTCGACGCGTCTGACGACGCACCCTCGTCGACACTCCTGGGCGACCAGCTCGCGAGCCTCGCCGCCCTCGCCAACGACCTGGCCGGCGAGTTCCGGCTCGAACCGCTGCTCGATCGCATCCTGCGCAACGCCGTCGAGCTGCTCGACTGCGAGAGCGGCTCGATCTGCACGATCGACGAGGCGGCGCGCAGCTACCGCAAAGAGGTCGACATCGCCGTCGGCTGCCACTCCGGCGAGGTCTTCCCCCTCGAGGAGGGCGTGACGGGCGCGGTCGTGCGCGCGAACGGCCCCGTGACCTTCGAGCGCTACTCGCTCGTGCCGGGCGGGCACATCGCCCCGGGCGACCCCCGCTACGAGGTTCCCGTGATCGGGGTGCCGATCCGGCTCAACGCGACGCTCATCGGCGCCTGCGTGGTCTTCGGGACCTCCTCGACCCGCGTCTTCGACCGCACCGACGTCGAGCTGCTCGGCCTCTTCGCCACCCACGCCGCCGTGGCGATCGCCAACTCCCGACTGCACACCGCGACGACCGAGAGGATGCGTGCCGCCGCGGTCACCGCCGAGCGCGAGCGCACCATGCGCGACGTGCACGACACCGTGGGCCGGGGCCTCGCCTCCGTGCTCCTGCACCTCGACGGCGCGATCGGAGACCTCGATGACGGCACCGGGCGCACAGCCCCGGCCGGGGACGACGAGGATGCCGGCCGCCCGCCTCTGAGGCAGGAGCTCGCGCTCGCGCGGCAGGCGGCATCCGAGGCCCTCGACGAGACCAAGCGCACCGTGCTCGGCCTCGGCCCCTCGGTGCTCGACCGCTGCACGCTCGAAGACGCCCTGCGGCAGGAGCTGGCCCGGGCCGCGCGCATGAGCACCCTGCACACGCAGTTCCTGAGCGTCGGCACCCGTCACGACATCGCGCCGGATGTCTCGCAGCAGCTGTTCCGCATCGTGCAGGAGAGCCTCGCCAACGTCGTCGCCCACGCCCAGGCCGCCACCGTGCGCCTCGGCCTCGTCTACGGCAGCGAGGGCGTCGCCGCGATCGTCGAGGACGACGGCTGCGGCTTCGACCACGACCACATCCGGCGGAGCTCGACGGAGCCGAGTGTCGTCAGGAACCTCGGTCTCAGCGGGCTGCTCGCCCGCGCGCACCAGGTCGGCGGGCGGGTGCAGATCGACTCGACGCCGGGCTGGGGCACCCGCGTGCGGGCCGACCTGCCCTACACCGCCGCCACGACCGACGACGAGCCGCTGCGGCACTGGCGGGTCGTCATCGTGCACGACCAGCCGGCGATGCGCGCGGGCCTCGTGCGCCTGCTCGCCCAGGCCGAGCCCGGCATCCGGGTCGTCGGCGAGCTCGCCGACGCCACACGGGTCGTCGACGCGATCACCCTCCTGCGGCCGGATGTCGTGCTCGCCGACATCGCGCTTCAGGGGGCATCCGGCGCCGAACTCGTGCGCACGCTGCGCTCGGCCGACCCCGATGCCGCCGTCGTGCTGCTCGTCGGCTCACCGGACGACGACATCCGCGAGGCGGCAGCGGCCGGTGCCCGCGGCTTCGTCGAGCGCACCGTCGACGCGGTGTCGCTCGGCCGTGCGATCGTCTCCGCCGCCACCGGCGACGCGCTCGTCGCGAGCGACGTGCTGCGCACGCTCGGCGGCTGGCCGAAGCCGGAGTCCGACGTCGACGACAGCGGCCTGACCCCGCGCGAACGCGAGGTGCGCGCCCTCGTCGAACGCGGTCTGCCCGACAAGCGCATCGCCGTCGAGCTCGCGATCTCGGTCAAGACGGTCGAGAAGCACGTGGGCACGATCCTGCGCAAGACCGGCGCGCACAACCGCACGATGCTCGCCGCGCTCGCCGTGCGCTGAACGACGTCGAAGCCGCCGCACACCGGACCGGCACGCGCACACAGGCGCGATCGTCCGGGCTCAGACGTCGAGCACGCCGAGCGGTCCGAGCTGCCGACGCTCCCCACGGCGCCGACGACGGTTGAGCGGCGTGCTCACCCGACGACGGCCGACGCCGCCGCCTGACCAGGGTGGATACGACGCTCCACGGCGGCGCCCGTTCCGGAGTCAACGGGACTCGTCGTCGCAAAATTGATCAACCGGTTGACAAGTTGATACCAAGCGAACATACTCGTCACAAGTCGCTGCTCCTGGCGCGGCTCCGACAGCACATTCGAATGGAGTCACCGTGGACGCCACAGCTCTCCGTCTGTTCGCATTTCCGGTTCATGCCATGCCGACTCGTCGACCGAGCCCGCAGGGCCACCCCGCCCGATGAGCCGCCGACGCTGCTCACGGAGTGGAACAGCGTGCAGCACGCACGCCGCCGCTCTGCATCGCGATTGATACCCGCACTCACGAAAGGCACTAGACAACGATGTCCCTCCCCGCAGTCAAGGCGCTGACCTTCGACGTGTTCGGTACCGTCGTGGATTGGCGCACCAGCATCGCGCGTGAGCTGCGTGCCGCGCTCGAGCCCGCAGGGCACGAGTTCGACTGGCTTCAACTCGCCGACGAATGGCGTGGCGGCTACCAGCCCGCGCTGGAACAGGTGCGGAGCGGCGCACGTCCGTGGGTCACCCTCGACGTGCTCCACCACGAGAACCTGGTCGAGCTGCTGGCGAAACACGACATCGCAGAGCTGAGCGAGAGCGAGATCGAGGAGCTGTCACATGCGTGGTGGCGGCTCGATCCGTGGCCGGATGCCGTAGAAGGACTGAGCAGGCTCAAACAGCGGTTCATCATCGCCACGCTCTCCAACGGCAACATCGCGCTGATGGTCAATCTGGCGAAACACGGCGCACTTCCCTGGGACGCGATCCTCGGTGCGGAGATCTCGCATTCGTACAAGGAGCAGCCGATCACCTATCTCGGCAGCGCAGAAGCCCTCGGGCTCCGGCCCGACGAATGCGCGATGGTGGCGGCGCACAACGACGATCTCGTCGCCGCCGGCGCCCTCGGGTTCCGAACGATGTACGTCAACCGGCCCGCGGAGCACGGCCCGGGCCAGACCACCGACATCCGTGCGCTGCACGACTTCGACATCGCTGCGACGAGCCTCACGGATCTCGCCCGCCAGCTGGAGTGCTGAGAAACCGACGACGTCCGTCATCGATGACGAGACGACTCCGTGACCCCCATTGTGAAAGGAGCTGTGGTGACCACCACACCAGTGAATATCGAAACGATGAACGGTGCCATTCGACACCTGCTGTCGAAAACCAGCGGTGCGGGCAACCGCGTCGGATGGCTCATGCTTGCATCCATTCTGGTCGAGGCATGGGACCTCTACTCGATCGGATTCGTGCTCGTCTTCATCAAGGACCAGTTCAATCCCGATCCGTTCGTGCTCGGTCTCGCCGCTGCAGCGACGCAGCTCGGCGCGCTCATCGGAGCCTTGATCGGCGGCTGGCTCGTCGACAAGCTCGGTCGACGCGTGATGTTCCTCGGCACGATGATCCTGTTCATCGTGCTCGCCCTCGCGCAGTCGATGGCGTGGAGCATCGAAGCGCTCATCGTCATCCGCTTCTTCCTCGGTCTTCCGCTCGGCAGTGAGCCGGCGATCGGGTTCAGCTACATCATGGACGCCATGTCGAAGTCGAAGCGCGAGCTGATGGGCACCAGATGGCAGTTTATGTTCGGCCTCGGCAACGCCCTCGCCGCGGCCGTGGTGACGCTGCTGATCCTGACCATCCCCAGTCCCGAAGCCGTCTGGCGCATCGCCCTCGGCATCGGCGCGATTCCCGCAGCCATCATCCTGCTCCTGCGGTTCAATCTGCCGGAGACGGCCATCTGGCTGATCCGGCAGGGGAGATTCCGCGAGGCGAAGGTCGCATCGCAGAAACTGTACGGCGACTCGCTCGACATGCTGCCCGACGAGGATGTCGTGGTGCCGAAACCGGCGCCAGCGGCTTTCCTCGCCGACCTGCGCACCGACCCCGTGAGAATGCGCGCCAGTGTGCACTCGTGGCTTGCGAACTTCCTCTCCACGGCACAGTTCCAGAGCTTCGGGTTCTACCTTCCGCTCCTGTTCGCCGCGCTCGGCGTCTCCAGCCTCACCGGCAACAACCTGATCCTCGTGGTGCTGTACTCGATCGCCGCCCTGTCCGGCTGGCTCGCGCCCTCGGTGGCCAAGAGGATCGGTCACCGCGGCGTTTCGATCCTCGGCTTCTCGATCGTGTTGGTGTCGCTGCTGTTCGCCGCGCTCGCGCTCCAGCAGAACTGGATCTATGTCGTTCCGTTCGCGGCGGCGGTGATGATCTACGGCGAGTACCTGTCGATCTCCAACGTCATGACGATCGCGACGATCGTGGCCAAGCCCGAGTACCGCGGAACGGCGGGCGGGTTCTCCTACGCGTTCGCCAAGCTCGCCGCGTTCCTCGCGATCTTCCTCTTCCCGTCGATCACCGCGGCCCTCGGGCAGTCGGGGGCGACCCTGCTCGTGTCGTCGTTCGCGCTCATCGGCCTCCTTTCGGCGATCTTCATCCTCCCCGAGGTCTTCGGCTACGACAGCGAGGCCATCCAGCAGAGGCAGGACGCGGCCGCCGCCAAGAAGGCGACGAGGACAGCAGGCTAGTCGACATCCACTCCGGCATCGTGTCGTGGCGCACTTCTCCGACGTACAGCCGGAACGCGCCACGGCACGATGCCCGTCTCAGATCAATCGTTTCGGACCGACGACGACGGCGGCCCACGTTTTATTTTAATGGAGCAGTACACGATGGCAGCACCAGAACCCACGGATCTCCCGATCACCGCCAGCATGAACGGCGCTCCTCGGGTCACGCGCGACGGACGCCCGATGCAGGAGGCGACCCCGCAGGAGTGGTCGGCTGTGTTCGAGGAGATCTCGGCCGAGGGCTTCGAGCACGTCGAGCTCTCCGACGGCTGGATCACACCCGCCGAGCTGACGCCGGAACGGCGCGCAGAGCTCCGCGCGGTCATCGCGGACGCCGGCCTCGCCCTGCCGTCTCTGCACATTCAGCGAGTCAGCGTGATCGAGCCCGGCCGCGGCGAACGCAACCTCGCTTATGGCCACGCCTCGATCGATGTGGCCGCCGAGTTCGGGGCTAGGACATACAACACCGGGCTGCACCGGCCCCTTCTGCCGGCGCAGCAGCAAGCACTGTGGTTCTGGACGGCCCAGGGCCCCGTCGACCCCGTCGACGACCGAGACGCCTGGGATCTCGCCGTCAGGAGAATTCGAGAGCTTGGCGAGCATGCCGGATCGGTCGGCATGGACCTCTCGCTCGAGCTCTACGAGGACACTTACCTGGGAACGGCGGACTCCGCCGTTCGTTTTGTGCAGGATGTCGGCCTCGACAACGTCGGCCTGAACCCGGATGTCGGCAATCTCATCCGACTGCATCGACCCGTGGAGGACTGGCGGGAGCTCTATGCCACGACCTTGCCGTATGCCAACTACTGGCACGCCAAGAACTACCAGCGCGACGAGGCCGACGACGGCACCTGGTTCAGCGCGATCCCGGCGACCGCGCGCGATGGAATCATCGACTACCGCGAGGTCATCGCCCTGGCGATCAGCCTCGGCTATCGTGGCGCGATCGTGTGCGAGCACTACGGCGGGGATGTGCTCTCCGTGAGCGCGGAGAACGCGAGCTACTTCCGGAGGATGATCCACTCGGCCATCACCCGGCTGCCCGACGACGTCGACCGGGCCTGACGGCCGGCAGCGTCCAGCCGGAAGCGCTCGAGCGGCCTACCAGTAGCGGATCATGGTGGGAGTCGCCACATCGAGGCTTCGCCCCGTCCACTCGAGTCCGCCGTCGCCGTCGATCGAGAAGCTCACGACCTGGTCCGAGTTCTGGTTGGCGACGAGCAGGAAGTCGGCCTCCGGGGTGATCCGGAAATGACGCGGCCACGCCCCGTGCACGTCCACACTGGCGCGCGGAGCAAGCTCTCCGGCGTCGGAGACGATCTCGAAGCTCGAGATCGATTCATCCCGCCGGTTGGCGATGTAGACCAGGTCGAGCTCGGGGTGAAGCGCGATCTCCGACGGCAGCGAGTCGCCACGACCCAGGCCGGGGGATGCGATGATCTGGCGCAGCTCGAGCCGGCGCGCGGCCTCGTCGATGAAGACGACCGATATGCCGGCACGGTTCTGATTGCTGACGAAGATCAGCTTTCGCTCGCCGTCGAAAGCGAGATGACGAGGCCCCGTCCCTTCCGGCAGAGCCAGCGAATCCACCAGTCGGAGCGGGGTCTCCGCCGCGCGATCGATGGCATAGAGCAGCAGTGCGTCGCGTCCGCAGTCGGCGGCGACGACGAGATCGCCGACCGAGAGCGACGAGTGCGGACGCGGCCGTGCTGCGCGACGATCGACCCCGGCCGGCCATTGCGGCGGGTCGATGACCTGGAGCACGTGTTCCGGCATGCCGTCTGCGAGCGAGATCACGCAGAACCGACGCCCCTGATAGTGCGCGGTGATCGCGATGCCGTGGGAGAGGTCCACGTGCACATGACAGGGCGCGTCGACGCCCGTCTCGACCCGGGATGCCTCGCCGAGCACACCATCGGAAGCGACCCGGTAGCCGACGAGCTCGCCGCCGTGTTCGACCTCTGAGGTGGTCCACAGGATGCCGGCGTTCCGATCGGAGAGGATGTACGCGGGATCGTCGTCGTGACGGGCGTCGAGAAGGGTCAGCGATCCGTCGGCCCGGTCGAGCTCGGCCAGGACGATGCCCGCGCCGTGCCCGTCAGGGGCGGCCGCCCACGGCGACGGCAGCGAATACGAACCGATGTGCATTCGCAGAGCCCGCTCGGCCATCGCCATCCCCCTACCAAATTGGTCAACCTGTTGGTAGCTTAGTGGAAGGCGTGAGCCAAGCCGAGGTCAGGAGCGGGAGTCCTCCTCCAGAGACTCCTTGAGCCTGCTGCTCGCTATGGTCATGTGCGCGCGCATCGTCTCCATGGCCGTCTCGGAATCGTGGTTCGAGATCGCCTCGAAGATGGCTGCGTGCTCGGCGAGGCTCTTGTGGGTCACCGTGCTGTCCTGGCTCGTACGCTGAACCCAGACACGAAGAAGCTCGCGAACGCTGTGCAGGATGTCGATGAGCACACTGTTGCGAGCCGTGCGAGCGACCTCGAGGTGGAAGGCGACATCCGCCTCCACGAACGCGGCCATGTCGTCGGCGGCGGCCTCCATCTGCTCGAGTCGCTGGCCGATCGCCGCGAGATCGTCATCGGTCGCGCGCTGGGCGGCGAGGCTCGCCGACAGGATCTCGAGGTGCTGGCGGATCTCGACGAGGTCGTGGGTACGAGGCTGGCCGAGCATCAGGCCCCAGTTGATGATCCTGGGGAGCAGGTCGGAACTGCTGCCTCGAAGATAGGTGCCCGAGCCCGGACGGATGTCGACGATCCCGAGCAGGTCGAGTGCCGCGAGCGCCTCCCTGACGGCCGAGCGCCCCACCTCGAGACTGGCGGCGAGTTGGCGCTCGGAGGGCAGACGGGTTCCCGGGGCGATCCTGCCGGTGGTGAGCTGATCGAGCAGACGTCGCGCGACGACGCTCACCACGGATTCGCGGGCGACGGAGCCGATGCTCTCTGCGAGCGCGCTCAACTCGTCCCGCGCCGCCACCCCGTCGGTCGACAGAGGGGGCGTCGCAGCGGTCGATGGTTCCAGGGCCATGGAGCGATCCTACGGGGCGCTGGAGCGGATCACCACGAGGGACGCGTTTCGGTCACCTCGATGCGCACCCCCTCCGGGGCGCCGGTGAGGAAGCAGGCGTCACGACGACGGCCCGCGCGGAAGATGGTCGACACCTCGTCGCCCGGGCGCATCTGCACGACGTCCGTGAGATCGTCGGTGGCGAGGCAGAAGTGATGGATGCCCTCTCCGTGCTCGGCGAGCCAGTCCCGGATCTCGATGCCGTCTCTGACGGGCTCGACGAGTTGTATAAACGCGTTTCCCGCGTCGAAATACACCAGCCTCGTGCCGGGATCCTCCGCCTGCTCGTCGCCGACCAGGGCGAAGCCGAGCACATCGCGGTAATAGGGGATCCACTTGTCGGCGTCCCAGACCGCGATACCGACGTGATCGAGACGCGTGAAGACGGCGCCGGTGGGCGCTTCCTTGTGACCGCTATCGGTCGGGAGGTTGGATGCCATCGGTCCCTGCTTTCTGCAAATCACCGCGATACCGAGACGCGGGAGGTGTCGCGTGCTAGCCTATCAACCAGTTGACCGGTTTGGAGCCTGGGTGACCGTGCGCTGTCGCCGCGCCTCCGTGCCAATGATGATCGCGAAGGAGCTCCACCATGTCTCGATTTCAGATCGCCGTGATCGGCGGCGACGGCATCGGCCCAGAGATAACGGACCAGGCGATGCGCGTCGCCGTGGCGGCGGCAGCGACAGTCGGTCACGAGCTGGAGCTCGTCGATCTCGATGCGAGCGCTCTGCGCTGGCTGCGAACCGGCGTCGCACTGCCGGACGAGCAGCTCGAGGCGGCGCGGGCCGCGGACGCCGTCTATCTCGGGGCGATCGGGCTGCCCGAAGCGCGGCACCCCGACGGGCGCGAAGTCAACGGCGACGTGATCCTGGGGCTGAGAACCGGGCTCGATCTCTACGCAGGGATTCGCCCGGCGAAGACCTATCCGGGCGTGCCGAGAGTGCTCACGAGCACGGCGGACATCGACTACGTCGTCGTCCGAGAGAACGTCGAAGGCATGTTCGCCTCCCGCAAGGGCGGGGCGAGGGTCGGCGACGCCGTCGTGACCGACACGCTCATCGTGACCCGCGCGGGCACGGAGCGCGTGGTCCGTCACGCCTTCGAGCTCGCGCGCGCTCGTCACGCACGCCGACCGGAGCGCCCGGCGATCGTCACGGTGGTCGACAAGTCGAATGCTTTTGCGAGCTACGCCTTCTTCCGGCAGATCTTCGACGACGTGGCCGCCGAGTTCCCGGATGTGAAGCGCGGTTACGCATACATCGACGCCATGACCACGTTCCAGGTGCAGCATCCTGAACGCTTCGACGTCGTCGTGACGGAGAACCTGTTCGGTGACATCATCTCAGACCTCGCGGGCGCGACGGTGGGCGGACTCGGACTGGCGGCCAGCGCGGATGTCGGCGACGATCACGGGATGTTCCAGTCGGCGCATGGTTCCGCGCCCGACATCGCCGGACGCGGGATCGCGAACCCCACAGCGGCCATCCTCTCCGCGGCGCTCATGCTGAACTGGCTCGGCACGAGCCGCGACGACGAGGCCGCGACCATCGCAGGAGAGCGCATCGACACCGCGGTGGCGAAGGTGCTGCAGAGCGGAGACACGCTCACACCGGATCTCGGCGGCAGCGCCACCTCCGCACAGTTCGGCGATGCCGTCGTTCGCGCCGTCGAAGACGACTCGCACTAGACATCCCGGTCGGCCGAAAGGAACCTCATGCTCATCGATCTGAACAAGAAGGTCGTCATCGTCACGGGAGCGGCAGGCGGGATCGGTGCGAACATCGCCGCGACCCTCGCCGACGAAGGCGCGACGACGATCGCCCTCGACCTCACCGAGGCCGCACTCAGCGAGACCGGTGCACGCATCGCAGACGCTCAGGGGGGCGGGGCGATCTACGCCGGCGATGTCCGTGACGCATCGCGGGTCAACGAGATCGTCGCCGACGTGCTCGCCAGATTCGGCCGCATCGACGTGCTCGTGAACAATGCGGGTGTCGCCGGCAACGGACTCGTCGAGGAGCTGGACGACGAGAGCTGGGACCGGGTCTTCGATGTGAACATGAAAGGCGTGTTCCACACCTGCCAGGCCGTCATCCCCGCCATGAAGGCACAGCGCTCCGGCCGGATCATCAACTCCTCGTCGTTCGCAGCCATCGTGCCGCTCGTCGGAGGCGCCCTGTACGCCGCGTCCAAGTCTGCGGTGACGCAGTTCACCCGCGCTCTGGCCGGCGAGCTCGGTCCGTGGAACGTCACCGTGAACGCCTACGCGCCCGGTATGATCCCCACGGCGCTCGGGCGCTTCGGCGAGATGTCGGCAGAACGACAAGAGCGCTACCTCGATTCGTTGACCCTGCGGCGCTGGGGCGAACCGAGCGAGATCTCCGAACTCGTCTGCTTCCTCGCGAGCGATCTCGCCCAGTACATCACCGGCACGCTCATCGACGTCAGCGGGGGGAAACTGGCGACTCAGCAGCCTCGTATGGCGTACGAGCAGGCGGCGGCGAGCGGCGACTACACCTTCTGATCGGGACCCGGTCCGCGAAAGCCCGGACCCGCGGATCGACCGCCTCGAGGGTGAGTGCGACCTAGGGCCCCACTTCCGCGCAGTACCCCGTGCTCGGTGAAAACCCCACCGGGCATGGGGGGAAGCACCAATACTGCGCGCCGCCGAGCCGACGTAGATTCGGGGCATCCGGTCAAGGAGGATCCCCGTGCCTGTCGTCTCCCTCAAGAGCATCGTCGATGAGGCGTTCGAGCACCGCTACGGCGTGCCCGCCATCAACATCGTCAACGACCTCACCCTCGCGAGCGTGCTCGCGGGCGCCGTCGAGGCGAACTCGCCCGTCATCGTGCAGACCTCGGTGAAGACCGTGAAGTCGATCGGCTCCGACGTGCTCTTCGCCATGTGGTCGGCCATGACCGAGGGCATCCCGGTGCCGGTCACCCTGCACCTCGACCACTGCCCCGATCGCGCGGTGCTCTCCGAGTGCCTCGAGAGGGGCTGGAACTCGGTGCTCTTCGACGCCTCGACGCTTCCCGTGGAGGAGAACCTGCGGCAGACGATCGAGGTCGTCGCCGAGGCCCGCCGCTACGGCGCCCACGTCGAGGGCGAGATCGAGTCGATCACGGGCGTGGAGGACGGCGTGGGCTCCGACACCGAGGCGGCACGGCAGAGCCTCGCGGTCTCCCTCGACTTCATCGAGCGCACGGGGGTCGACGTCTTCGCCCCGGCCATCGGCAACGCGCACGGCGTCTACAAGCGCGAGCCCGTGCTCGACTTCCAGCGGGTGAGCGACCTCGTCGAGGCGCACCCCATCCCCATCGCCCTGCACGGCGGAAGCGGCATGACGGATGCGCAGTTCACCGACCTGATCGCCCGCGGCTGCGCGAAGGTCAACATCTCCACCGCGCTCAAGATCCGCTACCTGCAGGGGATGCTCGAGGCCACGAGAGAGGCGGAGGCCGCTGACAAGTGGGATCCGCCGACCGTCTTCACGAAGGTGGAGAAGCAGATCCGCGACCTCACCGTCGGGCTCGCGACCACCTTCGGAAGCGCCGGAAAGGCGGCCTGAGCGTGCCCGCGCTCATCTTCGACTGCGACGGCGTGCTCGCCGACACCGAGCGTTACGGGCACCTGCCCGCCTTCAACCAGGTCTTCGAGGAGTTCGGGCTCCCCGTGCGGTGGAGCGAGGACGACTATGCGGTCAAAGTGCTCATCTCGGGCGGCAAGGAGCGGCTCGCGAGCCTGCTGACCCCCGAGTTCGTCGCCGAGGCCGGCCTGCCCGTCGACGAGGCCGGCCAGCGGGAGGCCGTCGCCGCCTGGCACAAGCGCAAGACGCAGATCTACACCGAGCTCGTCGCGACCGGCGCACTGCCCGCGCGCCCCGGCATCCGACGCATCGTCGAGGAGGCCGCTGCGGCGGGCTTCGACCTGGCGGTCGCCTCGACCTCCGCGGAACCATCGGTGCGCGCCGTGCTCGAGCACGCGGTGGGCCCCGAGCTCGCCGCCCGCTTCCACGTCTTCGCGGGCGACATCGTGCCCGCGAAGAAGCCGTCCCCCGACATCTACCTGCTCGCGCTGCGCGAGATCGGTGTGCCCGCCTCGGAGGCGATCGTCGTGGAGGACAGCGCGAACGGGCTGCGGGCCGCCGTGGCCGCCGGCATCCGCACGATCGTGACCGTGAGCAGCTACACCGAGAACGAGGACTTCACGGGCGCGCAGCTCGTCGTCTCCTCCCTCGGCGAGCCGGCGACGGCCCCGGGCGGCCCAGTCCCCGCAGCAGTGCTCGCTGCGGCCTCCGGGATCGTCCCGGACGGTTTCGTGGATGTCGGCGTGCTGCGGGCCGTCCTCGCGGCGCCCCCGCCCCCGGCATCCGGCCCGACCACGACCGCGTCCGCGGCGCCCGCACCAGACCAGGAGGATGTATGACCGCTCTCGAGACCACCGAGTTCGTCGTCCGCACGATCGCGCAGACGGCCGTCGACCGCGAGAAGGAGTTCGGCGACCTCGACGCCGTCGTCGGCGACGGCGACTTCGGCTACTCCCTCGCCCGCGGCTTCGAGATCGTGCTCGCCGAGTGGGACACCTTCGACCGCACCGACGCCGGCACCTTCCTCACGAAGATCGCCCTCACCATCACGAGCCGCATCGGGGGCACCTCGGGGCCCCTGTGGGGCACGGCCTTCCTGCGCGCGGGCGCCTCGCTCAAAGGCAAGGACACCGTCACGGGCGACGACGTCGTGGCCGCCCTCCGCGCCGCAGCGGAAGGCATCAAGGCGAGAGGGCAGTCGGATGTCGGGGACAAGACCCTGCTCGACGCGCTCGTGCCCGCGACCGACGAGCTCGAGGCCGCCCTCGCCGCAGGCGACGACCCCGCCGGCGCCCTCGACCGCACGGCGACGGTCGCCCGTGCGGCGGCCGACGCGACGACGACCATGCAAGCCCGCCGAGGCCGCGCGAGCTACACGGGAGAGCGCAGCATCGGCTCCCCCGACGCGGGCGCCGTGGCCGTGGCCGTGCTCGCCGAGCAGCTCGCGCTCGCCTGGCCGGAGCGCTAGCCGCGGCATCCGCCCGCGCCGACCCGAACGAACGCCCCATCCCGAACAGACAAGCCCACACCCGGAACAGACAGCCCGATACGAAGCAGACACATCACAAGCAGACGGAGAGTACGACCATGAAGAAGTTCATCAACGATCCCAAGCAGTTCGTTCCCGAGATGCTCAAGGGGATCGCCCTCGCGAACCCGGACACCCTGCGCTACGTTTCCGAGTACAACCTCATCCACCGCGCCGACGCACCGCGCGCCGACAAGGTGACGATCATCCAGGGCTCCGGCTCTGGCCACGAGCCCGCCCACGTGATGACGGTCGGCCCCGGGATGCTCGACGGCGCGTGCCCGGGTGACGTGTTCGCCGCCCCGCCCCTCGACTACGTCTACGAGACGACGAAGCTGCTCGCCTCGCCGAAGGGCGTGCTGCTGCTCGTGAACAACTACACGGGCGACCGCATGGCTTTCGACATGGCGCAGGAGATGGCCGTCGCCGACGGCATCACCGTCAAGACCCTGTTCATCGACGACGACGTCTCGGTACAGGACTCGACCTACACGATCGGCCGCCGCGGCGTCGCGGGCAACTTCTTCGTGATGAAGGCCGTGGGCGCGGCCGCGGAGGCGGGCGCCGACCTCGACGAGGTCATCCGCATCGGCGAGAAGGTCAACTCGGTCACCCGCACGATGGGTATCGCGCTCACGGCCTGCACTCCCCCGGCGAAGGGCTCCCCGCTCTTCGAGCTGGGCGACGACGAGATCGAGATCGGCGTGGGCATCCACGGCGAGCCGGGCCGCCGACGCGCGAAGTGGATGCCGGCCGACGAGATCGTCGACGAGCTGCTCGGCGCCATCCTGCCCGACCTGCCGTACCAGGAGGGCGACCGCGTCGCCCTGATGATCAACGGTCTGGGCGGCACGCCCATCAGCGAGCTCTACCTGCTCTACGGCATCGCGCACGAGCGCCTCGCCGACCGCGGCATCACGGTCGGGCGCAGCTACGTGGGCGAGTACTGCACCTCGCTCGACATGGCGGGCGCCTCGCTCACCCTCGTCAAGCTCGACGACGAGATCGAGTCGCTGCTCGCCGCGCCCGCCGAGGTGGCCGTGCGGGTCTTCTGACGCCGCATCCCGCCCCACCCTTCCACCGACCCATCCCGAATGCAGGAGTTCACGCGGTCAGGGCCGCCTTCGGCCCGAGCCTCTCGGCGTGTCGCGCCCGAGCTCCTGCATTCGGGGTGCCGGGATCGCCCGCCGCTGAGGGCGGGTGCGATCGACACCGCTCAGAGGTACCCGCGCAGCCACCGCGTCATCTGCGCGTAGGCCTCCTCGCGCACGGGCTCGATCGAGAGCATGATGTCGTGCAGAGCGCCGTCGAGGCGCACGACGCTCACCGTGGGCCCGAGTCGCACCGTGCGCTCGGCGATGTCGTCGACGTTGAGCACGATGTCGGCCGACATCATCGCGGGCGTCCAGCGCGGCAGCAGCACCGAGCGGGCCGAGAGCATCGTGAGCACGGGGGCGTCGATGCCCAGGCCGTCGGCGACCCGCGCATGACCGGCGAGGATGGCGCTCAGCCAGGCCGGATGCGTCGGAAACCCCTGCACCGGCCGCCACTGGCCGTTGTACTCCCAGCTGCCGTCGAACTCCTTCGACACCGACCGGGTGTAGAAGCCGAGGTCGACGGTCGGCAGCGGGGCGAGCGGCGCCACCCTCGCCTGCAGCCCGATGAGCGGCGCGAGCGCCTGCCTGCCCACCTGCCGCGCCTGGAACTCGAGCCACGGGCTGTTGAGGACCAGACCGGCGACGGCCCCCGGATGACGCGCTGCCCAGAGGCTCAGCGTGAGTCCGCCCGTCGAGTGGCCCATGAGCACCAGGGGTCTGGCCGAGCCCGCGCGCCGGCCCATGGCGGCGAGCGCGGCATCCAGGTCTTCGTCGTAGACGGCGAGGTCGGTCACGTAGCCGGGGGTCTGGTTGGCACGCAGGCTGCGGCCGTACTTGCGCAGGTCGAGGGCGAAGAACCGCGCGCCCATCCGATGCCAGAAGGCGGCGAGGTGGCTCTGGAAGAAGTAGTCGGACCAGCCGTGCACGTAGAGCACGTCAGCGCCGGCGGCGGGGCCGGTCACGATGCCGAGACCGCGTGCGAGCCCGCCGGAGAAGCGGCGCGGCACGTAGCGCACGAGCGTCGCGACGACCTCGCCCTCGTCGTCCGGTGCGAGCGGCAGCGTGAGCTGCTCGAAGCCGGGGCCGAGCACGTCGGGTCTCCACACCGGGTCGCTCATTCCCCAACCCTAGCGATCGCCCGCGGGAATGGGCCGAGGCCAGGCGGATCGAGCCGGGGTACCGCCCCCCCCCCCCCCCCCCCCCCCCCACGAGCGGGTCGGCGGTCAGCACACTCCCACTCCCACTCCCACTCCCACTCGCACTCCCACTCCCACTCAAAACGACGGAGATCCGCCCGAAAACCGGCCTGAAACGGGAGAAACGGGCCTCAGCGGGCGAAATCTCCGTCGTTTTGAGTAAGCAAGGCCGTTACACAGGCCGGAAGCAGGCGAACCGCGGAGGCCGGAGCGCGTCAGTCGGCGTCGGTGCGGGAGATGCGCACCATCTCGTCGCGGGGCACGACCTTGATGCGCACTCGGCCCTCGGGCTCGCCGAGGGCGAGCTCGTGCTGGTCGAGACGGTGCCAGCCGTCGAGGTCGGTGTACTCGACGCCACGCGACTGCAGCAGCTCGACGACGCTCTCCTCCGACGGCGAGGAGGGCGACCACCAGTTCGCCTGGTCGTTGATGATATGGCGGACCGTCTCCATCGCATCCGACTTCGTGTGGCCGATGAGGCCCACGGGTCCGCGTTTGATCCAGCCGGTCGCGTAGACCCCGAACATCTGCTCGTTGTCGTCGCCGTGCAGCACCTGACCCTCATGGTTCGGGATGACGCCGTGCCGCACGTCGAAGGGCACACCGGGCAGCTCCGAGCCGAAGTACCCGACCGCGCGGTAGATCGCCTGGATCGGGATCTCGCGGATCTCGCCCGTGCCCACGACGCCGCCCTCGGCATCCGGCGCGGTGCGCTCGTAGCGGAGGGCGCTCACCCGGCCGTTCCCGTCGCCCACGATCTCGAGCGGCTTGGCGTAGAAGTGCAGGTGCAGGCGGCGGCTCGCGGAGCCGATCTCGCGGGTGCGCCACTGCTGCAGCACCCGGTCGATGACCATGACCTGCTTGTTGCTCGCGATCGCCGCCCTCGCCGCCTCGTCGTAGTCGAAGTCCTCGTCGTAGAGCACCATGTCGACGTCGTTCAGCTCGCCGAGCTCGCGCAGCTCGAGCGGGGTGAACTTGACCTGGGCGGGCCCGCGGCGGCCGAAGACGTGCACGTCGGTCACGGGCGAGGCTTTGAGGCCCTCGTAGACGTTCGCGGGGATCTCGGTGGGCAGCAGGTCGTCGGCATGCTTGGCGAGCATCCGCGACACGTCGAGGGCCACGTTGCCGTTGCCGATGACAGCGACCGACTGCGCCTCGAGCGGCCAGGTGCGCGGAACGTCGGGGTGGCCGTCGAACCAGCTCACGAACTCGGCGGCGCCGTAGGAGCCGTCGAGCCCCACGCCCGGGATGTCGAGATCGGCGTCGCGCACCGCCCCCGTCGCGAAGATGACGGCGTGGTAGTGGCGTTTGAGGTCGTCGAGGGTGATGTCGCTGCCGAAGCTCACGTTGCCGAAGATGCGGATGTCGCCGCGGTCGAGCACCTCGCGCAGGGCCGTGACGATGCCCTTGATGCGCGGGTGGTCGGGTGCGACGCCGTAGCGCACGAGCCCGTACGGAGCCGGGAGCTGCTCGAAGAGGTCGATCGAGACGTCGAAGCTCCTCTCCGACTTGAGCAGGATGTCGGCGGCATAGATGCCGGCGGGGCCTGCACCGACGATGGCCAGCCTGAGCTTGGTCATACGGGGTTCCTTTCAGGGAGCCCGCCGGGTGGGCGGGCACGCGTTCTGTCGCTAGCTGGAGCGCTCGACGATCGTGTCGGCGAAACGCGAGAGCGCCTTCTTGACCGAGCCGTCCGGGATCGGCTCGAGGGCCGCGACGGCGTCGCGCGCCCAGCGGTGGGCCTCGTCGAAGGTCTCGCGGGTGACCTCGTGGTCGCGCAGCTCGGCGATCGCCTCGTCGAGGTCGAGCGGGTCGGCGTCGTCGTCGCGATCGACGGAGACGTGGCTCTCGATCCGGGCGAGGAGGGCCGCGGAGGAGGCGTCCGTGAGCGCCCGCTGCCGGAGCTTGAGCAGCGGCAGGGTGACGACGCCGGCGCGGATGTCGGTTCCCGACGTCTTGCCGGTCTCCTCGGTTCGCGCGGAGAGGTCGAGCACGTCGTCGATGAGCTGGAAGGCGATGCCGACGCGTTCGCCGAAGTCGACGACCGCCTGCTCGAACTCCGCGGGAGCATGGGAGAAGACGATTCCGGCCTGCCCGGCTGTCGCGATGAGCGAGCCGGTCTTGTCGGCGAGCACCGCGAGATAGTGGGCGATCGCGTCGTCGCCCGGCTGCGGGCCGACGGTCTCGTGCAGCTGGCCGAGCACCAGGCGCTCGAAGGTGTTCGCCTGCAGGCGGATGGCGCGCTCGCCGAGCGCCGCCATGATCTGGCTCGCCCGGGCGAAGAGCAGGTCACCCGTGAGGATCGCGACCGAGTTGCCCCACACCGTCTGGGCGCTGGGCACCCCACGGCGGCGCTCCGCCTCGTCCATCACGTCGTCGTGGTAGAGCGAGCCGAGGTGGGTGATCTCGATGGCAGCGGCGGCCTGCACGACCTCGGGCAGGCCGCCCTCGCCGAGCTGGGCGGTGAGCAGGGTCAGCATGGGGCGCACGCGTTTGCCGCCGGCATCCAGCAGATAGCGGCCCGTGACGTCGGCGATGCTGTCGGCGAACCGCACCTCCTGCAGCAGGGTCGACTCGACGCGGGCCAGGCCGTCGTCGACGGCGCGGGCCATGCCGCGGTCTTCGGCAGACGAGAAGACGCGCTCGCTCAGCCCCAACTGCGACGTCAGCGACGAGCCACGACGGACCACGGGAACGCTCGGTTTCACTCTCTCAGCCTAACGATCGATGATCAGCCGACCGGGAGGCCGGGTTTGACGCCACGGTGCAGGGCCACGATGCCCGCCGTGAGGTTGCGGTACGCCACGCTCGTGAAGCCCGCGTCGCGGATCCACGAGCTGAGCGTCGGCTGGTCGGGCCAGGCCTCGATGGACTCGGCCAGGTAGCCGTAGGCGGCGTCGTTGGAGCTCGCGAAGCGCACGAGGGCCGGCATGACGACACGGAGGTAGGCGCCGTACGCGCTGCGGATGAGGGGCACCGGAGGTGTGGAGAACTCGCAGACGACGAGGCGCCCGCCAGGCCTCGTGACGCGGAAGAACTCGGAGAGCGCCTGCTGCGGGTCGGCGACGTTGCGCAGCCCGAAGGAGATCGTGACGGCGTCGAACTCGTCGTCGCCGAACGGCAGGGCCATGGCGTCGGCCTGCACGAACTCGACGTTCGGAACGTGCGCCTGGCGCGTGCGGCCGACGGCGATCATGCCCGGCGAGAAGTCGGCGGCCACGACGGCGGCGCCGCTGCGTGCGAAGGCCGCGCTCGAGGTGCCCGTGCCGGCCGCGACATCCAGGACCCGCTCGCCCGGCTGCGGGTCGACGGCCCGTGTGGTCGCCACACGCCAGAGGATGTCGTTGCCCGCGGAGAGCACCGTGTTGGTGCGGTCGTAGTGGGTCGACACCTCGTCGAACATGGCCGCGACTTCGTCGGGGCGTTTGCTGAGGTCGGCCTTCACCGTACTAGTTTACGGGCGCGCGGCCACCCCACCCCTTCCATACCCAAAACGACGGAGATTCCATGCAGAACAGCAGTTTTGGAGCCCAAAGCCCCCTCCTGAGCGAAAAGTTCCGTCGTTTTGAGTCGGATGCGGGGACGCGGGGCGGAGGGGAGGCGGGAAGGGCCGGGCGTCCGCCGGGCACAGAGCGCACCCAGCGGACGGGCGTATTGTGAAGAGGTGAGCACAACCGCTGCGCCCGTTCGGGCGTTGACCGTCGAGACCACTCCGGTCGACGACATCCGCCACCTCATCCCGCTCCTCGATTCGAGCGAGCCGCTCCTGTGGATGCGCAAAGGCGAAGGGCTCGCCGGCATCGGCGAGTCGATCCGGCTCGAGTTCTCCGGGCCCGACCGCATGGCCCAGGCCGCAGAGGCCTGGCGCCTCCTGGCCTCCGCCGCCACCGTCACCGACCCGATCGGCCGGCCCGGCACGGGGCTCGTCGCTTTCGGAACCTTCACCTTCTCGGCGCACAGCGGCCTCACGAGCGTGCTCATCGTTCCCCGCACGATCGTCGGGCGGCGAGGCGGCATCAGCTGGATCACCCGCGTGCAGGCGAACGACGGGCTCGATTCATCCGCTCTCGCCGGGGCGTCGGTGACGGCGAGCGCCGTCGCGGGCAGGATGCCGCAGGCCACCCCCTTCGGCTCCGAATACCGCATCTCGCTGCTGCCCGGCGCCATGGGCAAGGCCGACTACAGCACGGCCGTCGCGACCGCCGTGGAGCGCATCGGCAGGGGCGAGCTCGAGAAGGTCGTGCTCGCCCGCGACCTCGTCGGCCACCTGCCCCTCGAGTCCGACCGCCGCAGACCCCTCGTCGAGCTGGCCCTCGGCTACCCCGACTGCTGGACCTACGCCGTCGACGGCTTTATGGGCTCGAGCCCCGAGACACTCGTGCGCGTCGACCACGGCACCGTGAGCGCGCGCGTGCTCGCCGGCACGATCTCGCGCGGCGGCGACGCCGAGGCCGACCACGACTCGGCGGTCGCGCTCGCCACGAGCTCGAAAGACCGCGACGAGCACCAGTTCGCCGTGCAGAGCGTGCTCGCGGCGCTCAGCCCGCACAGCTCACGGCTCGTGACGAGCGAGATGCCGTTCACGCTCAAACTGCCCAACCTGTGGCACCTGGCGACGGATGTCGAGGGCACACTGAGCGACGGATCGACGTCGCTCGACCTCATCGCCGCCCTGCACCCGACGGCCGCGGTCGCCGGAACCCCCACGGCCTCGGCCCTCGCCCTCATCGACGAGCTCGAGCCCTTCGATCGCGGACGCTACGCCGGGCCGGTCGGCTGGGTCGGCGCAGACGGCGACGGCGAGTGGGCGGTCGCCCTGCGCTGCGCCCAGGTGTCGCCCGCCGGCGACATCACCGCCTATGCGGGTGCCGGCATCGTCGCAGACTCCGACCCCGAGCGCGAGCTCGCCGAGACGCGTATGAAGTTCCGCCCCGTCGTCGAGGCCTTCGGCTGAGCCGATTCCTCCTCGCAAAGATGATCAGAGGGCCCGTTCGGTCTAACCGGACGGGCCCTCTGACGGTCCTGGTGAGGATCAGGCTGCGGGAGAATGGCGAATCGTGTGCCGTGAGTTGAAGGCCCAGGCCAGACCGACGGCTAGACCGAGTATGCAGACGACCAGTGCGACGGAAGCCCAGACCGGCGAACCGGTCATCATCGAGGCGGTGCTTCCCGCTAGCCCGATCACGAGCGCTGACCCATAAACAGCCCCCGATGCCACCTGCCCGATCGGGGCGAGGATCCCGTTGCCTCTCGGCTGGATCGCTCGGGGAATCGTGGCGAACGCCGCCGCGAGCGCGACGAACGCGGCAGTCGGTGACACGATCGGCACTCCGGCCGATTCCAGTACCGAGGCGACAAGGACCGCCGCCACAAGAGCCACCCCGGCGAGGACCCCCGCCCTGCTCGATGGGAAGAACGGCCGCGGCTGCTTCGGGATAGTCGACATGATCCCCTCCTCGCCTCTGTGAGAAGCGCGGGGTCAGCGGGGCAGCGGGATCTCGAGGATCGACGGACCCGTGAGCGGCGTCGTGAGCGCCTGGTCGAGCTCGGTGCGGGTCGTGGCGCGGGTGTGCGACCAGCCGTACGCCGTGGCGAGGGCCGCGACATCCACCGACTGGGGCGTGTAGAGCACACGGTCGAAACGGTCCGCCGCCGCCGAGGCCGCAACCTCGAGGGTGTCGAAGATCGTGCCGCCGCCGTCGTTGCCGACGATGAGCTGGATGCGCGGCCGTGTCTCGGCACTCGGCAGCAGCAGCGAGCCGACGTCGTGCAGCAGCGCGAGGTCGCCGAGCAGCACCCGGGTCGCGCCGGTCGAGGCGGGGGCCGCGCCGTTCACGACCTCCTGGCTCGCGAGCGCGATGCCGAGCGCCGTGGCGACGGTTCCGTCGATGCCCGCGAGACCGCGATTGGCGTGCACGACGACGCGTTTGCCGGCAGCCACGCGGTCGAGCTCGCGCACGAGCCTCGACGCGCCCAGGACGAGCCGGTCGTGCGGCCAGGTGACCCGCCACACCGCCTCGACGAGCATGCGCCGGGTGATCGGCTGCCGCATGATCGCGAGCTCCTCGCGGGCGAAGTCGCGACGGTCGGAGATCTTCGCCGAGCGGGATGCCGCGACATCCGGTGCGTCGAGGCTCTCACCGGCATCGACCACACGCCGGCTCGCCGTCACCCAGGATCCCAGCCAGGCGCGCTGCTCGGCCGAGAGGCTGTGCGGATCGTCGGCGAGCGGCTGACCCTCCTCGTCGACGGCGAGCACCGAGCGGGCGACCGTGTGCACCCGATGGCCCGGGTTGTACCACTCCTCGCCCGTCGGCGACACGACGATCGTCTCGACCCCGGGCGTCTGCACGAGCGCGGGCACCTCGCGGCTGAGCGTCGGATGCCCGAACACGATCGCGCGCTGCACCCGGCCGCCGAAGTCGGCGTCGGCGAGCAGCTCGCGGTAGGCGACGACGGTGTTGGGCCCGAAGCGGGAGCCGCTCGACACCTCGGCGAGAAGCGGCCAGCCGCCGGCGAGCGCGAACTCCTGCGCCTGCGGGCCGGCCGCGTGACCGGCGATCACGACGGTGCGCGGGCCGCGACGCACGGGGAAGGTCTCGTGCGGGGGCAGCTGCGGGCGGGGAGCCACCTCTGCGGGAGCGTCGAGGGCGACCGAGCTGCGGGCCGCCGAGAGCGGCTCGCGGAAGGCGAGGTTCAGTTGCACGGGGCCCGGATCGGCCGAGAGGGTGCCGCACGCGGCATCCATCGCCCGGTCGACGAGCCGGTCGGCGCGCGTGTCGTCAGCGCCCGTCTCGCCGGCGTGTTCCGTGCCGCCACCCGGTGCCTCGACGTCGACCGAGAGGCGCACGGCCGGCCCGAAGATGCCGGGCTGCACGGTCGTCTGGTTCGAGCGGATGCCGCGCAGCTCGGCGGGCCGGTCGGCCGTCAGCAGGATGAGCGGAACCCGCGAATGGCTCGCCTCGAGCACCGCGGGGTGCAGGTTGGCGACCGCCGTGCCGCTCGTCGTGATCATCAGGGCGGGCATGCCGCTCTCGACCGCGAGCCCCAGGGCGAGGAAGGCCGCAGAGCGCTCGTCGATGCGCACGTGCAGGCTGATCGCGCCCACGGCCTCGAGCTCGGCGCACGCGAGCGCGAGCGCCTGCGAGCGTGAGCCCGGGCTCAGCACGACATGGCGCACCCCGCGGCCCACGAAGGCGAGCAGGAGCCGCGCGGCGAACTCGGTTGCAGGGCTGGTCTGCGGCTCAGGCATCCCGTCGTCCGGGCGGGTCGGCCTCGCCCGGGCGGCCGTCGGGCGGCGTCTGCCCGTCGTCGAGCTCCGAGAGCTCCTGTTCGAGCTTGCGGATGCGCTCGTCTTGGTCGGGGTCTTTGATGAGGCCCTTGAGGAAGTCGGGGTCGTCGTCGGGCGCAATCGACCGCGCACGCAGCTGGGACTTGCGGCCACGACCGACGAAGAACCAGAGGATACCGCCGATGACCGGCAGAAGAAGGATGATGAGAATCCACACGCCACGGGGAAGCCCACGCACGCGCGCACGGTCGAGCATCACACAATCTACGACTGCGTAGATGATGAAGGCGGCGGCCACGAGGACCAGCCCGAACAATGCTCGTGCCATGCACCAATGGTAGTCCGCGAGTCTGGGAGAAACGGCCATCCAGCGCAGCTCCAGTCGCACGATCGTAGACTTGTGCCGTGAAGTCCATTCCGGCCTGGCTCGTCTACACGCTCCTGCGAGTGCTGGCGTTCGCCGCGCCGCTCGCGATCCTTCTGGTCTTCGGGGTCATCCCCTGGATCGCCACGGTCATCGCGGCGATCGTCGGCCTCTGCGTCTCGTACATCTTCTTGCGCAAACCGCTCAACGCGGCATCCCTGCAGCTCTACGAGGCGAGACACCGCGAGCACCACAGCGCGAGCGACGACGACGACGCAGACGAGGATGCAGAAGTCGACCGCGTCGCGAGCTCCGACCCCGAGGCAAGGGCCTGAGCCGCACCGTCGTTCTGGGCGGCCTCGCTCGCCGAGACGGCGAACTCTGCCGTGAGCCTCAGATCGCGGAGTAGGGCACCACGAGCCCGAAGGCGAGCAGCACACTGTAGGCGAGCGCCGTGAAGCTCGCGAGCTTGAGAGCGAGGATGAGCTCCTTGGGCGTCTTGGCCGTGATCGCGATGACGCACGCGGGGAGCGACAGCAGCAGGGCGAAGAAGACCGCGTAGACGGGCGGGTAGAAGAGCGCCAGGAACGCGGCGATCACGTAGGGCAGCAGCATGAGGATGCAGAAGACGACCCGCGACGCCGTGCGCCCGATGAGCACCGCGAGGGTCCTCTTGCCGGCGGCCCGGTCGGTGTCGATGTCGCGCAGGTTGTTGACCATCAGGATGGCGCAGGCGAGAAGACCACCCGCGACGCCGCCGAGCCAGCCCTCGAGGTTGACCGTCCCGGCCTGCACGAAGGTCGTTCCCGCCGTCGCGACGATGCCGAAGAAGACGAAGACGAAGAGCTCGCCGAAGCCGTAGTACCCGTATGGCCGTTTGCCGCCCGTGTAGAACCAGGCGGCCGCGATCGCGACGGCGCCCACCACGAGCAGCCAGTAGTAGCCGCTGATCAGCACGATCGCCAGGCCCGCCACGGCGGCGAGGGCGAAGAAGGCGATGGCGACGCTCAGCACGGTGCGCGGCCGGGCGGCACCCGAACCGGTCAGTCGCGCCGGCCCGACCCGGTGGTCGTCGGTGCCGCGCACGCCGTCCGAGTAGTCGTTGGAGTAGTTGACGCCGATCTGCAGCGCGAGGGCGACGACGAGGCAGAGGATCGCGAGCGCGAGGTCGAAGCCGTCGAGCAGGTAGGCGGCGCTCGAGCCGACGACGACGGGGCCGACCGCGAGGGTCAGGGTGCGCACGCGCGCCCCCGAGATCCAGTCGGCCGCGCTCGCCGGCTTCACGGCCTTCGCGGGCGTCTTCCCGGGCGCACCACGCCGCCGCAGCTCCTTCGCGGGGTCGAGTCGCTGGGCTTTCGGTCTACCGGGGGTTCGTGCTGCCACGGGTGCGATTCTAAGCCCGGATGCCGGGGCCGGACTCCTCGGCGGCTATGCGCGTGATCGCAATCCGGTCGGGTTTTCCCGAGGCGAGCACGGGCAGCCGCTCCACGATCACGATGCTCCGGGGTGCGGCGGCGCGGCCCAGGGCCCCGGCGACGACGGCACGGAGCTCCGCTATGCCGGGGAGCCCCCGCACGCTCCCCTCCGCGACGACGACGGGCGCCTGGCCCCATTCGGGGTCGTCCGCGGCCACGACCACCGCGTCGCCGAGGCCGTCGAGCGAGCGCACTCGGCGCTCGACCGCGTCGAGCGACACCTTCTCCCCTCCCGAGACGATCACGTTGTCGGCGCGGCCGAGCACGGTGAGCGTCTCACCGTCGAGAACGCCGAGGTCGCCCGTGCGATACCAGCGTTCGCCGTGGTCGTCGCGGAAGGCGGCATCCGTTCGCTCGGGGTCGGCGAGGTAGCCCTCGGCCAGCACCGAGCCTCCGAGCTCGACGAGCCCGTCGACGAGACGCACCCGGGTGTTGCCGATCGGCCGGCCGTCGTAGACGCAGCCGCCGCAGGTCTCACTCGAGCCGTAGGTGAGGCGGATGCCGAAGCCGAGCCCCCGCGCCCGTGCGACGAGCTCGGGGCGCACGGCCTGCCCGCCCACGAGTATGCCGTCGAAGCGGCGCATCGCGGCGAGCACCTCCGCGTCGCCTTCGGCCGCGTCGACGAGTCGGGCGAGCTGCACGGGCACGAGGGAGGTGAAGCGGCGCTCCTCGCTCAGGGCGCGCGCGCTGCGGGCGAACTCGGCCGGGTCGAAGTGGCCGGCGGGGTGCAGCACGGGCTCGGTCTGCGCGGCGATCGAGCGCACGAGAACCTGCGCGCCGGCGACGTAGTGGGCGGGCAGGGCGAGGAGCCACTGACCGCCGCCGCCGAGGGCCGAGGTCGAGGCGGCGGCGCTCGCGAGCAGCGCGTCGGTGCTGAGCATCACGCGTTTGGGCACGCCCGTCGAGCCCGAGGTCTCGATGACGAGGGCGACGGTGCGGGGCACGGGGCCGAGCGACGTCCCCGTGTCGACCTCCTCGGAGGCGTCGCCACCGGGCGAGGCCTGGGCGCCGGCCGCGCGAGGGAGCACGGCCGCCCCCTCGCCGCTCAGGGCGTCCCGCAGCGCGCCGAGCACACGTGCCGGCTCCTCGGCCCCGACCACGCGCAGCTCTCTCATACAGCGCTCACCCGCCCGCGAGCCGGCATCGTCATGCTCAGTAGTGCCAGGGGTAGGGCGACCAGTCGGGATCGCGCTTCTCGAGGAAGGAGTCCCGCCCCTCGACGGCCTCGTCGGTGCCGTAGGCGAGGCGCGTGGCCTCGCCCGCGAACACCTGCTGTCCCACGAGCCCGTCGTCGACGGCGTTGAATGCGAATTTGAGCATACGAATCGCTGTGGGCGACTTCGTGAGGATCGTGCGCGCCCAGTCGAGGGCGGTCGGCTCGAGCAGGGCGTGCGGGACGACGGCGTTCACCGCACCCATCTCGTACGCCCGCCGAGCGCTGTACTCCCGGGCCAGGAAGAACACCTCGCGGGCGTTCTTCTGGCCGATCTGCCGGGCGAAGTACGCGCTGCCGTAGCCGGCGTCGAAGGATCCGACATCCGCATCGGTCTGCTTGAAGCGGCCGTGCTCCTCGCTCGCGATCGTGAGGTCGCAGACGACGTGGAGCGAGTGGCCGCCGCCGGCCGCCCAGCCGGGCACGACAGCGATGACGACCTTCGGCATAAAGCGGATGAGGCGCTGCACCTCGAGGATGTGCAGGCGACCGGTGCGCGCGGCGTCGGCCGGGGCATCCGGGCCGCCCTGATCCTCGTACCGGTAACCGTCACGACCGCGGATGCGCTGGTCGCCCCCGCTGCAGAAGGCCCAGCCTCCGTCTGTGGGGCTCGGCCCGTTGCCCGTGAGCAGAACGACCCCGATGCGCGGGTTCTGCCGGGCGTCGTCGAGAGCCGCGTAGAGCTCGTCGACGGTGTGCGGGCGGAAGGCGTTGCGCACCTCGGGCCGGTTGAATGCCACGCGGGCTATACGACCGGAGAGATCGTGGTGATAGGTCACATCGCTGAGTTCGCCGAACCCCGGTGCGACCCGCCACTCGGAGGGATCGAAGATGTCTGAGACGTCGGAGACCATACCGCCAGCCTACGCGGCCTCGCCCGGCCCGCGCGGGGTCAGGGGGTGGCCGGCTGCGGGGTCAGCGAGCCTGCCGAGAAGATCGTGACGTCGGAGTCGCAGCCCTCGATGGCGTTGGGGGTGCCGACCTCGGCGGGCGTGCCGTCGGAGTGCGGCGGGTTCACGAGCAGGTTCGACACGGGCACGATCGGGCAGTCGTGGGCCCCGGCCTCGGTGAGGTGCAGCAGGCTGTAGGCGCTTCCCCCGACGGGCAGCATGACCGTTCCGGAGTCCTGCACGAAGTCGGGGTCGGCCGGGTTGCCCGCCGGCTGGCCGGTCTCGGCGTTGACCATCACGACGGTCGGGTTGCCCTCGAGCGTGCAGGGCTGCGAGCCGTTGTTCGTGAATACGAGGTTCCAGTAGAACTGGCCGGCGCCGCTGTCGTCGGGCCGGCTCTCGAGCGAGTAGCCGAGCTCGTCGTCGTGGCAGGCGCCTTCGCCGTCGGGGATGTCGGGGCTCGCAGCCGTCGAGGTCGGCGTCGCGGTCGACGTCGGCGTCGCGGTCGACGTCGCCGTCGCCGTCGCACTGGAGCTGTCGCTCGGCGTGGGGCTCGGCGCGGCACCGGAGGCGCAGGCGCTCAGCAGTGCGAGCGCGACCGCGGCGACAGACAGGGGCAGGATGACGCGGCGCACGGCTCGCGGAGTCTCGACCATGCGGTCAGCTTAGGGCTCGGCGAGCACCATCGCGTCGATACTCACCGGCGACAGCACGTGTTCGATCGCGAGCATGCTCGCGCCGATGAGACCGGCGTTGCCCGCCGCGCGGGACTGCACGATCATCAGGTGCTCCGTCGCGAGCGGCATCGACCTCGAGTAGACGACCTCGCGCACTCCGGCGATGAGATGCTCCCCCGCCTGGGCCATCGAGCCGCCGATCGCGATCACCTGGGGGTTGATGAGGCTCACGCAGGTGGCGAGCACCTCCCCGATGTCGCGGCCGGCCTGGCGCACGGCCTGGATCGCCGCGATGTCGCCGCGCTTGACGAGCGCCACGACATCCCGCCCGGTCTGCACCTCCACGCCGCTCGCGCGCAGCTCCCGTGCCACGGCGGGGCCGCTCGCGATCGCCTCGAGGCAGCCCTGGTTGCCGCAGTGGCAGGCGATGCCGGCGCCGCGCTGCACGAAGACGTGACCGAGGTCACCCGCGATCCCCTGGGCGCCGCGCTGCAGGCTTCCCCCCGAGATGACCCCCGAGCCGATCCCGGTCGCGACCTTGACGAAGATGAAGTGCTCGACGCCGGGCCACGAGTGCGCGGCCTCGCCGAGGGCCATGAGGTTCACGTCGTTGTCGACGAGCACGGGGACCTGCAGGTGCTGCTGCACCCAGCCGGGAACGTCGAAGCCGTCCCAGCCGGGCATGATCGGCGGGTTCGTGGGCCGCCCCGTGCTGTGCGCGACCGGCCCCGGCAGGCCGATGCCGATGGCGGCGAGATCGCGGATGTCGCGGCCGGCCGAGCTCAACAGCTCGCGCCCCGACTCCACGAGCCAGCCGAGCACGGCCTCGGGCCCCGCGGCGATGTCGAGCGGATCCTGGTGCTCGGCGAGGATCGCGCCGTTGAGGTCGCTGACGCCCACGGTCGCGTGCGTCGCGCCCAGGTCGGCGGCGAGGACGACGCGGGCGGAGGGGTTGAACGCGAACTGGGAGGAGGGCCGCCCCCCGGTCGAGATCGCGTCGCCGACGGGGGCGACGAGGCCGAGCGAGATGAGGCCGTCGACCCGCGAGGCGATCGTCGAGCGCGCCAAGCCCGTCGCCGTCGCGAGCTCGGCGCGTGTACGCGGCTGGCCGTCTCGAAGGAGCTGGAACAGCCCGCTCACACCGGAGACCCCGGTGCCGACGGCGGCCGACGCTCGGGTCGTATCCACCATGCGGCTTAGTAAAGCACATGCTTTCGTGGATCGGCGAACAGAAGTATCTCGATTGATGCATCACTTTTGACGAAGCACTTACAAAAGTCGTCGCATCCGTGTCACAATATCTCGCGACGACGAGGTCACCGCAGTCCGCACTCGTCGCACATCCGCACACGTCACGGAGGAACGGCATGAGGCAACTGCTCGACGTCAGCGCGTGGGTCTGGCGCGCGCCGACCGCACCCACCGAACTGAACGAACTGGATCAGCACGCGGCGTCCATGGGCTTCCGCAGTCATCGCATCGGCGATGACAGCACGGGCACCGCCTACATCGTGCGCATCATCTCGGCCGAGTCGGCCACCCCCGTCTACGCCCACACCCCCACCGTCGCCCACTCGGTCATCACCGAGTCGGTCGTCTCGAGCGGCGTCGCACCTCTGCGAGACAACCTCGCCACCGCCGTCACCCGTTTTCTCTCGGCGCGCGACTCCGCCTCGGGGCACAGCAACGACATCCTCATCGACTCGGCCCAGGTGGTCGTGCGCCGCGCCAGCGCGCGGGAGGCCCTGCAGGCGGCCTTCCGGCACGTGACCACCCAGCGGGCGGCGATGCTCGACGAGCCCCTGCCCATCACGAGCGACGTCGAGTGGGTGGAGGAGTCCCCCCGGCTAGAGCTCGTCGCCAGCTGACCCTCTATCCCGCGAGTAGACGCGAATCGGGGGTGTTCGCATCCAAACACCCCCGATTCGCGTCTACTCGCGACAGACTGGGGAGGTGAAGCCGAAACTCGATGAGCTGGTGGCCACCGCACGGGTGGTCTCGCTCCCTCTGTCCACCCGGTTTCGCGGGATCGACACCCGCGAGGCGCTCCTCCTGGAGGGGCCGCTCGGCGCGACCGAGTTCTCGCCCTTCCTCGAGTACGGCGACGAGGAGGCGGCCTCCTGGCTCGCCGCGGCCATCGACTTCGGCTGGCGCGAGACTCCCCCGCTGCTGCGCGACACGATCCCCGTCAACGCCACGGTGCCCGCCGTCGCTCCGAGCGCCGTCGCCGCGGTCCTGGCCCGTTTCCCCGGATGCCGCACCGCCAAGGTCAAGGTCGCCGAGCCCGGTCAGAGCCTCGCCGACGACATCGCCCGCGTGCAGGAGGTGCGCCGGATCCTGGGGCCGGAGGGCCGCATCCGCCTCGACGCGAACGGGCTGTGGAACGTCGACGAGGCCGAGCACGCCATCCACGCCCTCGCCGACTGTGATCTCGAGTACGTCGAGCAGCCGTGCGCGACCGTCGAGGAGCTCGCCGAGATCCGCACGCGCACGAAGTACATGGGCATCCCGATCGCCGCCGACGAGAGCGTGCGCAAGGCCGCGGACCCGCTCGCCGTCGCCCGGGCGGGGGCGGCCGACATCCTCGTCGTCAAGGCGCAGCCGCTCGGCGGCATCCACGCGGCCCTCGCCATCGTGCGCGAGGCGGGCCTGCCGGTCGTCGTCTCGAGCGCTATCGACACCTCGGTGGGCATCGCCATGGGAGCCCACCTCGCCGCGGCCGTTCCGAGCCTCGACTTCGACTGCGGCCTCGGCACCATCTCCCTGCTGGCGGCGGATGTCGCGACACAGCCTCTCGCCCCGGTCGACGGCCGCATCCCCGTGCGCCGCCCCGAGCTCGACCCGGGGGCGCTGCGCCGTCACGCGGCATCCCCCGAGCGCACCGCCTGGTGGCTCGAGCGGCTCTCGCGCGTCTACGACCTGCTCTGAACCCTGGCCGCCCCGTGAGCACGGGTGCGACCGATCCGCTCCCCGTCGCTCGCACGATGTTCACCTGCCGGAGCGAAAAACTCCGATCGCCCCTCTCGACGCGGGGCTATTCTGAGACCGAGCGCTCCGGGCGATGGCTGCTCATGCCGGCTGCCGATCCGAGGCACACGGTATGAGAGATCAGCACGAGTGGAACGGAGTGAAAGACATGAGCACGATCACCACCACCGATGGCACCGAGATCTACTACAAAGACTGGGGGTCGGGGCAGCCCATCGTGTTCAGTCACGGCTGGCCGCTCTCAGCAGACGACTGGGACGGGCAGATGCTGTTCTTCCTGAGCCAGGGCTATCGCGTCATCGCTCACGATCGGCGCGGACACGGGCGTTCGGCCCAGACCTCGGACGGCCACGACATGGACCACTACGCCGCCGACCTGGCCGCGCTCACGGAGCACCTCGACCTGCACGACGCCATCCACGTCGGTCATTCGACGGGAGGCGGGGAGGTCGCCCACTACATCGGACAGTACGGCGAGGATCGGGTCGCACGCGCGGTTCTCATCAGCGCGGTGCCCCCGATCATGGTCCAGACCGAGAACAACCCGGGCGGTCTGCCGAAGAGCGTCTTCGACGACCTCCAGGCACAGCTCGCCGCCAACCGATCGAATTTCTACCGGGCGCTGCCGTCCGGGCCCTTCTACGGCTACAACCGCCCCGGGGTGGAGGCCTCCGAGGCGATCATCCAGAACTGGTGGCGGCAGGGCATGATGGGCGGGGCCAAAGCCCACTACGACGGAATCGTCGCCTTCTCGCAGACCGACTTCACCGACGACCTGAAGAAGATCTCCGTGCCCGTGCTCGTTATGCACGGCGAAGACGACCAGATCGTGCCGTATGCCGACGCGGGCCCGCTGTCAGCGAAGCTCGTGCAGAACGGCACGCTCATCAGCTACCCCGACTTTCCCCACGGGATGCCGACCACCCAGGCCGACACGATCAACGCCGACCTCCTGGAGTGGCTGCGATCCTGACGGATCGACGCCCACGAGGCGTCACGCGTTCAACTGCGCTCCGAGGTCATCGTGAGGCCCGGGGCTCGGAGCCCCGTGCGACTCGGGGCTCAGAGCCCCGAGTAGGCGTGCAGGCCCTTGAAGAAGACGTTGACGATCGTGAAGTTGAACATCACGGCCGAGAAGCCGATGATCGCGAGCCAGGCCGAGCGCGAGCCGCGCCATCCGCGGGTCGCCCGCGCGTGGATGTAGCCGGCGTAGATCGTCCAGATGATGAAGGTCCAGACCTCTTTCGTGTCCCAGCCCCAGTAGCGGCCCCAGGCGCTCTCGGCCCAGATCGCGCCGGCGATGAGGGTGAAGGTCCAGAAGATGAAGCCGATGATGATGACGCGGTAGGCGAGGTTCTCGAGCGTCTGCGAGCTGGGCAGGGTCGCGAGGAAGCGCAGGCGCGTGGCCTTCGCCTCGGCCACGAGGGACTCCCGGCGGTTCTGCAGCAGCTGCGCCACCGAGAGCGCGAAGCCGAGCCCCAGGAAGGCGGTGCCGAGGCTCGCGACGAAGACGTGGATGACGAGCCAGTACGACTGCAGCGCAGGCGGCAGGGGCGCGACGGCGACGTAGAAGTTTGTGGCGGCGAGGCCGAGCAGCAGCAGCACGAGCCCGGTCACGAAGGTTCCGAGGAAGCGCACGTCGATGCGCGTGATGACCACGAGGAACACGGCCACGATGAGCAGCGTGCCCATCATCGCGAACTCGTACATGTTCGCCCACGGCACCCGCCCGGCGGCGATGCCGCGCGACACGACGGCCGCGAGCTGCAGCAGCCAGGCCACGACGGTCAGGGCGACGCCCACCCGCAGGCTGGGCGAGCGGCCGTAGGGCCGGCTCGCGTCGTTGGCGATGCGCGCCGAGATGCGCGAGACCGTGCGCGCCGTGCCGGAGACCCCGGCCGAGCCCGAAGCGGATGCCGCGGCATCCGCCCTCGCCGACGCCGTCGCCAGCGCACCCACCCGCACCGGCTCGACCGTCGTCTGCTCGGCGAGAGCCGGCGCCGACACGGCCGAGGAGCGCCGGGCGAGGTCGATCGCGAAGGCGATGAAGGCGAGCGCGTACACGGCCATGGCCGTGTACAGGCTCAGGACGGAGATCTCGTCGAGGGTCACAGTGTCATCCTACGTCGGCAGTTTATGGCTTGGCTGCATCTGTTCGCGTCTCCGCCCGCAGCCCGAGCTGGGCTTCGTGGCGGTCGGCGATCGCCGTCACGGCGTCGGCGAGCGCCGGATCCTCGCCGCGCGCGAGCCCCGCGTACTCGAGCCTCAGCTCGCCGTCGTCGCCCTCGATCGCCTTCACCCAGACGCGCCGGCGCGGCACGAAGAGCGAGGTGAGGAGCCCGAGCAGGATGAGCACGGCGAAGAGCAGCACCCAACCCTGGGTGGGGTCGTGGTGGATGTCGAGGGACGCGAAACGGGCCACGCTGTGCGAGAAGTCGCCTTCCGCGGCATCCGGGGACGCGTTCTCGAAGGTCACGCTGCCGAGGCCCTTCGGCAGCTCGGCCGTCTGGCCCGGCATGAGCGTGATGCCGTTGCCGGCCGTGCGACCCGCGATCTCGGTCATGTCGTCGGTGCTGAGCGTGTAGACCGAGGTCGGCTTGCCGTCGTCGATGCCGAGATCGCCCTCGTAGACGGTGAGGCTGAGCGTCGGGTACTCGAGGTCGGGATAGGAGGAGAAGAACGGCTCCTCCTGGGCTCCCTGCGTCGGGTAGAAGAGGCCGATCATGCCGAGCTGCTCGGCGAGCCCGTCGGGAACCTTGACGACGCCGATCGAGGTGAGGTTGGCGTCCTGCGGCAGGAAGGGGATCGAGTCGGTGAAGACGACCGTGCCCGCGGGGTCGCGCACCGTGATGGTCGGCGCGTAGCCGTTGCCGAGCAGGTAGACGTCGGTGCCCGCGAAACGCAGCGGCTCGTTGACCTTGATCACGCCGGGCTGCGGCTCGCCGTCGGGGGTGAGCGTCGTCACGTCGGCGCGGAAGTCGGTCGGCTGCCCGAAGGCGTCCTGGTTCTGCTGCTCGTAGGTCACGTGGAAGCTGTCGAGCGTGAGCGAGTAGGGCGCGAGCTCGTCTTCGTTGAAGAAGCGACCGGGGTTGAAGGAGTCGAAGTCGCCGATCGTGTTGACGAAGCTCTGGCCTTCGACGAGCACCCGCTGCCCGCTGAAGCCGAAGCCGCCGCCCACGCCCACGGTGAGCAGGATTCCGACGAGCGCGCTGTGGAAGACGAGGTTGCCCGTCTCGCGCAGGTAGCCGCGCTCGGCCGACACCGACATCTCGGGCCCGTTGTGGAAGGTCGCCACCCGGTAGCCGGAGCGCTTGAGGATGCCGCGGGCCTCCTCGATCGCATCCGCCGCCGTGACGTCGTCGACGATCCGCTCGGTGTAGCCCTCGAGCCGCGTGAGCCGCACGGGCGTGCGCGGCGGCTTCGCCCGCAGAGCCTGGAAGTGGTGCTTGGTGCGCGGGATGACGCAGCCGATGAGCGAGACGAAGAGCAGCAGGTAGATGGCCGAGAACCAGACCGAGCCGTAGACGTCGAAGGCCTGGAACTTGTCGAGCACGGGCGCGAGGTCGGGGTTGTCGGCGAAGTACTGCGTGACGCCGTTGGGGTCGGAGCTGCGCTGCGGCACGAGGGACCCCGGAACGGCAGCGATCGCGAGCAGCAGCAGCAGGAAGAGCGCCGTGCGCATGCTCGTGAGCTGCCGCCAGAACCAGCGCAGCCAGCCGACGACGCCGAGCTTCGGCTGGTTGACGTCGTCGCCGGAGCGAGCCGGATCCGGTGAGTCGATGTGGTCAGATGGCCGGGACAAAGCCTTGGATCACCGCCTGCAGTTCGTACATCCAGATCGTCCAGACACCCGAGACCATCAGCACGCCGATGAGCACCAGGACCGCACCGCCGATGATGTTGATCGTGCGGATGTGACGCTTGAGGAAGGCGACGGAGCCGGCCACCCAGTCGAGGCCGAGAGCCACCAGAAGGAACGGCACGCCGAGGCCGATGCAGTAGAAGAGGCCGAGCAGGGCGCCGCGCGCCGGCGAGCCCGAGCCGTAGCTGAGCGCCTGGATGGCCACGAGCGTCGGCCCGAGGCACGGAGTCCAGCCGAGGCCGAACACGATGCCGAGCAGGGGCGCCCCCGCGAGCCCCGTGGCGGGAGCCCAGCCCGGCTTGATGGTGCGCTGCAGGAAGGTGAACTGGCCGATGAACACGAGGCCCATGAGGATGACGACGATGCCGAGGATGCGCGTCACGAGATCCTGCCACTGCACGAGCCAGGTTCCGAGCGCCCCGAACGCCGCCCCGTAGGCGACGAAGACGAGCGAGAAGCCGAGCACGAAGAGCGAGATGCCGAGCAGCAGGCGCGAGCGCTCGCGTCGACGGGTCGAGCGGTCGTTCGCGCCCGACGCGATGCCGCCCACATAGGCCAGGTAGCCCGGCACGAGCGGCAGCACGCACGGCGAGGCGAAGGAGACGAGCCCCGCGAGCAGGGCGATCGGGATCGCGACGAGAAGCTGGCCGCTCACGACGATCTCGCCGAAGGGGTTCACCGCTTCCCCTCGGCGATCGTGTCGCGAATGAGCGTGTCGAGGATCGACGGATCGGTCACCTGGCCGAGGATGCGCGCGGCCACCCGGCCCTCCGCATCGAGCACGATCGTCGTCGGCACGGCGTTCGCCGGCACGTTGCTGCTGAAGGCGAGCTTCACCGAGCCCTTCTCGACATCCATGATCGAGGGGTAGGTGACGCCGTAGGTCTTGTTGAAGGATGTCGCGTTCGCCGGCTGGTCGCGTACGTTCACGCCGAGGAAGCTCGCCCCCGCGCCGTCGTACTTCTCGTTGAGCTCCTGCAGATCGGGCGCCTCGAGACGGCACGGGGCGCAGCCCGCGTACCAGAAGTTGAGCACGAGCACCTCGCCCGCGAAGTCGGCCGACGACACCTCGTCGCCGTTCTCCGTCGTGCCGGAGAAGGCCACGGGATCGCCGCGGCTCTCCAGATCGAACTCGGTCACGGTGCCGTCGGCGGCGATGTAGCCCTTGTTGCTGCCCTCGCGGTACTGCTCGGCGAGCGGGTCGCTGGTGCAGCCGGTGAGCGCGATGAGGGCGGCGGCCGCCAGAACGGCGACCCCGGCCCTGCGCACCCGTGCGGCCGCGCTCACACCGCGCCGACGTCCTTGGCGCCGGCCGAGAGAGCCTGTGCGGGGGTCGCGTAACCGACCTCGACGAAACGGTCGCCCCTGCGCTCGAGCGTCGTGATGCTCGACAGCTCGCAGCGGCGCTTGCGGGGGTCGTGGTACAGATGCTCGCCGGCGAGCCCCCGCTGCACCATGACGATGGGCAGCTGGTGGCTCACGAGGACGACGTCGCCGGAGTCGGCGGTGGCCCAGGCATCCTGGATCGCGGTCATCATGCGCTCGAAGACCTGCGTGTAGGGCTCGCCCCAGCTCGGCACACGCGGGTTGCGCAGCGCCCACCAGTTCTTCGGCAGGGCGAGGGCCTTCTTCATGTTGGTGCCCTCGAACCAGTTCGTGGGCTCGATGATGCGGTCTTCGGTGACGATCGGCAGCCCGAGCGCCTCCGAGATCGGCTGGGCCGACTCCTGGGCGCGCTGCAGCGGAGAGGCGTAGAGAGAGGAGACGGGGCGCTCGCGGGCGACGAGATCGGCCGCGGCGGCGGCGGCCATCAGCCGGCCGCGCTCGGAGAGGCCGTAGCCGGGGATTCGCCCGTACAGCACGTCGTGAGGATTGAGGACCTCGCCGTGCCGAACGAGATGGATCTGACTGGCTACCACGGCATCCAGTCTACGGAGGCTCCGCCCGCGAAATCGCCGAGAGCGTCACGACATAGAATGACCCGGTGAGTGAACGCATCGTAATCAAGAACCTGGCCGCGCACGCCGACGGGCCCGTGACGGTCTCCGGGTGGGTCGAGACGGTACGCGACCAGAAGAAGGTGCAGTTCGTCGTGCTGCGCGACGAGTCGGGCGCCGTGCAGCTCGTCAACCCGCGCAACAGCGACGCCGAGGGTGTCGTGATCGCCGACGAGCCCGCCATCACGATCTCCTCGCTCGCGCAGGGAACCTTCGTCACGGCGACGGGCGAGCTCAAGCACGACGAGCGCGTCAAGCTCGGCGGCATCGAGATCAAGCTCAGCTCGCTCGAGGTCGTCACCGAGGCCATCGCCGAGACGCCCATCGCCTCAGACAGCTCGATCGACAAGCGCCTCGACTGGCGCTTCCTCGACCTGCGCCGCCCCGAGCAGAACCTCGTCTTCCGGCTGCAGACCACCTTCGAGCACGCGCTGCGCAGCTACTGGGTCGAGCACGACTTCATCGAGCTGCACACCCCCAAGCTCATGGCGAGCGCGAGCGAGTCGAAGGCCGAGCTCTTCGAGGTCGACTACTTCGAGGGCAAGGCGTATCTCTCGCAGAGCCCCCAGTTCTTCAAGCAGATGGCCCAGCCGGCCGGCTTCGGCAAGGTCTTCGAGGTGGGGCCCGCGTTCCGCGCCGACCCCTCCTTCACCTCGCGCCACGCCACCGAGTTCACGAGCATCGATTCCGAGATCAGCTGGATCGACAGCCACGAAGACGTCATGCGCCTGCACGAGGAGCTGCTCGTCGCGGGCTTCGCGGCCGTCAAGGAGAAGCACGGCGCCGAGATCGAGGCGCTCTTCGGCATCGAGGTGACCGTGCCCTCCACGCCGTTCCCGCGCATCCCGCTCGCCGAGGCGAAGCGCATCGTGGCCGAGCGCGGCTACGAGGTGCCCCGCCACGACGACGACATGGATCCGGAGGGCGAGCGCCAGATCGCCGCCTACGTGCGCGAGACCTTCGGCCACGAGTTCGTCTTCCTCACCGACTACGCCTCGAGCATCCGGCCGTTCTACCACATGAGGCACGCGGATGACGCTGCGCTCACGAACAGCTACGACCTCATCTTCAACGGGGTGGAGATCTCCACCGGAGCCCAGCGCGAGCACCGCGTCGAGATCCTCGAGGCCCAGGCGCGCGACAAGGGGCTCGACCCCGAGGAGCTCGACTTCTACCTCGACTTCTTCCGCTACGGCGTTCCCCCGCACGGCGGCTTCGGCATGGGTCTCGCCCGCGTGATCATGCTCATGCTCGGGCTCTCCTCCATCCGCGAGGTCACCTACCTCTTCCGCGGCCCCAACCGCCTCCTCCCCTAGCTCGCGCCCCTCCCCGCCCCTCTGATTCGCGGCGCACGGTGTTCGTCGCGGCGCACCTTCGACAGTGCGCCGCGACGAGGAAAGTGCGCCACGGCTGCCGCCGCGCCGCCGAGGGTGGCAGGATGGCTGCATGACGGCGGCGATGGTGCGGGTCGAGGGCGGCAGCTTCACGATGGGGGCCGAGGGGTTCTACGCCGAGGAGGGGCCCGTGCACCGCGCGACGGTGGGGGCCTTCGAGATCGACGAGCGGCCCGTGACGGTGCGCGACTTCGCCGCGTTCGTCGCGGAGACCGGTTACGTCACCGGGGCCGAGCGGCCGCTCGACCCTGCGAGCTATCCGGGCGTCGCCGTCGAGGATCTCGTGCCGGGAGCCCTCGCCTTCACTCCCACGAGCGGGCCGGTCGACCTGAACGACTGGCGGCAGTGGTGGTCGTGGCGGCCCGGGGCCACCTGGCGTATGCCCTACGGCCCCGACATACCCGTGCACGGCCGCGACGAGCATCCCGTGACCCAGGTGTCGTTCGAGGATGCCTCGGCCTACGCCGTCTGGGCCGGCAAACGCCTGCCGACCGAGCTGGAGTGGGAGTTCGCGGCGCACGGCGGCGGCGACGCCACGATCTACGCCTGGGGCGACGAGCCCCGCCGGGACGACAGGCTCATGGCCAACACCTGGCAGGGCCGCTTCCCCTACCTGAACACGGGCGCGGACGGCTGGATCGGCACCTCGCCGGTCGGCAGCTTCCCCGCCAACGGCTACGGGCTCGTCGACATGATCGGCAACGTCTGGGAGTGGACGAGCGACTACTACACCCCTCGGCACGACCCCGCGCTGCATCGAGCGGATGCCGCGCAGCACGACCACGCCGACCACGACCACTCCCACGACCACGCCGACCACGCCGCCCACGACCACCACGGCGCCTCCGCCGACCACGGGGCCTCGTGCGCCTGCGGCCCCGGCGCGACCGGTCGCGACGCGCGGCTCGCGGCGGCGAGCGCGGAGCCCGGATCGACGATCCCGCGCCGGGTGCTCAAGGGCGGCTCGCACCTCTGCGCCCCCGAGTACTGCCTGCGCTACCGCCCCGCCGCGCGCTCCCCGCAGGCCGACGACACGGCGACCACCCACATCGGCTTCCGCTGCGCCCGCAGTCTCCCCTGACGACACCCCTCGCCGCACTCGCGCCCACTCGCGGCCACTCGCCCCGCGCCGCCGGTCGCAGAACAGGACGGATCCGCGCACACGCCGTGCTGAGGCATCCGCACCCGGCGCGGCGGCGCGATCAGCCTGTCTCCCCCTCGGTGACCGCCCGCGCCTCCAACCCCTCGCCCACCGTCGGGAACACTCGCCCGCCCTCTTCGAGCCCGCGGAACCACGAGGTCTTGCGGGCGAGCGCGGCAGACGCCTCGGGCAGGGCGGCGATCCGCAGCGAGACGCCGAGCTGTCCGAGCTCGCGGTCGAGGTCGGCGAGGGTGTCGAGCACGGTCACCGAGGTCGCCTGGATCACCGACATGTCGAGCACGACCGCGCGCACCGGCTGCGCAGCCCGAGCCGTCTCGACGAGGGCGAGGACGGCGAGCTCGGTGCCGAGCACGTTCGCCGTGTAGAGGGGCGCCTCGAGCTTCACCGTCAGCACCTCGCCACGCCGCTCCCCCGCCGAGACGCGCGGCTTGTTGAGCTCGCGCAGCACCGTCACGAGGGTCGTCACGACGCCCACGGCGACCGCCGGCAGCAGCCCCACGGTGAGCCCGACGATCGTCGTGGCGATGGCGATCCAGAACTCGACGGGGCTGATCCGGGCGAGCCGCGCTAGCCCCCGCACGTCGATGAGGCCCGCGACGGCCACGAACACCATCGCGGCGAGGGTCGCCTGGGGCAGGAGGCTCAGCACCCCTCCGAGGAAGAGCGCGACGAGCACGGCGAGCCCGGCCGTCACGAGGGTCGAGAGCTGGGTGCGCGCACCCGCGCCCTGATTCACGGCGCTCTGCGAGAAGCCGCCCGCAGCGGGCAGAGTCTGGAAGAACGAGCCGGCGAGGTTGGCGGCGGATGTCGCGAGCAGCTCCTGATCGCTGTCGATCTGCTTCTCGCCCGTGCGCCGGATGCCCCGCGCCACCGAGGTGCTCTCGAGGAAGGCCATCACGGCGATCGCGAGCGCCCCCGGAACAAGGGATCCGACATCCGCGAACGACGGCAGGCCGGGCAGCGGGATGCCCTGCGGCACGGGCGCGATGAGCGCGACCCCGGCATCCGTCAGCCCGCTGAAGGCCGCGAGCAGGATGCCGCCGACCACCACGATGAGCGGCCCGGGCACCCGCGGCGCGAACCGCTTGACGAGCAGGAGCACCGCGATCGAGCTGACCGACAGCAGCACGGTCGCGAGGTTCGCCCGGGGAACGACCTCGATTGTCGCCGCGAGCGAGCGCACGAAGCCGTGGCCGCTGAAGTTGCTGTCGACGCCGAGCATCTTCGGCAGCTGCCCGACGGCGACCGTCGCCCCGACCCCCACCTGGATGCCGATGATGGTCGCCTTGTTGATGTTCTCGACGAGGGAGCCGAGCTTGAGCAGGCGCGCGAGCAGCAGCATGAGCCCCACGAGCAGTGTCAACGTCATGAGGTCGCGGGTCGCGTCATCCGAGTTCGCGGCGACCCCCGCCGTCACGAGCGTCGTCGCGGTGAGGGTCGCGATCGTCGACGTCGTCGAGACGCTCATGGCCCGCGAGCCGCCCAGCAGCGCGTACACGAGCATGGGCACCATGCAGGTGTACAGGCCGATCTGCACGGGAAGGTCGGCGATCGTCGCGTACGCCATCGCCTGCGGCACGACGACGGCCCCCGCGCTGACGCCGGCGAGGATGTCGGGCCCGAGCCAGTTCCTGCGATACCCCGACAGCGTCGGCAGGAACCAGCCCGGACGCGCGCTCACCGTCAGTCCCGTGCCATGGCCGCTGCGAGCATCCGTTCCATGTCGATGAAGGCGTCGTCGCCGACGTGCACCTGCGCCTTGACGATCGTGCCGCCGCGGAAGTCGAAGCCGTGGCTGTACTCCTTGCTCACCGGGTCGCCGCCGTCACGCCCCACCCCGAGGCCTTCTCCGCAGAGCGAGAAGTGGCCCGACATCGTCGTGAGCGGGCCCTCAGCCACGACCTCGTCGTCGATGTAGAGCTTCGCGGTGCCCACCGAGACTCCGTACTGGCCCACCGACTCCTTCGAGAACTCGAGCCCCACGATGTGCGAGCCGGGGGTGAGCTCCACCTCGGAGACGATCTGCGTCTCCGGCGGGATGCCGAGGAAGTTGTAGGCGTACCAGAGCTTCCTGTTCTTCACGAAGAGCGAGTGGCCGCCGAAGCGCGAGCCCTGCGCGAAGAGCACGCCCTCGGCGTCCGGCTCGTCGACCGTGAGCTCGACGACGATCGTGTACGAGACGCCGTGCACGTTGGCCGCCATCCGCTCGGGCACGTCGGAGGCCCCGGAGTAGTAGGTGTAGGTGCCGCTCGGCGGGATCACCGCGGGGATCTCCATCTTGAGGATCTCGCTCGCCGAGAGGTCGTTGAGCGGCAGCACGTTGTACTTCTCCGCCTCCTGGAACCACAGGTCGACGAACTCCTTGACCTTCTCGGGATACTGCTCGGCGAGGTCGTTGGCCTCCGAGCGGTCCTCGTCGGTGTTGAAGAGCTGCCAGACGTCTTTGTCGAAGTTGCCGATGTCGGAGGTGGGGCCGTGCACGGCGACGGCCTTCCAGCCCTCGTGCCAGATGGCACGTGTGCCGAGCATCTCGTAGTACTGCGTGGTCTTCGTGGTCGGGGCATCCGGCTCTGCATCGAAGGTGTAGGCCATCGAGACGCCCGGCAGGGGCGTCTGCTCGTAGCCGTTGACCACCTCGGGGAACTCGACCCCGAGCGCCTCGAGCAGCGTCGGCACGATGTCGGTCACGTGGTGGTACTGGTTGCGCACCTCGCCGCGGGCCGTGATGCCCGCCGGCCAGGAGATGACGAGCGGATCGGCGACCCCGCCCTGGTAGGAGTAGCGCTTGAACATGCGGAACGGCGTCGAGAAGGCCATCGCCCACCCGGTCGGGTAGTGGTTGTAGGTGTCGGGGCTGCCGAGCTTGTCGATCATCGAGAGGTTCTGCTCGATGTCGTCGGGGATGCCGTTGAAGAACTTGCCCTCGTTGACCGAGCCGTCGGGGCTGCCCTCACCGGACGCCCCGTTGTCGGCGGCGAACATCACGATCGTGTTGTCGAGCTGGCCGGACTCCTCGAGGTAGTCGATGATGCGGCCGGTCTCGTAGTCGGTGTAAGAGGAGAAGCCCGCGTAGACCTCCGCCATCCGGGAGAAGAGCGCCTTCTCCTCGTCCGAGAGCGACTCCCACGGCCGCACCGAGTCGGCGGGGGCGAAGGTGCCGTCGGGCATCGGGTTGATCTCGGTGATGTCGGTGCCCTCGGGCAGGATGCCGCGCTCGACCATCCGCGGGAGCACCCAGTCGCGGTACGCCTCGTAGCCGTCGTCGAACTGCCCCTTGTACTTGTCGATCCACTCCTGGGGCGCGTGGTGCGGGGCGTGGTTGGCTCCCGGGCAGAAGAACATGTACCAGGGCTTCTCGGGCGCGGTCTGCCGCGAGTCGCGGATGAACTCGATGGCCTTGTCGGCGAGGTCCTTCGAGAGGTGGTAGCCGTCATCCGGCAGGTAGGGCTGGTCGACGGCGTGATTGTCCTCGGTCAGGTCGGGGTACCACTGGTTGGTCTCGCCGCCGAGGAAGCCGTAGAAGCGGTCGAAGCCGCGGGCGAGAGGCCAGTTGCGCTTCGTCGCGCCGGCGTGCCACTCGTCGATCGGCACGTTGTGGTTCTTGCCCACCCAGAAGGTGTTCCAGCCCTTCTCCCGCAGCACCTCGGCGAGGAAGGCGTTCTCGAACGGGATGTGCGAGTTCGAGCCCGGGAAGCCCATGGCGCCCTCGGAGATGCTCGCGAATCCGTTCTGGTGGTGGGTGCGGCCGGTCAGGAAGCTCGACCGGGTCGGCGAGCACAGCGCGGTCGTGTGCCACTGCGTGTAGGTGAGGCCGTTGGCCGCCAGGCGGTCCATGGTCGGCATCGAGATGCGCCCGCCGTACGGCGACCAGGCGGCGAGGCCCGTATCGTCGAACAGGATGATGAGCACATTGGGCGAGCCCTCGGGGGCTTTGTCGGCGATGTAAGGCGTCCAGTCCGGAACGGAGTCCCGGATGTCGAGGTTGATGACGCCGCTGAACTTTTTTGGCACGTTGGTCCCCTCCCACTGCCAGTTCGGCCAACGTCATCGTTGTCGCCAGCCCCCACTGGTCGTGCCTCGACGGTAGCCCACCGAGCTCTCTCAGGGAACCCCTCCCGGCGAGGTGGACGCGAGATCGACCCCTTAGCGCGGGCACACCCGGCAAATCGCGACAAAACGTGTCGCACCGGAGCATTCACGCGCTAGTTTGTTGTCATCCGCGGGACATGTCTTGGTCCCGCCCAACACAGCAAGGACATCCTCATGGGATTCTGGGACTTCATCTGGTTCATCATCGTCAGCTTCTTGTTCATCGCCTACCTGATGGTGCTCTTCTCGATCATCGGTGACCTGTTCCGCGATCACAAGCTCAACGGCTGGTGGAAGGCCCTGTGGATCATCTTCCTGATCTTCGTGCCGCTCCTCACCGCACTGGTCTACCTCATCGCGCGGGGACGCGGGATGGCGGAGCGCCAGCAGGCCGCTGTCAGCGAGGCGAAGCGCGACACCGACGCGTACATCAAGACGGTCGCGGGCTCGAGCCCGGCCGACGAGATCGCGAAGGCGAAGGCGCTGCTCGACTCCGGCGCGATCACGCAGGCCGAGTACGACCACCTCAAGAGCGTCGCGCTCGCGCACTGACCTCGAGCGACAGGAACGGGCCCGCGGAGACGACGTCTCGGCGGGCCCGTTCGTCTTTCCGGCGGACGCTGCACGTCGAGCGCGGGTTTGTTCTCGGGCGACGAGCCCCGAAGGGCAGCGCCCGCGAACAAACCCGCGCTCGACGCCTGAGTGAAGCGGTCGGAGTGACGCTCAGAGCTCGAAGTCGACGGTCGCGCGCTCGCTGACGAGGGTGCGGATGACGCCGGCCGCCGCCTGGTGGTCGGGGTGCACCTGATAGCGTCCCAGGGCCTCGGCATCGTCGTAGTCGGCGATGAGCACGACGTCCCAGTTCCCTTCGGCGTCGACAGAGTTCGCGCCGACGCGGATGTCGCGGATCTCCGACACCGTGGCCGGAAGCGCGACGAGCAGCTCCGCTATGCGCGCGGCGGCCGCGGCCTTCTCCTCGGGCTCGGTGGCGAGCAGCTTCCAGGTGACGACGTGGCGAACGGTCATGACTTCTCCAGAGGTGTGACGGCGAGTGGCGGGATTACGCGGTGAGGAGCGCGGAGCGCAGGCGGTCCGGGTCGATGCGCCAGTAGTTGTGCACCCGGCCGTCGATGAGCAGCACGGGGATCTCCTCCACGTAGCGCTCGTGGAGCTGCTCGTCGTCGAGGATCGAGAGCTCCTCCAGCGCCGTCGCGGGAGCGGAGGGGTCTGAGCGCAGCTCGTCGAGCACGCCGAGCACGATCGTGCGGGCGTCGTCGCAGAGATGACACCCCGGTTTGCCGACGAGGGTGAGCTGAACGGTGGCCATTCCTCAAGCCTAAAGGTGCGGCATCCGCTCGGCGCACCTCTGAAGCCCGGCGCACCTCGGGAACGCTGCGCACAACGGAGGCCCAACGGGCCTCGGGAACGCTGCGCACCTCGGGAACGCAGCGCACAACAAAAAGCGCCAGGACCCTCACGGGCCTAGCGCTCGCCGTCAGCAGCCGGAGGCTACTTCTTGTTGCGACGCTGGTGGCGCGTCTTACGAAGCAGCTTGCGGTGCTTCTTCTTCGCCATACGCTTGCGACGCTTCTTGATGACTGAACCCACACGGACCTCACAAAGATTGGAGCTTGCCGCACAGGGGGCGGCGAAAAGCAGAAAATGACTCGCGTCAGTCTAGCGGATGCGGCTGGGCACCGCCGTTCGCGGTCTCAGACCGTGCTCGACAGCCCTCAGGCGGTGTCGGCGATGTGGTTCTCGACAGCTGCGGCGACCGCCGACTCCGGCACCCGGAACGAGCGCCCGAACCGGATCGCGGGGAGGTCGCCCGAGTGCACCAGGCGGTAGACGGTCATCTTGGAGACGCGCATCATCGCGGCGACCTCGGCCACCGTGAGAAAACGCACATCGGAAAGATCGCCCGCCATCTGAACCCCTCGTCGCCCGCTCGCTGCCACGGGGCGGCATCCTCGTGTTACTGGAGTGATTGAAGGTAACTGTAGGGCCTGGCGCGCCGGCGTGTCCAGAGGTGCGCACGCGAGGCGCCGCAGGGCCTCCCCGACGGCTGCCGCGCCGGGTCGACGCAGGTCGTCGCGGGTCGATACCGCGCCCGATCGGCGTCAGCTCAGCTCTTGCGCCACTTCTTCGGGTTGACGACGTGCTGCACCTGGTGGGTGGTCGCCGCCGCGGCCTTGCCGATCCTCTCGGCGAGGGCGAGGGACTCGGTGCCGAGGGCCACGGCCAGCTCGTCGCGACGGGCCTCCTCATCCAGATCGGCGCTCAGAAAAGGGATGAGCCAGTCCTCGACCTGCTCGAGCGGCGAGTAGTCGAGGCGGTAGTACCGGTGCTGGCCCTCCTCCCGCACGGTCACGAGTCCCGCGTCGCGCAGCACCTTCAGGTGCTTCGACACGGTCGGCTGGCTGAGGCCCAACCGGTTCACGATCTCGGAGACGCTGATCTCGCCCGGCGTGTGCCCTCCGGCCTCGTAGCGCTCGAGCAAGATGCCCAGGATGTCGCGCCTGGTCGAGTCCGCCACCACGTCGAAGATGTCCGCCATGAACCCAGGCTAGCCACTCCCGGTTCGGAGTACCATGACAAGCTGTTGGCTGTCCCACTCGATCAGGGGGTTCGATGAGCACGGGCTACTCGAAGCCGCGCATCGGATCCCCCGCGATGCCCTGGTATTCCGCGATCGGCGAGTTCGTCGACGGCTTCGTGCGCAAGTCGCCGTCCCGGTTCGCGATCCTGGTCTTCGCATCGCTCGTGCTCGTCTTCACGCTGCTCTTCTCGCTGCCGATCTCCACGAGCTCGGGCCAGATCGCACCGCTTCACGACGCCTTCTTCACGGCCATGTCGGTCATCTGCGTCACAGGCCTCGCGACCGTCGACATGGCCACCTACTGGACCCCGTTCGGCCACGTGCTCATCTACGTGGGCGTTCAGATCGGCGGTCTCGGCGTGCTCACGCTCGCCTCGATCCTCGGTCTCGTCATCTCCCGCCGGCTGGGACTGCGCGCGAAGCTCATGGCGGCGAGCGACTCGAACCCCTCGCGTATGCACGTCGGTCCGGTCTCCGAGAGCCAGGCCGTGCGCCTCGGCGAGGTCGGCAACCTGCTCGCCACCGTCGCGATCAGCGCCCTCGTCATCGAGGCCGTCATCGCCCTGCTGCTCTTCCCGCGGATGCTCCTCGACGGCGTCGGCGTCGGCGACGCCGTCTGGCACAGCCTCTACTACTCGGCGATGGCGTTCACCAACACGGGCTTCAGCCCCAACGCCGAAGGCCTGGCGCCGTTCGCCAACGACTACTGGTTCCTCGGCACGCTTATGCTCGGGGTCTTCCTCGGCGCGATCGGCTTCCCCGTCATCTACACGCTCAGCCGCGGCTTGAAGAGCCCGCGCAAATGGTCGGTGCACGTCAAGCTCACGCTGCTGACCACACTGCTGCTGCTCGTCGCCGGGGCCGCCACCTTCATCATCCTCGAATACGCCAATCCGAAGACCTTCGGGCATCTGAACGTCGGCGATACGATCTTCCAGTCGTTCTTCCTCTCCAACATGACGCGCTCGGGCGGTTTCTCGACGATCGACATGAACGACCTGAACGGCTCGAGCCTGCTCGTGAGCGACATGCTCATGTTCATCGGCGGCGGCTCGGCGTCGACAGCCGGTGGCATCAAGGTCACGACCCTCGCTGTGCTCTTCCTCGCCGCGTTCGCCGAGGCACGCGGCCGCCCGGCGATGGAGGCCTTCGGCCGACGGATCCCCGGCGACGTGCTGCGACTCGGCGTGAGCGTCGTGCTGTGGGGGGCGACGACCGTGGCCGTCTCCACGATCCTCGTGCTGCAGATCACCAAAGACCCCCTCGACAAGGTGCTCTTCGACGTCATCTCCGCCTTCGCCACCTGCGGTCTCTCCACGGGCGTGGCCGCCGACGCGCCACCGGCCGCGGCCTACGTGCTCGCCGCGACGATGTTCATGGGCCGCGTTGGTACAGTGACTCTCGCCGCCGCTCTGGCCGCGAGCCAGAGCAGGATGCTCTACAAACGCCCGGAAGAGAGGCCCATCGTTGGTTGACCGCAACAAGCACGACGCCCCGGTTCTCGTCATCGGCCTCGGCCGTTTCGGCGCGGCCACCGCCGGCCAGCTCGCCCGGCTCGACCGCGAAGTGCTCGTCATCGACACGAACGAGGAGCTCGTGCAGAAGTGGGCCGAGCGGGTCACCCACGCGGTGCAGGCCGACGCGAAGAACATCGACGCGCTGCGGCAGATCGGCGCGCAGGACTTCTCGGTCGCCGTGTGCGCGGTCGGGTCATCCGTCGAGGCCAGCGTGCTCATCGCGGCCAACCTCGTCGACCTGAAGATCCCGCAGATCTGGGCGAAGGCCATCTCGCAGTCGCACGGCAAGATCCTCGAGCGCATCGGCGCCAACCACGTGATCTACCCCGAGGCCGAGGCCGGCGAGCGCGTCGCGCACCTCGTCTCGGGGCGCATGCTCGACTACATCCAGTTCGACGACGACTTCGCGCTCGTGAAGATGTACCCGCCGAAGCCGATCCGCGGCCTCAACCTCACCGAGTCGGGGGTGCGTTCGAAGCACAACGTCACGGTCGTGGGCGTGAAGTCGCCGGGCAAGCCCTTCACCTACGCGACGGCCGACACGATCGTCTCGAACCACGACCTCATCATCGTCTCCGGCACCACCAAAGACCTGGAGAAGTTCGCCGCCCTCGGCACCTGAGCCTCCTCCTCCTTCTTGCTTACTCAAAACGACGGAGATTTGCCCTCAGAAAGCACTTTTCGGCGCGAAAGTGCCCGTTTCAGCGGAAAAGTCCGTCGTTTTGAGCACGAACGCGGGTGCAAGGCGTCCCGAGCCTCCTCCGCGCCTCCGCGCCTCCGCGCAGAACCCTCGTCACTCAAAAAGACGGAGGTTTCGCCCGCGGTGGGCCATTTGCGCTAGAAACGGCGCAGCTGGGCGAAAAAGTCCGTCGTTTTGAGCTTTGAGCAAGGAGCAGGAGCAAGGAACAGGGAGCGGGAGCAAGGGCAAGAAGCAAGGAGGGCAGCTAGTTGCCGGCGGCCATCTCGCCCGAGCGGGCGAGAGCGGCGGATGTCGCGGTGTCGAACAGCTGCTTGAGCCCGGCCTTCTCGAGCTCGGCGATGGCGCGCTCGGTCGTTCCGCCAGGACTCGTGACCTTGCGGCGCAGCTCGGCGGGCTCCTCGCCGCTCGACACGAGCAGCTCGGAGGCGCCCAGGAAGGTGCCGTTCACGAGCAGCCGCGCCTGCTCCGGGGTGAAGCCCTTGTCGATGGCGGCGGCCGTGAGCTGCTCGATGAGGTAGAAGACGTAGGCGGGGCCGGAGCCCGAGATCGCGCTGAGCGCGTCGAGCTGCGACTCGGGCACGACCACGACGTCGCCGACCGTGCCGAAGAGCGCCGTCACGACGGCCAGGTCGTCGTCGTCCGATCGCGTGCCCGGGCTGACCCCGGTCACGGCCTTGCCGACGAAGGCGGGGGTGTTCGGCATCGAGCGGATGACCCGCACCGACTCGGGCAGGTGCGACTCGAAGGTCTGCACGGTCACGCCGGCCGCGACGCTCACGACGATCGCCCCGGGCATGAGGGCCCCCGCGATCTCGTCGAGCAGATCGGGCACCATGTACGGCTTGACGGCGACGAGCACCACGCGGGCGCCCGCGACGGCCACGAGGTTGGCCCCGGCATCCTGCTCGGTCGACAGCGCAGTGACCCCGCGCAGGCCGCTCAGCTCTGCAGCTTTCTTCGCACCGCGATTGGTGACGCGGATGCCGCCGCTCACGATCACGCCGGGCCGCACGAGCCCGCTGAGGATGGCGCGGCCCATGGAGCCGGCGCCGAGGATGCTGATGGAGGGAAGCTCGACGGTCACCTGCCCATCGTAGTTCGCGCGGCCCAGCCGCGCGCACGGGCCCGGCGGGCGGTTCTCGCCGACCGCGAAGCGCGCTCGGCTGAGCCGATCCAGTCCAGCGGTGATCGGGAATCCCCCGCGACTCCCCACCCGTTTCTCCGCGAGCCCGGCTAGGATCGGCGCTCGTGAGCGATGCACAGCAGACACCCCGCCACGGCCGACTGCGGCAGTCGCACGCCTCGCTGTTCATCCTGAGGATCGTGGCGATCGGCGCCGCCTGCGTCCTCGTGGCCTCGGCATCCGTCGCGGCCGTCGCGCTGGGCTCGCTCAGCCAGGAGGTCACGGCCAACGCCGTCGACATCTCCAACGGAACCGAGCCCGCCGCGCCGCCGCCGCAGATCGGCAGCATCCCGGGCGGCTTCAACGTGCTCATCGTGGGCTCCGACAACGACAAAGACCAGGGCGACGCCTTCGGCGAGCGCGATGCCGACCTCAACGACGTCAACATCCTGCTGCACGTCTCCGAAGACCAGCGCAACGCGGTCGTCGTGAGCTTTCCGCGCGACCTCGTCATCCCGCATCCGGAGTGCACCGACCCCGAGACCGGCGAGACGTTCGACGCGATGTCGGCCCGGCCCCTCAACGATGCCCTCGAGCGCGGGGGCCTGGGCTGCGTGACGGCGACGATCTCGCAGCTGACCGGCCTCGACATCCCGTATGCCGGTCTCGTTTCATTCAACGGCGTCATCGCCATGAGCGACGCCGTCGGCGGGGTGCCCGTGTGCCTCGAGGAGCCGATCGCCGACCCGTACTCGGGGCTCGACCTGCCGGCGGGAACGAGCGTCATCTCGGGTACCCAGGCGCTCGCCTTCCTGCGCAGCCGGCACGGCGTCGGCGACGGCGGCGACCTCTCCCGCATCTCGTCGCAGCAGTCGTACCTCTCGTCGCTCATGCGCAAGATCCGCAGCGAGGACACCCTCACCGACATCGGCAAGCTCTACGGCCTCGCCCGCGCGGCCACGCAGAACATCAAGCTGTCGACCTCGCTCGCGAGCCTCGACTCGATGGTGTCGATGGCGCTCGCGCTCAAAGACGTCGACCTCGACAAGCTCGTCTTCGTGCAGTACCCCACGCTCACCGATCCCGACGACGCCAACCGGCTCGTGCCCGACTCCGACCTCGCCGCGCAGCTCTTCGGGCAGATCAGCGCCGACCAGCCGTTCACTCTCGGCGCCGACGCGATGGGCCCGGGTGCGACCGCGGCGCCCGGCGATCCCGCCGCGCCGGCGCCCGTTGAGACCACGGCTCCGGATGCGCCGTCGACGGATGCCCCTCCCGCACCGCCGACCGCGATCGACGGCATCAAAGGCCAGACGGCCGCCGAACAGACCTGCGCGATCGCGTTCAGCGAGTGACCGCGCCCCGTTCGCCCGACGCGCGAGCGAGGGCCGCGATCGGCTCATAGGATTGTCGCTGCGGGCGACGACAGCCGCCCCGAACCACCACGTGCACGCGAAGGGACCACTCAATGAGCGCTAGCGGAGGCAACAAGGCGATCATCGCGGCCCTCCTGGCCAACCTGGGGATCGCGATCACGAAGTTCATCGCCTGGTTCTTCTCGGGCTCGAGCTCCATGCTCGCCGAGGGTGTGCACTCCCTCGCCGACTCCGGCAACCAGGTGCTCCTGCTGCTCGGCGGTCGCAAGGCGAAGAAACGGGCCGACCTGGAGCATCCTTTCGGCTACGGGCGCGAGCGTTACGTCTACGCCTTCGTGGTCTCGATCATCCTGTTCTCGGTCGGTGGCGTCTTCTCCGTCTACGAGGGCATCGAGAAGCTGACCCACCCGCACCCGATCGACGTGCCGTGGCTGCCGATCCTCGTGCTGGCGATCGCCATCGTGCTCGAGAGCTTCTCGCTGCGCACGGCCATCCGCGAGTCCCGCCCGCACAAGGGGCCGGGCAGCTGGTTCCAGTTCATCCGTCGCTCCAAGTCGCCCGAGCTGCCGGTCGTGCTGCTCGAAGACACCGCGGCGCTGCTCGGCCTCGCCTTCGCCATGATCGGCGTCGTGCTCTCCGTTCTCACGGGCGACGGCATCTGGGACGGCATCGGCACCCTCTTCATCGGCGTGCTGCTCGTGGCGGTCGCGATCGTGCTGGGCATCGAGACGAAGAGCCTGCTCGTGGGCGAGGGCGCGAGCCAGCAAGACCTCGACGCGATCGAGAGGGCCATCGCCTCCGGCGGCGAGGCCCAGCGCATCATCCACATGAAGACCCTGTATCTGGGGCCGGACGAGCTGCTGGTCGGCGCGAAGCTCTCCTTCGCCTCCGAGTCGCGGTTTCAGGATGTCGCGACCTCCGTCAACACGATCGAGGAGCGGATCCGCGCGGCCGTTCCTCTCGCGCGGGTCATCTATATCGAACCCGACGTCTACATCGACCCCGCGGCCCCCACCCCGCCGACCGACGCGATCGTCATCAAAGGCCTCGAGTAACGCGCCCTCTCCGCCTCCCCGCCTCTCGCCGTTCCTCCCCTCCTCCCCGCCCACTCACACCTTCCTCCTCGCCGCCCACTCAAAACGACGGAGATTTGGCCGAAAACGGGCCCGATCTGCGAGATTCGGCCCGTTTTCGGCCAAATCTCCGTCGTTTTGAGTGACGCGAGGGTGAGGGAGGGGGGGGAGGGGGAGGCGGCGGGAAGGCGTGGGCGGCGGCGGCGCGAGCGGTCAGGCCGGTGCGGCGCGGAAGAACTCCGTGAGCAGGGCGCCGCACTCGGCCTCCTCGACCCCCGCGACGACCTCGACGCGGTGGTTGAGCCGGCGGTCGCGCAGCACGTCGTAGAGCGAGCCCGCCGCGCCCGCCTTCTCGTCCCAGGCGCCGAAGACGACCCGGTCGAGGCGGGCAGCCACGATCGCTCCCGCGCACATCACGCACGGCTCGAGGGTCACGACGAGGGTCGCCCCTGTCAGCCGCCACTCGCCGAGGGATGCCGCGGCCTGCCGGATCGCGAGGATCTCCGCGTGCGCGGTCGGGTCGTGCCGGGCCTCGCGCTCGTTGCGCCCGACGCCGATGCGGCGGCCCGCGGCATCCACGACGATCGCTCCGACGGGCACGTCGTGAGTCGCGAGGGCCCCGCGCGCCTCGTCGAGGGCGTCGCGCATCCACTCGCGATACTGCGCGGGAAAGTGGCTGGATGCCGTCACGGGTCACCTCCGATAGATTGAGCCTATGCGAGTCCACGTTGCCGATCACCCGCTCATCACGCAGAAGCTCACGGTGCTGCGAGAGCGCACGACTCCGTCGCCCATCTTCCGCTCCCTCACCGAGGAGCTCGTGAACCTGCTCGCCTACGAGGCGACCCGCGGCGTGCGCACCCAGCCGATCGACATCGAGACGCCCGTCGCCCCCATGCGCGGCCTCGCGCTGAGCGAGCCCAAGCCGCTCGTCGTGCCGATCCTGCGCGCCGGGCTGGGCATGCTCGAGGGCATGGTCAAGCTCATGCCCACGGCCGAGGTGGGCTTCCTCGGCATGGTGCGCAACGAGGAGACCCTGCAGCCGACGACCTACGCCGAACGCCTGCCCGACGATCTCTCCGACCGCCAGTGCTTCGTGCTCGACCCCATGCTCGCCACGGGCGGCTCGCTGCTCGCGGCCATCAACTATCTCTTCGACCGCGGCGCCGTGGATGTCACGGCCATCTGCCTGCTCGCGGCACCCGAGGGTCTCGCCGCGATCGAGAAGGCCACCCAGGGCCGCGACGTGACGATCGTGCTCGGCGCGCTCGACGACCACCTCAACGAGAACGGCTACATCGTTCCGGGCCTCGGCGACGCCGGCGACCGCCTCTACGGCACCGTCTAGCTCCGCCTCCGTCTCACCCCGCACGACGCAGCCGTCCCGCACGACGCAGCCGTCCCGCATAACGCAGGGCTCATCCCGCACACCCCAGGGCTCATACCGCACATCCCAGGGCACATCCCCGCCCAAGTGCAGGAGACCACACCCCACATGCAGGAGATCTGGGTCATTTCGGCGTGCTGACCCGCGCAGTGGCCGCCGTCTGCGACTGATCTCCTGCATCTGGTGAAGCCGCTCCTGCATTCCGGATCATCATCCGGATGAGACACATTCACGAATAACGCGTTTGTGCCTCATGCATACTTGCTTAAAGCTTCCGCGCCGTTTAGTGTATCGATTTAGTACTCGGCAACCGAAGGAGATCACAGCCGTGGAGTGGTGGAACGACGCCGTGGTGTACCAGGTGTATCTGAGGTCGTTCGCCGACTCGAACGGCGACGGGATCGGCGACCTGGCCGGCCTGCGCACGAGGCTCGGCGATCTCGCGGCGCTCGGCGTCGACGCCCTGTGGCTCAACCCCTGCTTCGCCTCCCCGCAGCGCGACCACGGCTACGACATCTCCGACTACTTCTCGATCGACCCCGACTACGGAACCGTCGACGAGCTCGAGACGCTCGTCGAGAGCGCCCACGAGCTGGGCCTGCGCGTGCTGCTCGACATGGTCGCCAATCACTGCTCCGACCAGCACGAGTGGTTCCGTGAGGCGATCACCGCCGGCGCGGGCAGCGCGGCGCGCGAGCGGTTCCTCTTCCGCGACGGGCGCGGCGCGCACGGCGAGCTGCCGCCCAACAACTGGCAGAGCGTCTTCGGCGGGCCGGCGTGGACACGTGTCGTCGAGCCCGACGGGCGGCTCGGGCAGTGGTACTTCCACGCCTTCGACGCGAGCCAGCCCGACTTCGACTGGCGGCATCCCGAAGTCGCCGACCACTTCGACCGGGTGCTGCGGTTCTGGTTCGACAGGGGCGTCGACGGCTTCCGCATCGACGTCGCCCACGGGCTCGTCAAGTCGGCGGAGCTCGCCGACTGGCCCGGCGCCGACGACGGCACGGGCGGTCACAACTACGACATGTGGGATCAGCCCGAGGTGCACGAGGTCTATCGGCGCTGGCGCCGTATCGGCGACGGCTATGCACCCGATCCCAAGTACTTCGTCGGCGAGATCTGGGTGCCGAGCGTCGAGAGCCTCGCCGACTACCTGGGGCCCGAGCAGCTGCACCAGGCCTTCGGATTCGACCTGCTCGTGCAGCCGTGGAACGCCGACCGCATGCGCGCCGCTGTCGATCGCGGCCTGGGCCAATCGGCCCGCACGGCGACACCGCCGGCCTGGACCCTCGCCAACCACGACGTGCACCGCACCGTCACCCGCTACGGGCAGGCGCAGGATCTGAGCGCTCCCGTTCCGAGCGACATGATCGCGGCAGCCAGACGGCACGGTCCCGCCGACCTCGAGCTGGGCGTGCGGCGGGCGCGCGCGGCCGCGATGCTGCTCCTCGCGCTTCCCGGCACGAGCTACCTGTACCAGGGCGAGGAGCTCGGCCTGCCCGAGGTCGTCGACCTTCCGCGCGACGCGCGCCAGGATCCGATCTGGGTGCGCTCCGGGGGCGCCGAGCTGGGCCGCGACGGCTGCCGGGTGCCGTTGCCCTGGTCGGCGGATGCCGCGAGCTTCGGTTTCTCCCCCGCCGGCGCCGCGCTCCCCTGGCTTCCCCAGCCCGCCTGGTTCGGCGACTTCGCCGCCGACACGCAGCAGCACGACCCCTCCTCCACACTCTCGCTCTATCGCGAACTCCTCCACAGCCGCCGCGCGCTCTTCGCGCCCTCCGAGCCGCTGCTCTGGCTCGCGTCGGATAACCCGGAGCTGCTCGTTTTCGCCCGTGGATCAGCCATTTGCGCGGTCAACTTCGGCGAGCGCGATGCCGCTCTGCCCCTCGCGGACGACGCCCGGGTGCTTGTGAGGAGCACGAGCGGCCGCGACATCCCCGGCACTACTCTTCCGGCCAACAGCGCGGTCTGGCTCACGACCGCCACAGGGCCGGAACACCACGGCCTCCGCCCCACCACGGAGGACGCCCTGGCCCGCTGAGGGCCGCGATCACACAAGGAGCAACGATGCACCGAACAGCACACGACACCACCACGAACACCACGACCGGCACGGCGCGCGGCAGCACACGGCACGCGCACCGCCGCAGGCTTCTCGCCGCCGCAGCCGGTCTCGCCGCGGTCGCCCTGGGGCTCAGCGCCTGCAGCGCGGGCGGGCCGGCCGACGACGGAGACGTCGAGGTGACGATCTGGCACTACTGGGACGGCACCAACGCCGACGTCTTCGACCAGATGGTCGACGACTACAACGCGGAGAACGAGGGCGTCACGATCTCGACGGCCAACGTGCCGAACGCCGACTTCCTCACGAAGCTGCGCGCCTCCGCGACCTCCGACACCCTTCCGACCGTCGCGATCGGCGACCTCGTCTGGGTACCGCAGATCAACGAGCTCGGCTCCCTCGCCGACCTCTCGACCCTGTTGCCCGACACCGTGCTGAACGACATCAACCCGGCGCTCACCTCCTTCGGCACGATCGACGGCGAGCAGGTGTCGGTTCCGGTCTCGGCGAACAACCTGGCCTACATGTACAACACCTCGCTCTTCGAGGAGGCCGGCCTCGACCCCGCGAGCCCGCCTGCCACCTGGGAGGAGGTGCTCTCGACGGGCAAGACCATCCTCGAGAAGACGGGCAAGCCCGCCTACGAGCTCAACGCGCAGGCCGGCGACAACGGCGAGGGCCTCACCTGGAACTTCCAGGTCAACCTCTGGCAGGCGGGCGGCGAGTTCCTGACCGACGACAACTCGGCGGCGGCTTTCAACACGGATGCCGGCCGTGAGGCGCTCGGCTACTGGAAGGAGCTCGTCGCGACCGGGGTGAGCCCGTATGCCGCATGGGGCGAGTTCGAGAAGGGACAGGCGGCCGCGGCATCCGAGGGCTCGTGGATGGTCGGCATCTGGGCGCCCGAGCCTCCCTTCGACTTCGACGTCGCGATGGCGCCGTACCCGAGCGACGGCGAGCCCGCCACCAATCTGGGCGGCGAGCAGGCCATGGTCTTCGACGGCGACGCGGATGCCGCCGCTGCCGCGGCCGACTTCCTCGCGTGGTTCCTCGAGCCCGCGCAGGTGACCTCGTGGAGCGAGGCCACGGGCATGCTGCCGGTCACCGACACGGTCGCCGCGAGCGGGGACTACCTGGGCTGGGTCGACGAGAACCAGCCGCGCCTGCGCCCCTACATCGAGCAGATGCCGTACGCGCGCGCCCGGCCCAACACACCGCTCTACCCGGCGATCTCCCTCGCCTTCGCCCAGCAGATCGAGGGCGCGCTGAGCGGCGAGGTGTCGGTCGACGACGCGCTCGCGAACGCCGAGAAGGCCGTCAACGACATCATCGCCGAGGGCTGACCCACCTGTGACCCGACTCACCACAGACGCCCGCTCCGGTCGCTTCGGCGGCCGGGGCGGCGCGTCCCCCACCCGCCGCCGCACGCGGTTCGGCCGCGCCGGCTATCGGCGCGAGGATGTCGCCACCGCGGCCCTCTTCCTCTTCCCAGCGCTCGCGACGATCGGCCTGTTCGTCGTGTACCCGATCGTCGCCGCCGGCTACATCAGTCTGACCTCGTGGAACGGCTTCGACCCCGTCCTCGAGTTCGTGGGGCTCGACAACTACGTCTCCCTCGCCCAGGATCCGGCCTTCTGGAACTCGCTCCTCGTCACGTGCCTGTACGCGCTCGGCGTCTGCCTGCTGAGCGTCGTCTCGGGGCTCGCCATCGCCCTGCTGCTCGACGCGCCCCTCCGCGGCCGCAGCGTCTACCGCGGCATCTACTTCCTGCCCGCCGTCACCTCCTCCGTCGCGGCGGCGATCGTCTGGCGCTACATGCTCGACCCGGCCGGCCTCGTCAACACCGTGCTCGCCCAGCTGGGCATCGACGGGCCCGACTGGCTCGGCGACCGCTGGCTCGCACTCGGCGCCCTCACGCTGCTCACCGTCTGGAAGAACATCGGCTTCAACGCCGTGCTCTACCTGACCGCGCTCCAGGCCCTGCCGAGCGGGGTGTTCGAAGCGGCCCAAGTCGACGGCGCGAGCCTGTGGCAGCGCATCCGCCATCTCACGATCCCGCTCCTGAAGCCGATGACCTTCTTCGTGGTCGTGCAGGCGCTCATCACGAGCTTCCAGGCGTTCGACCTCGTCTACGTGCTCACGGGCGGCGGCCCGCGCGGCGGCACCGAGGTGCTCGGCATGCTCATGTATCGCGACGCCTTCCGGCTCGGCGAGTTCGGTTACGGAACCGCAGTCGCCTTCGTCACGCTCTTCCTCGTGCTCGGCGTGACCCTCGTGCAGTGGCGCGCCTCCGGTTCGGGACGGTCGTCGCTGCGATGAGCGCCGCCACGAGAGACCGCGCCATGCGGATGACCCGCACCTCGAACCTCTGGCGCCATGTCGCCCTGATCCTCGGCGCGACGACGGTTGTCGTGCCCTTCCTCTGGATGTTCACGACCTCGCTGCAGACCCGCGCCGAGACCTATACGAACACCTCGGTACTCCCGACCTCCTGGCACTGGGAGAACTACGTGACCGCGTGGCAGGCCGCCCCGTTCGGCCAGTACTACCTGAACAGCGCGATCATGGCCGCGGGCATCGTGGCCGGGCACCTGGTTCTCGACGCCCTCGCCGCCTACGCCTTCGCCCGACTGCACTTCCCGTTCCGCAACGCGATCTTCGTCGTGCTGCTCGCGGCCCTGCTCATCCCGACCTTCGTGACCGTCATCCCCGCCTACGCCCTCGTGGCCGACTTCGGCTGGATCGACTCCTACGCAGGTCTCATCGTGCCGCGCCTGGCCGACGTCTTCGGGATCGTGCTGCTGCGCCAGTACTTCTCGTCGATCCCGCTCGAGCTCGAGGAGGCCGCGCGCATCGACGGCTGCAGCCGCATCGGGATCTTCGTGCGCATCGTCGTGCCGCTGGCCCGCCCGGCGTTCGCGACGCTCGCGATCTTCAGCTTCCTGTTCGCCTGGAACGACTTCCTGTGGCCTCTGCTGGTCACCAACAGCGACGAGATGCGCACGATCCAGATCGGCCTGACCGCCTTCCAGGGCCGCTACAACACCTCGTGGAACTACCTCATGGCCGGCACGCTCATGGCGACCATCCCGAGCCTCGTGGTGTTCCTCGTCTTCCAACGCGCCCTCATCCGAGGAATCGCCACCTCCGGACTCAAGGATTGAGATGACCCACACGACCAGCCCCGAACCGACAGCCACGGAGCGGCCACACGCGGGGCGCGAAACCCCCGACTGGCTCGCCGACGCCGTCTTCTACCAGATCTTCCCCGAGCGCTTCGCGAACGGCGACCACAGCATCGACCCCGAGGGCGTCGAGCCGTGGGGCGGCACGCCCACACCGCACAACTTCTTCGGCGGCGACCTCGAGGGCATCGTGCAGCATCTCGACCACGTCGTCGCGGTGGGCGCCAACGCGATCTACCTGACCCCGATCTTCGCGGCCGACACCAACCACCGCTACGACGCGAAGGACTACTTCACGATCGACCCGGCGCTCGGCGACCTGGCGGCCTTCCGTCGGCTCGTCGACGAGGCCCACGACCGCGGCATCCGCATCGTGCTCGACGCCGTGCTCAACCACGCCGGCGACGGCCACTGGGCGTTCCGCGACATCGTCGAGAACGAGGAGCGGTCGCCCTATGTGAACTGGTTCTCGGTCGAGAGCTTCCCGGTGCGCCCGCATCCGGTGCCCAACTACCGCACCTGCTCGGGCTGCTACTACCTGCCCAAGTGGAACGCGTACAACCCGGAGGTGCGCGAGCACCACTACCGGGTGGCCCGCCACTGGATCGAGGAGGGCATCGACGGCTGGCGGCTCGACGTGCCGTACTTCATCAACCACAACTTCTGGCGGGGCTTCCGCGACCAGGTCAAGGGCATCGACGAGGATCTCTACATCGTCGCCGAGGAGTGGCGCGACCCCGAGCAGTGGCTGCAGGGCGACCTCGCCGACGGCACCACAAACTACACCCTGCGCGACCTCGTGCTCGGCTTCACGGCCGACCGCTCTCAGACGGCGATCGACTTCGCGCACGGCATGACGCGGCTGACCGCACGCATCCCCGCCGCCGCGCGACCGGCGATGCTCAACCTGCTCGGAAGCCACGACACCGAGCGCGTGCTCACCCGGCACGGCGGCGACGTGCGGGCGAGCCTGCTCGCGCAGACCCTGCTGTTCAGCGCGGAGGGCGCGCCGATGGTCTACTACGGCGACGAGGTCGGGCTGCTCGGCGACAACGATCCCGGATGCCGCGGCTGCATGCCGTGGCAGAGCGACGAGTGGTCGCACGAGATCCTCGACGGGGTGCGCGCCCTCGCGCAGCTGCGCCACGAGACCCCCGCCCTGCGCCGGGGCACGCAGCGTGTGACGGCCCTGAGCGAGGACTGCGTGGCCGTGCTCCGCGACGCGGGCGAGCTCGGCACGGCGCTCGCGATCGTGAACCGCGGCGAGAGCTCCGTCGTCGTGCCGGCCGAGCTGCTCGACGGCCGGGCGTTCGGGCAGCGGTGGAGCGCGGCATCCTGGCGCATCGGCGCACGCCTCACAGATGATTCAATGGGGTCGGCGCCGAACACGACGCCGGGTGCCGCCATCGAGCAGACCGTCGGGCCGCGGAACGCCGTTGTGCTCGTGCGGGGAGGGGAGCAATCGCAGTGAAGTCGCATCGGGTGACGATGCAGGATGTCGCGAACCGCGCGAACGTCTCGAAGACCGCCGTCTCGCTCGCCTTCAACGACACCTCCCGTCTCTCGGAGAACACGCTGCGCCACATCCTCGACGTCGCGGCGGAGCTCGGCTATTCGCAAGACCCGGCGGCGCGGATGCTGCGCACCCGCCGCACCAACAGCCTCGGCCTGCTGCTGCCTCAGCGGCTCGACGTCGTGCTCGAGAACCCGTACTACACGCAGTTCCTGCAGGGCATCGGCCAGACCTGCCACCGTGAGGGCTACACCCTGCTGCTCGCCCCGCCGCTACGCGGGTCGATGCTCAAGTCGATCCCCTACGCGGCGGTCGACGGCTTCATCGTGAGCGGACTCGAGTACGACCGCGGCGAGGTGAGCGCGCTGCGGCAGCGCGGCATCCCCTTCGTGCTCGTCGACAGCGAGGAGCACGACGACGTGCCCTCCGTGGAGATCGAGGACGACGACGGCATGCGCTCGCTCGTCGAGCACCTGCTCGCCCTCGGGCATCGCCGCATCACCTTCCTGGCGTTCGAAACCGGGGTCGAGGGCGGCCCCGAGCACTGGCGCGGGCCCGTCTTCCGGCGGATGCGGGGAGCGATGGCCGCCCTCGAGCAGCGCGGTCTGTCGCTCGAGAGCCCCGGGATGCGGGTCGTCGAGGTCGAGTGCACCCGGCCGGCCGGGGAGGCGGCGTTCACGGAGCTCTGGCGGTCGAACGAGCGGCCGACGGCGGTGGTGTGCTTCAGCGACATCCTCGCCCTGGGTGTTCTGGATGCCGCGCGGGAGTTACTCGTCTCGGTGCCGGGCGACGTCTCGGTGACCGGCTTCGACGACCTCGCCGAGGCGAGGAACGCGACCCCGAGTCTGACGACCGTGCACCAGCCGATCGAGACGAAGGGGCGCCTCGCCGCCGAGTACCTCGTGGAGGCGATCTCGGCGGGATCGAGCGACCGCCCGCACCGCCAGCGGCTCCACACCGCCCTGCTGCTGCGCGACTCAACCGGCCCCCTTCCGGTTGCGCCTTAGTTTCCGGACACCCGCCCTACTGTGCGAAGTGGGGCGGGTGTCCGGAAACTAAGGCGCAACCGGAAAGAAGGGGATAAGCCATAACCGCTCTGGTGAACAAACAACCGTGCTGCAATCTTAATCGTGCACAGAGCGACGCCGCGATCGGGGACGGCACCGCCTTTTCTCAACATGGAAAGTCAGGTGACCCATGCATTCCGCACAACTCAATCGCTCCGCCCTCTCCTCGTGGCGGATACCCTCCCTCGCGATCGCGGGGGCGCTCGTCCTCCTCGGCTCGGGGCTCGCGAGCCCCGGCCAGACGGCGAGCGCCGACATCCCCTCCCCCGGCCCGCTCGCCGAGGGCGACGTCATCTACCAGGTGCTCGTCGACCGCTTCTCCGACGGCGACCCGACGAACACCGACAGCGGCGAGGGCGAGTACGACCCGGACGACCTCGGTTTCTACCACGGCGGCGACTGGGCGGGGCTCACGCAGAAGCTCCCCTACATCGCCGACCTCGGCGTCACCGCCATCTGGATGTCGCCGGTCTCGCAGCAGGAGCCGGTCTCACGCGACGGCAACGAGGGCAGCTACCACGGCTACTTCACACACGACTTCGCCACCCCGAACGAGCACTTCGGCGACACCGCCCAGCTGCAGGAGCTCATCGACGAGGCTCATGCCCTGGGTCTCAAGATGATCCTGGACGTCGTGCCCAATCACACCGCGGACTACCTCGCCGGCACGGCGACGAGCTACTCGCCGAGTGGCTACCGGCCGTCCTCACCGCTCGACGACCCCTCGTTCTACCACCACACCGGCGACTGCCGCTTCGACGGCTCCGAGAGCCAGGCCCAGATCGAGGACTGCGATCTCGGCGGGCTCGACGACCTCGACCAGGCGAACCCGACGGTCTCGGCCCACCTCATGGACACCTACAAGGACTGGGTCGACATGGGCTTCGACGGCATCCGCGTCGATGCGGCCCGCTCGGTGCCCAAGCCCTGGCTGGCCGACTTCGAAGACGCGATGGGCGTGCCCACCTTCGGCGAGGTCTTCGTGGGCGACATCGACTACGTCTCCGAGTACCAGGACTACGAGTGGGGCGTCCTCGACTTCCCGTACTTCTTCGACGTGCGCGACGCCTTCGCGGCCGACACCGACATGAACGCCCTGGGCGACCTCTTCGACCAGGACTACAACTACGACAACCCCAACCGGTTGACGACCTTCCTCGACAACCACGACCGCGCGCGGTTCCTGACCTGGGCCGACGACAACTACCAGCGGCTGCGCTCGGCGCTCACCTTCCTGCTCACGAGCCGCGGGGTCCCCGTGATCTACTACGGCACCGAGCAGGCGGATGACGGCAACGGCAACGCGAGCGAGGTGCCGATCGCCAACAAGGACAACCGCAAAGACATGCCGAGCTTCTCGCAGACCTCGACCATGTACGAGCACATCCAGCGCCTCACGACGATCAAGGCCGCGAACCCCGCACTGCAGCTCGGCATCCAGCGCGAGATGTGGTCGGATGCCTCGGTCTACGGTTTCTCGCGCCGGGTCGACGCGACGGGCGCGGAGGCGATCACCCTCTCGAGCAACTCGTGGGATCCGCAGACGCGCACCGTTCCGTTGCGGGCCGAGAGCTCGATCCCGGTCGGAGCCGTGCTCACGAACCTCATGAACACCTCGGAGACCGTGACCGTCGCATCCGGCGGCCCGACCGGCAAGCAGATCACCGTGACCCTCGGGGAGCACGAGTCGACGGTCTTCGCCCCCGGCGCGCCGGTCTCGGCCTACACGCCGGATGCGAGGAACGTCACGACCATCCGCGTGCACTACGACGTCGGCTTCGGCAACTCGATCTCGGTGCGCGGTGACAGCTATCCGCTGCGCTGGACGTCGGGTCGCGGAGCCCGCAACGTCGCGCCCGACATCTGGGAGTTCGAGTTCGAGCGCATCCCGGCCGGCCAGCCCTTCCAGTTCAAGCCCCTCATCAACGACGCGACGTTCTCGACGGGAGCCGACTACACCGGCACGGGAGGTTCGACGATCGACGTCTTCCCGACCTTCTGACCCTCGGATCCACCAGGCCCCGCGCGTCCGCCCTGCCCCGATGGGCGGGCGCGCGGTCGCGCGGTCCGCTCGATTCACCCCCGAAAGACGCTGTGAAGACTTGACATGCCCGAGCGGCCTGCGCTTTACTTCTGAACATGACTGAGAACTCGCGCTTCCTGACCTCCCTTGAGGCTTCTGGGAATGCCGGCATGATGATGCCCGGCAGCGCTTCGGTCATGTGTTGTCGAATGTGTCGCTAAGACGACCTTTCGCCGAGTCAGCGTCACCGCGTTGAACTCCACGGATACGCCGCAGCCCGAGTCTTCGGGCGATCGCACGGCATCCGATCAGGGCATCACATCGCCCGCAGCACACCCACGGGAACCCTCCGATCCGGAACTCTCCGGCACCGCACATCGTGCGACGGGTTCGTACGAGCATCATCACCTCCAAGGATTCGACATGTCGATCGCACAGCTTTCCACCCCTCTCACCGATAACTCCCTCTCGTCGACCCCGGCGGATGTCGCGGCCGCCGGCCCTCGCATCCGCGCCGTTCCCAACGGCACCGAGGCCCGCGGCTTCGTGCTCTACGTCGGGCTCGACGAGGCCAAGGCCCTCGCTGCCGGAACCGACCTCGGCCAGCTCGTCGAGGCGCTCAAGCGCCTGACCGCCGAGCTCGCCCCCTCCGCCGAGACCTACGCGGCCGTCGCTCTCGCCCCGCAGGGCGCCGGTGGCCGCGACGTCGACGTCGTGCGCCTGGCCCTCCAAGACCCGGCCGCGCTCGCCAAGCACCGCCAGACGCCCGAGCCCGAAGAGGACACGGTTCCCGGCGGCGTCGTCATCGACATCTCACGCAAGCGCCTCATCCTCGACAACCAGACGGCGGCGCTCACCTACAAGGAGTTCGAGCTGCTGCAGTACCTGGTGCTGCGCGAGGGCCGCACGATCGAACGTGCGGAGCTCATCTCGGCGCTGTGGAATGCGAACGACGACGAGGTTCCCAACGAGCGCACGATCGACGTGCACGTGCGCCGTCTGCGCGCGAAGCTCGACCGCTACGAAGACATCGTGCGCACCGTGCGCGGCGTCGGCTACCGCTTCGACCGTCACGCCGACGTGTCCATCCGGCACGCGTCGACCCCGTCGCCCGACGTCTTCTAGGCGCCGACTTCCGGTCCCGCCTGCCGATCCCGCTCGCCGGGACGGGATCGGCGCGGCACCACCGGATTCACCGGCTGCGGTCAGCCGAGCTCCTCGAGTTTGCGACCGAGCGCCGCGCGTTCGGCGGCGTTGCCGCTCAGCCCGACGGCCTGCAGGAGCGCCGACCGCGCCTCGTCGCGCCGGCCGAGCCGAATGAGCAGCTCGCCACGGATCGCGGGCAGCAGCTGCGAGCCGGCGAGCTCGCCGCGTGACGCGATCGCATCGACGAGCACGAGGCCCTCGGCCGGGCCTTCCGCCATGGCGACCGCGACCGCGCGGTTCAGTTCGATGATGGGCGACGGAGTCAGCCGCCCGAGCGCCTCGTAGAGGATCACGATCCGCTGCCAGTCGGTCTCGGCGACCGAGCGCGCCACGGCGTGGCACTCGGCGATGGATGCCTGGAGGCCGTACGCGCCCAGCCCTCCCCCGGGGCCGGCGGCACGTGCGAGCGCCGCGCGTCCGCGCCGGATCGCCGGCTGATCCCACAGCCGCCGGTCCTGGTCCTCCAGGAGCACGGGCCGGCCTGCCGGGTCGAGGCGGGCGGGGAACCGGGCCGCGGTGAGCTCCAGCAACGCGACGAGGCCGAAGACCTCGGGCTCGGGCTCGATCCGCAGCAGCACGCGCGCCAGCCGTCGTGCCTCGCCGGCCAGATCGGTGCGCATCCACTCCTCTCCGCCCGAGGCGAACGAGCCTTCGGTGAAGATCAGGTAGACGACCTGCAGCACCGAGCCGAGGCGCTCGGCCCGCTCGTGCTGCTGCGGCACGGCGAACGGCACCCTCGCCGCCGCGAGCGTCTTCTTGGCGCGGGTGATGCGCGCCTGGATGGTGGGCACCGGCACGAGGAACGCCTTGGCGATCTCCTCGCTGCCGAGGCCCCCGACGACTCGCAGCGTCAACGCGATCCGGGACTCCTTCGAGAGCAGCGGATGACACGACACGAACATCAGCGCGAGCACGTCGTCGTCGATCGCATCGGGATCGAAGAGGGTGTCGGCCCCGGGCTCCGCCTCGTCGAGATCGCGGGCGAGCAGGGCGTAGCGTTCGTCGCGCGCGGCCCGACGACGGAAGGCGTCGATGGCCCGGCGGCGTCCGGCGGTGAGCAGCCACCCGCTCGGCTGGGCCGGCACGCCGTCGACGGCCCACGAGACGAGGGCCTCGGCGAGCGCCTCCTGCGCGACATCCTCGGCCAGTGAGAAGTCGCCCGTGTACCGGGCGAGGGCGCCGACGATGCGGGCGGACTCCATCCGCCACACCGCCTCGACGGCGCCCCTCGCCTCGGTCGTGCTCACCGGCCGGTTCAGAGCTGCCCGGTCTGCTCGCGCCAGGCGCGCTCCTTCTGGATCCACTCGTTGTCTTGCGGGAACTCGTCGATCGACGGCACCCGGCGGATCTCGGCCTTGCTGCCCTCCATGTACGGCATGCGCTTGGCCCACTCCACGGCCTCCTGCTGCGAGGCGACGTCGAGGATGTAGTAGCCGTTGAACAGCTCCTTCGTCTCCCCGTAGGGCCCGTCGGTGACGACGGGCGTCTCACCGGTGAAGTCGACGACGACGCCCTCGTTCGGGTCTTCGAGGCCCTCGGCGGCCAGGAGCACGCCCGCGCGGATGAGCTCGTCGTTGAACCTGCCCATCGCATCCAGCATCTCGGTGAAGTCGATGTCGGCGAACTTCGCGGCCGACTCGTCCGACGCGCGCATGATCAGCATGTACTTGGCCATCGTGTACTCCTTTGTTCGTAGAAGATCGCCTTTCGACCTTCTCACCTCTAGGTCGAACGGCGCGAGGCCGGATCGACACGAGGCCCGGATTTTTTCGATCGTCGAGGCCGTCGACCGGGCGCCGCCGACCGCCATCCGAGCGAGAATCACCCCCGAACGAGGCACTCAGAAAATTCGCAGGAAAAATAACGGTTTGGTAACTAGCGCCTCGTTACCTAACCGTTATATAGTTCAAGAGCGGAAGTTGTTTGCTGTGGCGGCTTCCGCAGAATGTGATTGCAGGACACTCTTGGTGCAAGGGAGAGGGTCGGTCGCTTGCCTCTGCGACCGGCCCTCAATCACGTTAACGAGCGGTGTCTCGACCGGTCGCGCAGCCCTTCCGCCGGTCACCGCGACCCGCCTCCCGGCCATACGTTCGCATAGGATTGCTTATCCGTGCGAACGAGAGGGGTCGGATTGAGCGAGAAGATGGTCGCCGTCGCCGCGTGGGAGTCGCTCTTCCGAGCCCAGGTCTCCGTGATGCGGACCCTCGCCGCCGAGTTCCCCACGCACGAGATCTCGTTCAACGAGTACGACGTGATCTTCAACCTCAGCCGCCAGCCGAACTGGCGGCTGCGGCTGCGCGAGCTGAACAAGCACGTGCTCCTGACCCAGCCGAGCGTCAGCCGCCTCATCGACCGGCTCGCCGCGCGAGGGATCGTCGCCAAGAGCATCGACCCGAACGACGGCCGGGGCACGATCGTCGAGCTGACCCCGGAGGGCTTCGCGCTCTTCCGCGAGGTCGCCTTCGAGCACATGGGCGCGATCAGCAGCCGCGTCGGCGGCAGCCTGACGCTCGAGGAGATGGCGCGACTCACCGAGCTCTGCGACAAGCTCCGCGGCGACGCCTGAGCTCCTGCACGCGGCATCCCCGATCGACGCCGGAGGCGGCCCTCGACGCCGATCCCATCGGGATTCGGGATCGACCCCGTGGGGGCTGGGACGAGGCCCTAACCCCGCCCCAGCTGACAGACCGCACGCGATCCGTCGATCTCGACGGGCGACCCGAACGCCGCCCCCGAGAGTTCTCACGGCCATGGACCGGCATCTCGAGGGCAACACAAAACAGCGCCTGATGGCGTCATAAGTACCCTCGGGTTGGCGGTAAGGCCGGGTGATAATGACTCAGCTTTGGGAGTATACCTCCGCAAGCATCAAAAGAGCAGGGTTAATCCCGGGGTGAAAAGTCAGCCGGCTGAGCGACCTCAGCCGAGCAGTTCGCCGTCGAGATAGAGCCACCGCCCGGCCTCCCGCACAAAACGACTCCGCTCGTGCAGCTCGCCTCTGTCGCCGCCGATCCGGTAGAACGCACGGAACTCGACGACGCCCTCGGTGTCGAACGGGCCGCCGTGCTCGGTTCCGAGGATGTCGAGTCGCCGCCACTGCCGCCCCGCCTCGAGCTCGAGGGCCTTCGGCCGGGTGCTCGGATGCCAGGTGCCCAGCAGATACTCCGGCCGCCCGAGAGCGAACGCCGAATACCGTGCGCGCATCAGCCGTTCGGCGGTCGGCGCCGTCGCCGCGCCGGTCAGGAGCCCTTCGTGCAGCGGGCCGCAGCACTCGTCGTAGACGAGACCGCTCAGGCACGGGCAACGCAGCTCGGCCACCCCGGCCTCAGCCCTCGCGCCAGGCGAGCACCGTCGGAGAGCCGATCGGCGCCGAGCGCACGAACCCCGGGATGCCGCGCTCGTCGAGCTCGAAGGTCGCGACGTCGCCCGACCGCTGATTGGCGACGTAGAGAACATCGCCGTGCACGAGATGGTGCCGGGGCCAGTCGCCCGCGCAGTCGACGTCGTCGAGGGGCGCGACGACCCGTCCGTCGCCGGAGACGCTCAGCACCGCGACCCGGTTGGCGCCGCGGACCGTCACGTAGAGCAGCCCGCCGGCGAGGCTGATCTCGGCGCCGGACTGGTCGGGGTCGATCGGGCGGGGCAGCACGGGCGACGAGCCAGCGATCGTATACCGTGCGGTCGCGTCATCCGGGGCCAGCACGACGACCTCGATCGAGAACTCGGTCACGACATAGAGGATCCCCTCGGCCGAGATAGCCATGTGGCGAGGGCCGCAGCCGAACGGCAGCACGACCTCGTGATCGAGCTCGAGGCTCTGTGCGCCCAGCCGCCAGAACCGCACGACGTCGTGGCCCAGGTCGGTGGTCGCCACCAGGCCGCTCGGCAGGAAGACGGCCTCGTGGGCGCGGGACTGCCGCGGCTCCCCGGCGAGCGCGGCATGCGGGTCGCTCGATGCGGCGGCCCGGCGGGAGTCGGAGGCGAGGGCGCCCTCGTCGTCGAGCTCGTAGACGTTGACCGTTCCGTCGCCCCAGCAGCACACGATCGCGGCCTCGCCCGCGCCGCTCACGGCGACGTGACAGGCGGCGGCACCGGCCGCACGCGGCTCGCCCAGCGGCACCGGGCCCGCGGGATCGGCGCGGAAGGCCAGCAGCGCGCCATCGCTCTCGGAGACCGCGTAGACCACCGGCAGGCTCGGGTGGAAGGCGAGGAAGGAGGGAGACGCCGCCGGCGTCACACCCGCGACATCCTGCACCGCACCCCGCTCGTCGAGCCGGAGCGTGCCCAAGCCGGAGCCCTCACCGCCCATCTCGGAGGTGTAAGACCCGAACCACAGCACAGGGACTCCTTTCGTCGCGAACCCTGCACCCACGCTATCGCCCCGACCTAGGGTAGAGGCATGCACATCGATCTCAGCGGAAAGACAGCCCTCGTCTCCGGCTCGACCCAGGGCATCGGCCTCGCGATCGCGTCAGGCCTCGCCCAGGCGGGGGCGACGGTCGCGATCAACGGCCGCACGGCCGAAGGGGTGGATGCCGCCATCCGCTCGCTCTCACAGCAGCTCCCCGAGGCGCGACTGCTCGCCGCCCCCGGCGACGTCTCGGGTGACGCCGGCGTCGCGGCCGTGCTCGAGAGCGCGCCCACCGTCGACATCCTCGTCAACAACCTCGGCATCTTCGGCTCGCGGCCGGCGCTCGAGATCGGCCTCGACGAGTGGCAGCGCTACCTCGACGTCAACGTGCTGAGCGCCGTGCGACTCATCCGCGCCTACCTCCCGGGCATGATCGAGCGCGGCTGGGGCCGGGTGCAGAACATCGCGAGCGACTCGGCGATCGCCATCCCGCAGGAGATGATCCACTACGGGGTATCGAAGACCGCCCTGCTCGGCGTCTCACGGGGCTTCGCGAAGGCCGCAGCCGGCACCGGCGTCACGGTCAACTCGGTCATCGCGGGGCCCACCCACACGGGCGGCGTCGAGGACTTCGTCTACGAGCTCGTGGATTCCTCGTTGCCCTGGGAGCAGGCTCAGCGCGAGTTCATGCGCCTGCACCGCCCGCAGTCGCTGCTCGGCCGGCTGATCGAGCCCGAGGAGATCGCCAACCTCGTCGTCTACCTCGCCTCGCCGTTCGCCTCTGCGACGACGGGAGCGGCCGTGCGGGTCGACGGCGGCTACGTCGACAGCATCGTGCCCTGAGGGCTGCCCCGTCTCTCCGCTCCTCCTCTCCCCCTCCCCCTCCCCTCTGCTCCGCTCCGCCTTCCCCACCCGGATCCGCCCTTCCCACGGAACCTCCCCGGTCACCCTCGATTACGACCAACGGTTCCGGGGGCTGACCGCCCCAGGTCCTGCATGTGGGTTGCGCCGGGGTTCGGGGTGGGCTGCGAGCGGCCCGCCGTCAGGCGATCGGGGTGGGGTCGACGGACGAGCGGCGCCGGCCGATCGCACGGCGGAACCAGCCGGCATCCGTCATCCTGGCCAGCAGCGGCCCGCAGATGATCGTGATGAGCACATAGCTCGTGGCGAGCGGGGCGAGCTGCGGCTCGATGCCCGCGCCGACCGCGAGCCCCGCGATCACGATCGAGAACTCGCCGCGCGGGATGAGCGCGAACCCGGCGCGCCACCGGCCGGGAACGCCGATCCCGGCACGCGCCGCCGCCCGGTAGCCGGTGAGGGTCTTCGTCGCCATCGTGACGAGCGCCAGCAGGATGGCCGGCACGAGCACGGGCACGATGCCCGCCGGATCGGTCGACAGGCCGAAGAACACGAAGAAGACCGCGGCGAAGAGGTCGCGCACCGGCGAGAGCAGCTGCTCGGCGTTGTAGGCGACCCGGCCCGAGAGCGCGATGCCCACGAGGAAGGCGCCGACGGCGGCCGAGACGTTCACCTGCTGCGCGATTCCCGCGATCAGCATCGTGAGCCCGAGCACCCCCAGCAGCAGCGACTCGGGATGGTGCGCGTCGAAGAGCTTCGAGATCACCCGGCCGTGACGCAGAGCCCCGTACAGGATGACGAGAACCACGACCACGGCCACGACGAGCGCCGTCGCTCCCGCCAGAACTCCTGCGCCGATCACGAGCGCCGACAGCACGGGCAGGTAGAAGGCCATCGCGAGATCTTCGATGACCAGGATCGAGAGGATGGTCGGTGTCTCACGGTTGCCGAGACGGCGCAGGTCGCTCAGCACCTTCGCGATGACACCCGACGACGAGACCCAGGTGATGCCGCCGAGGGCGACCGCCGCGATCGGGCCCCAGCCGAGCAGCAGCGCGAAGGCGGCACCGGGCAGCGCGTTGAGCACGAGGTCGAGCAGGCCGGAGACGCGGGACTGCCGCAGGCTCGTCACGAGCTCGCTCGGCGAGTACTCGAGCCCCAGCATCACGAGCAGCAGGATCACGCCGATCTCGCTGCCGACGGCGAAGAACTCCTCGCTCGCGTCGAGCGGCAGGAACCCGCCCTGCCCGAGCACGAGGCCGACGATCAGATAGAAGGGGATGGGCGAGATGCCGATGCGGTTCGCCAGCCGCGCCAGGAGCCCCAGGCCCAGCAGCAACGCCCCGACTTCGATGAGGAGGAGCGTCGAATCGCGCACGGTCGGAGGATCAGCCGTTGGTGAGGAGCCGGGCGAGCGCGTCGAGCCCGGGGCGCGTGCCGACGGCGATGATCGTGTCGCCCGCCTCGAGCGGCGTGCTGGGTGTGGGCGAAGGGATGACGTCGGGCCCTCGCACGATCGCGACGATCGAGGTGCTCGTGCGCGTTCTGGCCTTCGTGTCGCCGAGCACACCGCCCGCGTAGGGCGAGCCCGCCGAGATCAGCAGCTGCTCGGTGAAGAGGCCGGCGGCCTGGTCGCGGATGCCGGCCAGCTGCCCCATCACGAGGGATGCCCCGAGCACGTCGGCGAGGGCCGTCGCCTCGTCGTCGGTGAGCTCGATGACATCGCTGCTGGCGTCCGGGTCGTCTTCGTCGAAGAGGGCGAGCTGGCGTTCCCCGGTGCGGTGGGAGACGATCCCGATACGCCGGCCGGTCTTGGTGATGACGTCATGGCGGGTTCCGATGCCCGGCAGGTCGACCTTCTCCACGCGTACACTCACGCTCGCCACCCTAACATCGCAGCTCGGAGCGGGGAATCGCCCGCGGCATCCGCTGTTCGCCCTAGACGGCGGGCTTCGAGGGCGTGAAGATCCAGGCGTCGAAGAGCGCCGTGAGATCCTGGCCCGAGACCTGCTCGGCATAGTCGATGAACTGGGCGGTCGTCACCGATCCGCCCGCGTTGTCGCTCGCCCAGCCCTTCAGGATCGCGAAGAAGGCCTCGTCGCCGACGGCCGTGCGCAGAGCCTGGAGCGCCATGGCCCCGCGGGTGTAGACCGGACCGTCGAAGATGCCCGCGGCGCCCGGGTCGGCGACGACCGTCGACCAGAACGCGTCGTCGGCGTTCGCGTAGTAGTAGTCGAAGGTCTCTTGGGGCGTCAGGCCGCCCTGGCTCTCGGCCCACAGCCACTCGGCGTAGGTCGCAAAGCCCTCGTTCAGCCAGATGTCGGCCCAGCGGCCCAGCGCGACGCTGTCGCCGTACCACTGGTGGGCGAGCTCGTGCACGACCACCGAGGCGTCGGCGTCGGCCGGGAAGGCCCAGGCCGGGTAGATCGGGCGGGTCTGGTTCTCGAGGGCGTACTGCAGGTCTTCATCCGGGCCCGTGAAGCCGATGGCGATCCCGCCGGCCTGCCCGAACGGGTAGGGGCCGAAGTAGCCCGAGAGGAAGTCGATGACCTCGGGCTCGTCGTCGAAGATCGACGTGGCGACGTCGCCGACGAAGGCTCCTCCGCCGTCGGCCTCCCGGGTGAAGAGCGTCGGGTCGATGGCGTTGTAGTACGCGATGCCGCCCTCGTCGTGCTCGGTGATCTGATATTCGCCGACGGTCGCCGTGGCCAGATAGGTCGCCATCGGGGCTTCCATCTCCCAGTCCCAGGTGGTCGTGGCGCCGTTCTCCGTCTGGGCGGCGAGGCGGCCGTTGCCGATGACCTGCAGCCCCGCGGGCACCGTCATCCTCGTGCTGAAGGTGGCCTTGTCGGCCGGGTGGTCGTTGGCCGGGAACCACGTCGCGGCGACCCGGGGCTGCCCCACGATGACTGCGCCGGTGGGGGTGCGGAACACGCCGGCCGGCCCGAAGGCGTCGTCGATCGTGATCGGCACGCCCGAGTAGGCGACGACGGTCGTGATGGTCGAGCCGGTGCGGATGCCCTGCTCGGGAACGACCGTCAGCTCGGTACGCGGGGGCGTGGCATCGCCATCCGTGCTGCCCGGAGCTTGGGGCTGCCCGGTCTCGACGCTGATCTGCGTGCTCTCGAGGCTCCACTCGGCCGCCGCGTCGTCGACGGTGACCTCGCCGATGACGATCGAGTCGGTGCCGTCGACCGCCCGGGTGTCGAAGTCGAGGTTGAACGCCGAGAGGTCCTGGGTGGCGACCGCGGTGATGGTCGCCGTTCCCGCGAGCACGTCGCTCTCGGGGTCGTAGGAGAGGTCGAGGGCGTAGTGCTCGACGTCGTATCCGCCGTTGCCGTCGAGCGGGAAGTAGGGGTCGCCGATACCCGCGGCGCCCGGCCGGAAGTCGGCCGGGGTGGTCGTGGGCGAGGATGTGGGCGAGGGGCTCGCTGAGGGAGTCGCGGTGGGGCAGACGGCGGGCGCTGCGAACGCGGGCGCGGGCGCGGACGTGCCGGAGAGGAGGAGCGCGGCCACGAGGAGCGGCGCGGCGGCGACCATCGCCGAGCGCCGGCGACCGCGGCGCACCAGCAGCAGGGCTGCGCCGGCGCCGATCGCGAACAGGGAGAGGGCCAGGATGAGCGGACCCGAGTCGAACCCGGTCGCCGCCAGCACACACGAATCCACGAGTCCCCGTTTCAGTAGAAGGTTTGGCGAGACTCTATCGAACGAGACACCCGCCGGTCCATCACGGATGTCGCGGCATCCCTCACTCCTCGTGCGCGTTGACGGAGTGGAGCAACGACGCCCGCTTCTCATCGGGCTGGATCCCCGTGGACCGGCCGAGCGCCCCGCCCTATGAGAGCGGGCTCGCGGGCTGAAGGATGCCGAAGGCCTCGTCGCGATCGATCCGCCCGCGCAGGGCGATGACGATGCCGAGCAGGATGACCGCCCAGTTCGCCAGCCCCGCGATCCCGGCGAGCGGACCGGGAAGACTTTCCCACACGCTAGTGGATGCAGGCCGAAGCCAGGCGGATCTTCCGGGGCCGGAGGTGAAGACGACCCGAGGGGTGAAACGAAAACGGCCCGCTTTCGCGAGCCGCTTCACACAGGGGTGCGCCTGGAGGGATTCGAACCCCCAACCGTCTGATCCGTAGTCAGATACTCTATCCGTTGAGCTACAGGCGCAGTGATCCGAGCGTAACCCGCTCGAAGACCAGGGTAAAGCCTAACCCAGCCGCCCCGAATGCGCCAATCCGCGCCGGCGCTGCCGCGGTCAGTCGTAGAACTTCTCGCCGCGGGCGAGCATGGCGACGATCGTGTCGATCTTCTTGGCGCGGGTCTCGGCGCGTTTGACCGAGTGGATGCGGAAGTAGACGGCGAAACGGTTCTGGCCGTTGAGGGTGGCGTAGAACTGCGCGGCGGCGGGGTTCGCCTCGAGCGCGGCGAGGAAGTCCGGGTGGGGCGTGGCATCCTTCTGGCCCTCGTAGGCGCGATCCCAACGGCCGTCGGCGCGGGCTCGCTCGACCTCGGCGAGGCCTCGCGGCGACATCCCGCCCTCCTCGATCATGGCCTCGGCCGCTCGGCGGTTCTTGAGCGACCACGGACTCTGCGGGCGGCGGGGAGTGAAGCGCTGCTTGTAGCTCTCGTCGTCGAGACGCTGGGCCTGCCCGTCGATCCACCCGTGCCGCAGCGCGATGTCGACCGCCTCGGCGTAGGTGACCGTCGGCGCCGCCGCACCCTTCTTCGCGATGATGAGCCAGATGCCCGGCGAGGAGTCGCAGTTCTGCGCCAGCCAGGCCCGGAACTCCTCGGCCGAGTCGAAGCGCAGGCTGTCGAGCTCGATCATCGCGCCAGGATCTCGAGGTAGTGAGGGTTGTACATGATGCCGAGAACATTACCGAAAGGATCGACGACGGATGCCGTGACGAACCCTTCCGAGCGGGGAGTGAGCTTCTCGTGCTCGCTGGCACCGCTCTCGAGCAGCCGTGCGAGGGCCGCCTCGATCGTCGTCGTCGACGACGAAGGGGTGCAGGTGCGGCTCGCGGCGCCCACCCCGACGATGATCAGCCGGCAGATCGCGGGCTGGGGCGAGCACCTCGACGTGGTCGAGCCCCCTGAGCTGCGCGCCCAGCTCGCGCAGATCGGCGCCGAGCTCATCGAGCGCTACCGGGCGTCGGCCGGCGACCAGCCGCGGGCGTCGAGCACCACGAGCTGACGTTTGAGCGCGACCTGCCGGTAGGAGGTGTCGAGCAGCTCGGCGAGCTGCTGCCAGTCGCAGCCCTCCCCGAAGTCGATGGCGAGCCATCCGGAGGGCCCGAAATACGGCGGCACGAAGAAGCGGGGGTCTTCGAGAAAGGCGAGACGCTCCTCGGAGTCGGGCTTGAAGACGATGGAGTGCGGGCGATCCATGCTCGACCCCACGGTGGCGAAGATCCTCTTGCCGGCGCGGAAGGTCGGCCGGCCCCAGGCCCGCACCTCGACGCTCTCGGGAAAGCGCAGGCACAGCTCGCGCACCCGCTGCACGAGCGGGTCGCCCGGCTCGACGAGTGCGGGATGCTCCATGCCCGGCAGCCTAGACCCGGCGATTTCGCGACGCCACCCCTCCGCGACGCCTCGACCCGCACCCGCGCAGCAGCCCGCAGCCCGCAGCCCGCAGCCCGCAGCCGCGATCTAGTTCGAGCCGACGCCCTCGTCGTCGCGGGCCTCGCCGGCCACCATCGCCACCCAGCGTCGCAGGAAGGCGGCGCCGGCGTCATCGTGGATGAGCTCGCCCGCCGTGAGCACGGGGTACGGCTTCGACGGCACGCCATCGGCGGGGCGCACGTCGACGTGGGCGACGTCGTGGCCGTGCTCGTGCAGCCAGTCGGCCATCGCGTAGTCGCTGCGGGAGTCGCCCACCGTGCGCCACGACCTCGGCAGCGGCCCGCCGGGCTCGAGCATCTCGATCGCGCGCTGTGCGCCCAGGTCTTTGCCGAGCCGCACCGACTCGATGTCGGTCGAGATGATGGTCGGGTCGATGCGGATGTCGATGCGCCCGTTCGCGTCGGGCGCCTCCGTCTCGTTCCACCGCGCGCCGAGGCCGAAGCGCTGCAGCTCGGCGAACGCGTCGGCGTCGAAGGAGTCGCGCATCGCGTGATAGACCGGGGCCGCGACGTCCTTCCTCTGCTCGACGGAGACCATCGCGCGCTTCGTGTGGTCGTAGAACACGTACTGCGAGTACCGCTCGCCGACGAGCCCCTCGATCGCACGTCCGTAGTCGGCGGGCACCGCGAGGCCCTCGTCGAGACGGATCTCGCCCGCGCCCTCGGGCGTGATGGCGAACCAGACCGCGCCCTTCTCGCACACGGCGAAGACCCGCGCGCCCGTGGGCAGCCCGGCTGCGACGAGCGGCGCGACGACCTCGCGGATGAGAAACTCGTCGGAGCGGCCCGTGTTGAAGACGACGGGGATGCCGGCAGCGGCCAGCGTCACGAGGTCGCCCGTGATGCTCGGGATGTTGATCGAGCGGGTGACGGGACTCGCGATGGGTCCATCGACGTCGAGCAGCAGCCCGAGCAGAGGAACGGTGTCAGGCGAGGTGCCGGCGGTGGCGGCATCCGCCACGCCCGTCACGCCCCGTCGAATTTGCCGAAGAGGTGGATCGGGATGGCGACGCTCAAGACGAAGGCGAGCAGCCCGCCGCCGAACACGACGATCTCGTAGCCGACGGCGCTGAACGCGTAGCCCATGAGGACCATGCCGGCGATGAAGAGGGCGATACAGAGGATGGCGCCGACCACGTTCATCGTGTGGTTCCGGTTCCGGCTGCCGACATGGGCGGGTCTCCTTCTAGGCGGTGGGCGTGTCTAGCGATCGCGGCCGCGGTCACGATCGCTTCCGAAGCCGTATACGACGATACCCGCCACGGGCACGAGCAGGAACCACAACCAGCTCCAGGCCCACCCTCCCGCATACCCGGTGAGCAGGAAGAGCGCGAGGGCGACGAAGGGGATGATCGACACGACCACCACGCCGCCGCGGCCGCCCCAGGGGGCACGGCCGCCGCGCCGGTCGCCGTATCCGTCGTCGGATGCCGGGGCGCCGTAGGGAGGCACGGCCGCTCCCGCGTACGGAGGCGGGGGTGCGGGCGCCGGGGTCGCCGACGCCGCGGGCGCGAGGGGCGGGACGGGCAGATCGGCGAAGAGCGGCTCGAGATCGCCTCGTGTGACGGCCTGACGCGCCGCGGCCGAACGCTGGGTGTATTCATCCGTCGTGATGCGGCCCGCACCGAGTTGCTCGCTCAACCGCGCGACCGCCTCGTCGCGCTCCGCGTTGCTCAGTCGCAGCTCTGCGCCGCCGGTCGATGCTGAATCGCTCGTCATCGTTACATTGTCGCGCGGATGCCGCCGCGCCCACCAGTGCCACGGCGCACGAGTCCGCTCACGCCGCGGCGGCCAGCGCGAGCCCGGCCCACAGCCCGCCCGCCGCCAGCAGCACCGCCCCGAGGAGCATGCCGAGGCCGTTGACCGTCGCCTCGCGGTAGCGGCGCTGCTGGACGAGCCGCACCGTCTCGAGGCTCGCCGTGCTGAACGTCGTGTAGCCGCCCAGGAAACCGCCGCCGAGCACCAGACGCCACTCCTCGGCCACGAGCCCACCGAGGGCGAGACCCGTGAGGAACCCCAGCAGCAGCGAGCCGCTCAGGTTGATGACCATGGTGCCGAGGGGGAAGCCCCCGGAGAGCCTCGACCGCACGACGCCGTCGACGAGAAGCCGGGCGACCGAGCCGATCCCCCCGGCCACCGCGATGGCCAGGAAGAGCAGAGGGGTCACGAATCGCTCGCGCTCTGCGAGCCGTGCTGCCGCGGCATCCGCTGGATCGCGGAGCCGACGACGATTCCGAGCGCGGTTGCGAGCGCCCCGATCACGATCGTGGCGAGCGAGTAGCCGATCGCGGCGAACGGCTGGCCGTCGTGGAGGAGCACGGCCGTGTCGGTCGCGAGCGCGCTGTAGGTCGTGAAGCCGCCGAGCACGCCCGTTCCGAGCAGCAGGCGGATGCCGCGGCGCCGACCCTCGTCGGGCCCCCGCCGCACGAGCGCCTCGAGCAGCACCCCGAGCAGGAACGCCCCGACGATGTTGATGCCGAAGATCGCGACCGGAACGCCTCCGATCGCGGGGATGCTCAGCGAGAGCGCCTCACGGGCGGCGGTGCCGAACGCGCCGCCGAGCGCGACGAGACCGATCGACGACCACCGGAGGTGGACCGGCCTCACGCGCCCTCGTCCCACGGCCACGGCTGGTCGCTGCCGACCGGTGCGAGCGGGATGACGATGACCGGGCGACGCTGATGATGCGCGAGGCGCACGGCCACCGAGCCGGTGAAGAACTCCTGCATGGTCGCCACGAAACCGGGCTCACGGGTACCCACGACGATGGCCACGGCGTCGAGCTCCTCGGCCAGCTTGCCGAGCTCGGTCGCCGGGTCGCCCGCGACCTCGCGCACATCCCAGCTCGAGGGCGAGCCGAGCATGATCTCGCCGATGCGCCGCCGCATCTCGGAGTCGAAGCGCAGCTCGGCCGGGTCGAAGACCTCGGGGTCGAGCGGCATGCCCACGAGCGAGCCGTCCATGCTGTCGACGAACGAGTACCTCGCGGCGTCGACATTGGCGAACAGGATGCCGGCTCCCCAGAGCTCCGCGAAAGTGCGGGCCTGGCTCACCACGGCCTCGAAATGACCGGGCACGATGCCGACGAGAAGCATGGTCGCCGTCTGCGAATTGTTCATGGGACACCCCTGACTCGATTATGGCACCAGCACCCCTCCCGGCCTAGCTCCACACGAGGCGGATGTCCACCCCCTCGACGCCGTTCGCAGGCGCTCCTACAGTAGGCCTCATGAGCGACGGAAGCGTCGAGGACCCCACCACGAGATACCGCACGGAGGGCTTCCCCCGACAGGAACAGGATCAGCCGGGCCACACTTCGCACATGCATCCGGAGCCCGACCACGGCGAGCACAGCTATCGCGGCTCGGGCAGGCTGCACGACCGCCACGCCCTCATCACGGGCGGCGACTCCGGCATCGGCCGTGCGGTCGCGATCGCCTTCGCGCGCGAGGGGGCGGATGTCGCGATCTCCTACCTGCCCGAGGAGCAGGAGGACGCCGAGGAGACCGCCGAGTGGATCGAGCAGGCCGGCCGCAGCTCCCTGCTGCTGCCCGGCGACGCCCGCGACGAGGACTACTGCGCGCAGCTCGTCTCGCGCACGGTCGAGGCGTTCGGCGGCCTCGACGTCCTCGTGCTCAACGCCGCGTACCAGGAGAACCGCGACGGGGTCGAGAACCTCGCCACGGAGGAGTTCGACCGCGTCTTCCGCACCAACCTGTACTCGACCCTCTGGATCACGCGCGCCGCGCTCCCCCAGCTGGCGCCCGGATCGTCGATCATCACGACCTCCTCGATCCAGGCCACGAACCCGTCACCGGCGCTCATCGACTACGCGATGACGAAGGCCGCGCTGGTGGCCTTCACGAAGGCTCTGGCCGCGGATGTCGGGGAGCGCGGCATCCGCGTCAACGCCGTCGCCCCGGGGCCGATCTGGACTCCGCTCATCCCCGCGACCTCCTGGCCCGACAAGCTGCCGAGCTTCGGACAGGACACCCCGCTCGGCCGGGCCGGCCAGCCCGCCGAGCTCGCGCCCGCCTACGTGTTCCTCGCGTCATCCGAGGCCTCGTACGTATCGGGGGCGGTGCTCCCGGTCACGGGCGGCAGGGGCTTCTAGGGCGTCCGCGGCACGACAGTCACGAAGTCACGACGAAAGGAGAACACCATGCCCGGTGCCAAGAACTCCCGGCTGAAGGATCCGAAGCTCTACGAGGAGCTGCGCGACGACGGCGCGTCGAAGGAGAAGGCGGCGCGCATCTCCAACGCTGCGGCGAAGAAGGGGCGCGGCGCGATCGGCAGGAAGGGCGGCGAGTCGGGCTCCTACGACGACTGGTCGGTCGCCGATCTCAAGAAGCGCGCGAAAGAACTCGGCCTGACCGGCTACTCCTCGAAGAGGAAGAGCGAGCTCGTCTCGGCGCTGCGCGACCACTGAGACAACGCCCACGGACAGCGCGCGCGTCGGTGACACGCCCCGGCGTCGCGTGCATGACCCGCCCGGGCTCCTGAGCGCAGAGGCCCGGGCGCGCGTTCGCGACGGGCCGGCTCAGCGGCCCGTCGCGTCGGGTTCGCGCGGGATCTCGCCCCGCCATGCTCCCGACTCCGAGCCGTTCGACTCGATGAGGTGCTTGAAGTCCTCGAGGTCGCGGTCGATCTGGATGTCGTCGATCTGGAGCACCTCGCCCGCCTTCTCGACGAAGCCCTGCGGCTTCCACTCGATCTCGAGGCGAATGCGCGTGCTCTCGTCGTCGAGGCGATGGAAGGTCACGACGCCGGCGTGCGTCTCGCCGTCGGTGCTCTTCCAGGCGATGCGCTCATCCGGCGTCTGCTCGGTGATCGTCGCGTCGAACTCGCGTTCGACTCCCGCGATCTTCACCGTCCAGTGGGTGTCGTGGTCCCCGTGCTGGACGACCTCATCGACCCCTCCCATAAAACGCGGGAAGCTCTCGAACTGCGTCCACTGGTTGTAGACGGTGCTGATGGGGGCGTTGACATCGATCTCGCTTCTGACGGTACCCATGGTCGGACTGCCTTTCGTTCCTCGGATGGATCGTGCGGACGCCTTCGACGCTATGCCGGCGCGCCTGGATATTCGAGGGGTTGACAGCCGATCCGGAGCGCAGGGGCCACGGCCCCTACGGGGCTCCCCGCTCGTCGAGCACCTCGTTGACGAGCGCCCGCACGAGCCCCTCCCAGTCGGAGCCCTGCGGATGGTCGGAGAGGTCGCCGTCGCGATGGATGCCGTAGACCGGCTCGTGCTCCTCGCCCTCGGGCGAGACGATCGTGAGGTGGCCGATCCGCGTGCCCGTGGCATCCGTGATCGCCCAGGCCCGGGTGGAGGTGCGCACGAGGCTGAACGTCTCGTCGCGATGCTCGATCTCGACGCGTCCGTCGAGAGTGTGCGCGTTCATGATCCTTGCGTCCTTTCGTCCGCGTGTTGTCAGGCGGGCCCTCCCGACGCCGTGTCCTCCTCGGTCTCGGGGTCGTGGTGGGCCTGCTGCGACGGCTCCTGCGTCGAGCCGTCCGCCGTCGCCTCGGATGCCGCGGCGTCGTCGTTCTCGTCGGTTCGGGCGTTCTCGTTCGTCGTGTCGTCCATCCCACCTACGCTAGGTCTCGCTTCGCCGGGGCGTCAGGGGGTTGACAGCGCGCGCGACGTCGCGATCTCCGTGGACGCACGGGTCGAGGCGCTCGGGCGCCGAGCGCGACGCGCGTGCGAGCTGCAGCCTCATGAGGGCTACAGCGTCTTGATGAGTCCGCCGTCGATGAGGAAGTCCGACCCCGTCACGTTGCCGGCGCGGTCGCTCGCGAGCAGGAGCACGAGGTCGGCGACCTCCGAGGCCTCGGTGAAGCGGCCCGTCGAGAAGCCGCCCTGGCTCGCGATGATGTTCTTCTTGGCGGTCTCGAAGTCGACGCCCGTCGCCTTCGCCACCGTCGCCGCGACGCCCGTCTCGCCCAGCCACAGCGGGGTGGCCACGGGGCCGGGGCTGATCGTGTTGAAGCGCAGGTTCTGGGCGCCGTACTCCTTCGACAACGACTTGGAGAGGTTCCAGACGGCGGCTTTGACGGCCGAGTAGTCGAGCACACCCGGGTCGGGCAGGAAGGCGTTGACCGACCCGATCGTGACGACGTTGCCGCCGCCGCGCGCGAGCAGCTCGGGGATGGCGGCGCGGGTCGTGCGCACGGCCGCCATGAGGCTCAGGTTGATCGTGCTCAGCCACTCCTCGTCGCTGATGGAGAGGAAGCCCTCGGTGCGCGGCGTCACGGCTCCCACGTTGTTGACCAGGATGTCGAAGCCGCCGAAATGCGCGGCCCTGCTCACGAGCTCGGCGGGGCCCTCGGGCGTCGAGAGGTCGACGCTCACCGCGAGCACCGCGTCGGTCTTCGCGAGTTCCGCCAGCTCGCCGCCGATGCCGCGCGCGCCGGCGACGACCCGGGCGCCCTCCTCGACGAGCGCCTTCGTGACGGCGAGCCCGATGCCCTTGCTCGCGCCCGTGACGACCGCGACCTTGCCCTCGAGATGCAGATCCATTCCGTTGCCTCGTCCACGACCCTCCGCGTCGCTGTGAGCCGATGCCCCGCGATCGCCGTCCTGCGGCCGACGCTAGCGCCACGAGCCGCGAATGTCGAGCGATCCGTCACAGGAGCGCCGGGTCATCCGCCGCCTGAAAATCCCCCCTGATCGGGCAGCTCCTCACCGAACGGCCGTGCTCCGCCCGTCCGCTCCCCGACTAGGATTCAGGTAGCGGACGGATGTTCTTAATCTGAGGAGGTCGTGTCATGGGAGTTCTCGTCTACAACGGTGAACAGTTTGCTTTCGACGATCGTCTGCTCTCGCACCTCAAGCTCGTGATGGTGCAGAAGATGCGGCGCGACGAGGGCTTCCTGCTGTCGTGGAGCTACTCGCTGGAGCAGGGCTCGGGCCGCAGCTCGATCTGGATCCACGGCGGTGCCAATCTGCATTTCCGCTTCGACGGCAGCCGGCCCGCCACGCTCAACAAGGAGTGGATGGACCGGATGATCATCGCCACCCACACGACCGGAGGGCTCGTGCTCGAGGCGGTTCCCGAGGAGCCGCGAACCGAATAGCCGCCGCCCGCCCGCCGCCCGGGCGCTGGCGCGTTCGGGCGGACAGGCGTAGCGTGAAGATCCGGACGAGCTCAGGGGGCGCATCATGGACGCGAACGTCATCGGCACGGTGATCTGGATCACGGTAGCGGCAGTGGCTGGCGCCGCCCTCGTGGGCTTCATCGTCTTCGCGCTCGTCGACGTGCTGCGCACGACGACCATCAGCTCGGCCGCGCGCCTGATCTGGGCGGCCGTCGTGGTTCTCGCCCCGCTGCTCGGAACCGCGGCCTGGTACCTCGTCGGCCAGCGCACCCCCGAGCTCGAGCGCTCGCTGCGCGCCTTCGCCCGCTGACCTTCGGCCGAGTTTCGCGAGCTGAATCTCAAGCATCGCGAGTAGATCCCCGAAGAACGGTTGCAAACGGCCAGCGCTCCACAGCGTTCCATGACATTCGCGGTGCGGCAGTAGGGCTGCTCGAAAAGAACAGCCGAAGTCGTCGGCACCGTGCACCTGCACGTTGCCTCGGCTGACGCATCCTGGGCGATGAGCCCGCGGATGCGAGGCACGCGGCGGATCGGATTAGGCTGCGGATATGAGCTCCCCTGAGAACAAGCCGGGCAGCCGCGAAGCCATCCGGTCGAATGCGCAGCGGCTGTTCGCGGAACGCGGCTATGCGGGGACCCCCCTGCGCGACATCGCCCGCGACGCCGGCGTCGACCCGGCCATGATCATCCGTCACTTCACGTCGAAGCAGCAGCTCTTCCTCGAGACCATGCAGCTCGACCTCGACCACGACGTGCTGCTCACCGCGCCCATCGACACACTCGGCGAGGCCTTCATCGACTACCAGCTGCGTGCGGGCACGGCCGTTCGCGACGTCTTCCTCGCCCTCATCAGGGCGAGCGACAGCGAGGATGTCGCCTCCCGCCTCCGGGAGGCGCACGAGGAGTTCTTCGTGGGCCCTCTGCGGCAGCGCCTCTCGGGCGACGACGCCGAACTGCGCGCCCGGCTGGCCGCCGCACTCGTGGGCGGCATGCTCTACAGCCTGTGGGTGGTCGGCGACGACCAGCTCGCCGCCGCCGACCACCGGGAGCTCGTGCGGCGCTACGGCCGTCTGCTCCAGGAGCTGATCACGCCCTCGGAGGCGTGACCGGTCTTACTGAACCGACCAGCCGCCATCCGAGGGCAGCACGACGCCGTTGAGATTGGTGCCGTCGTCGCTCAGCAGGAAGGTGATGGATGCCGCGAGCTGAGCAGACTCGGCGACGGGCGGGATCGTCTGCATCATCGGGCCGAGGCGCTCCTGGCCGAGCTCGGAGGCGAAGCTCGCCTGGATATTGGTCATCACCGGTCCCGGCGCCACGGCGTTGACGCGGATGCCGCGCCGCGCGTACATGAACGCCGAGCTCTTGGTGATGCCCACGACGGCGTGCTTCGAGGCCGTGTAGGCGAGACCGGCGGCCGAGCCGCGCAGAGCCGCCTCGGAGGCGACGTTGACGACGGAGCCGCGACCGCGCTCGAGCATGAGCGGCAGCACGGCGCGCGTGAGACGGAACATGCCGTCGACGTTCACGGCGAAGACGCGCTCCCAGACCGCGTCGGACACCTCGTGCAGGGGCGTCATGTCGTCCATGATGCCGGCGACGTTGGCGAGGCCGTCGACCCGGCCGCCCGCAGCGGCGACGATGCGCTCGACGTCGTCGGGCCGGGTGATGTCTCCGGTCACGGCGATCACGGTGCCCTCGGGGAACTCGGCCGTGAGCTCCTCGAGACGCGGGGCCGCGATGTCGACGGCGACGACGGTGCCGCCCTCGCGCGCGATGCGGGATGCCGTGGCCCGGCCGATGCCGGAGCCCGCGCCCGTGACGATGACGGTCTGGCCCGCGAAGCGATCGGGCACGATGCGCTCCACCCAGCCGGCGGCGTCCTCTCCGTCGTCGTCCGGGATCACCCCGCCGTTCGCCGTCGCGACGAGGTCGTCGATCACCTGCTGGGGCATGGCACCCTGGCTCATCGCGACGAGTCGCTCGAGAGCGAGATCGCGCACGGGCTGGAGCGACGAGGCATCCTGCCCGCCTGCCGCGAGCAGTTCACCCAGGAGCGGGCCTCCGACGGGGTGATCGAGCCAGACGCCGATCGAGGTCGTGCCGGTGAGCGGCTTGTCGTTCTGTGCCATGAGGGTCCTTCCCGAAGGGGCATCGGAGCCCCCGACGATTGATTACGCGTCGAGTCTGCGCCCTTCGTGCGATGAAGTCAACTAAGTTGACTTCGAGTTGGCTGAGCCCCTGCGCGCTCGGGTCAGGCGGCGACCCTCCCGGCCATGAGCGTTGCCAGCGGCTCGGCGCGAAAGCCTTTGACGACCAGCCAGAGGCCCAGCGAGATCTCCCACAGAGCGATCGGCAGGGCGGCGACACCGGCCACGGCCGACACCTGACCGGTGACGCCGAAGAGCGAGGCGATGGCCGAGGCGATCAGCAGAGGGGCGCCGACGAGCCCCACGAGAGGGATGACCCTCGGCACCAGCCTCGAGCGGTAGAGGAGGTAGCCCAGGCACAGGGCATTCGCAGCGGGAATCAGGCCCGGGCCGATCAGGAAGGCGCCGTCGTGGATCGCGACGAGCCCGGGCGCTGCCGCGCCGGTGACGCGCGCGAGGGCGAGCATGGCGATCACGCCGCTGAGGACGAGCCCGGACTCCAGCGTTCGCGCGACCACGAAGCCCAGAGCCGCGGTCTCACCCTGCCTGCGGACGACGGGGTAGAGCACAACGGCCGTGCCGACGCAGGCAGCGGCGAGGACCACCTCGAGCAGCGCCGCCCAGGTGAGCGCGGCCGACCCTCCGGCGGCCGATGCGGGGTCGCTCAGAACCGGCGCTTTCAGAGCGAGTGCGGGAATCGAGGTGACCACGGTGAGCAGATAGAGGCCCCCGGCGATGCGGGCGGCGCGCTGTGGGTGCGGCACGGGAATCCTTCCGGTCGAGACGATAGGTATACTGTGTATACCCGCCAAGGAGCAGCCTAGGTGTACGATGTAAACCTGTCAAGCGCGGCACGGGGAGGTGGCGATGGCCGAGAACGCGACGTCGGCACGCCCGGCTCTGACACGCGGGCGTGCGTGCGCGGCGGGCGTCGCCCTGGCCGATGTCGAGGGCATCGACGCGGTGAGCATGCGCAACCTCGCCGCGAGGCTCGAGGTTTCACCGATGGCCCTCTACAAGCACGTGCGTGACAAGGAGGATCTGCTCGGCGGCATGATCGACATCGTGATCGCCTCGTACGACACCCCGCGACCCGGCGTCGACTGGAAGCAGGGGGTGCGCGCCCGCATCCTCTCAGCCAGGCGCGCCCTGCTCCAGCACCCCTGGGCGCGTCGCGTGATCGAGGCGAGCACCACCAGGACCCCGACGGTGCTCGCCTACATGGATTCCCTGGCGGGCATGTTCATGGCGGGCGGGCTCTCGGTCGACCTCACCCACCACGCCATGCACGCCCTCGGCCACCGCATCTGGGGCTTCAGCCCCGAGGCGTTCGACGATCCCGACGCACTCGCCGTGCCGGATGACCCCGCGGAGCAGGAGGCGATGCTCCGTCACGTGAGCGAGACCTACCCGCACATCCTCGCGATCGCCCTCGGCAACACCGACGCCTCCGGTGCCCCCGGATCGGGCTGCGACGAGCAGTCCGAGTTCGAGTTCACACTCGATCTCCTCCTCGACGCCTTCGACAGGCTTCACGCCGCCGGCTGGAGCTCGCGACAGACCGTCCTCCGGTCGTGATCCCGCCCATCAGTCGGCCGAACACGATGTCGGGGTGACGGCGTCGTACACGAACGGCCCATCACCGTGGAGGTGACGGGCCGTTCGTGGTCGGGGCAGCGCGCTAGTTGGCGAGCTGCCCCTCGCGGTGCGGGAGCTTCCAGCCCGGGCGCACGTAGTGGCAGGTGTACCCGGCCGGGTACTTCTCGAGGTAGTCCTGGTGCTCCTCCTCGGCCTCCCAGAAGTCGCCGGCGGGCTCCACCTCGGTGACGACCGTGCCGGGCCAGAGACCCGAGGCGTCGACATCCGCGATGGTGTCGAGCGCGACGCGCTTCTGCTCGTCGTTCGTGTAGAAGATCGCCGAGCGGTAGCTGCGCCCGATGTCGTTGCCCTGGCGGTCCTTCGTCGACGGGTCGTGGATCTGGAAGAAGAACTCCAGCAGATCGCGGTAGGAGATCAGCGAGGGGTCGAAGACGATCTCGACGGCCTCGGCATGGTCGCCGTGGTTGCGGTACGTGGCGTTGGGGGTGTCGCCACCGGAGTAGCCGACGCGTGTGGAGATGACCCCGGGGCGACGGCGCAGCAGCTGCTGCGCCCCCCAGAAACATCCGCCGGCGAGGATCGCGGTCTCAGTCGTGGCCATGGTCAGGCCTCCTTCGTGTCGAACAGGCTGCGGTAGTCACCGTAGCCCTGGCTCTCCAGCTCGTCCAGGGGGATGAACCGAAGGGCCGCGGAATTGATGCAGTAGCGCAGGCCGCCGTCCTCGACGGGGCCGTCGTCGAACAGGTGGCCGAGGTGGCTGTCGCCGTTGGCGGAACGGACCTCGGTGCGCACCATCCCGAAGGTCTTGTCGTCGTGCCGCACGACGTTCGCGGGGTTGATCGGCCGCGTGAAGCTCGGCCACCCGGAGTTGCTGTCGTACTTGTCGGTGGACGCGAACAGCGGCTCGCCCGAGACGATGTCGACGTAGATGCCGTCGTCGTGGTTGTCCCAGAACTCATTGCGGAAGGCCGGCTCTGTCGCGCTCTTCTGCGTCACGGCGTACTGCTGCGGAGTGAGCTGCGAGATCGCGGTCGGATCCTTACGGTACTCGGTAGTCATTGGATCATGCTCCTTGGGTTGTGCCGCTGGCTGCGACACTCAACCAATAGAACAGCGGTGCGGAGCGAAAAGTTCCCCGCAGACCCCGCCCATGCTGAGGGTTCGCTGGGAGTCTCCGCGGTGGTGAGGACTCCCACGGGCCTAGCCGTGAGCCGTGAGCCGTGAGCCGTGAGCCGTGAGCCGTGAGCCGTGAGCCGTGAGCCGTGAGCCGTGAGCCAGCGTCGCGCGGTAGACGCCCTGCCCGACCTCGGACGGGACCTTCAGCAGCAGGGCGGCGCCGCGGCCGTCGTGCCGCCGCCGGCCTCGACGACACTCGGCGTCCAGCCCAGGTACGTGCTGTCGCACGACCCGCAGCCTGTCGTCGAGCAGCGCGAACCCTCGCGGATGACGGGATGCGCTCAGGAGCCGCTGGGGAGAGGTCGTCTCACTGTCGTTTGGTGACGGTGACCTGAACCGTGTCGCCGATCTCCTTGCCGAGGCTCTTGCGCACCTTCGCGCTCAACGACAGCATGTGGCCGCCCGTCCCCGTGACCATGGCGCCGACGTTCTCGAGCGCCACGGCATCCACGACGGCGTCGACTCGAACGCTCCGGCCGGTGCCGAAGAACTCCACGGAGTCCGGGATCTCGACGCAGTTCCACATCTCGCCCTTGATGTCGACTCCGATTCGAGTCTCGAAAGAAATCCGGTTCGCGCCCTCACTCATGGTCAACAAGATAACTGTCCCCTGAGTGGACGCAAAACGGGGGTGCAGAGTCGATTGCACCCCCGTTTTGCGCCCACTCGCGAGCTACTTCACCGCCCCGAGGGTGAGGCCCGTGCGCAGGAGGCGGTAGCTGAACACGTACACGACGAACACGGGGATCGAGGAGACGACCGCGAAGGCCATCATGCTCGGCCAGTCGATGCCGAACGCCCCCGCCTGCTGGGCGATGAGCGCGCTCATCGGGTACTTGTCCGGCGACAGCATAAACGTGATGCCGTACAGGAACTCGCCCCAGGCCACCAGGAAGATGATCGAGCTGACGGTGAGGATGCCGTTGCGCGCCAGCGGGAGCCCGATCGAGAAGAACGCGCGCAGCGTCCGGGCTCCGTCGATGCGGCTCGCCTCGTCGATCGCGACGGGGATCGAGCCGAAGAACGGCCGTAGCAGCAGCACTGCCCACGGCAGCAGCATCGAGGCATCCGCGAGGACGAGGCCGAGGTTCGTGTCGAGCAGACCCCATTGCGCGAGCACCCAGAACAGCGGGATGAGGTTCGCGGTCTGCGGGATCATCTGCAGGATCACCAGGAGCGCGAGCACGGGCACGACGATCCGGCTCGTGAAACGCGCGAGTGCATAGGCGGCGGGGATCGCGAACGCGAGGCACACCACGGTGGTGCAGACGGCGATGATCGCCGACTGACGCATGGAGATGCCCAGCTGGGGGTCGGCGAAAGCGGCGAAATACGCGTCGAAGGTGGGCGTGAACAGCAGCGAGGCCTGCGACGACAGCACCTCCGACTGGCTCTTCAGCGAGGTGAGCACGATCCACAGCAGGGGGAGGCCGTACACGAGATACAGCACGATTCGGAACCCGAATGCCACGGGCTCACGGCGACGACGCACCGACATCCTCACACCGCCTCTTCGTTGCGCCGCACATCGCGGGCGTAGACCAGGGCGAAGACGATCACGACCGCCAGTGCCAGGAGGGCGGTGGCCGCCCCGCTGCCGTAATCGAGCTTCTGGAAGGCCTGTGCATAGGCCAGGTAGGGCAGGGTCGCCGACGACGTGCCCGGCCCGCCCGACGTCATGACGTAGATGAAGTCGAAGCTGCGGAACGCGTAGACGATCGTCAGCACGGTGAGCACCGTCGCCGCCGAGCGCGCGTGCGGGGCCAGGATGTAGCGGATGCGGTGTCGCGGGCGGGCGCCGTCGACCTCCGCCGCTTCCAGCACCGACTCGTCGACGCTCAGGAGCGCCGCCCGGAAGATGAGCGCGTTGAACGGGACGACGGCCCACGCATTGACCAGAGCGACCGACCACAGCGCGAACGCCGGATCGTAGAGGAAGCCGATCCCGTCGGTGGTCAGATGCAGCGACCGCAGCACCTCGTTCACGAGCCCGTGGTCGCCCAGCAGGAACTTCCAGATCGAGCCGTTGATGACCGGCGGCAGCGCCCAGACGAACACCATCATGCCGAGGAGGAAGGACCCGCCCCGGGTTCCGGACCACACCGACACGGCGACGGCGAAACCGCCGATCATCCCGATGATCGTGACGACGGCGACGAAGGCGAGCGTGTTTCCGACGACCTTCAGGAAGTCGGGGTTGGCGAAGAGGGCCGCGTAGTTGTCGAAGCCGACGAACTCCCAGTCGCGGTTGAGCGTCGCGCCGGTGACGCCGCTCACGCTCATACGGCCGAGCTGGAGGAGCGGCCACAGTGCGAGTGCCGCCAGGAGCACTCCGGCGGGGAGCGCGAGTGAGAGCCGGCGGTCCCCCGTGCGGAAGGGCCGCCGGCGCGGGGCCGCCCCCGCCGGGCCGAAGCCCGGCGAGGACGGCGTGCGACGCTGGCGAGGAGTGCTCGCGAGTGGTGCCGTGGAGCCACCTGCCATGGGAGACGTCAGCCCTTCAGCAGCGGGACCAGCTGCGTGATCAGGTCGTCGGCGAGCTGATCGGGCGTGCCCTCACCGGCGATCGCCTTGCTCCAGAAGTCGCCGACGAGTCCTTCGACCGCGTTGACGTTCTTCGACGGGACATCCGGGCTCGGCGACGGCCGGCCCTGGTCCTGCACGATCTGGGCGAAGACGCTCAGGATGGGGTCGCCGCTGATCTCCGGCGAGGATGCCGCGTCGCTGCGGGTCGGCATGGCCCCGAAGCCCTTCAGCAGCGCCAGCTCGCCATCCGTGGAGAAGAAGGTCTGCTCGAGGAACTCCTCGGCGAGATCCTTGTGCTCCGAGAAGGCGCCGACGTTCTGCACCTCGCCGCCGAGGAGCACGCCGCCCTCGGAGCTGATCGGCAGCGGGGCGACCCCGTACTCGAAGCCGGCCTCCTGCGCCGCCGTGATCTGCCAGTTGCCGTTGACCGCGAACAGCGACGACCCCGAGGCGAACTCCTGGAAGGGGATCGTCTGATCCCACGTCGTGGCCTCCTTCGACAGGTAGCCGTTCGTCACCCAGTCCTGGAGCATCGTGTAGGTCTCGGCCATGGGCTCCGCCTGCGCGTCGCCGTAGCTGAAGCCGTTGGAGGTGAACCACGGGAAACCCTGCCACTGGCTCTCCAGGCCCGGCTTCCCGGTCAGGGTGATGCCCTGCTTGCCGGCGGCCGCGGCCTTGGCCATGTCGGCCTCGAGCTCGTCGATCGTCGTCGGCGGCGCGTCGATGCCGAGTTCGGTCATCACGTCCTGGTTGTACCAGAGGCCGAGGAGGTTGACGAAGCCCTGCACGCCGTAGAGCGTGCCGTCGACCTTCTGCATCGCGCCCTCGGGGAACTGGTCGGCGTCCTCGAAGTCGGAGAACCAGTCCATCGGCTCGATCGCGCCCGCCTGGGACAGGTCGTAGGTGCCGGATGCGCCGAACACGAGCACGTCGGGGCCGGTCTTGGCGCCGGCGGAGGTGACCGCCTTCGTGGTCATCTGATCGACGGGCACGTACTGGTAGTCGACCGTCACGTTCGGGTGCGTCTTCGTGAACGAGTCGGCCATCTCCTCGAGCGTGGCGACCTGGCCGTCGGTGTTGTAGTAGTGCCACACCGTGAGAGTCACGGGTTCGTCTGGCGAACCGGTGTCTCCGCCGCTGCCGCTGCTGCCGGAGCAGCCGGTGAGTGCAAGCGCGACGGCGACGCCGGCTGCAGCCACGCCGATCATCGCCCGGGGACGAATGTGCTTCATTGCGATACGCCTCTCTGCTAAGGGTCCGAGCCTGAGTGAATTTCATCGATGAACTTCCACTTATGCAGACTCGCCTATCTGGCATGATGCCCACCGAAAAGCATTTCGTCAAGAAGAAATCCAGAACTATTCGATGAGGATGTCGAACTTGACATCGGAGCATTCTCTCTCGTACGGTTCACATCAACTTCACCGATGAAATGAGGGCATCGACCGTGCATCACTTGCGTCCGACCGCCGATCCCGCCGCGAGCGATCACGTCGGAATCACTCTCGGGCCCGCCGTCGGCACGGCGTCGCCCCGTCTCTTCGGCTCGTTCGTCGAGCACCTCGGCCGCGGCGTGTACGGCGGCATCTACGAGCCGGGGCACCCGTCGGCGACCTCCGAGGGCTTCCGCGGCGACGTGCTGGAGCTGGTGCGCGAGCTCGGCGTGACGGTGGTGCGCTACCCCGGCGGAAACTTCGTCTCCGGCTACGACTGGCGCGACGGCGTCGGACCCCGCGATCGGCGTCCCTCCCGGCTCGACCTCGCCTGGAAGTCGATCGAGACGAACGAGTTCGGCACCGACGAGTTCGCGGCCTGGTGCCGGGCGGCCGGCGTCGAGCCGATGCTCGCCATCAACCTCGGCCTCGGCGACACCGCGTCCGCCGTACGGCTGCTCGAGTACACGAACCACCCGAGCGGCACCGAGCTCTCCGACGAGCGGGTGGCCAACGGCTCCCCCGAGCCCCACGACGTGCGGCTGTGGTGCCTCGGCAACGAGCTCGACGGCCCGTGGCAGCTCGGGCACCGCACAGCGGAGGGCTATGCCGAGATCGCCGCGGTGACGGCATCCGCCATGCGTATGTTCGATCCCGAGCTCGAGCTCGTGGCGGTCGGCAGCTCGAACGCCGAGATGCCGACCTTCGGAGCCTGGGAGCAGACCGTGCTCGAGCGCACCGCCGGGCTCGTCGACTTCCTGTCGTGCCACATCTACTTCTACGAAGACGACGACCTCGGCGCCTTCCTGCGCTCGGCGCGTGTGCTCGACGGGTTCCTCGAGAAGGTGGATGCCGTCATCCGGCACGTCAAAGCCACCCAGCCCGACGCGCGCGACGTGAAGATCAGCCTCGACGAATGGAACGTGTGGGATCACCGCGAGTACGGCGGGATCGCGTCGCGACCGGGGTTCGAGATCGCGCCACGCCTGCTCGAGGTCGACTACACCGTCGCCGACGCGGTCGTCGTCGGGTCGCTGCTGCAGAGCATCCTCACGCACTGCGACATCGTCACGATCGCCGCGATGGCGCAGCTGGTGAACGTGATCGGCCCGATCCGCGCCGAGCCGGGCACGCCCGCCTGGCGGCAGACCATCTTCCACCCGTTCGCCGCCGCCGCACGCAGCGCGGGCCACACCGTGATCTCCACCCGGACGGACGCGGCCGACACAGCCGACGGCGCCGACACGGTCGCCACCGTGACCCAGAGCGCAGACGGCACGGCGGTCGAGGTGATGCTCACCAACCGCTCGCCCGAGCGGTCGGCCGACGTCGACCTCGACCTGCGCTCGCTGGCTCCCGATGCCGTGGAATCGGCGCAGTTGCTCTGGGATCCCGACGCCCACGCCTCGAACACCGCCGACGATCGCGACCGCGTCGTGCTGCGCCCCGTGCCCGCCGTGCTCGGTGAGGGACGCCTGCGACTGTCGTTGCCGCCCGTATCATGGGCCGCAGTCCGCCTCAGCTGCCGACCGAACGGGGGATAGCGCGTGCCGAAGTCGATACCGAGCGTCACGATGGCAGATGTCGGCGCGCGCGCCGGTGTCACCGCGCGCACGGTGTCGAACGTGTTGTCGGGAAGCATCGCGGTGCGGCCCGAGACACGCGATCGTGTGCTGCGCGCCGTCGACGAACTCGGCTACCGGTTGAACACCTCGGCACGGAGCCTCCGCACGGGCCGCACCGGCAGCATCACCCTCGCCATCCCCGACCTCGGCATCGACTACTTCAGCGATCTCGCCAGCCGCATCATGGCGGAGGCCGAACGGCACGGATGGGCGGTGGTGATCGAGCAGACCGGCGCACGCCGGGCCACCGAGCTCGCCATCCTGTCGGGCGCTCAGCGGCAGCACTCCGACGGCCTCATCTTCCAGCCCCACGCCCTCGGGCCGGGCGACGAACGGCACCTCATCGGCAACGACCGCCTCGTGATCCTGGGCGATCGCATCTTCCACGCCCCTGTCGACCACGTGACGATGGCCAACACCGAGGCGGCCGCGATGGCGACCAGCTACCTGCTCGACCGCGGACGACGCCGCATCGCCGCGATCGGCACGAATCCGGATGTGAGCACGGTCAGTGCCGCATCCCTCCGCCTCGACGGCTACCGGCAGGCACTGACCGCGGCGGGCCTCCCCGTGCGCGACGACTACGTCGTCGTGGCCCAGGACTGGCACCTGCGCGACGGCGCGGCGGGAATGGCACGGCTCCTCGCGCTTCCCGAGCCGCCCGACGCCGTGTTCTGCTTCAACGACACGCTCGCCTTCGGCGCACTGCACGCCCTCGCCGCACGCGGGCTCCGGGCACCGGACGACATCGCGCTGATCGGCTTCGACAACGTGCCGATGGCGGAGTTCTCGGTGCCGGCACTGACGACGGTCGAACCGGGCACCGGCGAGATAGCCAAGCACGCCGTGGATCTGCTGGCCGCGCGCGTCGAGGGGCGGGCGGGCGAGCCGACCGAGTTCTTCGCCGACTTCTCACTCGTCGTGCGCCGCTCGGCCTGAATGCCGGCTGCTCCTCGGCACGGCGACGCCGCCGGCTACTGTCGCGCGATCGTCGATCCGCGGATGACGAGCCGCACCGGCAGATGGTACGTTCCCTCGCCGATGTCGACGCCGTCGATCGCGTCGAACACCCTCTGCGCGGCCTGACGGCCCAGCTGCTGCAGATTGGCGTCGATGCTCGTGAGCTCCGGTCGGGAGTTCCGCGCGAGCACCTCCCAGTTGTCGTAGCCGATGACCGCGAGGTCGTCGGGCACCGTGCGGCCGAAGTCGCGGGCGGTGTCGAGCACGCCCCGGGCGATCTGGTCCGACCCGCAGAAGATCGCGTCGACATCCGGATGCCGCTGCAGCACCATCGCGGCGGCGTCCCTGCCCCAGTGCTCGGTCCACATCGAGAACATCGGCTCTCCCACGAGCTCGAGCCCCGCGCGGGCGAGAGCGGCGTGCGCGCCGGCGAGGCGGTCCTGTGCGGCGGCGTACGACGGATCCCCCGAGATGTGCGCGATGCGGGTGCGTCCGCACGAGATCAGGTGCTCCACGGCGAGACGCCCGCCGGCGTAGTTGTCGGGGGTGAGCGAGAGATCGCGGGGATCGTCGGACGGCGAGTAGGCGTAGACCACCGGCACCGGCAGATCCTGACCCAGCGAGGGGCGCGGGTCGGTCTGACGCCCGACGACGATGATCCCGTCGACCCGCCGGCTGAGCAGCGCCTTCAGGTGGTGCTGCTCGCGGATCGCGTCGCCGCGGGCGTCGCAGAGGAAGACGTTCACCTGGCCGGCGCCGAACGCATCCTCCGCGCCCATGAGGATGGGGATCATAAAGCGGCCCTCGAGGTCGCTCGTCAGCACCCCGACCGTGCCCGTGCGGCCGGCCAGGAGCCCGCGAGCCATCGGGTTCGGGGTGAACGCGAGCGCGTCGGCGGCCTCGAGCACACGGGCCCGGGTGGCAGGCGCGACATCCTCTCTGCCGTTGAGCGCTTTCGAGGCGGTCGCGATCGAGACCCCCGCGCTGCGCGCGACGTCGCTCAGCGTCACCGTGCGACCGGGACCCTCATTATTCGACATAGCGCCCTCCTTTACTGAAACGCTATCGCCAAAACATCTTGACGCGCCGCATGCTGTGACGATACCGTGCCGAAAGGGCTTTCGGTCTTTTCGAAAATCCGTTCCACCGCAGAGCCGCGACGGGATGTGTCACACACGACCCGGCCCGCTCGACGACGAGCACGAGGAGTCACGTACAGACGATGCAGGTATCTTCACAATCCCCGACCTCCCCTGCAGCGCCGCTCGCCGGCGTGGCGGTCCACCACACGCTCGACGTCCGATCGGTGCGCCTGACGTCCGGTCCGATGGCCGATTGGCAGGCCCTGAACGCCGCGGCGACGATCCCGCACTGCATCGTCCAGCTGGAGCCGTCCGGAGTGCTCGCCAACTTCCGCCGCGCCGCCGGAGAGGAGACCGGCGGCCATCAGGGGATGGTGTTCGCCGACTCCGACCTCTACAAGGTGATCGAGGCCGTCGCCTGGGAGATCGCACGGACGGGCACCCGGCGGTTCGACCTCTGGCTCGACGAGGTGATCGCCCTGATCGGGCGGGCGCAGGAGCCCTCCGGGTACCTGCACACCTGGACCCAGCTCCGGCAGCCGGAGAAGAAGTGGGCCGAGATGGAGTGGACCCACGAGCTGTACGTGCTCGGCCACCTCATCCAGGCTGCGGTCGCGCTCGATCGTGCCGCCGGGCGTTCCGACCTGCTGGAGATCGCGCAGCGGTTCGCCGACCTGGTGTGGGACGAGTTCGGCCCCGACGGCCGCGACGGCATCTGCGGGCACCCGGAGATCGAGACGGCCCTGGTCGAGCTCCACCGCCACACCGGCGACGACCGCTACCTGATCCTGGCCGGCCGCATGATCGACCTCCGCGGCCACGGGCTCCTGCCGGTGGGTCTGCTGGGCGCCAAGTACTTCCAGGATCACACCCCGGTGCGGGAGTCGGACAGCGCGGCGGGTCATGCGGTGCGGCAGCTCTACCTGAACGCCGGCGCGACCGACGTCTATCTCGAGACCGGAGACGCCTCGCTGCTGACAGCGATGGATGCCCAGTGGGACAGCGTGCACGACCGCAAGATGTACCTCTCGGGAGCTTTCGGGGCCCACCACAAAGACGAGGGCTTCGGCGAGGACTACGAGCTGCCCAGCGACCGGGCCTACGCCGAGACCTGCGCCACGATCGCCGACCTGCACTGGGCCTGGCGGATGCTGCTGGCCGGCGGCTCAGCGGGGCCGGCGGCCTACGCCTCCGTGATGGAGCGCGAGGTGCACAACGCCCTGGCCGCCTCGATCGACGCCACCGGAACCCGGTTCTTCTACGCGAACCCGCTCCAGCAGCGGCCCGACAAGGTCTCCGAGGACGCCGCTCCCCGGGAGCGGGCCCCCTGGTACCCCTGCGCGTGCTGCCCGCCGAACATCGCCCGGGCGGTCGCCCAGTTCGGGGCCTACGTGGCCTCGTCGACGGCGGACACCCTGTGGCTGCACCAGCTCGCCGGCGCCGAGATCGACCTGCCGGCCCACCTCGGAACGGGAGTGCTGCGGGTGGCGACCGGCTACCCGCTCACCGCCGGCATCGAGCTCGTCGTCGACGGCGCACCCGCCCCGGGCGCCATCCTGGCCGTGCGGATCCCGGAATGGTCCGCCGGTTCCCTGCTGGTCGCACCCGACGGCGAACACGCGGTCGACGCCGACGGGTACGCACGAGCACCCCTGGTGGCCGGTGGCAGATACCGGCTCGACCTCGATCTGACGCCACGTCTCATCCGTGCCCACCACCGCGTCGACGCGCTCCGCGGCACCCTGGCGCTCCAGCGGGGGCCGGTCGTGTACTGCGTGGAGCAGGCCGATCTGCCGGCGGGCCCGGCGGTCGACGATCTGATCCTGCTGCCGGATGAGGGCATCGGCAGCAACGCCGATGGCACGCTCACCCTGACGTGCACGGTGGCCAGCGAAGAGCCGCTGTACACCGCGAACGGGGAGGCCGTGCACACATCGGCCTCCCCCGTCACCGCCGTCCCGTTCGCCACCTGGGGAAACCGTGCCCCGGGGGCCATGCGGGTCTGGTTGCCTGCGCACTGGTGGGAGACCCGCCAGATTGCCGACGGACAACTTTTTGCTGAGATCGCACGCCCTAATAAACCTAAGGAGGCGCAATAAATGCAAGGAAAGCTCGTATCACGGCGGCTAGTGGCTCTAGCCGTCGCATCAGTGCTGGCACTCTCTCTCGTGACCGCCACGGAGATGACGGCATCCGCCGCTGAGACATCCGCGGCCGACACATCCGCGGCCACCGAACTGGCCGGACTGAACCGACAGACCATCGACTATGTGGGGATACCCAAGAACGCCACAGAGGCCACCGCGTTGCAGCTCATCGGAGAGCAGGCGACGAAGGCCGTCGACCCGGACTACACGGTCGTAGCCCGCAAGCAGGGCACCGCAGCGCTGAGCCTGACCATCGGATCGCGGCCGCTCACCACGATCCGGTTCGACGTGACCAACAAGAACGACGCATCCGACACCGCGTCGAGCTCCTCCAACGCCACCGTCGACGTGACCGTCGGCGCCGTCGACGAGATCCGCAACGACAACTTCTACCTGAACGTCGGCGAGCTGGGCAACATCCGCGACATGCGGATCGAGAACAACGCGACGACCTTCACGAGGGAGTCCGACGGCGCCGTGAGCTACGACGCGAGCCCGAACTTCGTGCTGCCGGTCGATGAAGGCGGCAGAGGCTCGAACGCCTACCACGAGTGGATGGGCGAGCTGATCTTCGCCACCCGCAGCGCCGACACGGTGGACGGCCTCGACAGCCAGCCCTTCGTGGAGCAGGACACCAACCGCACCCTGGCCCAGGGCGGCTCGACCACCGCGCTGAACGCGACGCTGGGCGGCGCCATGGACCAGTACGTCCGCAGGACGGCTGATGAGAACTCGATCACCACGAAGTTCATCGGCGGCCCCGTCGACGGCAGCGGCCCGGCGCCCACCCGCGAGGTGGGCACGGTCATGCGCGGCTTCGACGCGACATCCAAGTTCTCCACCGACACCGACGACGGCTCGCTGCTCTGGGAGGTCTCGGTCGAGAACAAGAGCGACAAGGTCATCGAGTTCGGCGACATCGGCCTGCCGATGCCGTGGAACGACCGGTACACCTCCACCGCGACGTCCTACACCGAGCGCGTGACCTCGCAGTACTTCGCCGGCCTCGACAGCGGCTACTCCTACGCGATGCGCCCCAGCGGCGAGGGCAACTTCGTGCTCATGACCCCGGTGCCGGAATCCGGTGCCCGGATCGAGTACGTCGACCGCTGGCTCAGCACCTTCAACTCCAGCGTGAACACCATGCGCGGCCCGGGCAACGGCTCCGCCTCCTCCATCCGCGCCTGGACGGCCGACGGCACCAGCACGAGCGGCAACGCCTGGCAGCCCGGTCTCGAGGTGCAGTACATCCACTCGAAGAACATCCGCCAGCTGACCGGCGCCGCCTACAGCCCGGACTACTCGAGCCTGGTTCTCGAGCCGGGCGCGAGCAAGACCTACCAGTTGAAGTTCCACGCCATCCGCGCGGGGGACAACTCGCCCACGGTCAGCCCGAACACCACCGGCAACGGCATGCAGGAGAAAGAGGAGAACTACCGTTCGACCCTCTACAAGACCGGCATCATCGACGCCATGGCGGTTCCCAGCTTCCAGCCGGTGATCAACATGCCGACGAAGCTCGACCTCCACTACGACCCCGCCAAGATCAAGGACGTCGAACTCCAGATCCAGACGGTCGACGAGAACGACCCGTGGGGCGATGAGCTCATCCCCGCGAAGAAGGGCGTCGCGCCGTACAACCTGGGCGACCCGAACCGCGTCAACAATGATCGCGGGCCTCGCACGACCCCGGAAGGCAATCCCGGCTACGTGAAGAAGATCACGCCGCCGACCGCCCCCGTGGTCGACGAGAAGGGCGAGTCCCACTTCGTCTACGGCCTCGAGTTCGACGCCATCGGCCCCACGAGCATCCCGGTGACCTACAAGCTCAAGGTGGGCGACACCTGGGTCGAGAAGAAGACCCAGTACGACTTCAACGTGCTGGCCGAGCTCGACCAGGCGACCGACACCCACTCCGACTTCATGGTCAACGAGCGGCAGTACAACGCACCGGAGAATCCGACCCTCCCCCAGGATGCCTGGGACGGCGCGTTCCTCGACACCTACCTGCACCTCGACGGCGTCGACGATCGCATGACCGAGGGAACGAGCGTCTCGCTCGGGCAGCAGTGGGACGACTGGGGCATGGACAACATCCTCTCCATCACCTACGAGAACGTGCTGAACCCCAAGGAGAACCAGGTTCAGGCGGTCGAGAAGTACCTGCTCGACTTCCTGTGGAACAACAAGAACCCGGTCACCGGCCAGGGCTACTTCATCCGCAGGACCAGCGACGAGTACCCGGCCGACGGATCGGGCTACAAGATCACGAACGTCTTCAACGGCATCAACGGCCTCGACTGGGCGGGTGCCGGCGGGCGGCGGTTCACGCAGAGCATGGCGTGGAACGCGTTCCTCGGCATGTACCAGGTCGAGAAGGCGTATCCGAACCTGACCGGGTACCGGGCCTCCCGCCTGGACTACCTGCGGATGGCCTACAGCATCTACGTCAAGGTCGGCCAGAGCGATCAGGGCACCTACGGCGAGCAGAACACCGCGCTCATGATCCAGGCCCTTCTCGACGAGGGCATGAACGTCGAGGCCCAGAACGTGATCAACCGGATCGCTCCGAGCGACACCGCGACATCCGGCAAGGGGTACAACTCGGCGAACGTGCGCTACCCGTACGGCTCCGAGTTCGTCTACGACAACACGGGTGAGGAGGGCATCTACGCCAACGACAAGGCGCTCATCACCTACCGGCCCGACCACACCCTGGTGAAGTCCGGCGACGCCGAGACCAAGCTGACCATGGTCGACATGGCGACCCGGGCGAAGCGCGGCTGGGTGCCCACCTGGTACCACTACGCCGACCCGGCCTTCATCGGCGGCAACAGCTGGTGGAACTTCCAGTACACCGCGTCCCTCGCGGGCTCCATCATGGACGACTACCTCCGGTACGAGAGCGATGCCAACGGTTTCACTCCCGAGCAGAGGGCTCTGGCGCAGCGTCTGAACTACGGCGCCAAGCTGTCCAACTTCAACTCCATCAACATGGGCCAGATCTCGTCCCGCCTGATCGGCACCACCTCGTGGCGCTACACGACCTACAAGGGCTCCTTCGGCTCGCAGAACGTCAACGACGGCAACGGAGGCGCCGAGTCGGGCGTCGACGGCTGGCAGGCACGCGCGCAGTACAACGGCTGGCAGAGCTACTCGGGCGAAGCCGACCTGGGGCTCTTCGGATCCCTCATGCGCATCAGCACCGACGTCGTCGGTCAGGACCCCGTCTTCGGCCTGTTCGCCTACGGCGGGCTCGTCGAGAAGAACGGCGCCGTCTACACGGTCCAGCCGCGTGACGGCTTCGGCAAGCGCCTGAACTTCCTGGACGAGACCCTCTACGTCGAGTTCCTGAACGACAGGTACAAGGAGGCCCGAGTGACGGATGACGCCTCGAGGCTCGAATTCGACCTCGAGCACATGCAGGCCGGGGAGCACGAGTCGCGGCTCACCTTCACGAGCGGCATGAAGCCCGGCGGATACCGGGTCAGCGTTGACGGCGTCCCCCAGCCCGACTCCGGCTTCGTCGTCGGCGCCGACGGCACGGGCAAGGTGAACGTGCGCGTCGCCGACAAGGCGATCGGCGAGACCTCGCTGGTCGTTCTCGAGCAGGATCCGACCGCGACGCCCGCGGCCCCCACGGTCACGACGAGCCTGAACACCCTGGGGCTCGACAAGGCCTACGTGAAGACGCCGTTCCTGCTGGAGGCGCTCGCCACCTACAACGGCACGGAGCCGGTCGACTACTCGTGGGAGATCGTGAACGCCCCGGAGGGCGCGACCCCCGCGATCGAGAACGACAACGCCGCGCTGCCCAGCATCCGCTTCTCGACGGATGTCGCCGGTGACTACGAGGCGAAGGTGACGGTCACCGTCAGAGGATCCTCGCCGGCCGTCCGGACGGAGGAGGCACTGGCGTTCACCGTCAGCGACTACGACGTCAGAGTGGACTCGGTGACGACGGACCCGGAGACCGTCTCGGTCTCCCAGACCGGCAGCCAGACGTTCACCGCGAACGTCACGGGCCAGTACCTCGACAAGTCCGAGCACGGCACCGCGGTCACCTGGTCGCTGGTGAACGCCGACGGCAAGGCGGCAGGCACCACGCTCTCCGCAGACGGTGTGCTCACCGTCGCCGCGAACGAGCCTCTGGAGCAGCTGACCGTCAGAGCGACATCGAAGCAGGATGACTCGAAGTTCGACGAGGCCACCGTGACGGTCGTCACCCCGGTGGTGAACGCGGTCGCGGTGGACCAGCCGCAATCCGCGGCGCAGGGCAAGTCACGCGTCCTGTCGGCGACGGTGAACGGCGACAACCTCACGGATGCGTCGAAGACCGTCACCTGGACGCTCGTCGACGCCGACGGAAAGGCGGCGGGCACGACCCTCACGGCGGCCGGCGGGCTCACCGTCGCCGCGGATGAGACCCTGACGAGCCTGAAGGTGAGGGCGACATCGACGCTGAACCCGGATGTGTCCGGCGAAGGCACCATCGAGATCACCGCACCCCCCGCGGCGCAGGATCTCACCCGGACCGCGGTCTACTCGGCCGCACAGGGCAATATCGCCAGGCTGACCGCCGATCCGAACGTCCGGCAGCAGACCAACACCCTGGACACGTACTACAACGCTGCCACGGGTGCCGGGATCGACAGGCCGGGCATCCTGACGCAGTACTCCAACGCGGGTGGCTGGGACGGGATCCTGCGCATCACCGACGGCGTCAAGAACCAGGCCGCCGGGAGCGCGTGGAACAACTGGGGCAGCCCGTACGGCATCGAGTCCAACCCGGTCTACGTCGTCCTGAACTGGGGTCAGCCCATGGTCGTCTCCGCGACCAGGGCCGAGTTCGTGACCGACGCCGCGAACGCCTCCGGTGCCGCCACCGCCGGCACGCAGGTTCCGGGCGGCGCCTATGTCGAGTACTGGGACGGCTCCGCGTGGCAGCGGATCACGGCCATGCACAGGCCGGCGGGTGCCACCGATGCCAACCCCATCGTGGGCGGCAACTTCGTGAACGACGCCGGATCGGGCAACAACGACAACTACGCGTGGGCCAACCGGCCGAACTGGAACATCGCCCAGTTCGACACCCCGGTGACGACCACGATGTTGCGGATGCGCCTGACCCAGCGTCAGACCGGGGCCAACAACAACGGCATCGGCATCAGCGAGTGGGAGGTGTTCGGCGAGAAGGCGGCGGCGTCTGAGTACACGGTCACCTACGACCTCAACTCCGGCACGGGAACCGCTCCGGCGCAGAGCCCGATCTTCGCGGGAACGAAGTTCGTGGCCGCGAGCATGCCCGCCGACGTCGTCGCTCCGAGCGGCACGGCCTTCAGGGAATGGAACGCGGCGGCCGACGGCTCCGGCGACTCCTATCCTGCGGGTGCCGTGGTCACTCAGCCGGCCGGCAACCTGACGCTCTACGCGCAGTGGGTCACCGTCGAGGCGCTGGCGAAGGCCATCGACGACGCCAAGGCTCTGGACGAGAAGCACTACCTGCCCTCGTCGTGGAGCACTCTGGCACCGGCCATCTCCGCCGCCGAGGCCGTGCTGCAGGATGCGAACTCCGGCAGGGCGGACCAGGCAGCGGTGGATGCCGCGACGGCGGCCCTGACCGACGTGGTCTCCGCGCTGGTGAGGCACCCGGACTGGAATGCCGCGACCGTCTACAACGCCGGTGGCACGGTCACCTACCAGGGCCACGTCTACGTGGCCCAGTGGTACACCAAGGGCCAGACGCCGGGCGACCCGAACGGCTCCTGGGTCGAGCTCGGCGAGCTGGTGCCCTCCGCCGGCGACGGCGTCCGCGCCTGGACGGCATCGGGGGTCTACAACGGCGGAGACGTCGTCGCATACAACGGCGGCGTCTACCAGGCCAAGTGGTACTCGCGGAACCAGGCGCCGGGCGATCCGAACGGCGCATGGTCCGAGCTGGGCGCCCTCGTGCCGGAGGCCGGAGACGGCATCCGGGCGTGGACGGCGACGACCGTCTACAACGGCGGCGAGGTCGTGGCCTACGGCGACCGCACCTGGCGGGCCCAGTGGTACAGCCGCAACAGCAAGCCGGCCGGCGGGAACGGAGCCTGGAAGGATCTGGGCGCGTACTGATCTGATAAGTACAGGCCTGCCCTCGGGGAAACCGCCCCGAGGGCAGGTCACCGCTTGAACGGATGCCCCGCTCCCGCGTCGTGCGGGGGCGGGGCATCCGTCCGCCGCCGGGCGCAGGCTGCCCGGACAGGATTCCCACGGATCATCCGCGGGAGCTGCGACAGCACCGTCGACGCCCCGGACAACGCGCCGCCGCCCGCCCCCGCAGCACCATCCGCCGATGGCACATGTCCGAGCGAGATAAGACACACGACACCACGCCGCCCCCGGACCACGCACGGAGTCCTCCGCCGTCGCGACGGCGGCTCATTCGTCGCGGATGAACCACGGATACTTCTCGAGCACCCGGAAGACGACCTCGGTCGCGCTCAGAACATGCGCCTGACAGGCGGCCTCGGCGGTGGCCTCGTCACGCTGCAGGATCGCCTCGACGATACGACCCACCTCGATGTTCCACTCGTCCGTTCGCCCAGGCTCACGGGCGCAGAGGTGACGGAAGAAGACGATCCGCGAGCTGAGGCTCGCCATCACCGAGTTCGCGATCGATGCGCGGATGCTCAGCGCGTCGTAGAGCGCCTGCTTGGCCTCGAGCAGCTGCTGAGTCGTGGAGGAGTCCACCGTCAGACAGTGCTCGTAGGCGCCCACAAGAGCCTGCCGATCGTCATCCGTCGCGTGCACGACGAAGTGCCGAACCATAAGGCCGAGCATAAGACCGCGCACCTCGTAGATCTCGGTGACCTCGGATGCCGAGGGCACCGCGACGATGAGCCGTCGGTAGGGCGTGCGCTGCACCAGCCCGTCGGCCTCGAGCTCGCGCAGCGCCTCGCGCACGCTCGTCCGCGACGCACCGGTCATGTCGATGAGCTCGCGCTCGACGAGACGCTCGCCCGGCCGCAGCCGCAGCTCGAAGATCGATTGCCTGATCGTGTCGGAGACCTGTTGCCGCACCGGGGCGATTTGCGCCGGCGTTGCGCGCTCGGCTCGGGTGGAAGCCATTCACATCCTCATCGTCAGACCGGGTAAGCCGCGGATATTGTCTCGGGCGGTGGTCAATGCCGGACCTGCGACAGAAACTCTCGCGTGCGCGGGTGCTGAGGGTTTTCGATCACTTCGGACGGAGTCCCCGCCTCCACGATAGCGCCCCCGTCCATGAATACGACGGTGTCGGCGACATCTCGCGCGAAGGCGATCTCGTGGGTCACCACGATCATCGTCATGCCGCTCGACGCCAGGCGCTTCATCACCTGGAGCACATCTCCGACCAGCTCCGGATCCAGGGCGGAGGTCGGCTCGTCGAAGAGCATCAGCCGGGGCTCCATCGCCAGCGCACGCACGATCGCTACCCGTTGCTGTTGACCCCCGGAGAGCCTGCCGGGATAGCTGTCGGCGAAATCCTCGAGGCCGACCTCGGCAAGCAGCTGGCGCGCCCGCGGAACGACGACACCTCGGCTCTCACCTCGCACACCACGCGGCGCCTCGATGATGTTCTCCATGACCGTCATGTGCGGGAACAGGTTGAAGTGCTGGAAAACCATGCCGATCGAGGCACGCTGGGCGGCGATCGCTGTGGGGTGCAGCTCCACCAGCACATTGTTCTTCCGCTCATAGCCGACGATCCGGCCGTCGACCACGATCGTGCCGGAGTTCAGGCTCTCGAGGTGATTGATGCATCGCAGCAGGGTGCTCTTGCCCGAGCCTGACGGCCCGATCAGGCACATCACCTCGCCCTCGTGCACCGTGAGGTTGATGCCGGAGAGCACCTCTTTGGCACCGAACGATTTGTGCACGTTCGTCGCCTCGACGAGCACCGGAGATGTCATGGCGTTCATGCGAAGCCCCGTCCATAGCGTCGCTCGAGATACGACTGCCCGAAGGAGAGCAACGAGACCACCACGAGGTACCAGATGCAGGCGACGATCAGCATGGGGATGGTCTGGAACGTGTTCGCGTAGATCAGCTCCACACTGTAGAACAGGTCGGCCATCGCGATGACGCTCACGAGCGAGGTGTTCTTGAGCATGCCGACGACCTCGTTGCCCACCGGGGGGATGATCACTCGCAGCGCCTGCGGCAGCACGATGCGACGCAGAGCTCGAGCGCGGGTCATACCCAGCGAGGCCGCGGCATCGAGCTGCCCCCTGGAAACCGAGAGGATGCCGGCCCGGATGATCTCGGCGCTGTACGCGGACTGCGCGAGCGAGAGGCCCAAGATCGATGCACCGAGCGCTGAGATGACATCGTTCGTCTGGAACTCCATAAATGGAGGCAGAAACGGGATGCCGATTCCCAGCGACGGGTAGAGCGCACCCAGGTTGTACCAGAAGATGAGCTGCACGAGAACCGGCACCGAGCGGAAGATCCAGATGTAGATCCAGCTGGTCGAGCGCAGGAGCGAATTCGCCGACAGCCTCATGACCGCGAGCAGCGTCCCGAGGACGAGCGCGATGACCATACACACCACGGTGAGCCAGATACTCAGCACAAGCCCGTTCAACACCCGGGAGTCGAACAGGTACTGGGCGACGACCGGCCAGCCGAACCGCTCGTTCGTGAGCATGCTGTACACCACGAGTGCTGCCACAAGGAGTACGACCGCCGTGGCGACCCAGCGCAGCGGGCGACGACGACCACGGGTCTTCAGCAGCGCGAGCTCCGCGCCGGAGAGCCCGTTCGTCGTGGTGGACATCAAAGGCTTCTGCGCGCTGGACGAGCTCATGCGATCGACCTTGCTCATGAGTCGGCTCCGAGATAGACGACGAGATCGCCGGTTCCGGCCAGGGCATTGTTGTTGACGCGCACGACGCGCCCCGATTCGGGCGCCGTGATCACTTCGAGTTCGGCACCCAGCACGTTCCCGACCGACGCCAATCGCTGCCCGGCGATGACGTCGTCCCCGGGTCGCACGGCGACTCGAAGAAAGCCGCCGCGGTCGGCCCGGAGCCGGTGAAGCCTGCTGAAGGTGCGCACCGCATCCGGGGCGACGAGGCTGCCCTCTGTCATGCCCAGATGGATGAGCAGATTGCGCACACCCTGCACGCCCCACTCCATCAGCGCGGGATCGAATCGGTTGGCCTCGCCGAACTCCACCGTCGTCACGACCTTGCCCAAGGTGCGGGCAGTGTCCTGGATGGTCCCAGCGAACAGATCACCCGCATAGACCAGGGTTGTGCCGAAGGCGCGGGCGAAGGCGTGCGACCTCTGGCCGTAGTCCGCATCGACCGAGCCCGGAGCCGGAGCGGATGCGTAGGGCATCCATTCGCCACCGACAGAGGGGGTGTGGATGTCGAGGCAGTAGTCGCTCACGGCGAGGAGCTGATCGGTGATGATGCGCGCCACACGTTCGCTGAGCGATCCGGCAGCGTCTCCGGGGAAGACGCGGTTGAGGTCGTGCGGGCCGGGGTAGATCTCCGACAGGTTGGTGCGCGTGCGCGTCGCCATGGCGGGCAGGTTCGAGGACGGCACCATGATCAGGCGTCCGCGGATGTCATCCGGCCCGAGCCCGAGCCACACGGCGCGGACCACCTCCGCCCCCAGGACCTCGTCACCGTGCATCCCGGTGTGCACGAGCAGAGTGGGTCCGCCGGTACTGCCGTTGATGACCATAACGGGGATGAGATACGGCTCGCCCGTCGGCAATTCTCCGGCGACGAGACTCAGAGTCTCTCGCGTCCCCGCCGCACCGTCGAATCCTGATGCGATGTCGAACATGTTTGTCTCCTGCCTGCGGAGAGGGGTCGGGGCTTACACCCCGACCCCTCTCGCCGCGACTTAGTGCGAGGGGTTGACCTCGGAATGTTCGATGAGGAACTGCTGGGGCAGGTCCCAGCGTTCGAAGATGCCCGCGTACACGTCCGGCTCGTCCTCGATGATGTAGTTGATCGCCGCGGCGAACGCGTCCGGAAGCGGCGAACCCTTGAGGAAGCTCACACCGAGGCTGTTGGCGGGGAGATCCGCGTCGACACCCGCGATCTCGATCGTGGGATCGCTCGCCACCACCGTGAGGGCGGTCACGCTCGGGGTGAAGTAGATGTCGGCCCTGCCGCTCTTGAGCGCGAGGAGGTTCTCGTTCGTGTTGGCGTACGTCGACGACACCATCTCGGGCAGGCCTTTGTCGGCGCAGGTCTGGACCTGCTGCGCAGCGACGTTGGCGGCCTGTGTGCCGTTCGCGGTGGCGACCGTCAGACCACACAGATCGTCGAGCGATGAGACATCCAGCTCGCGATCGGCGACCGCGACATAGGCGAAGGGCGAGGCCGCGTAATTGACGAAGTCGGCGACCTCCTGGCGTTCGGCGTTCGTCCCGAAGGCGCCGTTCGCGGCCTGGAACCGATTGGCCTGAAGGCCCGGGATGAGGGCGCCCACGTCGCCGTAGGAGTATTCGAAGTCGACGCCGAGGATGTGTGAGATCTCCGTCATGAGATCGACCTCGTAGCCGACGACCTTGCCGGAGCTGTCTCGCGCGGTCCCGGGAGGCGCCTCCTCGCGGGATCCGACCTGGATCAGATTCGAGTCGAGGACATCGGCGGGAAGGAGATCGCGGATCTCCTCGACGGGTGCCGTGACCCCTCCTGCCGCGGCGCTGGCCGCGGGGGTGTTCGGGTTCTCCGCCGCGGTGTTGTCGCACCCGGACAAGAGCACGGCCAGAACGAATACGGCTGTGCCCATGACGATGACGCGAGCCGGTGTTCTCATGGTGACCTCACTTCTCTGCTGTGGACCGCCAGGCGATATCGTCGGCGAAGTTTTGTATGACATTACTGTATGGCAAACAATGTTTCATCCGTATTTCATCTCGGTATCAGACCCGGCTGGAGTCGCGAACGTGGCGACGATCCCGGCCAGCAACGCAGCGCGTACGGGCATTGCCGACAGGTCCACCCACTCGTCGGCGCTGTGCGCGCCGCCACCGACGGCGCCGAGCCCGTCGAGAACGGGGAGACCGAGCGCGGCAGCGAAATTGCCATCGCTGGCGCCACCCACCGCCACCTCCTCGAGATGCTCGCCGAGCCGCTCACCCAGCGCGGCTGCGAGGGCGAACATCGCCGCGACGGACGCCGTGCGCTCCATCACCGGGCGATTCCACCCCCCGGAGACGGCGATGCGCGCGCGCGGATCCCGTGGAACGAGCGATTCGAACACGGCGTCGATGCGTGCGGCCTCCGCAGCAGAGGTGACCCTGACGTCGACATCGAGTACCGCATGCGCTGCCACGACATTCGGCCTGGTCCCCCCGGAGATGATGCCGGCATTGACACTCGTCCTCGCGTCCGGGTTCGAGGCGGCGTGCAGTTCGAGCACAACACGCGCAGCCTCGTCGATGGCGCTCGCGCCGGCCTCGGGCTCCAGACCCGAGTGCGACGCGATCCCGTCGATCTGAACGCGGAACAGGCCCACTCCGCTGCGCGCGGTCTTGAGCGCCCCGTTCGCGGCCGATTCCGCGACGAGAACGGCACGAGCGCTCGCACACGCCCGCTCGATCCACGGCCGGGAGAACGGGCTGCCGATCTCCTCGTCCGGCGTCAGCACGATCCGCACCGTCGGGAGCGCGATCCCCAGCCTGCGCGCGGCCGCAAGACCCCAGACCGCCTGAACGAGCCCGCCCTTCATGTCGAATCCACCCGGCGCCTGGGCTCTGCCTCGCGATTCCCGCCACGGTCGATCGGCAAGCGTACCGACACCCCAGACCGTGTCGTAGTGGGCGAGCAGAACGACCGGACGGGTGTCGGAGACGAAGCCGGCTCCCCCCGTCGCCGCATAGTCGAGAACGACGACGGTGCCGAACTCGGCGTCCGAATGCCGCTCCGCCGTGTCGGCGGGGCCTAGAAGCCCCTCAAGCCAGTTCATGATCGCACCGAGGCAGGCGTCGAGGGCGGCGAGATCGCCGCTCGGGCTCTCGATCCGGACGAGAGCGGCCAGATCGTCGACCATCCGCGCCGAGTGTCCGTCCAACCAGTCTGCGAGTCCGACCATCGGAAGCGCGGCGACGGCCTCGGGGCCGGGCACGCCGGCGATCATGTGCGAGGCACGGAGGTGAGATGCCGCACGAGGTCCGCGTGCGTCGTCGCCCACAGTCCACGGGCACGGATCTCCCCCAGCAGCTCATCGAGAATCCAGATGCGCGAGCGATGCCCGATGATGTGCGGATGCATCGTGAGCTGGAACACTCCGCCCTCGCCGACCGCACCGTCGAGTTCGTCGCGCCAGATCTTGAGCACAGCATCCGGTGAGGTGTAGGGCCGTAGCGAGGAATAGCGATCCATCATGAAATACGGGGCATCGTCGCGAATCCAGTCGACCGGCACCTCTGCGAGCCCGCTGGGAAGGCCGTCGCGCAGCAGTTCATAGGGCTCGTCATCGGCCATGAGCGAGGAGTCGTAGAGCAGACCGAGTTCGATCGCGATATCGAGGGTGTGGGGGCTGAAGTCCCACGAGGGAGTCCGCATCCCGACCGGGCGCACGCCGCTCGTTCGCTCGACCGCTTCGAGGGCACGGAGCGCGAGTTCCCGCTCGGCGCCCGGCGGGAGCAGGGTGGTCCGCTCATGGATCCATCCGTGTGCGCCGACCTCGTGACCATCGCCGACGTAGGCTCGCATCTGCTCGGGGTAGCTCAGCGCCGAGACCGCCGGGACGAAGAACGTCGCCGGGATCGTATGCTTGGCCAGAACCGCGAGCAGCCTCGGGACTCCTGCCCTCGCGCCGTAGCTGCCCTGCGCGAGAACTCCGGGCGAGGTCTGCCCGTCCCGCAGCGCGGGCGTCTCGTGGTCGGAGTCGAAGGAGATGGCCACCGCCGCCGCCGCGCCACCCGGCCATGGCACCGGGCCGAGCCGCGGGCCCGGGATCGCCGCTGCGATGTGGCTCCGCCAGATGGGCTCGTCCCACTGCCAGGGTTCAGTGGCGGTCATAGCGCCGACTCCAGAACGAATGGCTCGTCAACGGTCGCGATCAAGCCCGCGACCGTCACGCTGATGCGCGCCGGGTCGAGCACAGGAAGGCCGAGCTCGGCGATCAGCGGATCTCGCACCCCGAGGGTCGCGAAGGTCATGCAGCCGAACTGGAAAGCCGCGGCCCCGTCCTCCTCGATCGCTGCGCGTCCCTGGGCGACGATGCTGCGTCGAACCTCGTCGAGCGCTCTGGGATCGTCCATCATCCCCGCGATCTCTGCGACTGATACACCGATGTGCCGCACCGAGCAGACCTGCGCGTCGGGATACTGACTCGCGAGCTTGTCACGGGTCGCCCCGGCGATGACGGCATCGCTTGTGAGAATCGTGACGGGGCGTCCGAGCGTCTCGACCACACGCAAAGTCGCCTCGAACGGCCCGACGATCGGCACTGCCGAGCCCGATCGGATCTCGTCGAGTCCCGGATCGATCGCCCCGGCCAGAACTCCCACGGAGTAGCGCTCCGGATCGAGGGATGACACCAGATCGACCATGCTCGCTACAGCAGGGCCGAAGTCGGTCGGCTGGCTGAGGAATCGCGGGGAAGCCTCTGGAGTCAACAATTCGAGCTCGAGGCCGCGGGGAGCGTACCCGCCGATCTCGTCCTGACGGCGCTGCCGTTCCTCGGGGCTGAAGCCCGACGAGGCCACCAGCCATGCGATCCGTCTTCCGGATCCGCTGTCGTTTACGTTCACGCTCTCTCCCTTGTTGTCATCGAGTTCTGTTGTCGTCGAACGCCGCGCGTCTCCGTCGTCATCGAGTGATGCGTGTGCGGGCGATCTCATGCATGCGGACGAAGTCCCCGTCGATCTGCTGCCCGAGTCCTGGGCCGTCGGGCACCAGGATCGTGCCCGACTCCGGATCGAGCGGTGGGATGGCGGCTGCCCGGTTGTAGTCGAGCACCGGGGTCGTGAGACCGATCGTGTCGACATTCCCTGCCGCCGCGACGAGCTGGATGTTCGCGAGGTTCATGCTCGGACTCCCACCGTGATGGATGGCAACCCGCTGACCGTGCGCAGCAGCGGCTTGGGCCACCTGGAAGGCCCCCGAGATCCCTCCCTTCCAGAGGCAGTCGATCTCGATGTAGTCGAACGCCCCGGAACGGATAGCGAGCTCCGCAGCACGCGGCCCACCGGGCGCTGTCTCGAACCCCACGATCGCCAACCCCGGAAGATCACGACGAAGGCGCGCGTTGGTGTCGAAGTCGTACGCGGCGAAGGGCTCCTCCAGCCACTCGCCTCCGAGCTCGACGTAGACGCGTCCGACGTGCAGCGCATCATCGTAGGAGAGCTCGTTCGCCGCATCGAAGGAGAGCTCGGTGTGGGGAAGTTCCTCCCTGATACGACGCGACAGCACGAGATCGCGCTCGAGATCCCCGCTGAAATGCACCTTGATGCCCCGGAAGCCCGCCGCGTCCTGCTCCACCGCTGCCGCTACTCCTGCCTCCACGTCCGAGAACCGCGGAATGCTCGCATATGCGCGCACGGTCGCGGCGGGTTCTTCGGCGAGCATCCGGGCGACGGAGCGCCCCTCCAGCAGGCCTCGAAGGTCCCAGAGCGCCACATCCGCCACGCTGAGCGGGAAGACCGGCAGAAACTGCGTCGAGTAGTCGCGCAACATCCTGGCGTAGAACGCTGCGTGATCGTCGGTGTCGAGGCCGACGAGCTGCGGCCCGATGTGGCCGAGGAGCCAGGTGCCGATGCTGCGCCAATCGAGGCCAAGATTGCAGCGACTCATCGCGTAGCCCGTCTGACCGCCCGCGGTGATCGCGAGCATGCAGGCCTGCTCCCGATCCCCCCATCGATCTCGGTTCAACGGGCCCGCCTCATATTCCAGCCCGACCACGTCGATCGATTCGATGACAGCCATCGCACGATGTCCTTCCGTTTTGTATGACTGTATCGTATGGCAAAAATGTTCACAGAACTCGTCCCGTCTGCATCTCGCTCGCCGACGGTCGCCGCTGGTCCGACCGCTTCGCTCGACCGCCGCCTATGACGACGCGAGTATTCCCGTGCATCCCGGCGAGACGGTCGCTACGTCTGCTCGCGCAAGCGCAAGGACTAGATCGGCGCTGTGAGCCCCGGCGCCGACCATGGCCGCTTGACGGCGTCTCGGCGCCGAACCTACTCCGCCCCGCCCAGGCCGGTGTCGGCCTGTCCGTTCCCGCCGTCGCGCGCCGACCACGTCGCCGCCTCCACCGCATTACACGAGCGGTTCTCGCTCCGGCTGCGCGCAGCGGACGAGCTGCGGGACACCCCCACCGTCGTCCCGGAGGTGCTCGGGAGGGCGCGCCGAGGCGATGCAGACACGCGGCTGCTCGTCGAGCTGTTTGTGAACTACTGCCGATATCTCCTCGCGTCCAGTTCGCGCCCCGGCACGCTCCCGTCGAATCTGCAGGGCATCTGGAACGCTCAGCGGTGGCCGAACTGGGAAAGCGACTTCCATCCCAACATCAACCTGCAGCTCAACTACTGGCCGGCGGACCCGATGGGGCTGCCGGAGTGCGTCGAGCCGTTGGCGGACTGGCTCGAAACCGCGAGACGCAATGGCGAGATCACCGCGCGGGAGACCTACGCCGTCGAGAACGGCTGGACGATGAACCACATCAGCAACGCCTGGGGATTCACCGCGCCCGGCGCGGGGGTGTTCGGGATCTGGCCGATGGGCGGCGCGTGGATGACGATAAGCCTCTACGATCACTACCTCTTCACCCAGGACATCGACTTCCTCCGCGAGCGGGTATACCCGCTCATGAAGGGCGCCGCCGAGTTCTTCTTCGACTTTCTGGTCGAGGCTCCGGCGGGAAGTCCGGTCGCCGGTCGTCTGGTCACCGTTCCCTCGAACTCGCCGGAGAACTCCTTCCGCGACCGCGACGGGGCGGAGGCCTTCATCACCTACGGCGCCACCATGGACTCGATGATCGTGTCTGACCTCTTCACCTCGACGATCGACGCGCTGACGGTGCTCCGCCGGCAGCAGCCGGATCTCGACCTCGGCCTGGATGAACGACTGGCCGCCACGCGCGCCCGGCTCGTCCCCGTGCGCATCAGCCCGACCACGGGCGGCATCCAGGAGTGGGCGGAGGACTACGAGGAGGTCGATCCCGGACACCGGCACGTCTCGCCGCTGTACGACGCCTTCCCTAGACGACGCATCTCCTACGCGAAGAGTCCCGAGCTCGCCGCGGCCGCCGCGCGCACGATCGCCCGCAAGTTCGCCTCCGGCTACGAGGAGGAGGGATGGAGCCTCGGCTGGATTGCGGCCATCTTCGCCCGCCTTGAGGACGGCGACGGGGCGCTCGACTGCGTAGAACGACTGCTGCGCCACCTGCTCTTCCAGAACCTCTTCGTCGAGGCCCACATGCACCCGCAAGTTGGCGACATGCAAGGCGTCCCCACCGCCGTGCTCGAGATGCTCGCGTTCGGCGACGTCGACCGGATCGAGCTCCTCCCGGCACTCCCCGCGGCTTGGCCCGAGGGAGAGGTCAGGGGACTTCGTCTCCGCGGCAACCGCGAGCTGACGATGTCCTGGCGGGAGAGTCGGCTGCTGCGAGCTGAGATCGTCCACCACAGCACCGGAGCGCGGCCCGAGATACTGGTCAAGACCGACGGCGACTACACGATCACCCACGTCGGCGGCACGACCACGATCGCTCCCTGACGAGGAAGCCCGGCCTCGATCGCCGCTCCGGTGGAGGCTCTTGGCGGCTCATCGCGCAACGCTTGGTGCGCACGGCCACCACGTCGTGAGCGGACATCGTGCTTCCGGCCCTTGCGCCCACGACTGCGATGGACCGTATCTGCGGCCGGTATGGTCGGGTCTTCTTCGCCGCGATCCGCCATCACGGCACCTTTCCCGCTACGCTCACGCACGACGCGTCAGGCCGGAGACGCCAGTGAATCCACAGACTCGTCTACGGGCGTCGGCTCCGTGATCTGTTGCACGCGGCGATCATCAGACTGCCCACGCCGAGACACAGTGCTGCGATGAGCACCCAGGCAGGGCTTGAGGATGAGCCAGTTGCCGCGAGCATGCGCGACTGAGTCCCGACCGGTGTGGAACTCGCGCGGTCGGCTCCAGCGGACGCCTCCCCCAGCCGATCCCCTCCGACTTGGGGTGACTCGGATGTGGTCTGTTCGGTCACGTTCAGAGTGACGGTGACGTGTTCGGCTCCTCCCGAGGCGTCCTGTATCTCGATGGTGAACGAGTCGGGTCCGGTGTACCCGTAGACAGGAGCCACGTCGACGGACCCCGTGGACAGGTCGACGTTGAAGATCGAGGCGTGCACGGGTGCGGTCAGGACGGTGATCGCGGTGAGCGGGAAGGACGACGAGCACGGAAGTTGGACGGTGGAGGTCTGATCCTCGATGATGTCGGCCTGCATCGTGTTCGCCGTGCAGTTCAGATAGGTGACCCAGGAGAGGGTTATGGAACCGTTTTGCGCCAGGTTCGACCCGACAGCGATGGAGGGTGACTGCACGCCCGGGGCGATGAAGGATCCACCTGCACCTCCCCCGCCACCTCCGCCGGATCCGAAACCACCGGCTGCGCCACCGGATCCTCCGCGGACGCCTCCTCCGCCGCCGCCGCCGTCGCCGCCGCCCCAGCTCTCGTGGCTGCCGTTCGCTCCCGCGGAAGTCGGCGCCGTGGATGCCTCGCCGCCGCCGCCGGAACCCGGGCCGGCACCATTACCGCCGCGCGAACCGACCGCAGTCATGCCTTGCTCCGTCACGCCCACGCCGGTGCCGGCCGCCCCACCGGCGCCCCCTTCGTTGGCGCCATAACCGCCATCGCCACCCCCGCCTCCTGCAACGAATGCTGCGGTACCGAGGCTTGTCTCTATCGTCGAAGCGCCACCACCGCCACCACCCTGTACGCCTTGATGGTTGTCGGGTGTGTCACCGCCGCCGGCTCCCATTCCTCCCCAACCGCCGAGCCGGTTCTCGGGAGCCGTTCCGCCGACGCCGCCGACGGAGATGATGAGATTCTGGCCAGGGGTGACGTTCAATACCCCTGTGAGCTGGGCGCCGTACGAGCCGGCGGTGGACCCGTCACCATTCGATCCTCCACCTGCCCCCAGGGCAGAGACGGTCACCGTGGAGATCCCGGCCGGTACGACCCACGTCTCGGGTGCTCCGGTGAAGGTGAACACCTTGGTTGCAGTCTGACCGATTGTGACCGGACCGCCGTCTGCCCGGCCGTCCGTTTGCGCGTGGGCCGGGAGAGAGATCTGCGTCACGATCAGTGCGCCGACGGCAAGCCCGAAGAGGGTAAGGGTGCGATTCTTCATAGTCTCATCTCACTAATCGAGGGTGTTGTGTTGGGTGAGCCCGCGTACCTATCCGAGTGATCACTCATGCGCGCTCCGCAGGAGCTGTGGTGGTCGGCGGAGCCAGAGCAGGTGGCCGAGGACGAGGGCGATGAGACAACCGAGGAGAGTGTCTCCGAGCCTGAGAAGGGGGATGGCCTGGTCGTCGAGTCCGATCTCGCCGGTGAGGAGAGCGGAGAGGGTGATGCCGATCACGGCGAGGGCGTAGTGTCGTGGCGCGGCGAGTGCCCCGAATGCCATGCCTGCGATGGCTATTCCCGCCAAGAGCACGTCGGTGGGGCGGGTGAGGACGACGACGCTCGCGAGCGCTGCCCCGACGATGGTGCCGGCGATGCGGGATGTGACGCGGGCGGCGACGGGGCCGTATTCGCTACGGACGACGACCGCGATCGTGAGTGGCAGCCAGAATGAGTGCCGCCCTTGATCGAGGTTCATGGCAAGGATCATGCCGGTTCCAAAACACACGGCGAGCCGGGCACCTGCAGCGAGAGTTTGCCGTCGACTCTCCGTCGCAACGGTACTGGGAAGCACGACGGCCGGAAGCCTTCGCCCGAGAGGAATGGCGGCAAGAACCCCGACGGCGGCTGATCCGATGACATACCAGAGTGCCTGAATCGGTGCGGGCGCGGTCATCGGGACGAAGGTTCCGAAGGCGAGAGTGACGAGGAACATCAGCGCACCGGCAGTGACGGCGCTGTCTCGCACACGCTCGACGACCCCCGAAGCGAAACCCGCGATGACGGCGACGACAGCGACGACGAAAGGCGATCCGGTGGTGAAGCCGGCGACGAGAAGCCCGGCCACGGCCCCGACGGCTTGACCAGCAGTGTTACGGACCCGAATGCGCGGAGAGCCGAGTACGGAGAAGGATGTGGCGCAGGCGACGGCGAAATATGCGACGCTCGGTATACTGCCGCCCAAAGGCAACGAGACGACACCCACGCCGACGCCGGCAACCACCGTTCGAGTCGCCGCCCAAACAGCCCACGGCTGCGGGCTCAGAGTGGCGAACTCTTTCGCCCACACGTTTACGGCCGACAGCATCCTGGGCCTCATTATTGTCGTCACCACAGTGGGCGTCGCTCATTGCGGGCCACCGTCCAGGTCACCATGGCCGAATCGAGATACGCGTGAACCTCGACGATCAGGTCATCGGCCGCTGTGCCGGCGAAGCGACACACCCAGCACAACCGGTTGTCATACGGCGAGCCCTCCAGCGTGGTCGAACCCGCCTGAAGCTCCGCGATCACCGTGTCACCGTCGATGAAAACGCGAAGAAGACGCAACCGAACCTGGTCGCGCATCAACGGGGCGAGCCGGTCGAACGTGGCTCGCACGAACTCTGTCTTCGACGTGAACGCGCCCGCCAACGGATGAGTTCCCTCAACCGTCCACGACACATCGTCCGCGACCTGATCGAAGAAGGCCGACACGGTAGAGGGATCACCGAGGTTCTGAAACAGAGCCGAACGGCAGTCGCGGAGGGCTGCGGCCGATTGGCTTTCCGATGTCATCTTCGTCTCCGTCGTAGATGAATCAGCCTGCAGGGAGAGCCTGCAGCACGGAGGAGACGATCGGCTGAGCAGTGGCAGCCGACGTGTAGAGCGGGGAGACGGTGGAGATCCAGAAGCCGACCGGTGTGAACACCTCGATGTCGCCTGTGAAGGTGCCGCCGCCATCGGCCGTGTAAGCCTGAATATCAGAACCAAACACGTCGGTCGCCGTGCCAGCCCCGCCACCCAGAGCGGTTTCCGCTGTCGTGAGTTCATCTTTCGATGGCTGGGCGACGGCGAGCGTCAGGGTGTCTCCCGTGGTGGTGTCTGTCCAGCTGCATCCGATACCCCCGAACGACACGATCTCAGCAGCATACGAACCCAGCTCGGGCACGAAGGAGGAGTCCGGGACCAGGCCCGCTCCGAACGTGGTGACGGCCTCGGCAGGCAACAGCGTGTCGCAGCTGCCGAACGCCGCTGACGAGGGCGCTGCGCCGTCCCCCGGTGCCGGAGAAGTCGGTGAGGACGCCGGCACCGAACTGCTCTGCGCCGGGGCAGGCGTTGGCTCGACAGTGCTCGCCGAGTCCGAATTGCCGGCGACACATCCGGTCAGGGCGAGGACGGCCACTGCAGCAGCAGCCACCCCGCAGCCGTTGCGAAGGGATGATTTATCATAAAAAGTTTCTCCGTCATGTCGAGGGTCGGAACCGATCGGCTCACAATGAGTTACTATAACGATGTTTTGAAAAAGTATTCAAGAGCGAGGCGTTCCGTCGCTGACCTGATTCGTCGCTCGGTCGCGGCGAGCGGTTCTGCTGGAGGACTGGCGAGTGAAGGATTTCTGCATGAATGGCCCCGCTCGCGCGGAGCGGCGGTAAAGGCTCCTTCGGGAGGGATGATTGCTGGATGGGACGTTTGAAGGTGTATGACGAGCGGCTGCGCCGGCGATTGATCGATCGCACCACGGCAATCATCGGGGCGGGAGGCATCTCTGCACTGACCCTGCGCGGTCTCGCTTTGGCCGAGGAGACCTCGACCTCAGCCATTTACGATCTCTTCGGAGGCAAAGACGCCCTTCTCGCAGAGATATATTCACAGGGATTCCGGGACCTCCACACCAGCCAGAGCGCGGTCGCACTCCGTGGGGTCGACGATCCGATCGCCGCGATCTGGGCGCTCGTGCACGAGTACTGGAATTGGGGGCGCACGAATGCCCATCTTTACTCGATATTGTTCTTGGGCTCCCTCGGTGCATTCGAGCCCACGATGGAGATGGTCGAGCTGGCGATGCTCAGCAAGACCCCTCTCATCGAGACCGTCGGGGAGGCGCTCGCGTCGAATTCGCTTGTCGGCGACCCCGCCGAGGTGGCGGACTCGATCTGGGTGGTCGTACACGGAGCCACCACGCTGGCCAACACGATGGGCCCGCTCTATATCGATCGGGCGATGCTCGACCGCACCATGCGCGCGACGATCGACGGGTTCCGGCCCGATAGCCCCTGACCCGTCTCGACGCGACGGCCATCAGCCATAACAGTAAGGAGATCTAATGCCCCACACCAAATACCACGACACACCCGTCTTCTCACCCAACCCCGACTACGACTTCGAGATCCGCACCGTGCTCGGCCATGCGGTCGAGGGCGCCTCCGACCTCGGCGAGGTGCTCGCGGCAACGGCCGGTATCGCCAAGCACGATCATCAGGCCTGGTTCGACGCCTGGCATACCCTCGCCCAGCGCACCGAGGCAACCGCAAAAGCATCCGCCGACTCCGGCCACCACGTCAGTGCCGCCGGCGCCTACCTGCGGGCGTCCACCTACTATGGGGTCGCCGTCAACGCCGTCAGCGCCCTGGCCGACTCCGAATCATTGGCGCCGACATTCGCACGCCAACAGGACACCTGGCTGGCGTTCATCGCGCACTGCTCCCATCCGGTCGAATCTGTCCAGATCCCCTACGAGACATCGACGCTCCCGGGCTTTTTCTTCCGCCCGACCGTGCAGCCTTCCGGAACAACCCTGGTCGTGGTCAACGGCAGTGACGGCTCCCTCGCCAGCCTCTGGGCAAGCAGCGCCGCCGCTGCACTCCGACGCGGCCACAACGTCCTCCTCTTCGACGGCCCCGGTCAACAGACCCAGCTCTTCGACCACGACATCCCGTTCCGACCCGACTGGGAAAATGTGCTCACCCCCGTCTACAACCACATCACCACCCTGGACGGAGTGGACTCAAAGCGCGTCGCGGTGTACGGAATCAGCCAGGGGGGCTACTGGGTGGCGCGGGCACTCGCCTACGAACACCGCTACGCAGCAGCCATCACGGACCCAGGTGTCATCGACGTGTCCGCGTCCTGGACAAACCAGGTCCCGAACAGCCTTGTCAAGCTCCTGGACGAAGGCCAAACGGAGAAATTCGATCGTGATATGAGCATCGGCATGGAACTCTCTCCCGCCACAGCCCGCACCTGGCAGTTCCGCGCCCGACCGTATGGAACCCCGGGCTACGCCGAGACCCTCAACACCGTCCGCAGCTACACACTCTCCGAACAGCAAGCCGCACTGATCAGCACGCCGTTACTGATCACCGACCCGGAAGGCGAACAGTTCTGGCCCGGCCAACCCCAACAACTCGCCGACCTCACCGCCGGGACCTCCACCCTCGTCCACTTCACCGCCGCGGAGGGCGCAGACTGGCACTGCCAACCCCTCGCCCGCGGCCTCACCGCCCAACGCGTCTTCGACTGGCTCGACAACCAGCTCGACTAAGACACCCCACGACGCCACAACCGCGGACACAGGACCACCCGCGACAGCAGCGCAGAACGATCAGCAACTGTTTTCTTGCGGCGATGCGCGGGAGAAGGAGGCAGGGTGTGCGTCTTCACTGGCGCAGCCAGGCGATGACGGCGTTGAGGACGACGGCCTCGCGGTAGACGATGGCGAGTTTGTCGTAGCGGGTCGCGAGACCGCACCATTGCTTGAGTCGGCAGAAGCTGCGCTCGATCACGTTCCGCTGTTTGTAGGCGACGGGGTCGTAGGTCACGGGCCTTCCGCCGCGGGAACCGTGGCGGACCCGGTGCCCTTGCTGGTCGCGGGGCTCGGGGATGACGGACTCGATACCCCGCGCTCGGAGATGGTGCCTGATCACGCGGGACGGGTACGCCTTGTCGCCACGGAGCTTGTCGGGCCGAGTGCGGGGTCCGCCGAGCGGTCGCGCGACGCGGAACTCGCCGAGCAGCGGCACGAGTATGGGCGAATCGCTTGCCTGCCCGGGCGTGATCATCATGACCGGCGGCAACCCGTGCCCATCGACGCGCTGGTGGGCCTCCGTCGACAGACCACCTCGTGAGCGGCCGAACCCGTGATCAGGCGGCTCGACCGGCGTTCGTGTAATTCGAGGAAGCCCCCACCGTCCTCGGCGTATACGCGCACATCCTCGGCGAAGGACAACGCGGTGACCTCGCTGGTCGCCTCGCCACCGCCGAGAACATCGAAATCAGTGGGGGTCGTTCAGAAAGTTCCGGGCATCGGATCCTAGCCGAGACGCAGGAATCAGACCCGCAGTGACAATCGCGTCTAACCAGGGAAAACTGGCGGAGACGGTGGGATTTGAACCCACGGTACCCAATAAAGGGTACTCCACCTTAGCAGGGTGGTGCACTAGGCCGAACTATGCGACGTCTCCTGAGCGCCCGACGAGCAAGCGCACGACAGCCATCATAACCTCACACCGAGGGCCCTCGCGACACGAGCCCACGGCGCCCGGTGTCGAGAACTCATCCAGAATGTGACGGGCGTGTGAAGCGAGTCCGCCGAAGCACGCGGATGCCACGGCTACTGCTCTTCGAGGGTGCGGCCGTTCGAGCAGGTGACCTCGTCGGCGGTCTGGCCGAGCACGTCGTCGGGCAACGCGGCGACGGGAGCTCCGGCATCCGCGGGCGGGGCGGCGGGGTCGACGGGAGCGGCCGGGTCCACGGGTGCAGCCGGGTCGACGGGAGCGGCCGGGTCCACCGGCGCAGCAGGGTCGACGGGCACCTCATCGGGCCCGCCGAGGCCGAGGGTCGAGCCCAGGCCCGTGCTGCCGGTCGGCAGAACGGGCTGGTCGGCGGCGATCGCGTCGAAGAGCACGGCGGCCGACTCCTCGTTCTGGTAGACGCCCTCGACGGTCACGCTGCCCGGGTACTGCACGAAGGCGATGTTCTGCTCGGGGATGTCTTTGAGCGCGATGGCGATCGAGACCATCGTGTCGAGGTTGGCGAGGCTCTCGGAGAAGCGCATGTTGTCGAGGGCGGCCTTTGCGAGGCCGTAGAGCTTGAACGGGTCGCCGAGAGTCTCCGAGCTCTTCACCGTGCGCACGAGCGACGACAGGAACACCTGCTGGTTGCCGATGCGGCTCAGGTCGCTGCCGTCGCCCACACCGTGACGCGTGCGCAGGAACTGCAGCGCGTCGACACCCGAGAGGTCGTGCATGCCGGGGTCGAGGTAGGTGCCCGTGTACTCGTCCTCGATGCGGTCCGAGACGCAGACCGGCACTCCCCCGACGGCGTTCGACATCGCGATGACGCCGAGGAACTGCACCTCGGCGACGAACGGGATCGTCAGGCCCGTGAGGTCTTCGATCGTCGCGACCGCGCACGGCACCCCGCCGTAGAAGAGCGCCGTGTTGATCTTGTCGGTCGCCGGCCCCGTCGAGTCGCCGTCGGCGTTCGTGCACTCGGGGATGTCGACGAAGAGGTCGCGCGGAAAGCTCACGACCGTCGCGTTGCTGTGGTCGGCCGAGATGTGCAGCAGGATGTTGACGTCGTTGAGCTCCCCCGTCTCCTCCTCCGGGTCGCCGAAGGCCGTGCCCTGGCCCTGCCGGCTGTCGCTGCCGATGAGCAGCAGGTTGATGCCGCCCTCGTATGCGCCGATCTGCGGGGGCGGCGCATCCGGGTGGTCGGTGTCGGCGGGCGGCAGCACGATGAGGGGCTGCACGGAACGGCTCAGGTCCCAGGCCGCGATGGCCGCGACCGAGACGCCGCTCACGAGCACGACGGCCACCGCGGACGCCAGGACGGCGAGAACCGTGGCCCAGGCGCGCGACGTGCGCTGACGCCCGTGACGGATGACGCCAGCTCTCGCCCCGGGCACACCGCCCGGCATTCGGCCGTCCGCCATTCACGCCTCCCCGTATCCGGTACGAGGCGTGGATCGCAGCCTCAGGTGGCCACAGTCTATTGAGCGTTTACTGGTCTTCGAGGGTACGACCCACGGAGCAGGTGTACTGCCCGGCGGTCTGCCCCGTCACGGCGTCGGGCAGCACGGTCGTGCCGGTGCCGGCATCCGGGGTCGCCGGAGCGTTCGGATCCGCGGGGACGGCGGGGTCGACGGGCGCGTTGGGGTCTGCCGGAACCGCCGGATCCGCGGGCGCATTCGGGTCGACCGGTGCGTTCGGGTCGATCACGGCGCCGCCGCCCGTCGTTCCGCTCAGCGCGATCGGCTGGTCGGCCGCGAGCGCGCCGAAGAGCACGTCGGCCGCGTCGGTGTTGGGCTCGACGCCGCCGTCGACCGAGAAGGTCGGGTACTGCACGAAGACGACCTCCTCGAGGTCGACGTCTTTGAGCGCGAGCGCGATCGAGACCATCGTGTCGAGGTTGTTGAGGCTGTTCGAGAGCTGCATGTTGCCGGCCGCCGCCTTCGCGAGGCCGTAGAGCTTGAGGGGGTCGGTGAGCGTCTGCGAGCTCTTGACCGTGCGCACGAGCGAGGAGAGGAACACCTGCTGGTTGCTGATGCGGGTCAGGTCGCTGCCGTCGCCGATGCCGTGACGCGTGCGCAGGAACTGCAGCGCGTCGACACCCGAGAGGTCGTGCATGCCCGGGTCGAGGAAGGTGCCCGTGTACTCGTCCTCGATACGCTCCGAGACGCAGACGGGAACGCCGCCGACGGCGTTCGACATCTCGATGACGCCGTTGAACTGGATCTCGGCAGCGAAGGGGATCGACAGGCCCGTGAGCTGCTCGACGGTCGAGACCGTGCACGAGAGGCCGCCGTAGAAGAGGGTCGTGTTGATCTTGTCGTTCGTGTCGCCCGTGCTGTCGCCGTCGGCGTCGGTGCACTCGGGGATGTCGACGAAGAGGTCGCGCGGGAAGCTCACGACGCTCACGTTCTTGTGGTCCTGCGAAATGTGCATGAGCATCGTGACGTCGTTGAGGTTCTCCTCACGCTCGCCGAAGGCGCCGTCGGGCGAGCCCTGCGCGCTGTCGCTGCCGACGAGCAGCAGGTTGACGCCGCCGTCGATCGCGCCGATCTGGGGAACGGGGCCGTTGGTCTCGTTGTCGAGGGCGATTCCGGGCTGCACGCTGCTCGCGACATCCCACGCTGCGATGGCGGCGACCGAGACGCCGCTCACGAGCACAACCGCGACCGCACCGGCGATCACCTTGACGATCGTGGCGAACGGGTTGTGCTTCCTGAGCCGGCCGTGCCGGGCGATGCCGGGGCCGGCGTGGGAACGCGACTGCGCTCGACTCGTCTGTGCTCGGCCATCGCGGGGGCGCAGCTCGCTCATCCAGATCCCTTCGTGTCGCTGGCCGCATCGGGGAGGCCGGCCAGCTGAGGCGTGGTGTCTGCCTGTTTCATCGTGGCGGAGGGCGTGGGATTCGAACCCACGAGACATTTCTGCCCACCAGTTTTCAAGACTGGCTCCATCGGCCGCTCGGACAGCCCTCCAGAGGAATCCGACCCGCCGCCGGCCCCCGGGCTGCCCCGGAGGTACCGATCCGAATCGAACAAGGCCCGATTCTAACGGATGGCAGACTGCCAACACTGACAGCGCATCCTGTCAAGACCCTGAAAGCAGCCGCTCGGCGCGGGCACGGCGCGAGCGCACCGGCAGCCCGGCGCAGGCTCAGAGCGACGCGAGGGTGCGGGCCGCGCCATCCGTCTCGACGGCGCCCGTGATCTCACTCGCGACGGCCAGGAGCTCGTCGGGGGACTGGCCCATCGCCACGCCCCGGCCCTCGGCGGACGCCCACTCGAGCATGTCGATGTCGTTGCGCCCGTCGCCGATCGCCATCACGCGGCTGCGCGGGATGTCGAGGGCGTGCCGCACGCGTTCGAGCGCCGTCGCCTTGTTGACGCCGTCGGGCGAGATGTCGAGCCACGCCGTCCAGCCGATCGCGTAGCTCACCCGGCGCAGGCCCATCCGCTCCACGACCTCGAGGAAATCCTCCATGTCGTGATCGGGCGAGATCACGACGACGCGGGTCGCGGGATGGCCCAGAAGCTCGTCGAACGTCACGTGCGCGCTGTTCGTGCCGATCGTGGCATCCGGGAACGGCTCGGTGTAGCGGTAGAAGCCGGTCTCGTCCTCCACGGCGAAGCGCGCCTCGCCGAGGTGCGAGCGCACGGTCTGCAGAACGGATGACGGGTCGAACGATTCGACGTACTCGCGCCGGTAGCCCATGGGGGCGGCCGCATCGCGTTTCATCGTGATCGCCCCGTTCGAGCACACGACGTACTCGGGCGTGATGCCGAGCCGCTCGAGAACGGGCAGGGCGGATGCCGCGGACCGCCCCGTCGCGAGCATGACCTCGTGCCCGACGCCCGCGAGACGCTGCGCCTCGCTCACGATCGCGGGAGCGATCACGCCGTCTTCGTGCATGACGGTTCCGTCGATGTCGAGGGCGACGAGCCAGCGGTCCACGCTCATCGCTCAGACACCGAGCGGTTCGATGATCTCGAGCCCGCCGAGGTAGGGGCGCAGAGCCTCCGGAACGACGACCGAGCCGTCGGCCCGCTGATGCGTCTCGAGCAGGGCGACGATCCAGCGGGTCGTCGCGAGAGTTCCGTTGAGGGTCGCGACCGGGGCGGTCTTGCCCGACTCGGTGCGGTAGCGGGTGTCGAGGCGGCGGGCCTGGTACGTCGTGCAGTTCGAGGTCGAGGTGAGCTCGCGGAACGCGCCCTGCGTGGGCACCCAGGCCTCGACGTCGAACTTGCGGGCGGCGCTCGAACCGAGGTCGCCCGCGGCCGTGTCGATCACGCGGTAGCTGAGGCCGAGCGACTGCAGCATCTGCTCCTGCCAGCCGAGCAGCCGCTGGTGCTCCGCCTCGGCGTTCTCGGGCAGCGTGTAGACGAACATCTCGAGCTTGTTGAACTGGTGCACGCGGATGATGCCACGGGTGTCCTTGCCACCCGAGCCGGCCTCTCGCCGGTAGCAGGTCGACCAGCCGGCGTAGCGCACGGGGCCCTTCTCGAGGTCGAGGATCTCGTCGGCGTGGTAGCCGGCGAGCGCCACCTCGCTCGTGCCGGTGAGATAGAGGTCGTCGGCCGGGAGGTAGTAGACCTCGTCGGAGTGCTCGCCGAGGAAGCCCGTGCCGGCCATCGTCTCGGGCCGCACGAGCGTCGGGGTGATGAGCGGCACGAAACCGTTGCGCATGGCGAGGTCGAGCCCCAGGTTCATGATCGCGAGCTCGAGGCGCGCTCCGATGCCGCGCAGGAAGTAGAACCGCGAGCCCGAGACCTTCGCACCGCGGTGCATGTCGATGGCGCCGAGCAGCTCGCCGAGCTCGAGGTGGTCGCGCGGCTCGAAGTCGAACGAGGGGATGTCGCCGACCTCCCGCAACACGGTGAAGTCGTCCTCCCCGCCCGCGGGCACACCCTCGACGATGACGTTGGCGATGCGGCGTATGACCGCGTCGAAGCCCTCCTCGGCCGCTGTGGCGTCGGCCTGCGCCTCTTTCACGCGCGCCGCGAGCGACTGGGCCTCGGCGACGAGCGCCTGCTTCTCGTCTTTGGGGGCCTTCGCGACCGTCTTGCCGAAGGCGTTCTGCTCGGCGCGGAGGGACTCGTACGCTCCGATCGCGGCCCGGCGCGCGGCATCCGCTGCGATGGCCTCGTCGACGACGTCGACGGAGTCCCCTCGAGCTGCCTGCGATCGCTTGATGAGGTCGGGGTGCTCGCGCAGCAGAACGGGATCAATCACGCGCTTCAGTCTACATTTGCGCTCACGCGCACGAGATTGCGCGCCCACAGACCGCCGCTGCCGGCCGCACGTGCCGTACCGTGGGTCTCGTGACCCCGAAACCCTCGCCGGACCGCGCCCAGGCCGCCGTCGTCTACAACCCGGTGAAGGTGGATGTCGCACGTCTCAAGCGGGCCGTCGAGGCCGCCGCCGCGGCCGAGGGCTGGGCGAGACTCGAGTGGTACGAGACGACCGAGGAGGACACCGGCAAGCTCGTCGCCCGGGAGGCCGTCGACGCCGGGGCGACCCTCGTGCTCGCCGCCGGGGGCGACGGCACGGTGCGCGCCGTCGCGTCGGGGCTCCGCGACACGGGCGTGGCGATGGGGCTCATCGCCTCGGGCACCGGGAACCTGCTCGCCCGCAACCTCGGCCTGCCCCTCAACAGCCCGGCGGAGGCCGCCGCGATCGCCTTCTCGGGCACCGACCGCGCCATCGACCTCGCCATCATGACCCTCACCCGGCCCGACGAGACCGACGAGGAGCACGTCTTCCTCGTGATGGCCGGCCTCGGCTTCGACGCCGCGATGATCGCGAGCACCAACCCCACGCTCAAGAAGAGGGTCGGCTGGCTCGCCTATGTCGACGGCGGCATGCGGGCCCTGCCGAAGATCAAGCCCTTCCGCATCCGATACCAGATCGAGAACCGCCCCGAGCACAGCGTGCACCTGAGCCAGCTGCTCGTGGCCAACTGCGCCTCCCTGCCCGGCAACATCGAGGTCATCCCCGACGCCGACATGGAGGACGGCCTGCTCGACTTCGCGGTCATGCAGCCGCGCGGCTTCTTCGGCTGGCTGCTCGTCTGGCGGCGGGTCACCTGGGAGAACAGCGTGCTGCGGCGATCGGCGATCGGGCGCGCGATGATCAAGGCGACCGCGAGCAACGAGGAGCGCAACGTCACCTACCTGCGCGGCGCCGACATCCGCGTGACCATGGAGTCGGGGCACGAGATCGAGCTCGACGGCGACGAGTTCGGCAAGGCCATCGCCGTGCACGTGCACGCCGACCCGCAGGCCCTCGTCGTGCGGGTGCCCGCCTAGCCGGCGCCAGTGCCAGCGCCGGGTGCCAGTGCCAGCGCCTCGGAACCCACTCGATCCGTTCGTCGACCCGAAATGCAGGAGTCCCCGTGGTCAGCGCAGGAAAGCACGGGCGAATCCGCCCTCCACCCCCACGATCTCCTGCATTTGGGAGAGGGACGTCGGCTGGGGCGGGACGTCGGCTGGGGCGGGGACCGAGCAGGCTGGCGATGAGCCCGATCGGGCGAACGGGCGCTAGTCGCGACCCCGCCAGCGCAGCGCGTAGATGACGAGCAGGGCGCCGACCGTCGCGACGCCCACCGTCATGAGCAGCGGGCTGAGCGCCTGGGCCACGCTCTGCATGATCCAGCTGTCGGGCGCGTTGCTCGTGAACTGCATCGCCGCATCCTGCGCCAGCCGCGCGAACCAGTAGCCGGCCACGACGCACGCGACGGCGAAGGCCCACAGCCCCCAGATGAACGGGTTGCTGCGCAGCGGGGGGAGCCGATCGGCGCCGGCCGACGGCGGTGCGCTCGGCTCGTCGTCGACGGCGTCCGCCAGGCCGAACAGCTCGTCGCCCTGCTGAGCGTGCAGGGTCTGCTGCGCGCGCAGCTGCTCCTCGTTCGCCGCGGCCGCCGTCGTGCGCGCGAGGCGCTGGCGGGCGGCATCCGCCGCGATGCGCGCCGTGTCGTTCGTAGGGGCAGCGGGAGCGGACGGGGATGCCGCGGCCACCGCGGTTCCGCGAGCCGCGTCGGCCGCGCCGTCGGTGCGCCACGACGAGCTGCGGCGCCCGCGGGAGTCGCTCTCGGGCTGAAACCCGGGCTGGAATGCGGGATCGTAGCGCGGGTCGAAACCCGTCGATCCGTCGTTCTGCTTGCTCATTGGGGCTCCCCTGCGATGAGCCCGCGCAGCCAATCGCGCGCTTCGGTGAAGACGTCATCACCGTACCGCGAGACGTACTCGACCGGCAATCGGTCGGCCCGCGGATACGAGCCCAGGAACATCACGCTCGGGCTGAACCTGCGCACGCCGAGCAGGGCGTCGGCGACCCGCTCGTCGAGCACATGGCCCTCGAGGTCGATGATGAAGCGGTAGCGGCCGAGGGCGTCGCCGATGGGCCGGGACTCGATGAGGCTCATGTTGACGCCCCGGGTCGAGAACTGCTCGAGCAGCTCGAGCAGCGAGCCGGGGTGGTCGGCCGGCAGCTCGGCGATGATGCTCGTCTTGTCGGCCCCGGTCGGCTCCGGCAGCTCCACGGTGCGGCTCACGAGAACGAAGCGGGTGACGGCCGTCGGGTTGTCGCCCACGTGCTCGGCGAGCTGCACGAGGTCGAAGTGCTCGGTGATGCCGGGCGGGGCGATCGCCGCATCGGCGATGCCGCTCTCGAGCAGGGATGCCGCGGCGGCGACGTTCGACGTCGCGGGCAGGTGCTCGTGGCTCGGCAGCCGGGCCTCGAGCCAGAGGTGCGTCTGCGCGTAGGCGACGGGATGCGCGTTGACGACGCGCACCCGGTCGAGCTCGGTGCCGGGCCGGGCGACGAGCACGAAGTCGACCGGCACGAGGTACTCGCCGAGGATACGCAGATTGGGGATCGTCGCGAGCGCGTCCTGCGTGGCGCTCACCCCGCCCTCGACGCTGTTCTCGATCGCGATCATGGCGGCGACGCTGCGGCCGGAGACGACGTCGTCGAGCGCCTCGCCCACGTTGTTGACCGAGCGCCAGTGCTGCCCACGGGCCTGCGGAACCTGGTCGAGCGCCTTCCACGTGAACGTTCCAGCGGGACCCAGATAGCTGTAGCTCTCGGTGGGGTCTGCCGCGGCATCCGTGGTTTCTGGCATGCCACAGAGCCTAGAGCACAGCCCCTCTCGCCCGCCCTCAGCTGCAAACGACGGAGATTGCGGGCCCTGCCGCTCCGTTCGGCCCGAAAGCGTCGAAAAATGGTCGAATATCCGTCGTTTTGAGTGGGACGGAGAATGCCAGACTGGAGCCATGAGCGATCGCGCAGGCACACCGGCACAGGAATCCGACCTCATCGACGTGGAGGCGCTCACCCACGCGTACTACACACTGAAACCGGATGTCTCGATCCCCGAGCAACGCGTCGTCTTCGGCACCTCGGGCCACCGCGGCAGCGCCTTCGACACCGCCTTCAACGAGGACCACATCCGGGCGATCACCCAGGCGATCGTCGAGTACCGCGCGGCCCAGGGCATCACGGGCCCGCTCTTCATCGGCGCCGACACCCACGCCCTCAGCGCGCCCGCGCAGACCACCGCCCTCGCGGTGCTCGTCGCGAACGAGGTGCGGGTGATCGTCGACGAGTTCGACGACTGGGTGCCCACGCCGGCCGTGAGCCACGCCATCCTCGCCTACAACCGGGCCGGCCACGACGACCAGGCCGACGGCATCGTCGTGACGCCGAGCCACAACCCGCCCTCCGACGGCGGCTTCAAGTACAACCCGCCGCACGGCGGGCCGGCCGACAGCGACGCGACGAGCTGGATCGCGAACCGCGCCAACGAGCTCATCGAGGGCGGGCTGCACGACGTCGCGATGGCCGAGCCGACCGCCGTCGAGACCTACGACTACCGCGGCAGCTACGTCGCCGACCTCGCGAACATCATCGACTTCGACGCGATCAAGGCGTCGGGCATCCGCATCGGGGCCGACCCGCTCGGGGGCGCCTCGGTCAACTACTGGGCGGCCATCCGCGACAGCTACGGCCTCGACCTCGAAGTCGTCAACCCGCACGTCGACCCGCGCTGGGCGTTCATGACCCTCGACTGGGACGGCAAGATCCGCATGGACCCGTCGTCGCCCTCGGCGATGGCCTCGGTGCTCGATCGCAAAGACGACTTCGACATCCTCACCGGCAACGACGCCGACGCCGACCGCCACGGCATCGTCACCCCCGACGGCGGCCTCATGAACCCCAACCACTACCTGGCCGTCGCCATCCAGTACCTCTACACCCACCGCCCCGAGTGGCGCGAGGACGCCGCGATCGGCAAGACCCTCGTCTCCTCGACGATGATCGACCGCGTCGCCGAGTCGCTCGGCCGCCGCCTCTGGGAGGTGCCGGTCGGCTTCAAATGGTTCGTGCCCGGCCTCATCGACGGATCGGTCGCGTTCGGCGGCGAGGAGAGCGCGGGGGCGAGCTTCCTGCGCCGCGACGGCTCGGTGTGGACGACCGACAAGGACGGCATCATCCTGGCCCTGCTCGCGAGCGAGATCCGCGCCGTCACGGGCAAGTCGCCCAGCGAGCTGTACGACGAGCTGACCGCCGAGTTCGGCGACCCCGTCTACGAGCGAGTGGATGCCGCGGCCTCGAAGGCACAGAAGGCCCGCCTCGGCAAGCTCGACGGCGACGCGATCGCGGCTGCCGAGCTCGCGGGCGAGCCCATCGTGGCGAAGCTCTCTCACGCCCCCGGCAACGACGCGCCCGTCGGCGGCGTGAAGGTCGTGACCGAGCACGCCTGGTTCGCGGCCCGGCCGAGCGGCACGGAGGACGTCTACAAGATCTACGCGGAGTCGTTCCTGGGCACCGAGCACCTGCACGAGGTGCAGGCGCAGGCGCGCGCGATCGTCGACGACGCCCTCGGGCAGTAGCGGGGTCGCCGAGCGCGGGTTTGTCGCCGAGCGACGAGCCTCGGCAAGCAGCGCCCGGCAACACAGCCGCGCTCGGCGGAGAGCTCGCTAGACGATGCTCCAGTAGAAGACGCTCGCGCCCGGCTCGAGCACGTGGATGGCCTCGTCGACCGAGCGGTAGTCGGTGTCGGAGGTGTGACCGGCGAAGTAGATCTGGATGCCGGCATCCGTTCGCTCGACCTTCGTGACGATGCCCGTGTGGTCGCGGTCGCCCGAGTCGTCCCAGTCGAACTGCACGATGTCGCCGACCTTCACCCTGTCGCGCTGCTCGTCGGTGAGGGCGGTCGCGCGCTCCGGGTGGGCGGCGAGATACCCGGCGAGCGCCGTCGAGCTCTGCCAGGCGGGGCTCCACTGCACGGCGCCGTTCGTGTTGCTCGACCACCAGTCGGCGTCCATCGCCCAGCCGCGGGCCACGAGGGTCTGACTCGTGAAGTTCACGCAGTCGTTGCCCGGGATCGCGCCGTACTGGCCCGCGTTGTAGTCCTGCCAGTGCGCGAGGGCGTAGCCGAGCTGGGCCTGCACGACAGGGTCGACGACGTAGGCGAAGCTGAAGGCCGTGGCCGCGAAGGCCCGCGGCACCTCGGGGGTCGCCGTCACCGACGGCGCCCGCAGCAGGGTCTTCGCCAGGGCCGACGACGGGGATGCCGCGGCCGTCGTCGCCGTGGGCTGCACGGGCAGCTCCTCGCCGCTCGTGTTGTGCAGGGTGACGTCGACGGTCGTCTCCGCGAGCTCAGGGGCCGCGGGCGTCGTGACCGTGACGGCGGAGTCGCTCGTCGAGACGATCTGGGCGGGGGTTCCGCCGAAGTCGACGGTCGCGACATCCGCGAGGCCCGCGCCCTCGATGGTGACGACGGTTCCTCCCGAGAGCGAGCCGGTCGTCGTCGACACCTCGTCCACGAAGCCGCCGGCCGAGGCGGACGGCGTCGCGGATGCCGTGGGCCCGCTCGGCTGCAGGGTGGCGGCCGGGCGCTGCGTCGGTGCCGCGGTCGCTGAGGAGGCGGAGACGTCGGTGGCTGCGGCCGTGGTCACGGCGCTCACGGGCACGGCGATGGCCGTCGCGACGACGATGCCGAGAGCGCCGAAGGCGGCACGCGCGAACAGGCGGTCGGGTTGCCGGTGCCTCGCGGCGCGCCGGGCGGCGGGACGGCTGCCGGGCCGGGGGTCGCTTCGGGCGGAGCGCGCGGGCGGGACGGGGGTGGGGGTGGGGGTGGAACGGTGGTGCACGGGGAGAACTCTCGGGTGCTTCGGGGCCGAGCACGTGCCGCGCGCAGGCGGCACGTCGAAAGAGCGTCAACGATCTCTGACAGCCGGGGGTCGGGCAGAAAACAGAAGGTGACACTTCACCATCCGAAGATCACAAAGCTCTGCGTGAGGCCTGCGATTCGCCTGTGAGAGCGCGTTCAGGACACGAGGAGGCGGCGGCTCAGTACCCCGGGGCCGCCGGGAGCCCGAAGAACTCCTCGAGCGTCGTGACCCCGCGATTGTGCATCTCGGTCGAGAGGTCGACGCCGATGTACCGGTAGTGCCAGGGCTCGAAGGCGAAGCCCGTGATGTCGACCTTGTCGGCCGGGTAGCGCAGCAGGAAGCCGAAGCGCCAGGCGTTGGCGGCGAGCCACTGCCCTTCGGGCGTGCCCTCGAAGCACTCGTCGAGCGAGCAGTTGCCCGACTCGGCTCCGATGTCGATCGCGAGGCCCGACTGGTGCTCGCTGAAGCCGGGGCGGGCGGTCAAGGCGTCCGCCTCCTCCTGGCCGAGGTTCGCGACATCCGAGTCGTAGAGGTCGACCTGAGTGGGGTAGCTGCGGTAGGCGCTGTTCGAGGCGAGCGAGAGACCCGCCTCGGCCGACGCGGCCTGGAACATCGCGACGACGGCGTCGGAGGCCTCCTGCCGCAGCTCGGGCTCCCAGGTGTGCGCGACGGGAACGACCACGAGGTCGTCGGGCGCGTAGTCGACGGGGTTGAGCGGGCGCTGCTTGTCGAGCACGACCCAGATGCTCGCGGGGTCGTCGATCGAGCGCGCGGCCATGTCGAAGGTCGGCGTCGGTGTCGGCACCGGGGCCGGCGGGGCCGGCTCGCCCGGCGAGGGGCGCGGGTCGGGGGTCTCTGCGGCCTGGCTCGGCGGGGCGGTGGATGCCGCGGGCTCCCCCGGCTGCCCCGATGCGACCGTCACGACCACGACGACCACCACGACGATCGCGAGAACGGCGACCACGACCGCCGCGATGAGGCGGTTCCGGCGCACTCGCGCGGACACGCGCGGGCGAGGACGACTCGGAGTGGACACGACTTCGAGCATAATCCGCGGGGCGCGTTCGCCACGAGCGAACCCGCCCACTCACAGGAGGCGCTCACATTGCAGCGCGGCTCCCGCGGGGTGTAACTTTGCAGCCTGCGCAATTTTCTGCAGTCTTTCTCACGCCGGTGTGATGCCGACGTTCGGGCATCCTCCATTATCTCCACCGAGGGTCAATGTCACGCTCTTCAACTCCGTCGAAACCCGCCACGACAGGCGATGCGACGGCGTCCGCCCCCCTGATGTCGCACAGGCAGATCCTGTTCGTCATCTTCGGCCTGATGGCCGGCATGTTCCTCTCCGCGCTCGACCAGACGATCGTCGGAACCTCGATGCGCACGATCGCCGACGACCTCGACGGCCTGAGCCTGCAGGCCTGGGTGACGACGGCGTACCTCATCGTCTCCACCATCAGCACGCCGATCTACGGCAAGCTCTCCGACATCTTCGGCCGGCGCCCGCTGTTCATCATCGCGATCGTGATCTTCCTCGTGGGCTCGCTGCTGGCCGGCATGGCGAACTCGATGTACGAGCTCGCCATCTTCCGCGCCATCCAGGGCCTCGGCGCCGGCGGCCTGATGGCGCTGCCGCTCACGATCATGGGCGACATGCTCGCCCCGCGCGAGCGCGCCAAGTACCAGGGCTACTTCCTCGCGGTCTTCGGCGTCTCGAGCGTCATCGGCCCGCTCGTCGGAGGCCTCTTCGCGGGCGCCGACCAGATCCTCTGGCTCACCGGATGGCGCTGGGTCTTCCTCATCAACCTGCCGATCGGCCTTCTCGCACTGGCGATCGTGCTGCGCTTCCTGCACATCCCGAAGCGCTCGAAGGGCTCGGTGCGCATCGACTGGTGGGGCGCCGTCTTCGTGGTGGTCGCCGCCGTTCCGCTGCTGCTCGTGGCCGAGCAGGGGCGTGAGTGGGGCTGGGGCTCGCCGGGCGCCTTCGCCTGCTACGTCATCGGCGTGCTGGGCATCGTCGCGTTCATCATCGCCGAGAGGCTCATGGGCGACGACGCGCTCATCCCGCTCAAGCTCTTCCGGTCGTCGACCTTCTCGATGGCCACGATCCTCGGCGTGCTCGTGGGCTTCGGCATGTTCGGCGCCATGATGACGATCCCGCTCTACCTGCAGCTCGTGCAGGGCGCGACGCCCACCGAGAGCGGCTTCCTCATGCTGCCGATGATCCTGGGGCTCATGATCTCGTCGATCGTGAGCGGCCAGATCATCTCGCGCACGGGCCGGTACAAGATCTTCCCGATCCTCGGCACGGCGTTCATGGCCGGCGGCTTCTTCTACTTCACCTTCGCCCAGTCGGGCAACCCGGTCTGGTGGATGATGATCGGCATGCTGCTCGTGGGCCTCGGCCTCGGCCAGCTCATGCAGACACTCACGATCGCGAGCCAGAACTCGGTGGGCCCGCGAGACATCGGCGTCGCGACATCCTCGTCGACGTTCTTCCGGCAGATCGGCGGAACGCTGGGCACGGCCGTGATCTTCTCGGTGCTGTTCACGCGGATCCCCGACACGATCCAGGCGGCCTTCGGCAACAAGGACATCCAGAGCGGGGTCGCGAACGCGCTCGCCGATCCGGCCGTCGTCTCCGACCCGAACAACGCCGACATCGTGAAGCTGCTGCAGAGCCAGGACGCCTCGGCCATGGGCGGCGCGCTCGACGGCAACAGCGCGTTCCTCACGAACGCCGACCCGCGTCTGGCCGAGCCGTTCCTCGTGGGCTTCAACAACGCGACCGTCACGGTCTTCTGGGTGAGCCTCGCGGTGGTGCTCGTCGCCTTCGTGCTGAGCTTCTTCCTCAAGGCCACCCCGCTGCGCGCGAAGTCGGCGCTGCAGGAGTCGGCCGACCTGGATGCCGCGCTGGCCGCCGAGACCGCAGCCGCCGAGATGGGAGCCCTCGTCGACCCGGGCACCGTCACGGGCGCGATCGAGCAGGACGGGAGCGACGCCCGCAGCACGGGCCACCGAGACGAGGAGCCCGCTCCCCGCGCCTAGCCGTCCGCGCTTCGGCCTCCTGGCGAAGCGCGGATCCCGAGCACAACACGCCGTCGCCGGACTGCCCGGTGGCGGCGTGTTGTCGTCTGCGGATGCCGCGCACCCCGCGTCCACCGCACCCACCGCGGGTATGTTCGCGAGCGCTGCCCGCCGAGGCTCGTCGGCCGCGAACAAACCCGCCGCCGACAACTCGTGAGAGCGCTCTCGCTTGACAAATCCCGCCGACCTCGCTTAGCCTGTCAGCAATTCGTGAGAGCGCTCTCACGCATCGATATGAGAGCGCTCTCACGTAGGCATCAGCTCTCATCGAACACAGACATCCATCCACGCACACAAGGGAGTGACCGTGAAGCTTTCACGACGCACCACAGTTGCAGCGGCCGTGGCAGGCGCAGCAGCTTTCTCGCTCATCGCAACCGGATGCGCATCCGGCGGAGGGGGCGGCGACGCCGCCAGCTCCGACAACCCCGTCGAGCTCACCGTGACCACCTTCGGCTCCATGGGTCTCGACGACCTCTACGCCGAGTACGAGGCGGCCAACCCCGGCATCACCATCAAGGCCACCAACATCGACACGGGCGGCAACGCCCGCACCGACACCTTCACGAAGCTCGCGGCCGGCTCCGGCCTCTCCGACGTGACGGCCATCGAAGAAGGATGGCTCGGCTCGATCATGGAGGTCTCCGACCAGTTCAACGACCTCAGCGACTACGGCGCGACCGACATCTCGGACCGCTGGGTGGACTGGAAGCTCAAGCAGGGCACCGACGCCGACGGCCGGATCATCGGCTACGGCACCGACATCGGCCCCTCGGGCCTCTGCTACGACAAGGAGCTCTTCGCCGCGGCCGGCCTGCCCACCGATCGCGCCGAGGTCGCCGCGCTCTTCGGCGGCGACGACGCCAGCTGGGAGAAGTACTTCGAGCTCGGCAAGCAGTACAAGGCGGCCACCGGCAAGGCCTGGTACGACCAGTCCGGCTTCGTCTGGAACTCCATGGTCAACCAGCTGCCCGAGGGGTACTACACGAGTGACGGCGAGCTGAACGTCGACGGCAACAGCGAGCTCGAAGACCGCTGGGCCCTGCTCGCCGACGGCGCGGCATCCGGCCTCTCCGCGGCCCAGACCCAATGGGACTGGGGCAAGGGCAAGGCCTTCGTCGACGGCTCCTTCGCGACCTTCGTCTGCCCGGGCTGGATGCTCGGCGTCGTCAAGGGCCAGGTCGAGTCGGGCGGCGGCTCCGCGGCCACCGGTTGGGACTTCGCCGACGTCTTCCCCGGCGGCCCCGCCAACTGGGGCGGATCGTGGCTCACGGTCCCGACGCAGTCCGAGCACCCGCAGGAGGCGGCCGACCTCGCAGCCTGGCTGACCGCTCCCGAGCAGCAGGTGCGCGCCTTCCAGGCGGCCGGCGTCTTCCCGAGCGCGACCGAGGCGCAAAGCGCCCCCGAGCTCTCCGAGCCGAGCGATCTCACGGCCTTCTTCGGCGACGCGCCGCTCGGCGAGATCCTCGCCAAGCGCTCGCAGGGCGTCGTCGCCCAGTACAAGGGACCGGACGACTCCGTCATCCAGGAGAACGTCTTCGGGCCGGCCGCGAAAGACCTCGACACGGGCGTCGACGGCGCCACGGCCTGGCAGAACGCGCTCGACCTGCTCAACCAGCTGGTCGTCAACCAGTAGAACCGCCACCGGCGGGCCCTCGGCGAGAGCCGGGGGCCCGCCCTGAGCACGGAAGCACCCACATGACGAGCACCATCACGCGGCCGACAGCGGATGCCGCACCCGGCGGGCCCCGCAACCGCGGCCGCAGCCCGCTCACGTTCAAGCACCGGCTGAGCCGCCTCGACGTCAAGGCCTCCCCCTACCTCTACATCGCCCCGTTCTTCGTGCTCTTCGGGCTCGTGGGCCTCTTCCCGCTCGTCTACACCTTCTTCGTCTCGCTCTTCGACTGGGATCTGCTCAAGGGCCAGGGCGAGTTCGTGGGCCTCGGCAACTTCATCGCCGAGCTCAACGACCCGTTCTTCTGGAACTCGATCGTCAACACCTTCAGCATCTTCGTGCTCTCGACGATCCCGCAGCTCGTGGCCGCGGTCGTCATCGCCGCCGTGCTCGACCAGAACCTGCGCGCCAAGACCTTCTGGCGTATGAGCGTGCTGCTGCCCTACATCGTCACGCCCGTCGCCGTCTCACTCATCTTCACCGACATGTTCGGCGAGCAGTACGGCCTCGTGAACAACCTGCTCCAGGGCCTCGGGCTCGACCCCGTTCTGTGGAAGACCGAGACGCTGCCGAGCCACTTCGCGATCGCGACCATGGTCAACTGGCGGTGGACGGGCTACAACGCCCTCATCCTGCTCGCGGCCATGCAGTCCGTGCCCCGCGACATCCACGAGTCGGCCGCCCTCGACGGCGCGGGCGCCTTCCGCCGCTTCTTCTCGATCACGCTGCCGAGCATCCGGCCCACCATGATCTTCGTCGTCATCACCTCGACGATCGGCGGCCTGCAGATCTTCACCGAGCCGCGCCTCTTCGACCCGGTGAACGCGGGCGGCCTGCACCGGCAGTTCCAGACGACCGTGCTCTACCTCTGGGAGATGGCGTTCCAGCGCCAGGACTTCGGCAAGGCCTCGGCGATCGCCTGGCTGCTCTTCCTTCTCATCGTCGTCTTCGCGATCATCAACTTCCTGCTCTCGCGGCGGATCGCCTCGAGCGAGGCGAGATCGCAGAGGAGACGCACGAAGAAGCGGATCGACCGCTACCGGGCATCCGGCGGCGACGCCACCACACGATCGGAGGGCGACCTCGCCCTCGTCGCCAGCGCCGAGGAGAACAGAATATGAGCGCCGTGACCACCGAGCGCGCGGCCGCGCAGCCCGAGCCGACCCCCACGCCCGCACGACGAGCGGATGCCGCGCCCCGGCGTCGCCGCCGCGACCACGGCATCGACCGCCGCCCCGGATTCCTCAGCTACGGCATCCTCACGGCGATCCTGCTCGGCTCGGCCTACCCGCTGTGGTGGTCGTTCGTCGTCGGGTCGAGCGAGGCCTCGGCCCGCGCGAGCGCCTGGCCGCCCCTGCTGCCGGGCGGCAACTTCTGGGTCAACGTGGGCCAGGTGCTCGACACGATCCCGTTCTGGACGGCGCTGCTCAACAGCGTCATCGTCTCGACGATCATCACGGTCTCGGTCGTGACCTTCTCGACGCTCGCCGGCTACGCCTTCGCGAAGCTGCGCTTCCGCGGCTCGAGCGGTCTTATGGTCTTCGTCGTCGCGACGATGGCGATCCCCACCCAGCTCGGCATCATCCCGCTCTTTATGCTCATGCGGCAGTGGGGTTGGACGGGCGAGCTCGGCGCCGTCATCATCCCCACCCTCGTGACCGCGTTCGGCGTGTTCTTCATGCGGCAGTACCTCGTCGACGTGATCCCCGACGAGCTCATCGAGGCCGCCCGGGTCGACGGCGCGAACATGCTCAGCACCTTCTGGCACGTCGCCGTGCCCGCGGCCCGCCCGGCCATGGCGATCCTCGGGCTCTTCACCTTCATGATGGCGTGGACCGACTTCCTCTGGCCGCTGCTCGTGCTCACCGGCCAGAACCCCACCCTGCAGACGGCGCTCAGCCAGTTGCAGTCCGCGAAGTACGTCGACTACTCGATCGTGCTCACGGGCGCCGTCATGGCGACCATCCCGCTGCTCGTGCTCTTCGTGTTCGCGGGCAAGCAGCTCATCTCCGGAATCATGCAAGGAGCAGTGAAGGGTTGATGACCTCACTCCACACCACCACCGTCCCCGCCGCCGACGCCCCCGTCTTCGGCGCCTGGCCCGAGGGCTTCCTCTGGGGCTCGGCCACGGCCGCCGCCCAGATCGAGGGCGCCGCCCACGAGGGCGGCAAGGAGGACTCCATCTGGGACGCCTACGCGCGCGTGCCCGGGGCCGTCGCGAACGGCGACACCCCCGAGGTGGCCGTTGACCACTACCACCGGATGCCGGAGGACGTCGCGATCCTCAAGCGCCTCGGCCTCGACTCCTACCGCTTCTCCACGAGCTGGGCCCGGGTGAAGCCGGGCGACCGCGCCGTCAACGAGGAGGGCCTGGACTTCTACAGCCGTCTCGTCGACGAGCTCCTGGCCGCCGGCATCCTGCCCTGGCTGACCCTGTACCACTGGGACCTGCCGCAGGCGCTGGAGGAGAAGGGCGGCTGGGCGAACCGCGACACGGCCTATCGCTTCCGCGACTACGCGATGGCCGTGCACGAGAGGCTCGGCGACCGGGTGACGCACTGGACCACCTTCAACGAGCCGCTGTGCTCCTCGCTCATCGGCTACGTCGCGGGCGAGCACGCGCCCGGCCGCCAGGACCCGCACGCGGGGCTCGCGGCCGTGCACCACCAGCACCTCGCCCACGGGCTCGCGACCCGGGCGCTGCGCGAGGCGGGCGCCGAGCAGATCGGCATCACCCTCAACCTCACGAACGCCCTGCCCAACGACCCCAACGACCTCGTCGACCTCGAGGCCGCGCGCCGCATCGACGCCCTGTGGAACCGGATGTACCTGGAGCCGATCCTGCTCGGGGCCTACCCCGTCGACCTGCTCGAGGATGTCGCCGACTACGGTCTCGCCGAGCTCATCGAGCCCGGCGACCTCGACACGATCGCCGCCCCCATCGACTTCCTGGGCGTCAACCACTACCACGACGACAATGTGAGCGGGCACCCGCTGCCGGCCGGCGCCGAGCAGGCGGCCGAGCCGACCGCGCGGCCCAAGCGCTCGCCCTTCGTGGGCTCCGAGCACGTCACGATGCCCTCGCGCGGCCTGCCCCGCACGGCCATGGACTGGGAGGTCAACCCGAGCGGGCTGCGCACCCTGCTCGTGCGGCTCGGCGGGGAGTACCCGAACCTGCCGCCGCTCTACGTCACCGAGAACGGCGCCGCCTACGACGACGAGCTGAGCGCGGATGGCGCGGTGCACGACGTCGAGCGCACCGAGTACATCGCCGACCACATCGCCGCCGTGCACGACGCCATCCGCGACGGCGCCGACGTGCGGGGCTACTTCGTCTGGTCGCTGCTCGACAACTTCGAGTGGGCCTGGGGCTACGACAAGCGCTTCGGCATCGTGCGCGTCGACTACGAGACGCAGGAGCGCACGATCAAGGACAGCGGGCTGCGGTACGCGGGGATCGTCGCCGCGGCGAAGGCCTCCGGCATCCGCTGACCCGTCGGCCCGTCGTCTGCGTTTATGGTGCCGGTCAGGGGAAACACCTGATCGGAAGAAAGTGTCCCGAGCGTCGGGCGATGCGAAGTGCCCCTGGTTAGGATGTGGTGTGCGCGCATGCGCGATTCAGGAGAACGCCGATGGTGACTGACAACCCGCGTGGGGAGCGAATGCCCACGCTCGAGATGGTCGCGGCTCGTGCCGGGGTGTCGCGGGCGACGGTGTCGCGGGTCGTCAACGACTCCCCCAAGGTGACCCCCGAGGTCGTGCAGATCGTGAACGACGCGATCGCCGCCCTCAACTACGTGCCCAACCGCGCCGCGCGATCGCTCGCGAGCCGGCGCACGCAGGTCATCGCGCTCGTCGTGCCGGAGTCGACCGCGCGGCTCTTCGCCGACCCCTTCCTCGCCTCGATCGTGCAGGGGGTGGCGCTGCGGCTCTCGGAGACCGACTACACGCTCAACATGCTCATCGCCTCCGAGTCGCGCCCCGAGAAGACGCGCCGCTACCTCATGGGCGGCAACGTCGACGGGGCGATCGTCGTCTCGCACCACAGGGGCGACCACTCCTACGCGCACCTCGGCCAGGCGCTGCCCATCGTCTTCGGCGGCCGCCCGCTGAACGACCTCGACGACGAGAGCTACTTCGTCGACGTGGAGAACGAGCTCGGAGCGCAGCGGATCACCGACTACCTCATCGCGAGCGGGCGGAAGCGGATCGCGACGATCGCCGGTCCGCAGGACATGCCGCCCGGCGTCGACCGACTGGCGGGCTGGCGTTCCGCCATGCGGGCCAACGCCCTCGACGACTCGCTCATCGAGATCGGCGACTTCTCCCCGGCATCCGGGGCCGAGGCGATGCGCCGGCTCCTCGACCGCGGCGAGCCGTTCGACGGGCTCTTCGCGGCCAACGACCAGATGGCGGCGGGCGCGTACTCGGTCATCCACGAGGCCGGCCTCACCATCCCCGGCGACATCGCGGTCGGCGGCTTCGACGACGACTACTACGCCGCCACCTCGACGCCGGGCCTCACGACCGTGCACCAGCCCTCGTCCCGCCTCGGCGGAACCATGGCGGAGGTGCTCGTGAAGCTCATCGAGGGCGAAGAGGTGGAGCGCGTCACGATGATGCCCACCGAGCTCGTCGTGCGCAACTCGATCTGAGCGCTGCGGCTTCCCGCAGCATCTGAGGCCTCGCCGCTCGACCCGGGTGCCCGGGGCGAGCTGCGGAATTAGGGTGGAAGGCACGCGGGGGCGTGAAGGCTCCCGCGCGGCAGCGGGAGGGGTCGATGATGACACACGAGGTGAGGCACGAGCCCGAGCACAGCCGCTACGCGCTGTACGTCGACGGCGAGAACGTGGGCGTCGCCGACTACCGGATCGAGGGCGACGACATCCTCTTCACCCACACCGAGGTCGCCCCCGCGTTGCGCAACGAGGGTCTCGGCGGCGAGCTCGTGCAGGCCGCCCTCGACGACGTGCGGGCGACGACCGATCTGACCGTCGTTCCGCTGTGCCCGTTCCTGGCGGCATGGGTCGACGATCACGCCGACTACAAGGAGCTCACGACGCGCGGGCGCTGACGATCGCCGAGCGCGGGTTTGTTCGCGAGCGACGAGCCTCGACGCTCCGCGGTCGCGAACAAACCCGCGCTCGACGCAGCGCGCGGGCTCAGCCGCGGCCGTCGACGCGGATGCGGATCCGGCCCTCGTAGACGCCCTTGTCGTCCTCTCCGGCGACGGGTGCCGGCGCCGGCAGCACCGTCTGGCGGTCGAGCTCGACGGCGGCCTCGTGCCGGGTGGGCGCGAAGACCTCGTCGCCGATGTGCAGAACGCCCGAGCCCGTCGATCCGCCGCGGCGTCGGTGCTTGTCGGAGAGGTCGATCCATCCGAGACGGTGCGCGAGATACCCCGCCACGATCACGAGGAGAATCGAGCCGAGCACCCACCAGTTCATGGGCGCCAGTGTAGACGACGCGACTGAATGGCACCCGAACGGGGGTCAGCTCTCACTGGTCGTCGCGCACGGGAACGACGAGCGGATGCCGCGTTCCCTCGAGTTGCACGACCCGCACCGCCACGCCGTAGACGTCTTCGAGCCGTTCCGGGGTGAACACCTCGGCCGGCGCACCCGCCGCGACGAGCCGCCCGCCCGAGAGGATCGCGACCCGGTCGGCGTACGCACCCGCGAGCGAGAGGTCGTGCAGCACGACGACGACCGCGCGCCCCGCACGGGCGAGTGCACGGGCCACCCGCATGACGTCCTCCTGGTGCTTGAGGTCGAGCGCCGCCGTCGGCTCGTCGAGGAACACGATCCCGGTGCGCTGGGCGAGCACACGTGCGAGCGAGACGCGGGCCTTCTCGCCGCCCGAGAGCGAGGTGTAGCGGCGCGACGAGAGATGCACGACATCCGTCTCGTCCATCGCCGCGGAGATCGCATCGTGGTCGTCGTCGGAGGCCTCGGTGCCGTACCAGGGCGAACGCCCCATCGCGACGACCTCTGCGACGCGGAACGGGAAGCTCACCGCGGTCTCCTGGGTGAGCACCGAGCGGTGCCGCGCGAGCTCGAGGTGCGACCAGGCGCCGATGGCGCGGCCGCCGAGCTCCACCGAGCCGCCCGTGGCCTCGAGGTCGCCCGCGAGCACGCCGAGCAGCGTCGACTTGCCGGCGCCGTTCGGACCCACGAGCGCGAGCACCTCGCCCGCCGTGACGTCGACGTCCACCCCCTCGAGGATCGGAACGCCGTCGACCGTGTAGCCGACCCCGGATGCCCCGACCACCGTGCTCCCGGCGACGGGCGGCACCGGCAGCTCCACCTGCCGCGACCAGCGCGTGCCCGCTGCCATCACGCCCACCCCCCTGAGCGCCGTCGCGCCTTGCGCAGCAGGTAGAAGAAGAAGGGCCCGCCGATGAGCGAGGTGAGGATGCCGATCGGCAGGTCGGCGCCGGGCACGATCGTGCGGGCGAGCATGTCGGCGTAGACGAGCAGCACCCCGCCGCCGAGGAAGCTCGCGATGATGAGCGGCCGGTGCGCGGGGCCGATGCTCAGGCGGATGATGTGCGGCACGACGAGGCCGACGAAGGCGATGATGCCCACGAAGGCGACGGCCGCGCCCGTCAGCAGCGCCACGAGCACGATCGACCCGATGCGCAGGGCCTCGACGTTGACCCCGAGGTGCCGGGCGGCCCGCTCGCCGAGCGAGAGCAGGTCGAGCTTGCGGCCCAGGAGAACGGCGATCACGAGCCCCACGACGGCCACGACCACCACCACGAGCACCTCGGGCCAGCGCGAGCCGTTGAGGCTTCCGAGCTCCCAGAAGACGATCTGCTCGCGGGCGGCGGTGTCGCCGAGGAACAGCATAAACGCGAGGCCCGCCCCGGCGAGCGCGTTCACGGCGATACCGGTCAGCAGCAGGGTGACGACCTCGGTTCGCCCGTTCGCCCGCGACATGAAGTAGATGAGCAGGGTCGCGAGCAGCCCGGTGATAAAGGCCAGGAGTGCGGTTCCCCAGCCCTGCAGGAAGGTGAGCCCGAAGACGATCGAGATCGCGGCGCCCAGCGCGGCGCCCGAGGAGACGCCGACGACACCCGGCTCGGCGAGCGGGTTGCCGAAGATCGCCTGCATGATCGCTCCCGCGATGGCCAGGGCCGCCCCGACCGCGAGCCCCATGACGATGCGGGGGAAGCGGATGACCCAGATCGTCTGCTCGATGATCGGATCGGTGGGCGCCCAGTCGTTGGGGATGCCGACTGCGCGCAGGATCGAGCCCACGATCTCCCCCGGCGCGATGGCGACCTGCCCGATCATCGCTGAACCGATCACACCGACGACGAGAGCGACGCCGAGAGCGACGTACAGCCAGACCGATCTCACGGAACGCGGACCAGCCACTCCTCGGTGCCGAACTTCTCGGCGACGAGCCGCTCGGCGGCCGCGTACTCCTCGGGGGTGATGTCGCCGGGCGTCGCGCCGTAGAGCTTCGTGAAGGTCGCCTTCATGGTGTCGATGATCTCCGCACGGCTGAGCCCCGTCTGGCTGCGCAGGGGGTCGACGCGCTTGGCGGCGCTCGTGATGCCCTTGTCGCTGAGCTTCTCGCGGCCGATGCGCAGCACCTCCGTCATCTTCTCGCCGTCCATGTCGTAGCTCATGGTCACGTGGTGCAGCACGGCGCCGTTGCCGAGGCGCTTCTGCGCGGCCCCGCCGATCTTGCCCGTGGGGCTCGTGATGTCGTTGAGCGGCTGGTAGGAGGCGTCGATGCCGAGGGACTTGAGCGCCGTGAGAACCCACTCGTCGAGGTAGGCGTAGGAGTCGGCGAAGCTCATGCCCTGCACGAGGTCGCTCGGCGCGTAGATCGAATAGGTGATGACCGAGCCGGCCTCCATGAACATCGCGCCGCCGCCGCTGATGCGGCGCACGACGTCGAAGCCGTATTTCGCGGCGTTCTCGGGGTCGACCTCGTTCTTGAGCGACTGGAAGCTGCCGATGACGACGGCCGGCTGCTCCCACTCCCAGATGCGCAGGGTCGGCAGGCGGCGACCCTCGCCGACCTCGACCGCGAGCACCTCGTCGAGCGCCATCTGCATCACGGGCGGCACGGCCTTCGAGTGCACGATCTGCCAGTCGTAGTCGCGCCAGCTCGTCGCCTTCGCGAGGGAGCGGCGGATGGCGACGGCGACGGCCTCGGGCGAGAAGCCCAGCAGCACGGCGTCGGCGGGGAGGGCCGCGCGCACGGCCGCGGCGATGGTCGCGGCATCCGAGTCTGCGGAGAGCCCGTTGACGGCGACGTCGATCGCCTCGAGCGCCTCGTCGGGCTCGAGGAAGAAGTCGCCCGCGAGCCGGAAGTTGGCGATGGCACCGTCGACGACATCGAGGTCGACCACAACGAGTTTGCCGCCAGGAACCTTGTATTCACCGTGCATAAGGCAAGCCTAACCGCACCGGGTCACCCGGGCCTTCGCGAGTCGCGTCACACCGTTCCTCCGCGACCGGGAGCCGACGGTTCGGCGCGACTCGCGCGGGGCGCCGGGCAGGGTGGGGTGGGCAGCCCGGGCACGGCTCACGGGGCGGCGTGCGCGTCGAGCCAGGAGATGAGGTCGGCGACGACCTCGTCGCGGTTCGTCTCGTTGAAGATCTCGTGCCGGGCCTGCGGGTAGACGATGACCGTGACATCCGTGAGCCCGGAGCGGCGGCGGTAGGCGTCGGCGAGCCGGCGAACGCTCGCCACGCCGCCGAGCGGGTCTTCGTCGCCGATCATGATGAGCACGGGGAGCCCCGTGGGCAGGTCTTTCGCGGGGCGGCCGAAGAGCTTGAGGCCGTCGCGCACGCCGAACAGCTTGAGCGCGTCGGCGTAGAAGGTGAGCGGGTCGTCGAGGAAGGCCGCGCTGACCTCGGGGTCGCGGCTCAGCCACTCGTAGCCCGTGGTTCCGAGGCTCTTGTGCCGCTTGTTGAAGTCGCCCGCGGCCATCGAGCCCGGCATGCGGTACGCCGTGCCCGTGAGCACGATCGCGTCGTAGTCGGACGACCAGCGGTTGGCGATGATCTGCGCCATGAGCGAGCCCCAGCTGTGCCCGAGCAGGATGAGCGGGATGCCGGGGTGGCACTCGCGCGCGATCCGGCTCAGCTCGTGCACGTCGTCGACCGCGGCCCCCAGGCCTCCGGGGCCGAGCTGCCCCAGGCGGCTGTGATCGCCGCCGTACTGGTCGAGCCCGGTCTGCCCGTGGCCACGGTGGTCGTCGGCGAAGACGGAGTAGCCGACGGCGTTGAGCGCCGCGGCGAGCGCCCCGTACCTCGTGGCGTGGTCGCCGAGGCCGTGCACGAGCTGCACGATGCCCTTCGGCTCGGGCACATCCCAGACGTAGTAGCTGACGACGACACCGTGCTCATCGGTGAACTGTGGCATGCGCCCACTCTAGGACCATCCGGCTCGCGACGATCGGCCATCGACATGCTCCTGCCACAGTATGTGCATGCCTACTCTCGAACGCCGCGTACAGGTCGTTCGACCCCGCCCAGTACGCCGCCCTCGAGGCGGAGGCCGCGATCGAGAAGACGGTCGTCTCGCCCGATCGCGCGTTCGACGGGATCCCGGGGCTCATGTGCGTGGACCCGCTCGACTTCTGACCGGGGGTATCCCGCTTCCGCGGTAAATTTGATAGCCTGGCTATACATGGATGACGACGCCCCCACCCCCGCGCGCCGGGAAGGGTGACGCCGATGGCCACGATGTTCCGTTCGCTCAGCGGCTTCAACTACCGCATCTGGTTCGCCGGTGCCCTCGTCTCCAATGTCGGAACCTGGATGCAGCGCACCGCCCAGGACTGGATCGTGCTCACCGAGCTCACCCAGCACGACGCCGTCGCGGTCGGCATCGTGACGTCGCTGCAGCTCGGCCCCCAGCTCCTGCTCGTGCCCTGGTCGGGACTGCTCGCCGACCGCTTCGACCGCCGCAAGCTGCTCATGGCCACCCAGGGCGCGATGGGGGCGCTCGGCGCGGCCCTCGGCATCATCGTGCTCACGGGCGTCGTCGAGCTGTGGCACGTCTACGTCTTCGCCCTGCTGCTCGGGATCGCCGCCGCCATCGATGCGCCGGCCCGGCAGTCCTTCGTCGCCGACCTGGTCGGCGACGACCAGCTCTCCAACGCCGTCGCCCTCAACTCGGCCTCCTTCAACTCGGCCCGGCTCATCGGCCCGGCCGTCGCCGGTGTGCTCACCGTCGCGGTGGGCGCCGGGCTCGTCTTCATCATCAACGCGGTGAGCTTCCTCGCGGTGCTCTGCTCCCTCGCGCTCATGCGCAAGCGAGAGCTCCGCCCGCGCACGCGCCTGCCCCGGAAGCCCGGTCAGCTGCTCGACGGGTTCCGCTACATCGGCAAGCGGCCCGACATCCTGCTCGTGCTCGTGATCGTCTTCATCATCGGCACCTTCGGCCTCAACTTCCCCATCTTCACCTCGACGATGGCCGTCGAGTTCGGGGCGGGAGCGGGCGAGTTCGGCCTGCTCTCCTCGATCCTCGCGATCGGCTCGGTCGTGGGCGCCCTGCTCGCGGCCCGGCGAGAACGCCCGCGGCTGCGCCTGGTGATCCTCGCGGCCGGGGCGTTCGGCCTCGCCTGCGTGATCGCCGCCGTCATGCCCACCTTCTGGACATTCGCCGCCTCCCTCGTGCTCGTCGGCTTCAGCTCCATCACGCTCATGACCACCGCCAACGGCACGGTGCAGACGACCATCGACCCCGGGATGCGCGGACGCGTCATGGCCGTCTACATGGCGATCTTCGTGGGCGGGACCCCGCTCGGCGCCCCGCTCGTGGGTTGGGTCGCCAACGCCTGGGGCCCGCGCTGGGCACTCGGCGTGGGCGGGCTCGCGGGCTTCACGGCCCTCGCGATCGGCGTGGTCTGGCTGGCCCGCCACCGGCGTCTGCGCTTCGAGCACGTGGGCGGCAGCCGCATCCGCTTCTCCCTCGTGCACGACGAGACGGCGGCCCTGCCGATCATCGCTCCGGCTCAGGCGGCCGAGGACGTCGAGGCCGAGGAGGCCGCCGTGCAGCGCTCCTGATCGCCCTTCCTCCGACTCTGTGAACTCACAACGACGGAGGTTTAAGGCTGAAGGGGCGGAAACGGCGAGTTCGGGGCGTTCTGAGGCAGAATCTCCGTCGTTTTCAGTTCACGGTCGGAGGTAGTAGGGGAGGAAGGGGAGGGGTCAGGCCTCGCGGGTGATCTCGACCGTCACGAAGAGCCGCGAGCCCGACGAGCCCGCGTAGACACCACGGAGCGGGGCGACGTCGTTGTAGTCGCGCCCCCGCCCGACGGCCACGTGCCGGTCGCCGATGTCGATGAGGTTCGTCGGGTCGTAGCCGCGCCACTGCCCGCAGAACCATTCGACCCAGGCGTGCGACTCACCCGTGACCGTCTCGCCGATCGCGGCATCCGGCTTCGGGTGCAGATAGCCCGAGACGTACCGCGCCGGGATGCCCGCCGAGCGCAGGGCGCCGAGGGCGATGTGCGCGATGTCCTGGCAGACGCCCTTGCGCTTGGCCCAGGCCTCCGTGGCCGTCGTCTGCACGCTCGTCACACCCTGCACGTACTCGACCCGCTCGCCGACCGCGCGGCAGATCGCGAGCGCGGCCTCGCAGGGGCCCGACGACGAGCTCACGATCTCGCGCACGAGCTCGACGACCTCCTCGGGCGGCTCCGTCTTGGCCGTCTGCCTCTCCTGCTCCTCGTACTCCATCGCGACGGTGGCCCAGGCGGCGAGCTCCTCCCACGTGATGTCGTGCTCCTCGTGCGCCCGCGCGCGCACCTCCACGAGGCTCGTGGCCGTGAGCGAGAGCTCGTCGTGCGGGCTCAGCACCTCGAAGGCGTTCACCCGCGTTCCCCAGTAGTCCACGTAGTCGTGGCTCGACGAGACCGGGTGTATGTCGATATTCGAATACAGCACGAGCTGGCTGTCGCCGGATGCCGGGAGCATGCGCGCCTCGTTGTGCGACGCGCTCACCTCGCCCTGGTAGGCGAAGCCCGTCACGTGCTTGATGCGGAGCCGGTTCACGACTGCTCCCCCACCCAGCTCGGCGCGGCGTTCGTGGGGAAGTAGCGCTGCCGGATCGCCTCGGACGTCGCGGAGGTCGCATCCTGCACCGCGTCCATGTACTTCGGCAGGTCGTCGATGATCTCGGCGATCGGCCGGTACTCGAGCTCGCTGCGGATCTGGGCGAGCAGGCGCTGCGCCTGGTCGGAGTAGCCGACCCGGGTGCTGCGCGGCTCGAACTCGCGCATGCACTGCTCGGCGCGCGACACCGAGAAGAGGATGGAGCGCGGGAAGAGGCGGTCGAGCAGCAGGAACTCGGCCGCGTTGCGCGCCGACGGCACCCCGCGGTAGGTGCGCAGGTATGCCTCGTAGGCGCCGCACGATCGCAGGATCGTGGTCCACGAGGGCCCGCTCGCCTCGGTGAGCGAACGCGTCGCCAGCAGGCGTGCGGTCATGTCGGCCCGTTCGATCGAGCGGCCGAGGGTGAAGAACTGCCAGGCCTCGTCGCGGCTCGACGACGACTCGACGATCCCCACGGCGAGCGCCGCCCGCTCGTGCACCCAGCCGAAGAACTCGTGCACCTTCTCTTGGGCGACACGGCGCGGCATCCTGGCCCTCGTGGTGTTGAGGCACTCCCAGAGCTCGGTCGAGACGATCTCGCGGGCCCGGCGGGCGTTCTCGCGCGCGGCGCCGAGCAGATAGGCGATGGATGTCGGCTGGTTGCGGTCGAGCGCGAGGATCGTGAGCACGTGCTCACGGGTGAGCGCCTCGTCGTCGGGTGCCGCGGTGCCCATGACCGAGAGCAGGGAGCGGCAGGCGGTGTCCTCGTCGATCCAGGGATCCTCGAGCAGGAACTGCAGGTGCACGTCGAGGATGCGCGCGGTGCCGTCGCTGCGCTCGATGTAACGGCCGATCCAGAACAGGCTCTCGGCGATGCGGCTCAGCATGGGCTGCCCCCTTCTGCCGCAGCGGGCGCGGGGCGGGCGAACGCCTGCTGCTGTTGCTGCTCCTGGTCGTGGTGGGCGCGTCCCGGCTTGTCGTGCGGCGACTGGTCGGGCACGTGCGGCGTGATGCCGCCGGCCGAGCCGACGGTCGCCTGGTCGGCGACGAGGCCGCGGATGTCGTGGGCCCCGGGCTGCGCGATCGACGGGTCGGGCTCGTCGCCGAGCACCCAGGTGTCTTTCGATCCGCCGCCCTGGCTGCTGTTGACGACGAGCTGGCCCTCGGGCAGGGCGACCCGGGTGAGACCGCCGGGCAGCACCCAGATGTCGGAGCCGTCGTTGACCGCGAAGGGGCGCAGATCCGCATGCCGGGGCCGCATCCCCTCGTCGACGAGCGTGGGGATCGTCGAGAGCTGCACGACCGGCTGGGCGATCCAGCCGCGCGGGTCGGCGATGAGACGCGCGCGGAGGGCGGCGAGCTCCGCCGCCGAGGCGGCCGGCCCCACCACGAGCCCTTTGCCGCCCGAGCCGTCGACGGGCTTCACGACGAGCTCGTCGAGCCGGTCGAGCACCTCCTCGAGGGCGAGGGGGTCTTCGAGGCGCCAGGTGTCGACGTTGGGGAGGATCGGCTCCTCCGCGAGGTAATAACGGATGAGGTCGGGCAGGTAGGTGTAGACGAGCTTGTCGTCGGCCACTCCGTTGCCGACCGCGTTCGAGATCGTGACGTTGCCGAGGCGCGCCGCCAGGAGCAGTCCCGGCGAGCCGAGCATCGAGTCGCGACGGAACTGCAGCGGATCGAGGAACTCGTCGTCGACCCTGCGGTAGATGACGTCGACGCGCTGCGGGCCGGCGGTCGTGTGCATCCAGACCTTGCCGCCCGAGCAGAACAGATCGCGGCCCTCCACGAGCTCCACGCCCATGAGCCGCGCGAGCAGTGTGTGCTCGAAGTAGGCGGAGTTGAAGACGCCGGGGGTGAGCACGACGACGTTCGGATCGTCGACCCCTTCGGGGGCGCTCGCGCGCAGGGCCTGCAGCAGCCGGTTCGGGTAGTCCCCGACGGGCCGCACCCGCATGCTCACGAAGAGCTCGGGCAGGGTCTGCGCCATGACCCTGCGGTTGGAGATGACGTAGCTCACCCCGCTCGGAACCCGCACGTTGTCTTCGAGCACACGCCAGGCGCCGTGCTCGTCGCGGATGAGGTCGATGCCGGAGACCTGGATGCGCACGCCGTTGGCGCTCTCGACACCGGCGGCCTGCCGGTGGAAGTGGCTCGACGAGCTGATGAGCCCCACGGGGATGACGCCGTCGCGCACGGCCGACTGCCGCCCGTAGACGTCGGCGAGGAACGCCTCGAGCGCGAGCACCCGCTGCTTGATGCCGGCCTCGATGCCGCGCCACTCCTCGGCCTCGACGACCCGCGGAACCGCGTCGAGCGGGAAGGGGCGCTCCTCGCCCGCGAAGTCGAAGGTCACGCCCTGGGCGAGATAGGAGCTGGCGAGGGCGTCGGTGCGTCCGCGCAGCTCCTCCTGAGTCATCCGGGCGAGTGCCGCGTAGATCTCGGTGTAGGCCGCGCGGGCCTGCGGGGAGCGGTCGGCCGAGGCCTGGACGGCGAACATCTCATCCCAGGGGTGCGCCCCGCGTCGCTCGCGGGTCGTCGCCTGGGATCCGTAGCCGTCGAACAGATCGCCCATTTCCCGAGAGTATCCGCGACGTATTGCGACCATGTTTCCGCAGGTTACGGTCGCGGTCACGCCCGTGACCGGCGTCGCGCCCGGCGAGGGCGGGCCGGGTCGTGCGAGGCCCGATCCCGGAGCTCAGTCGCTCGCGGTGGAGGCCCGCACGACGAGCTCGGGCTGGAAGACCACGTGCTCGTGCTCGAAGTCCGCGCCGTCGGCGCCCTCCGCCTCCCGCATGAGCAGGTCGACGGCCGTGTGGCCGATGAGCGCGCTCGGCTGGCGGATCGAGGAGAGCGGGATGACGGCCGCGGCGGCGAAGGCGATGTCGTCGTAGCCGATGAGGGCGATGTCCTCCGGGATCCGCACGGTCGCGAGCATCATCAGCGCCTGCATGACCCCGACCGCGAGCAGGTCGTTGGCCGCGAAGATCGCCTCGGGGCGGTCGGCGGGCGAGCGGTCGAGGATCTCCCGGCCGACGTCCCTCCCCTGGTCGACGGTGAGCGCCCGGGTGTCGAGAACCTCGAGGGTCGCGCCCTCGACCTCGGCGACCGCGCGACGCGCCCCGCTGAGACGGTCGACGACCTGGCGGATGCTGTCGGGGCCGCCCACGAAGGCGATCCGTCGGCGGCCGGTGGCGAGCAGGTGCTCGACGGCGAGGTGGCCCCCGGCGACGTCATCGACGGCGACACTCGAGAAATCCCTGTTCTCGGCCTGACGGTCGACGAGCACGGTCGGAGTGCCGCGCTCGCGCAGTCTCTCGAGCCGCGGGATCGCGTCGCCGAGCGGGGTGATGAGCAGACCGTGCACCCGCTGCTCCTCGAACAGGTCGAGGTAGGCGGCCTCCCGCGCGTGGCTCTCGTCGGAGTTGCCGAGCAGCACGGCGAAGCCGTCGTGGGCCGCCCGGTCCTCCGCACCGCGGGCGAGGTCGGTGAAGAAAGGGTTGCGCACGTCGAGCACGACGAGCCCGATGCTCCGGCTGCGGCCGGCCCGCAGCTGCCGTGCTGCGTCGTTGCGCACGAACCCCAGCTGGTCGATGGCCGCCTGAACCCGCGTGACCGTCTCCGGCGACACCTTGTCGGGCCGGTTCATGACATTCGAGACCGTGCCCACGGAGACACCCGCGAGCGCGGCCACGTCACGAACACTCACATTCATCGATCACTCCCCCTGTCGCCATCGACATATACGACTTCGTGCATGATGACAGCCTCATCCGATCCTTCGAAAACATGTCGGCCGCTACGACCGCCGCGGACGCTTCATCACACCATAGAGGCCCAGCCCCAGCAGAGACAGCAGCACGCCGCCGAGCAGCCAGGGAGTCGCGGGGAAACCGGTCTCGCTGAGCCCTCCGGCACCCGTGCCGTCGCCCTGGCCTGCGGTGGCGCCCCCGTCACCGGGAGCGCCGGGGGCGCCGTTGCCGGGGGTACCGGGGGCGCCGTCGCCGGGCTCGCCGCCGTTCCCCGGATCGCCCCCGTTCCCCGGGTCGCCCCCGTCGTCGGCCGGCGTGATCACGACGGGCAGGCTCGCGATGCGGCCCGACTCGCCCGTGATCACCACGGCGTGGAGGCCGAGCTCGCTGTCGGCGGGGATCGTCAGGCTCTGCGACAGCGAGCCGTCGCCGCCCGCCGTGGCCGTGCCGAGCGGCACGGGGTCGGAGTGCAGCTCGATCGCGAGCGCATCGCCACCCTCGAAGCCCTGGAGCTCGAGCGCGACGCTGCCGCCCGCCTGCACCTCGGCCGGCGTGAGCGTTCCGCCGGGGAGCACGATCTCGCCGGCGTCGGACACGTTGCCCGCGGCATCCGTCGCACGGAAGCTCAGCGTGTGCAGTGACGCGTCGACGCTCACGGGGGCCGTGTAGGGCGTCCACTCATCGGAGGGGTCGACGCGGTAGTCGATCGACACGACATCCGTGCCCGTGCCGTCCTCGACGCCGGGATCGACGGCGGTCACCGTCACGAGCCGCTCACCCGGGGTGTCCGTCAGCGCGGCCGTGGCCGACGCCTCGGGCGCCGTGGTGTCGGGGGTCACGAAGCCGTCCGGGCAGAGGTCGGCGAGCGCGGGGTTCTCGGATGCCGCGCTGCCGGCCCGCGTGCTGAGCACGTGGCATCCGGAGGGCACGGCGTCGAGCTGGAGGTAGTCGCCGGCGGGCTTCGCCGCGGTCGCGACGCCGTCGAGGTACACCGTGTCGTCTTTTGCGTCGCCGACCGGGATGCTGACGGTCGCCGTCGTGTTCGCGGGAACCCGCACCGCCTGGTCGAGGCTCGACTCGCCTCGGGCGTCGAAGGCGACGCCGATGGAGCCCGCCGCGGTCGGAACGGTGATCGACGCCGTGGAGACGCCACCGGGCTGCGGCTTGACCGAGAAACTCGTGTACCCGGGGCTCGTCGGCGAGATGCCGAACACACCGCGCGGAACCACGTACGCGGGAGCGGCGGCCCAGGGGTGCGAGTACGTCGTGTTGCTCTTGAGCGAGAGGTCCCAGGCCTCCATCGTCGCGCCCGCGCCGACCGCGATCATGTTCATCCAGCTGCGCAGGCCCGTGCTCGTCATGAGCGACATGGCGATGTCGCCGTTGCCGCCCGCGTAGAGGCCGTCGAGCAGGAAGCCCGCGCAGTAGACGCTGCAGGCCATGCCCTTCGTTCCGATGTACTCGGCCCCCTTCGCGGCCTGCTCCTCGTCGGCGAGGCCGAAGGCGAGCGAGAACGCGGTGGCGTGCAGGGCGAAGTGGTCGATGGGGGTTCCGTCGTTGTTGAGGCCGTCGCGGTATGCGCCCCTGACCGGGTCGTACATCTTCTCGTTGATCGCCGTGTAGAGCCTGTCGGCTGTCGCGCCGAAGCCCGCCGCGTCGTCGGTCTTGCCGATCGCCGTCGCCATCTCCTGCATGTCGCGGAATGTGCGGTACGAGAGCGCGTTGATCACCGTGTCGTACTGGGTCATCACGTAGCCGTCGCGCTCGTTCGTCGGCCAGTCGACGAGGTCTCGGTCATTGCCGTTGCCTGTTCCCGGATCCTTCTTGACGAGCCCCGTGGCCGGGTCCAGCCATCGGGTCGGCAACATGGCCACGAGCTTGTCGTACTGCGCCGTGATCTGGTCGGTCGTACCCGTGTTCCACCAGCTGTCGTGCACCGAGCGGATCGCGTAGAGCGGCCATTCGGTGGGCCAGGTGCGGTTCGAGATGAGGTAGTCCATCGAGTAGTCGCCCAGGGTCAGGTCGCTGCTCAGGTACGACGACGCCGTCTGCTGCAGGTAGGCATCCGCCTCGTAGGGGCCGCGCTCGCGCGTCCAGCTATCGACGTAGAGGTTGACGTTCGCCATCTCGATCGTGTTCTTGGAGAGCTGCCAGACCTGGTTGAGATTGTCGTTCGAGGAGGTGAACTGCGCGGCATCCGCGTCGAAGGGGTAGACGAGTGCGACGGCCTGCAGGTTCTCGGCGGTGATCGGCTCGGTGGCGCCGAGGATCTCGACATAGCGGAAGACGCGGATGCCCCAGGTCTCGAGGGTCTGCTCACCGTCTTTCAGCGTCCACTTGTCCTGGTAGTTGTTGCCCGTGCTGAGCGCGTACCTGACCGTGTTCGGCGCCGAGGTGATCTCGCCGTAGCGCACGTCGAGCACCTGGCCGGCCTCGCCGTCGACGGCGAGACGGATGCCTCCCACCCAGGCCCGGCCGAAGTCGACGAAGTAGTCGCCGTTGCCCTTGTCGACGATCGACGCCGGGGCCGGGTACTGCTGCTCGACCTTCGCGGTCGGGGTCGCCTCGAGCTGGGCGAAGGGCGCCTTGACCTGCGCGGCCTTCCACTCGGAGTCGTCGAAGCCGGCCTCGGCGAACCCGAAGGGGTACTCGCTCGCGACGGTGTTCTCCTTGGGCGCGGTGAAGTACGAGGTTCCGCTGCTGCCGGCCGCGGGGTAGACGGCCGAGCCGCTCATCGTCGTCCAATCGTCGCCCGTGCCGAAGCTCTGCTCGGTGCCGTCGGTGAAGTGGATGACGAGCTTCGCCAGGAAGCGCTGGTCGACGGTCGTGTAGAGCACGGCGCCGATCGCGTTCGTCTCGCCCTTCGTGATGAGACCGGTCACGTCGTAGCCGTCGTACCGGGTCTCCGCGCCGACCGACTGGGTCGGGCCGAGGCCCACGAACTGCCCGTTCACGTAGGCCTTGTAGACGTACTGCCGGGTGGGCTCGGGCGAGGAGCCGGTCGCGTAGAGGGTCGCCCACTGGATGTCGCGATCGGGCACGTCGACCTGGCCGCGGGTGAAGATCCAGTCGTTGTTGACGACGCTGCGCAGGCACAGCGCGCCCTTGGGCACCGTGAGGGCGTTGCCGCTCACCGTGCCGCAGGGCAGGTCGGCGTTGCTCGTGAAGTCGTTGCTGTAGACGACGCTGCCGCTCGAGGAGGCGACCTTCAGGTTCGCGATCCTGCCGGTCTCCTTGCTGCCGTTGCGCACGCCGATGTTGCCCGTGGGGTACGTCGTGTCGGTGCGGGTGTCGATGAGCGTGCCGTCGAAGTAGGTCCTGATCGTCGAGCCGTAGGCCTCGATCCGCACGGGATAGCTCCGCCCCGTCGAGATCGTCTTCCCGAGCGGCACGGCCGGCATCGCCGTGAAGACGTTGTTCTTGTTGACGTGCGGAACGAGGGTCGAGTTGTCGGCCCGGAACTGCCACATGTAGAAGTTCTTCTCGTCGATCGCACGGAAGACGACGCCCTGCGCGATCTCGGAGATCGTGAGGTCGAAGGAGAGCGTGTAGTCGCCCCACGGGTCGATGCTGCACTGCTTGCTCGTGCCGACCGAGAGCACGCCGTTCGCGACCGTGCCGCAGGAGAAGTCGGTGTTCGGCGCCGAGAAGTCGTTCTGGTAGAGCGTCGCGCCGTCGGGGGCGACGACCTTCAGATCGTCGAAGTCCGTGCGCTCGCTGCCGCCGGTGCGGAAGCCGATCGTGCCCGTCGCGAAGGTGTCGTCGACGGTCGTGTCGACGAGCACGTCGTCGAGGTAGGTCGTGATGGTCGAGCCGCGCGCCTCGATGCGGAAGCGGTAGTCCTTGCCCACGTCGAGCGGATGACCGAGCTCCACCGTCTTGAGCTGGGTGAAGGCCCCGCCCACCCAGCGGTGCGGCGCGAGCTGACCGGCGCCCCGGAACTGCCACATGTAGTAGTTGCCGGAGTCCTGCACGCGGAACGAGAGGGTCGCGTTGCCCTGCTGGATGCTGAAGGTTCCCGAGTAGGTGAAGTCGCCCCATCCGCCGCTCCGGTCTGCCCGGGGCGCCCAGATCGGATCGGCGTCGCTCCAGGTCGAGCCGAGAGCCGTGCCGAAAGCGGATGACTCGGCCCAGCCCGACTCGGCCCCGGACCCGCTCCACGTCTTCACGCTGTACCAGTACTTCGACCCAGCCGTCAGCGCCGGGCCGGCGTAAGGGACGGCCGTGGACTGCGCCGACTCGACTCGACCCGAGTCCCAGACGTCGCCCGTGCCCGCGGAGGCCGCCTCGGAGCTCGAGGAGACCACGAGCCGGTAGGCCTCCTGGTCGGGGGTCTGGTCGCCCGCGATGAGCCGGGGCTGCACGGGAGGCTGCCACGCGAACACCGGCGCCGAGAGGTTCTCGATGTCGGCGGGCGCAGTGCGGCCCTCGACGGTCAGGCCGGTGGGGGCCGCCGAGGCGGTGGGCGCGGCGGGGGCCGGCGACTCGGCCGGGGCCGCCTGCGCCGAGAGGGCGACGGCCGGCACGAGCAGGGCCGTCGCGGCGAGCGCCGCGACGCCGCGCACGAGCCGTCGGACGGTCGTGGCTGCTCTCGAGCCGGGTGCACGGCCTCGACGTGCGGAGGAGGCCGGGTCGTGCGAAGAACGGGAGATCGTCATTGTTCTGGCTCTTTCGATGGAGCGGGTGGTGCGGGGATGGTGGTGCGGGACGCGGTGCGGGAGGCGGTGCGGGACGCCCTCGGGTACGACGAAACCCGGGGGCCTTCCGCGAAGCGTGCGGAAGGCCCCCGGGATCGGTGTTCTAGCGGGTGATGACCGTGCTGCGGCGACGACGCAGCGCGAACCAGGCGCCGCCCAGCAGGAGCACCCCGCCGAGGATCGCCCACGGCAGCGGGTTCACACCCGTGGAGGCGATGGTGGTCGGGATCTCGATCGAGCCGCCGCCCTGGCCTCCGTCGCCGGGCTCTCCGCCGTCGCCGGGGTTGCCGCCGTCACCGGGAGTGCCCGGGTCGCCGGGATCGCCCGGGTCGCCGCCATCGGTGTCGACGACGAGCACGAGGGTGTGGCCGCCGGGGGTCACGTCGCCGGGGATCGCCGCGAAGGCGGCGATCACACCGCGGGCGTCCGCCCTGACGGTCGTGAGCACAACGGGCTCGGAGTGCAGCTCGACGCGCACGCTCTGTCCGGGCTCGAACCCGCTCGACTCGATGAGCACGGGCGTCCCGGGGGTCACGGTGAGCTCCTGCGGTGCGTCGGCCCGGGTGAGCGCCGAGATCTCGCCCGTGTTGCCCGCGCGATCGATCGCCTGCACCCGAACCGTGGTCGGCGCGGCGTCCTCGGCGATGAGCTCGGTGAGCCCCGTCACCCAGGTCTCGCCGTCGAGCGAGTACTGCAGGTGGTCGATGCCCGATCCGCTGTCGCCGCCGACAGCCGTCACGCGACCGCCGTTCGAGAGCCAGCCCCACGCGGTGGGGGCCGTCGCGTCGACCTCGGCCGAGAGCGATGAGATCGCGCTCACGTTTCCCTCGTTGTCGGTGGCTCGGAACGCGATCGTCGACTCGCCCTCGGGCAGCACGACCGGCGAGCCGTAGCGCGACCAGTCGCCGTCGCCCAGGCGGTACTCGATCGTGGCGACGCCGCTGTCCGAGTCCTCGGCGGTGATCGTCACGGCTGCGCCCTCGAGGTACCAGCCGTTCTCACCCTGCGCGGAGATCGATCCGGAGACCGTCGGAGCGATCACGTCGGGGATCACGATGGTTCCCGTGACGGTCTTCGCCGCCTCGGCGTTGCCCGCGACATCCGTTGAGAAGTAGTCGACCGTGAAGTCGCCCGGCTCGCTCACCGTCACAGAGCCGCCCTGCTGCCACTCGCCGCCGTCGACCCGGTAGCTCGTGCTCGCCACGCCCGAGGTCGCGTCGGCGGCCGTGAAGCTCACCGTGCCCGAGGTCGCGGCCGTGTCGCCGTCGAACTCCTCGCCGAGGGTCGCCGTGGTCGCGGGGGCGACCGTGTCGATCTTCACGGGAAGGGTCTGGCTCGCACTCGCGTTGCCGGCGGCGTCCGTGGCGCGGAACCGCACCACGTGCTGTCCGTCGTCGTCGAGCACGATCGGCTGCGTGTAGGCAGCGAGCGCCCCGTCGCCCACGGCGCTCTCGATGCCCACGACGCCGTCGCGGTCATCCTGCGCCGCGATGGAGACGGTCACGGGCGAGCTCGTGTACCAGCCCGTCGTGCGGCTCGGAGCCGCCGGGTCGGCCGTCGCCACGACCTGCGGAGCGACCGTGTCGGCCGGCACCGGAAGGGTCCAGACGTCGGCGATCGACGGGTCGTAGAAGCTCTGGTCGTCGCCGAACTGCATCCGCACGCGCACCGTCGAATCGGTCGCGAAGGAGGCGGGCACGAGGATCTCGTAGGTCTCGGTGCCGAGTCCGCCCGTGTGCGTGAAGAGCCGCTCGGTCACGAGAACGTCGTCGACGAAGATCTCGTACTTCTTCGTCTGCGCCTTGTCGTAGGTCTCGATCGCGCGGATCATAAACGGCTGGCCGGGAACCACGGCGGTGTCGAACTCGAAGTGGCTGTTGTCGTCGGTCTGGTTGGCGTAACGACGGGTCAGCCCGGCCTCGGTGTTCGTGCCCGACTTCGACGAGGCGGTCAGGTTGTGCGCCTGCTCGCTCGTGGCGTCGCCGAGGTCGACGTGGTCGTAGCCCGGGTTGGTCGCGGGCACCGGCGCGAGGGTGACGCCCAGGTCTGCGTTCCCGCTCGCGAAGGTCACACCCCCGAACACGAAGTCCGCGGTGAGCGTGGCGGTCGCCGGGGAGTGGTCGGCGCCGACCGGCACGAACACGGGCGCGGTCAGCGTCGCATCCGCTCCGGGGGCGAGAACGACATCCGCCGTCGCGAGGGGTACGACCCAGCCGTCGGGCACAGCCACCTCGAGATGGCCGACCGCCGGCGCGATGCCGTTGTTGTGCACAGTCGCGGTCAGCGTCGTCGAGCCGCCCGGTGTGGTGCTCGTGGGGTCGATCGTCACCGCGGTCATCGTCACGGGAGAGTCGACCGTGACCGTCACGGGCACCGTGATGCCGACGGTCGCGCCGTTGAAGCGGTACCCGTAGTCGACCGTCGCGGGAACGTCGCCCGGAAGCTGCTCGATCGGAACCGTGAAGCCGAGCTTCGCTGACGCCGAGGCGCCACCGGCGAGAGAGTCGCCGACGGATGCCGCGCCCTCCGGATCCCTCGTCCACTCCTCACCCAGGCCGAGCAGCTCGGCGGTGACCTTCTCGATCGCCGTCTGACCGGAGTTCTCGACCGCCGCCGTGATCGTGCCGGGCGTTCCGGGCTTGTGCGCCGGAGCGTCGAAGACGGCCGTCGCCTCGATGCCGAGGAGCGCGGAGATCGTCGAGTCGGTCAGCTCACGGGCGGCCTCCGCCGCCTGCTGCAGCGCCGCGCCCGTGTCGTCGGCCGCGTCCAGGCCGCCGAGCCAGGTGTCCACGGCGTCGAGGTCGAGCAGCACCTCGGCGAGCTCCCTGGCCGTGGCGGCCGAGTCGCCCGAGCCGATCGTCGCGAGAGCGGCCAGGGCGTCGGTGCGAGCCTCGGTGACGAGCGCGCCGAGGTCGGTGTGCTGCTTCTGGTTGATCCCGCCGTCGGCGAGCTCCTGGTCGGCCTGCGCCTGGATGGCGTCGATGCTCTCGAGCACCGTTCCGACGGCGCCCGCGGCGGCGTCGACCTCGAAGGAGTAGTCGCCCGAGCCGACGGTGACGAGCACGTCGTCGCCGCTCTGCTCGACCGCACGCACGCCTGCGACGTCTTCGAGGGCCTTGCCGCCCTCGGTGACGGCCCAGCGGCTCGGGGCGGGAAGGTGCACGACGGCGGTCGAGCCCACCGGCACGTGCGTCGTCAGGCTGAGGTCGTCGCCGGTCTTCTTCCAGTCGACGCTCACGGGGCCGAAGGGCGACTGGGTCGTCGCCTTCGCCCACTCGAGGTCGTCGGTGACGGCCGGGTCGATCGTGATGTCGCGGTAGCCGGTCGTCTCCGAGCTGCGGATGCCCGCGGCGTAGTGGTAGAACCAGTCGTCGACGGTGCCGAGGAAGTAGTGACCGCGCGAGCGGGCGTCGAGAGACCAGTGCTCCCACATCGTGGTCGCGTCGTTCTCGATCATAAAGCCCCAGCTCGGGTACTCCGTCTGCACGGCGACCTTGTAGGCGAGGTCTTCGTATCCGTAGTCGGTCAGCACGGGGAGCAGGTATTTGGTGCCGAGCGAACCCGTGTTGAGCTTGTCGCCCTTCGCCACGACGTCGGCCGCGAGACTCGCCGCCACGCGCTCGGCCGTCTCGGCGTCGGGTGCGAGGCCGAACTCGAGTGCGAGCACGTTGTGGGTCTGGCGGTAGCCGCGGTCGCCGTTGCCCCGGTAGTAGCCGGCGGCCGTGTCGAGGAAGGTCGCGTTGAAGGCGTCCTTGACGACGGCCGCGTGCTCGGCGAAGCTCGCGGCGTCTGCGGTCTTGCCGAGCAGCGTCGCGGTCTTCTCCATCGAGGTGAGCATCGTGTAGAGGTAGGCGGTCGCGCTCACGCGGACGTCCTCGGGCGCGTTGCCGCCGGCCGGGCTCGCCTCGGGGCTCACCCAGTCGCCGAGCCGCGACTGCGGCACGACGCCGTCGTCGGAACGGCCGTACTCGAGGTCGACGTAGCCCTTCATGCCGTCGTAGTACTTCTGCAGCACCTGCACGTCGCCGCCGTACTGGTAGAGCCACCACGGGATGAGGATGTACGCGGAGTGCCACGGCGGGGCGACGCCCCACTGGCCCCACTGGTCGGAGCTCGGCGCGATGACGAGCGGCGCGCCGTTCTCGTCGCGCGAGTCGTTGATGTCGCCGATCCACTTCTCGAAGAGGTTCTGCGTGTCGAGGTTCATCATGAACATCTCGGCGCCGACGGCGGCGTCACCCGTCCACCCGTTCTTCTCGAACATCGGGGTGTCGGTCGGGATGCTGTGGATGTTGTTGAGCAGCGTGTCGACGACGGCCCGGTGGGTGCGGTTCATGATGTCGTCGGAGCTCTCGAACGACCCGGTCTCCGGGGCATCCGTGTGCAGCTCTTCGGCCGTGAAGGCGCTCAGCGGAGGAGCCTCGTCGCCCGGCCAGCCGGTGACCTCGATGTACTGGAAGCCCTTGTACGAGAACGTGCCGGCCCAGGTCTCGGGCGCGCCGGTTCCGGCGAGGATGAAACGGTCGGTCTGGAAGCCGTTCTGGAACCCTCCGTTGTTGGAGAAGTTCGGGCGCCCGTTGTCGAGCAGCTTCTCGCCGTACTGGGCGCGGATCGTGGTTCCGGCCTCACCCTGGGCTGTGAACTCGACGGTCCCCGCGAGAACGCGCGGGAATGTGACGACGTAGACGCCGTCGACGGGCTCGGTGATCGACTCGGCCGGCAGCCTGTCGGTGACCCGGATGGGCTGCTGCTGCTGGTTCATGAGCGTGCCCTTGGGGCCGTTGACCTCGCTCGCGGGCACCCAGCTCGCGTCGGGGAAGCCGACGGTGTCGAAGCCGGTCTGCACCTTCCCGGCGTCGTAGGTCTCGCCGCCGTACAGGTCGTCGAGCACGGTCGGGCCGTCGTGCAGCTTCCAGCTGTCGTCGGTCACGACGTCTTTCGTCGTGCCGTCGGTGTACTCGATGCGCAGCACGGCACGCGCGACCGGCTCGTCGTGCCACGGCGGGTTCTGCCAGTTCCAGACGTTGCCGTTGGTCATGCCGTAGAAGCCGCGGCCGAGCTCGAGGCCGAGGGCGTTCGCGCCCGGGTGCAGCTGATCGGTGAGGTCGGTGACGGTGTACTGGGCGTGGTCGTCGTAGTCGGTGAAGCCCGGGGAGAGGATCTCGTCGTTGATCGGCGAGCCGTTGAGGCTCACGTTCGCGTAGCCGCCGGCGGCCACGTAGATCTTGGCGGAGGCGATCGGGCCGTCGACCGAGAACTCCTTGCGCAGCAGCGGGGCCGCGGCGGGCGGGTCGGTGGGCAGCTTCACGCCGGTGCCCCACGCACCCGAGCCGTAGTTCGCCTGGACGGCGGCCGCGGGCCAGGCCGAGTCGTCGAAGTCGGTGGCCTGGAAGCCGTCGGGGATGACCTTGACGGCCTTCCACGAGTCATCCGAGGTCACGACCTGGGTGCTCGCGTCGTCGTACGTGACGCGCGCGGTCACGAGCAGACCGGCGGGAGAGCCGGGACCGTTGGTCGTGCGCACGGCGATAACGGTCTTGGACGAGCTCAGATCGACAGTGAACTTCTTCGACGACTGCCACTCGTTCACGGCGCCCTCGGTCTGGCCGAGGAGCTTGCCGTCGACCCACAATTTAAAGGAGTCGTCGGCCGTGATGATGATCTGGGCCTTCGTGGCGGTGTGCCCGGCGGGCGCGGTGATCGTCTTGCGGAAGGCACGGTCTTCGGCCGGAGCCGTCGAGGTGCTCGCCTCGGGCGTCCAGATCCACTTCGAGTTCTGGAAGTTCAGGATGTCGCCGCCGGCGGCCAGCTCGGGCACCGTGACCCGGCGGGCGTAGACGCCGTAGCCGTAGAGGGCGAAGTTCTTGGCGTTCGCCCACGCGCTGTCGTCGAAGCCGATGTCGTTCCAGCCCGCGGGAGCCGCGCTCTCGGCCGTGACGAGGGTCTTGAAGCTGCTGCCGGTGGTGATCTGCTCGGTGGTGCCGTCGGTGTAGCCGACCCGCACCGTGGCGAGCACACCGCCGTTGACGCTGTTGCCGGGTGTCGTGAGCGAGAAGGCCACGACGTTCTCGCCGGGAACCGCGTTGAGGTTCACCGAGCGCGCGGTCTGCCACTCGTTGTTGAGGCCGCTGTTGAAGGCGACCTGCTCGCCGTTCCAATAGGCCGTGAAGATCTGGTCGCCCGTGACGGCCATCTGCGCCCAGGCGATCTCCTTCGTCGTCGAGAGGGTGATCGGCTTGCGGAAGACGGCGGAGGGGATGTTGCCGGAGACCGGCGGAGTCATCCACGAGGAGGTGTCGAGAGAGACGCGGGTGTCGGGGGTCGCCGCGGCCGGGATGGCGACCTGGTTGCCCCAGGGGGTCTCGGGCGTGCCGTAGAGGCCGCGCGAGGCGGCGGGCACCCAGCCGGTCGTGTCGTAGCCGTTGGCCTGCCATCCGACGTTGGCGTTCTGATTGCTCGCCCAGCTCGTGTCGGTGACGACGTCTTGGGTGGTGCCGTCGGTGAAGCGCACCGTGAGCTTGCCCACGACGGCGGCGAAGGCCTTGGCCGTGTTCTCGAGGCGCACCGCGAGGAGGTTCTCGCCGGGGGTCGGGAACACCTGCACGCGCTTCGCCGTCTTCCAGACGTCGGCGACGGCGCGGCCGGTCGCGACCTGCGCGCCGTTGAGGTGGGCGGAGAAGCCGATGTCGCCGGTCATCACGAGCTCGGCGCGGTCGATCTGCTTGTCGGCCGGCAGGGTGAAGCTCTTGCGGAAGTAGCCGGGCGGGGTGTTCGCACCCGAGTAAGGCGGATGGATCCAGCTCGCACCCGCGAGGGTCATCTCGATGCCCGCCGTGTTGGTCAGGCGGTCGCGGCCGATCCAGGCGCTGTCCGCCCAATCGGCGTCGGTGTAGAGGCCCGTGCCGAAGGTCGAGCTCGCGGTGGCGTCGCCGGCCGTGGTCTGCACGTCGACGCGCCAGTAGTAAGTGGTCGCGGAGTCGAGCGCCGGGCCGCCGTACTCGATCGCCGTGGACGCGTCGGAGGGGACGACGCCGCTGTCCCAGACGCCCGCAGCGTCGAGCTGCGCCTCGTCGGTCGCGAGCCGGATGCGGTAGGAGGTCTGCTGCACGTCGCGCGCAGCGGTGTCGGTCACCCACGAGAAGCGGGGCTTCGCGACGTCGATGCCGAGCGGCTCGGTGCGGTTCTCGACCTCGAGGTCGGTGAGGCTCACGGATGCGGGTGCCGGCTCGGCCGCGTTGGCCGGGATCGACGCGAAGGCCGCCCCGCTCGCGACGAGTCCGAGGCTGAGGAGCGCCGCGACGAGGGCGCGGCCACGGGAGCGCAGGGGCGTGCGAGCACCCTGTGAGGAGGTGGGGGACACGGCGTGTACTTCCAATCGTCTTTGACTAGAGCCTATGTATCGTCCGTGGTGGTGGTTGAAACGATTCATGACGTAGCGATGAATAGACCATACATCGAGGGGAAACAACTTGACAAGTTCAGGGAGCCGATGGGCCCGGCCGGTGCGACCGGGCCCATCGGCGTGACGATCCGCGCGTCAATCGCGCGTCGCGTCACCGATCCTGCGACGGCGGATGACGAGCACGACGCCTCCGGAGAGCACGAGCAGAGCGGCGAGCCCCACCCAGGGAAGCGGGTTCGCACCGGTCGAGACGAGCACGTCGCCGGGGATCGTCACGGAGCCTCCGGCGGGGTCGCCGTCGTCTCCGTTTCCGGGGTCGCCACCGTTTCCGGGGTTGCCGCCGTCACCGGGGTTGCCGCCGTCACCGGGGTCACCACCGTCGCCGGGGTTGCCGCCATCGCCCGGATCGCCGCCATCGCCTGGATCGCCACCGTCACCGGGGTCGCCCCCGTCACCGGTCTCGGCGACGAGCACGAGCTCGTGCTGGCCCTCGGCGAGGTCGGCCGGAACGGTGCCGGCGATCGCGACGACACCCAGGGCATCCGCGACGGCCGTGCCGAAGACGACGGGCTCCGAGTGGATCTCGGCGCGCACCGTCTGGCCGGCGGTGAAGCCGCTGCCCTCGACGAGCGCCGAGGAGCCCGGCTCGAAGGCGAGCGTCGACGGCGTCTGCTGCGGAGCGAGCTCGAGCGCGTCGCCGAGGTTGCCCGCGGCATCCGCACCGCGCACCCAGAGGGTGTCCGGGGTCGCGTCGGCCGAGACGGCCGACGGCAGCCCCGTCGACCACGCGGTTCCGTCGAGCGAGTACTCGAGGTGGTCGACACCCGACAGGGCGTCCTGCGCGAAGGCGACGACACGGCTCGTGTCGCTCAGCCAGCCCCAGGTCGACGGCGCCGTCGCATCGACGCGCACGTCCTCCGACTGCACGGGGCTGACATTGCCCGCCTCGTCGGTGGCGCGGTATCGGAACGTCGTGTCGCCCTCGGCGAGCGCTACCTGGTCTGCGTACTCCTGCCACTCGCCGTCGCCGATCGCGTACTCGATCGACGCGACGCCGCTGCGGGCGTCGGCGGCCTGCAGCGTAGCCTCGGCGCCGGCGAGGTGCCAGCCGTTCGCGCCGGCGTTCGAGACGTCGAGCACGACCGAGGGCGCCATGGCGTCGTCCGGAACCGGAAGGGTCCAGACGTCGGCGACCGAGGGGTCGTGGGTGCCGAGGCCGTTGAAGCGCATGCGGATCGTGACCGTGCCGCTCGTCGTGAGCGACACGTCGTCGACGAGCACCTGGTAGGTCGCGAGACCGCCGCCCGTCGCCGTGCGCTGGTAGAGCCGCTGGTCGACCGTCTGCCCGTTGACGAGGATGTCGTAGGACTTCAGCTGCGGGCCGTCGAAGGTCTCGATGCCCCTGATCAGGAACGGCTCGCCCGGCGTGACCGCCATGTCGAACTGGAACCACGAGCCGACTGTGGCGATGCCCGAGTAGCGACGGCTGACGCCGGCCTCGGCCGAGGTGCCGCCGTTGCCCGAGGAGCTCGTGTTGTGCGCGGCCTCCGAACCGCCCTCGCCGAGGTCGACGTGGTCGATCGCGTTCGCTGGGGGCGTCTGGAGCTGGGCGTCGAAGGATGCCGACCCCGTCGCGAGGCTCGTCTCTCCGGCCACGAAGCGCACCGAGAGCTGCTGCGCACCGGCCGTGAACCCGAGCGGAACCGAGACCGTCACGGTCGCGGGAGCCGTGGCACCGGGTGCGATGCTCACGAGCTTCGAGGCGAGGGGCGTCGGCCAGCCGGTCGGCGCGTCCACCACGAGGCGGCCGCTGATCGTCGTGTGCGAGACGTTCGAGACGACCGCGTCGACCCTCGCGCTCTCGGGCGAGTCCGTCGACGACGGCGTCGCCGCTACCGACTCGAAGGCGATCGACGGCAGCACCGTCGCGAGCGGGGAGGACACCGAGAACTGCCGCAGCTCGCCGCCGACGAGCGCGGTGATCGCGGCGGAGACGTCCACCGCGCCTGCCGTGAACTCGGCGGGGATCGCCACGGTGAACGGGAACTCGGCGCTCTCGCCCGGCGCCAGCCGGTCCGTCGAGACCACGCTGGGGGTCGCCGTGAGGCCTGCCGGCAGGCTCAGGGTCGCCGCGAAGCCGGTGAGCGGCTTCGTGCTCGTGTTCGCGAGCCTCACGACGCCGCTCACGGTGTCACCGGGCAGCACCTCGCCGCCGGCGGAGATCGACGCCGTGAGGCCGCTGTTCGCCTGGTCCGAGGAGAACTCGTAGTCGCCCGAGCCGACGGTGACCGTCACGAGGCCGTTCTCGGCGGAGACGAACGTCACCCCGGGAGCCTCGTCGACGGGCACGCCGCCCTCGGTCACCGACCAGCGGTTGGCCGCCGGGATCGTGACCGTGGCCGTCGTGTTGACCGGCACCGAGGCCGAGAGGGTCAGGCCGCCCTCGGTCGTCGACCAGTCGGAGACGATCGTCCCGTAGACGGAGTCGAAGGTTCCCTTGCCGTGCGTGAGCCCCCCGCCGATCGACGGTGCGATGTCGAAGGTCTTGTACCCGGCGCCGGTGGACGTGATGCCGCCGATGTTCTCGTACATCCAGTCGCCGACCGCGCCGTAGGCGTAGTGGTTGAAGGAGTTCATGCTCACGTCGCCGAAGGTCCCGTCGGGCTTGAGCGAATCCCAGCGCTCCCACATCGTGGTGGCGCCGGAGGCGACCTCGTAGCCCCAGGACGGGTAGTCCTCGTTGTTGAGCAGGCGGTACGCGACATCCTGGTGCCCCGTCGCGGTGAGCGCGGGCAGCAGCCACGGCGTTCCGAGGAAGCCCGTGGACAGGTGGTAGTCGCGGCTCGCGAGCTTGGCGAGGTACTTGTCGCCGACCTTCTGCATGAGCTCGTCGGGCACGAGGCCCATGCCGAGCGAGATCGCGTAGCCGGCCTGGCTGTTGCCCGAGACGGTGCCGTCATCCGAGATGAAGCGGGCGACGAAGGCGTCTTTGACCCGGCCGGCGAGCTCGGAGTAGTGCTGCGCGTCGGCGGTCTCGCCGATCGCCGTTGACATCTCGCTCATGAGACCCGAGATGTAGAAGTAGTACGCCGTGCCCAGGAGGTCTCCCCCGGTCGGGTCGTCGAGGTGCAGCCAGTCGTCGTAGCCGCCGCTGCGACGGATGAGGCTCGCCCCGGTCGACGTCTCGACGAAGTCCATGAACCTCGTCATCATGTCGTAGTTGTCGCGGATGACGCTCGTGTCGCCATAGGCGGCGTAGAGCGTGTGCGGCACCGTGATGCCGGCATCCGACCAGCCCGTTCCGCCCCCGCAGCAGCCGGGGTAGGGAGCGACGCCCGGCAGGTCGCCGTTCTCGCCCTGAGCGTCGCTCAGGTCGACGAGCCACTTGCCGAGGAAGTTGAGCGTGTCCTGGTTGTAGCTCGCGGTCGGCGCGAAGACGTTGATGTCTCCGGTCCAGCCGAGGCGCTCGTCGCGAGCCGGCGTGTCGGTCGGGATCGAGAGGAAGTTGCCCCGCTGGCCCCAGGTGATGTTGCTCTGCAGCTGGTTGAGCATCGCGCTCGACGTCTCCAGGCCGCCCGTCGTCGCGAGGTCGCTGCCCCAGACGAGGCCCGTGACCTGCTCGGCCGTCGGCGGGGTCGTGACGCCGGTGACCTCGAGGTAGCGGAAGCCGTGGAAGGTGAACGTCGGCGTGTACTCCGCCGTGCCCGTCCTGGCGAAGACGTACGTGTCGGTCGCCCTCGCGCTGCGCAGGTTGGCCGTGTAGAGCGTGCCGTCGGGGTTGAGCATCTCGCCGTAGCGGATGGTCGCCGTCGTGCCCGCCGCGCCGGTGAGCTGCATCCGCGCGACGCCGACCATGTTCTGGCCCATGTCGTAGATCCAGGTGCCCGGCGCGGACTGCTTCACGCTGATCGGGGTGCGCTCCTCGGTGGTGCGCACGGGCTCGTCGGACTGCGGCTCGAGCAGCTCGGTGGCCGCGTCGTCCGCGACGCCCACGGGCGACCAGGCGGTGGCGGTGAAGCCGGGCTGGTTCCATCCGCCGATCTCACGACGCGCGTCGTAGTTCTCGCCCTGGATGAGGTCGGTCTGCGTGTACGGACCGGCCGCCGTCTTCCAGCTCGAGTCGGTGTCGACCCACTCGTGGGTTCCGTCGGAGTAGTCGATGCGCAGCTGCGCGATGAGCGAGTTGCGGTTGCCCCAGAGTCCCGTGCCGAAGCTCGCGACGGTTCCCGAGTACCAGCCGTCGCCGAGCATGGCGCCGATGGCGTTGCCGCCGTTCTGCACGAGGTCGGTCACGTCGTAGCTCTGGTAGTCGATGCGCTTGCGGTAGTCCGTCCAGCCGGGAGCGAGGTGCTCGTCGCCGACCTTCTGGCCGTTGATGCTGAGCTCGTAGACGCCGCGGGCGGCCGCGTAGACGCGTGCCGAGGTGACCGTCTTGCCGAGGGTGAAGTCCTTGCGCAGGAGGGGCTTGGCCTGGTCGGCGCGGTAGATCATCTCGGTCGGGGAGATGACGTGCAGGCCGCCGGCCACGATGTTCCCGCCCGTGAAGGGGTTGGAGCCGTCGCTGAAGTCGGTGTCGAGCAGCACGTCGCCGTTCGGCTTGGTGACCGTGATGGAGTGGTAGGTCGCCTCCTCGGCGCCTTCGACGGCGCCGGCCTGACGAACGCCGACGTAGCCCGTGGGGAAGGTGCTGTCGGTGAACTGGTCGATCTGCTCGCCGTCGAGCACGGCGGTGATGGTCGAGCCCGAGAAGGTCACGCTGAAGGTGTGACTGCCGGTCAGGAGCTCGTCCTTGCTGATGAACGACGAGATGTCCTTGTTCTCGAGCACCGAGAAGCCGCCGTTGACCTTTTTGTGCGGGCGGAAGCGCGGGGTTCCGTCGGCCACGCTCAACTGCATCATGTAGTAGTTGTTGAGGTCTCGGGCGTGCGCGGTCAGGCCCATCACGAGGTTGTTGATCGTGAAGCTGGTGGTCACCGTGTAGTCACCCCACTCCGCCATCTGCGCCGCTGGGTCCGGCCCGCCGATCCAGTCGGCCTGCCAGTCGTCGTCGCCGAGCAGGGCGGTCTCGAACCAGGCGGGAGAGCTCCAGTCGGACTGCACGCCGTGGTTGCTCGTGGCGCGCACCTGCCAGAAGTAGCGCGTCTGCGACTCGAGGTCCGGCCCCTCGTAGAGCACGTTGAGCTGCTCCGCGGATTGCACGGCTCCCGACGACCAGACGTCGGCATCGGGCAGGGATGCCTCGGAGCTCGCCACGCGCACCTCGTACGACTTCTGCGTCACACCGCGCCCCGACGACTCGCTCTTCCAGCTGAGCACCGGGGTGTCGCCGTCGATGCCCAGGGGATCGGTGAGCCCGTTGGTGCGCAGGCCCGTGACGGAGAAGGACTCCCCGTCGGCCGCCTGAGCGGGCGCGCCGCCCAGGGCCAGGCCCGCCGCCACGAGGGCGAAGGCCGCCACGGCCGCCGCCGCTCGTGAGATGAGACCGCGCCTGTGACGCGGTGTGGTGGTGCTGCGAATCATGCGCGATGTCCTAACGATTCGAGGGGTGGGGGAGGTGGAGGATGCGCGTCGGCGACGCGAGACGAGGAGGAAGACGCCCGCTCCGGCGAGGAGCAGCACGACGGCGCCGGCGGTCCAGGGGAGCGAGCCGGCTCCCACCGACGCGGCCGTCGTGGAGGCGGGAGACGGGTCGGCCTGCGCTGCAGCCGCGACGAGGAGCGAGGAGGCCACGAGGGCGAGGGCGGCGACCGCGGTCGCGATCCGGGTGATCCTCCCGCGCGCCGTTCGGCCGGCGCGGGGGTGTGCAGATGTAGTGGGGGCCATGGACCGCGTTGTCTCCTGGATCTCGCCATCGAGCAAATACCGTGCAAAGGATTCAGACAAAGGGTGGAAGAAGCGCTTCTGCCTTGAAACGATTCATCATTGGCCGAGACCATGAACATATAACACCCGGGGCGCCGAGGGCAACAGGATCATCCCGACGGTGATCGAGACGCGACCCGGGCCGGCCACCCGTCGACTCCGGCCGCCGGAAGCGCGCCGACGCGCGGCGGGGCCCGTTCGGGGGACGTTCCGATAACGAATTCGCTATCGTCGCCGCACTGACTTGACATCATCCGGGCGCCGCCGTAGATTTCTCACGTTCGTTCGAGTTAAAACGATTCAATCGTTCTCACACTCCACTCAGCTCCTCATTGCGGAGGTTAGGTCCAGATCAATGACGATTAGCCCCAGTACCACCGGCTCACCAGCCCTGGAGCTCCGAGACGTCGCCAAGTCCTTCGGCTCGGTCGTGGCGCTCCGCTCCGGAACGCTCGCCCTGCACAGCAACTCGATCCACGCTCTCGTGGGCGAGAACGGCGCCGGCAAGTCCACGCTCGTGAAGATCATCGCCGGGCTCTACCAGCGCGACGCCGGGATCTTCACCCTCGAAGGCCAGCCCGTCGACTTCAAGTCGACCGCGGAGTCCAAGGCCGCGGGCATCGCGGTCATCTACCAGGAGCCCACGCTCTTCCCCGACCTCTCGGTCACCGAGAACGTCTTTATGGGGCGCCAGCCCACGGGCCGCTTCGGCCGCATCGACCGCAAGGCCATGCGCACCGAGGTCGTCGGCCTCTTCAAGCGCCTCGGCGTGCGCATCGACCCCGACCGCCCGGCAGAGGGCCTCTCGATCGCCGACCAGCAGATCATCGAGATCGCCAAGGCCATCTCGCTCGACGCCAAGGTGCTCGTCATGGACGAGCCGACCGCCGCGCTCAGCGGCGTCGAGGTCGACAGGCTCTTCGCCGTCGCCCGCAGCCTGCGCGACGAGGGCCGCGCCCTCCTCTTCATCTCCCACCGCTTCGACGAGGTCTTCGACCTCTGCGACACCATCACGGTCATGCGCGACGGCGAGTACATCTCGACCGACGCGATCGCCGACACCAACGTCGACGAGATCGTGCGCCGTATGGTCGGCCGCGACGTCACCGACCTCTTCCCCAAGCAGGAGGCGGCGATCGGCGGTGTGCTGCTCGAGGTGACCGGCCTCCGCTCGGCGGGCGTCTTCAACGACATCAGCTTCCAGGTGCACGCGGGAGAGATCGTCGCCCTCGCCGGGCTCGTCGGAGCCGGCCGCAGCGAGGTCGCCCGCGCGATCTTCGGCGTCGACCCCTACGACGGCGGAAGCGCGACGATCGACGGCAAGAGGATCCCGCCGAGGAACCCCTCGGCCGCGATGGGACTCGGGCTCGCGCTCGTCCCCGAGGATCGCCGCAAGCAGGGCCTCGTGCTCGACTCCTCCGTCTCGCGCAACATCACGATGGCCATCCAGCGCCAGCTCGCGAAGCTCGGCCTCATCACCTCGGGCATCGAGAACGCCTCGGCGCAGATCTGGGCGAGCCGGCTCGAGGTCAAGGCGAGCGCGCTCGACACCGTCGCCGGAACCCTGAGCGGCGGAAACCAGCAGAAGGTCGTGCTCGGGAAGTGGCTCGCCACCGACCCGCGGGTGCTCATCATCGACGAGCCCACCCGAGGCATCGACGTGGGCACCAAGTCCGAAGTCCACCGCCTGCTCTCCGAGCTCGCCGGCCAGGGCATGGGCATCCTCATGATCTCGTCCGAACTCCCGGAGGTCCTCGGCATGGCCGACCGCGTGCTGGTCATGCGCGAGGGTCGGATCACCGCGGAGATCGATCGTGCGAACGCGACCTCGGAGACGGTCATGTTCGCAGCCACACACGCAACGGAGCAGCACTCGTGACCACCACACTCACGCCACCCCCGACCCGCACGCCGAACGCCTTCGCGCACGGCCTCGGCACGTTCCTGCGTGCCCGGGAGACCGGCATCCTGATCGCGCTCGTGCTCGTGGTGCTCGTCACCACGGTGAAGAACCCCAACTTCATCTTCAGCGCCGACGGATGGCGCGACCTCCTGCTCACGCCGTCGATCCTCGTGCTCGTGGCCGTCGGCCAGGCGATCGTCATCATCACCCGCAGCGTCGACCTGTCGGTCGGCTCGATCCTCGGACTCACCGCCTACCTCACCGGCCGGCTCTTCCTCGACCTCCAGGGCATCCCAATCATCGTGGTGTTCCTGGCGGGCATCGTCTTCGGCGGTCTCCTCGGGGTGATCAACGGCATGCTCGTCGCCTATGCGAAAGTGCCCGCGCTCGTCATCACGCTCGGAACCCTCTACGCATATAGAGGTATCAACGTGCTCTGGGCGGGCAGCGACCGGATCAACGCCTCCGACATGCCGAAGGACTTCCTGGCTCTCGGTACCGGGTCGATCCTGAGCATCCCGCTGCTGACGATCATCGCCCTCGTGGTGCTCATCGTGGCCGCCTGGTACATGAAGAACATCCGCGGGGGCCGCGAGTTCTACGCGATCGGCTCCGACCCGGCGGCCGCAGAGCTCTACGGGCTCAAGGTCACCAAGCGCATCATCATCGCGTTCATCGCCTCCGGCGCCCTCTCCGGTCTCGCCGGCGTGCTCTACGCGGCACGCTACGGCACCATCAACTCCCAGGCGGGCAGCGGCTTCGAGCTCGATGCCGTCGGCGCGGCGGTGATCGGCGGTGTCGCGATCTTCGGAGGCAGCGGAACCGTCTGGGGCGCCGCGATCGGCGCCGTGCTCCTCCTCACCATCAACAGGGCTCTCCCGATCATCGGCGTCCCCGACTTCTGGCAGCGCGCCGTCGTCGGCGTGCTCATCATCGGGGCGATCGTGCTCGACCGCCTGCTGGCCCTCCGACAATCTCGCAAGCTCCTCGAGGCGAGGGAGTACTCCGATGACTGACACCACCACCGACCCCAGGACTGCCGAGACCGTGCGCAGCTACAAGAACTACAGCCAGCCGCTCTGGCGTCGTGTCCTCTTCACCCGCGAGGCCGCGATCATCGGGCTGCTCATCGTCGTGATCATCGTGGCCGCGGCCTCGGTGAAGAACTTCGGCACCCCGATCACGATGACCTACCTGCTGCTGGATGTCGCGCCCATCCTGCTCATCGCCCTGCCGATGACCCTCGTGATCATCACGGGCGAGATCGACCTCTCGGTAGCGAGCGTCGTCGGCCTCAGCAGCGTGCTGCTCGGCATCCTGCACCAGGCGGGCCTGCCCATCGAGGTCGCCGGGCTCATCGCGCTCGTCGCCGGCGCTCTCGGCGGCGCGCTCAACGGCTTCCTCGTGACGGTCGTGGGCCTGCCCTCGCTCGCCGTCACGATCGGAACGCTCGCGCTCTACCGCGGTCTCGCGGTCGGCCTGCTCGGCACGACCGCGGTCACCGACTTCCCCGAGTTCTGGACCGACCTCGCGAAGGCGAAGATCGGCGAGACGGGCATCCCCGTCATCATGATCCCCTTCGTCGTGCTCGCAATCGTGTTCGCGATCGTGCTGCACTTCACGCCGTTCGGCCGCGGGGTGTTCTCGATCGGCCTCAGCTCCGAGGCCGCGACCTTCTCGGGCGTCAACGTCAACCGCACGAAGTTCATCCTCTTCGTGCTCACCGGCACGGTCTCGGCCCTCGCCGGCATCTACTACACGCTCCGGTTCGGCAGCGCCCGCGGCGACAACGCGACGGGGCTCGAGCTGAGCGTCATCGCGGCCGTGCTCCTCGGCGGCGTGTCGATCTTCGGCGGTCGTGGGGCCATCCACGGCGTCATCGCCGGCGTGCTCCTCATCGGGGTGCTCGCGAGCGCCCTGCGCCTCGCGAACGTCACCTCCGATGTCATCAACATCATCACGGGAGTGCTCCTCGTGCTCTCGGTGGTGTCAACAAGCTTCCTGGCTTGGCTGCAGAAGAAGCGGCTGAGACCCGGAGGGATAAAACGAGCAGGGATCTCCGCAGCCAAGGTGTAGATCCCACCCCTCGCGTCGATGCAATCACATCGGCTTACGTCAATGAAAGGAAGAACAACGATGTTGTTTCAGAAGCTCCGCTCGGGCAAGGCCCGAGCCGGCGCGGTCGCAGCTCTCGCTGTGAGCATCGCCCTTGTCGCCACCGGTTGTGCCTCGAACGGTTCCACCAGTGACTCGAGTGAAGGCGGCGACAGCGGAAGCGGCGACGCCAACCTGTCCATCACCTTCCTCCCGAAGAACCTGGGCAACCCGTACTTCGACACCTCGGACGCCGGCGGCCAGAAGGCCGTCGAGTCCTTCGGCGGCACCTTCGCCGAGGTCGGCCCCGCAGAGGCCAGCCCTGACGCCCAGGTCAGCTACATCAACACCCTGACCCAGCAGGGCGTCGGCGGCATCGTCGTCTCCGCCAACGATCCCAAGGCCATCTGCGACGCGCTCAACGAGGCACGCGACGCCGGGGTCAAGGTCGTCACCTTCGACTCCGACACCAACCCCGAGTGCCGCGACATCTTCGTGAACCAGGCCGACTCCGCCGGCATCGCACAGGTGCAGGTCGACCTCATCGCCGAGCAGATCGGTGACGCGGGCGAGATCGCGATCCTGTCGGCCGCGGCCAACGCGACCAACCAGAACGAGTGGATCGACCTCATGAAGGAAGAGCTCGCGGCCAGCCACCCGAACATCACGGTCGTCGACACCGTGTACGGCGACGACGACGACCAGACCTCGTTCGACAAGACCGCGGCGCTGCTCCAGACCCACCCCAACCTCAAGGGCATCGTCTCGCCCACGACGGTCGGCATCGCGGCGGCGGCTCGCTACCTGCAGACCTCCGACTTCAAGGGCAAGGTCGCACTGACCGGTCTCGGCACGCCGAACCAGATGCGCGACTACGTCGAAGACGGAACCGTCACGGCCTTCGCGCTGTGGAACCCGGCCGACCTCGGCTACCTCTCGGCTTTCGCCGCGAAGGCGCTCATCGAGGGCACCATCACGGGCGCCGAGGGCGACACCTTCGACGCGGGCGACCTCGGCGAGTACACGGTCGGCGCTGACGGCGTCGTCCTGCTCGGCGACCCGTTCGTGTTCGATGCAGACAACATCGGCGACTTCGACTTCTAAGCCGCCCTTGTGAAGGAAGTCCGGCCGGCGGAGGTGGTCCGCCGGCCGGACCTCACCACACCGACCACCACACGAGTTTTCCGACGCATCCGCGGGAAGGACAGGCGACATGCACAGAGTGTGCTTCCAGCTGCAGGTCAAGGCCGACCGCATCGCCGAGTACCGCCTGCGTCACGCGGCCGTCTGGCCCGACATGCTCCACGCCTTGAGGTCGACGGGCTGGAACAACTATTCGATCTTCCTTCGGCCCGACGGACTGCTCATCGGGTACTTCGAGACGCCCTCCCTCGAGGAGGCGCAGGCCGGAATGGCCCGCACCGATGTCAACGACCGCTGGCAGGCGGAGATGGCCGAGTTCTTCGTCGACCTCGGGGAGGCGAAGCCCGACGAGGGCTTTCTCGTGCTCGATGAGATCTTCCACCTGGAGGATCAGATTGACTCCCTCGGCGCCGGGGGTTACAGTCGACCGACGCCCGATTGAAACGATTCATAATCCGAATCACCGGATGAGCTCCACAGCAGACACCAACCCACCACCACAGAGAAGTGACCAGCACATGACCACCTTCACCTCCATCGCCGCTCGACTCGAGGGTCAGGCAATCGAACTGCCTTCGTGGGCGTTTGGAAACTCGGGCACCCGGTTCAAGGTCTTCACGACCCCGGGCACGCCGCGCTCGGCGGAAGAGAAGATCGCCGACGCCGCGACCGTCAACCGCCTCACCGGCCTCGCGCCGACCGTCGCCCTGCACATCCCGTGGGACCAGGTCGACGACTTCGCCGCCCTCGGCCGCTTCGCGAACGACCACGGCGTCTCGCTCGGCACGGTGAACTCGAACACCTTCCAAGACAACGACTACAAGTTCGGCAGCCTCACCCACACGGATCCCGTGATCCGCCAGAAGGCGATCGACCACCACTTCGCGTGCATCGACATCATGAACCAGACCGGCTCGCGCGACCTCAAGATCTGGCTCGCCGACGGCACCAACTACCCGGGCCAGGGCGACATGCGCGGTCGGCAGGATCGCCTCTCCGACTCGCTGCAGCAGATCTACGCCCGCCTGAGCGACGAGCAGCGCCTCGTGCTCGAGTACAAGTTCTTCGAACCCGCTTTCTACCACACGGATGTCCCGGACTGGGGCACCTCCTACGCCCAGGTCTCGGCGCTCGGCGACAAGGCCATGGTCTGCCTCGACACGGGACACCACGCCCCCGGCACCAACATCGAGTTCATCGTCATGCAGCTGCTGCGCCTCGGCAAGCTCGGCTCCTTCGACTTCAACTCCCGCTTCTACGCCGACGACGACCTCATCGTCGGCGCGGCGGACCCGTTCCAGCTGTTCCGCATCCTCGTCGAGGTCGTGCGCGGAGGCGGCTACGGCCCCGGCAGCCCGGTCGCTTTTATGCTCGACCAGTGCCACAACATCGAGGACAAGATCCCCGGCCAGATCCGCTCCGTGCTCAACGTGCAGGAGATGACCGCACGCGCCCTCCTCGTCGACACCGAGGCTCTGACGGTCGCGCAGGAGGCCGGTGACGTGCTCGGCGCCAACGGCATCCTCATGGACGCGTTCTACACCGACGTGCGCGCCGACCTCGGCGCCTGGCGCGAGGAGCGCGGCCTGCCCGCCGACCCGATGGCCGCATACGCGGCATCCGGCTACCAGCAGAAGATCGCAGAAGACCGCGCCGGCGGAACCCAGCTCAGCTGGGGCGCCTGACACCCCTGATCTGCCGCAAAGTCGCGTCGTGAGCGGCTTTGCGGCAAGCCACCATCCCGAGTCACCCAGTCCGAAGTCAGAAGAGTCACAGAGAGACGAGACATGACGAACCCCGCTGCGGCCGAACTGATCGCCCGCTCGAACCGTTTGGGCGCAGACCCCAAGAACACGAACTACGCCGGCGGCAACACCTCAGCCAAGGGCGTCGAGACCGATCCCGTCACGGGCGAGCCGGTCGAGCTCATGTGGGTCAAGGGCTCCGGCGGAGACCTCGGCACCCTGACGGAGTCGGGCCTGGCCGTTCTGCGCCTCGACCGCCTGCGCGCGCTCGTCGACGTCTACCCCGGCGTCGACCGCGAGGACGAGATGGTCGCGGCCTTCGACTACACCCTGCACGGCAAAGGCGGGGCGGCCCCGTCGATCGACACCGCCATGCACGGGCTCGTCGACGCCGCGCATGTCGACCACCTGCACCCCGACTCCGGCATCGCGATCGCGACGGCCGCCGACGGCGCCGAGCTGACAGCCCAGGCCTTCGGCGACAAGGTCGTGTGGGTGCCCTGGCGTCGTCCCGGCTTCCAGCTGGGCCTCGACATCGCGGCGATCAAGCGCGACAACCCGGCGGCGATCGGCGCCATCCTCGGCGGTCACGGCATCACGGCCTGGGGCGACACCTCCGAGCAGGCCGAGGCCAACTCGCTCTGGATCATCGACACCGCGCAGAAGTTCATCGCCGACAACAGCAAGGCCGAGCCCTTCGGCCCCGCGCTCGACGGCTACGGCGCGCTGGTCGAGGCCGAGCGCCTCGCCAAGGCGGCTGCGCTCGCCCCCGTCATCCGCGGTCTCGTCTCGACCGACAAGGCCCAGGTCGGTCATTTCACCGACGCCGATGTTGTTCTCGATTTCCTGGCTTCGGCCGAGCACCCGCGTCTCGCCGCCCTCGGCACGAGCTGCCCCGACCATTTCTTGCGCACGAAGGTCAAGCCGCTCGTGCTCGACCTGCCCGCCACCGCCTCCATCGAGGAGTCGATCGCGCGCCTCGACGAGCTCCACACCGCCTACCGCGCCGACTACCAGGCCTACTACGACCGCAACGCCGTCGAAGGCTCCCCCGCCATCCGCGGCGCCGACCCCGCGATCGTCCTCATCCCCGGCGTGGGCATGTTCTCCTACGGCGCCAACAAGCAGACCGCACGCGTCGCCGGCGAGTTCTACATCAACGCCATCAACGTCATGCGCGGCGCCGAGGGCCTCTCCACCTACTCCCCCATCGACGAGGCCGAGAAGTTCCGCATCGAGTACTGGGCCCTCGAAGAGGCCAAACTCGCCCGGATGCCGAAACCGAAACCCCTCGCCTCGCGCATCGCACTCGTCACCGGCGCCGCCTCCGGCATCGGCAAGGCCATCGCCACCCGCCTGACCGCGGAGGGCGCCTGCGTCGTCATCGCCGACCTCGACCTCGAGAAGGCTCAGGCCGCGGCCGCGGAGCTCGGCAACGCGGATGTCGCGATCGGCGTGCAGGCGAACGTCACCGACGAGGCGCAGGTGCAGGCGGCGGTCGACGCAGCCGTGCTCGCCTTCGGCGGTGTCGACCTGATCGTCAACAACGCCGGCCTGTCGCTGTCGAAGTCGCTGCTGGAGACCACGGTCGCCGACTGGGACCTGCAGCACAACGTCATGGCCAAGGGATCCTTCCTGATCTCCCGCGCCGCCGCGAAGGTGCTCATCGACCAGAAACTCGGCGGAGACATCATCTACATCTCCTCGAAGAACTCGGTCTTCGCCGGCCCGAACAACATCGCCTACTCGGCGACGAAGGCCGACCAGGCGCACCAGGTACGCCTGCTGGCCGCGGAGCTCGGCGAGTACGGCGTGAAGGTCAACGGCATCAACCCCGACGGCGTCGTCCGCGGCTCCGGCATCTTCGCCGGCGGCTGGGGCGCCAAACGCGCCGCCGTCTACGGCGTCCCCGAAGAAGAACTCGGCGCCTACTACGCCCAACGCACCCTCCTCAAACGAGAAGTCCTCCCCGAGAACGTCGCGAACGCCGTCTTCGTGCTCTGCACGAGCGACCTCTCCCACACCACCGGCCTCCACATCCCCGTCGACGCCGGCGTGGCAGCGGCGTTCCTCCGCTAACCCCACCACCCCAAATACAGGAGATCCACCCCCACGGCGGCGAGAACCGGACACCAACCCGCCCCCACCGTGACAACTCCTGCAATCGGGAACACAACACCAATCGCCCAACGGATGCCACACTCAGAGCTATCAGTTCTCACCGCTGACACCACCAGAACCCGGGAGGCCGTTCTCCGATGGACACCGTAGCCGCCGTCGACCTCGGCGCCTCGAGCGGACGGGTGATGCTCGGCCATGTCGGCCACAACGAGCTCAGCATCCGGCCGGTCGCGCGCTTCCCCAACAACCCCGTGCGCATCGCCGATGGGCTGCACTGGAACATCCTCGAGCTCTACCGCAACGTGATCGGCGGGCTCTCGGCCGCGACGCGCGAGGAGCCCGGCCTCGTGAGCATCGCCGTCGACTCCTGGGCCGTGGACTACGCGCTCATGCGCGACGGCCGGATGCTCGGCACCCCATACCACTACCGGGACGATCGCACGGCCGCCGTGATCGACGCCGTGCACACCCGGGTGGATCCCGCCGAGCTCTACACGAGCAACGGCCTCCAGTTCCTGCCCTTCAACTCGCTCTACCAGCTCGCCGCCGATCAGGCGGCGAGCACCCTCGAGCTCGCCGACTCCTTCCTGCTCATCCCCGATCTGATCAACTTCTGGCTCACGGGCCGGCGGTTCGCCGAGGCGAGCAACGCGTCCACCACGGGGCTGCTGGCCGTGCGCGACATCCCGGGCGGGCCGCTCGCGCAGCCCGGGCCGCACTGGGACGACGCCCTCATCGAGAGGCTGGGTCTGCCGCGCAGCATCTTCCCGCCGCTGCTCACGGCCGGCTCGACGGTCGGGGCGCTGTCGCCGGCCGTCGCCGCGGAGATCGGCGCCGGCCCCCGCCTCCAGGTCACGGCCGTGGGCTCGCACGACACGGCCTCTGCCGTTGTGGCCGTCCCCATGGCTTCGGATGCCGCGGCCTACATCTCGAGCGGAACCTGGTCGCTCGTCGGGGTCGAGCTCGATGCCCCCGTGCTGAGCGACGCCGGCCGTCTCGCCAATTTCACGAACGAGGGCGGCGTCGACGGCCGGGTGCGCTACCTGCACAACGTCATGGGCCTGTGGCTGCTGAGCGAGTCGGTGCGCGTCTGGGGCCGCACGGGCGAGCAGATCGACCTGCCGCTGCTCATCAAGCAGGCGAGCGAGGTCACCACCCCGGTCGCCGTCTTCGACGCGGACGACGTGCGCTTCCTGCCTCCGGGCGACATGCCGCAGCGCATCGCCGAGTACTGCCACGAGCACGATCTGCCCGTTCCGGCCAGCCGGGCCGAGTTCGTGCGGAGCATCATCGAGAGCCTGGCCGCGGCCTACGCCCGCGCCATCCGCACCGCCGGGGAGCTCAGCGGTCGCACCGTCGACGCCGTGCACATCGTGGGCGGCGGCTCGCAGAACACCCTGCTCTGCCAGCTGACGGCCGACCGCACGGGGCTGCCCGTGCTCGCCGGACCCGTCGAGGCCACCGCCATCGGCAATGTGCTCGTTCAAGCGCGCACCGCCGGGCTCGTGCACGGCGACCTCGAGTCCTTGCGCGCCCTCGTCGCGCAGGCCTTCCCGCCCGTGCGCTACGAGCCCTCGCTCGCTCGCGTCCGGCGCTGACCTCGGCGGTCTTCGCCCGAGTCGCCGGCGACATCCTCCTCGCGCACCTCGGCGTTTGCGAGCATTGACACTTGCGCGCAATGTTAGTTCCTGTTAGAACTATCACTACCGAACATTCCAGATCGACGGATTCTCGGTAAAGCGTGAGCAGACTGGCCTCTCGGTCTGCGCTTTTCAGTGTTGAAAGGTGTGAAGATGATCGCCAGTTCTGTGGATGCCGAGACCAGGCGCACACAACTGCACGCCCTGCTCGAGCGCGACGGCTCCCTCATCCTCACCGACGCCGCGGAAGCGTACGGCGTCAGCGAGATGACCATCCGCCGCGACCTCTTCGAGATGGAGCAGGCCGGCCTCGCCCGCCGCGTGCGGGGTGGCGCCGTCGCCGTCGGCCCCCAGCTCTTCCAGCGCCGCCAGCAGAAGGAGGCGGAGGCCAAGCGGATCATGGCCCTCAAGATGCTCCCGCTCCTGCCGAAGACGGGCGCGATCGCCATGGACGCCTCGTCCACCGTGCACCGGCTCGCCGTCGAGATGCCGGCCGCAGACCTCACGGTGCTCGTCTCGGGCGTCGAAGCCTTCTCCGTCCTCAGCACCAAGGCCGAGATCCGCGCGATCCTCTCCGGCGGCGAGCTCGAGCGCACAACAGGCGCCCTCGTCGGGCCCGTCGCCCAGCGCACCATCCGCGACTTCGTCTTCACCCGGGCCTTCATCTCCCCCACCTGCATCGACGCCGAGCTCGGGGCCACCGAGTCCACCGCGGACGGTGCCGAGGTGAAGCGCACGATGCGCCTCGCGACCCGCTCCCTCGTCGTCGCCGCAGACTCGACCAAGCTCAACGAGGCGGCCACCGCCCGCTCGCTCGAGCTCGCCGACATCGACATCCTCGTGACCGAGCTCGACCCCGCCGACCCCGCGCTCGACGCCTTCCGCGGCCACGTGGAGCTGTTGTGACCGTCTTCCTCGGCATCGACGTGGGCACGACGACCGTCAAGGCGTCGATCGTCGACGACCAGGCCCACGTGCTCGCCGAGGCGTCCATCGGCTACCCCACCTCCTTCGTGCGCACCTCCTGGGTCGAACAGGACCCGCAGGCGTGGTGGACGGCGACCCTCACCGTGCTCGCACGCCTCGCGAGCGAGGCCGGGCGCGAGGTCATGGCGGCCGTCGCCGGCATCAGCGTGAGCTCGCAGGCCCCGACCCTCCTGGCCCTGGACGCCGCGGGCTCGCCCGTGCGCCCGGCGCTCATCTGGATGGACCGCCGCGCCGAAGCCCAGTGCGACGCCCTCGCCGCCGAGTTCGGCCGCGACGAGTACCTCGCCGTCACCGGCAACCGCATCGACCCCTTCTTCGTCGCCCCCAAGCTCCTGTGGCTGAGCGAGAACGAGCCCGCGAGCCTCCGGCGGACGGCGGCCTTCGTGCAGATCAACGGCTACATCGTGTTCCGCCTCACCGGCGCGCTCAGCATGGACGAGCAGCACGCCTCGCTCCTGGGGCTGCGCGACATCCACAGCGGAGAATGGTCGCAGCCGCTCCTCGCCGCGACCGGGGTGCGAGCCGAGCTCTTCCCGGCGATCTCGGCGGCCTCCGACGTCGTGGGGCACGTGACTCCCGCCGTCGCCGCGGAGACCGGCCTTCGCTCGGGCACCCCCGTCGTCGCCGGCACGGTCGACAGCGCCGCCGCCGCCCTCGAGGCCGGCGTCGTGCGCCCCGGGCAGGGCGCCGAGATGACCGGGACCTCGACCGTCGTGACACTCCCCGTCGAGAGCCCCCTCCCTCAGGCCGAGTTCATCACGATGGCCTCGGCGCTGCACGGGCAGTGGCTGTACCTCGCCGCCATGGTCGCGACAGGGGCGAGCCTCACCTGGCTGCGCACGCTGACCGCGCCCGGGGCGGACTTCGCCGAGCTGACCCGGGATGCCGCACAGCTGCGTGCCGGCGCAGGCGGCCTCGTCTTCCTCCCCTACATGATGGGCGAGAGGTCGCCGCTCTGGAACACCGCGGCGCGGGGCATGTTCCTCGGCCTCACCCTGAGCACCGACGTGCCCCAGCTCACCCGGGCCGTGCTCGAGGGCACCGCCTTCGCGCTGCGCCACAACCTCGACGTCGCACAGGGCCTGGGCGTCCGGCCGGCCGAGCTGCGGTCGACGGGCGGCCCCGCGGGGAACGATCTCTGGTGCCAGATCAAAGCGGATGTCACGGGCATCCCGATCGTCAGGATGCACGCCCCGACGGGCGCGACCTTCGGCGACGCGATGATCGCGGCCGCCGGGACGGGCCACCTCGACGATCTGGCCGCCGCCGTCGACGAGAACGCGACGATCGACCGCGTCTTCGACCCGAACGACCGCGACGCACAGCGCTACGACGAGCTGTTCGACGTGTACCGCAACAGCTACGAGCACCTCAGGGGCGACCTCGACGTGCTCGCACGACTCTCGACCCCGGAGGCCACCGAATGACCACGACCCTGTTGACCGCACGATTCGACACCGGGGAACGACAACGGCTCGAGGCGGCGATCGGCCCGGTCGACACCGCGGGCTTCGGCGTCGACGGCATCGTTATGCCGCACGAAGAGCTGCTCGGCCGGGTCTCCGGGCTCACACGCCTGCTCGTCGAGTTCGAGCAGATCGACGAGCAGGTCCTCGACGCCGCTCCCGACCTCACGGTCGTGGCGTGCTGCCGCAACGAGCCGGGCGCGAGCGTCGACATCGAGGCGGCCACGGCGCGCGGCATCCCCGTGCTCTTCACCCCCGGCCGCAACGCGACGGCCGTCGCCGAATACACCCTCGGTCTTATGATCGCCGCCACGAGGGGCATCGCCTCCGCGCACCACGCCCTCCGCCACACCGACGCGTTCACCGCGCAGCCGACAGGCGATGCGGACTCGCGACGGGATGCCACGGCGCAGTGGTCGCTCGACCCCGGCGCCCCCTTCGACACCTACCAGGGGCCCGAGCTCTCGGGGCGCACCCTCGGCATCGTCGGCTTCGGCATCATCGGCCGCGAGATCGCGCGCCTCGGCCGGGCCTTCGGGATGTCCGTGCTCGTCTACGACCCCTACGTCACGCCGGGAGCACTCGAACAGAACGACGTCCGTGGCGTCGGCCTCGCCGAGCTCGCCGCCCGCAGCGACATCGTCACGGTCGCCGCGAAGGTCACCCCGGAGAGCAGGGGGGTCGTCTCGCGCACGTTCTTCGAGGCCATGCGGCCGAACGCCTACTTCGTCAACACCGCCCGCGCCGCGCTCGTCGACTACGACGCCCTCGTCGACGCACTCCGCTCCCGCTCGATCGCCGGCGCGGCCCTCGACGTCTACCCGGTCGAGCCGCTGCCCTCCGACTCCCCCCTGCTGTCGCTCGACAACGTCGTCCTCTCGCCGCACCTCGCGGGTGCGAGCACCGACGTCGTGCGCCACCACTCCCGTCAGCTGGTCGACGACATCCTCCGGATCGAACGCGGCGAGCGTCCCCGCTTCCTCGCCAACCCCGGCGTCTACGCCGCGGAGGCGACAGCATGAGCCGCATCGCCATCGTCACGGGTGGGGCCGGCACCCTCGGCTCGGCCATCGCGACCGAGCTCGTGGACCGCGGCCACCGTGTTGTCGTCGCCTTCCGCAGCCGCGCCGACGAGGCCGCGCAGCTCGTGGCCGCGCTGGGCGGCCCCGAGCACGCGGCGGCCGTGCACGCCGACCTCGCGCAGCAGGGCGCCGCGCGCACGATCCTGGATGCCGCGACCGCGGCCTTCGGAGTCCCGACGATCCTCGTCAACAACGCGGGCGTTATGACGAGCGCGACGGTCGAGACGATGAGCGACGAGCTCTGGGACGAGAGCATCGGCATCAACCTCACCTCGGCGTTCCGGCTCGCCCGCGAGGTCATCCCCGGGATGCGCGCGGAGGGCGGGGGCCGCATCGTCAACGTCTCCTCCCAGGCCGCCTACCGTGGCTCCGTCGGCCGCGCCCACTACGCCGCCGCCAAGGCGGGGATGCTCGGGCTCACCTACTCGCTCGCCCGTGAGCTCGGCCCGGACGCGATAACCGTCAACGCGGTCGTGCCCGGCCGTTTTATGAGCGACATGCTCGCAACGCACATGACAGGCAAGGAGGAGGCCTGGCTCGAGGGCACGCCCCTCGGCCGTTTCGGCCTCCCCGCCGAGCTCGCCAGCGCCGTCGGCTACCTCAGCTCCGACGACGCCTCCTACATCACCGGAGCCGCGTTGCAGGTGGGCGGTGGCCTCGTGATGGGTTAGCGAACCGAACCACCCCAGCCCGAACACCACACAGATCTCATGAACTCAACGAGGAGCAATCAATGAAACACAGAAGTCTTCTGACGGCGCTCACGGTCGCAGCCGCGGCATCCGCCCTCATCCTGACCGGGTGCTCGAACTCCGCCGACGCACCGGCGGCCGACCCGGGCAGCACCGGCGCCGGGGACGGCCCCATCAAGATCGGCTACATCGTCAAGCGCGGAACCGACACCTTCGCGAGCGATCAGGTCGACGCGGCGAAGGCGGCCGCCGCCGAGGCGGGCGTCGAGCTCGTCACCGCCGACGTCAAGCAGGACACGGGCCTCACGATCAGCACGGTCAACCAGATGATCGCCAGCGGCATCCAGGGCCTCATCATCGTGGTGCCCGACCAGGCGATCGGCCCGCAGGTCCTCGAGCTCGCCGCGGCGAAGGGCATCCCCGTGCTCGCCTCCGACGACCCGATCAAGGATGCCGCCGGCAAGGCCGCACCGTTCATCGGACTCGACGGGGTCGCCCTCGGCACCCAGGCCGGCGAGCAGATCCTCTCGATCCTCGACGAGCACCCCGACTCGACCCCTGAGAACACGGCGTTCGTCGTGGTGAGCCAGAACAGCGTGAGCGCGTGCACGGAGCGCACCGGCGCGGCCATCGACGCGTTCAACGCGGGCGGCGGCGAGGCCAAGGCGACGTACATCGACGTTCCGCACGACGGCACGCTGCAGACGGCGGTCACCGCCATGAGCGCGACGATCACCCAGAACCCGAACATCACGAACTGGTACATCACGAGCTGCAACGACGACGGTGTCGCCGGGGCACTGCGCGCGCTCGAGGCGAAGGACGTCACGAAGGACAACTCCTTCGGCATCGGCATGGACGGCTCCCTCGCCTGCACCGAGCTCGCGAAGGACAACGGCTTCGTCGGAGCGAACTACGTGTCCTTCAAGACCAACGGCCAGATGGCGTTCGACTCCATGTATGCGTTCCTGAAGGACGGCACCGCGATCCCGGCGAGCCAGAGCATTCCCGGCCCGCTGATCACTCGCGACAACAAGGCAGAGCTCGCAGGCTGCTGACATGACGATCATCGACGAGCAGCGGAGGGCGGGGGCGCCGGCCCCCACCCTCTCGCTCCGCGACATCCGCAAGCAGTTCGGGCCGGTGAAAGCCCTCCAGGGCATCTCGCTCGAGTTCCACGGGGGCGAAGTGGTCGGGCTGCTCGGCGAGAACGGCGCCGGCAAGTCGACACTGCTGCGCACGCTGTCGGGCGACTACCAGCCCGACAGCGGCCAGCTGTTCATCGACGGAGAGGAGATCGTCTTCCGGTCCCCTCGCGAAGCCCACGAGCACGGCATCCACGTCGTGTACCAGGAGCCGGAGCTCGTGCCCGAGCTCACCGTCGCCGAGAACCTCTCCCTCGGCTCCCTGCCCTCGCGGGCCCACCTCGTCTCCCCCCGGGAGACGCTCGAGGTGGCCCGCCGGCTGATCGAGGAGCAGGGCTTCGGCGGCACACTCGACCCCGACCAGCTCGTGAGCAGCTGCAGCCCGGCGCAGCGCCAGTGCATCGAGATCCTCAAGGCGGTGCGCGACAACGTGCGGTTGCTCTGCCTCGACGAGCCCACCTCATCGCTCTCCGAAGACGAGTCGCAGAGGCTGTGGGCACTGATGGAGAGGCTGCGCAGCACGGGCACGGCGATCATCTACGTCTCGCACCGGATGGCCGAGATCATACGACTCTGCCAGCGGGTCGCCATCATGCGCGACGGCGAGCTCGTCGCGGAGAGCGAGGCGGGCGAGCTCACCGAGGCGGACATGATCCGGATGATGGTGGGCCGTCCCCTGAGCCGGATGTTCCCCTCGCGCGAGACGGAGGCGGGCGCTGTCATCGTCGAGATGCACGGCGTCACGACCTCGCACGTGAGCGACATCGACCTGCACGTGCGGGCCGGCGAGATCGTGGGACTCGCGGGCCTCGTCGGCGCCGGCCGCACCGAGGTCGCGCAGGCGCTCTACGGTATGGACCCGATCCTCGCCGGCAGCATCGCCGTCGAGGGCAGGACGATGCGGCTGAGCACCCCGGCGCAGGCCATCAAGGCCGGGATCGGCCTCTCACCGGAGGACCGCAAAGGCCAGGGCCTGTTCCTGGAGCGCAGTGTGAGCGACAACATCAGCCTCACACGACTGCGCAGTCTCAGCCGTTTCCACGTCGTGCGGCGCGCCGCCGAGAGCGAGCTCGTCGCCGGGATGATCAAGCGGATGCGTGTGAAGACGCGCACCCCCGAGTCGCTCGCGCGCACACTCTCCGGCGGCAACCAGCAGAAGGTGCTGCTCTCGCGCTGGGTGGCGGTCAAACCGAAACTCCTGATCCTCGACGAGCCGACCCGCGGCATCGACGTCGGGGCGAAAGCCGAGATCTACCACCTGATCGACGAGCTCACCCGCGACGGGATGGCGGTGCTCATCATCTCCTCCGAGATGCCCGAGCTGATCGGCCTCGCCGACCGCATCCTGGTCATGCGCGAGGGCCGGATCGTCGGGCAGCTCGCAGGAGACGAGGCAACAGAAGAAGACATCCTCAGGCTCGCCCTGGGATCCGATGAGGAGCAATCATGACGAACCAGACGGTCGACGCCCCCACGTCGCCACCCACCCCGGCACAGGAGGGCTCGCGCTTCTCGCGAGGAGTCCTCTCCGCACTCAAGAGCCCCAACGTGAGCCTCATCATCGCTCTCATCGTGCTCATCGCGATCCTGACGATCCTGCGGCCCTCGACGTTCCTCAGCTGGGACAACCTGCTGAACATCGCCGTCGCCTCGGTGCTCGTCGGGCTGTGCGCGCTCGCGCAGACGCTCGTCATCCTGACCGGCGGCATCGACATCTCGATCGGCTCGACGGTCGGGCTCTCGAGCGTCGTGTGCGCGCTCGTGGCGGCGCAGTCCTCGGACGCGGGCTCCGGCATCCTCGCGATCCTCACCTCCATCGCGGTCGGCGCCGCGTGCGGCATCTTCAACGCCGTTGTCATCACGATCGGGCGGGTGAGCCCCCTCATCGCGACGCTCGGAACGTTCACGGCCTTCCAGGGCCTCAACTACATCGTGACCGAGGGCCGTTCGACGGCCGTGCTCAACCGCACGCTCAACGACATCAACTCGATCCAGCTCGCGGGCATCCCGCTCCCTGTGGTGATCCTCGTCGTCGCAATCATCGTGTTCGCGGTCTTTATGAAGTACACCGACTTCGGCCGCAACATCTACGCGGTCGGCGGCAACCCGACCGCGGCCCGCCTCGCCGGCATCAACGTGCGCCGGTACCTCTTCGGCATCTACACACTCGGCGGTGTGGTGGGCGGCCTCGCGGGCGCGATCCTCACCGCCAAGCAGGGCGCGGGCATCCCGGCATCCGGGGCACCCGATCTCGCGCTGCTGTCGATCACGGCCGTCGTCCTCGGCGGCGCGGCGCTCACCGGCGGTGTGGGGACGATCTTCGGAACCGTGCTCGGTGTGCTCATCCTCGGGGTGCTCGAGAACGGGCTGCTCCTGCTGAACGTGAGCGCCCTCTACCAGCCGGTGCCCCGGGGCCTCCTGCTCATCATCGCCGTGCTGATCCAGCAGTGGAGAGGGCAGATCGACCTGCGGACGCTCTTCCGCGGGCGCCCGCTCGCGACACGTCCGGCCCCGCCGACCTCCTGACCGCGCAGAACCCTTCCGACATCCGAGAACCTTCCGCGGAGCCGCGTTGTGAGCCGCTCCGCGCTGGATATGACAACCACCAAGAAAGACGTGAGATGACGAATCCTGTTGCTGTTGAGTTGATTGCTCGCTCGAATCGTTTGGGTGCTGATCCGAGGAATACGAATTATGCGGGGGGTAATACCTCCGCCAAGGGCGTCGAGACCGATCCGGTGACGGGTGAGCCGGTCGAGTTGCTGTGGGTGAAGGGTTCTGGGGGTGATCTGGGCACTCTGACGGAGTCGGGTCTGGCGGTGTTGCGTTTGGATCGTCTGCGTGCGCTCGTGGGTGTGTATCCGGGTGTTGATCGTGAGGACGAGATGGTGACGGCGTTCGATTACACGTCGCATGGGAAGGGCGGGGCGGCTCCGTCGATCGATACTGCGATGCACGGGTTGGTGGATGCTGCGCACGTGGATCATCTGCATCCGGATTCGGGGATCGCGTTCGCGACGGCCGCCGACGGCGAGGAGCTGACCGCGAGGGCGTTCGGCGACAAGGTGGTGTGGGTGCCGTGGCGTCGTCCCGGCTTCCAGCTCGGCCTGGACATCGCGGAGTTGAAGCGGGACAACCCGCAGGCTGTTGGGGCGATTCTGGGTGGTCATGGGATCACGGCGTGGGGGGACACCTCTGAGGAGGCGGAGGCGAACTCGTTGTGGATCATCGACATCGCGCAGAAGTTCATCGAGGACAACTCGAAGCCGGAACCGTTCGGTCCTGTCCTGGAGGGTTACGGTCCGTTGTCTTCTGAGCAGCGTTTGGTCAAGGCTGCTGCTCTGGCCCCGGTGATTCGTGGTCTGGTTTCCACTGACCGGGTTCAGGTCGGTCATTTCACCGACGCCGATGTTGTTCTCGATTTCCTGGCTTCGGCCGAGCACCCGCGTCTCGCCGCCCTCGGCACGAGCTGCCCCGACCATTTCTTGCGCACGAAGGTCAAGCCGCTCGTGCTCGACCTGCCCGCCACCGCCTCCATCGAGGAGTCGATCGCGCGCCTCGACGAGCTCCACACCGCCTACCGCGCCGACTACCAGGCCTACTACGACCGCAACGCCGTCGAAGGCTCCCCCGCCATCCGCGGCGCCGACCCCGCGATCGTCCTCATCCCCGGCGTGGGCATGTTCTCCTACGGCGCCAACAAGCAGACCGCACGCGTCGCCGGCGAGTTCTACATCAACGCCATCAACGTCATGCGCGGCGCCGAGGGCCTCTCCACCTACTCCCCCATCGACGAGGCCGAGAAGTTCCGCATCGAGTACTGGGCCCTCGAAGAGGCCAAACTCGCCCGGATGCCGAAACCGAAACCCCTCGCCTCGCGCATCGCACTCGTCACCGGCGCCGCCTCCGGCATCGGCAAGGCCATCGCCACCCGCCTGACCGCGGAGGGCGCCTGCGTCGTCATCGCCGACCTCGACCTCGAGAAGGCTCAGGCCGCGGCCGCGGAGCTCGGCAACGCGGATGTCGCGATCGGCGTGCAGGCGAACGTCACCGACGAGGCGCAGGTGCAGGCGGCGGTCGACGCAGCCGTGCTCGCCTTCGGCGGTGTCGACCTGATCGTCAACAACGCCGGCCTGTCGCTGTCGAAGTCGCTGCTGGAGACCACGGTCGCCGACTGGGACCTGCAGCACAACGTCCTGGCCAAGGGATCCTTCCTGATCTCCCGCGCCGCCGCGAAGGTGCTCATCGACCAGAAACTCGGCGGAGACATCATCTACATCTCCTCGAAGAACTCGGTCTTCGCCGGCCCGAACAACATCGCCTACTCGGCGACGAAGGCCGACCAGGCGCACCAGGTACGCCTGCTGGCCGCGGAGCTCGGCGAGTACGGCGTGAAGGTCAACGGCATCAACCCCGACGGCGTCGTCCGCGGCTCCGGCATCTTCGCCGGCGGCTGGGGCGCCAAACGCGCCGCCGTCTACGGCGTCCCCGAAGAAGAACTCGGCGCCTACTACGCCCAACGCACCCTCCTCAAACGAGAAGTCCTCCCCGAGAACGTCGCGAACGCCGTCTTCGTGCTCTGCACGAGCGACCTCTCCCACACCACCGGCCTCCACATCCCCGTCGACGCCGGCGTGGCAGCGGCGTTCCTCCGCTAACCCCACCACCGGAGCACCACCCCACCCAATGCAGGAAACCCACCCCCACGGCGGCGAGAACCGGACACAAAACCCGCCCCCACCGTGACAACTCCTGCAATCGGGAACACAACACCCCCACTCAGCCGGCGGGAACCACACCCAGAGCCACACGCAGAACCCGACGCCACGGATAGATTGGAAACATGGCCTCCCCACTCCTCGTCAGCGTTCCCGGTTCCAGCCTGCGCGACGCCCTCGGCGATCTTCCCGACGGTGTCGAGCTCATCGAATGGGACATGGCCTCACCGCCGCCGACGGACACGATCGACATCGTCGTGCCGCCGTACATGGGGGCGATCCGTGCGCTCGGCGCTCTCGAGGGCGTCACGACCCGTCTTGTGCAGAGCCAGTCGATCGGCTACGACGGGGTGGCTGAGATGCTGCCGCCGGGACATCGTTTCGCGAACGCGGCGACCGTGCACGAGACCGCGACGGCGGAGCTGACCCTCGCGCTCATCCTCGCGTCGCAGCGCGGCATCCCCGACTTCGTGCGCGCGGCCGAGCGCGGCGAGTGGGCGCCCGCGCGGCATCCGGGCCTCGCCGACCAACACGTGCTCATCATCGGCTACGGCGGTGTCGGCAAGGCGATCGAGGACCGTCTGCTGCCCTTCGAGACGACCGTCGAGCGGGTGGCCCGCACGGCGCGGCACGACGAGCGGGGGCCGATCCACGGCATCAGCACGCTCCCCGAGCTCCTGCCCTTCGCCGATATCGTGATCGTGGCCGTGCCGCTCTCGCACGCGACCGAGCACCTCGTCGACCACCGCTTCCTCTCGCTTATGCCCGACGGCGCACTGCTCGTGAACATCGCGCGCGGGCGGGTCGCTGACACTGACGCGCTGCTCGAGCACGCGACATCCGGCCGCCTGCGTCTCGCCCTCGATGTGACGGATCCCGAGCCGCTGCCGACGGGCCACCCGCTCCTCGCCCTGCCCAATGTGCTCGTCTCGCCGCACATCGGGGGCGCGACGAACGCGATGATGCCCCGGATGGCGCGCCTGCTGCGCGAGCAGATCGAGCGGATGCTGCGCGACGAGTCCCCGCTCAACGTGGTCCTCGAGGCCCGCTGACCCTCGCCCCCTCTCCGCCGACTCCGTCGACTCCGTCGGCTTCTTCGGCTTCCCAGATGCAGGAGATTCGGCCCAGGCTAGGTCGATTCGCGACAGAAACCTGCCCTGACCGGAAAAACTCCTGCATTTGGGGAGGGGCGGTTGTTGTGGGCGCTGCGCTATAGTTGTGGTCTGACCATAGTGGTCTGACCACATAGCCTCACGGAACCACAGCGTCTCACCACGAGACCACAGCCCACAAGCCCACAAGCCCACAAGCCCACAGAGCCTCACCACAGTGCAGCGGAAGGAGCCCACGTCAATGGCCGACAGCCCGCGCGCGTGGGAGACCGTGCTGGCCCACATCGAGTCGGCGCTCATCGACGGCAGCCTGCGTCCCGGCGACCACCTCCCGCCCGAGCGCACCCTCGCCGCCGAGCTCGGGGTCGGCCGCTCGAGCGTGCGGGAGGCCCTCCGGGTGCTCGAAGTGCTCGGCCTCATCCGCACCCAGACCGGCTCCGGCCCGCACGCGGGCGCGATCATCGTCGCCACCCCCTCCGGCGGTATGAGCGCGCTCATGCGCCTGCAGGTGGCCGCGAACGGCTTCGCGGTGCAGGATGTCGTGGCCACCCGACTCCTCCTCGAATCGGCTATCGCGGCCGACCTCGCCACCCGGGGCGGCGACCTCGCGGGCAGCCGCCAGCTCCTCGACGCCATGCAGTCCGACACCCTCACGGAGGCCGAGTTCCTCGCCCTCGACGCGCAGTTCCACGTCTCCCTCGCCGAGGCTTCGGGCAACGAGGTCGTCGCCGCCATGATGGCGGGCCTGCGCAACTCGATCGAGAGCTACGTGCTCGCCGCCGCGGAGCGGCTCGCGGACTGGGCAACGACCTCGGCCCGGCTGCGACAGGAGCACACGCACATCCTCGCCGCGATCGAGGCGCGCGACGCGGCATCCGCCCGCCGGCTGCTCCACGACCACATCGCGGGCTACTACGCCGAGACCCAGGTGCCCCGCATCCCTCCGGCGCCCCTCGCCGATTCCCGGCTCGCCGGGAGGACGCCCCACTGACCCACCGGCCGCACCCGCGGCATCCCACCCTCAGCCAGCAAAGGAAAGCCCCATGGTCCAACGTCGAATCCCCAAGGTGCGCGACCTCGCACCGCTCATGCAGTTCAAGAAGCCGGAGCTCAACGCGAAGAAGCGCCGGCTGGATGCCGCACTCACCATCCACGACCTGCAGAAGATCGCCCAACGCCGCACCCCCCGCGCCGCCTTCGACTACACCGAGGGCGCCGCCGAGGGCGAGATCAGCCTCAAGCGCGCCCGCCAGGCCTTCGAGGACATCGAGTTCCACCCCTCGATCCTGCGCGACGTCTCCTTCGTCGACACGAGCCGTGAGGTGCTCGGCGCCCCCGTCGCGCAGCCCTTCGGCATCGCGCCCACGGGCTTCACGCGCATGATGCAGACCGAGGGCGAGATCGCCGGCGCCGGCGCCGCGGGGGCCGCGGGCATCCCCTTCTCCCTCTCGACCATGGGCACCTCGGCCATCGAGGACGTCAAGGCCGCCAACCCGAACGGCCGCAACTGGTTCCAGCTCTACATGTGGAAAGACCGCGACCGCTCGATGGCGCTCGTCGACCGCGCCGCGAAGGCCGGCTTCGACACCCTGCTCGTGACCGTCGACGTGCCCGTCGCCGGCGCACGCCTGCGCGACAAGCGCAACGGCATGTCGATCCCGCCGTCGCTCACCCCCAAGACGATCATCAACGCGATCCCCCGCCCCGAGTGGTGGATCAACTTCCTCACCACCGAGCCGCTCGCCTTCGCCTCCATCGACCGCTGGTCGGGCACCGTCGCCGAGCTGCTCGACACCATGTTCGACCCGACCGTCGACTTCGAGGATCTGAAGTGGATCAAGGAGCAGTGGCCCGGCAAGGTCGTCGTGAAGGGCGTGCAGAGCATGTCGGATGCCCGCAAGCTCGCCGAGATCGGCGTCGACGGCATCACCCTCTCCAACCACGGCGGACGCCAGCTCGACCGCGCCCCCATCCCCTTCCACCTGCTGCCCCAGGTCGTGCGCGAGTTCGGCTCCGAGTACGAGGTGCACCTCGACACGGGCATCATGTCGGGCGCCGACATCGTCGCCTCCGTGGCACTCGGCGCGCGCTTCACGATGATCGGCCGCGCCTACCTCTACGGGCTCATGGCCGGCGGGCGCGAAGGCGTCGACCGCACCATCGAGATCCTCTCCGACCAGATCGCCCGCACGATGCGGCTGCTCGGCGTCGCGACGCTCGACGAGCTCACCCCCGAGCACGTCACCCAGCTGCAGCGCCTGACGCCCATCGCGCGCCCGGCCGCCGAGGCCGGCGAGATCGCGACGGCCTCGCGCCCGACGACGATCCGCTCCCCTCGGGCCACCGCGAGCCGTTCTGCCGCAGCCAGGCCGGCCGCGACGAAGCCCGCGCGAGCGAAGGCATCGGCGGCGAAGGCGGCCGGCACGGAGGCGCCGAGCGCGTAACGGATCCTGCGGCATCCTCTCGCCGAACCCGCGGGTTCGCGAACGGCCCCGAACGACGACCGGCCACTGCGGCCGGCGACGTTCGGGGCCGTCTTCGCGCGGGCGAACGCGGGTGAAAACCGTGGTGAACGGTTCCTGAGATTTCTTCGGTCATCGGCGTCGAAGGAGTAGGGTCGAACAAAACCTCTCTACCCCGAGGAGACCCCATGGCGCACTCGCTCGCCACCGCGAGCCTGTTGGTCATGTCTCTGCTCGCCCTGGGAGGCACACCGGCGGCCTTCGCCCAGGGCGTAGCGGGTGCTGAGTCCGCTCGGGTGTCGAGCTGGTCGGCCGAAGCCGGTGACGACGGTGTGCAGGATGCCTCGTCGATCCTCTTCGCGACCGAGGAGACGCCGTCCTCCGAGCCGCCGGCGACGGACGCCCCCGGCACCGAGTCGCCGACCCCCGAGCCCGACGGAACCGAGCCTCCCGCGACCGAGCCTCCGGCCACTGAGCCGCCCGCGACGGATCCTCCGGCGACCGAGCCGCCCACCACCGACCCGCCGACGACCGAGCCGCCCAGCACCGACGTGCCGAGCACCGATCCTCCCACCACGGGCACCCCCACGCCGGAGCCCTCCGGCTCGAGCACTCCGACTCCCCCGCCCGCCACCCCGGGGCTCCCGACGGTGACCCCGGAGATCCCGGGCTCGACGCCGGCCGCGACCGCTCCGGGCGCCGAGCGCACATCGCTGAGCGCCGACACCGCGGCGAGCGTCGCGAAGCTGCTCGTGCTGCGCCAGCGCATCGACTCCGGCCGGGTCGCGATCACGACCGCCGAGAAGGCCTACGACGCCGGCCAGACCGCCCGCACGACCGGGCTCGACCGGGCACGCCGGCTCGACCGCGACGCCGCGACAGCGCTCAAGCAGTCCCAGCAGGCCGCCGGCACCTACGTGCGGATGCTGCGCGAAGGCCTCACGGCACCCGGAACGCTCGACGTGCTCTTCGCCGCCGACGACGCCAGCCTGCTGCACGACCTCGCGTCGGCCGACCGTCTCGCCCGCCTCTCGGAGCACCCGGCCAGCGTGAGCGAACGGGTCGTCGCCTACCGCGAGGAGTCGAAGAACCTGACCGCCCGCGCGGAGCAGACCCGCACCGCCGCGAACGAGATCCCCCTCGACCAGCTCGCCGCAGCCGTCAACGACGCGCACAAGAACGTGACCGACCTCGAAGACCAGCTCGCCGAGGTCACGGCCATCGAGTCGGCCTCCAGCCAGGTGCGCGCCTTCGCGAACCTGCCGACGGATGCCGGTCAGCTGAGCGAGCAGGGCTGGGCTCTCCCCACCCGCGGCCGCATCAGCGACGGCTACGGACTGCGCCCGAACCGCCCGCTGCCCGACGTCAACGAGTTCCACAGCGGAACCGACGTCGCGGCTCCCTGCGGCACCCCGATCTACGCGGCGACCGCCGGAACCGTCGTGCAGGCCCAGCCCGAGGGCACCCTCGGCAACTGGATCATGATCGACCACGGCTCGGGCATCAGCACGGGCTACGGCCACATCGCCAACGGCGGCACCGCCGTCGCCGTCGGAGCCCAGGTGCAGGCGGGCCAGGTCATCGCGATCGTCGGCAGCACGGGCGCATCGACCGGATGCCATCTGCACTTCGAGGTGCACATCGACGGCGTCGCGATCGACTCGGTGCCGTTCCTCGCGGCGCGCGGTGTCGCCCTCGGCGGCTGACCCGCCCGCTCATCCCGGCCATCGGCCTCGCGAGTCGCGCCGAACCGTCCCCAACGCGCGTTTACGCAACGGTTCGACGCGATTCGATCGTGCGGGAAGACGTTCTGCACCCACGGCGCCGCTAGAGTCGCCGAAAACCGCCCCCGACGACGATCGTTGGGGGCGGTTCTCGGCGACTCGCGGGGGCGAGAAGGGGTTACGCGGCGAGCGGGAGACCGACGGCCACGCGGGCGGCGACCACGAGCTCGTCGCCGTTCGCGTCGACGACGGCCTCGGCGCCATCCTGCAGCTCACCGCTCACCAGCAGGTCGGCGATGCGGTCGTCGACCTCGCGCTGGATGACGCGGCGCAGCGGGCGGGCGCCGTACTCGGGCTCGTAGCCGTGGTCGGCGATCAGGTCGATCGCGGCATCCGTCACCGTCAGGGCGATGGAGCGGCCGGCCAGGCGGTCGGAGGACGCGTGCAGCAGCAGACGGACGATCGAGTGCAGCTGAGCCGCCTCGAGCTTCTGGAAGAGCACGATCTCGTCGATGCGGTTCAGGAACTCGGGGCGCATCGCCTCACGGAGCTTGCCCATCACGCGGTCGCGCAGAGCCTTGTCGGAGCCGAAGCCGTTCGCAGCCGCACCGTCGGCGATGAAGCCCACGGCTCCGCTGCGGCTCGCCAGGAACTCCGAGCCGAGGTTCGAGGTCATGATGACGACCGTGTTGCGGAAGTCGACCGTGCGGCCCTGGCCGTCGGTGAGGCGCCCGTCGTCCAGCACCTGCAGCAGCAGGTTGAAGACATCCGGGTGGGCCTTCTCGATCTCGTCGAAGAGCACGACCGAGTACGGGTTGCGGCGCACGCGCTCGGTCAGCTGCCCTGCCTCGTCGTAACCGACATAGCCGGGAGGGGCTCCGACGAGCCGGGAGACCGTGTGGCGCTCGCCGAACTCGCTCATGTCGAAGCGCAGCATCGACTTCTCGTCGCCGAACAGCGAGCCGGCCAGAGCCTTCGCGAGCTCGGTCTTGCCGACACCGGTCGGGCCGAGGAACAGGAAGCTGCCGATGGGTCGGCGCGCGTCACCCATACCCGTTCGATTGCGCCGCACGGCCTTGGCGACCACGGTCACGGCGTCGTCCTGGCCGATCACCCGATCGTGCAGCTCGTCTTCGAGACGGGACAGCCGCTCGCGGTCGACCTCGGTGAGCCTGCTGGCCGGGATGCCGGTGGCCCGCGAGATCACGGCGGCGATCTCGGCCTCGTCGACGACGGCCGACAGCTGCGTCGACTCGGAGGATCCGACCGCTGCGAGCTTCTCGTGCAGCGACTCCAGCTCGTCGCGCAGACGCGACGCCTCCTCGTAGTGCTCCGCGGCGACCGCCGAGTTCTTGGCGGCCTCCAGCTCGGCGAGCTGCTCGAGCAGCGCGGAGGTGTCGACACGGGTGCCGAGCTTCAGACGCAGACGCGCCCCGGCCTGGTCGATGAGGTCGATGGCCTTGTCGGGCAGGAAGCGGTCGGTAACGTACCGGGCGGAGAGCTCGACGGAGGCGCGGATCGCGTTCTCCGTGTAGCTCACGCCGTGGTGGTCTTCGTAGCTCTTCCGCAGGCCCGACAGGATGAGCACGGCATCCTCGATGCTCGGCTCGCCGACCTGCACGGGCTGGAAGCGGCGTTCGAGCGCCGAGTCCTTCTCGATCGCGCGGTACTCCTTGAGAGTGGTCGCGCCCACGACGTTGAGCTCACCGCGGGCGAGCCGCGGCTTCAGGATGTTGCCCGCGTCCATGCCGCCCTCGCCCGACGCTCCCGCGCCGACGACGGTGTGCAGCTCGTCGAGGAAGACGATGAGCTGCGACCTGTGGCTGCTGATCTCGTCCATGAGCTTCGTGAGGCGCTCCTCGAAGTCGCCGCGGAAGCGGGTGCCCGAGATCATGCCGGGCAGGTCGACCGTCACAACGCGCTTCTCGCGCAGCTGCTCGGGAACGGCGCCGTCGACGATGGCCTGGGCGAGTCCTTCGACGATCGCGGTCTTGCCCACGCCGGCCTCGCCGATCAGAACCGGGTTGTTCTTGGTGCGGCGCGACAGGATCTCGATGGTCTGCTCGATCTCGTCGGCACGGCCGATCACGGGGTCGAGCTTGCCCTCGCGGGCGAGTGCGGTGAGGTCGGTGCTGAACGTGTCGAGGGTGGGGGTCTGCGACGGGCTCGCCGCGGCATCCGTCTCGCTCGAGGCGTCGGATGCCGGTGACTCGGCCGTCTGGCCCATGCCCGACTGCAGGGCGTCCGGGGTGACGCCTGCCGCAGACAGCACCTGGCCGGCGGGGGAATCCTGCCCGATCACGAGCGCGAAGAAGAGGTGCTCGGGGTCGATGTAGGTCGAGCCGGAGGCACGGGCCACCTGGTAGGCGTGGAAGAGCGCACGCTGCGACGACGGGGTGAGCGAGGGCGCCGCGGTGGCGCGCTCGGACGACGCCTGGGGAAGGCGCTGCTCGGCAGCGCTCGCGATGCTCGCGGGGTCGGCACCGACACGCCTGATGACGTCGCTGGCCGGCTCCTGCTCGGCGATCACCCGCAGGATGTGCAGGGCGTCGAGCTCGCTGTGGCCGTGTTCGAGCGCGAAACGCCCCGCCTGGGCGAGCACGTTCTGAGTGCGCCGGCTGATGAGCCGACTGAGGTCGATGGAGCGCCCGGACTGTGCCGCGCGCTCGCCCTCGAGGTACCGGGCGAGGAACTCGTCGAAGGAGTTCGTTCCGGAGTTCTCGGGGTCAGAGTATGTAGGCATGTGGTGACTTCCTTTGAAACTTGAGTGCCATTCACTCAAGTTCAACGCGGGCGCCGATGATTCATTCCCGAGATCCCAGAACTTGATACACGGTGACTCAACTCCGTTGAGGATCTCCCCATGCGCTACGAAGGTGGCCGGGATGAATCATGGAGATGTCTCACCAGTGTTGAATCAGTGAACTTTTCATCAATATGCTGTGCAAACGTTCTCGTACCCCAGATCCTGGGATTAACCTCGCCATACACGCTCCAAGCCGAAAGGCAACAGAATCTTGACTCGCTCGAACGGCGTCATCCGTCCCGCCGACGCCACCGTATTCGTGGGAATGCTCGCGACACTGCACACCCTGCTCGACTGGGACGAACCCGACATCCTCGATCAGCTTCTCCGCCGCCTGCGCAACGATCTGGTGAAACTGGGCCTGAGCGAATCCGACTCGAAAGACGATCAGCTGGCCGCCATCGACGCCATGATCACCCGCCTGCGTCGCGACGCCCTCGGTAAAGAAGCCGCCTGAGCTCGGTCGCACGCCGGGCAGCTCACCCGAACCACGCCGCGATCCCCCGTCGGATGCCCACACGGTCGGCCACATCGGCTTAGATCGAAGAGGCGGGCGCCCCAGGCCCGCCCAGAGGGAGTGGCACAGTGCGCGCGGTGTATTTCGAGGAGTTCGGCCAGGCACCCGTCATCCGCGAGGTGCCCGACCCGGTCGCGAGCCCGGGCGGCGTGGTCGTGCGGGTGCAGACGACGGGGCTGTGCCGCAGCGACGTCCACGGCTGGCTCGGTCACGACGACGGCATCGCCCTGCCGCATGTGCCCGGCCATGAGCTCGTGGGCGTGATCGAGCAGATCGGCGCGAACGTCACGGGCTTCGCGCCCGGGCAGCGCGTCACCACGCCCTTCGTCTGCGCGTGCGGCCGCTGCCCCGAATGCCTCGGCGGCAACGCTCAGGTGTGCCGCAACCAGACGCAGCCCGGCTTCACGCACTGGGGTTCGTACGCCGAGCTCGTGGCGCTGCACGACGCCGAGCTCAACCTCATCCCGGTTCCCGATGAGATGGATGCCGGTGCGGCCGCCCTGCTCGGATGCCGCTTCGCCACCGCCTTCCGCGGGCTCGTGCACCAGAGCGCCCTCCAGCCGGACGAGTGGCTGCTCGTCGTCGGCTGCGGCGGAGTGGGGCTGAGCGCCGTTATGATCGGTCGCGCGATCGGCGCCCGGGTCATCGCCGTCGACATCAGCGACGGTGCGCTCGCCACCGCCGCCCGGCTGGGCGCCGAGCACACGATCAACACGGATGGTGTGGAGCAGGGCGAGATCCTGAGCACGATCCGTGCGATCACGGGCGAGGCCGGCGTCGACGTCTCGGTGGAGGCGCTCGGGCGGGAGGCCACCGTGGCGCTCGCGATCCTCTCGCTCGCGCCGCGCGGCCGGCACGTGCAGATCGGCCTGCTCGCGAACGACCCCGTCGTGCCGATGTCGGCGATCATCGCCGGGGAGCTGACCATACGGGGCAGCCACGGCATGCCGGCATCCGACTATCCGGAGCTGCTCGCTCTCGTCGCCTCAGGGGCGCTTCGGCCCCAGGAGCTCATCGACCAGCACATCGGCCTCGACGAGGTGCCCGAGGCGATGTTGCGGATGTCGCGGGGCGAGCTCACCGGCGTCACCGTGATCGACGTCGCCGCCTGACGATTCGCGGCCGGCTCGCACCCGGGCAGCGCGAGCGCGGGACTGTTGCCGGGCGACGAGCGCCGACGGGCCGCGCTCGGGGACAGACCCGCGGTCGACGACAGAGCCGCGCTCGGGGACAGAGCCGCGCTCGGGGACAGACCCGCGCTCGGGGACAGAGCCGCGCTCGGGGACAGACCCGCGGTCGACGACAGAGCCGCGGTCGACGTCTGGCCAGGGCGGGCCGTCGGCGGCGCGTGAGAGCATGGACGCATGTCGCCCGCCGCTTTCCCCCTGGTGGACGCCGTCGACATCCTGCGCCTCGTGGGGCACCCCTCGTTCGAGCGCGGGCGCGACGACGCGAGGGCCGGCCGGGTGACCCGCATCGACTGGCACGCCGAGACGTCACGGCTCTCGGGCGCGGTGTCGGGCGACGGCGAGCAGGAATGCTGGGTCGAGCTGCGCACCAACGCCAAGGGCTACGTGCCCGTCGACAGCTATTGCAGCTGCCCGCTGACGGTCGACTGCCGGCACGTCACGGCGCTCATGTTCCGCAGCAACACCGAGCACGTGCGCGACGACGCCGCGACCCGGCAGGATGCCGGCGCCTGGGCGACGGCATCCGCGACGACAGCGGGCGGCGACCCCGGCATCGGGCCCGACCCGAGCACCGGCGCAGACACCGGCACAGGCACAGGCACCGCCCGGCGAACGACGAGGCCGCAGAAGACCCCGGCGCAACCCGGGTGGAAGACCGTGATGACGGCGCTGACGGCGCGGCCGCCGGCATCCGCATCCCGGCACGCACCGGGTCGGACTGCCGAGCGCGCACCCGGGCAGACCAGCCCGATGGGCCTGCAGTTCGAGGTGCGCGAGCACACCGAGCGCGAGAGGGACCGCTGGCTCGGCCCCGTCGTCAAGGCCGCGACCGCGCAGGCCAGACGCGGCCCGCGACACCTGGGTGTGCGCCCCGTCATGCGCAACGACAAAGGCAACTGGGTGCGCGGCAACCTCGGCTGGAACAGCTTCGCCCACCAGTCCCACCAGCTGAACCTGAACCCCGAGCACCGTCTCTGGTTCGCGCAGTTCGCCGCTGTACAGCGGGCCGACCGCGCCCTCTACCCGAACCACGACCCCGAGTGGCTCTACCTCGACGACTTCGCGAGCCCCCTGCTCTGGCGCCTGCTCGACGACGCGAGCGAGCTGGGCATCCCCCTGCTGGGCTCGAAGAAAGACACGGTCGTCACGATCGGCCGGCAGGCGGTCGTGGGCCTGGATGCCGCGCGCGCACCCGACGGCGAGGTGCGGCTGACACCCGTGCTCGCGGTCGATGGCCAGCGCCACGGCGCGAGCGAGGCGGGCGCGATCGGCACCCACGGGGTCTACCTCTATGAGCTCGCACCGACGATCGCCTTCACGCTCGCGCCCACGAGCCGCCCGATCCCCGACGAGCAGAGAGCGCTGCTGAGCCCCGCTCAGCCGCTCGTCGTTCCCGCGGCCGACCTCGGCGCCTTCCTCGACGACTACTACCCGCGACTGCGGCAGGTGATCGAGGTGACGAGCACAGACGGCTCGGTCGAACTGCCGCAGATCGCGCCGCCCGTGCTCGTGCTGACCGCGACGTTCCAGGCGAAGCAGGCGCTGCGGCTCGACTGGGCCTGGCAGTACGGCGACGAGACGTCCCGAGGCGGGCGGATGCCGCTGCACCCTCTGCCGGGCAGCCCCGGGTTCCGCGACGAGGCCGCCGAGCGCGACATCCTGAACCGGGTCGAGAGCACGCTGAGGGGCGCCGGGCCCGACGCCCCTCCCCTCGAGTCGCGCACGACCCTGCGCGGGCTCGAGGCCGCGATGTTCAGCGAGAAGGTGCTTCCCCTGCTCGAGCAGCTCGTCGGCGTGCGTCTCGACGTCGTGGGCGAGCGGCCCGACTACCACGAGCTCACCGAGCCCCCGCAGCTGATCGTCACGACCGTGGAGACCGACAAGCGCGACTGGTTCGACCTCGGCGTTATGGTCACGATCGAGGGTCGCACCATCCCCTTCCAGCCGCTCTTCACGGCGATGTCGAAGGGCAAGGACCGCCTGCTGCTCATCGACAACAGCTATCTCTCGCTGCACCAGCCCGCCCTCGAGCAGCTGCGCGAGCTCATCGAGGAGGCCCGGTCGCTGCAGGAGTGGGAGACGGGGCTGCGCATCAGCCGCTACCAGGCGAGCCTGTGGGCCGAGTTCGAAGACCTCGCCGACGAGACCGTGCAGGCGCAGACCTGGCGGGAGTCGGCCGCCGCCCTGGGCGGCGTCACCGGCGTCGACGAGGTGCCGGTGCCGAGCGGCGTGCACGCGACCCTGCGCCCCTACCAGGCCGAGGGCTTCTCCTGGCTCGTCTTCCTCTGGAAGCACCGACTGGGCGGGATCCTCGCCGACGACATGGGGCTCGGCAAGACCCTGCAGGCGCTCGCCCTCGTCGCACACACCCGCGAGACGGCCGCGACCGCGGATGCCGCTCCCGCCGCGAACGCGGACGCCCCGCCCACAGGCCCAGACCCCGGGGGCAGCCCGCCGTTCCTCGTCGTCGCCCCCACCTCCGTCGTCTCGAACTGGCTGAGCGAGGCGCAGCGGTTCACCCCCGGGCTCGTCGTGCGAGCCGTGACCACAACCCAGGCGAAGGGGCGGATGCCGCTGGCCGAGCTCGCCCGCGGCGCCGACATCCTCGTCACCTCGTACACGCTCTTCCGTCTCGACAACGCGGCCTACCGCGAGCAGCCGTGGGCCGGCATGATCCTCGACGAGGCCCAGTTCGTGAAGAACCACGGCTCGGCGGTGCACCGGCACGCCCGCGAGATGGAGCTCCCGTTCACCCTCGCCATCACGGGCACGCCCATGGAGAACAACCTCATGGAGCTGTGGGCGCTCTTCTCGATCGTCGCGCCCGGGCTGTTCGCCTCGGCTCCGAGGTTCCGCGAAGGCTACCTGCGCTCGATCGAGCGTGGCGAGACGGAGCCGCTCGCCCGGCTGCGCCGCCGCATCCGACCGCTGATGATGCGCCGCACCAAGGAGCTCGTCGCCACCGAGCTGCCCCCGAAGCAGGAGCAGGTGCTGACGATCGAGCTCGCGCCCCGGCACCGCAAGCTCTACGACACGGTGCTGCAGCGGGAGCGGCAGAAGCTGCTGGGCCTCATCGACGACGATCTCGACCGCAACCGCTTCATCGTCTTCCGCTCGCTGACCCTGCTGAGGATGCTGAGCCTCGACGCCTCGCTCATCGACGAGGAGTACGCGTCGATCCCGTCGAGCAAACTCGACGCGCTCGTCGAGCAGCTCGACGACGTCGTGGCGGAAGGCCATCGCGCCCTCGTCTTCAGCCAGTTCACCTCCTTCCTGCGCAAGGCCGCGACGAGGCTCGAGGAGCAGGGCATCGACGTCGTCTACCTCGACGGCTCGACCCGCAACCGGCGGGAGGTGATCGGCGGTTTCACGGAGGGCACGGCCCCGGTCTTCCTCATCAGCCTGAAGGCCGGGGGCTTCGGCCTCAACCTCACCGAGGCCGACTACGTGTTCCTGCTCGACCCCTGGTGGAACCCGGCGGCCGAAGACCAGGCCATCGACCGCACCCACCGCATCGGCCAGACGAAGAACGTCATGGTCTACCGGATGGTGGCAGCGGACACGATCGAGGAGAAGGTCATGGCCCTGCAGCGCAGGAAGGCGAAGCTCTTCGCCTCGGTGATCGACGACGAGGCGCTCTTCAGCTCAGCGCTCACGGCCGACGACATCCGCGGGCTCCTCGACGCCTGAGCGTGCGTGCGGGTGGGCGCGCGGGCGGCCCCGCGGCGAGCCGACGCCTGAGCGCGCGTTCGCCCGGGCGCGGCGGCCGCGGCATCCGCCTACAGCGTGAAGTCGCTCTGCGTCTCGACCACGACCGGCGCCTGCTCGCGCGCCGGCTGGTCGCTGTACGTCGAGGTCACGAGGATGGGCATGTGGTCGGAGGTGCCCCGCGGCAGGGTCTCGATGCTGTCGATGCGCAGGCCCACGGATGTCGCGAGGTCGAAGTGCCCGCGGAAGAACTTGTACCGCGTGTACGTCCTGCTGTCGCTGAGGCTGAGGTCGTAGCCCGACTCCTTGACCTTGTCGCTCAGGTGGTCTTTGAAGATCGGGTAGTTGTAGTCGCCCACCATAAGCGTCGGCAGACCCGGCCCCAGGATGCGCAGCTCGCCGAGCGCGGAGTGGATCTGCTTGCGCCGCAGGGAGTTGAGGGCGGTGAGCGGCGCGGCGTGGAAGGAGGCGACGACGAGCTCGCGCTGCGACTCGTGGTCGACCAGCCGTGTTCCGATGAGGCGCTCGTGGGCGGGCCGCAGCACCATGTCGTGCAGCGACTTCTTGAGCGCGAAGGTCTGCGTCTTCGCCGCGGCGAAGCGGTCTTTGCGGTAGTAGAGGGCGAGACCGAGCCGGTTGCGCGTCGTCGAGTCGGCGAGGTGCAGGATGCCGATCTCCGCCGGCAGCTCGAGCGTGTCGCACTCCTGCAGGCAGAGCACGTCGGGGTCGTAGCGCTCTGCGAGGGCGACGAGCTCGCCGCTCGCCCTGTTCTTGCGGAGGTTGTAGCTGATGACCCTCACGACGGACCTCACTCCCGCTCGGTGGACGACATCCAGCCTACGTCCGTTCTCACTCCGGATGCGCCGGGCGCGGGGTTGTTCGCGAGCGACGAGCCCCGGTGAGGCGCGCTCGCGAACAACCCCGCGCCCGGCGGATGAGAGACCGGGGCGCATCGTGACTGCGCCTGCAGACGCCGTCACGGTCAACCCGCAGGGGCCTCGAAGGCGGCGCGATTCGCCGCGACCCACTGGGCGAGGCTCGTCGGCGCCTGGCCGGTGAGCTCGCGGTAGGTGTCGGTCACGAGGTCGGCGTCGCCGCGCTTCCAGGCCGCGAAGTGCACCATGACGGCGGTGTCGACGGCCGACTCGGGAATGCCGACGTCGTGCACCATCATCTGGCGGAAGGCGGTCTCGGGCATGTCCTGGTAGGTGATCGTGCGGCCGAGCCCCGCCGTGAGCGCCTCCGCCATCTGCGTCATCGTGAGGGCCTCGGGCCCCGTGAGCTCGTAGTTCGCGCCCTGCTCGTCGCGGTCGGTCAGCACGACGGATGCCGCACGACCCACGTCGTCCGCGGCGACGAGGCCCACGCGGCCGTCGCCCGCGCAGCCGAAGATCATGCTCGCCTGCTCGATGCCGCCCGCCTGCTGCAGCAGGCTCGTCTCCATGACCGAGTTCGGCGAGACGAGGGACCAGCGCAGCCCCGAGTCGCGCAGCGCCTGGATGCTCGCGCGATGCTGACCGTCGAGCTCTTCGCCCGGTTGGTGCCTGACGGCTCCCCACAGCTTCACGATGCGCCGCACGCCCGCCCGCTTCGCGGCGTTCAGGGCGTTCGTCTCGCGCTCCAAGACGCGGTCGTCCATGGGCGTCACCACGAAGACGGTGTCGACGCCGGCGAAGGCCGCCGTGAGGGTCTGCGGCTGGTCGAGGTCGCCCACCGCGACATCCGCCCCGGATGCCGCGACCGCGGCGGCATGGGCCTCGGAGTGCACGAGCGCCCGCACCTCGGCACCCCGCGCCCTCGTCTCGCGCAGCACGCGGCTGCCGAACATTCCCGTCGAACCGAGGATCAGGATCATGGCCGCCTCCCAGCATCTGCCGCCGATCCTACCGAGCGCGACCGCCGTGCGCGCCCCCGGGGCCCGAGTTTCTCGTCGAGCGCGGGTTTGTTCGCGAGCGACGAGCCCCGGCGAGGCGCGCTCGCGAACAACCCCGCGCTCGACGGAGATGCCGGAGGAGGAGGAATAGCCTGGGGGCCATGGACGCTTCAACCCGCATGCACAAGAAGATCGGCTACCTCTCCTTCGGTCACTGGCAGCCGATCCCCGGCTCGCAGACGCGGACGGCCCGGGACGCGCTCGTGCAGAGCATCGAGCTGGCGGTCGCGGCCGAAGAGCTCGGCATCGACGGCGCGTTCTACCGTGTGCACCACTTCGCCCGGCAGCTGGCATCCCCGTTCCCGCTGCTGGCGGCGATCGCCGCACGCACGAGCCGCATCGAGATGGGCACGGGCGTCATCGACATGCGCTACGAGAATCCGCTCTACATGGCCGAGGAGGCCGCGGCGACCGACCTCATCTCCGATGGCAGGCTGCAGCTCGGCGTGAGCCGCGGCTCACCCGAGACCGCCCTGAACGGCTCGGAGGCCTTCGGCTACGTGCCCGAGGAGGGGCAGACGGATGCCGACGACGCCCGGGCCCGCACCGAGGTGTTCCGCGCCGCCATCGCCGGCGCCGGGGTCGCGCGCGCCAACCCGCAGATGACCGGCACGACGGGGGCGCTCGCCATCCAGCCGCAGTCCCCCGGGCTGACCGACCGCATCTGGTGGGGCGCGGGCACCCGCGCGACCGGGGTCTGGACGGCCGAGCAGGGTATGAACCTCATGAGCTCGACGCTGCTCACGGAAGACACCGGGGTGCCGTTCGACGAGCTGCAGGCCGAGCAGATCCAGCTGTACCGCAGCGCATGGGCGGAGGCCGGCTGGGATCGCGAGCCGAGAGTGTCGGTGAGCCGCAGCATCCTGCCGATCGTCAGCGACCTCGACCGCGAGTACTTCGGCGCGATGGCCCAGGGCGAGCGCCAAGACCAGGTCGGCCACCTCGACGGCGGGCTCGCGCGCTTCGGCAAGAGCTACGTCGGCGAGCCGGACGCGATCGCCGAGGAGCTCGCGCGCGACGCCGCGGTGCAGGATGCCGACACCCTCCTCGTGACCGTGCCCAACCAGCTCGGGGTCGGCTACAACGCCCACCTGCTCGAGACGATCGCGAAGCACATCGCCCCGGCCGCTGGATGGCGCTGACGGTCGGGTCATGGCCGGCACGAAGGACGATCGGATCAAGCGGCGGCGTCTGGCCGGCGCGCTGATCGGCGCCGGTTTCGACGAGGTGTTCAACCCGTCGGCGAAGTTCGGGCGGGAGACGTGGGAGGCGGCGCAGGATCTCTCGGTGCCGGTTCCGAGCCCCGGCGACGAACCCGATCTCGAGAGCGGGCGCATCGTGATCGTCGAGCCCCCGGACGCGGCTGAGCGCTGACGCGAGTCGTGCCGAACCGTTCGATGGGTGCCCCCGAGGAACGTTTCGCCGCGACTCGCGACCGGAGCCGCCGGGCGGATAGCCTGGCAGCACGCACCGGCCCCCGCAGAAAGCAGCCCCATGATCCCCGTCGACCCCGCCGCCCTCCTGCCCTCCGATTCCGCGGAGGCGACCCTCGTGGGCCGACTGTTCGACCCCGCCGACGGCGGACCGAGCGTCGTCACCGTGCGCGGTGACGAGCTCATCGACCTCACCCACCTCGCCTCGACGATGTCGGAGCTGCTCGACCGGCCCGACCTCGCCGAGCTCGTGCGCACCGCGGAGCCCCAGCGCACCTGGCCGCTCGCCGACGTGCTCGCGAACACCCTCGGCGAGCGCGACGACGTGCACCTGCTCGCGCCCGTCGACCTGCAGGTCATCAAGGCGGCGGGGGTGACCTTCGCGAAGAGCATGGTCGAACGCGTCATCGAGGAGCGGGCGGCCGGCGACCCGAGCAAGGCACTCGCCATCCGCGAGCGCATCGACGCCGCCATCGGAGGCGCGATCAGCGGTGTCGCGCCCGGAACACCCCAGGCCGCCGAGGTCAAGCGCATCCTCGTGGCCGAAGGCCTCTGGTCGCAGTACCTCGAGGTCGGCATCGGCCCGGATCCCGAGATCTTCACCAAGGCACCCGTGCTCTCCGCGGTCGGGGCCGGGGCGCAGATCGGCGTGCTCGAACGTTCCACGTGGAACAACCCCGAGCCGGAGCTCGTGCTCGTCGTGACCTCCGACGGCCGTGCCGTCGGCGCCACCCTCGGCAACGACGTGAACCTGCGGGATTTCGAGGGCCGGAGCGCCCTGCTGCTCGGCGAGGCGAAGGACAACAACGCCTCGTGCGCGATCGGTCCGTTCATCCGCCTTTTCGACGACTCCTTCGATCTGGGGGCCGTCTCGACGCTCGAGATCGGGCTGCGCGTGACGGGCGACGACGGCTACCTGCTCGACGACTCCAGTTCCATGAGCCAGATGAGCCGCGAGCTCGGCTTCCTCGTCGAGCACACGATCGGCGCCCATCACAGCTACCCCGACGGCTTCGCGCTCTTCACGGGGACCCTCTTCGCACCGACGCGCGATCGGGATGAACCCGACATGGGCTTCACCCACCACCGGGGCGACGTCGTGAGCATCTCGACGCCGGCGCTCGGAGCCCTCGTCAACCGTGTGACGACGGCGGAGGCGGCGCCGGACTGGACATTCGGCATCCGCGCGCTCATCGCCAACCTGCAGGAGCGGTCGCTGCGCGTACGCTGAGGGCATGGCGGTCGCGCGGGTCGGGATCTCGGGGTGGCGGTACGCACCCTGGCGCGGCGGCGCGTTCTACCCGAAGGGGCTGCCCCAACGGCTCGAGCTCGAGTACGCCTCCGAGCGGCTGGACTCCATCGAGGTCAACGGAACCTTCTACGGCCTGCAGCGCCCGTCGAGCTTCGAGACCTGGCGCGACACGGCGCCGCCCGACTTCGTCTTCTCGGTGAAGGGCAGCCGCTACATCAGCCACATCCTCGGGCTGCGCGACGCGCGCACGGCGCTCGCCAACTTCTTCGCGCAGGGCCTGCTGGCCCTCGGCGAGAAGCTCGGCCCCGTGCTCTGGCAGCTGCCGGAGCGGCACGCCTTCGACCCCGGCGAGCTCGAGGCCTTCCTGCGCGAGCTGCCGAAGACCACGGGCGAGGCGAGTGCCTTGGCGCACCGGCACGACACGACCCTCAACGGGCGGTCGTGGCTCCGCACCGATCACGACCGTCCGCTCCGCCACGCCCTCGAGGTGCGCAACCTCGGTTTCGACGTGCCGCAGTTCTTCGACATCCTGAGCGAGAACGGTGTGAGCGCCGTGATGGCCGACACGGCGGGACGCTGGCCGTCATTCACGACGACGACCGCCGACTTCGTCTACGTTCGGCTGCACGGCTCGACGGAGCTGTACGCGAGCGGCTACGGCGACGACGAGCTCGACCACTGGGCACGGCGCATCCGGGGCTGGCTCTCGACGGGCAAAGACGTCTACGTGTACTTCGACAACGACATGAAGGTTCGGTCGCCCGTCGACGCGATGGCCCTGCGCGAACGCCTCGGCGCGGCCACCGCGCGCAGCCCCGCACCGGCCGCCGAGTCGTGACGTCGCCCCTTCGATGCGCGCCGTCGCACCTCCCGACTTGCGCCAAATGGCCGTTCTGGGCCCTCGATGCCGGCCATATGGCGCGAGTCGAGAGGCATCTGCCGCAAGTCGGGCCCGCCACGACCGGGTGTCAGGCCCACCGCGACCGGGCCCCGGTCCCACCGCATCCGGCTCAGAGCGCGAGCAGCTCCTCGCGGATCGCCTCGACGCCGAGGCGCAGCTCCGCGAAACTCGTCGAGAGCGGCGACAGGCCCAGGCGGATGCCGCGGGGCGCCCGGAAGTCGGGAACCACCCCGCGCCGCCACAGCCGCTCCACGACCTGCCGGAAGTCCGGGTGGTCGATGGACACGTGTCCGCCGCGCATCCCCACGGTGCGAGGTGAGGCGAGCTCGACCCCGAGCGGCACGAGCAGCTCGTCGGCGAGAGCGACCGCGTGCTCGGTGAGCGCCACCGACTTCTGCCGGATCGACTCCACCCCGACCGTGCCGAGAAGCGCGATCATGTCGCGCATCGCGAGCATCCCGACGATGGGCGGCGTGCCGCTCGTGAAGCGCCGGATGCCGTCGGCCGGCTCGTAGCCCGGGCCCATCTCGAAAGGCTGCCGCGAGCCGAGCCAGCCCTGGATGGGCTGCCGCAGCTCGTCCTGCAGCGACGAGCGCACGTAGGCGAAAGCCGGCGAGCCCGGCCCGCCGTTCAGGTACTTGTAGCTGCACCCGACGGCGAGGTCGACTCCCCAGGCGTCCAGCTCGGTCGGAACGACGCCGACCGAGTGGCAGAGATCCCAGAGCACGAGGGCTCCGGCGCGATGCACGAGCTCGGTCGTGGTCGCGACATCCGCCAGGAAGCCGGAGCGATAGGCGACATTGCTCAGCAGCACGAGCGCCGTGTCGCCGCCCACGGCCGCGGCGACCTGCTGCGCGCTCACGCCGCCCCGCACATCCGACTCGATCCAGCGGATCGTGCAGCCCGTCTCGGCCGCGATCCCCTCGATCACGTAGCGATCGGTGGGGAAGTTGTCGGTGTCGACCACGAGCTCCTGCCGGCCCGGTCGCGCCGTCACCGCCGCCCGGGCGAGCTTGTAGAGCAGAACGGTGGTCGAGTCGCCCACGAAGGTCTGGCCGGATGCCGCGCCCAGGGCCACCCGTGCGAGCTCGTCTCCCACGGCGAACGGCAGCTCGAGCCAGCCCTCGTCCCAGCCGCGGATGAGCCGACCGCCCCACTCCTCGAGTGCGAAGTCGCGCAGCCGGTCGGCGCTCGCGATCAGCGGGCGCCCGAGCGAGTTGCCGTCGAGATACGAGACGACGTCGGCCGAGCGCACGAAGAGCTCGCGATACCCGGCGAGCGCGTCGGTCTCGTCGAGCTGCGCGGTGCGATCGGCCGCGAATCGTGCTTCCACCATGCTTCAGCCTATGGCCGCGGGGCGCTTCCCCGCCCGAGATGCGCCATATGGCCGAACCGGCTCACCGACATCGACCATTTGGCGTATGTGGATGGGCATTTCGCCGGGACTCGAACCCCTCGAACCCCTTCACCGACTCGAACGCCTCAGCCGACGACGGATGCCGCGGCCGCCGGCTGCTCGGCGAAGATCCCGCGCAGCACGGCCAGGCTCTGCTCGTCGGAGTCGATGCCGCCGCCCTCGTGGTCGTTGTACGGCCACACGGTCATCTGCTTCGGGCCGGCGTAGTTGTTGTAGGCGCCGAAGACGGTCGACGGCGGGCAGGTGCTGTCCATGAGCGCCGCCGAGATCCAGGCCGGCGCCACGGCGCGCGCGGCGAAGTTGACGCCGTCGAAGTAGGCGAGCGTGGTGCGCACCGCCGCCGCCTCGGATCGGCGGACGGCCAGGTAGCGGCCGATCTCGCGATACGGGTCGTTGTCGGTGAAGGTCGTCGCGCGCGGGAAGTCGCACAGGAACGGCACGTACGACACGACCGCCGAGAGGTCGGGCACGAGCCCGGCGACCGCGAGCGCGAGCCCGCCGCCCTGGCTCTGGCCGAGTACCGCGACACGGCTCGGGTCGACGAGGTCGAGGGAGCGCGCGGCATCCACCGCCCGCACCGCGTCGGTGATGAGCCGGCGGTAGTAGTAGCTCTCGCGATCGGCGATGCCGCGCGTCATGAAGCCCGGGAACTGCGGCCCGGTGCCCGCCTCATCGGGGGTGTCGCCGACGGACCAGCTCGAGCCCTGGCCGCGGGTGTCCATGTGGAAGTGCGCGAAGCCGGCCGAGGCCCAGATCAGCTTCTCGATGGCGTGGCCGCGGCCTCCGCCGTAGCCGACGAACTCCACGATCGTGGGAAGCGGACCGGTCGCCCCGGCGGGCACGCGCAGCCAGGCCTTGATCGGCTGGCCGCCGAAGCCCGGGAAGGTCACGTCGTAGACGTCGACCGTGACGAGTCCCGTGTCGACGAGGGCGACCGTGACGGGCGCCTCGACGGAGCGGCTCTCGGCGAGGGTGCGAGCCCAGAACTCGTCGAAATCGGCCGGATCGGTCTGAGCGCTGCGGTACTCGCGCAGCTGGTCTTCGGGGAGGTCGACGAACATGCCTTCAGCGTAGTGGCCGGGTCGCGGCATCCACCAACCGTCGGGGTCAGAGCCGGCCGAGCTCGCCGTCGACGGGGTCGAGCCCCACCTCTTCGCCCTCGTCGAACTCGTCGCTCGGGTCTTCGACCAGACGCTCGGCGTCGGGGATGCCCGGGGATTCGTCGTCGCGCCAGTCCGCCGGCTCCTCGGGAAAGTCGTCGTGGATGATCTCGTCGGTGCTTCGGTCCATCGCGCCCGCCCCTTCGCTCACCGCCCGACGCCCTCGAGCGTGCTCCCACGGTAGATCGCGCGCCGGGCACGCGCAACCGCCCGGGGTAGGCATCCGGGCCCAGACGCCGAGCTCGCGACATCCGGCCGACGGATCGGATCGCCCGCCTCGCCCGCCCTCGGCTCAGCGCACCCCGCGCATGAGCCTCAGGACAGGCTTGACGATGAGCAGCAGCAGCACGGCCAGCACGATCGCGATGCCGCCGAGCACACCGAAGTACGCGACCTCGGGCAGCACCGTGTAGAGGCCGGCGAGCCATCCCGAGATCGCCGTGCCGAGCGCGACCGAGAGGAAGAAGAGGGCGACCATCTGGGTGCGGAACATCTCGGGCGCGAGCTTGGTCGACGCCGAGAGGCCCACCGGCGAGATCAGCAGCTCGGCGACCGTGAAGACGAAGAGGATGCCGACGAGCCCGAGCAGGGGCGCGCTGTGGTCCGCGCTTCCGGCCATCAGGATGAACAGCAGGAAGGCGACGCCCATAAAGCCGGTTCCGAGAGCGAACTTGACCGGGGTGGACGGCTGGCGGCTGCCGAGCTTCGTCCAGATCGCCGCGAAGACCCCCGAGAGGATGATGATGAAGATCGGGTTGATCGACTGCACCCAGGTGACGGGCATGTCCCAGCCGAAGAGGCTGAGGTCGAGCCGCTGCTCGGCGTAGAGGGTCACGACCGTGAACTGCTGCTGGTAGAGCGACCAGAAAGCGACGCTCGCGATGAAGAGCGGGATGAAGGCGTAGACCCGCGAGCGCTCGACCCCGGTGACCCGCTTGCTCGAGAGGATGACCACGAAGTAGGCGACGGCCGCGACCACCGTCACGACGATGACGACGAGCGGCAGGGTGTTCTCGGTGATGACCCGCGCGAGCACGAGCACCACGATCACGACGATCGCGACCGACGCGACGACGATCATGAGCATCCTGCGGTTCGCGGGCAGCGGGTTCGGCACGACTCGCGCGCTGGCGGGCAGCGCCTTGCGCCCGATCGCGTACTGCGTGAGCCCGATCGCCATGCCGAGGGCCGCGACCCCGAAGGCGTAGTGGAAGCCGAGGGTCGTCTGCACGAGCCCGGTGAGCAGCGGGCCGAGGAAGGCGCCGAGGTTGATGCCGAGGTAGAAGACCGAGAAGCCGGCGTCGCGTCGCGGATCGCCCTGCTCGTAGAGCTGGCCCACGACCGAGGTCGCGTTGGCTTTGAGCCCGCCGCTGCCGATGGCGACGCAGAGCAGGCCGACGACGACGCCGGCACCACCCGGGATCACCGCGAGGGCGATATGGCCGACCATGATGAGGATGGCGCTGGAGAAGAGCACCCGCTCGGAGCCGAGCAGGCGGTCCGCGATCCAGGCGCCGAGGATCGTGGAGAGGTAGACCGCCCCGCCGTAGGCGCCGACGATGCCGACGGCCGTGGCCTGCGGGATGCCGAGCCCGCCGTCCGCCACCGAGTAGTAGAGGTAGAGCACGAGCGCGGCCTGCATGCCGTAGAAGGAGAAGCGCTCCCACATCTCGACGCCGAAGACCGTGGCGAGCTGCCGCGGCTGCCCGAAGAAGCCTCTGGACTGTTCGACGGGTGGCGGCGGCGTGCTCTCGGCGACATTGCTCACAGCTGCACGATAGCGGATGCCGCGCCGCCGTCGATATGGCCGGTCACGCCTGTCGCGAACCGGCCGCAGCCGACCGGGCGGGCCCGATCGGCTGCGAGAACCTGGTGCGCGCGGGTCAGGACAGCGAGCGCACCGCGCTTACGATGACCTCGGCGACCTCGGCCGAGTGCGACACCGCGATCGAGTGCGAGCCGCCCTCGATCTCTGTCACGGTCGCGCCGAGACGGGCGACGGCCGCGCGCTGCGAGTCGGGGTTGATGGCGTTGTCGGCGCCGGAGAGCACCCACCAGCTGGGCACGCGCTTCCAGGCGGGCTCGACGGCGAGCGGCTCGCCGAAGGCCACGGCCGCGACCGGGCGCTGGTTGACGGCGCCGACGGCCGCCTCCTCGTCGGTCACGTCGGCCGCGAACGCCTCGCGGTACTGCTCCTCGTCGATCGTGAACTCGGGGAGGTCGCTTCCCGGGTAGGCGTGCGGCCGGAGGGCGGCACCGAGCTTGGAGTCGGGGAAGCCGGCCGTCGACTCCTGCACGGTCATGCCCTTGTCGAGCCCGAAGGAGGCCACGTAGACGAGGCCCTTCACGTTCTCGGCCGTGCTTCCCGCATAGGTGATGACGGGGCCGCCATAGCTGTGGCCGACGAGCACGACGTCGCCCTCGGTCTGTGCGACGACGCTCGCGACGTATTCGCCGTCGAAGGTCACGCCGCGCAGCGGGTTGACGACGGTGCGCACGGGGATGCCCGCCGCCTGGAGGTGCGTGATGACCTTGGACCAGCTCGATCCATCGGCGAACGCTCCGTGAACGAGCAGGACTGTGGGAGTAGCCATGATGATCTTTTCCTTTCGGCGCGAGCGCGGCGCCCGCTGTCTAGTGAGGAAGAACGACCGTTCTACTACTTCTATTCCGAAAAAGCTCGGAGTTCACCCGACTGCAGTGTCGCGGCATCCTGTGCGGCCCACTTTATGCCGCCTCCGGCCCGGGTGAAAGGGTGTTCCCGCGTTGTTCATCACGCGCCTCGCAGGAACGAGCTCGGCGGCGAGCGCGGGTGTCAGCCCAGGTCGAAGGTGAGGAGCCCCGGCCGGTGCGAGGTCGCCGCGGCGAGGGTCTCGACGAAGAGCGGATAGGCGGGGAAGACGTCGCCCCGCGCGCCCGGAGCCACGTTGCGGCCGAGCGGCACCCGCGTGCGCGCGCCCGAGCTCTCGACGAGCAGCAGGGCGCGCTGCCCCGTGGTGTAGCTGGGCGGCGTCGCCACCACGCTCGAGAGCTGGTGCACGAGGAACATCCGGCCGTCCACCTGGATCGAGCTGGGCGTCACCGCGATCCGCGACGGCACCCGGCCGCGGCCGCGCTGGGAGAACAGGCCGATGAGGCCCACGATCACGGCGGCCAGCACCAGGGCGCCGACGATCACGAGCACATCGGTCTCCCCGTCCATCAGGGCGAAGACGCCCACGGCGATCGCGATGAGCACACCCACGACGAGCACGATCGACAGCGCCGTTCGCGAACGACGCAGGGGGGTGTGATCGAGCACGAAGTCGCCGGATGCCGCGGGGGCACGCCGGCTCGCGGCATCCACCCGGGACTCGGCCCCAGCCGCACCTGCCGAACCTGTCACGCCCGCAGCGGACGCACCCGGCGCCCACCCCTCGGGCGCGCCCCCGCCGTACGGCGTCGCGCCCACGATCCCCGGTGTGACGGCCGGGCCGACCGGGGCTGCGACACCTGCCAAACCCACCGCACCCACCGCACCCGCCGCACCCGTGACCGGGCTCACATCCGCGAGCAGGGCGTTGAACGTGGCCGGAGAGAACCAGGTGCAGACGATCTCGACGCGCTCCGTCTTGGTCGTCACGATGAGCTTGCGCGTCGAGGCCGTGCGCACACCGTTCGTCGACTCGCGGATGACGAACGACGAGAACCGCGCCTCCGAGCGCGTCCAGCGGTCGCGGCTGCGCCCGGCACGGTAGACGGTGACCTCGGTCGGCGTCGTCACGATGCGCACCGGCCCGGTGACGAACACGCGCACGATCGCCCAGACGACGCCGATCGTGAGGATGGCGAAGCAGATGACGACGAGCGTGCGCTGGTCACGGACGCGGAGGATCTCGCCGATGAAGAACTTCGGGATGACGATCGACAGGATGGCGGTGATCAGCAGGAAGCCCAGCAGGCTGCCCAACCGTCGGCCCACACCGGAGGAGTAGTTGCCCGTAGCCGCAGCCGTGATCGTCATGACCGTTCCCGCTTCATCCGTGCTCATCCTGTTCGATTTCGAGATCCGCTCGACCGCTCGCTAGATCGCGGCGCCCTTGAGGCTGCCCGTGGTCTGCGTGTCCGAGTAGACGATGCAGACGACCTCGCGGTCGCCGTCCTTCCAGCTGCCCTCGGACGGGTAGAGGTAGGAGTACTCGATCGACGAGTCGGCGTAGGCCATGCCGATGAAGTTGGGGAACTCGCCCTCGCAGCCGGCGTCGGCCTGGGTGAGGATCGAGTCCTCACCCGGGTACGTCGCGTCCGGGATGTCGAAGGTGTAGTAGACCTCGTTGTCGTGCGGCTCGGCGCACGGCACAGCGGGAACCTCGGAGACCTCGGTCGCGTCGAGGTTCTCGTCGTTGTAGCAGTCGCCCACGAGGAGGGTGAAGGCGTCGGCCTGGCCGGCCTCGGACACCTCGGCCGTGTCGGAGTCGCGCTGGGCCTGCGCGGGGAAGATCGAGTCGAGCACACTGCACGCAGAGAGCGAGAAGACGACGGCGGCTGCGGCTGCGAGGGAGGCGACGAGCCGAACCCGCGGGTGGGAGATGCGCAGGGACATGGAGGAGGACCTTTCGGGATTTCTCACGACGCCCTTCGGGATGCGGTGATGCGGCGAGCGGGCGTCGTCGACGGCGACAACGATGCGCACTCCGACAGGCCCCTCGGGCGAGGAGCCCGTGCCCCCGAACAGGGCACAGTCACAGTGCGCGATCCGAGCATAGCGGCTCGGCGGTGAACACGGGTTAACAAACGGGCCGACAACCCGGATGTCGCGGCGAATCCGTGCCCGCCTCGTTCCCCGATCCTGGATCAGCGCCCGCGCAACTCCTCCAGCACGCCCTCGAGCTGCTCCACGGCCCAGTCGAGATCCTCGGGCTCCACAACGAGCGGCGGCGCGAGGCGGATCGTCGAGCCATGGGTGTCCTTCGCGAGCACACCGCGCGCCATGAGCAGCTCGCACACCTCGCGTCCGGTGCCGAGGGCCGGGTCGATGTCGATGCCCGCCCAGAGCCCGGCGCCGCGCAGTGCCACGACGCCGCTGCCGACGAGGCCCTCGAGCCGGGAGTGCAGCCGGGCCCCGAGCACACGTGCACGCTCCTGGTATTCGCCGGTGGCGAGCATCCGCACCACTTCGATGCCGACGGCCGCCGCGAGCGGATTGCCGCCGAAGGTCGAGCCGTGCTGGCCAGGGCGCAGCACGCCCAGGATGTCGCTGTCGCCGACGACCGCGGAGACGGGCACGATGCCGCCGCCGAGCGCCTTGCCCAGAAGGTAGAGATCGGGAACCACGTCGACGAGGTCGCACGCGAACGTCGCACCCGTGCGGCCGAGGCCGGACTGGATCTCGTCGGCGATGAACAGCACGTTCTCGCGCGTGCAGATCTCGCGCACCCGCGGCAGGAAGTCGGCGGGCGGGACGACGATGCCGGCCTCGCCCTGGATGGGCTCCACGAGCACGGCCACGGTGTTCTCGTCGATCGCCGCTTCGATGGCCGCCGCATCCCCGTACGGCACGGTGCGAAAGCCCGGCGTGAACGGCCCGAAGTCGTCGCGGGCGTCGGGATCGTCTGAGAAGCTCACGATCGTCGTCGTGCGCCCGTGGAAGTTGCCCGCCATGACGATGATGTTCGCCTGGTCCGCCGCGACGCCCTTGACCCGGTAGCCCCAGGCCCGGGCGACCTTGATTCCCGACTCGACGGCCTCGGCGCCCGTGTTCATGGGCAGCACCATGTCTTTTCCGGCGAGCGCGGCGAGCTCGGTCACAAAGGCGCCGAGCTGGTCGTTGTGGAACGCGCGGCTCGTGAGCGTGATGCGATCGAGCTGGGCTTTCGCCGCCTCGATGAGCACCGGGTTCGAGTGGCCGAAGTTCACGGCGGAGTACGCGGCGAGGCAGTCGAGGTAGCGCCGGCCGTCGACATCCGTCACCCAGGCGCCGTCGCCGGATGTCACGACCACGCGCAGCGGGTGGTAGTTGTGTGCCGCGTGCTCTTCTTCGGCACCGATGTAGGCGTCAGCCTGCGAGATCGTCGTCACCATGCTCTTCTCCTTCTGATCCACGGCCTCTACGACCGCAGCTCGAGCGTGCAGCACTTGACCCCGCCGCCGCCGCGGAGGAGCTCGGACAGGTCCACGCCGATCGGGTTGTAGCCGCGCTCGCGCAGCTGCCGCTCGAAATCGGTGGCGCGGGAGGCGATGACCACGTTGTAGCCGTCGCTGAACGAGTTGAGGCCGAGCACCGCGGCATCCTCTTCTGTGACGATGATCGCGTTCGGGTAGCGCTCGCGCAGGATGCGGAGGCTCGGCTCGTCGAAGGCGCTCGGCAGGTAGGCGATGTTGGCATGGCCGTCGACCGCGACAGGGTCGAGCACCGCGATCGCCGTGTCGAGGTGGTAGAAGCTCGGGTTGACGAGGTTCAGTGTGACGACCTCGCGGCCGACGATCTCGGCCAGCTCGGTGTGGCTCTGCGAGTCGCTGCGGAAGCCGGTGCCGGCGAGGATGACGTCGCCGACCAGGAGGAAGTCGCCTTCGCCCTCGTTGACGTTGGCGGGCTCGACGACGCGGAAGCCGCTCTCGCGGAACCAGTCCATGTAGGCGGGGCCCTCCGGCTGGCGCTCCGGGTACTGGAAGCTCGCGCCGTAGGCGATGCCGTCGAGCACGAAACCGCCGTTGGCCGCGTAGACCATGTCGGGCAGGCCCTCGATGGGGTCGATGAGGCGCACGTCGAAGTCGAGACCGAGGTAGGTGTTGTAGAGCGTCTCCCACTGGGCGACGGCGAGCGCGGTGTCGGTGGGAACCTGCGGGTGCATCCACGGGTTGATGCGGTAGCTGACCGTGAAATGGTCGGGGCGGCACATCAGCACGGTGCGGTGCACGGGGGTGCGCCGGGTGGGAACCGCGGCGGGTTCGAGGATCGTCGTCGACATAGGGTGGGGCTCCTGAATCCTTGAGTGACGGGATGGGCGGACCAGGTCGACGCCATCTCCAGTGTCGCACGCAGCTATCCGGTAATACCCTCCATGTGACGCGAAATTCGTGCGTACTTCATTGGTTGAACGCAATAAACGAGCGTACACTCAACGGCATGGACAATCTCGACCGCAGTATCCTCGACGAGCTCCGCCGCAACTCCCGGGCAGGCTACGGCGACATCGGCCAGATCATCGGCCTGTCGGCCTCCGCCGTCAAACGCCGCGTCGACCGCCTCGTGGCCGACGGCGTCATCCGGGCTTTCACGATCCAGGTCGACCCGACCGTCGACGGCATGAACACGGAGGCCTACGTCGAGCTCTTCTGCCGGGGAACCGTAGCGCCCGAAGAGCTGCTGCGCATCCTCTCGGCCGTGCCCGAAGTGGTGGATGCCGGCACCGTGACGGGCAGCGCCGACGCCATCGTGCACATGCGCTCCCGCGACATCCCCAGCCTCGAAGCCGCCCTCGAACGTGTGCGCATCGCCCCCAACGTCGACCACACCCGCTCGGCCATCGTGCTGTCGCGCCTCATCCACCGCTCGAACGACTGAGGCCTGGGCGGGCCGGCTGGCTGGTTGAGCGGTCTGAGCGGCCGTGGAACAGGACGGATGTCGCGGCACACCGCCATCGGGCGTCACTGCGGTGGCGTGGCGCGACATCCATCCTGTTTTCGAGACGCGGTTCCCCGGCGAATGCGACAAAGTGACTCGATTCCCGAGGTTCGGTGACATAAAGTCCTGATTAGCAAGTGTGCTCCCCGCCTGCGCGGGGATGATCCGAACAGCAGCACGGCGGTGAGGTTCGTGAGAGCGTGCTCCCCGCCTGCGCGGGGATGATCCGTCCACTGATTCCCTGCCACGAGCACGCGCCCGGTGCTCCCCGCCTGCGCGGGGATGATCCGGGCACGAATATGTCGATCGAGAGGTCTTGCGTGTGCTCCCCGCCTGCGCGGGGATGATCCGTTCGCGGCCTCGATCGTCAAGCTGATCACCGTGTGCTCCCCGCCTGCGCGGGGATGATCCGGCGGGAGCGCCCTGTGAGCCCTTCTCCCGAGAGTGCTCCCCGCCTGCGCGGGGATGATCCTCAGGTTCCTCTAAGACGTTGCTGTCCAGGTATGTGCTCCCCGCCTGCGCGGGGATGATCCCGGCCCTGCGTCGGAACTGCCTTGAGGTCGAGCGTGCTCCCCGCCTGCGCGGGGATGATCCGCCCCGGAGTGACCGGGGCTTGAATGGTGTGCGGGTGCTCCCCGCCTGCGCGGGGATGATCCGTGCATGAACACGGATTTGTACCCGTTTGGTAGCGTGCTCCCCGCCTGCGCGGGGATGATCCGCCGCTAACCAAGGCGCAGATCGCAGACGGCGTGTGCTCCCCGCCTGCGCGGGGATGATCCGACGCGCCGGGTCATCAGTGTCGATCCGGGCTCGTGCTCCCCGCCTGCGCGGGGATGATCCGCCAGAACTCGTGATCATGGGCAGCAGCTTGCGGTGCTCCCCGCCTGCGCGGGGATGATCCGACTCACAACAAACTGCCAGTGGCTGAATCTGGTGTGCTCCCCGCCTGCGCGGGGATGATCCGCGATCGGCAACAAGCCGCCGTCGGTCTCGAATGTGCTCCCCGCCTGCGCGGGGATGATCCGAAGGGCGGGATGCTCGCCAACCTCAAGCCACAGGTGCTCCCCGCCTGCGCGGGGATGATCCGACTTACCACAAACTGTCAGTGGCTGAATCTGGGTGCTCCCCGCCTGCGCGGGGATGATCCGGCAGGCGGCACCGTGAGTACGGCCGATCACATGTGCTCCCCGCCTGCGCGGGGATGATCCGTCGAGATCATCCACGGTCATTCGAGGTAGTCCGTGCTCCCCGCCTGCGCGGGGATGATCCGTTGAAGACTTCATTGACTATCACGGAGTCACGGTGCTCCCCGCCTGCGCGGGGATGATCCGGATGGCGACTACACGGAGATGGGCGCCGCGATGTGCTCCCCGCCTGCGCGGGGATGATCCGCCGACCGGGCGAGAAGAGCGAACCACGGTGCGAGTGCTCCCCGCCTGCGCGGGGATGATCCGTCCTCCACAACACGATCCATGCGGATCGGACCGTGCTCCCCGCCTGCGCGGGGATGATCCGCCGCAGGATAGCTCCCATAACGCGGTGTGGCGGTGCTCCCCGCCTGCGCGGGGATGATCCGCTGCGGGTGCCGCGTGAATGAGTGGGCGTGGAGTGCTCCCCGCCTGCGCGGGGATGATCCGTAGTCCTGTGCAGGCGTCGGGAAGCCTGCCTGATTACTCCCCGGCCTCGCCGGGGCACTAGGCCAAAAACAATTTTTCTTGCCCGTCACGGCAAGGTGATCTCGGGGAACACGTGCTCCTGGCTATTACCGGGACATGCAGGGAATACACAAACGGAAGGGCGAATTTCAGAGAGACCTGAAAGGGGGGTACCTGATTTTTAGCACAGTGCATACGCTTGCATCAGATCTGCGGTCGACGCGTCACGCCCACCACTCCAATTGCCGGAGCCGAACAACACATACTTTCCTCGGGCCCCGGCAGCAAAGCAAGACACAGATTCGGGGGGTAACGATCGTGGCGTTGAGCACAGTCGCTCGCACCCCCTGGGCGAAATCGAGCGAGGATGAGACATCCTGGCTCCCTCTGCACGTGCACATGGCGGACTCAGCGGCGGTCGCCGACATCCTGTGGGACGAGTGGATCCCACGTAGCGTACGAGAACTCCTCTCGCGCGATCTCAACGACGATCTCGAATTCACCCGCCGGGTTTTCGTTTTCCTCGCCGCGCAGCATGACTGTGGCAAGTGCACACCCGCGTTCGCAGTGCAGGTGGAATCCCTCACAGGCAGGATGCGAGATGCAGGGCTTCGATTCAGGATCGGGGCGAACTCCACTGAACGCAGCCGACTGCCTCACTCGGCTGCGAGCTTCCACCTGCTCACTCACTGGCTCACGGAGAACCAGCATTGGTCGAAGCCGGTCGCACAGAGTTACGCGGCCGTAGTGGGCAGTCATCACGGTGTCACACCAACATCCGAACAGGCGCGCGTGGTCGGTCAATTACCCGAGCTGGTCGGAGAAGGCGAACTCTGGAAGAACACGCAGCACGAGTTGATCGACTACGCAGCCCGACTCGCTCTCCACGATGGCGATCTGGGCGCCATGGCCAACAGGCCGCTTTCGCCCCGCTCTCAAGTTCTCCTTACAGGGCTCGTCATCGTAGCCGACTGGATCGCAAGCGACGAGACACGCTTCTCCTACGATTTCACAGGGCTGAACTCGACTGAGCGAGCGCGTCGAGCCCTTGGCGATCTCAGGCTGACCCCTCCATGGCAGCCAGGAGAAACACGCGATGACGTCGAAGGGACTTTCCGCGAACGATTCGGCCTCGGGAACAAAGCGACTCTCCGGCCAGTGCAGAGGGCAGCATCCGAACTCGCACGCACACTGCCTCACCCGGGTCTCATGATCATCGAAAGCGAAATGGGCAGCGGCAAGACCGAGGCTGCCCTTCTCGCCACCGAGATCCTGGCGACCCGTTTCGGGCAGGGCGGATGCTTCGTCGCTCTGCCCACCATGGCGACGAGCGACGCGATGTTCTCCCGAGTGCGTCGTTGGGTCGAACATCTGCCCGTCGATCCGGACGCCATCGATGTGCGGAGGAGCATGTATCTCGCTCACGGGAAGGCCTCCCTAAACGAGGAGACGCTGGACCTGCTCGCAAACTTCCGAGCGGTCGGAGACCACCAGGGCAAGGGGGAATCTGCCGAGGAATGGCTGATCATCCACGAGTGGCTGAACGGCCGCAAGAAGGGGCCTCTCGCGAACTTCGTGGTCGGCACGATCGATCAGGTGCTCTTCGCCGGCCTCAAAAGCAGACACCTCATGCTGCGACACCTCGCACTCGCGAACAAAGTGGTCGTCATCGACGAGGTCCACTCCTACGACGCCTATATGAACGTCTATCTCGAACGGGTTCTCGAGTGGCTCGGGCACTACGAAGTACCCGTCATCATGCTCTCAGCGACGTTGCCGACGGGAGTGCGGAAAAAGCTCCTGCGCGCATACGCGGGTGAGCGTCGGCCTTCCGCCCACCCGAAACCTGACAACGAGACATCGGAGGAGAAGGCCGAACGAAAGCAACGCCTCCGCGCAGCGTTCAAGGCCGGCGTCGTGGAGGAAACAGATCCTTTCGCTGCTCTCGACGACATTCGAAGTTACCCTCTCATCACCGCTGTCTCCGACGGAGAGCTGTTCATCACCCCTGTCGAAGCCCCCGGCGAGAGCCGCCAGGTCGAGCTCATCCGTGCAGCGGATGACGATGAAACCCTTCTTCGCATCCTCGATGAGTCGCTCGCCGATGGGGGCTGCGCGGTCATTGTGCGGAACACCGTCGCACGGGCACAGGACACCATGCGGCTGGTGAAGGAGCATCTGGGCTCCGATACCATCGTCAAACTCGCTCATTCGCGTTTTGCCGCGAACGATCGCGTGGAGATAGACACCTGGCTGCGAACCACCTTCGGGTCTCCGGACAGCCCCGGACGACCGCCGAAAGCGATAGTCGTGGGCACCCAGGTTCTCGAACAATCCCTCGATATCGACTTCGACGTCATGGTTACAGACCTCGCCCCCACCGACCTCCTGCTCCAACGCATTGGGCGGCTCCATCGCCATGAACGCGGTGGCCGACCATCGGCGGTGGCCGAAGCCCGGTGCCACATCGTCGGAGTGGAGGACTGGTCGACGACCCCACCGACGATCGGTTCCAGTACAAGCACCATCTATAGCGACTACCCGCTCCTGCGCACTCTCATGGCCCTGGATTCGATAGTGGGATCGAACCGCTTGAGTCTCCCCCGCGACATCCCTGCCCTGGTTCGCGCTACATACGACGTAGTCCGGGATGCTCCACCGGGGTGGGACGAACCGTTGGAGATCGCACGGAGAACATGGGACGCGGAGATCGAAAGCAAACATCTCCGAGCTCAGACCTTCCTCCTCGGCTCACCGGGTAGGGATGGCTCATCGCTCGTGGGGTGGATCGATCGAGGTGTCGGAGAAGTCGATGGCGATTCCCCCGAAGGCCAGGCACAAGTACGGGACACCGAGGACACGCTCGAGGTTCTGCTCGTGCAACGGGTGGGTTCCGATATCCGCACTCTTCCGACCCTCGCGCATGGCGGCGGTCTTGTCATCAAGACGATGTGGCCGCCGGATGACTCTCGAGTCGAGCGCACCGTAGCCAATTCGAGCGTCAGGCTGCCTCCGTCGCTAACTGCGCCCTGGCGCTTCAATCGGGTGCTCGGCGCCCTGGAAGAGAACGCCTTCGAGGGATGGCAGAAATCGTATTGGCTACGCGGTCAATTGGCACTCGTGCTCGACGAGAACATGCACGCCGAGCTCGCGGGCGCCGACGTGAGATACGACAAGGAGTTGGGGTTGATCGTGACCATCATCAAGAAAGGTGACAGCAATGGATGACGAACGACCATCCTTTTCGCTCATCGACGATCCGTGGATCCTCGCGGAGTTTCGCGACAGCCACGTCGAGGAAGTCTCGATCGCACGACTCTTCCGTGAGGCCGGTGACCTTCGGGGGATCGTCGGCGAGGTTCCCACGCAGACCTTCGCGATCACCCGGTTGCTCATCGCGATTCTGCACGGTTCTCTCCGACCCCTTGATGACGACCCCGTCGAGGAATGGCGTGAGCTCTGGAACTCGGAGGGCTCGCTCCTCGACATCGTCACGTTGTCGAAATATCTCGACGAAGTACACGACCGTTTCGAGCTGTTCCATGGCGCCGAACCGTTCTACCAGGTGGCCTCGCTCATGACGACGAGCGGCGACGTCTCGTCCCTCGACAAACTCATCGCAGACGTGCCCAACGGCGCTCCCTTCTTCACGACACGACTGAAACGCGGCACGGCCTCCATCTCCTACGCGGAAGCCGCCCGCTGGCTCATTCACTGTCAGGCTTTCGACCCCTCCGGAATCAAGTCGGGAGCAGTCGACGACCCGCGGGTCAAAGGAGGAAAAGGCTACCCGATCGGCGCCGCCTGGGCGGGCTCGCTCGGAGGAATCGTTCTGGAGGGGCGAAATCTCCGCGAGACTCTGCTGCTCAACCTCGTCCTCGGCGACGGCGACGGCCAGCCCTTCGCGACCGACGACTGGCCCACCTGGGAACGAGAGCAGCTCACGGCCCGGGAGGAGGTCGCGGGAGGCCGGCAGCCCCGTGGGCCCGTCGACCTGCTCACGTGGCAGAGCCGGCGCATCCGTCTCGTCCCATCCGGCGGTGCCGTCACGGGAGTCATCATTGCCAACGGCGACCCGCTCAAACCGCAAACCGCACCCAACGTGCACAATCTCGAGACGATGACGGCGTGGCGTCGCAGTGAGACCCAGGAGAAAGCCCTCCGTCAGCCGCGGGTATACATGCCGAACGAGCACAGACCCGAGCGAGCGCTCTGGCGAGGTCTCGGCGGGATACTTCCGCAGAGCATCAGAGAAGAACAGTACAAGGAAGGATCTCGATTCCTCCCGCCACCATCGCTCGAATGGTTCCGCAAGCTCCAAGACACGGGAGTTCTGAGCGAGGACTTCACGATCCGAACCCATGCCATCGGCATGGAGTACGGCAGTCAAAGCGCAACCGTCGCCGAGATCATCGACGACGTCGTGAGTTTCGACAGTGTTTTGATTTCGGAACGCGGCGCTTCTCTCACAACTCGCGCCCTCCTCGCCATCGAGCAGACCGACAAGGCGGTCTTCCATCTCGGCATCCTGGCTCGCAACCTCGCGATCGCGGCTGGCGGCCCACCGGACGGACCCGGCGATCGCATTCGCGAGGAGGCCTACTTCCTCCTGGACACCCCGTTCCGACAGTGGCTGCGGGAACTCGATGCTTCCTCCGACCCCCGAAGTGCGGGGATCGCGTGGAACGCTCAAGCGGGCGCCATCCTCCGCCGAATCGCACGCGAGGCCGTGGATGCCGCAGGCAATGCCGCATGGGTCGGACGCACGAACCCCCGCACCGACCGGCACGTTAGCTCTCCGGAGGCCTTCTCGTTCTACCTGAGCGAACTCCGGAAGGTTCTTCCCGACGGCGATGACGTCGAACCCGACCCGAAAACACTCTTGGAGGTGGCGCAATGACGATCGAAACGCCCGGCAATGCCGAGGAAGATCTCGACGATGAAAGGCTCAGGCGCCGATATGGGCATTACGCGCCGCTCTACTCTTTCATCGACGCTCGTGTTCGCAAACTGCAATCCGGCTACCTGCGCAAGGACTCCGGCGATGTGGCCTCCCTTGCCAAGCTCCGACGGGTAGCCGGGGCCGACCCGGGCTCCGAGCCCGCCGTATGGGAAGTCATGAAAGGGATGCCAGCGAGCCTCATCGGTTCGGGGGACGCGCCGTCGAAGTCGGAGACCGCAGCTCATCACGCACTCACTCTCTATGCACTGCACCAGCAGTCGAAGGGGGGTGCGATGCATCGCCGAGGGCGGGGCATCGGGCTCGCGGCACGCCGTCTGGGCCGGGAACGCGCAGTGAGCGAGGAGGCGACCCGCCGCCGATTCCAAGCTCTGGGAACGGCTTCCAGCCTCGCCGAGGCTGTGCATCATGCGCGTGGCCTCATCTCACAGTTCCGCGCAGCGGATGTCCCGCTCGATTATGCGGCCTTCGCCGTCGATCTCGCAAGATGGCAGGATCCCCTGCTGATCAAGGCGGTACGCCTCGCCTGGGGTCGCGACTATTACCGAGCATTTGCAATAGATGACGAGACCGACTCGGCAGCGTCCGGCATCGACGACGACAGTTCAGACGACAAATCACTGGGAGAAGAACAATGAGTAAAACGATCATCGATATCCACGTCCTCCAAACCGTGCCGCCGAGCAACATCAACCGTGACGACACCGGGAGCCCCAAACAGGCGCAATATGGTGGAGTGGCGAGATCGCGTGTCTCCAGTCAGGCGTGGAAGCGCGCGACGAGGAAGGCCTTCGAAGAGACCCTCGACCCAGCCGAGCTGGGTGTTCGCACGAAGAGAATCGTGGAACTGATCGCTGGGAAGATCACACGACAGCGCGTAGATCTGGCTGACGACTCCTTGACCATCGCCGAGAAAGCGCTCAAGAAGGGTGGCTTCGTGGTCGAGAAGCCCAGACCGGCGAAAGGCTCGACAACCGAGCCCGTGGCCGAGAGCAAGTTCCTTCTGTTCCTCAGCGACCAGCAGATCTCGAACATCGCCTCTCTCGCAATCGAGGGAAACGATGGAGGCGAGTTCGACGGTTCGGCGATCAAAAAAGCCGCCGACCAGGCCCACAGCGTAGACCTCGCTCTTTTCGGGCGGATGGTCGCCGACGCCGTCGACCTCAACGTGGACGCCGCGGCCCAGGTCGCTCATGCGATCAGCGTGCATGCCGTCGAGAACGAGTTCGACTACTTCACAGCCGTCGACGACAAGAAGCCGGATGATGCATCCGGCGCCGGGATGATCGGCACCGTCGAGTTCAACTCGTCGACGCTGTACCGCTATGCGACGGTGAACGTGAACGGACTTCTCTCAAACCTCGGAAGCGTCGATGCGACATCCAGGGCGGTCGGCGCATTCGTTCACGCCTTCATTACGAGCATGCCCACCGGTAAGCAGAACACCTTCGCGAACCGCACCCTCCCGGAGGGCGTTGTGGTCGTCGTGAGGGACTCGCAGTCGGTGAACCTCGTCGGCGCATTCGAGGACGCAGTCGCTGCCGGCGAAGGCGAATCGCGAGTGCAGATCGCAAGCGAAAAGCTTGCCGACTACGCCACCGAGATCGAACGCAACTACGGGGTCGGCTCCGTGGCGAGCTACGTGCTGCAGGTCGGTCCGTACACGCGAGGTCTCATCGCCCTGGGAACGCCGACTTCCCTTTCCGACATGGTCACCGCACTCGAGTCGCTGACCTCGGAGCGCCTTCAGGAACCCGCATGACGGTGCTTCTCATCAGGCTCGCCGCGCCTCTCCAATCATGGGGTGATTCGAGCAGATTCGTACAACGGACGACTCGACGCGAACCGACCAAAAGCGGGATCATCGGGTTGATCGCGGCAGCTCAAGGCCGCCGCCGCACGGACGAGATCGAAGATCTGGTACAGCTCAGCTATGGGGTGCGCACCGAACAGCCGGGTGAGCTCTTACGAGACTTCCAGACCGCTCAGCGCTGGCAGTCACCGAAGCGCGACGGCAGTGTGGACTCGATGCCGTTGTCGTATCGCTACTATCTCTCCGACGCTGTGTTCCTCGTGGGGCTCCACGCCGACGCGTCCCTCTTGGAAGGGATCGAGGACGCGCTCCGAAACCCGGTGTTCCCCCTCTACCTCGGGCGACGCTCCTGCCCCCCGGATGGCATACTGCCGATCGGTCGGCGCGAGGGAACCCTCGTCGAAGCGATGCGGAAAGAACGAACCTGGCACGCCTCAGCACATGTCAAACGAAAGGAGCGGAACCGCAGGGTGCTTCTCCCGTTTGCCCGGGATGTCGTTGATGAGAATGAGCGTGGGGAGACCGTGCGCGATATTCCGTTGAGCTTCGATCCCGAACGCAGAGAATACGGCTGGCGCACGGTCGTGACAGGAGAACGTATCGAGGTCGACAATCCGGACGGAACGGTGGAACCTACGGCGCATGACGGTAAGGCTGGCGGACATGACGCGTTCGATCTGGCGAAGGAGTTCTAGATGTTCTTGACGCGGATGTTCCTCAACCCCGCCAGACGAGGCACTAGGCTGCTCGTCTCGTCACCGCAAGCGATGCATGCGGCCGTGCTCGCCGGGTTCGCTCCCGACACGGCGGACAGCACGGCAAGCGGACGAACCCTCTGGCGACTCGACCACGAAGCGCATCAGCTGATGCTTCTCGTGGCCAGCCCGACCGCGCCCGATTTCACTCACCTCATCGAACAAGCCGGGTGGCCGACATCCAGCACCTGGGACACCATCGACTATACGGGCTTCCTCTCCCAGATCACGCGAGGACAGCACTATGCCTTCCGGATCTTCGCGAATCCAGTGCGTACTCCGCGTGACCCCGAGCTGGAAGGCAAGATCGTCGGCCACGTCACTGCCCGGCAGCAAGCGAGCTGGCTGATCGATCGGACGACCGCGAATGGCTTCCAGGTGATGAGTAACGACGACGGCGAACCGCAACTGCTCGTCAGCAATCGAGAGAAGAAGAGCTTTCGCCGTGGCTCCGCCACCGTGACCCTGGCAACGGCGCAGTTCGACGGCAGGCTCGAGGTGACAGATGTCGATGCGCTCAGGAGGGCGTTGACATTCGGCATCGGACGCGCGAAAGGCTACGGCTGCGGACTTCTCACCCTGGCTCGGCTGTGACATGGCGAAACGTCCGGGTACGCCACCGCCAGAGCTGCCGGAGCTCGTACGCGCCGACGAGCGGATCTCCTTCATCTATGTCGAACGCGCCGTAGTCCACCGCGACCAGAACGCGATCACCGCAACGGATGAACGTGGCACCGTGCACATCCCCGCCGCATCCTTGGGCGCGCTCCTCCTGGGGCCGGGAACCCGGGTGACTCATCAGGCCATGCTGCTGCTCGCGGAAAGCGGTTCGACAGCAGTGTGGGTGGGCGAACGAGGTGTCCGGTACTACGCCCACGGCAGAACTCTCGCACGCTCGACGAGACTGCTCGAAGCCCAGGCCCGAGCATTCGCCAACCAGTCATCGCGGTTGCGGGTCGCACGCGAGATGTACGGCATGAGATTTCCGGGCGAGGATGTCGGCGAGCTCACGATGCAGCAACTTCGGGGGCGTGAAGGTGCTCGAGTGCGCCGGATCTATCGCGAAGAATCGAAACGGACCGGTGTTCCCTGGACGAAACGGGACTACGACCGCGAAGATTTCGAGAACTCCGACCTCATCAACATGGCCCTGTCCTCGGCGCACACCTGCCTCTACGGAATTATGCACGCAGTGATCGTCGCAATTGGATGCTCACCGGGTCTCGGCTTTGTGCACACCGGACACGAGCGATCCTTCGTCTACGACATCGCCGACCTCTACAAGGCCGAGCTCACGATCCCGATTGCTTTCGACGTTGCGGCGACGAACCCTGTCGACGTGGAATCGGACACCCGCCACGCGGTGAGGGATGCGGTATACGACGGTTCGGTGCTGACACGGTGCGCCCGCGACATCCGCAAGCTCCTCCTCCCCGACGATGACGGTGAAGGGCTCGAGATCTACAACATCAACGTCGTCAAGCTCTGGGACCGCGGGGATCGCGTCGTATCGGGAGGGACGTCGTACGCCGAACTCGAGACGATAGGAGACGGCGAATGGTAGTTCTCGTTCTCACAGCATGCCCGTCCGGCCTTCGTGGTCATCTCACACGATGGCTACTGGAGATCAGCTCAGGCGTTTTCGTCGGCCATGTAAGCGCACGTGTACGAGACCTCATGTGGGAACGGGTCGTCGAGTTGGCCAAAGACGGTCGCGCGATCATGATCTACTCCGCGAGAAACGAGCAGAAACTCGCCTTCAAAGTGCATCGACACGATTGGAAGCCCGTCGACTTCGACGGCATCCAGCTCATGCTTCGACCCAGCGAAGACCAAACCGAGAAGACTCCCCCGCTTCGACCCGGCTGGAGCAACGCGAGCAAATATCGAATGGCAGCCCGGCGCCGAAAGTCTTGAGCGTGACGCTCGGATGAATCAGACCCTGGCCATGAGGAGGCTCGACGAGCTCGGCTCAATCTCTCCCGTCGACCACACCACACCGTTGAGAGTTGCAGTTCGGGTCATCCCCGCGTGGGCGGGGAGCACGGACCACCGACGGCAGCCTCTCGCAATACCTCCGGATCATCCCCGCGTGAGCGGGGAACACCCTTCGAGCCACGCAGGCACTCCTCGGGCATGCGGATCATCCCCGCGTGGGCGGGGAACACGCGACGCCGAGGAGCCATCCGAATTACGAGAACGGATCATCCCCGCGTGGCGGGGAACACGAATCTGAACAGTCACTTCTCTCTCCCTCTCACGGATCATCCCCGCGTGGGCGGGGAACACAGCGGGTGGGAAGAGGGTAAGAACCCTAGAAACGGATCATCCCCGCGTGGGCGGGGAACACCAACTCGCGCAGTTCGTCGTCGGGCGGCGCATCGGATCATCCCCGCGTGGGCGGGGAACACGACCGACCGGCAGATCCCCGCATCCTGATCGACGGATCATCCCCGCGTGGGCGGGGAACGCCAAGGGCCCTAACAAGACGGCGTAGCCGTCACCGGATCATCCCCGCGTGGGCGGGGAGCACATCGTGAAAACCGTGATGTGGCATGTAACGAGCGGATCATCCCCGCGTGGGCGGGGAGCACCCGCGTGAGGCGGGCGTTTAGGGTGCGTTTGCCGGATCATCCCCGCGTGGGCGGGGAGCACCCTTTACCATCCAACAACGACGCGTAGTTGCTCGGATCATCCCCGCGTGGGCGGGGAGCACGTCACGGCAGGGCTCACCGGCCCAGCCGGAATCGGATCATCCCCGCGTGGGCGGGGAGCACCGTCCTCTGGTCCCTCGACGAGGGGCGCATACCGGATCATCCCCGCGTGGGCGGGGAGCACTGGCACACTTTCGTCGACGGCCTCAGTGCTGACCGGATCATCCCCGCGTGGGCGGGGAGCACAATCTCGACAGTTCGTTCTCTGTGATTGCCAGCGGATCATCCCCGCGTGGGCGGGGAGCACTCTGATCCAAGAACGATAGGTCTGATCGACAACGGATCATCCCCGCGTGGGCGGGGAGCACTCGACGCGTCCGCACTCGACGCAGCGCAGGGGCGGATCATCCCCGCGTGGGCGGGGAGCACGCTTGCTTGGTGATCGGGCGGATCGAGACGTCCGGATCATCCCCGCGTGGGCGGGGAGCACGCCCACGAGCGCTACCGGTAAGTGCGGCCGCACGGATCATCCCCGCGTGGGCGGGGAGCACTGCACACCCGAATCACTCTTCGGCGCACTCTACGGATCATCCCCGCGTGGACGGGGAGCACCGAGACGGTCTGATCGCCCGCCGCACGTTCGCCGGATCATCCCCGCGTGGGCGGGGAGCACTCATCGTCGGCTCCTGCTGCGGCGTAGCAGCTCGGATCATCCCCGCGTGGGCGGGGAGCACGCCGGCCACAAGGCCGAGGACATCGCCCCCTTCGGATCATCCCCGCGTGGGCGGGGAGCACAGCCCCTCGGCTTCAACGATGTCGAACTCGAACGGATCATCCCCGCGTGGGCGGGGAGCACGTTGACCCTGGCTTCCTCGATTAGGCGGTGCAGCGGATCATCCCCGCGTGGGCGGGGAGCACGAAGGCGATCAACGCCGACAGGGTTCCGTCGTAGGATCATCCCCGCGTGGGCGGGGAGCACCCTGACCTGACCCCCGTCCCACTACTTCTCGTCGGATCATCCCCGCGTGGGCGGGGAGCACGCCGGACAACGGGCCGGATGCGGCGGAGCGCGCCGGATCATCCCCGCGTGGGCGGGGAGCACTCATTGCAACTAGTCGTCGTAGAAGCTTTCTCCGGATCATCCCCGCGTGGGCGGGGAGCACTCGCGGAAGTTCGCCGCGTGCGTGTCGATGGCCGGATCATCCCCGCGTGGGCGGGGAGCACGTCGACCGCGGACAGGTCGATGATGACGCCACCGGATCATCCCCGCGTGGGCGGGGAGCACCTGGCTCGGAGCAAACCTTCACAGCTGCCTCGCGGATCATCCCCGCGTGGGCGGGGAGCACTTCTCCCAGCACGACCAGCAGAGCATGCCGACCGGATCATCCCCGCGTGGGCGGGGAGCACCGACGAACGCTGATCTCGTCGATGTTCTCCAACGGATCATCCCCGCGTGGGCGGGGAGCACGCTGCGGCTGATGCGTTCCGTGATGGCAACAACCGGATCATCCCCGCGTGGGCGGGGAGCACCAACAGTCCAGCTTCTTTGGTCTGCCGGGCGACGGATCATCCCCGCGTGGGCGGGGAGCACGGAGGAGATGCAGAAAGCACTGCAGAACCGCAGCGGATCATCCCCGCGTGGGCGGGGAGCACGGCAGTTCGGCATCGTCGTTCTCGTAGACGAGCGGATCATCCCCGCGTGGGCGGGGAGCACACTACTTGACCAGGAAGTTTAGCTTGTGGGTCTAGCGAATAGATTCACTTTCGCTCAAGGCTGCACAACCCTGCGTCGCAGCAGCTCAAAAGGCAATATCGAGCCGAGGACAACCGCGACCGGGCACGTGGAACAGGCCGGACGGGCGCCACACCGCACTCAGGTACCGCCGCGACGGCATGGCGCCCATCTCATCCTGCGTGGCGGGCTTCACCCCGCCGGGGCTCTGGGTTGTCACTCGCTCACCGACGACGAAGGCCAGGTGCCCACGACAGGGGTCGTGGGCACCTGGCCGCTGAGGGGTGAAGCTGCCTAGTCGGTCGGGTCCTCCGAGGCCGTACGACGGCGGCGCACCATGATGAAGACGGCGCCCGCAGCCACGAGCAGCGCGGCGAGCAGCGTCAGCGGGGTCGCCAGCGTGACGCCGGTCTGCGCGAGCTCGCCCTGCGAACCGGAGCTCGGCTGGCTCACGCTCGACCCGGGCTCGTCATCCGAACCGCCCGAACCACCCGAACCGCCCGAGCCGGGCTCCTCGACGTCCGGATCCTCACCCGAGCCGGGCTCCTCGACGTCGGGCGCGGGCTCGACCCAGATGCTGAGGGTCTCGCTCGCGCCGCCGAGGGTCGCAGTGATGAGGTGCGGGCTGGCGTGCACGAAGGTGATCGTGTCGCCCTCGATGACGTCGCTCTCGACCGAGCTCGTGAGCGTGACCTCGTCCGTCACGTCGCCGAGCGGGCTGCCGGCGGCGTCGAAGGCGGTCACGGCGACCGTGATCGAGTCGCCCTGGTCGACGCTCGTCTCGCTGGCCTCGATCTCGAGCGAGGCGGCCAGCTCGGCGGCCGTCGCCCACGACGCGTAGGCCGTGGCGTTCGCGGTGAGCGGGGCGGTGAAGTCGAACGCGACGGTGTGCTCCGCATCCGCGAACCAACCCTGGAAGAACAGCTCGTCGGCCGTCGGCGCGGACGGCTCGACCGCGGTCTCGCCGTATGCGACCGTCTGCTCGGGGATCGCCTCGCCGTGACCGCCGAGGTCGAAGCCCAGGGTCACGGGCGCCGGAACGCCGAGGCCCGCCGAGTCGGCGGCCGCCTGCAGACCGCCCACGACAGGCAGCACGATCTTGCTCACCGTCGTGTCGACGGTGAGCGTCGTCGCCGGGGTTCCCGCGACGAAGCCGCGCAGGTTCGTCGCGACGACCACACCGATGCGGTGGCCGGCCGGGAACACCTGGTCGTACGGCTCGAGCGGCCAGCTGAAGCCGTACTTCTGACCGGGCACGACCGGGGTCGCCTGCCCGTCGATGAGCGACTCGCGGTTCGACGAGTCGAGCACCCCGCGCGTCACCCGCCAGAAGGATGTCTCGGCCGAACGCCGCTCGACCTCGAGGTAGCACGCGTCGTCGTTCTCGCTCGCCTCGCCCCAGCAGCTGCTCTGCTCGGTGTTGACGACGCCGTCGCCCGGACTGCGCGGAGTGCGGACGGTCGTTCCGTAGTCGACGAGGATCGCCGAGAGGTTCGACTGCGGCTGATCGAGCGCGGCGCTCAGCTGCACGGTGGGCGTGCCCGAGATCCGCAGATCGGATTCGAGCGGCTCCGAGAGGAAGACGAGACGGCTCGCCTGCGAGCCCTCGGGGTCGTCGATGAGCGTGTTCTCGTTCGGGTTCGCAGCGCCCGTGAACGACAGCGAGTCGAGCCCGCCGCCGGCCTGGAGCTCGAGCGCGCCCGCGGCACCCGCCTCGGTTCCGGAGAGGAACACGTCGACCGGCTCGGTGCCGGGGACGGGCCAGCTGGCGTAGTCCTCGTATTCGCCGGGGTCTGTCTCGACGGTCGCCTGCGGCTCGGTCATGATGCCGTTCTGCACTCCTTGCAACCAGTAGTCGAACCAGCGGTGCAGCGTGTCGACCCACTCGTCACGACGGTAGTCGAAGGGATCGACGTGACCCAGCTTCGAGAGCCAGATCTTGCGGGGCACGTCGCGCTCTGACAGGGCGCTCCAGTAGTCGCCGAGCTGGCTCATCCGCACGTTGTCGTCGTTGAGGCCGTGGACGGCGAACACCGAGGCCTTGATCTTGCCGACGTCTTTGAGGTAGCCGCGGTCGGCCCAGAACTGGTTGATGTCGCCGGTCTCGTCGCCGTCGATGGCGCTCATCGTCTCGCGGGTCGGTGCGCACAGGGCACGTCGGTCGGGGTTGGTGACCGTGTTGGAGAGGCTCGCGGGGTAGTCGGTGTTGTGCCGGATGCCGCCCGTGCGCGAGTAGCGGTACCACTCGGTGATCGCGGAGATCGGCACGATCGTCGTGAGGCCCTCGACACCCGTCGCGGCGACGCCGTTGGCGAGCGTACCGTCGTAGGACTTCCCGGTCATACCGGCCTTCCCGTTGTGCCAGGTCGCCGTCACCGGATTGCCATCGGCGTCGAAACCGGGTACCCGCCCCTGCAGCCAGTCGATCACGACCTTCATGCTCGCGATGTCACCCGGGCCGCCCTGCATGGGGCAGCCCGTGGAGGCTGCGGTGCCGTCCATGTGGGCGAGCAGCACGGCGTAGCCGCGGGGCACGAAGTAGTTGTCGAGGAAGAGCGGCCACACGTCGTTGATGCCGTCACCGTCGACATCCTCGATGTGCTCGGACTCGTTGCCGCGGCCGAGGGTCGTGTAGTACGGGCTCGCGTCGATGATCGCCGGCACCTTGAGCGCGCCATCGGACTCCCGGGGGCGGATGACGTCGAGGGCCGTGACATCCGTGACACCGTCGAGGTCCTGATCGACGCCCGCGACCGGGATGAAGATGCGCTCCCGGATCGCGTCGGCGTAGTCGAAGACGGGCGCGGTCTTCCCGTCGACGACGCTGATCGCGTCGGCGGGAGCGGCGAAGGCGGCAGCCGGGGCCAGCGTCGCCCCAAGCACCGCCGATGCGACCGCGATCGTGGGGATGGCAAGCCAGCGACGACGCCGTCGGTGATGGTGCCCTGAACTATGCGATGGAAGTGATTTGTTGTCCATTCCTTATACTTACCCCCCATTTGCAGTACATTCACAGACCCTACAGTGATATGTCACATAAAATTAACATGTAGACCTTATCTGGCGAGTCGTCGACCCACCCGCCTAGGCTCGGACGATGGATGATCGTGACCAGGGCTTCGTCGACACCTTCCGCCGCTTCCTCGAGGAGGTCATCCGCAAGCAGCCGGTGCGGGAGTCGGAGCTCACCCCGCTCGGCGAACTCGTGCAACGACACCTCGGCACGGATGTCGCGACGCTCCCCGTCGTGAGCGAGATGATCGCCCAGCATCGCCTCGTCGACGCCGACATCGCGCTCGAGCTGCTCGGCGGGGAGGATGCGCAACTGGTCGGGGTGACCGGTGGCCAGCAACGGTTCCAGGAGGACCTGCCGCAACTGCTCTCCCACGCCTTCGTGCGCTTCGCCCCCGGCCCGGTCGACTACACCCAGGCCGACACCGGCCCCGACAGCAGCCGCCAGGTCGTCTCGCTGGGCGTGCGGCTCTTCCACGTCGATGGAGCGCCCGTCGTCGTGCTGCAGCGCTCCGCCCAGCCGCGTGTAGGCCGCAACACGGCCTCACTCGAGGTGCTCGCGGCCGACACGGCGACGAGCGGCGCCGTGCTCGCCGACATCCGCCGTCTCATGCTCGAGCACAGTGTGCTGCGCGGCCAGGTGCTGTCGTTCACGGCCGACCAGTTCGGCCACGGGGCGGCGGGGGCGACCTTCCTGCAGCGGCCGCACGTCGACGCCCATACCGTCGTGCTCTCGCCCGGGGTTCTCGAGCGCGTGACCGACCACGTCATCGAGATCGGCCTGCAGCGCGAGAAGCTGCGCGCTGCCGGACAGCACCTCAAACGCGGCATCCTGCTCTACGGCCCTCCCGGAACCGGCAAGACCCTCACCGTTCGGCACCTGCTCAGCCGCACCGAGGGGGTCACCTCGATCCTGCTCGCGGGCAGCAGCATCCGGTTCATCACCGAGGCGACCGAGCTGGCCCGCGCGATGCAGCCGGCGATCGTGGTGCTCGAAGACGTCGATCTCGTCGCGAGCGAGCGCGGTATGCACAACGGCCCGCAGCCGCTGCTGTTCGCGGTGCTCGACGCACTCGACGGCCTCGACGGCGATGCGGATGTCGCGTTCGTGCTCACGACGAACCGCGTCGACTCGCTCGAACCGGCCCTCGCCGCCCGCCCCGGTCGCGTCGACCTCGCGCTCGAGATCCCGCTGCCCGACGCCGAGGCGCGCCGGCGCCTGTTCGCCCTCTACTCCGCCGGGCTCCCGCTGAGCGACGAGGCCGTGGCGGCGGCGGCCGATCGTTCGAATGGCGTCACCGGCTCGTTCGCGAAGGAGCTCATGCGCCGCACGGTGCTGCGCGCCGCGCTCGACGACCGCGAGGTGGTCGACAGCGACCTCTCCGAGTCGCTCGACGCCCTGCTCGCCGGCGGGGAGCAGCTCACCCGCAGCCTCCTCGGCGTGGCCGGCGACACGCCCCCGCCCGCCCCGGGCGGCGGCACGAACTTCGGCGGGGTCGCGGGCATCGGCTGGATGTCATACGACTGAGGTGGTCGAACCGCGGCGCCGCCCGGATCGGGACACGGGTCGGAGCATCGGTCGGGACATAGGCCGGAGCACGGGTCAGGACGTCGGCCGGAGCACGGGTCGAGCCACCGGTTGGCGCACGAGTCGAGGCACCGGTTGGCGCACGGGCCGGGGCACGGGTTGGTGCACGGGCCGGGGCACCGGTCGCCGCGCACCCGGCAGGTCGAGCGCATCGGCCCGTCGGACGCGCGGAAAGATACCAGAGACACATCACCCACGGGTGGAGCACAATGGTCCAATGGCCGGGGGCTGCACGCGTCGATTCGGTCGAGAGGATGCCGCATGATGTCGTTCCGCATCGACCCCGAGTCGCCCGTGCCGCCCTATGAGCAGCTGCGCATCCAGATCCGGGACGCGGCCAGGAACGGCACCCTCGTCGCCGGTGCGAAGCTGCCCACGGTGAGAGGACTCGCCGAGCAGCTCGGCCTCGCCGCCAACACCGTCGCCCGCAGCTATCGGGCGCTCGAACACGACGAGGTCATCGAGACCCGCGGGCGGCTGGGGTCGTTCGTCGCGGCGCAGGGCGACCCGGTTCAGCGGCAGGGCCAGCTCGCGGCATCCGCCTTCGCGGAGCGCGCCGTGGAGCTCGGGCTCACCGCCGACGAGGCGCTCGCGCTCGTGCGCGCCGCCCTCGCCGCGAAGCACTAGAGCCGCCCCTCTCCCTTTTCCTCCTTTTTCCTCCTTCCCCTGCCGTGCCCGGCTCGACTTGCGCCATATGGCCGTTCTGGGGTGCCGAAAACGGCCATTCGGCCGAAATGGATGGTCGTTTCGGCGCAAGTCAATCAGCGCCTCGCGTACACCGGTAGGCGACACCCACACACGCACACACGCACACACGCACACACGCACACGCACGCACACCCACACCCCGCGGCACCCACACCCCGCGGCACCCGCCCACGGCACCCGCAGACAGAGGAGGGCCCACGCCCTCGGGGATGGTGAGGAGCGTGGGCCCGGTGTCGCGTCAGGAGGGACGCGCCTAGATGACACCCTCGGAGAGATGCTCCGGGTTGCCAAACCTGTGTGCCGTGATGGAGATCGCCTGCTCGTGGAGGAACGGGAGCAGCTCGACGCGGCCGGCCGGCGTGACCGCGCCCGAGTAGATCGCGACATCCGGGTTGCCGCCCACGGCCGTGGAGAGCGCCGTGGCCGCCGCGGAGGCGCCGTGCACGCTGTCGCCGCCGATGAGCCGCACCCGGTCGGTCGTGAGACCGCCGGCTGCCGCACGCGCGAGCCACGCGGCATCCGTCTCGGTCGTGAACGGAACGCCGTTGTCGCTCAGGATGCTGCGCACCGCCTTCGGCAGAGCCTCAGCGCTGCTCACGACGAACCGCGACTTGACGAGGATGCCGGCCGCGACGACGCGCAGGAGGTCGGCGAGCTTGCCGTCCTCGCCCAGGCGCACCGTCACCGGAACCGTGCGGTAGCGGAACAGGTTGCGCTCGGCGCTGACCCCCGAGACGTCCTTGACCGCGTTGAACTCGTTCGCCCAGGCGAGGGCGTCGCTCAGAGCCGAGCGCCGCAGCACGTCGAATGCGTTGTAGTCGATCGACGGCTGCGAGGCTTCGATGAGGTCGGTCACACGCTGCTGCAACCCGCGCAGGTGCAGGGTCGAGCTGGCCGGGGTGGATGCCGGAACCCACGAGCCGAGGCCGTAGAGGTAGTTCGGGCCGCCGGCCTTCGTGCCCGCGCCGACCGAGGAGCGCTTCCAGCCGCCGAAGGGCTGGCGTTCGACGATCGCACCGGTGATGCCGCGGTTGACGTAGAGGTTGCCGGCTTCGACCGTGTCGAGCCAGAGGGCGAGGTCGCGGCTGTCGAGCGTGTGCAGCCCGGCGGTGAGGCCGTAGTCGACCGCGTTCTGGAAGCGGATCGCCTCCTCGAGGTCGCGGGCGTGCATCACGCCGAGCACCGGCCCGAAGAACTCGGTCAGGTGGAAGTAGGAGCCGGGGGCGACGTTGTCGCGGATGCCCGGCGACCACAGCTTGCCGCTGTCGTCGAGCTGGCGCGGTTCGACGAGCCACCGCTCTCCGGCGCCGAGGGTCGTGAGCGCGTGCTGCAGCTTGCCGGCCGCCGGCTCGATGAGCGGGCCCATCTGGGTGACGGGGTTCTGCGGGTAGCCGACGCGCAGGGAGGTCGCGGCATCCACGAGCTGGTTCGTGAAGCGCTCGGAGGAGGCGACCGACCCGACGAGGATGACGAGGCTCGCGGCCGAGCACTTCTGGCCGGCGTGGCCGAAGGCGCTCTTGACGACGTCGGACGCCGCGAGGTCGAGGTCGGCGCTCGGCGTGACGATGATCGCGTTCTTGCCGCTCGTCTCGGCGAGCAGCGGCAGCTCGGGGCGCCAGGAGCGGAACAGCTTCGCGGTCTCCCAGGCACCGGTGAGGATGACGCGGTCGACGGCCGCGTGCGAGATGAGCGCCTGGCCCAGCTCGCCTTCCTCGATGTCGACGAGGGCGAGCAGCTCACGGGGCACCCCGGCCTCCCACAGCGCCTCGACCATGATGGCGGCCGATCGCTTGGCCTGCGGGGCCGGCTTGATGATGACACCGCTTCCCGCGGCGAGCGCGGAGAGCACGGAGCCGGCCGGGATCGCGACGGGGAAGTTCCAGGGCGGGGTGACGACGGTCAGACGCGAGGGAACGAAGATCGCGCCCTGCACGAGGTCGAGCTCGCGGGCCCGGGTGGCGTAGTAGTGGGCGAAGTCGATCGCCTCGCTCACCTCGGGGTCGGCTTCGCCGATCGTCTTGCCGGTCTCGCTGGCCATGACCTCGATGAGCCGGTCGCGGTTGGCGGCGAGAGCGAGACCCGCGCGGTCGAGCACGGCCGCGCGGTCGGCTCCGGGGCGGTTGCCCCACTCGGCGCCGGTCGCCTGCACGGTCGCGATGATGCGCTCGAGCAGCTCCGGGTCGGTCACCCGGGCGGCCTCGATCGTGTCGACGCCGAGCTGCGAGGATGCGACGCGGGAGAGGATCTTGCGCCCCCAGGCCCGGTTGGCCGGCAACGCGGGGTCGGTGTCGGGCTCGTTGCGGAACGGCGAACGCTGCTCGCCCGCCGACGGCTCGTACTCGGGCTCCGAGAACGGCGACGAGCTCGAGCCGCGCTTGAGGCCGAGAACGGCGCTCGTGAGGCCGGCGTCGGCCGCGTCATCCGTCTCGGGGATCACGGGCCTCGTCCAGGGGGCGGTGTCGCCCGTCCACTCGGTCTCGCGGTTCTGCGTGCGGTTGGGGCCGGGCACGGTCTCGTCGAGGGCGGCGAGCGAGGCGAGGAAGCGCTGTTTCTCGCGCTCGAACATGGCCGGCTCGTCGACGAGCTCGAAGACGGCGGACATGAAGTTGTCCTGGCTCGCGTTCTCTTCGAGGCGGCGGATCAGGTACGAGATCGCGACGTCGAACTCGGCCGGGTTGACGACCGGTGTGTAGAGCAGCAGCCCGCCGACGGTCTTCTTGACGGCGGCGGCCTGACCGGTGGCCATGCCGAGGAGCATCTCGAACTCGATGCGGTCTTCGACGCCGCGCTCCGTGGCGAGCAGCCAGGCGAAGGCCACGTCGAAGAGGTTGTGGCCGGCGACGCCGATCTTGACGGCGTGGGCGTGCTCGGGGGTGAGCGCCCAGTTGAGCACGCGCTTGTAGTTGGTGTCGCTGTCCTGTTTGCTCGGGTAGGTCGCGAGCGGCCAGTCGTGGATCGACGAGTCGACGTGCTCCATGGCGAGGTTGGCGCCTTTGACGACGCGCACCTTGATGGCCGCGCCGCCGCGCGCGCGCCGCGCGGTCGCCCACTCGGTGAGGCCCTGCAGCGCGCCGAGCGCGTCGGGCAGATAGGCCTGCAGCACGATCCCCGCTTCGAGGGACTGCAGCTGCGGCTTGTCGAGGATGCCCTCGAAGACCGCGATGGTCAGGTCGAGGTCGCGGTACTCCTCCATGTCGAGGTTGATGAACTTGGGGGTCGCGGATGCCGCGGCCAGCTCGTACAGCGGAGTCAGACGCTCGACGACCCGCTCGACCGTCTCGTCGAACGACCACATCGACAGCTGGCTCGCGATCGCGGAGACCTTGATCGACACGTAGTCGACGTCGTCGCGGGCGAGCAGCGCGCGGGTGCCTTCGAGACGGCGGGCCGCCTCCTTCTCGCCGAGCACGGCCTCGCCGAGCAGGTTGAGGTTGAGCCGGCTGCCGTTGCCGCGCAGCGAGGCGATCGCGCGGCCGAGCTTGTCGGGGGTCGCGTCGACGACGAGGTGGCCGACCATCGAGCGCAGCACCCGGCGGGCGATGGGGATGACGAGCCACGGCAGAACCGGGCCGAAGACGCCGCCGAGCCAGATGGCGAAGCGCATGTACCAGGGCAGGAAGGCGGGGGCCTTGGAGGAGATGCGCTGCAGGTTCTCGCCCGCGACGCGGAGGTCTTCGGGGCGCGCGACGCCGTCGACGAAGCCGACCGTGAAGTCGAGCCCGTTGGGGTCTTTGAGCACACCGGCGAGACGTTCGGCGGAGGGGTCGGGCGCGGCATCCTTGCTCTGGGCGAGCCAGCTGCGCACGAGGTTTATGGCGTCGTCTGAGAGTCCGGCCACTCCGGTTGCCCGATCATCGGTCTGGTTCGGCATGCTCACGACTGTATTCCTCTCAGTGCGGATGATCTCCAGCGGCGGCGCTGTGCCCGAATGTCACTCGAAATCGTCTACAGCATTAGTGTGACCATCACAGTCCATTCGGTAAAGCGAATGAATCCGAAGATTATTATTAAGCATTACCGATCGATTGGATCACGATGCTCGAACTGCGCCGATTGCGCCTCCTGCGCGAGCTCAAGGTGCGCGGAACACTCTCGGGTGTCGCCGACGCCCTCTCGTACAGCCCCTCCTCGGTATCGCAGCAGCTCGCCCTGCTCGAACAGGAGGCCGGGGTGACGCTCTTCATCAAATCGGGCCGCAAGGTGCAGCTGACCCCGCAAGCCGAACTGCTCGTCGAGCACACGACGCATCTGCTCGAGCGGATGGAGCTCGCCGAGACCGAGCTGCGCGCCTCCCTCACCGAGGTCACCGGAACGGTTCGCGTGGCCGTCTTCCAATCGGCGGCCCACGCCGTCATCCCCCGGGCCCTCACCATCCTCGCCAGCGACTACCCGGAGGTGCGCGTCGAGATCGTCGAACGCGAGCCCGAGGCCGGGCTCTACGCCGTGTGGGCGCGCGACTTCGACCTCGTGATCGCCGAGCAGTACCCGGGCCACGCGGCCGCCCACCTGCCCGACCTCGACCGGGTCGACCTGTGCACCGACGAGCTGCGCCTGGCCGTGCCGCCCACGCGCACCGACTGGAACGCGATCACGGATGCCCGCGACATGCCCTGGGTGCTCGAGCCGCGGGGCACGGCATCCCGGCACTGGGCCGAGCAGAACTGCCGCCAGGCCGGATTCGAGCCCGACGTGCGGTTCGAGACCGCCGACCTCGTGGCGCACATCCGCCTCATCGAGTCGGGCAACGCCGTCGGCATGCTGCCCGAGCTCGTCTGGGCCGGCGAGCCCGCGCCCGTGCACCTCGTGACCCTGCAGAACGACCCGCGCCGCACCGTCTTCACGGCGGCGCGCCGTTCGAGCAGCTCGCGCCCCGCCGTGCTCGCCTGCCGCGACGCCCTCGCCCGCGCCGTCGAGTTCGTCGGGGTCACGCGCGGCTGACCTCCCTCCCCCCTCTTCCCTACTCAAAACGACGGAGATTTCGCGCGAAACGGGGCATTTCTCGGCCAAACGACCCGTTTCGCGCGAAATCTCCGTCGTTTTGAGTAGCGAAGGGAGTGGACAGTGGGAGGCGAGGCGGCAGGGGTTCGCCTCTCGGCCCGGAAACTGATGGGATAGACGCTGACCACGGAAGAGGGCAGGATGCCGGCAGCCAAGAACACAGCGCTCGTCTACACGGTGCTCCTCGGGGTGCCCGTGCTCGGCGTCGCCGGCGGTGTCGTGCTCGCCCTGCTCTTCGCGGAGGGCGATGCGCTGGGCGTCACGCAGTGGCTGCTGCTCGGGCTGGCCCTCGGGCTGCTCGCCGACACCGCGCTGATGTTCTGGCTCTTCCCGCAGACCCGCGCGAGCGGAGACACCTACCTGCCCGTCTGGGGCTCGAGCCGTACCGTGATCAAACGGGCCGTGCACGCGGGGCGCCCGCAGGAGGTCCCGGCCATCGATCTGCCCGTCGCCCGCGACTACGCGAGCCACCTCGTGCGATCGCTGCCCGCCGCCATCCCTCAGCGCGTGCTGCTGCTCGTCGCCCTCGCGATCGGCTACGTCGGCCAGACCCTCGCCGTCGAGTCCGCCGCGCGCTACGCCTATCTCGGCATCCCGGCGCTGCTGCTCGCCCTCGGCGTCGCTGTCGCCGTCGTGCAGCGCCGCTGGCTGCAGAACGCCCGCGGAGTGCTCGCCGCGACGTCGTCCGAGAACACCGGGACGCCGGGTGCTGACGCGGACGAGACCCCGCGCCCGACCGAGACGAGGGATGCCGGATGAGCGACCCCGCGTCCGCGAGCCCGCCCGGCGACGCACCCGTCACCGCGCCCGACAGCCCGGACACCCCGGGCGCCCACGCCCACGCCCCCACCCACGCCCCCGCCCACGACGTCGTCATCGTCGGCGGAGGCCACAACGGGCTCGTCGCAGCCGCCTACCTCGCTCAGGCCGGCCGCAGCGTGCTCGTGCTCGAACGGGCCGAGGAGCTGGGCGGCGCGGCGGTCTCCGCCCAGGCGTTCGAGGGCGTCGACGCCCGGCTCTCCCGCTACTCCTACCTCGTGAGCCTGCTGCCGCAGCGCATCGTCGACGAGCTCGGCCTGCGCATCGCCTTCGCCCGGCGCCGCTACGGCTCCTACACCCCCGACCCGGATGACCCGAGCCGCGGCCTGCTCGTCGACACCTCCGACGCGCGCACGACGGCGCTCTCCTTCGCCCGGATCGGCGCGGAGCACGACGCCGAGGCCTGGGCGGCGTTCTACGCCCAGACCACCCGTCTCGCACAGGCCGTGTTCCCGACGATGCTCGAACCGCTCATGACCCGCGACGAGATGCGGGCGACGGTGGACGACGAGGAGATGTGGAACAGCGTCGTCGAGCAGCCGCTCGGTCGTGTCATCCGCGATCGTTTCGACAGCGACCTCGTGCGCGGGGTCGTGCTCACCGACGGCCTCATCGGCACCTTCGCGAGCGCCGACGACGCCTCGCTCGACGCCAACCGCTGTTTTCTGTACCACGTGATCGGCAACGGCACGGGCGAGTGGAACGTGCCGATCGGGGGCATGGGCGCGGTCTCCGGGGAGCTCGCGCGGGTGGCGCGCGAGGCCGGCGCCGAGCTCGTCACGGGCGCGGAGGTCACGGCGATCACCCCTGACGGCGAGGTGCGGTTCCGGCAGCGGAAGCACCGCGGTGGGCGACGGCGCGAGCGAGTGGTGCAGGCGGGCACGGTTCTCGCGAACGTCGCGCCGGCCGTGCTCGACGGGCTGCTCGGCGAGAACGGCGACGGCGACCTCACCGCTCGGCCCGCCCCCGAGGGCGCGCAGGTCAAGGTCAACCTCCTGCTCTCGCGACTGCCGCGACTGCGCGACGAGACGGTGACGCCCGAGCAGGCCTTCGGCGGGACCTTCCACGTCAACGAGACCTTCGAGCAGCTCGAGTCGGTGCACGCCGGTGCCGCCCGCGGGGTCATGCCCGAGCGCCTGCCCTGCGAGATCTACTGCCACTCGCTCGCCGACCCGAGCATCCTGAGCCCCGAGCTCGCGGCGAGCGGCGCCCACACCCTCACCGTCTTCGGCCTGCACACCCCGCACCGCTGGCTCACGGCCGAGAACAACGACGCCACCCGCGAGCGCCTCACGCGAGCCGTGCTCGCCTCCCTCGACTCCGTGCTCGCCGAGCCGATCGAAGACCTCATACTGCGGGATGCCACGGGCCGGCCCTGCATCGAGACGAAGACGACGCTCGACCTCGAGAACACCCTCGCCCTGCCCGGCGGCAACATCTTCCACGGTCCGCTCTCCTGGCCGTGGGCGTGCGACGAGCCCCTCATCACGGCGGCGCAGCGCTGGGGCGTCGCCACGCGGCATCCGCGCATCCTGCTGTGCGGCTCGGGGGCGCGCCGCGGAGGGGCCGTGAGCGGGATCGGCGGCCACAACGCCGCGATGGCGGTGCTCGAAGGCTAAGGGCCGCGCCGGCCGCTGCTCGCCCACCGCGGGTTTGCTCCCCACCGCGGGTTTCTCGCCCGCCGCGGATTTGTCCCCCACCGCGGGTTTGTCCCCCACCGCTGTCCCTCGGCGGTCGTCGCCCGCGAACAAACCCGCGGTCGCGTGCCCGCGATCAGCCCTCGCGTGCGATGCGGTCGAGCCAGAGCCGCAGGAGGGCGAGCTCTTCGGGGCGCAGCAGCCCCGCGGCATCCTCGCCCAGGGCGGCGCGCAGCGCGATGGCGGCGACCGACGCCGGCCACTCGCCCCTGTCCTCGACGCCTTCGACAGGATGCACCGCACCAACGTGCGCGGAACCTTCGTCGTCGCGCAGCAGGCCGCCCGCCGTGTGCGCACCGGCGGGGCCATCGTCACCTTCTCCACCTCGGTCACCCGGGCCGCGCTGCCCGGCCACGCCGCCTACGCCGCCACGAAGGGCGCCGTCGAGGCCGTGACGCTCATCCTCGCGAAGGAGCTGCGCGGGCGCGACGTGACCGTCAACGCCGTCGGCCCCGGCCCCACCGCCACCGACCTCTTCCTCGATGGGAAGGATGACGCGACCATCGACCGGCTCGCGAAGCTCAACCCCATGGAACGCCTCGGAACCCCCGGCGACATCGCGGAGGTCGTCTCCTTCCTGGCCGGGCCCGCGCGCTGGATCAATGGACAGATCGTGTACGTCAACGGTGGAATGAACTGAGCACGCCGTCACGACCACGCACGACCGCGCGTCCGCAATCAACCCGGACGCCGACACCGACACCGACACCGACGAGAGGACACACACCATGACCGAGCAGATCCCCGCAGCCATCCAGAGCTTCGTCGACGCGACCAACGCGGCCGACACCGAGGCCTTCCTGGCCTGCTTCACCGACGACGCCTACCTCAACGACTGGGGTCGCGAGTTCCACGGGCACTCCGGCGTCGCGAGCTGGAACCAGAGCGACAACATCGGCAAGCAGTCGCATTTCGAGGTCGTGAGCGTCGCCGAGCGCGGCGACGAGGTCGTCGTGACCATGGAGGTCAGCGGCAACGGGTACAACGGCACCGGGCCGCTCGCCTTCACGCTCGACGGCGAGCTCATCAAGCGCCTCGTCATCAGCTGACCTCCCCCCTTCTCCGTCTCCTCCTCCCCCTCCTCTTCCTTTCTCAAAACGACGGAGATTCTGGCCAAATGAGGCCGAAACGGGGGCAAAAGCTCCATTTTGGGCAGAATGTCCGTCGTTTTGAGAGAGGTGGGAGAGGAGAGGGGTGAGAGAGGGAGAGGAGGGGATGAGGGGATGCCGCGCACGTCGTAGAGTCGGATGATGGACTCCCCGGCCAGCGTTCGCGTCGACAGCTGGATCTGGGCCGTGCGTCTCGCGAAGACCCGCTCGGCCGCGGCCGCAGCGTGCCGCGCCGGTCACGTGAGCGTCAACGGCGAGAAGGCGAAACCGGCTCAGCCCGTGCGGATCGGCGACGAGGTGCGCGTGCGCTTCGCCGACGTGGAGCACATCGTCGAGGCCAAGCGCCTCATCGTCAAGCGAGTGGGCGCCGCCGTCGCCGCCGAATGCATCCTCGACAAGACCCCGCCTCCCCCGCCGCGGGAGGAGATCGCCGTCAGCGCCCTGCGCGACCGCGGGGCCGGGCGGCCGACGAAGCGCGAGCGCCGCGAGCTCGACCGGCTTCGCGGCCGCTGAGTCGTGCGCCGGGCCGGCCGGGGCGTCACCGCACCCCTGGCACTCGGACATCCGCGGGATTACGCTGTGAGCCACAGGAGCACCACACCGACACAACGCGTCGAGCTTCGTCGAGCGTTCGGAGGAGTCGCCATGGCACCACGTGCGAGCGGCACGATCGTTCAGATCGGGGGCAGCCGCACCCTCGTCTACGAGCGGCGGTTCGCGGTCGACGCACAAGTCCTCTGGGCGTGGACGACCGAGTCGCAGAAGCTCGGCCGTTGGATCGGCACGTGGTCGGGCGACCCGGCGAGCGGGAGCGTGAGCTTCCTGATGACCGCGGAGGGCGCGACCGATCCGGAGCCCGTCGCGGTGCTCGTGTGCGAGCCGCCCACACGCCTCACCGTCGAGTTCGCTCAGCCGGGCGGGGGCGTCTGGCACCTCGAGCTCGCGATCGGCGCGACCACGGAGGCGGGGAGCATCCTGACCTTCACGCATGTGCTCCAGCCGGCGGATGACGCGGGCGACATCGGCCCCGGATGGGACTACTACCTCGACCGCCTCTACGCCGCCACCGCCGGGGTCGAGCCCGAGCCCTGGGAGGCCTACTACCCGGCGCTCGCGAGCGCCTACCGCGAGGCATCCCTCGACTGATCCCGAGCGGATCGTCGACGAGCTCGGAGCCCGCCGCGCGGCGGATCGCGGTCGGAGGGTCGGAGGGCCCGGCGGCGAGAAGACGCCGGGCCGAGACGACGCCGCGCTGAGACGGCACTGCGCCGAGAAGACGTGCGCTTAGAAGACGTAGAGCCGGCCGAGCACGACGATCACGACGACGAAGAGCGCGATGATGCCGGCGGCGATGCCGAGGCCCTTGCCGCGCAGGCTCGCGATGCCGAAGCCGACGAGGAACGGGAGTGCGAGAAGCAGGATCGTCACGGCCCACCAGAAGAGCGAGTAGCCCAGCTGGGTGTCGTCGGCCAGACGGCCCGCGAACAGCTGCTGCGTGTTGGGGTTCGTCGCGAAAGCGAAGGCCGCGGAGAGCGGCACCGACACGATGGTGAGGGTGATGACACCCGCGAAGACACCCCACCACCCCGAACCGGCGTGCGGGATGTGTTCGACCTCTTCGCGGTGCGGACCTTGTCTGCTCTTCGTGCTCATGGTCACGACCTTAGTGGAAACAGGAGGCGCGTCGGTGGCACCCCGTGACGCCCGTCGGGGTGACGAGAAACGACGGCCCTGTGGAGGGCGGTTAGTGGCCCCGGTGGTCTTGGATCGTCGCCCGGGGGCCGCGACGCGGCGCGGTGAACCCGCCCGCATAGATGAGACGGATGACGCGCTGCCGCTGCCCCTGCCACGGGGCGAGCAGCTCGAGCATCCCGTCGTCGTCGACCGCACTGCCGATGAGGGCGTGGCCGACATCCGCGGCGAGGTGGTAGTCGCCCACACTCACCGAGTCGGGGTCGCCGAGTGCGCGCTGCAGGGCCTCGGCGGCCGTCCACGCTCCGACGCCCGGAACGCTCGTGAGCCTGGTCGCCGCCTCGCGCAGGCCCTCCGCATCGCTCGGCAGGGCGCACACCCGCTCGAGCGAGTGCCCGACGAGCGCGGCCGTCAGCACGGCCTGCGAGCGGCGGGGGTCGACCCCCGCACGGTGCCACTCCCACGAGGGGATGCGCCGCCATGCCTCGACGGAGGGGAACACCCGCATGCCCGACGGCGCGGGGCCCGGGGCGGCCGTGCCGTGCTTGGCCACGAGCCGTCGCCACGAGCGGTAGGCCTCGATGCTCGTGACCTTCTGCTCGATGATCGCGGGGGCGAGCGACTCGAACACCCGATCGGTGCGAGCGAGCCGCAGGCCCGCCGAACGATGCAGGGCGTCGCGCAGAAGAGGATGAGCCGAGACGTCGAGCGAGCTCCAGTCGTCGTCGGAGCCGAGAAGACGCGGCACGGCGTCGAGCATCCACTCGGCGCCGTCGCCCCAGGCGCGCGCGGCGATCGCCCCGTCGCTCAGGGTGCGCAGGTGCAACGTCGCCGCACCGATCGGCGTGAGCGCCGTGCGCCAGAATCCGGTGTCGTTCCACACCGTGGTCGGGTCGTAGGGCCCGCGGCCGAGCGACCGCAGGGTGAGCCGCAGCGACACCGGATGCCGCGGACGGTACACGCTCTCACGAGCGGCCGCCTCGTGCGGTCTGGCTCTCAACGCGACATCCATGCCGGGAAGACTACGTGACCGCGCCGACATCCCTTCTCCTCCCACTTAAAACGACGGAACAATTGCCGAATTCTCACCGTTTCGGCTGCCGGATGCCCCGTTTTCGGCCGAAAATCCGTCGTTGTGAGAGGAGGCATGAGAGGACGTGTCAGAGCACGGGCGAGGGAGCCGGGCAAGCTGGGCACGCGGTGGGAGTTCGAGCCGCTCGGCCGCCGGAAGCGTAGCGTCGAAGACACGCATGGCCGAAGGGAGAGCGACGATGAGCGCTGGAGACCAGACCGAACCCGTGCAAGACGGAAGCGGGGATGCGACGCAGATGGAACGGATCCGCGGGCTGCTCGTGCAGGTGACCGCCGACATGGCGGGGCACAGCGACGAACAGTTTCTCGACGAGCTCCGGCGCCGCCTCGACGACACGGGCATCGAGGTGAGCGACCAGACGCTCGGCGTGCTGCTGGAGGCCGCCCGCGGCAGCTCAAGCGCCCCCTAGGCCCCTCCGCAGAGACGAGATGGCAGGATGCCGCAGCTCAGGCACCCTGCGTCCACGCCGTCTCGGCGCGTACCTCGTCGGGGGTCTTGTCGGGGCGCCAGCCGCGCCAGGAGGGCTGGCGGAGGCGGCGGGTGTCCGTCCACTCGGCGAACTCGACCTCCCCGACGAGCTTCGGGGTCACCCAATGCGCGTCGGCCGCGTCGAGAGCGGGCACGTCGTCGAAGGGCGAGGTCTTGCGCGCGAGCGAGGCCAGGCGCTCGGTGATCCTCTGCACCTCGCGATCGCTGAAGCCCGTGCCCACGCGCCCGACATAGCGCAGCGAGCCGTTCTCCGGCAGGCCGAGCAGCAGCGAGCCCACCTGCCCTCCACGACGGCCCTTGCCCGGCCGCCATCCACCGATCACGACCTCCTGGGTGCGGTGGTGCTTGATCTTGATCCATGCTCGTGAGCGTCGACCGACCGAGTAGCCGCTGTCGCGCCGCTTGGCCATGACGCCCTCGAGCCCGAGCGCCCTGCTGCTCTCGATCGCGTCGGCGAGGTCGCCCGTGAACGAAGGAGGAAAATGCACAACGCCGCCCGACAGTCCCGCCATGATCTCGCCGAGCACGGCCCGCCGCTCCTCGTACTCGCGCGACACGAGCGACTCGCCGTCGCGGCTCAGCACGTCGAAGACCATGTACGAGACGGGCGTCTTCGCGCGTGCCGCCTCGATGTCGCGGGCCTTCACGAGGCCCATCCGCGGCTGCAGCAGACCGAACCGCGGCCGGCCACGACGATCGAGCGCCACGATCTCGCCGTCGAGCAGCAGCTTGCCTGCGTCGGAGCCCGCGTCCGCGCCCGCGCCCGCGCTTCCGCTCGCGGCGAGCGCCTCGACGACCTCGGGGTAGGCCCCCGAGACGTCGTTCGCGTTGCGCGTGAAGAGGCGCACGCGGTTCCCGTCGACCTCCGCGAGCGCCCGGATGCCGTCCCACTTCATCTCGAAGGCGTAGTCGTGCTCGTCGTCGATGTCGTCCTCGCTCCCGAGCGTCGCGAGCATGGGCTTGGGGCGGGGCACCGAGCGGGTGCGCGTGAGGCGCCCCGAGACGAGCTCGGATGCCGCGGCAGCACCCGTCCCGCCCTCCGCCCCCTTCGCGACCCGCCCGCCTCCCGCGCCGGCGCTCCTCCCCCTGCCCTTGGCCGTGCCGGCGCCCGTCGACACCTCACCCGGCTGCTCCTGCATGAGGTGGATGAGCCACTGCTTGCCGTCATCGCCTTTGCCCGTGTGGATGAGGGCGAACTTCCGCGGCTCCCCGCCGAGGCCGCCCGAGGGCTGGCCGTGGAGGGTCGCGATGACCTCCTTGCCCTCGCGCCACTTCTCGAGGTCGAACGTTCCCGTGTCCCAGATCTCCACCGTGCCGGCGCCGTACTCTCCGCGCGGGATCGTGCCCTCGAAGCCTCCGTAGTCGAGCGGGTGGTCCTCGGTCTGCACGGCGAGGTGGTTCTTCGCGGGGTCGTCGGGCGGCCCCTTGGGCAGAGCCCACGACACGAGCACCCCGTCGCGCTCGAGCCGGAAGTCGTAGTGCAGAGCGCGGGCGTCGTGCCGCTGGATCACGAACGAGCTGCCGTGCGACGCCCGGGGCGAGCCATCCGGAACCGAGCCGCTCGCCGGGGCCTCGGGAACCGGCTCGGGCGTCTTCGAGGCGTCGCGCTTCGAGCGGTAGACCGCGAGCCGGTCGTGCCCCGCCGATCCCGCGCTCCCCGACTCGGCGCCGCCATGCCCGCCCTCCGAGTCGCGGCCGCCTCCGCGAGCCGTGCGGCCGTGGTCGCCGATGCCGCTCTCGTCGGCGACACCAGACTCCGCCTCGGCGAGCGGGTCCGCCCTCTTCTTCATCCGCTCGAGCACCTCGTCGAGCTCGAGCTGCCGCAGGCTCGTCGACGAGAGCTCCCGCCAGGTGCGCGGCACCGCGACCGTCGGGCGCGCCCGCCCCCGCAGCGAGTACGGGCACACGGTCGTCTTCGCGGCGCTGTTCTGGCTCCAGTCGACGAGCACCTTGCCGCTGCGCAGGGACTTCTTCATGTCGCTCACGGCGAGATCGGGGTGGTCGGCCTCGATCGCGCGCGCCAGCTCGTGCGCGACCTCGGAGACCTCGTCGGAGGTCTGCGTGCCGTCGAGCACCGCGTAGAGGTGGATGCCCTTGCTGCCGCTCGTCACGGGCACCGGATCGAGCCCCATGTCGCGAAGGATCTCGCGGGCGAGCTTGGCGACCTCCACACAGTGGGCGAGACCGGCGCCCTCCCCCGGGTCGAGGTCGATCACCAGTCGGTCGGGGTTCTTCGGGCGGCCCTGCGCGTCGACCCTCCACTGCGGAACGTGCACCTCGAGGGCGGCGATCTGCGCGAGCCAGACGAGCGTCGCCTCGTTGTTGACGAGCGGATAGTCGTTGCTGTGATCGCTGTGCTGGATCGTGACCCGGTTGACCCACTCCGGCGTCGAGTCGTCGAGGTTCTTCTGGAAGAAGACCTGCCCCGGATCATCCGCTGTGCCGACCCCGTGCACCCAGCGTTTGCGGGTGGCCGGCCGATTGCGGGCGTGCGGGATGAGGAAGGGGGCGATCGCCGAGTAGTAGGCGATGACCTCGGCCTTCGTCGTGCCGGTCTCCGGGTAGAGCACCTTGTCGAGATTGGTCAGCGTGAGCCTGTGGCCGCCGATCGTGACGGCCTGGCCTTTTCCCGTGTCAGCCATGGCTACATCCAACCCGGCTCCTCGCACAATGGCTACCCCTTGCGCGAGCGCGGGTGTGTAATGTTCCCATGAGAGCCATCTGGAAGGGCGACATCACCTTCGGTCTCGTCAACGTGCCGGTCAAGGTGTACAGCGCCACGGAGGACCACGACATCAGCCTGCACCAGGTGCACGACAAAGACGGCGGGCGCATCCGCTATCAACGGCGCTGCGAGGTGTGCGGCAAGGTCATCGAGTACGAGCACATCGCCAAGGCCTATGACGACGGCGACCGCACGGTCGTGCTCACCGACGAGGATCTCGCCTCGCTGCCCGAGGAGCGCAGCCGCGAGATCGAGGTCGTCGAGTTCGTGCCCAGCGACCAGCTCGACCCCATCATGTTCGATCGCAGCTACTTCCTCGAGCCGGACTCGACGTCGCCGAAGGCCTACGTGCTGCTGCGGCGCACCCTCGAGCAGAGCGACCGCACCGCCATCGTGCACTTCGCCCTGCGCCAGAAGACCCGGCTCGGAGCCCTGCGGGTGCGCGGCGACGTGCTCATGCTCCAATCGCTCCTGTGGGACGACGAGGTGCGCGAAGCCGACTTCCCCGCGCTCGACGTGGCCGTGCGGATCGCCGCGAACGAGCTCGAGATGGCCTCTTCGCTCGTCGACTCCTTCGCCACCGACTTCTCTCCGCAGAAGTTCACCGACAACTACCAGGAGGAGCTGCGCACCCTCATCGAGGCGAAGCTCGAACAGGGCGACGCCCTCGACACCGAGGCGACCTTCGGCAAGGCCGACGACGAGGAGAGGAGCGGCGAGGTCATCGACCTCATGGAGGCCCTGCGGCGCAGCGTCGAGAAGAGCCGGGCGAAGCCGAAGGGAAAGAGCGCGGCGTCCGCGAGCTCGAAGAAGAAGACCTCGTAGAGCGTCTTCCGTGATGTCGGTGCGTCACGATACCCTCGGCGCATGACCGACTTCGCCGACGCCTCCCGCTCGATCGACACCATCGAAGAACTCCAGAACGCCGTCGACGGCGTCGTCTACCTCCGCGGAGAAGACGGCATCGTCGAGGAGGTCGCTGGATTCAACACGGCCATCGTCAACGACCCGTCCATCGTGGTGGGCGCGGCATCCGAGGCCGACGTGCAGGCTGCGGTGCAGTACGCCGCCGTGAACTCGCTGCCCGTGCGCATCCTCTCGACAGGGCACGGCACCGAGACGCCCATCGTCAACGGCCTCCTCATCACGACGAAGCGGCTCGACACCGTGACGATCGACCCCGCCGCCCGTCTCGCGACGATCGGCGCCGGGGCCCAGTGGGGGGCGGTCGTCGCGGCCGCCGCCGAACACGGCCTCGCCCCGCTCACCGGGGCCGCGAGCACGGTCGGCGTCGCCGGCTACACCCTCGGCGGAGGCATCGGCCCGCTCTCGCGCACCTTCGGCTTCACGGCCGACTGGGTGCGCGGATTCCGCCTGGTCACCGCGTCGGGCACGGTCGCCCGCATCTCCGCCGACGAGAGCCCCGAGCTGTTCTGGGCCCTGCGCGGCGGCAAGGGCGGTTTCGGCGTCGTCACCGAGATCACGCTCGAGCTCATCCCGCTCGAGACGATCTACGGCGGCAGCCTCTTCTTCGCGGTCGACGACATCGAGACGGTTCTGCGCTCATGGCTCGACTGGACGCAGACCATCCCCGACTCGATCACGACCTCCGCCGCCATCATGCGGATGCCGCCGCTCGACGTCGTTCCCGAGCCCCTCCGGGGCCGCACGCTCCTCACCGTGCGCTACGCCTTCGTCGGCGACGCGGAGGAGGGCGCCCGCCTGCTCGAGCCGATCCGCTCGGCCGCGCCCGTCTACCTCGACTTCGTCGCAGAGATGCCGGCAGCCGCGATCGCCACGATCCACAACGATCCCGGTGCACCCGGCCCCGGCTGGACCCGTGGCTACACCCTCGGCGAGATCGATCAGGATTTCCTCTCGACCCTGCTCGCGATCGGGGGCCCGGCCGCCGACATCCCCATCATCATGGTCGAGCTGCGCAAACTCGGCGGCGCGATGGCGCGCGAGCCGCAGAACGGCGGGGCCGTCGCCGGTCGCACGGCCGGCTTCACGCTCTTCGTCGTCGGCGTGCCCGACCCGGGTCTCTTCGAGACCGTGCTGCCCGCCGTCGCCGGCGGCATCGCGGAGGCCGTCGCCGGCTGGATGTCGGCGGATCCGATCACCAACTTCGCCGGGAGCATCACGAGCGAGCAGCAGCTCGACTCCCTGTGGCCGGCGGAGATGTCGGAGCGGCTCGCGGCCGATCGGCGCGCCTCCGATCCCGCGGGCATGTTCACGCTCATCGCGAGCGCCTGAGCTCAGCAGGGCAGGGTCGGCCTCCCGCGACAGGAATCGCTCCGCCCGGCGATGCCACGCCCGTCGATGCCGGGGCCGTCGATGCCACGGCGGACGGCGACTACGGCGACTACGACCAGACGCTCGGGGCGGCCGCGCGCGTCGGGGGCAGAGCGGCATCCTTGCCCCACTGCAGAAGCCACTCGGGAACGGTGACCGAGGCCGGCACGGGCCCCACGGCGCCGAGCAGCTCCTCGAGCGTGACGACGCCACCCGAACGCTTCAGGAAGCGCCCGCGGATGTAGGCCTGCGCGTAGATCTCACCGTTGCGCACACAACGCTGCTCGACGTAGACGGCCTTGTCGTCGAAGCCGAGGATGCGCGACTCGACGGTGAACCTCTGCCAGAGCGTGAGCGACTTGCGGAAGCTGATCGTCTCCGACACGACGACCGGATACCAGCCGCGCTTCTGGAAGATCGCCCAGGTGCCGTTGCGGCGCAGCATGTCGAACCGCCCGATGTCGAGGATCGACAGGTAGACGCCGTTGTTCATGTGCCGGAAGATGTCCTGATCGGTCGGCAGCACCCGGAAGCTCGTGCGTGCGACGTCGTAGTGGCCGAGGCGCGGGCCCCGAGCGGAGAGCGCGACGTGGAGCATGGTTCGGAAGAAGAAATGCACGCGGCAATGCTAGCCACGGCACCATCCGGTCGCACGGCGCCTGTGCACCCCCGCACATCCGCCCGCCGCCGTGCCGCCCCGAATGCAGGAGAAACTACAGATTTCGCCCGACCCGACCCGCAGGTACACCCGCTGACGCAGCGGCATCCTGCACGTGGGATGGCTGGATGGCGACGCCCGACCCGGATGCCGCGGCTCCACACCGCCGGCTCAGCCAAGCCCGCTCAGCCAAGCCCGCTCAGTCGCCTCAGCGGAGCGCCGGGATGACCTCGCGCTCGAAGAGCTCGATACCTGAGCGGTCGTAGGCCGCCTCGGGGAAGTAGAAGATGCCGTAGCCGAGGCCACGTTCCTTCATTGCGCTCAAGCGCTCGACGATCTGCTCGGGTGTGCCGACGGCGAGGGCCGTGTCCTTGCGATACTCCCCCACGAATTCGTCGGTCTCGGCGCCGAGATAGGGGCGCACGCGATCCTCGAGCACACGCAGGCGATCCTCGACCTCGGCCTCCGTCGCGCCGATGGTGACGTTGTAGCTGGCCGAGCGCACGATCGCCGAGAAGTCAGTTCCGAGGCGGTCGCAGTGCGCGCGCAGCATCTCGCTCTTGTGGGTGAAGCCCTCGGGCGATCCGTCGAAGTTCGTGTAGTCCGCGTACTGCGCGGCGATCCGCAGCGTGACCTTCTCTCCGCCGCCGGCGACCCAGAGCGGGATGCCGCCCTCCTGCAGCGGCAGCGGGCGCACGATCGCACCGTCTACCTGGTAGTGCTCGCCGTCGAGGGTCGCGGTGCCCGTCGTCCAGGCCTGCTTCATGATCTGCACGCCCTCGTCGAGGCGGGCGAGCCGCTCGCCGATGGGCGGGAAGCCGTAGCCGTAAGCGCGCCACTCGTGCTCGTACCAGCCGCCGCCGATGCCCATCTGCGCACGGCCGCCCGAGATGACGTCGACCGTCGCGGCGACCTTCGCGAGGTAGGCGGGGTTGCGGTAGCTCATGCACGTGCACATCTGGCCGAGGCGCACCCGGCTCGTGGATGCCGCGAAGGCCGCCATGAGCGTCCACGCCTCGTGCGTGGCCTCCTCGCTCGGGATCGGCCGGGTGTGGAAGTGGTCGTAGACCCAGATCGACTCCCACTCGCCGGCATCCGCGTGGGCGGCGATGCCGTGCATCGTGGCCCACTGCTCGGCCGGGTCGATCCCGACCAGATCGTGACGCCAGCCTTGGGGAATGAAGAGTCCGAATCGCATGCACTCAGCCTATTGGCCGCCGACGGAACGCATCCAGTCCCGTCGTTCGGCGCCAATCGCCCGGCACTAAATCGCCCGGCACTAAATCGCTCGGTGCCAAATGCAGGAATCCCGGGGTCAGCGCCGGAAAACACAGGCGGATCCGGCCTCCACACCCACGATCTCCTGCATGTCGGAAGAAGCATTTGAGGAGGAGAAAGACACCGACCCGGATGCCGCGACTACAGGTGGCGCTCGGCGGGCCCGTCGTACAGCGACAGCGGCCGGATGAGCGAGTTGGATGCGAGCTGCTCCATCACGTGCGCCGTCCACCCGGTGACGCGCGCCGCAGCGAACAGCGGCGTGAAGGTCTCGGTCGCGAAGCCCATGAGGCTGTAAGCGGGGCCGGAGGGGTAGTCGAGGTTGGGCTTGATGTTCTTGCGCTCCCCCATCGCGTTCTCGAGGGTCGTGTAGAGCTCGAGGAGGTCGGCGCGGTCGTAGTGCTCGACGAGGGCGTCGAGGGCGGCCTTCATGGTGGGCACCCGGGAGTCGCCGTTCTTGTACACGCGGTGGCCGAAGCCCATGATCTTGCGCTTCTCGGCGAGCGCGGCATCCAGCCACTCCTCGGCGCGGTCGGCGGTGCCGATCTCGTCGAAGACGTGCATAACGGCCTCGTTGGCACCGCCGTGCAGGGGCCCCTTGAGGGCGCCGACGGCGCCGACCACGGCCGAGTACAGATCGCTGAGGGTGGAGGCGATGACCCGGGCCGTGAAGGTGGAGGCGTTGAAGGAATGCTCCGCGTAGAGGATGAGCGACACCCGGAAGGCGTCGACGACGACCGGATCGGGCACCTCGCCGAAGGTCATGTAGAGGAAGTTCTCGGCGTAGTCGAGCTCCTCGTGCGGCTCGACGAGCTCGAGGCCCTGCCTGCGACGCTGGTCGTAGGCCACGACGGAGGGCAGCTGGGCGAAGAGCCGCACCGACTTGCCGAGGTTCGACTCGGGGGTCGAGACCTCCGCATCCGGGTCGTCGGCGCCGATGACGCTCACGGCCGTGCGTACGACGTCCATGGGGTGCGCCGTGAGGGGGAGGTCGTCGATGACCCGCTTCACGGTGGGGTCGAGGGGACGGTTCTCGCGCTCGGTCGCCTCGAACACGAGGAGCGCGTCATCCGTCGGCAGTTCGCCGTGCCAGAGCAGGTAGGCCACCTCCTCGAAGCTGCAGTCGGCGGCCAGCTCCTGCACGGGGTAGCCGCGGTACAGCAGGGAGTTGGTCTCGGGGTTGACGCTCGAGATCGCCGTCGTGTCGACGACGACCCCGGCGAGTCCCTTGTGGATGGCGGGTTGTTCCTGCTCGCTCATCGTGCTCCTTTCGGTTGCGCCTTCGTATCCGAAAGATCCGGCGCGGCGCGGCGCGCCGGGGCGGGTCCGGATGCTAGGGCGCCTGGGGGATCTGGAAGTTGAAGACCGACGAGTCGAAGGTGTTGTACGACTCGTAGTCGAGGAGGTCGTAGAGCTCGGCGCGGGTCTGCATCTCGCCGAGCGCCGAGGTGAGGCTGCCCTCGGTGCGGATCGTGTCGAGCCCGCGCCCGGCGGCGCCCATCGCGAGGCGCAGGAGCGAGACGGGGTAGATGACGATGTTGATGCCGACGTCGGCGAGCTGCTGGGTCGTGAAGAGCTCGCTCTTGCCGAACTCGGTCATGTTCGCGAGCACGGGCACGTCGACGGCGTCGCGGATGGCGGCGAACTCGGAGAGGTCGGCCATCGCCTCGGGGAAGATCGCGTCGGCCCCCGCGTCGACGAGCGCCTTGACGCGGTCGACCGCGGCGCCGAGGCCCTCGATGGCCCGCACGTCTGTGCGCGCCATGATGAGCAGATTGGGGTCGCGGCGCGCGTCGGCCGCAGCGCGGATGCGCTTGAGCGCGGTGTCGAGGTCGACGACGCTCTTGCCGTCGAGGTGGCCGCAGCGCTTGGGGTTCACCTGGTCTTCGATGTGCAGGCCTGCGATCCCGGCATCTTCGAGGGTCTGCACGGTGCGCGCCACGTTCATGGGCTCGCCGAAACCGGTGTCGGCGTCGACGAGGGCGGGCAGCTCCGTCATCCGCGCGATCTGCTGGGCGCGGCCGGCGACCTCGGTGAGGGTCGTGAGGCCGATGTCGGGCAGACCCAGATCGGCGGCGATCACGGCGCCCGAGACGTAGACCCCGTCGAAGCCCTTGCGCTCGATGAGCCGGCCCGAGAGGGGGTTGAATGCGCCGGGAAACTGCAGCAGCTCGCCACTGGCGAGGCGTTCGCGCAGTCGTGCCCGTTTGTCGGCCGGAGTGGAACTCGCGTAGAGCATGGCGTCCTTTCGATCCTCGCTGCCGGCCGGAGGCCTTTGTGGGGAGCCCGAATGCAGGAGAGTGGTGCGAATCTCATCCAGTCTGCCGCTTAATCGGGGCTCTGAGCGACCGAACTCCTGCATTCGGGGCGCACCCGAGGATTCGGCGGCGGCGCCGGGGGCGAGCTCAGAAGAGACCGGTGGGCGCGTGCGCCGAGGCGAGGATGCCGGGACCCGCCGCCGTGATCGTGAGCCCCCCGAGCTCGGCCGAGGTGAGCTCCGGAAGTCTCTGCGCGAGGGCCAGGAACCGCTCGATCTCCGCCGGATCGAGCACTCCGTGCGCGAGGGCGCGGAACTTGCCCACGTAGTCCGCGCGCTCGAAGGGATGCGCCCCCAGAGGATGCGCGTCGGCGACGGCGATCTCGTCGACGATCGTCGTGCCGTCGGCGAGCTCGATCTCCACGCGGCCGCCGAAGGCCTTCTCGTTCACGTCGAGGGAGTGGTACCGGCGGGTCCACTCCGGGTCTTCGACCGTGCTGATCTTGTGCCAGAGCTCGACGGTGTCGGGGCGGGCGGCGCGCGACGGCGCGTAGGAGTCGACGTGGTGCCACGCGCCATCCTGCAGGGAGACGGCGAAGATGTACGGAACCGAGTGGTCGAGCGTCTCGCGCGACGCCGCCGGGTCGTATTTCTGCGGATCCCCCGCGCCCGAGCCGATGACGTAGTGGGTGTGGTGAGAGGTGTGCAGCACGATGCTCACGACGTTGGCGGGATCGGCGAGCTGCGGGTACCGGCCGTGCAGCCGGCGGCCGAGGTCGATCCACGCCTGAGCCTGGTACTCGGCCGAGTGCTCCTTCGTGTAGCTGTCGAGGATCGCGCGCTTCGGCTCGCCGGGCTCGGGCAGCGGCACCTCGTAGGAGGCGTTCGGGCCGTCGAGCAGCCACGCGATCACGCCGTCTTCGCCTTCGTAGATCGGGGTCGGCGAGGTCTCGCCGCGCATCGCGCGGTCGACGGCCTCGACGGCCATCTTGCCCGCGAAGGCCGGGGCGTGCGCCTTCCAGGTGGAGATCTCGCCCTTGCGGGACTGCCGGGTGGCCGTCGTCGTGTGCAGGGCCTGCCCGACGGCGTGGAAGATCGTGAGCGGGTCGAGGCCGAGCAGCGTGCCGATGCCGGCCGCCGCGCTCGGCCCGAGGTGGGCGACGTGGTCGATCTTGTGGGCGTGCAGGCTGATCGCCTTCGCGAGGTCGATCTGGATCTCGTAGCCGGTGGCGATGCCGCGCACGAGGTCGGAGCCGGCGAGCCCCCGCGACGCGGCGAGGTGCTGGGCCACGGCTGTGATCGGCGGGATGTTGTCGCCCGGGTGCGAGTACTCGGCGGCGAGGAAGGTGTCGTGGTAGTCGAGCTCGCGCACGGCGACCCCGTTCGCCCAGGCGGCCCACTCCGGCGAGACGCGGGTCTGGGCATCCGGCCCGAAGACGGTCGCGCCGTCGCCGCCCGTCGACACCGGGTGCGCGAGGGCCTGCGAGCGCGCCGAGACGACGGGGCGACGGGTGAGGGATGCCGCAGCCACCGCGGCGTTGTCGATCACCCTGTTGATCACCATCTCGGTGACCTCGGGTGTCACGGGCACGGGGTCGACGGCGACCTCCGCGATCGCCCAGGCCAGCTGGCCGTCGCGGGGCAGGTTCTCGTCGCTCTTGTGGGTTCGTACGCTGTGCAGCTTCACACGGCTACGGTACAGGGCGGCCACGACGGGCGCAGGCACGGCCGGGAACGGTGGAGGAACACCGCCACGGCCGGGGATGTGCAGGGCGGTCGGCCGGACGCGATCGCTGCGTTCGGAGGCCCGGTCGGCGGGGCAGCGCCGGCTGCTACGCTCTGGCTATGGTGCCGGCATCCAACCTTCTCGCGTTCGGGATCGCAGCCCTGCTCCTCGTGCTCCTGCCCGGCCCGAGCGTGCTCTTCGTCATCGGGCGCTCGCTCGCACTCGGCCGCACGGGCGGGCTGCTGAGCGTGCTCGGCAACGAGCTCGGAGTCGTGCCTCAGATCGCGGCCGTAGCCCTCGGCGTCGGTGTCGTGGTCGCCCAGTCGGTCGTGCTCTTCACGATCGTCAAGATCGCCGGCGCCGCCTATCTCGCCTACCTCGGCATCAAGGCCGTGCTGCACAGCCGCGGCACCGGGCAGAAGGCTGCCGCCGCAACGGTCCGCCGCTCCCCGATGCGCCTCCTCGCCGAGGGTTTCATCGTCGGGGTCACCAACCCGAAGTCGATCATCTTCTTCGTGGCCGTGCTGCCGCAGTTCGTCGACTACGGTGCGAGGGCCATCCCCCTCCAGCTCGCGACGCTCGGCCTGATCTACCTCGTGATCGCACTCGTGTGCGACAGCGTCTGGGCGCTCGTGGCCGGCACCGCGCGCGACTGGTTCGCCCGTTCGCCGAAGCGGATGGCGCGACTCGAGGCCACCGGCGGTGCGATGATGATCGGCCTCGGCGGCGTGCTCGTCTTCACGGGCTCGAAGAGCTGAGCCGGGCCCGTCCCCGGTCCCGTTCCGCCCGCCCTGCCGCGCCGCGCCCTGCCCCGCCCCGCCCCGCCCCGAGTGAGTCGCGCCAAACCGTCGTAAACAGCTCGTTTTCGAGCGGTTCGGCGCGACTCGCGCTTCAGTCGGCCCGGCTCAGGCGGCGGTGCCGCCGAACTCGCCCGTCGGCACGATGATCGCGCGCGCGAGCGAGGTGAAGTTCAGGTTGAAGCCGAGGATCGCGGGCGTCGACTCCGAGTCGATGTCGAGCGAGGCGACGCCGACCGCGTGCACGACCGTGAAGTAGCGGTGCACCCCGGTGCCCTCAGGCGGGGCGGCGCCGTCGAAGCGGGCGAGACGCAGCTCGTTGGGCAGGGTCACGGCGCCCGCCGGCAGCAGGCCGCTGTCGGGCGCGCCGGCGCCGGTCGCCAGCGAGGTCACGTCGACGGGGATGTTGAAGACCGCCCAGTGCCAGAAGCCCGAGCCGGTGGGGGCGTCGGGGTCGTAGACGGTCACGGCGAAGCTCTTCGTGTCGGCCGGGAAGCCGCTCCAGGAGAGCTGCGGCGAGACATTGGATCCGCCGGCGCTCGTGCCGAACTGTGCGGCGGGCAGCGGCTGGCCGTCGGCGACATCCGTGCTCGTGAGGGTGAAGGAGGGCATCGCGGCGAGACGCGCGTAGGGGTTGTAGTCGTCCATGGGCGCCACTCTACGCCCGGGCCGTGAACGGGAGGCGACGGGTTCTCACCGAGCGCGGTGCTGCTCGTCGGCACGCGGTTGTCCGCCGCGGGGTTGCTCGCGAGCGCGGGTGTGCGCACCGAGCCCGGGGTTGCTCGCCGAGCGCGGGGTTGCTCGCCGAGCGCTGGGTTGTTCGCGAGCGACGACCCTCGAGCGGGCGCGCTCGCGAACAAACCCGCGCTCGGCGATCCCGAGACGACGCGGAGGCCATCGCCAAAGCCACCGCCGCCACCACCACCGTGGAAGCGCCCACGGAGCGGTATCTACACTTGTCTGGTGTCCATCCCGAAGATCCTGCTGTTCTACGTCTTCACACCGCTGCCCGATCCGGAGGCCGTCCGCCTGTGGCAGCGCGACCTCTGCGAGGGCCTCGGGCTGCGCGGCCGCATCCTCATCTCGGTCGACGGCATCAACGCGACCGTCGGCGGCGACCTGCCGGCCGTGAAGCGCTACGTGCGCAAGCTGCGCGACTTCGCCCCCTTCGCGAACGTCGACGTCAAGTGGAGCGAGGGCACGGGCCTCGACGAGCAGGGGCTCAGTCTCGACTTCCCGCGCCTGAGCGTCAAGGTGCGCGACGAGATCGTGAGCTTCGGGGCACCGGGAGAGCTGCGAGTGGACGCCGCGGGCGTCGTCGGCGGAGGCACGACGCTCGCCCCCGCACAGCTGCACGAGCTCGTCGCCGAGCGTGGCGACGACGTCGTGTTCTTCGACGGCCGCAATGCGTTCGAGGCGCAGATCGGCCGCTTCCGCGGCGCGGTGGTTCCGGATGTCGCGACCACCCGCGAGTTCGTCGCCGAGCTCGACAGCGGCAAGTACGACCATCTCAAGGGCAAGCCCGTCGTGACCTACTGCACGGGCGGCATCCGCTGCGAGGTGCTCTCCTCGCTCATGACGAGCCGTGGCTTCGGCGAGGTGTACCAGCTCGAGGGCGGGATCGTGCGCTACGGCGAGACGTTCGGCGACGAAGGGCTCTGGGAGGGCTCGCTCTACGTCTTCGACAAGCGGATGAGCCTCGACTTCGGCCCGCAGCCCCGGGTGATCGGCCGCTGCGCCGAGTGCGGCACGGCGACGAAACGCATGGAGAACTGCAGCGACCCGTCCTGCCGCGAACAGCTCGTCGTGTGCGAGGAGTGCGCGCCGGTGCTCTGCGAGGGGCACGCGGCGACCGCTCCCTGAGCCGCACCTCGTTCCCGAAGTTCGTCGACGAGCCCACGATTCGCGGCGCCCGTCGACGAGCTCGGGGAACGAACGCGGGCGCTCAGCCGGCCGTCAGCGCAGCTCGCGCGGGGTGGCCACCGCCAGCGCAGCCTGCTCATTCGCAAGCCTCGCGGCCTCGACCACCGTGCTGCCACTGGCAAGGTGGGCGGCGAGCGCACCCGCGAACTCGTCCCCGGCCCCCGTGGTGTCGACGGGCGCGACGGGAAGACCCGAGATGGACTCCACGACGCCACCCTCGGCCACACAGGCCCCGCGGCTGCCTGCCGTGACCACTGCGGAGACGCAGTGACGGCCGAGCAAGGCCGCGAGCTCGGCCGTCGTTCCGGGCACGGCTGTGCCCGACAGCTCCGACAGCTCCGACAGCACCGCCGCCGCCTCGCTCTCGTTGACGATGAGAGGGTCGCAGAGCGCGAGCAGCCTGCGCGGCAGAGCGCGCACCGGGCTCGGGTTGAGTACGAACCGAGCCCCGGTCCCTGCTGCCCAGTCCGCGGCGACGATCACGACGTCGAGGGGGACCTCGAGTTGAGCCAGCACCACGGCGGGCACGTCGCCGCTGAGGGCGTCGTGCACGCGGGCGGCTCCGAGAGTTGAATTGGCGAGAGCCATCACGACGATGCTGTTCTCGCCGTCAGGAGTGACCTCGATGAAGGCACGGCCGCTCGGAACGGAGCTGCGGGTGATCCGATGGACCTCGACCCCGCGTGCACGCAGCGTGGAGAGGAGCATCGTGCCCGCGTCGTCCTTCCCTAGCTGCGCGACGAGGATCGCCCGGCCGTGCCTTGCGGCGGCGATCGCCTGGTTCGCCCCCTTGCCGCCGCACACCTCGGAGTACGAGGAGCCCAAAACGGTCTCCCCCGGCCTCGGCCTGCGCTCGAGCGACAGCACGATGTCGAGATTCGCCGAGCCGACGACGGCCACGCTGCCCGTTCTCCGCATGGTCACACGACCCCTCTCACCGACGACAACGGGTGGCCGGCCGCGCCGAGGCGACGACCGGCCACCCTCCTCCCGCTCAGCCGGCGACCCAGGTCGACAGCCCGCGCCACAATGGTGCGTAGCCCGCCCACTCCATGAACGGCGGAGGAGCCCAGTGCGGGGACATGTCGGAGGTGAAGACCCCCGTGCGCCCCCTGCCGTACTCGCGGACGGCGATCAGGGGATCGCCGTTCACCTCGGCGAGGAGGATCGCCCCCTCGCGCGGCTTCGTGCGGTTGTAGCCGAGAAGCTGCGGCCACTCGTCGCCGACCCCGCCGAGCGCCGCGTGCGCGGCATCCCGTACGACGATCACCGCGCCCTCCGGATGCTCGGAACGATCGTCGGTGAGCAGGGTCTCCACCGGCAGGATGTCGTTCAGCGGGCTGTTCGCGTAGTTCGCCTTCGCATCGACCCCTGAGAACGAGAGGTAGCCGCCCACCATCAGCAGGCCTCCGCCCCTCTCGACGTACTCACGGATGAGCTCCAGCCGATTGGGCTCGGAGGCCGAACGGCCGAAGACGGCCCGGGTGAGCAGGAAGGTGTTCGCGCCGACGTCGCTGATGACCACGAGGTCGTACTCCAGCAGCGCCGTGAGGTCGGCGGGGAAGCGGCTCTCGATCGTGTGGGAGGGAAGGTGGGTGACCTCCCAGCCGTCGCTCTCGAGGGCGGCGCGGAACTCCTGGCCTCCCTCGACGTACTCCGTCGTGGTGAAGCTGTCGAAACCCTTCTGATGGATCATGTGAGTCATCCAGGACTCACCGAGCAGCAGTGCCTTTTTCACGTGTTTCTCGCCCTTCAACCGATCGTGCCGGTGGGATACAGCTCGCGGAATTTCCAGTCGTGCTCCGGAATGATGATGTCCGCCTCGCGGTGCAGCCGGTCGTAGCCCCTCATAAGATCGGGAAGATCCCAGAAGGAGCCCATCGGCCAGTTCAGTTCGAGGTTCTTGTAGTTGTACATGACGTCACTCGTGAGGCAGACGGTTCCGGCATCCGTCTTCACCATGACGACCATGCAGCCGGGCGTATGACCGCCGATCTTCACCAGACGCACAACCTCGTCGATCTCGTGGTCACCGTCGATGACCTGCAGGCGATCGGCGACCGCGTCGATCTTGTACGAGTACTCGGGGTAGTAGAACATGCAGAAGTTCGGGGGTTCGATCGCCTGCGGGAGCTCGTCCTTCTGTACGATGAAGGTCGCGTTGGGGAAGAGCTCGTTGTTGCCCACATGGTCGAAGTGCAGATGGGTGAGCACGACGATGTCGACATCCTCCGGTTTCACGCCATGAGCGGCAAGACCTGCCACCAGATCCTGGTCGGCACTCCGCGATGCCACGAAGTCGACGCCGTACCGGCTCTGCATCTCCGACACCTCATCGATGTCGCCGAGGCCCGTGTCGATGAGTATCGTCTTCTCCGTCCCCTCGATGAGCCACACGGGCACGGGAACCATGACCCCTTCGGTCACCGTCCCATCCCTGCGCGCGATGTCGTCGCGGAACCCGAAGGGCAGCCGGTGTTCGTGCGGGACATCGGGATGGGCACCCGAGTTCAGCAGCGACACCGCGAGCGAGCTCTCGAGCTCTCCCGTGACGATGTGATGGATCTTGACGCTCATGGCGTTCTCCCTCTTTTTTCCTGTTCGTTCTCAGCCGCCATCGATCCTGCGGCGGATCAGTAGTCCGTCTCGTCGGCGCCGTACTCGGCCACGTACGCGTCCCACACCGACTGCATGAGGAAGTTGTCGGCTGCGGGAACCTCCGCCGGGATGGCGTCGGTGTCGACGAGATAGCTGTTGTCGCTATCCCACGTGGTCTTCCAGAAGGCGACACCGTCGTCGGCGAGGATCATGTCGCTCGCCTGCTGGGCGTTGCCGGCGTAGAGCTCGATGTTCTGCCAGTAGCTCTTGAAGCCGTCGAGGGTGAGGCCCGCGGCCGTCTCCTCGTTCAGACGATCGGTGATCGTGGTTCCGCAGGCATCCGTCTCCGCGTCGCAGTAACGGATGATGCGATGCATTACGTTGATGAACGCGAGCAGGGCATCCTGGTCGTCCTCCACGAACGCGCGCTTCGTGACGATGCCGTTGATGGGCGGTGCAGCGAGGTCGGGTCCGGACAGACCGACGAGCATGCCCTCCTCGAGCGCCTTCGCGCGCTGCGGTACGCCGCCGAGGTAGGCATCACCGGTTCCGGAGAGGAACGCGGCAAGGCCGGCATCCGGGTCCATGTCGACGAAGGTGACGTCGGACTCGCTCATGCCCACCGAGGCGAGGGCGTCGTTGATCTGCTTGCCCATGTCCGTCGACAGCGTCGTGACGATGGTCTTGCCCGCGAGCGCCTCGATGGCCTGGGTTCGGGCCTCCTCATGGTCGGCCGCCGTCTTGTCGAGCTCGTCGACCGTCTCGAGTCCGCCGTCGGGCCGGATCATCAGCGCCGAGCCCTCCGTGAACGGATTCAGGCCGTAGGCGTAGACGACGTCCGGGTCGGCGTTGGCGACGCCGACGACGCCCGTGGTGTTGTTGATGGCGAGATCGACGTCGCCGGAGATCACCGCAGGCATCACGGAGTTCCAGGCCAGCGACTTGAGTTCGACGTCGAGACCGGCTTCTTCGAACCAGCCCTTCTCCTCGCCGATGATCGGCAGGTAGGTGTCCTGGAACGGTGAGATACCGACGGTGAGCGTGGTGAGGCCGTCCGAGTTCTCGCCCGAGGCTCCGCCGGTGCTGCAGCCGGTCAGGACGGCGAGCAGGGCGGCCGCGGGGATGACCGCGTATTTCGCGTGCTTCATGGTGTTCCTTTCACATCCGAATGTCGGGCCGTCCACCGGTGCGGGAGGACGGGTGCTGCGTTTGGAGTGGGTATCTGGGCGTCATCTGTTGCTCGACCATCGGGTCACGTAGGCGCTGAGGCGCGAGATGAGCAGATCGAGGAGCACGGCCATGACGGCGATGACGACGGTGCCGAGCAGCACGACGCTCGTGTTCAGGGTGCGGCTCGCCTGCATGATGAGCCGCCCGATACCGGCGTCTGCACCTTGGAACTCGGCTGCGACGACCACGGCGAAGGCGAGGGCGGATCCGATGCGGAAGCCCGAGAGGATCTCGGGGACGATCGCCGGGAAGACCACGGAGCGATAGATCGCGCCACTGCCTGCGCCGAGCGAGCGAGCGGCCTGCACGTAGACGGGTGGGACGTTCGTCACGGCCACCGTCGTGTTGACGACCATGACCATAAAGCACGCAAGCGCGCCGAGGAAGATCTTGCCGCTGTCGCCGATGCCGAACCAGAGAATGACGAAGGGGATGAGGGCGACGGGCGGCACGGGGCGCACGGCCTCGATGATCGGCGTGAGCGCGTACATGAGCCATCTGCTGCGCGCCATCAGGAGACCGACGAGCACACCCAGCGCGGAGCCGACGATCCACGAGACGAGCACGCGCACGAGCGTCGCGCCGGCGTCCTGCAGCAGACGGACATTGAGCGTCGTCACCCCTTGCCACAGGGATTCGGGGGAGGGAAAGAACAGCTGCTTGATCGTCTCCGTGCCGGTCGTGAGCACCCACCAGAGCACGAGCAGCACGACGATGACGCCGACGCTCACCGCAGGACCCCAGTTCGTCGTGCGGCGACGGGGCGCGGCGGCGTCACGGGCGGCCGATACCGGCACGGAACGGATACTAGGCTGCGTCATTGTGCACCTCCCGGAGCGAGTGGGCGATCTCCATACGGAGCTTCTGGAAGGCCGGGTCGGCCCGCAGATCGAGGCTGCGATCCCTTCCGAACGGCACCTCGACGACGCTGTGGACGCGTGCAGGACGCGGCGTCATCACGATCACCCGATCACCGAGGAAAAGCGCCTCCTCGATGTCGTGGGTGACGAAGATGATCGTCTTCGGCTCGGCGTCGGCGACCTTCTTGAGGGCGAGCCACATGGTCTCCTTGGTGAAGAGGTCGAGAGCTCCGAACGGCTCGTCGAGCAAGAGCACGTCGGGGTCGCTCGCGTAGGCCCTCGCGAGATCGACGCGTTTGCGCATACCCCCCGAGAGCTCCTTCGGATAGGCCGACGCGAACTCGGCGAGACCGACGAGGTCGAGGAAGCGCTCGACCCGCTCGACGCGGACGCGCGACGGCCTGCCTTGGACCTTGGGCCCGAACGCGACGTTGTCGCGCACGCTCAGCCAGGGGAAGACGGCATCCGACTGGAAGACGACCGCGCGCTGTGCGGACGGTCCCGTCACGCTTTCGCCGTCGACCTCGATCCGTCCCGAGCTCGGAAGCATAAAGCCCGCGATGAGGTTGAGGAGGGTCGTCTTGCCGCAGCCGCTGGGACCCACGACGCAGACGGTCTCCTTGTCGGCGATCGCGAGGTCGGTGTCGTTGAGTGCGACCGTGGTCTTCCTGGAGGTCTCGAATCTCTTGGAGACCTGCGAGACGGTGATCTGTCCCATCAGTTTCCTGCTCTCTCGATGTCGGGGCGGAGAGGGCCGCTCGATTGGCGGGTGACGAGGGCGACCGGCAGCACCTCGCGGCTTCCCGTGAGCACACCGGAGGACTCCAGTCCACGGATGAGGATCTCAGTCGCCGTCGCCCCGAGGGTGAGAACGTCCTGCCGCACCGTGGTGAGCGCCGGGTAGCTGTGACGCGCCGCCGCGATGTCGTCGAAGCCCACGACGGAGACGTCGCCGGGAACGGCGATGTCATGCGCGCGCAACTGATTGACGACGCCGAGGGCCATCATGTCGTTGACGGCGAACACGGCCGTCAGCTCGCCGCTGCGAAGGCGATCGATGAAGGGCAGGATCGCCTCGCGGCCGCCCTCTTCGGTGAATCCGCCGCTGGTGACGACGGGACCGTCCCCTCCGCCGTCGCTCCACGCGGCACCGAACCCCTCGACTCGAAGGCCGCTGCTGACGAGTTCGTCGTTGGCGCCGAGCACAAGCGCCTTGCTGTGGCCAAGGCCCAGGAGGTGCTCGGCCGCCAGGCGTCCGCCTGCGGCGTTATCGGAGACGACGGCCGCGGCCTGGGAGCCTGGGATGTCTTCGTCGACAAGCACCAGCGGCATGTCGCCGAGCAGGCTCGCGAGCTCGGAGTTGCTGGGGGGCGAGCCCGCCGCATAGATGATGCCGTCGGCGGCGCGTGATCGGATCATCTCGAGGTAGAGCACCTCACGGGCGTGGTCGAAGCCGGTTGTGCAGAGGATGACGTTGTAGCCGTGTTCGATCGCGGTCTGCTCGACGCCTTTGGCGAGGTCGGCGAAGAACCCGTTGCCGATGTCGGGGACGATGAGGGCGACGATGCGCGTTGTGCCGAGGGCCAGGTTCTGAGCGGATCGGCTGGGCGCGTATCCAAGGCTGCGCATAGCCTCCTCGACGCGTTCGCGCAACCGCGGGCTCACCTTCCGCTTGCCGCTGAGTGTGTGCGAAACGGTGGTCGGGCTCACTCCGGCGTGAGCAGCCACATCGGCGATGGAGACCATACGACCTTCTTCCTGTCAGGCGGCGCTCGCCGGCTGAGTATTTCCAAAGCGCTTTGGCAAAGCGCTTTGGAAACAATTTAGGCATCCAGGGGCTGCAACGCAATTTGCGGGCGGTACCCGAAATCAGAAGTTAACAAACGGATGTCGCGAGATCACCCTCCGCGCTCACGGCACGCGGTCGCGAGGGGGCTGCGTGCGGCGGGCGTACCGCCGTGCCATGGTGCTCGAGAGCGCGAGCACCACGAGGATCTCGAGGGCGACGCCGATGAGGTTGGTGCGCAGGCTGATCTGCGGGCCGCCGTCGGCGAAGTCGATCCAGGCGACGATGATGTCGATCGAGCTCAGCACCATCGCGGCGATGCGCGCCCAGTTCTGGCCGAGGAACACGAGGAACACGAGCACCGCGTAGAGCAGCACGCCGAGCCCGAAGACGGCCACGACGATCCACAGCACGAGATTGGCGACGGTCGGCTCGCTGCCGATCGACTGCCCGTCGACGTCGACGAGAACCGAGGTCGCGTGGGCGTCCCAGTTGAGGAACACGAGCGCGAGCGTCACGACCCCGTAGAGCACACGCAGGCTCATGAGCACGACGCCGAGGGTCGTCTGCACCGGGCGCTTCATACGGGCGTCGGGGGTCAGGATGTCGCGCGCCACCGTCTCCTGCGCGAGCACCCGTACGGGTGCGCCGCCCGCACCTGCCGCGTCGGCCTCGGGGGTCGGCTCGATCGCCCGCAGATCGACGATCGGCAGGTCGCCGTCGGTCTGGATCGTGTCGCCCCCGCCGTTGCGGGCGTGGTAGCCGGCGGAGAAGTCCTCGATGACGCTCACGGAGGTCGCGGCATCCGCCTTCTCGAGCGTCTCGAGGATGTGGTCGCGCTCGACGTCGGTGTCGGCGTCGATCTTGTGCGTGATCTGCAGGGTGAACAGCGAGAAGCCGACGGCACGGTCGTAGGTGCCCGCCGCGAGCCAGTCGACCGCGACGCCGCCGGGCAGCTTCCAGCCCTCCGGGCATTTCCAGAAGCGCACGTGGTGGCGTTTGGCGGGGTTGCCGAGCACCTCCTGCTGGTAGGCGAAGCTCTGCTTCTGGTTGAAGAGGTAGAGCGGGCTCACGGGCGCCTCGTCGTAGCTGCGGCGCAGGATCGTGGAGGTGATGATGCGCCAGCTGCTTCCGAGGGTCACGTCGTCGGCGCGCACCCAGCCGGCCGCGGCCATCGCGGTGTGCAGCTGCTGCTCGCTGCCGTTGAGCGCGATGTTGACGGGGTCGCCGAGCAGCCCGTCGCTCGTGCGCGTGCGCCCCATGAAGTAGTCGGGCACGTAAAGGGTCGTCAGGATGCGGTGCAGGCGCGGCAGCACGAGGTAGGCGAGCACGACCCAGAAGATGACGACGAGCCAGACCTGGTTCCAGCCGAGGCTGAAGCTGTCGCCGAGCAGCAGCACGGCGAGCCAGATGGCTGCGACCCCGCCGAAGACGAAGAAGACGTTGTCGAGGATGGCGTTGACCGAGAACCGGCGCCGGGGCAGGGGCGGCTTCACCTTGCCGCGTCGCCGCCGGGGCACGCGCGGGACCTCCGTGACCCTCCAGGACATGGGCCCATGCTAGCGGCGCGGCCGCACGCGCGTCGGTACCGGGCTGCGCTCGCACCGGATGAAATCCTCCCGCCATCGGCCGAGCCCGCTCACAACGACGGAGATCCACTCACAACAACGACGGAGATATCGTCGAAACCGGGCCCATAAGGCCGGTTTGCGGCCTCCTCGGCGTGAATCTCCGTCGTTGCGAGTCGGAGCAGCGGCTTGGCAAGACCTGGGCTACGCCGCCTCGAGGCACCGGGCGGAGTTACAGTGGCAGGATGCTGCGAACGCTCCTCTCCGCGAAGATCCACCGTGCCACCGTCACCCACGCCGACCTGAACTACGTGGGCTCGGTCACGATCGACCGCGAGCTGCTCGACGCCGCCGACATCCTGCCCGGGGAGAAGGTCTCGATCGTCGACGTCACGAACGGCGCCCGGCTCGAGACCTACACGATCGCCGGCGAGGGCGGCAGCGGGGTCATCGGCATCAACGGCGCCGCAGCGCACCTCGTGCACGTGGGCGACATCGTGATCGTGATGGCCTACGGCCTGCTCGACACGCTCGAGGCCGACGAGTTCGTACCGCGGATCGTGCACGTCGACGCGGGCAACCGGGTGATCGCGCTCGGGCACGACGCCGCAGAACCGCCGTCGGAGGGGCTCTCGCGGCCCGCATTCGCCGAGTAGAGGCGCGGGGCAGGAGGCGCGGGCAGCTGCGAGTTCATCGTCCGGCGTCGGATGCCTGCCGTCCGTCTCGCATCATCCGGCCGCTTTTCTCTGCATCTCGCCACTCGCCGCAAGAAACCTGGAGTTCACCTGGGTACTGACCCTAGGCTGGGGGTGCTGCTACCGAGAGGACACTGATGCCCACCGGTGTGACCATCGAGGTCTCCGACCTCACCAAGACCTTCGGCCATGTCGACGCGGTCTCCGAGCTGAGCTTCACGGTCGAGCCCGGCCGCGTGACCGGCTTCCTCGGCCCGAACGGCGCCGGCAAGACCACCACGCTGCGCATGCTGCTCGGCCTCGTGCGCCCGAGCTCGGGCACCGCGACCTTCGCCGGCACGCCCTACGCCCGGCTCGAGTCGCCCCTGCAGACGGTGGGAGCGGCGCTCGAGGCCGCGAGCTTCCACCCCGGCCGCTCCGCCCGCGACCACCTCCGCGTCTACGCCCTGGCCGCCGGCATCGACGGCGCGCGGGTTCCCACGGTGTTGCAGACCGTCGGGCTCAGCCCCTACGCCGACCGGCGGGTGGGCGGTTACTCGCTCGGCATGCGCCAGCGGCTCGGCCTCGCCTTCGCCCTCCTCGGCGATCCCGGCGTGCTCGTGCTCGACGAGCCCATCAACGGCCTCGACCCCGAGGGCATCAAGTGGATCCGCACCTTCCTGCGGCAGCTGGCCGACGAGGGCCGCACGGTGCTCGTGAGCTCCCACCTCCTCTCCGAGGTGCAGCAGAGCGTCGACGAGGTCATCATCATCGCGAAGGGCTCGCTCGTGCACCGTGGCGACCTCGCGAGCCTCGACACGAGCGACACTCAGAGGGTCGTCGTCGACTCCCCCGACCGGCCGGCCCTCGCGGCGGCGCTCGAGGCGGGCGGGCTCGTCTTCGAGACGGTGCGCAGCGGCCTGCTCGTGCGCTCGGCCGAACCGGCGGAGATCGGCCACGTGGCCTTCCTCGCGGGTGTGGAGCTGAGCGCCCTGCACCGGCAGAAATCAGGACTCGAAGAGTCGTTCCTCGCGCTCGTGAGCGGAGGTGACTCGCTGTGAACGCCTTCGCACGCGCCGTCGGCGCCGAGTTCCTCAAGATCTTCTCCACCCGGCTCTGGTGGGTGCTCGGGCTCATCCTGTTCGGCTACGTGGGCCTGTGTGCGGCGGGCGCAGCGGCGCTCTTCGGCACGATCCCCGCGAACGGCGAGGCCGCGGGCGTCTTCGGCTCGCTGCCGCCCCTCGTCTACAGCTTCGCGACCTCGATCGGCTACGTCTTCCCCGTGCTCTTCGGCGCGCTCGCGACGACGGGCGAGTTCCGCCACCAGACACTCACCCCCACCTTCCTCGCGAGCCCGCTCCGCGGGCAGGTGCTCGCCGCCAAATGCGTCTCGGTGGCCGCCGTCGGCGCGGTCTACGCGATCGTCGCGCTCGTGGCGTCCGTGGGTCTCGGAGCGCTCGTGCTCGGCCTCACGGGCATCGACCCGCAGCTCGGCGACCCCGCCATCTGGGCGCAGCTCGGCCGCTCGGTGCTCGCGATGCTGCTCTGGGCCTTCATCGGCGTGGGCCTCGGCGCCCTCATCCCCAGCCAGGTCGGCGCGATCGTCGTGGTGCTCGCCTTCACGCAGTTCGTCGAGCCGCTGCTGCGCCTCGCCTCGGGCATCGCCGACTGGACGGCCCAGGTCGGCAAGTTCCTGCCCGGCGCGGCGAGCGACGCCCTCGTCGGCGCGAGCTTCTTCACGGTGGCCTCCCCGGCATCCGCCCTGCTCGAGTGGTGGCAGGGGGCGCTCGTGCTCTTCGCGATCGGGCTCGTCGCGACCGTCATCGGCTTCTTCACGAGCTGGCGCCGCGACGTCAGCTGAGCTCCTGCCGCCTCCCCTCCCCTGCACACCCGCACTCACCGCCTGTTGCACTCACCGCCTGTTGCACTCAAAACGACGGAGATTCAGCCGGAATTGAGCACTTTGGGCCGCAAAACCGCCGAATAGGGCCAAAACTCCGTCGTTTTGAGTCGAGCTCCGTCGTTTGAGTCGAGCTGCGTCGTTTTGAGTAGGGCTGCGGGGATGTGTGGGCTGCACGGGGCGGGCTGCGGGCTGCGGGCTGCGGGCTGCGGGAAGGATCGGCCGGGCGTGCGCGCGTAGGGTGGGACGATGACCCGTGCCATCGTGATCGAGAGAAGATCCGAGCGAGCGGATGCCGCGACATCCGTCGAGCCCATCGCGAAGCTGCTCGACGTCGACGACGAGTTCCTGGGCGCCGGCCCCGTGCGGGTCGCCGTCGAGTTCTCGAGCGTCAACTACAAAGACGCCCTCGCGATCATGGGCCGCCCCGGGGTCGCCCGCACCTGGCCGCTCATCGCGGGGATCGACCTCGTCGGCACGGTCGAGTCCTCGTCCGACGAGCGCTGGACGCCCGGTGACCGGGTCGTGCTCAACGGAGCGGGCCTCGGGGAGTCCCGACACGGCGGGCTCGCCGAGCGGGCTCACGTCGACGGCGGCTCCCTCGTCGCGATCCCGGGCGAGCTGAGCTCCGAACGGGCGGCCGCGATCGGCACGGCCGGTTTCACGGCCATGCTCTCGGTGCTCGCCCTCGAGCGCCAGGGCGTGCTGCCGGGCAGCGGCGAGGTGCTCGTGACGGGCGCGGCGGGCGGGGTGGGCTCGGTCGCGATCGCGCTCCTGGCGAAACTGGGTTACACGGTTACCGCATCGACCGGCCGCGTCGAGCAGCAGTCCGGCTATCTGCTCGGCCTCGGAGCCGCCCACATTCTCGACCGCCACGAGCTGAGCGAGCCCGGCAAGCCCCTGCAGAGCCAGCGCTGGGCGGGCGCGATCGACGCCGTCGGCAGCCACACCCTCGCGAACGTGCTCGCACAGACGAACTACGGCGGCACGGTCACCGCCTGCGGGCTCGCGCAGGGCGCCGACCTCCCCGCGAGCATGGCGCCGTTCATCCTGCGCGGGGTGACGCTCGCCGGTGTCAACTCCGTCGAGGCGTCGCTCGAGCTGCGGCAGCGGGCCTGGAGCCGGCTCGCCGACGACCTCGACCCGGCCCTGCTCGACGGCATGACGAGCGTCATCCCCCTCGAGGGCGTCTTCGACCGGGCGCGCGAGGTGCTCGACGGCTCCGTTCGCGGGCGCACGGTCGTCTCGCTGCGCGCCTGAGAAGAGGCACCGGCGGAGGATCCCGCCCATCGACACGGAGGCGCCGGCATCCGAGTCGCGCGCGTTTGCACCGATTCGGGCGGCTGCGGCAATAGGCTGACCGCATGATCATCCTCGCGACCGTCGTGGTCACACTCGCAGCCGTCATCCACGTGGCCATCTTCGCCATGGAGAGCATCTCGTGGGCGAAGCCGTCGGTCTGGAAGCGCTTCGGCGTGAAGAGCCAGGCGCAGGCCGACACCGTGCGCCCCATGGCCTACAACCAGGGCTTCTACAACCTCTTCCTCGCCATCGGGGCCTTCATCGGCGTCATCCTCGTGGGCGCCGGCGCGCACGAGGCGGGCGGCGCGCTCGTGATCTTCACGGTCGGCAGCATGCTCGCGGCATCCATCGTGCTCATCACGAGCGGCAGGGGCTACATCCGGGCCGCGCTCATCCAGGGCACCGTGCCGCTCATCGCCCTCGTGCTGTTCATCATCAGCCTCGTCTCGTAACGAGGCGTGACGGCGCGACGCCTCAGCGCGCGACGTCGCGCGAGACCCCGCGACGGGCCCGCCGGGCGAGACATCGTGCGGGGCCCCACCAGAGCGGGGCCCCGCACGAGCATCAGGCGAGCGGATGCCGCGGCTGCGGCATCCGGGTCCCTACATGTTGCAGGTGATCATCACTCCGTTGACGAGGTGCTCGCCGTTGCCGAGCTCGGCGCACTGCGAGAGCACCGCGCCCGCGGCGACGGCCACGACGATGATCACGATGATCGTGACGATCAGCGCGAGCGACGAGATGATGATGCCGGCGAGGGCGAAGCCGTTCGACTGGCCCGCCTTGCGCGACTGCACCATCGCGATGATGCTCAAGACGAGCCCGACGATCGAGACGAAGAACGAGAGGATGAACCCCACGATGCCGAGCGTCTTGCCCGGGTTCTGCGGTGCCGCCGGCGCATAGTTGGGCGGTGGCACGGGTGCCCCCGCGGGTGGAACCTGACCTGGTGTGCCGTTGTAGTCACTCATGGCACAACCTTAGCGTTAGCTGAAAGCGTGGGGCTAGAGGTTGACGCGAGTGGCGTCGGGTCCGTCCATCTTCAGCGAGGTCGCGAGCTGGCTCGCGTGCGAGGTCGTGACGATGAGGCGGTCGAACGCCTCGCCCTCGAGATCGATGACGACACCCTGGCGCTTGCCCTTGATCACGAGGAAGTCCTTGCCGCCGTGGAATTTCCAGGTGCCGACCGCGAGCGTGAGCGGGATGGCGGCGCCGGGCGCGCGGATGCCGCGAATCCAGATCCACGGATCATCGGTGATGGTGACCGAGCGGATCGAGTCGCGGCGCACCACGACGTCTTCGCGGCGCAGCGCCAGCGTCTTCTCCGCACGGGTCAGCTGGATCTCGAGCCTGTCCGGGTGAACGCGTAGGGAAGCCATACGACTAGTCTGCCTGCCGCAACTGCGGAAACCGCCTGTGGCTACCTCACAATGCCGTAACGGCTCGTTGTCGCTACGGGCGAGCGGATGCCGCGGCCCGCGCCGCGGCGGGCGCGGCCTCCACGATCCGCCCGATCGCCGCATCGTCGTGGGCCGCCGTCACGAACCAGGCCTCGAAGACGGAGGGCGGCAGCGAGACCCCGGCGTCGAGCATCGCGTGGAAGAACGGCGGGTAGCGGTAGGCCTCCTGGCGCTGCACCTCGGCGTAGTCGAGCGGAGCCGTGGCCGCGGCATCCTGCCCGAAGACGAAGCTGAAGAGGCTGCCCGCGCGCTGCACCCGGTGGGCGACGCCCTCTGCGTCGAGGGCGTCCGAGACCGCGGCCGAGACGGTCTCCGCCGCCTGGTCGAGTCGCGCGTAGACGGCGGCGTCGGCGGTGCGCAGGGTCGCGAGGCCCGCGGCGACGGCGACCGGATTGCCCGAGAGCGTGCCCGCCTGGTACACGGGGCCGAGCGGTGCGAGCAGGTCCATGATCGCGGCGCGGCCGCCGATCGCGGCGACGGGCATCCCGCCGCCGATGACCTTGCCGAAGGTGAAGAGGTCGGGCGCGGGGTCGCTCGCCTCGAGCCCCCACCAGCCGGCCGGGCCGACGCGGAAGCCCGTGAGCACCTCGTCGAGGATCAGCAGCGCGCCGTGCTCGTGGGCGATGCGCGCGAGCTCGGCGTTGAAACCGGGCAGCGGGGCGAGCACACCCATGTTCGCGGCGGCCGCCTCGGCGATGACCGCGGCGATGTTCCCGCCGTGCTCGGCGAAGGCCGCGCGCACCGCGTCGAGGTCGTTGTAGGGCAGCACGAGGGTCTGCGCGGCGGTCGCGACGGTCACGCCCGACGACGCGGGCATCGCGAGCGTCGCGAGCCCCGAGCCGGCCTCGGCCAGGAGCCCGTCGGAGTGGCCGTGGTAGTGGCCGGCGAACTTCACGATGAGCTCACGGCCGGTGGCCCCGCGCGCCAGGCGGATCGCCGTCATGGTCGCCTCCGTGCCCGTCGAGACGAGACGCAGGCGTTCGACCGGGCTCCGGCCGCCCGCCGTCACGCGCGCCGTCACGAGCTCGGCGAGCTCGGTCTCGGCCGGGGTGGACGCGCCGAACGAGAGACCGCGTGCCGCGGCATCCTGCACCGCCTGCACGACCTGGGGGTGGGCGTGACCGAGGATGGCCGGGCCCCAGGAGGCGACGAGGTCGACGTACTCGACGCCGTCCGCGTCCGTCACATACGGCCCGCGGGCGGAGACGAGGAAGCGCGGGGTGCCGCCTACAGAGCGGAAGGCCCGCACGGGAGAGTTGACCCCGCCCGGGATGACCCGGCGGGCGCGGTCGAAGAGATCGTCGCTGGCGTGCCCTGCGTCGCCGGCGCGCCCTGCGTGGCCGGTATGACCTGCACGGCCTGCGTGACCGCCGCCCGGGCCCGCGCTCTGAGCAGCGGATGCCGCGCCCGTCGTCTGCGGATCGCTCATCGTGCGCCCCACCACCCGGCCAGCTCGACGGCCCAGTAGCTCAGGATCGCGTCGGCCCCCGCGCGGCGGATGCTCAGCACCGACTCCTCCACGGCCCGGCGCCGGTCGATCCAGCCGTGCGCGGCGGCGGCCTCGATCATGGCGTACTCGCCCGAGACCTGGTACGCCCAGACCGGCACCTCGCTCACCTCGGCGACCTTCGCGAGCACATCGAGGTAGCTCATGGCCGGCTTGACCATCACGACGTCGGCGCCCTCGGCGATGTCGAGAAGCGCCTCGCGCACGCCCTCCCGCGCGTTGCCGGGGTCGAGCTGGTAGCTGCGGCGGTCGCCCTCGAGCTGCGACTCGACGGCCTCGCGGAACGGGCCGTAGAAGCTCGAGGCGTACTTCGCCGAGTAGGCGAGGATGCTCGTGTCGAGGAAGCCGTGGCCGTCGAGCGCCTCGCGCACGGCGGCGACCTGGCCGTCCATCATGCCGCTGAGGCCGAGCATGTGCGCGCCGGCCGCGGCCTGGGCGATCGCCATCTCCTGGTAGCGCACGAGGGTCGCGTCGTTGTCGACCCGGCCGAGCGGGTCGAGCACACCGCAGTGGCCGTGGTCGGTGAACTCGTCGAGGCACAGGTCGGTCTGCACGACGAGCGCGTCGCCGACCTCCTCGGCCACGGCGGTGGTCGCGACGTTGAGGATGCCGTTCGGGTCGCTCGCCGCCGAGCCGATCGCATCCCGTGTCTCCGGGATGCCGAAGAGCATGATGCCGCCCACGCCGGCCTCCGCCGCCCCGGCCGCCGCGCGCTTGAGGCTGTCGATCGAGTGGTGCACGACGCCGGGCATCGAGAGGATGGGCGTCGGGGCGAGGTTGCCTTCGCGCACGAACGCCGGCAGCACGAGCTGCGAGGCGCTCACGTGCGACTCGGCGGTCAGGCGGCGCATGGCGGCGTTCGTTCGAAGACGACGCGGGCGGATGGCGGGGCCGGAAGTCATGGCCTCCAGCCTACGCTCGCGCCGGCGCCGCGCCATCCGCTCGCCTGCCGTGCCCCGTCCTCCTCACTGCCCTCCTCAAACTGCCTTACTCAGACTGCCTTACTCAAACTGCCCTACTCAAAACGACGGAGATTCGGGCAAAAACGCACGTTTTCCGGCCGAAAAGGGCATCTGAGCCCACAATCTCCGTCGTTTTGAGTAGGGCAGTTTGAGGAAGGCAGTGAGGACGAGGGGCGAGAGGAGCGGCTCAGCGGCGGAAGAAGGCGTTCGCGCGAGCCGTGTACAGCAGGATGATGATCAGCAGCGCCAGGAGGCCGGTCACGAGCGACGACACGAACTGACCGGGGGCGAAGAGGATGCCGAGCACGGCGCCGGCGAGCGCGAGCGCCTGCACGATCGTCACGAGCACCCGGGCGACCTGGCTGCCGCCCAGCAGACCGCGGGCGACGAGCACGATGACGAGGCCGAGCACGATGCTGACGATACCGGCCGTGATGACCCCGGTCGTGCCGCCGAACTGCGCGAGGAGCTCGACGTTCGACTGCTGGAAGAGCATCACGACGCCGATGACGATGTTGAGGGCCCCGGAGATCCAGGTCAGTACGGCGACGAGGGTGACCCCGCCGGGGCGGGCGGCTGCAGCGTTCACGGAACTACTCCTCGCTCGACGCGCGACCACCGTTGATCGCGACCAGGACGACCGACTCGATGAGGGCATCGGCCGAACGTTCCGCTGCGATCGTATCGACGCGCAGGCCCGCGGCACGCGCATCCTTCGCCGTCTGCGGCCCGATGCACGCGACGAGCGTCGTCTCCGGCACGGGGCCGAGCTGCAGCTGCACCTGCTGCGCCACGCTTCCCGAGGTCACGAGGATCGCGTGCACCCTGCCCTCGGCCACGTCGGAGACGACGCGCTCATCGACGGCGACGCCGACCGTGCGGTAGGCGACGACCGAGTGCACGTCGTGCCCGATCCGGCGCAGGCCCTCGGTGAGGAGGGGCTTGGCGATCTCCGAACGGAGGGTGAGGACCCGCAGCGGGATGACGCCCTTCGTCGCGTCGGTCCACTCCTCGAGCAGACCGCGGGCCGAGTTCTCCTCGGAGGGCACGAGGTCGACGGGGTAGCCGGCCGCCGCGAGGGCCGCGGCCGTGGTCTCGCCGACGGCGGCGACGCGGGTGGTGGGCGGGATGACGGCGTTCTGAGACGAGAGCACGTCGACGGTCGTCGCGCTCGTGAGCGTGACCCAGTCGAAGGCGCCGGCCGCGAGCTGGGTGAGGGCGGCGTCGAGGGCGGGCGCGTCATCCGTGGGGGCGAAGTTGATCATGGGGGCGACGATCGGCGATGCGCCTTTCGCGCGCAGAGCCGCGGCCACCCTGTCGCCCCAGGGCCCGCCGCGTGGCACGAGCACCTTCCAGCCGGTCAGGGGCTTCGACTCGGATGCAACGGTCACGTCGTCCCTCCCAATGGTGCGAGTCCGGCGGCCCCCGCGGCCAGCAGCTCCGCGACGACACGACGGGACGTGTCACCGGCGGCCTCCGCCAGATGAGCAATCGACTTCGATTCGAGATGAGCTGCATGAGAGCTCGTGAGCGACTCCGTGCCATCGGGCCGGAACACCGTCGCTGTGAGAAAGAATAGTTCGTCTTCGACGAGCGCGCTTGCCGCAACGGGCGCCGCACAGCCGGCTTCCAGCCCCGCGAGCACCAGCCGCTCGGCCGTGGCCGTGGCGTGGGATGTCGCGTGGTCGACGGCCTGCAGAGCGCGGGTGACGAGACCGGGGGTTCCGCTGCTGCGCACCTCGAGGGCGAGCGCGCCCTGCCCCGGCGCCGTCGGCCAGTCGCCGATGGGGAAGAACTCGGTGACGGCATCCTCCAGGCCGAGGCGGCTGAGGCCGGCGGCCGCGAGCACCACGGCGTCGAGTGCGCCCTCCGCGACCATCCGCAGGCGCGTGTCGACGTTGCCGCGCACCTCGCGCACCGACAGGTCGGGGCGGCGGGCCAGCAGCTGCGCGACCCGGCGCGGCGACCCCGTGCCCACCGTCGCCCCCTCCGGCAGGGTGTCGAGGGTCAGGCCGTCGCGCGCGCAGAGTGCGTCGCGCGCGTCCGCCCGCTTCGGGATCGCGGCCACGGTGAGCCCCTCGTAGGGCGCCGTCGGCAGGTCTTTGAGGGAGTGCACAACGAGGTCGCAGCGGCCGTCGCGCAACGCCTCGCGCAGGGCGCCCGCGAAGACGCCGGTTCCGCCGAGGCTCGCGAGCGACTCCGTCGAGGTGTCGCCGTGGGTCGTGATCGTGACGAGCTCGACGGGAACACGCGCGGACGCGGCCAGACGATCCGCGATCGCCTGGGTCTGGGCCACGGCGAGGGCGCTGCCCCGCGTGCCGATCCGCAGCGTGTCAGTCATACGAGCCTTTCCGTCACTCCGGTCACGGCGCGATCCCCGCGAGTGCGGGCTTGAAGCCGAGACGCACGTTCTCACAGCAGCCCGGGCGGCACACGTCGTACCAGGGCCCGAGGGAGGTCACCGCCGGGCGCTCGTCGACGGGAACGCCGTCGCGACGCTCCAGCACGAGGTCGACGAGCCCCGCGACATAGGCCTTGTGCACCCCGGGGGTCGGAACGCGGATGGCGAGGATGTCGTTCTCCCCGGCCGTCTCCATCGCCTCGTTGTCGAGATCCCACTTCACCTCCATGTGGTCGCTCACGAAGCCGAGGGGAACGATCACGACCGCGCGGACGCCGCGCGACGGCAGCTCGCCGATCACGTCGTTGATGTCGGGCTCCAGCCACGGCATGCTGGGCGGCCCGCTGCGGGACTGGTAGACGAGCTCCCACGGGATGCCGCCGGTCTCCTTCGGCACGGCGCCGCCGAGCTCCTGGGATGCCTCGTGCATGACCACCTCGGCGACCGCGAGGTGCTGGGCGGCGTAGGCCCCGCCCTCGCCGAAGCCGCGTTCGGCCGGGCCCGACTTCGCGGCATCCGTCGACGGGATGGAGTGCGTCGTGAAGAGCACCTGCACCTCGGTCGTGAGGTCGATGCCGGGCAGCTGCGACTGCACCTCGACGAGCCCGTCGCGCACGCCCTCGATGAAGGGCTGCACGAAGCCGGGGTGATCGAAGAACTGGCGCACCTTGTCGATCGCGATCTCGCCCTCGAGACCGGTCTCCTCGAGCGCGATCGCGAAGTCCTCGCGGTACTGGCGGCAGCTCGAGTACGAGGAGTACGCGCTCGTGGCGATCGCGATGAGCTTCGTGTAGCCCGCCTCGTGGGCCTCGGTGAGCGCGTCGCGCAGGTACGGATCCCAGTTGCGGTTGCCCCACAGCACGGGCAGGTCGATGCCGCGGGCGGCGATCTCGGCCTCGAGCGCGGCCTTGAGCTCGCGGTTCTGGTCGTTGATGGGGCTCACGCCGCCGAAGGCCCGGTAGTGGTGGGCGACCTCCTCGAGACGCTCCTCGGGGATGCCGCGTCCGCGCGTGACGTTGCGCAGGAACGGGATGACGTCGTCCTGCCCCTCCGGGCCGCCGAAGCTCGCGAGCAGGATCGCGTCGTAGGCGACCGGCTCGGTGACGAAGGGGGCGCCGGATGCCGCGGCATCCGTTGCTCCGGGCACGATCCGCGCGCTCACTGAAGCACCTCCGGCAGCTCGGCCGGTTCGATCCGTCTGCCCGTGAAGAACGGGACCTCCTCGCGCACGTGCCGGCGGGCCTCGGTCACCCGCAGCTCGCGCATGAGGTCGACGAGGTCGACGAGCTCATCGGATTCGAGCGGCAGGATCCACTCGTAGTCGCCGAGCGCGAACGAGGCGACGGTGTTCGCGATGACCGAGCGGAACGCTGCGCCCTTGCGGCCGTGGTCGGCGAGCATCGCGCTGCGCTCGGCCTCGGGCAGCAGGTACCACTCGTACGACCGCACGAAGGGGTAGACCGTGAGCCAGGCGCGCGGTTCGACGCCACGCAGGAAGCCGGGCACGTGGCTCTTGTTGAACTCGGCGTCGCGGTGCACGCCCATCGCGTTCCAGGTCGGCAGCAGCCACTGCAGCAGCATGGTGCGGCGCAGCTGGCGCAGCGCGAACTGCAGGGTCTCGGCGACCGGGCCGTGCAGCCAGATCATGAGGTCGGCGTCGGCCCGCAGGCCCGAGACGTCGTAGAAGCCGCGCACGGTCACGCCCTCGGCCTCGATCGACGCGACGGTCTCGGCGAGCTGGTCGACGACCTGGGGAACCTCGCGATTGTCGAGCCGTAGCGGCCGAGCCGGGTCACGGCGCAGAACGGCCCACAGGGTGAAACCCGCGGGCTGTGGTGCTTCGGATGGGGTGTCGCTTGCGTTGGCCACTGCCTCACCGGCAGTCGGGTAAGTCATATCAACCATGCTAGACCGCTATGCAAATCGAGCTGCCTGCGGCCCCATCCCCGCCTGCCCGCCCGCATACCTGCCTGCCTGCCCGCCCGCCCGCCCGCTCAAATCTCCTGCCCGGCTACTCAAAACGACGGACATTTCGGGCTCACGTGCTGTTTCCTGGCGAAAAACGCGTGTTTTCGCCTGAATCTCCGTCGTTTTGAGTACCGGGACGGGGAGGGAGAGGGAAGGGGAGGTGAGGGGCGACGCTACTTGCGGATGGTGCGGATGCCGAGGAAGACCCCGGCGCCGAGACCCGCCACGACGACCGCGGCGACGCCGACGAGAGCCGCGGGGTTCTCGTCGCGCAGCTTCCGCAGCCGCGACTTCAGCCGGCGGCCGGCCCGCTTGGCCTGTTTGGGCAGGTTGAGCTTGTACTCGATGGCGTCGAGGGTCTCGGCGAGCTGCTGCCGGGCCGACTCGATGTCGGCCTTGAGCTCGGCGGGTGTGCGGGTTCGTGGGCGGTCCGCGGCATCCGCGGGGGTGTACCCGGTCTCAGTGGTCATACTTTCCCACTCCCTTGAGCGCGTGGACGTCGGCCTTGATGCTGTCGATCGACTCGTTCGGGATCGGCACGCCCTTCTTGAGCCAGCGCACGCCGAGCGCGACGAGGATGCCGGCGAGCACGAGCAGCGCGGCCGCGACGATGAGCGCGGCGAGCCACGGCGGAAGCGCCACCGCGATGCCGAGCACCGCGGCGGCCACGAGGGTCGCGAGCGCGAAGAAGGCGAGCAGCGCCGCGACGAGCAGCATGCCTATGCCGATTCCGGCATGTGCGAGCTTGCGGGTCATCTCGGCCTTGAGCTGCTCGAGCTCGGCCTTGACCAGGGTGACGAGCAGAGCCGGGATCTCACCGATGAGGGTGAAGATCGACTTCTTGTTCTTGGGGGTGAAACCTTCGTCGTAGCTCACGGGAGCCTCCGTCCTCGACGTCGTCTGCGTCAGTTGTCTGAGGTCTCGCCGGTCGTCGCCGAGCCCGTGTCGGACGCGGCCGCCGGCTTCTTCGCGGTCGACGCCTTCGTGCTCGACGCCTTCGCCCCGGTGGTCTTGGGCGCGGGCTTGCTCGCAGCGGGCTTGGCGGCCGTGGTCTTCGTGGCACCAGCCGGGCTCGAGGAACCCGCCCTCGACGTCGACGCCGAGGGCTTGATGGGCGCCTTGGGCGGGGTCGTGCGCCTGGCGGGAGCCGAGGTCTCGCCCGGTCGCCCGGTCAGCACCTGGGCGAAAGCCTTCTTGGTGCCGTCGAGCAGAGCCGCGGGCAACTCGCTCACGCGGTCGAGCGCGAAGTCCTGAGCCTGCTTGACACCCCTCTGCACGGGAGGCGCATTCCAGACCTTGGATGCCGCGGCGGCGATCTGCTCGTAACGCTTGCGCCCGGCGCGCGCACCGAGCACGTAGCCCACCGCCGCTCCCGCGACGAAGAGAAGCTTGCCCTTCATGGGAACCCCATTTCCATTGCCGACCGTCTTCGTCCTCCAGCGTAGTCCTCGGGCACCGTGCTCAGGGAAGACGTGCACGATATCCACGGCCAGGGCCGCGATTCCGGCCACCGAGGCTCGGATACCGCTCAAATACCCAGATCGCGACGGCGAATCCGGGCGGCGGCGGCACGGGCGTGGGGGATCACGGAGGCCAGGCCGGTCCCGGCGAGCCAGGCGCCGGTCGCATCCATGCCGTGCCGTGCATGCACCGCCTCCAGGAGCATGCCCACCCGGTGCGCTTCGCCGAGCGCCGCGAGCGGGGCCGCGTTGCGCAGACGCACATGGGCGAGGTCGACGAGCGCGGCGGGCGGGATCCGCAGGCCGAGCAGAGCCGAGGCGTCGTCGAGGGCCTGCCGTTCTCGCTGCTCGGGCGAGGTGAAGGGGGCGGGGCTCTCATCGCCCGACCGGCCGTAGGAGAGCCGCACGACATGGCGGCCGCCCGCGAGCTCGGCGAGCCACGGCCACTTCGCCGTCGAGTGGGTGAGGGCCTTGGCGCTCACACCCGGCACCCCCTCGGCCACGAGCACGCCCGAGCCGCGAGGCGCGGCGTCGAGGCGCGGCTCGTCGAGCACGAGGGTCACGAGCTCGACCTCGGTGCCGTCCGGCCACGGCGAGCTCTGCACGTGCGCGCGCAGTTCGTCGTCGACCGTCGCGAGCAGCTCGAGCGCCTGCGCAGACGGGGTCGCGACGACGACGGCACGGGCGGTGAGGGTGAGAGGGGCGCCGCCGTGGGTGGCGGTGATGCGCCAGAGGGAGGGCGGCGGGGCATCCGCCCTATCGGAGGAGACGGGTTCGGGGTCGCTCGCGGAGACGGCCCCGCCCCCGTCGACGCCCTCGAGCACGAGCGCGTCGACGGGGGTCTCGAGCAGCACGCGCCCGTCGAAGCGCTCGATGTCGGCGACGAGCGCGCCGACCAGTCGGTGCACGCCGCCGGAGACGCCTTCGACCTGGGAGCCGGGTCTCGCCTTCGCGCGCAGCGAGGCGACGCCGCCCGAGAGCGAGCCCGTGACGGTCATGGCGCCGTTGAGCCCCGGAGCGACCGCGTCGACCCCCAGCTGGTCGGGGTCCATCGAGTAGACGCCGGTCGTGACGGGGGCGACGAGCCGTTCGAGCACCCGGCGGCCCATGCGCTGGCGCACCAACCGGCCGAGGTTCTTCTCCCGGCCGATCTTCAGCAGGGGCATCAGGCGGTCGAGGTACGCGCGCAGGGCTCCGCCCCAGCCGATCGCGCGGATGACGTCGTTCGCGAGCGGGCTGCTCGGGATGCCCAGGATGCCGCCGGCCGGCACCGGCACGGAGCGATCCGGCAGACTCAGCCAGGCCCCCGCCGCCGAGGGCTCGACGATCTCGTCTGCCAGGCCCAGCTCGGTGAGCAGCTCGGCGACGACCCCGCCGCGCTTGGCGAAGCTCTCCGCGCCGCGGTCGAGCAGGATGCCGCCGACCGTATGCCCCCCGACGGACCCGCCGAGCTCGGGGCCGGCCTCCACGAGCGTCACCGAGAAGCCGCGCCGCGCGAGGTCGCGCGCGGTCACGAGCCCCGCGACGCCGCCGCCCACGACGACGACGTCGTTGACGCGCGCGGGGTCGAGGGTCTCGAGCGGCTCGGCGGCGAGCGCATCGAGATCGACGGGGCCGAGGTCGAAGGCGCCGTGGTCGACGGGGCCGTGGTCGAAGGCGCCGTGATCGAAGGCGCCGTGGTCGTCGGCAGGCTCGCCGTCGCCGCGGTCGGCGCCACCGCGATCTGCGGGCGCGGCGGGCTCGGCGCTCACAGCGCGTGCACGAAGGCCACCAGGCGGGTGAGCACCTCGGGGTCGGTGTCCGGCGGAACCCCGTGGCCCAGGTTGAGCACGTGGGCGGGGGCGCTCGCGCCGCGGGCGATCACGTCGAGCACGTGCGCCTCGAGCACGGGCCACGGCGCGGCGAGCAGGGCCGGGTCGATGTTTCCCTGAACGGGAACGAGGCCCCCGAGGCGGCGGCTCGCCTCGTCGAGCGGGATCCGGTAGTCGACGCCCACGACGTCGGCGCCGGCGTCGTGCATCGCGGCGAGCAGCTCCCCCGTGCCGACGCCGAAGTGCACGAGGGGAACGTTGCGGGTCGTCGTGCGGGTCGGCGGCGGGCCGTCCGCGGCGGGGGTCGCGGCATCCGGGGCCTCGACCTCGTAGACGAGGCCGCGCACGTGCGAGAGGGCGCGGGCCGAGGAGGGCGCGACGCGGCGGGCGTAGTCCTCGAGCGAGAGGGCGCCGGCCCAGGAGTCGAACAGCTGGCCCGCGCTCGCGCCGGCCTCGAGCTGGGCGCGCAGGAAGCGGCCGGAGAGGTCGGCGGCCCAGTCGAGCAGCGCCGACCAGGCCTGCGGGTCGGAGTGCATGAGCGTGCGGGCGCGCACGTGGTCTTTCGACGGCCCGCCCTCCACGAGGTAGGCGGCGAGGGTGAACGGGGCGCCCGCGAAGCCGATGAGCGGGGTCTCGCCCAGCTCGGCGACCGTGCGGCCGACCGCCTCGGCGATGGGGGCGAGCCGCTCGGCGTCGAGCGCCTGCGGGTCGATGGAGGTGAGCTCGGCGACATCCGCCGCCGTTCGCACGGGCTTCGCGATCACGGGGCCCGTGCCGGGGACGATCTCGACCCCCACGCCCGCGAGCCGCAGCGGGATGACGATGTCGCTGAAGAAGATGCCCGCGTCGACCCCGTGGCGGCGCACCGGCTGCAGTGTGATCTCGCTCGCCATCGCCGGGTCGAGGCACGCGTCGAGCATGCTCGTGCCGACGCGCAGCTCACGGTACTCGGGCAGCGAGCGGCCGGCCTGCCGCATGAACCACACGGGGGTGACCGCCTGCCGCTCGCCCTGGTAGGCCCGCACGATGCGGGAGTTCGCGGTGAGCCCCGAGGCGAGTGGATGCCGCGCGTCGAGGGTGTGGCCGGGTTCTGAGTTCACCGTCCCATCCTCCCCCCTCCCCACCCCCACTCAAAACGACGGAGATTTCGGCCCTAGAGGCGGGGATGGGGCGGAAACGGGCCGTATTCGGCGAAATCTCCGTCGTTTTGAGTGAGGAGGCCAGGCGGGGGCAGACGGGGAGGTCAGGCGGGAGGCACGACTCGGCAGGGTCCCGCAGGGGAAGGCGAACACGCCTATGAGAAGACTGAATTGGCCAGCGCGTGCGGCACGCCTAGAGTGGAGGCGTGCTCATCTGCTTGACTGCGAGTCACAAAAACGCCTCCTTCGACCTCCTCGAGAAACTCAGCGTCGAAAGCGCGTCCGTGCCCGGAATCCTCCTCCAGGGCAACGACTTCCTGAGCGGAGCCGTCGTGGTCGCCACCTGCAACCGCTTCGAGGCCTACCTCGACGTCGACGAGCCCCTGACCGCAGCCGTCGCCGTGGCCGTCGAGGCCACGACCGCCGCCGTCAGCCATGCCACGGGTGTCGCCGAGTCCGAGCTGCACGGCCGCTTCGAGGTGCTGTGCGGCACGAAGGCCGCCGAGCACCTCTTCTCCGTCACGAGCGGGCTCGAGTCGGTCGTCGTCGGCGAGGGCGAGATCGCCGGCCAGGTGCGCCGCTCCCTCGAGAGCGCCCGCGCCCGTGGAACCACGAGCTCAGAGCTCGAGCGCCTCTTCCAGCGGGCCTCGCAGACCTCCCGCGGCGTCAAGAACCGCACGGGCCTGGGCGGCGCCGGGCGCTCGCTCGTGCGCCTCGCCCTCGACCTCGCCGAGAGCAGGGTCACCGACTGGCAGCGCGCCCGTGTGCTGCTCGTCGGAACCGGCCGCTACGCCGGGGCCTCCCTCGCGGCCCTGCGCGACCGCGGGGTCACCGAGGTGAGCGTCTACTCGCCGTCGGGCCGCGCGCCCCGCTTCGCCGCCTCGCACGGCATCGAGAGCGTGGATGCCGGCGAGCTCGCCGTCGCCGCGGCATCCGCCGACCTCGTGGTGACGTGCACGACCGCCACCGGCTTCGTCGTCGACGCGGAGCTGCTCGACGCCGGCCGCGCCACCCTCGCACAGCACGGGGAACGGCGCCAGCTCGTCATCGACCTCGGGCTGCCCCGCAACGTGAACCCCGATGTCGCCGCGGTCGCCGGCGTCGAGCTGCTCGACCTCGAGACGATCAGCATCCACGCGCCGCTCGACGAGCTGCAGGCGAGCGACGACGCCCGCGCGCTCGTCGACAAGGCCGTGCGCAAGTTCGCGCAGGTCGCCGACGAGCAGAGCCTCACCCCGGCCGTCGTCGCGCTGCGATCGCACGTCTTCGACGCCCTCGACGCCGAGATCGAGCGCGCCCGCTCGCGTGGAGACGCCGACGGGCAGACCGAGGCGGCCCTGCGCCACCTCGCCGGGGTGCTGCTGCACACGCCCATGGTGCGCGCCCGCGAGCTCGCCCGAGCCGGAGAGCAGCAGAAGTACGTCGAGGCGCTCGACACGCTCTTCGGCCTCGACGTCACGGGGGCCGACATCATGTCCGGTGCGCGCCCGGCCGCAGGCTCCGGCAGCGCTGCCGGAAGCCCTCACGCCGTCAGCGCCCACCCCGGCGGCGCCCCGCAGCTGCACGGTGTCGACACGAGCATCGACCGCGCGAACATCGACCGCGCGAGCATCGACGACACGGAAGCCGCCTCCTGAGATGACCGCCAGCGCATCCGCCTCCGCCGAGCTGCCGCGGCTGCGTGTGCCGTTCACGCTTCCCGCCCTCTCGACCGAGCGGCTGCGGCTGCGGCCGCTCACCGAAGACGACGTGGCGGATGTCGCGGCCTACCAGACCCGCGACGACGTCGTGCGCTACCTGCCCTGGCCGCTGCGCGATCGCGCGGCATCGGCCCAGCACACCCGGGAACGGGCCACCCTCACCTCGATCGCGAAGACGGGCGACCGCGCCATCCTGGCGATCTCCAAGCCGGCCGGCGACGGGCGCTCACGGGTGATCGGCGACCTCACACTGATCGCCGCGAGCGTGCCCGACGCCCAGCTCGAGATCGGCTGGGTGCTGCACCCCGACTTCCAGGGCGCCGGCTACGCGAGCGAGGCGGCCGGAGCGCTCCTGCGCCTGTGCTTCGAGCAGTTCGGCGCGCACCGGGTGAGCGCCCGGCTCGACCCGCGCAACGGGGCATCCGCTGCTCTGTGCGAGCGGCTCGGGATGCGGCGCGAGGCCCTGTTCCGCCACGACATCTTCTTCAAGGGCGAGTGGGGCGACACGGCGATCTACGCGATCCTCGCCGAGGAGTGGGCCGCGCGCGACCCGCAAGCCCCACGCGATTCGCGCCGAATCGTTCCATAAACGCGCTGGAGGAACGATTCGACGCGACTCACGACTCGCGACGCGGAGGAGGCGCTCAGGCGCCGCGCAGGCGCTCGGCGAGGTAGGCGTGCAGCCCCTCGAGGGGGATGCGCTCCTGCTTCATGGTGTCGCGCTCGCGCACGGTCACGGCACGGTCGTCGAGCGAGTCGAAGTCGACCGTGACGCAGAATGGCGTGCCGATCTCGTCCTGGCGGCGGTAGCGGCGTCCGATCGCGCCGGAGTCGTCGAAGTCGACGTTCCAGTCGCGGCGCAGGTCTTCGGCCACCTCGCGCGCGATGGGCGAGAGGGCCTCGTTGCGCGAGAGCGGCAGCACGGCCGCCTTGACGGGCGCGAGCCGCGGGTCGAGGCGCAGAACCGTGCGCTTGTCGACGCCGCCCTTGGCGTTGGGCACCTCTTCTTCGTCGTAGGCGTCGACGAGGAACGCCATGAGCGCCCGGGTGAGGCCGAAGGAGGGCTCGATCACATACGGGATGTAGCGCTCGTTCTTGTTCTGGTCGAAGAAGCTCAGGTCTTTTCCGGATGCCTCGGCGTGCGTCTTGAGGTCGAAGTCGGTGCGGTTCGCCACGCCCATGAGCTCGCCGAACTCGCCGCCCGCGAAGCCGAAGCGGTACTCGATGTCGACCGTGCGCTTGGAGTAGTGCGAGAGCTTCTCGGCCGGGTGCTCGAAGCGGCGGATGTTCTGCGGATCGATGCCGAGGTCGATGAACCACTGCCAGGAGATGTCCATCCACGTCTCCATCCACTCGTCGTCGGTGCCCGGCTCGACGAAGAACTCGAGCTCCATCTGCTCGAACTCGCGGGTGCGGAAGATGAAGTTTCCGGGCGTGATCTCGTTGCGGAAGGCCTTTCCGATCTGGCCGATGCCGAACGGCGGCTTCTTGCGGGCCGTCTGCAGCACGTTGGCGAAGTTCGTGAAGATGCCCTGGGCCGTCTCGGGGCGCAGGTAGTGCAGACCGGTCTGGTCGTCGACGACGCCCAGGTAGGTCTTCATGAGCCCCGAGAAGGCCTTGATCTCGGTCCACTGGCCGACCTTGTCGGGGTGCTCGGGGTCGGGGATGTCGGCGAGGCCGTTGACCGGCGGGTGGCCGTGCTTCTCCTCGTAGGCCTCGAAGAGGTGGTCGGCGCGGTAGCGCTTGTGCGTGATGAGCGACTCGGTGAGCGGGTCGGAGAAGACCTTGACGTGGCCGGAGGCCTCCCACACCGGGGTCGGCAGGATGATCGCCGAGTCGAGGCCGACGACGTCGCCGCGACCCATGACGAAGGTCTTCCACCACTGCCGCTTGATGTTCTCCTTGAGCTCCACACCGAGGGGCCCGTAGTCCCAAGCCGAGCGCGTGCCCCCGTAGATGTCGCCGGCAGGGAAGACGAAGCCTCGGTGCTGAGCGAGAGTGGTCACGGCGTCGAGTCGCGACTGTTCTGCCACGGGGTCCTCCAAGATCGTGGGCCCAGAGTGAAGCGGATAGGGACGCAAAAGGGGGCCCGGTTGCTAGAGCAATCCTAGCGACCGGGCCCCGGGTGCTCCGCCGGGCGGAGGGTCAGACGGCGTCAGCTCTCGACGGCCGGGGCGTGATCGCGATCAGCGCCCACCCCATGAGCCCGAGCAGCAGGCCCGTTCCGATCGCGAAGACCGCGACGCCGAAGGAGACCACCGAGGTGAAGAGGGATGCCCGCAGGAACGACGCGTTCATCATCGTCGCCCGCACGGGGTCGTCCTGGTCGAGCTCGGCGTAGGTCTTCCCCCCGCTGGCCTCGAGGGCGTGGTGGTTGATGATGTCGGCCTGAGCGAAGGCCGAGAACGGACCGGCCACCGGGGATCCGCCGAGGAACGCGGCATCCTCGGCCACGGTGATCCTCTCGTCGGAGAGCTGGCCGCTCACCATGCCCCAGACGACGCCGCCCGCGACGATCATCACGAGTCCGCCGAGGATGCCGAGGAATCCGATCCAGCGCACGATGCGCGCCTTCGTGGGGCTCACGGCCACGGCCGAGGTGCTCACACTGCTTGTGCTGGTCACTGTTGTGCCTTTCGTCGGGAAGACCATCTGTCGGAGGTGTGGCTTCGTGTCTTCAGCTTCGCGGTCGCGGCGGCCCGGCCACAGGGCACAAAGTCCCCTCCTGGGGCTCGTGGCGCACGTTCTCCGTCGCGGCGCACCCGAGAACGTGCGCCGCGACGAAGAAGTTATGCCGCGACATCCGCGCGACTACGCGACTAGAAGACGCGGAGGCCGCGGGAGGCGAACTGGGCGCGCACCCGATCCTGCAGCGCGTCGTCCGGCGGCTTCACCCCGTGCAGCAGGTAGGGCTCCCCCAGCCGCTGCCACTTGCTCTCCCCCATCTGGTGGAAGGGCAGCACCTCGACCCGCTCGACGTTGGGCCAGCGCGCCACGATGTCGGCCGCGGCGTCCACGTTGTCGACGGCGTCGGTGAGCCCGGGCACGAGCACGAAGCGCACCCAGGCGGGCGTGGAGCGCTCGGCGAGGCGGTCGCCGAACGCGATCGTCGGTGCGAGCTCGCGGCCGGTCACCGTGCGGTACGTGTCGGGCAGCCCCGACTTGACGTCGAGCAGCACGAGATCGAGGTCGTCGAGCACGGCGTCGGCGACCCGGCGACCCAGGAAGCCCGAGGTGTCGAGAGCGGTGCGGATGCCCAGGCGGCGGCACTCGCCGACGATCCGCTCCACGAACGCCGGCTGCATGAGCGGCTCGCCGCCCGAGAGCGTGAGGCCGCCGCCCGTCGCGTCGAACACCGGACGGTAGCGCTCCACCCGCTCGAGGATCTCGTCGATGGAGGTGAGCGACCCCTCGCGCATCTTCCAGGTGTCGGGATTCTGGCAGTACCGGCAGCGCAATGGGCAACCGGCCAGGAACAGCGTCATCCGCGTTCCCGGCCCGTCGACCGCCGTCACGAGCTCCCAGGAGTGCACCCGGGCCACCGACCCCGAGCGGACCGCGTCGAGCTCGAGGTGGTGGAGGTCGAGCCGGGTGTCAGACACCCGCGTGGAAGGTGCGGCTGAGCACGTCGAGCTGCTGCTCACGTGTGAGTCGCACGAAGTTGACCGCATAGCCCGAGACCCGGATGGTCAGCTGCGGGTACTCCTCCGGGTGCGCCATGGCGTCGAGAAGGGTCTCGCGGTTGAGCACGTTGATGTTCACGTGGTAGCCGTGCGAGACCGTGAAGGCGTCGAGCAGCCCCACGAGGTTCTGCACCTGCTCCCCGCGCGTGCGACCGAGGCCGCTCGGCACGACCGTGTTGGTGAGCGAGATGCCGTCCTGGGCCTCGGAGTAGGGCAGCTTCGCCACGCTCAGTGCCGAGGCGAGCATGCCGTGGGTGTCGCGCCCGTTCATGGGGTTGGCGCCCGGGGCGAACGGCGTCCCGCCCTCGCGTCCGTCGGGGGTCGGCCCCGTCTTGGTGCCGTAGACGACGTTGGAGGTGATCGTGAGCACCGACTGGGTGTGCACGGCGTCGCGGTACGTCGGGTGCTTGCGCAGCATCGCCATAAAGCGCTCGACGATCTCCACGGCGATCGCGTCGACCCGGTCGTCGTCGTTGCCGAACGCCGGGTACTCGCCCTCGACCGTGTAGTCGACGACGAGTCCCGTCTCGTCGCGCACCGGCCGCACGGTCGCGTAGCGGATGGCGGAGAGGGAGTCGGCAGCGACGCTCAGCCCCGCGATCCCGCAGGCCATCGTGCGGAGGACGGATCCGTCGTGCAGCGCCATCTCGAGCCGCTCGTAGGCGTACTTGTCGTGCATGTAGTGGATGCAGTTGAGGGCGTCGACGTAGGTCTCGGCGAGCCACTCCAGGGTGGCGAGGTAGGCCTGCCAGACGGCGTCGTAGTCGAGAACCTCACCCGCGAGCGGCGGGGTCGGCGGTGCGATCTGCTCGCCGCTGAGCTCGTCCCTTCCGCCGTTGATCGCGTAGAGCAGCGACTTCGCGACGTTGACGCGGGCTCCGAAGAACTGCATCTGCTTGCCGACGCGCATGGGCGAGACGCAGCAGGCGATGGCCGCGTCATCCCCCCAGGCCTCGCGGATGAGCTCGTCGGACTCGTACTGGATCGCGGAGGTGTCGATCGACACCTGGGCGCAGAAGCGCTTGAAGCCCTCCGGCAGCGCCTCGCTCCACAGCACGGTGAGGTTGGGCTCGGGCGCCGGCCCCAGGTTGTAGAGGGTCTGCAGGAAGCGGAAGGCCGTGCGGGTCACGAGCGGACGCCCGTCCTCGCCGATGCCGCCGATCGACTCGGTCACCCAGGTCGGGTCGCCGGAGAAGAGCTGGTCGTACTCGGGCGTGCGCAGGAAGCGCACGATCCGCAGCTTGATCACGAGGTCGTCGACGAGCTCCTGCGCCTCGCGCTCGGTGAGCGTGCCGGCGCGCAGCTCGCGTTCGAGATAGATGTCGAGGAAGGCCGTGTTGCGCCCGAAGGACATCGCGGCGCCGTTCTGCTCCTTGACCGCGCCGAGGTAGGCGAAGTACAGCCACTGCACGGCCTCGCGGGCGGTGCGGGCGGGCCGGGAGACGTCGAAGCCGTAGGAGGCCGCCATCGCGGCGAGCTCGCGCAGGGCCCTGATCTGCTCGGCGTTCTCCTCGCGGTCGCGGATGACCGCCTCGGTGGAGAAGTCCATGTCGAGCGCGGCCCGCTCGAGCCTCTTGGCGGCGATGAGCCCGTCGACCCCGTAGAGCGCGACCCTGCGGTAGTCGCCGATGATCCGGCCACGGCCGTAGGCGTCGGGCAGCCCCGTGATGAGATGGCTGTGGCGGGCGCGTTTGACGGCGGGCGGGTAGACGTCGAAGACGCCGTCGTTGTGGGTCTTGCGATACCGGGTGAAGATCGTCTCGAGCTCGGGCGAGACGGGGTAGCCGTACGTCTCGAGCGCGCCCGCGACCATCCGCCAGCCGCCGAAGGGCATGATGGCGCGCTTGAGCGGGGCGTCGGTCTGAAGGCCGACGATGATCTCGTTCTGCCGGTCGATGTAGCCGGGGGCATGGGCCGTGATGGTCGACGGAGTGATCGCGTCGACGTCGTAGACGCCCTTCTCACGCTCCTCGGGGAACAGCGCGACGAGCTTCTGCCAGACGCCGCTCGTGCGCTCGGTGGGGCCCTCGAGGAATCCCGCGTCACCTTCGTAGGGCGTGTAGTTGCGCTGGATGAAGTCGCGCACGTCGATCGAGTCCTGCCAGGGGCCCGGGCGGAAGCCCTCCCAGCCGGCTGTCGTCTCCTGCCGTTCGCTTCGAGTGCCATCGGTCATGGTCATCGAGATCATCTCTCCTTGTCTGATTCGTTCCCCGTGCCCGGATCCGTTCCCCGAGCCCGCCGAAGGGCGCTCACCCCGCGGAGCGGCCCCCCGCGGCCTGTGTCATCCGCTCGCCCGGCGCGGCCCCGGCGAGCGCGATCTCCGTCGCCGCGTCGAATCCCGTGCGCACGACGATCGTCGGCGCCACGAGGTTGAAGAGCGTGTCGTGCACAACGGGGCCGAGCGCGCCCAGCTGCGCTCCCTCGCCGGAGGCGCCGACCACGAGCAGGGCGCAACGCCCGGATGCCTCGACGAGTGCCTCCGCGGTGGCCCGCTGGAGGATGCGCCGGCGGATCGTGAGCCCGGGATGACTGCCGCGCAACCGCTCGGCGGCGGCGTCGAGCAGCCGCTCCGCACGGGCGAGAGCGCCCTCCGCCCCACTCGCCGGCGCGAACTCGTGCGCGGGGGCGACGCCCTTCCAGGCCCGCACGAGCGTGAGCTCCGCCCTCGAGCGCTCGGCCTCCGAGGCCGCGAACGCCAGGGCTGCGCGGCCGTAGGAGGAGTCGTCCACTCCCACGACGATCCCCTCCCGCTCGAGCGACGAGGAGTCGGGCACGAATGCCACGTCGCTGTGGGCCAGCGCGGGAAGCTGGAGGAAGCGCGATCCGAAGACCCTGCCCTGCACGAACCCGGTCTTGTGGGTGCCCACGACCACGAGCGAGGCGTCGAGCGAGGCCTCCACGAGCGCGGGCAGCGGCCGGCCGAAGACCAGCCTCGTCTCGATGTCGAGCCGATGCCCCTGGCAGACGAACTCGGTGCGCAGGATCTCCCGCGCACGCCTCAGCGCGCCTCCCGCTTCCGCCGACTGCGAGACGGCCTCCGGACCCGAGACGTGCAGGATCCTGATCCGCTGCCCCGTCGCGACGGCACGGCGGGCCGCCCAACGCAGCGCTGCCAGACTCGGTGAGGAATCGTCCACACCCACCACGATCGTGTGCGCCATCATCGGCCCCTCTCGCATCCGGACACGGTCCGCATCCCTCCGACCGCATCCGCCGCCGGTCCCCTCAGTCTGATCGCGGGCGAACCGCACGGCAGGGTCTTTGGTCCCGCGCTTCCGAGATGGGGCGGGACCCGAAACCTGCCGGCGCTAGAATCGCGATGCGGCGGCGCGGTCACGCGTCCGCCTCCCCACCACGTCGAAGCAGGGGTGAGATGCGCCACGACGATCTGTCCTTTCCCGATCAACCGCGCGGGGAACTGGATCGCGCCCTCGACGAGCTCGTGGGCCGCGCGCAGCAGGTGCGCGCGACCCAGGGCCGGCTCCGGGCGCTGCTCACGGCCAATCAGGCCGTCGTCGGGAACCTCGAGCTGAGCGCCGTGCTGCGGCAGATCGTCGAGTCGGCCGTCGACCTCGTCGGAGCGGAGTACGGCGCGCTGGGCGTCATCTCACCGCACGGAGGGCTGGAGCAGTTCATCCACGTCGGCATCCCCGACGCCGAGGCCGCGCGGCTGGGGCATCTGCCCGAGGGGCGCGGGCTGCTCGGCGCGCTCATCGACGACCCCCGCCCCATCCGCCTCGAGCATCTCTCCTCCGACCCGCGATCCGCGGGATTCCCCCCGGGTCACCCGCCGATGGACAGCTTCCTCGGGGTTCCGGTGCGCGTGAGAGACGAGGTCTTCGGCAACCTCTACCTCAGCAACCGCTTGACGGGGAGCTTCACCGAGGAAGACGAGCAGCTGGCCACAGCGCTTGCGGCGACGGCGGGGATCGCGATCGACAACGCCCGGCTCTTCGCCGAGACGCGCAGACGACAGGCCTGGTCGGCCGCGTCGGCCGAGATCACCTCGAGCCTCCTCACCGCCGACGCGCGGGACTCGATCCCGATGCTCGCGCAGCGCGTGCGACAGCTCGCGGAGGCGGATCTCGTATGCGTCGTGCTGCCCGCGGCCGACGACCCCGCCGTTCTCGTCGTCGACGCCGCCCACGGCCTGGGCGACGCGGATGTCGCGGGGCGCCGCTTCCCCGCGGAGGCCACGGTGCTCGGGGCCGTGCTCGAAGGCAAGCAGCCCAAGCTGCTCGACGACGGCGCCGACAGCGGCCTCCACTCCGACGGGCTGCCGCGGTTCGGCCCCATGATGGCGGTTCCCCTCGGCGGACGCGCCCGAGGGGTTCTGCTCGTCGCCCGGCGGCCCGGCGCCGCCCGGTTCACCCCCTCCGATCTGGAGCTCGCGGCGGACTTCGCGGGGCAGGCCAGCGTCGCGATGGAGCTGGGACTCGCCCGCACCGATCGCGAGCAGCTGGCCCTCCTGGAGGAGCGCGGCCGGATCGCCCGCGATCTGCACGACCACGTCATCCAGCAGCTCTTCGGAACCGGGCTCGAGCTGCAGAGCCTCGCGAGCCTCGTTCCCCCCGGGGTGACGGCCGAGCGTCTCCTGAGCGCAGTCGACGGCGTCGACGCCGCGATCGCGCAGATCCGCACCGTCATCTTCGCCCTCTCGGTTCGCGGTGCCGATCCCCGGCACTCGGTGCGCCACCGCATCCTCGACCTCGTCAACGAGGTCGCCCCCGGCCTGGCCCATCCGTCGAGTGTGAGCTTCTCGGGGCCGGTCGACCTCGTCGTCACCGGCGCCCTCGCCGACGACGTCGTGGCGGTCTGCCGCGAAGCGCTCGTCAACGTGGTGAAGCACGCGAAGGCTCAGAACACCGGGCTCGTGCTCACGGCGAGTGGCGCCGACGTCGAGCTCGTGGTCTCCGACGACGGGGTCGGCATCGCCGGCACGGGCCGCCGCAGCGGTCTCGCGAACCTGGAGCAGCGCGCCACGGCACGCGGCGGCTCCCTGCTCGTGGACTCGGGACCGGACGGCACGCGGCTCGTGTGGAGAACCCCGCTCACGATGGGAGGCGGCGAATGATCAGGGTCTTCGTGCTCGACGACCACGAGGTGGTGCGCGCCGGGATCGTCGCGCTCCTGGAGGCGCAGGACGACATCGAGGTCGTCGGGGAGGCGGGCACCGCCGCGCAGGCCCGCGCCCGCATCTCCGCGACCCGCCCGGATGTCGCGCTGCTCGACGTGCGCCTGCCCGACGGAAGCGGCATCGACGTGTGCCGCGGCATCCGCTCGTCGCTTCCGGAGGTGCACTGCCTCATCCTCACCGCCTACGACGACGACGACGCGATGTACGCGGCCGTCATCGCCGACGCGGCCGGCTACGTGCTCAAAGACGTGCGCGGGAGCAAGCTCATCGAGTCGGTGCGGCAGGTCGCCGCCGGCCGGAGCCTCATGAACCCGAACCTCACCCACCGGGTGGTCGAGAACATGACCACGAACGCGCACTCCGACCCCCGGCTCGACTCCCTGAGCCTGCGCGAACGGCAGATCCTCGCCCTCATCGCCGACGGGCTGACCAACCGCGAGATCGGCGAACGGCTGTCTCTGGCGGAGAAGACCGTCAAGAACTACGTCTCGAACCTGCTGCGCAAGCTGGGGCTGCAACGACGCACCCAGGCGGCGATCCTGCAGCTCGAGAACCGCTGAGCGGCTCGAGAACGCAGCGGCTCGAGAACCGCGCACGCGACCGCCGCCGGCAGCGGCTCAGCCCTCCTCGTCGTCGACCGGGCCTCCGACTGCACCCGCTGCGTGCCGGGACGCCGCCGCCTTCCGCGCTGCCTGCAGCTGGATGCGCGCGACCATCTCGTACTTGAGCGCCGCCCACCGCTCGTTCGAGACGTGATGAACGCCTCTGCGTCCCTCCGCAGGGTTGCTCACGATGCCCTCCTTCTCGGTATCCACGTGTCCGGACGGCATCGTCCATGACCGAGCCTAGAAAGGCGGTGAGACGCGACTAGGGTCCAAAGGCCCTCACGCCCTCCCCACAACGGCTGTTCTCCAAACGACGGACATTCTGCAGATATGGGGCAGTTTCTGCCGTTAAGAGCCCTTTTATCCCAGAATCTCCGTCGTTTGGAGAACCTGTGCGGTGGGGCGTGAGGCCGTGCGGGTGGACATCGCGGTCGACGGCGTCGGGCTGCCGGGCGCACAGCTCCTAATCGGAGGAGCCGTGTTCGGAACGGGCGCCGCTCGGGCCGGCTGCATCCAGCCGTGACCGAGCCGTCGCTCTCGTGCCCGCGTCGCCTAGTACGTCGTGAGGTTGCCCGTGCTGACCGCCGCCGCGGCGATGATGCCGAAGATGATGAAGAAGAGGATCCCGAGGGCGATCGAGACGAATCCGATGATGATGGCGGCGAGCGCGAGGCCGCGGCCGCGCTCCCCGGTGCGCTTGATCTGGCTGAGGGCGATGAAGCCCAGGATGACAGCGACGACGTTGAACGCCAGGAGGGAGAGCACGAAGCCCACGACGGCGAGCACGTTGTAGCCCGGCTGCGCAGCGGGTGCCTGATACGGGGAGGGGGCGGGAGACTCGGTTGACATGGGCTGCTCCGATCGAAGGCGCCCCCGCGAAGGTGCGGGGCCGGACTGGTCGATGCAATCGTGGCAGCGCGATGCGAGGGGTGTCAATGGCCGCATGCGGGAGCTCGCGCGCCGCCGCTGGCGTAGCGTTGAGGGGTGAGCCCTCCCGAGCAGCAGCGCGACCCGGTCTCGGGCCTCGGCACGGCTCGCACGACAGCTCCCGCGAGCGGCTCCGCCCTGCCGGAGATCGTCGTCTCGGCCGTCGCCCTCGTACGCGACCGCCGGGTTCTTATGGTGACGGCACGGGGCAGGGACGTGCTCTACATGCCCGGCGGCAAGGTCGACCCCGGCGAGAGCGCGGCCGAGGCGGCGAGCCGCGAGGCCCGCGAGGAGATCGACCTCGAGCTGGCCCCGGAGGGGCTGCGAGAGCTCTTCACCGTGCGGGTGCAGGCCCACGGCGAGCCGCAGGGCCGGCTCGTGCGCATGGCGGTGTTCGAGGCATCCAGCCCGGCGGAGCCCCGCGCCTCGGCCGAGGTGAGCGAGCTGCACTGGGTGACGACGGCGGATGCCGCGCGCTGCCCTCCCGCCGGACGCGAGACCCTGCTGCGCCTCGAGGCGCTCGGGCTCATCGACTGAGACCCGGGGCGAGCGTGCGGACAACGTTGTCTTCTGGAATACTGGACGCCGCTCCCCTTTCCCACGACGCGACGACGCCCCTCGAGACAAGGCAGAAACCATGAACAGCCCCGCGACCGTCTACGTCTTCATCGGCGACAGCGTGACCGACAGCAACCGCACCACGAGCCCCGGCTCCGAGACCGGCCTCGGCGACGGCTACGTGCGCGCCCTCGCCGGCTCGGAGCAGCTGGCCGGCCAGACCGTCGTCAACCGCGGCGTCAACGGCAACCGCGCCACCGACCTGCTGGCGCGCTGGCAGCAGGACGTGCTCGACCACGACCCCGACATCGTGAGCATCCTCATCGGCGTCAACGACATGTGGCGCCGCTACGACAGCGACGACCCCGTGACCGTCGCGGACTTCGCGGCCACCTACCGCGCGCTCCTCGACGCGACCGTCGCGCCCGGGCGCCGGGTGATCCTCGTCGAGCCCTTCCTGCTGCCCGTGCGCGACGAGCAGAAGACCTGGCGCGAAGACCTCGACCCCAAGATCGAGGCCGTGCGAGCGCTCGCGCAGGAGTACGGCCTCACCCTGGTGCCCGCCGACCGCCACCTCACGGCTCTCGCCGAGACGGCCGGCCCCGAGGCGATCGCGGATGACGGGATCCACCCGACTCCGCGCGGTCACGAGGCCCTCGCCGCGCTCTGGCTGGAGCACGCCGCCCGCTGAGCGCGGATCCCTCCCCGAGCGCGGATCTCTCCCCGAGCGCGCCCTGCCGAGGCTCGTCGCCCGCGAACAAACCCGCGCTCGGCAGGGTGATCGCGCGCCGGCAGCCTCAGTGCACGTACTCCAGCAGGTCGAAGCCGATCGTGCGCATCGCGTCGAGCACCTCGAGCCGGGTCGAGTGCTGGGAGTCGTCGAAGTACGTGGAGACGGCATAGCTCACCCCGGCCCGCGGGCCCCTCAGCACTCCCACCTCGCTGCGCACACCGGCATCCGTGCCCGTCTTGTTGACGAGCAGCAGGCCGTGGTCGGCCGAGCGGTGGGCGAGCGGGTCGAGGCCGAACGCGCCCGCGACCATCGACAGGTCGCTGTTGAGCGACAGCCAGGAGATGACCCGCTGGCTCGTGACGGCGTCGACGATCTCGCCGCGGGCGAGCGAGGAGAACAGCCAGGTCAGCTCGTTGGCCGATCCCACCGAGAGCTGGGGCGCGTCATCCGGGCCGCGATGATCGCGCACGAGGTCGAGCAGGCCCGAGCGTTTGAGGCCGAGCGACTCGGTGCGGATGCGCACGGCCTCGAGCCCGATGCGGCGCAGCAGCACGTTGGTCGCCAGGTTGTCGCTCGTCGCGCCGATGAGGGCGGCCAGATCGGCGACCGGCAGCGAAGGCGCCTGGAGGTGCTGCCAGATGCCCGAGTCGCCCACGGCATCCTGCACCTCGCGATCGAGGATGCGGTACCCGCCGAACTCGGGGTCGCCGAGCCGCGCCGCGACCTCGACGAGCAGCAGCACCTTGCCGATGCTCGCCGTGGGCATGACAACGTGGTCGTCGACCGAGAACAGCACGGTTCCGCTCGCGAGATCCGTGGCGCGGGCCGAGACCTGCACCCCGTGCAGCGCCACCTGGCCGAGTGCCTCGAAGCCCTTCGCGAAGCTGTCGTTGCTGACGGGGTTGCGGTGCCTGGCGCGCCGCACCGAGGTGTGCCGCGCGCGCCTTTCGGAATCCTTCGCTGAAATCAGCACGGGGGGTTCGCGCTCCTTAGCTCTGTCACGCCTACCCCCACGGCGGCCCTGCATACGCTCGTGCCGCGGTCCCCCACCGCGGCACTCGTCACCAAATGGTGACGCGCGCCTCTGGTTCGAGCCAGAGGGCGTCACCCTCCGACACACCAAATGTCTCATAGAAGACGCCGATATTCCTGACTATTTGGTTACAGCGGAACTCGTTCGGCGAGTGCGGGTCGATCGCGAGCAGGCGGATGACCTCCTCGTCGCGGCCCTTCTGCTGCCAGGCCTGGGCCCAGGAGAGGAAGAAGCGCTCGGCCCCCGTGAGGCCGTCGATCACCGGCGGCTGCTCACCGCGCAGCGAGAGCAGGTACGCCTTCCAGGCGATGCCGAGACCGCCCAGGTCGCCGATGTTCTCGCCGATCGTGAGCGCTCCGTTGACGTGGTGGTCGGGCACCTGCGCCGGGGCGAGCGCGTTGTACTGCTCGATGAGCGAGGCGGTGAGCTTCTCGAACGCCTCGCGGTCGCTCTCGGTCCACCAGTCGACGAGCCGGCCGTCGCCGTCGTACTTCGAGCCCTGGTCGTCGAAGCCGTGCCCGATCTCGTGACCGATGACCGCGCCGATCGCGCCGTAGTTGGCGGCGGCGTCACGGGCGGCGTCGAAGAAGGGGTACTGCAGGATGGCGGCCGGGAAGACGATCTCGTTGAAGCCCGGGTTGTAATACGCGTTGATGGTCTGCGGCGTCATGAACCACTCGTCGCGGTCGAGCGGCTTGCCGATCTTGCCGAGCTCCCGCTGGAACTCGAACTCGCTCGTCGCCCGCACGTTGCCCACGAGGTCGGCCGGGTCGATCTCGAGCGCCGAGTAGTCGCGCCACTTCGCCGGGAAGCCGATCTTGGGCGTGAACTTCTCGAGCTTCTCGATCGCCCGCTTGCGGGTCTCGTGGCCCATCCAGCTCAGGCCCTCGATCGACTGCCGGTAGGCCTCGATGAGGTGGCCGACGAGCTCGTCCATGCTCTGCTTCGCCTCGGGCGGGAAGAAGCGGTCGACGTAGATCTTGCCGACGGCCTCGCCCATGGCGCCCTCGACGAGCGAGACGCCGCGCTTCCAGCGGGCGCGCATCTCGGGGGTGCCCGTGAGCGTGCGGCCGTAGAAGTCGAAGTTCGCCTCGACGAGATCGGATGTCAGATAGGCGGCCGAGCCGCGCACGACCTGCCAGGCGAGCCAGTCCGTCCAGGCCTCGAGGCGGTCCTCGGTGAGCAGCGAGGCGAGCCCCTCGGTGAAGCTCGGCTGGCGCAGCACGAGCTCGTCGAGAGCACCGGCGGGCGCATCGAGGGCGGTGCGCCACAGCTCGAGGTCGACGCCCGTGGCGAGAGCCGCGGCATCCTGCCAGCCGTAGAGGTTGTAGGTCTTCTCGCTGTCGCGGGAGCGCACGTTGTCCCAGTGGTGGCTCGCGATCGCGGTCTCGAGGTCGAAGACCCGTTGCGCGCGGGCGGGGGCGTCGTCGAGCCCCACGAGCTCGAACATCCGCTGCAGGTGCGCGGCGTAGGCCGTGCGGATGTCGGCGAAGCCCTCCTCGCGGTAGTAGCTCTCGTCGGGCAGTCCGAGGCCGCCCTGCTCCACGAAGACGAGGTAGCGCTCGGGGTCGCCCGGATCGTTGTCGACGAAGAGCTGGTAGAAGCCGGGCAGGCCCTGGCGCTCCAGCCGCGCGACGGTCTGCAGCAGCTCGGGGATCGACTGCGCGTTGCCGGCGAGCGCGAGCTGAGCCTCGATGGGGGTGATGCCGAGCTTCTCGATGCGATCCTCGTCGATGAAGCTCGCGTAGAGGTCGCCGAACTTACGCTCCTCGCTGCCCTCGGCCGAGCCCTGCGCTTCGACGATGATGTCGCGCACGGCCTTCTCGGCCTCCTCGGCGAGGATGTGGAAGGAGCCGTAGCGGGCCTTGTCGCCGGGGATCTCGGTGCGATCGATCCACTTGCCGTTGACGTGGCGGTAGAGGTCGTCCTGCGGCCTCACGTTCGCGTCGAGTTCTTCCAGTTCGATTCCACCGGCCGCGGAGGGCTCGGGTGCCTGACCTGCGAGGGTTTCTGCGCTCATGCTCCCAGCCTATTCGCACGGTCCGACGTGTTGCCCGAACGCCCGCCGGAAACGGGCCCCATTCGTCGACATCCCGCCCGGACGCCGAGCCGGGGTCGCGAACCGATCCTGTCCTGCGGCCCGGGGCGTCGGGTCGGGCGCGGTGCCGGCGCGGTGTCGGCACCGGGCGCGAGAATGGTCGGGATGCCACCACCACGCCCCGCACGACCGCGGCTCTTCGCGCGCCAGGCCGTCGATCGCGACATCCTGCGCCTGGCGGTGCCTGCTCTCGGCGCGCTCGTCGCCGAACCGCTCTTCCTGCTCGCCGACTCGGCCATGGTGGGGCATCTGGGCGAGATCCCGCTCGCGGGGCTCGGCATCGCGAGCGCGATCCTGCAGACCATCATCGGGCTCATGGTCTTCCTCGCCTACAGCACGACGCCGGCCGTGGCCCGCCGTCTCGGCTCGGGCGACCCCCGCGGAGCGGTCGCGGTGGGCATCGACGGCGCCTGGCTCGCCCTCGGCATCGGCGCGGTGCTCGCGGTCGCCGGCTGGTTCGCCTCACCCTGGCTCGTGGCCGCCTTCGGCGCGCAGGCGGATGTCGCGGCCGCCGCCACGAGCTACCTCGAGATCTCGATGCTCGGCCTGCCCGCCATGCTGCTCGTCTTCGCGACGACCGGGCTGCTGCGCGGTCTGCAAGACACCCGCACGCCTCTGCTCGTCGCGGCGATCGGCTTCGCCGCGAACATCGTCTTCAACGCCGTGCTCATCTACGGCTTCGGTCTCGGCGTCGTCGGCTCGGCGATCGGCACGGTCGTGGCGCAGTGGGGCATGGCCCTCGTCTACCTCGTGGTCGTCACGCGTCATGCCCGGCGGGTGGGCGCGACCCTCCTGCCGCGCCGCACGGGCATCGGCAGCTCGGCGCGCTCCGGCGGCTGGCTCTTCGTGCGCACGGCGAGCCTGCGCGCCGCGATGCTGCTGGCGGTCGCGACGGCCACGAGCCTCGGAACCTCGGAGCTCGCGGCCTTCCAGATCGTGCTCACGCTCTTCTCGACGCTCGCCTTCTCGCTCGACGCCCTCGCGATCGCGGCACAGGCGCTCATCGGCAAGGGCCTCGGCGGCCATGACCTCGACACCGTGCGGGCCGTGCTGCGGCGGTGCCTGCAGTGGGGGCTCGGCTCCGGTGCCGTGCTCGGGCTCGTGGTTCTGCTGCTGAGCCCCGTGCTCGGCGGGCTCTTCACGGCAACGGCGGCGGTCGCCGGCATCCTGCCCCTCTCGCTCGCCGTGCTGGCGGTCTCGACGCCGCTCGCGGGCTACGTCTTCGTGCTCGACGGGGTGCTCATCGGCGCGGGCGACGCACGCTATCTCGCGCTCACGGGAGTCGTGAACCTCGCGGTCTTCGTGCCGCTCGCGCTCGGGGCCGCCGCGGTGCCCGCGTCACCGGCCGTGAGCCTCGCGCTGCTCACGGCGTCGTTCGCGATCGGCTATCTCGGAGCCCGAGCGGTGACCCTCGGGCTGCGCGCCCACGGCACCCGCTGGATGGTGCCCGGCGCGGTGCGCTGACAGCTCCCCCTCGCCCCTGTGCTCTCACACCGACCTCGTGTTTCTCACACCGACCTCGTGCGCTCACAAACGACCTCGTGCGCTCAAAACGACGGAGATTCTGCCCATAAGTGCCCCGAAAGCTCGGTTGAAGCCCGAAATCGGCAGAATCTCCGTCGTTTTGAGAAGGGAAGGAGGAGGGGAGGGTCAGCGGGCGGCGGGCGGGGCCGTCGTGTTGCCGAGGTGCAGCACGCTCTCGAAGGCGACTGAGGGAGCATCGGCGCCCGTGAGCAGAGCGACGACCGCGGCACCGGCGGCACGGCCTTTCGGCACGGCCGGCTGCACGAGGGTCGTGAGGTCGTAGGGGGCGATGCCGTCGACGCGCACGCCGTCGAAGCCGAGCACGCTCAGCTGCTGCGGAACGGCGATGCCGAGCTCTTCCGCCGCGCGCACGACGCCGGCGGCGAGGAGGTCGCTCTGCGCGATCACGGCCGTCGGACGGTCCTCCGGCCGGGCCAGCAGCTGCAGCCCGGCGAGCCGGCCCTCCTCCATAAAACTGCCCGCCGTGACGACCCCGGGCGCATCCGGGTAGACATCGCGGGCACCGAGGATCCGCTCGCGGGCCACGTGCGAGGTGCCCGCCCGCTCGGCCTCGGCGGTGAGCGGCGAGCGCGAGCGGTCGGCCGAGAGCGGCAGCACGACGAGGGCCACCATGGTGTGGCCGAGCGACCTCAGGTGCTCGGCGCCGCGCCGTGTCGCCTGACGGTTGTCGAGCGAGACGCCCACGTCGCCGAGACCCGGGTCGGCCTCGATGGCGACGGTCGGGATGCCGCGGCGGCTCAGGATGGCGAGAGACTCGGCCAGGCGCGGGGTGCAGCCGATGAGCACGGCCGCGTCCATGGGGGCGGTCCCGACATCCGCGGGGCCTTCGCCGGTGTCGGGGATCAGCAGGAGGCTCGCGCCGATCGAGCCGATCTCCTCGCTCAGGCCGTCGAGCATCTGCACGGTCACGGGGTCGCGGAAGGCGTCGCGGATACGGTCTTCGATGACGACGCCGACGATGCCGGAGCGGCCGCGACGCAGCGACTGGGCGCGGGGATCGGGGCCGGCGTAACCGAGGGTCTCGGCGGCGGCGAGCACACGCTCGCGCGTGGCATCCGAGACCGGCCCGGAGCCGGAGAAGGCGAGCGACGCCGTCGAGGGCGAGACGCCGGCGAGCCGGGCGACGCCCGCGAGGGTCGGGCGCGGGGAGCGGGGGGTGCTCATGGGTTCCGGCCTCCTCGAGTGCGCGGTGTCGTGAGTCGTGCTGGTGGTGCGACGATGGGCGCGTTGTTCGCGCGCCGGTGTGGGCAGTCGCACTTGACCGTATCGTTCGTTCATCGCTAGCCTAGTCGAATCGATTCGATCGAATCGATTCGACTGCTTCGGCACCCGGTTCGGCACCGACCCGGCGCCCTCGGCACGTCTCCCCCACTCCACCGCCCGCAGGCTCTCCCGAAAACAGGATCGTCACCGATGACCGATGCAACACCCGTAGCCCCCGCCCTCCGCGGCCGCCGAGAGCTCATCGCCTGGCGCAACGCCGTCTTCGTGATCTTCGCGCTGAGCGGCATGAGCATCGCGAGCTGGGTGGCGCGCATCCCCGCCATCCGCGACGAGCTCGGGGCCACGACGGGCGCGATCGGCCTCCTCATCCTCGGGCTCTCCGTCGGCTCGGTCGTCGGCCTCATCGCCTCCGCCCCGCTGCTCGCGCGGCTCGGGGCACGCAATGGCATGGTTCTCGCCCTCCTGCTCGTCGGCCTCGGTCTCGCCCTCGTCGGCGTCGGGTCGGCCATTCCGGGCGCTCCCGTGCTGCTGGCCATCGGCCTCGTCGTGCTCGGCTTCGGCAACGGCTCGCTCGACGTCATGATGAACGTCGAGGGCGCCGCCGCCGAGAAGGAGCTCGGCAAGACGGTCATGCCGCTTATGCACGCCTTCTTCAGCTTCGGCACGGTCGTGGGCGCCGGTCTGGGCGCGCTCGCCTCCCTGCTGGATGTCGCGGTGGTCTGGCACCTGCTCGTGATGGCGCTCCTCATCGCCGCCACCGCCCTCGTCGCCGTTCGCTCCGTGCCGCACCGCGACGAGCTCGACGACCCGGACACCGCACCCGGGCAGGCCCGCCCGAGCTGGGTCGAGCGCCTGCGCGAGGACCTCGCCGTCTGGGCCGACCTGCGGCTCATCCTCATCGGCGTGGTCATGCTCGGCATGGCCTTCGCGGAGGGCTCGGCGAACGACTGGCTGGCCCTCGCCGTGGTCGACGGGCACCTCGAGACGAACACGATGGGCGCCGTCGTCTTCGGCGTCTTCGTCGCGGCCATGACGCTCGGCCGGGTGCTCGGCGGCCCCGTGCTCGACCGTTTCGGGCGGGTGCCGGTGCTGCGCGTCTCCGCGGCCCTCGCGATCGCGGGCCTCCTGCTCTTCATCTTCGTCGACGTCGACTGGATCTACATCGCGGGGGTCATCCTCTGGGGCATCGGCTGCTCGCTGGGCTTCCCGGTCGGCATGTCGGCCGCAGCCGACGACCCGAAGAAGGCGGCCGCCCGGGTGAGCGCCGTTGCCATGATCGGCTACTGCGCCTTCCTCGTCGGCCCGCCCATCATCGGCTTCCTCGGGCAGACCTTCGGCATCCTGAGCGCCCTGCTCCTCGTGCTGGTGCTCGTCGTGCTCTCCGGTCTGGCCGCCCCCGCCACCCGCGAACGGGCCCGCGAGACGCCCTGAACCCAGGGCGTCGGGGCGCCCCGACCCTGAACCCGTGTCGGCTCGCGGGAGGTTAGGCTCGTCGGGTGCGCCTTGTGATTGCCCGTTGCTCCGTCGACTACGCCGGGCGGCTCAGCGCCCACCTGCCGATCGCGACCCGTCTGCTCATGCTCAAAGCCGACGGCAGCCTGCTCGTGCACTCCGACGGCGGCTCCTACAAACCGCTCAACTGGATGAGCCCGCCGTGCACCCTCAGCACGGTCGAGCCCGACGCCGAGCAGCTGGATGCCGGCATCACCGAGATCTGGCGGGTGACGCAGGCGAAGACCGCCGACATGCTCGTCGTGTCGATCTACGAGGTGCTGCACGACTCCGCGCACGAGCTCGGCATCGACCCCGGTCTGCAGAAAGACGGGGTCGAGGCGCACCTGCAGAAGCTCCTCGCCGAGCAGATCCACCTCCTCGGCGACGGCCACACCCTCGTGCGCCGCGAGTACATGACGGCGATCGGCCCCGTCGACATCCTGGCCCGGGATGCCGCGGGCGCGGCCGTCGCGGTCGAGCTCAAGCGCCGCGGCGACATCGACGGCGTCGAGCAGCTCACCCGCTACCTCGAGCTCATGAACCGCGACCCGCATCTCGCGCCCGTGACCGGGGTCTTCGCGGCCCAGGAGATCAAACCCCAGGCTCGAACGCTGGCGGAGGACCGCGGCATCCGCTGCCTCGTTCTCGACTACGACGCCATGCGCGGCCTCGACGACGGCGAGTCCCGCCTCTTCTAGCCGGCTCCTCGGGGCCGGCTCCAGCCCGAACGGACGGCCCCGCTAGCCTGGAAGCATGGCTCTGACGCGCTTCCCCGCCAGTTACACGAACACCCCCGTCGAGAAGGCCCTCGCCGACCTCGCCGCGGCCCCCAGCATGGAGGCGCTCGGCGAGCTGCTCGCGGCGAGCATGAAGGGCGGGCTGGTCCTGGATGTCACGGGCTCGACCCCCGAGTCGGGAACCCGTCTGCGCACCGTCCACACCCCCGACGGACAGGCGGTGCTGCCGCTCTTCACCTCGGTGGAGGAGGTGCGCCGCGCGGTGCCCGAGGAGCAGCTGCCGCAGGTGCAGGTCACGATCGTTCCGGGCAAGGATGCGCTCGCCCTCATTCGCACGGCGGAATTCGTGGCCGTACAATACAACCCGGGCAGCGCGGCCCAGGTGATCGCGCGTACACACATCGACGCCGCTCTCGACGAGGCACAGCACTGACCCGGCCAGCACCGGATCCGCATGTCGTGAGCGGACTCCCGCTGCATCCACAGACCAAGTAGGACACCATGACAACCACCACCCCTGCACTCGACACGCCCAGCTCCCCCTCCCGCACCTGGACGTGTATCCTCTTCGACCTCGACGGCACCATCACCGACTCGGCGCCCGGCATCATCGAGCGCTACGCGGCGACCCTCACCGACATGGGGCTTCCCGTCCCGACCCCCGAGTCGCTGCTCACCTGGATCGGCCCGCCGATCATGGACTCCTTCCGCTACACGGCGGGCATGAGCGAGGAGGAGGCCCAGCGCGCGCTCGAGATCTATCGCGGGCACGCCGCCCGCTACGGCCCCTCGGACGGCAGCGCGGTGTACCCCGGGGTGGCCGGGCTCATCCGCAAGATCCACGAGGCCGGCATCCCGCTCGGCCTCGCGACCTCGAAGTCCGAGTCGCAGGCGAACACCGTGCTCGACCACTTCGGGCTCTCGCAGTACTTCGAGGTCATCTGCGGCGCATCCGAAGACGAGGTCCGCAGCACCAAGGCGGATGTCATCGCCGAAGCGCTCCGTCGCCTCACCGAGCGCGGGGTCGACCTGAGCCAGCCGGTGCTCGTCGGCGACCGGGAGCACGACGTGGTCGGGGCGACCGAGCACGGCATCCCCGTGATCATGGTCGAGTGGGGCTACGGCTCACCGGCCGAGTCGGAGGGCACGATCGCCGTCGTGCACTCGACCGACCAGCTCGCGACCCTGCTGCTCGGCTGAGCCCGCCGTCCGAGACGATCGCCCGAGCATCGCCTGACCCGGCCCCGACCGCCCGACGGATCACCTGTGGCCCCGGGCAGCGCTCCCGGGCAGGGGAAAGGGGACGGGACCTGCACCTGTCCCGCCCCCTTCGGAGGAAAAGCTCTCGTTATCCTCGGGTCAGACGTTTCTCCTGCCCGTGATGACCCGCAGAAGCCACACGATGAGCGCGATGACGGCGAGCGCCAACCCCACCCACAGGAGGAAGTTCAACGACTGGACGAATCCGCCGGTGATGAGCAGCACGATGGCTACGACGGCAATGATGATCAGAAGAATGTTCATGAGTATTGCCTCCTTGATAGTCGGCCTCGATGAGGTCGAGATCCCACGGTAGCCCCCGAGCTGGGGGTGAGCACAGGGGATTGCGTCCGGCCGCGCGCATGGGGTAGGGCGGATGTCCGGCATCCGGTGGTGCGGTCCCGGCATCCGCTCACACGGCAGACCGTCAGCCGCCTCCCCTACAATTGCGGCCATGGCGAACGGGCTCTGGTGGCTTCCATCCCTCGTCGTGTTCGGTGTCACGGCCGCGATCGTCGCCGTCATCGTGCTGGCCGTCCGTGCCCGGCGTCGCCGCGGCATCGGCTCCGGCGCACGCGAGCCCGACCGCCTCGACCGCCAGGCCAACCTCATGCTCGTGCGGGCCGATGACGCGGTCACGGCCGGCGAGGAGGAGCTCGGTTTCGCCCTCGCCCAGTTCGGCGAGCAGACGACCGCCGATTTCACCGTGAAGCTGCGCGAGGCCCGCAGCGAGCTGACGGAGGCCTTCCGCCTCAAGCAGAGCCTCGAAGACGCCGTCCCCGACAGCGATCGCGAACGCCGGGAGCGCACGAAGCGCATCATCGCGCTGAGCGAGTCGGCGAGCGCACGCCTCGACGAGCAGCAGCGCCGCTTCGACGGCATGCGCACCCGCGAACGCCATGCCCCCGAGGCCCTGGCCCGGCTCCGTGCCGCGATCTCAGGGGTGCGCTCACGGCTGCCCGACGCCTCCGCGGCCGTCGAGGCACTGCGTCGTCGTTACGCCGCCGGGGCTCTGAACTCGATCGACCAGAACATCGACCGCGCGACCCGCTTCGTTCAGGATGCCGCGAGCAACGCCGATGCGGCAGCCGGGCGGGCCACGGCGACCGCACCGCCCTCCGCGGGCGACCTCGTGGGCGTGGGTGAGGAGCGCCTGCGCAGCGCCGTGAGCCTGCTCGATGCGATCGTGCGCCTCGAGGAGTCGCTCGCGGCCACCGCCCGCACGCTCGACGAGCTCGTCGCCGAGACCCGCCGCGAGCTCGCCGAGGCGAGGGCTCTGCGCGACCGCCACGAGGTGCCCGAGGCCGGCACCGAGCTCAACGCCGCCATCGCGCACGCGGAGACGACCCTCGCCGCCGTCACCGCGAGCACCCGGATGCCCGATCCCGTGGCCGACGTGGAGCGGCTGCGCGAGGCGAACGCGGCCCTCGACACGGCTTTCGCCGAGGCCCGCAGCGGCCAGCAGCGCATCGAGAACGCCCGCGCGGCCCTCGACGGGGCCATGCGCATCGCACGCAGCCAGATCCAGGTGGCCCGCGACGTGATCGGCGGCAACCGCGGGCGTGTGGGCGCCGACGCCCGTACCCGGCTCGCCGAGGCCGAACGCCAGCTGATGCTCGCCGAGGCGACGGCCGACCCGGTCGAGGCCCTCGACACCGCCCGGCGGGCGACGCGGCACGCGAACGACGCCGAGGCCCTCGCGCACTACGACGCCGGAGCGCGCTTCTGAGCTCGCCGGTCGCGGCGCACGATGCTCGTCGCGGCGCACGTTCCACAGTGCGCCCCGACGAAGAACGTGCGCCGCGAGACCATGGCCTGGACCGGCAAGCGCGGCGCATGGATAGAGTCGTGGTGTCGTATCGAGACGAGGAGCAGGTAAATGACGCGAGGGCGAGTTCTCTTCCTGGGTGGCACCGGAACCATCAGCACCGAGTCGGTGCGCGCGGCGCAGGCACGCGGCTTCGAGGTGACCGTGCTCAACCGCGGGCACAGCACCTCGCGCGAGGTTCCGCCGGGGGTGGAGGTTCTACGGGGTGACGTGCGGGACGCGGCATCCGTCGCCCGGGCCGTCGACGGCCGCGACTTCGACTCCGTCGTCGACTTCATGGCCTTCACGCCCGACCACGTCGCGCAGGCCGTCGAGCTCTTCGAGGGGCGCACGGGGCAGTACGTGTTCATCTCCTCGGCGTCGGTGTACCGGAAGCCCGTGCCGCGCCTGCCGATCACCGAGTCGTCCCCGGTCGGCAACCCGTTCTCGCAGTACGCGCGCGACAAGATCGCCTGCGAGCAGCTCCTGCTGTCGGCCTACCGCGACCGCGGCTTCCCGGTCACGATCGTGCGGCCCTCGCACACCTACGACCGCCAGACCGTCCCCCTCTTCGGCGGCTGGACGGCGATCGAGCGGATGCGCCGGGGCGAGCCGACCATCCTGCACGGCGACGGCACCTCGCTCTGGGTCATGACCCATTCGCGCGACTTCGCCGTCGCCTTCACGGGGCTCATCGGCAACCCGCGCAGCCACGGCGAGGTGTTCCAGATCACGAGCGACGAGATGCTCACCTGGAACCAGATCGCCGAGCAGCTCGCGACGGCCGCGGGCGTCGAGCCGAACGTCGTGCACGTGACCTCGGCGGCCCTCGTGGCGGAGGCGCCCGAGGAGGCCGCCTCCCACCTGGGCGACCGCACGCACTCGGTGATCTTCGACAACGCCAAGGTGAAGTCGCTCGTTCCCGAGTACACCGCGACCACGCCGTTCTGGGCGGGTGCTCGCGAGATCGTCGAGTGGCACGACGCGGATCCCGCGCGCCGGGCCGCCGACGAGCGCATCGAGCAGCTCTTCGACCGACTCGTGGCGGGCGCGAGCCGCTGAGCGAGCGGGCGGGCGAGCCGGCAGGCGGAGCACCGGGCCGGTCGGAGGAGGCCGGGGCGCGCGTGCTGCCGCGGCATCCGTCATCCGCAACTCGGCGTCTCGCGCTCGGCGGCGCGGCGGTGGTTGTGGTCGCCGCGGGCCTCGGAGTGCATCTCGCGGTGCCCGGGGTCGTCGGCGATGCCCTCGCCGATGCGCTCTACGCCGTGCTCGTCTACCTGATCGTCGCTCTCATCGCACCCCGGCTGCGCACCGTCGTCACCGCCGCGATCGCGTTCGCCCTCTGCGCGGCGGTCGAGCTGCTGCAGCTCACGGGCCTCCCCGAGGCGCTCACCGGGCTCTGGGCGCCGTTCCGGCTGCTGCTCGGCACCACGTTCTCTGCGGCCGATCTGCTCGCCTACGCGGGCGGGGTGGTCGTCGTTGCCCTGGTGGATGCCGGTGCCCGGCGTCGGGCGCGACGAACCGCCGCCCGCTGAGGAGCCGAGCCGGCCGGCGTGAACGCTACTCGGTGACCTGAACCGTGAAGGTGACCGTCGTGTCGCTCGTCGAGTTGGTGAGCACGACCTCGGTCTCTCCGACCTCGAGCGGGGTCAGGCCGGGGTTGAACTGCGCGCTGCCGTCGTCTTTTCCGGGCGTGAACTCGACGATCGCCGAGTCGTCGATGTCGGCCGTCCAGGCGGTGACGTCTTCGTCGTCGCCCGTCACGAGGTCGACCACGTTGTCGAGCGGAACGATGACCGTGGTGCCGTCGGCGTCGGCGAGGTCGACGATCACGGGCGCGACGATGCCCGTCGAGGAGGAGTCACTCGAACCCGAGTCCCCGCTGCCGGAAGAACAGGCCGTCGCCCCGAGGGTCAACGTGACAGCCAAGACCGCAAACGAGGCAAAACGGGCGATTCGAGCCATAGGAGTTCCTTTCGAAGGAGGTGATGGCCCAAGTTAGCACTCAGCGCTTGCCCACAGGAATAGGGGCACGATCCCCCGAACGGGTTCCTTACGGGAACGGCGATCTCAGGCTCTCGGAACGGCGTTCTCCGGCACGTCCACAGCTTTATCCACAGCCGTTGTCCACAGCCCGCGCGCGCTTCCCTGCGTTCGCGAGGTGCGACTCCGACCATCGGTCAGAACGTCCTGTCGGTTCTCGGAGCTCAGTTGAGCACGTTCGATTTCGCCGGGCTCACCGTGCGCCCGTCATCCCGGCGCGCATGGCCTCGGATACGGCGCGACCTCAGCCAACGAATCACCGGACTCGACCTCCGCAGCCAACGCAACCGGCATCGCACTCACCACCGACCCGGTAATCGCGATAATCGCGGCCGCCCCCCACATATCGAAACCAATGCCGCGGTCTGATAACGGACTTCTGTCCCATGCTTTCCCCCCATTGGAAACACAGCGCGAACGCGCCGAAGTTCCACTAACGATATTCACCGGTTCTTTTCACCGGAAGACGTTAGTTCTGAGGACATACAAAAACCATCGCTGACTCATAAACTGACTCAGATATGGCATCAACGACCACCAACCCAGGCAACTTGTGAAGGCCCGTAAGGTCCGACAGCCGTGGTCCACCCGCGCTCTGGCGATGGTCCTCGGAGCGCTCTGCGCCCTGTCGCTCTCAGCATGCGCAACCGGCCACTACGACCCCTACGCGCAAGAACTGGACGCCCCACGCGTCCGCGGAATGCAGTTCGTGACGAGCTACGAACATCTGACCTCTCAAGGTCAGATACGTGAGATCGCGCGCACGACCAACGACTGGTGCGACGACGCAATGAGTGCGCCACCATGGCGCTTCTACGACCAGGGGCTCCGATGCGTCGCAGAGTTCGAAGTGATTTTCGTCATCGATGATGAAATCGACCCCGTCGCCGCCTCGCAGGCAATCGACAATTTTCTCAGAACCCAGAACCTGAGCTTCTCTCCTCTGTCAGCGTACGTTCGGGATGATCCCGGCGTTGTTGAGACCAGAGGCAGATTTGTGGAAACCGGTGCTCAATTCGACTACGGGTCGGTTGAAGTGACCTTCGGACGCACGGACAGCAAACTCCTGGCCACGCAGATCGGCCAACGATTTCACGCGCAACCGCTCTCCAACGAGGGAACGATGACTGACGAGACCAGTGCAGACGTCCGCCGCTCCGGAGCGAAATTCTTCATGTCGCTCGACGCCTCGGTGGAGTACTACAACACAGAGAGGGGATAGGAGCCCTAGCCGACGGGCGTCGTCTCGGGCTTCCCCTGCGACTCCTCCGGCTCGCTGTCGGAGTCATCGGTCGCGTCGGAGTCATCGGTGTCCTCCGCGGCATCCGTCGCCTCAGACATCTCGGCCTTCTCAGGGGAGTCCGACTCCGAGGCATCCACTGTCTCGGGCACGTCCGCCTTCTCCTGCGTCTCGCTCTTCTCAAGAGCGTCCGCCTTCTCAGAGACGTCGGCCTTCGCCGAGCTGTCGGCCTTCTCGGCGGCCTTGCCTGTGACCGAGGCCACAGCTGCCGCCACGGCGGCATCGTCCGGTGTGCCGCGCGTCTGGAGCGCCTTCTCGACGGCAGCGGCCACGCGGGCGTCCTCGCCCTTCTTGCGGCGCTTGCGCAGGAGCACCAGCAGCACGATGAGTCCGGCGACGAGCACGATCACGACGAGCAGCGACCACGGAACAGCCCACGTCGTCGCCTCGGCCTGCGTGGCCGCGATCGTGGAGGGGCCTTCGACGCCGTCCGGGAGCGCGGGAGTGAGTGCGGCGTTCGCGCTGAGGAGGAAGGCCGGGAACACGTCGGGAACGGGCACGGACACCTGCCAGGTCTCCCCCGGCAGCAGCTCGGGCACGGCGGCGACACCGCTCGCCGTGATGGGCAGCAAGCCGAACGGGCCCGAGAGGGTGACGAGCTGGGTGGCGGTCAGCCGCACGTTCCCGGTGTTGCGCACGGTGTAGGCGACGGTGGCGGTGCCGGTTCCGAAGGGGTTGAAGGTTCCGGAGTAGTCGACGCGCATGTCATCGACGGCGAGGCTCGGAGCGAGCTCTCCGCCGACGCGCATGTGGATCCGGATGCCCAGGCGCCGGTCGACGCTGATGCCCTGGTCTTGCTGGGGCTGGCCGAGAGAGGTGACGATGCCGCCCGCGTAGTCGCCGGGTGTCGCATCCGCCGGCACGACGACCGTGAACGGGGCCTCGACGGAGCCGCCCGGCGGGATCTGCACGTGGTCGGAGGCGAGGGTGACCCAGGCGCCGAGGGCGACCGACTTGGTGTCGCGGGTGACGACGTCGAGCTGTCCGCTCGAGGTCGTGAAGCCGTCGGCCGCGTAGATGTCGAGGTCGAGGGGCTCGGTGTCGTGGTTGGTGATGACGAGCGCGTCGCTCACCTGCCCACCGGGGTCGACCGAGTACTCGAAGTTCTGCCGATCGGTGCCCTGGTCGTTGGATGCCGTTCGAACTCCCCAGGTGACGTCCACTCCGTCTGTCTCCGCCGCCAAGGCCGTGCCGGCGGTGAGCGGACTGACTGCGACGAGCATCGTCACGAACGCTGCAGTGATGAGTGATCTGGTGCGGGGTGCTCGGGCGGACATCTGGTGTTCCTCAGCTGATCGGGGATAGGGAGTGGTCGGGGCGGAAGTCTCGCGACTGCCGCCCCGACCGGTGGTGAAACTGTTTAGCTCAGTGCGGTGAGCGTGAGCGTCGCCTGGTACGTTCCGTCCGTGACCTCGACGGGGATGTCGAGCTCGAGTCCTGCGCCGAGCTTGGCCGAGCCACGGGCGTGACCGGTCGCGGCCGAACCGAGGGTCGACGAGGCCGAGAGGCCGTCGCCCGAGACGAAGCCGGACTCGACCTTGTCACCGGCGACGGCGTCGCCGCCGGCCTCGACGACGGACGGGGTCCATCCGAGGTACTTGCCCGAGAACGACTCGTCACCCGAGGTGAAGTCGCTGACCTGAGCCGAGATCGACCACTCCGGGCCCGAGAGACGGGTGTCCGTCACGCGGATCGGGTTGATCGAGCCCTCGGCCGAGTAGTGGTCGCCCGACTCGACGGCGGTACCGAGGTCGACGAGACCGTTGGTTCCATCGACGGCCCAGACGAACTCGCCCGGCGTGGCCTCAGGCACGGTGACCTGGAGCTGCTGGGTGTCGACGTCCGGGGTCTCGGCACGGTTCAGGGTGACCTGGTCGACCACGCTGTTCACCGGCTTGTCGGTGCCGTTTGCCTGGCTGCGGAGGGTCTTGACGGTGATGGTGTCGTCGGTGACCTCGACGGCGCTGTAGTTGCGCACCTTCTCCTGGTTGGCGACCGAGAGCCACCAGAAGCCCTGCGACTGGAGGTCGTAGTACTTCGAGCCCGATGCCGAGTTCGCCGTGATGTAGAGCACGCCGCCGGGGCCGGCGGTGACGGTGTCCGCACCGGCGGCCTCGTCGGGGTTGGCCTTCTCACCGTTGCGGATGAGGTAGCTGCGCGCGTAGCTGTGGTCGTGACCCTGGAGGACCAGGTCGAAGCCCAGCTCGGAGAAGAGCGAGGGGAGGACGTTGCGGCGGTCTTCAACGTCGCTGTCGGTCGCGTGCGGGCCACCCGAGTAGATCGAGTGGTGGAACGCGATCATCTTCCACTTGGCTTCGTCACCGTGCTCGGCTACGACGTCGCGGATCCACTGGATGTGCGAGGTGTAGTCGCGGCTGTTCGAGTTGATGTCGAGGAAGAGGACGCCCTTGTGGATGAACCAGTAGTCGCCACCAGCACTGCTGCCCGAGCCGGGGCCTGCTGCGCGGTCCGTGTTCGGGGTGTTGAAGTGCTGCTCGTACGCCTTCGAGCCCACGTCGTGGTTTCCGTTGGTCGCCACGAACGGGATCTCGCGCAGCTGCTCCGGCTGCAGGAAGGCCGTGTACTGGCCCTCGTTGTTCGCCGACTCGACCTGGTCGCCGGCCGAGAAGAGCAGCTCGGCGTCCGGGTACGCGGTCGTGGAGACGTTGACCGTGTCGATCCAGCCGGCCGCGTCGCTCGCGACGTTTCCGGACGATCCGATCTGCGGGTCGCCGAAGAACAGGAAGTTGAAGTCGCCCTCGAAGTCCTGCGTACGGAAGGTGTAGGTGTCCGACCAGTCGCCCTCGCTACCGACGCGGTACACGTAGGAGGTGTTCTCCTGCAGGTCCGTGAAGGTCGCGAAGTGGTTGAACTCGCCGCTGGTGGTCGCGCCACCGGTGGAGGTGACGGTCCTCGACGATACGGGGAACGCGCCGTCGACGACGCCCGAGGCGAGGCCGATCTGCGCGACCTGGGTCGTGTTGGCCGGCGAGTACCAGGCGAGGTTGCGCTGGGTCTCATTGGCGCCGACGCCGAGGATGATGTCGGAGACGTTGACGGTGGCCGCATTGGCCGCGGTCGCCCCGAGAGCCGAGCCACCCGCGACGACGGCGAGGCTCACCAGAGCAGCCGCGATGCGCAGGGAGGCGCGGTGGTGCACAGACGGCGTCGCCTGTGTCGTGTCTTTGATAGACATGTGTCTTCCAGTGCCTTTCAGATGAGGAATGCGCAGATCGCGCATACTCACGCTCTTCCCGCTTGATGAATTACATATGAATAGAGTGCTGTCGAGTGGTTGACCGGCGTTAACAAGCACACGTCATTCCAGCCCGAAGATGCGTTGCACGAACCAGAACAGACCGATGACGGTCACGACGGCCGCGACGAGGGCGCCGGCCCAGAGCCCCACCCGCGGAGAGCGGCGCCGCAGGAGCGTCAGCAGCGGGAAGATCACGATGATGATGCCGAGCTGCACGGCCTCGATGCCCACGTTGAAGACGAGCAGCGACCACAGCAGCGTCCACGACCACGGCTCGTCGATGCCGAGCGCTCCCGCGAAGCCCAGGCCGTGCACGAGGCCGAAGCAGAAGACGACCGCGAGGCGTGTCCAGTCGGCCCGATCCAGGCCCAGCCAGCCGGACGGCTGCGGCGCCGTCGGGTCGTAGGCCGCGGTGCGGGACGGATGACGCCACAGCCCCCACAGGTACCAGGCGGCGACGACGGCGATCGAGAAGGCGATGATCGGCTCGACGATGAACGCCGGGACCTGCACGAAGCCGAGCGCCGCGATCAGGAAGGTGATCGAGTGGGCGATCGTGAAGGTGGTCGCCGCGAGCACCACGTCGCGCAGACGACGCGAGCCGACGATGAGGGCGAGCAGGAAGAGGATGTGGTCGAGACCGCCCAGCAGGTGCTCGGCCCCGAGCAGGAAGAACTCGCTGAACCGGTCGGTCCAGGCCTGCTCGGTCGAGAAGGTGGGGTTCGCGGCATCCAGCGCGGCGCTTCCGTCTTGGCCGTCGAGGTCGTAGGTGACGATCGTCTTGGTGTCGCGAACGTAGCCCTCGTCGTCGGGGAACAGGCCGCTCGTGATCTCGTGGGACTCGGATCCCTCGGCGCAGTCCTGGTCGAGCACGAGCACCGCGTACGGCACGCCGTCGCGTTCCTCGACGGTGAAGTCGCCCACCTGCGTGGCCTCGCACGGCGCGCCGCCCGCGGCGACGGTGAAGCGGTCGTTGACGTAGTCGACGACCGCCTTCTTGTGCTTGTTGAGCGCGATGGCCTCGTCGCCCGTCTCGAACAGGTCCATGCCCTCGTCGAAGAAGCTGGGGTCGTCGTAGTTCTCGGCGGCGGAGACGACGAGGAGGTCGTACTCGAGGCCGAGCTCGGTCTGCACGCTCCCGTCGTCGGGAGCGGTGACGTCGACGTAGACGACGGAGCTGAAGCCGTGGGCGAGGGCGGGAGTCGCGGAGAGCACGGCACCCGCCGCTGCACCGAGCGCGATGATCGTGGCCGCGATCGTGAGGGCGGGACGGAGACGACGAGACATGGGGGGAAGATCCTTCGGTAGACCCGCATAACCTGCCCCATTCAGGTGAACGCGATACGGCTTGGAGGCGAACCCCCGGATAACGCACCGATGCCGGCAGGCCCCCGTTCCGCCGGAGCGGGCGGCGTCATAGTAAAGGAGGGCGAGCGCTCCCGGTTCTCACGATCGTTTCCTCGGTGTTCACCTTTCTGACGCCATGCTGACATCCCTCGGCTGCGGGCGCCTGCCACTGTCGACCGTCGGCGGTACGCAGCCCCGGAGCCCGGCGACGGGCAGGCCGGGTTGCCCGCAACCCGCGACTCCTCGGAGGATGAGTTCTTTGACCAGCACACCAGCGACACCCCGCGAGTCGCGACGCCGACCCCGTCGAGCCGCCCTGCTCCTCGCGACGGCCGCAGCGGTCTCGGCCGTCGCGCTCCTCACCGGATGCGCGGCCTCCGCACCGCAGGTCGGTCCCAACACGACCACGGCCCCGGATGCCGCGGCGGATGTCCCGCGGGATGCCGCCCCCCAGGGCCTCAAGCCCCTGGGCCCCGGCTTCCTCGGCAGCGTCACGACGCCCTCCCCCGAGGCGACCATCACGCCCGAGGTCGGCTCCTGGGACGGCGTCACGCCACCGCCCGGGTATCGCGTCATCCTGCTCTCGGCCGGCGACGACGCCGCGACCGCGACCCTCGTCACCGCCGTGACGAACTGGGCTCGGAGCACGGGCGTCGACCTGCAGGCCATGACCGCGTCGAACGACGACGGCATCGAGGCCGACATCGAGAAGGCCGTCGAGCTGGAACCCGACCTGGTGGTGAGCGCGGGTGACAAGATGATCGACGTGCTCATGCTGCTCAGCTCGCAGCACCTGAACCAGCAGTTCCTCGTCGTTGGCTCCGAGCTCCCCGAGCCCACCGGCAACGTCACCTCGGTCACCTGGCCGGGCGCGACCTTCCGCGGCACCGGCCTCGGTGCCGCCGACCAGCCGGACCCCGCCGCCATCACCCCGGAGCGCGCCGCCGCGGCCGTGCCCGCGGGCGTCGCGAGCGTGCTGCACGGCCTGACCGGCATAGTCGTCCGCCTCGAGTAGACGAGGCCGCCCGCCTCGCAGCGCCTCACCGGCCGCGAGTCGCGGCAAACCGTTCATTCCGAGCTCGGTGAGAACGGTATGACGCGACTGGCGCGACCTGTCTGAGACAGCGAAAGCCCCCGATCTCTCGGGGGCTTTCTTCGTTCGCAAGACCTTCTGCACAACAGCTGTTGCGAGAAGCTCTTCGTGCGCGAGGGGGGACTTGAACCCCCACGCCCTTTCGAGCACTGGCACCTGAAGCCAGCGCGTCTGCCAATTCCGCCACTCGCGCGAACTTAGAGAGATTAGCATTTTGCTCGCGCGCGCGCCATTTGAGATCGACTCCGATCCGTCGGCTCGCGGGCGTTTCTCGGTCCGTCCTCGGTCCGTCCTCGTCGTCGGCACGCGAAAGTCCCGGCGGCACGAGGATTCTCTGGGGTCCGGCGGAGCTTTCGCGAGGCCTGGGCGAACCGGGGCACGCGACGTCCGCGGGCCCTGCACAATCGCCCGCGAACGCCCGCGATCCACCCCGAGAACACCTGGGCTCGTCTTTCCAGCCTGGACAAGTAACATGCTCATAGCCGTGCGAACCAGATCGGGAGACCTGTGGGCATACTGGACAACTTTGAGAAAGGTCTTGAGCGGGCGGTCAATGGCGCCTTCGCCAAGACCTTCAAGTCGGGGCTTCAACCCGTCGAGATCACCTCTGCCCTTCGCAGGGAGCTCGACACGAAAGCCGCCGTCGTCTCACGCGACCGCATTCTCGTTCCCAACCGCTTCGTCGTGCGGATGTCGCCGAAGGACTACGAGCGGATGGCGGCCATGGGGCCCACCCTCGTCGACGAGCTCACGCAGCTCGTGCAGCGTCACGCCTCCGGCCAGGGCTACCAGTTCGCGGGCGCCGTGACCATCGCCCTCACGCGCGACGAGTCGCTCAGCGAGGGCCTCGTGCAGGTCGACTCGCAGAACGTCAAGGGCGAGGTCTCCTGGACCCCGGTTCTCGACATCGGCGGCAAGCGCTACCCGATCGTCAAGTCGCGCACGGTCATCGGGCGCGGCAGCGACGCCGACATCACGATCGACGACACGGGCACCTCGAGGCGCCACGTCGAGGTCATCTGGGACGGCGGCCGGGCCCAGATGCGCGACCTCGGCTCCACGAACGGCTCGCAGCTCAACGGACAGCCCGTCAAACAGGCGCTCCTGGAGCCGGATTCGGTCATAACGATCGGTCGAACCCGTATTGTGTTCCGAGTGCTCCCCCAAGCATCCGCCATCGACCAGTTCGCCGACCTCCGCGTCGACGATCAGACGACCCGCCACGACATGAACGGCTTCTGGGGGCCCGCCTCGTGACCAGCGAACTGACTCTGCTCGTCTTGAGGATCGGATTCCTGATCCTCCTGTGGGCTTTCGTCTTCGCGATCGTCTACGCGCTGCGCTCCGACCTGTTCGGGCAGCGTGTGCGCAAGCTCCAGCCCGAGGCCGCCGCCGCGCCCGCGGCGAGCGCGAGTGCGAGCGCCCCCGCTCCGGTCCGGCCGCCGCAGGCGCCCCTGGCGCCGCAGCCGCCCGTCAGCTCCCGCCCCGTGGCGACGACGACGACGGCGAGCCGCCTCGTCATCACCTCCGGCTCGAAGGAGGGCATGGAGATCCCGCTCGGCCGCGAGCCGCTCACGATCGGGCGCTCGAGCGAGTCCGGCCTCGTGATCCGCGACGACTACACCTCGACGCATCACGCGAGGCTCATGCTCTGGAACGACGAATGGATGGTGCAGGACCTCGACTCCACCAACGGCACCTTCCTCGATGGCAAACGAGTGACGGTGCCGACCAAGGTTCCGCTCAACACGCCGATCAAGGTCGGCGCGACGAGCTTCGAGCTGCGGCGGTAGGTGGATGGCGACACAGACGAAGGGCGCAGCCGTCTCCCACGTTGGAAAGATCCGCTCCAACAACCAGGACTCCGGCTACGCGGGTAGAGAGCTGTTCGTCGTCGCCGACGGCATGGGCGGCCACGCGGGCGGCGACGTCGCCTCCGCGATCGCGGTCAAGCGCATCATCGAGGCCGACACCGACTACCCCACCGTGCACGACGCGGAGTTCGCCCTGCAGGCGGCCCTCGTCGCCGCCAACGCGCAGCTGAGCGAGACCGTCTTCGAGCACGCGGAGCTCACCGGGATGGGCACGACGGTCAGCGCCATCCTGCGCGTGGGCGACCAGATCGCCATCGCCCACATCGGCGACTCGCGCATCTATCTGTATCGCCAGGGCGAGCTCAGCCAGATCACGACCGACCACACCTTCGTGCAGCGCCTCGTCGACAGCGGGCGCATCACCGAGGAGGAGGCCATGGTGCACCCCCGTCGCTCGGTGCTCATGCGGGTACTCGGCGACGTCGACTCCTCCCCCGAGATCGACACCCAGATCATGTCGATCATCCCCGGCGACCGCTGGCTCATCTGCTCCGACGGGCTGAGCGGCGTCGTCATGCACGACGACATCGAGAGCATCCTCGCCTCGAGCGACGACGTCGACACCGCCGCCGACCGTCTCGTCAAGGCGAGCCTCGACGGCGGGGCGCCCGACAACGTCACGGTCGTCGTCGTCGACGTGACGGATGCCCCGGTGCCGCCGGCCGCGCCCGTCACCGTCGGCTCGGCCTCCGTGCCCCTCGCCTTCGACGGCAAAGAGCTCGCCCCCGCACCCCGCGCGCTGCGCCTGCCGAGCCTGCGCCACCACCCGGTGCGCCAGACCCACTTCGAGCCCGAGTCGGAGGACTACCTCGACGAGCTCATCGAGGAGGACGCCCGCCGGGCCCGCCGTCGCAAGATCACCTGGCTCGTCGGCATCGTGCTCGTGGTCGCAGCCCTCGTGGTCGCCGCGATCATCGGCTACCAGTGGACGCAGTCGCTGTACTTCGTGGGCGTCGACGCCGACGGCACGATCGCGATCTACCGCGGCATCCAGCAGAACCTGGGCCCCATCTCGCTCTCGAGCCTGTATACCGACACGGGCATCGACGTCGACAGCCTGCGCGTCTACGACCGCATGCAGGTGGAGCAGACGATCAGCGCCGACTCCCTCCAGGGCGCCCTCGACATCGTGGATCGGTTGAAGAATGCCGGCAACTGAGAACCGCTCGGGGCCCGTCATGGATGCATCGCCCCGACGCACGAGCGCGAACCCCACGGCACCGATCCGTCGTATCCGCCTGCCCAAGAAGCTCCGCAACCTCGAGCTCGCGCTCATCGTCTTCGCGTGCGTGATCAACGCAGGCTCCATCGTGCTCGTGCAGCTCGGCGCCCTCGGGCACATCGACACCCAGCTCGTGATGCTCGGTGCCGGGCTCTCGGTGCTCGTGCTCATCTTCCACGTGATCATGCGCTATCTGGCGCCCAACGCCGATCCGTTCATCCTGCCGATCGCGACCGTGCTCAACGGCCTCGGCATCGCCGAGATCTACCGCATCGACATCGCCGAGGGCGACTCCGGCTGGCAGAGCGCGGCCGTGCGGCAGATCGTCTGGACGGCCATCGCGATCGCCTGCGCCATCGCCGTGATCGTGATCGTGCGCAACCACCGCGTGCTCTTCCGCTACACCTATCTCGCGGGCCTGGTCGCCGTCGTGCTGCTGCTCCTGCCCCTCGTGCCGGGTCTGGGCCGCGAGGTGAGCGGGGCCAAGGTGTGGATCAGCTTCGGGGATTTCGCGACCTTCCAGCCCGGTGAGATCGCGAAGATCGCCCTGGCCGTGTTCTTCGCCGGCTACCTCGTGCGCATCCGCGACAGCCTCAGCATGGTGGGCACCAAGTTCCTGGGGATGACCTTCCCGCGCTTCCGCGACCTCGGGCCGATCCTCGTGGTGTGGGCCCTCTCGATGTCGGTCATCATCTTCCAGCGCGACCTCGGAACGGCCCTTCTGTACTTCGGGCTCTTCCTCGTGATGCTCTACGTCGCCACGGGGCGGCTCAGCTGGGTGCTGCTCGGTCTCGTGCTCTTCATCGGCGGCGCCCTGATCGCGAGCCAGACCCTCGACTACGTCAACGGCCGGTTCACGAACTGGCTCGACGCCTTCAGCCAGGCGAGCTTCGACGCCGACGGCGGGAGCTATCAGCTCGTGCAGGGCATCTTCGGGCTCGCCAACGGCGGGCTCATCGGCACCGGCCTCGGCCAGGGGCGACCCGACCTCACCCCCGTTCCGCAGAGCGACTACATCATCGCGAGCCTCGGCGAGGAGCTCGGGCTCGCCGGCATCTTCGCGATCCTCGCCCTCTACCTGCTCTTCGTCAGCCGCGGCTTCCGCATCGGCTTCGCCGGACAGGACGACTTCGGCAAGCTGCTCTCGGTGGGGCTCGCCTTCGTCGTGGCCCTGCAGTGCTTCATCGTCATCGGCGGCGTCACGCGGGTGATCCCGCTCACCGGGCTCACGACGCCGTTCCTCGCGGCGGGCGGTTCCGCGCTCGTCGCCAACTGGATCATCGTGGGCCTCCTCCTGCGCATCAGCGACACCGTGCGCAACCAGCCCCGGATGGTGGTGGGCCCGTGAACCGTGAACTCAAACGCGTGAGCGTCGTCGTGCTCGTGATGTTCCTGGCCCTGCTCGGCTCGAGCACGGTCATCCAGGTGCTGCAGGCCGACAACCTGAACGCCGACTCCCGCAACACCCGAACCCTCTATGCCAGTTACTCGACCGAGCGCGGCCCCATCCTCGTGGGCGGCCAGCCGATCGCCCAGTCCGTGCCCACCGACGACAACTACAAGTTCCAGCGCGAGTACCCGCAGGGAGTGCTCTACGCGCAGGTGACCGGCTACATCCCCGTCAACGGCGAGGCGACCGGCATCGAGGCATCGCTCAACGACTACCTGAGCGGCACCTCCAACCAGCAGTTCTTCAACAAGATCAACAGCATCCTCACCGGCAAGAAGCCCCAGGGCGCCTCCGTCGAGGTCACGATCGACGCCACGGCTCAGCAGGCCGCCTACGACGCGCTCGGCGACTACCAGGGCTCGGTCGTCGTGACCGAGCCGAAGACCGGGCGCATCCTCGCGATGGTCTCCAAGCCCGGCTTCGACCCGAACGTGCTCGCCGTGCACGACGGCGAACAGGTCATCAGCGCCTACGACGAGCTGCTCAACGCACCCGGGGATCCGCTCATCAACCGCGCCATCGGCGGCGACCTCAACCCGCCCGGATCGATCTTCAAGCTCGTCGTGGCATCCGCTGCGCTCGAATCGGGCAAGTACACGCCCGACAGCAGCTTCCCCAACCTGGGCGAGTTCCAGCTGCCCGGCAGCTCGAGCGTCGTCATCAACTCGGGCGGCGGAACCTGCGGCGGCGGCAGCACCGTGACGATCGCCACGGCGATCGCGCTCTCGTGCAACATCCCGATGGCCGAGCTCGGCATCGAACTCGGCAGCGGGCCCATCCGCGAGATGGCCGAGAAGTACGGCTTCAACGTCGAGCACGAGATCCCGATGACCGTCGAGGCGAGCACCTACCCGGTCATAACCGACGACGCATACACGGCTCTGTCGGCGTTCGGCCAGTACGAGGTGCGCGCGACGCCCATGCAGATGGCCATGGTCGTCGACGGCATCGCGAACGGCGGAGTCGTGATGGCGCCGAACCTCGTGCAGTCGATCACGGAGCCGAATCTGACTCCGATCGAGACCTTCGAGCCGAAGGAATACAGCCGCCCGATCAGCGAGAAGACCGCCCAGGAAATCACCCAGATGATGGTGCGGTCGGTCCAGAGCGGGGCGGCGACTAATGCAACAATAGACGGAGTCAGCGTGGCCGGTAAGACGGGCACCGCCGAGAACGGGGCAGACGATCCCTACACTCTGTGGTTCACCGGATTTGCCCCTGCAGAGGATCCGCAATACGCAGTCACAGTCCTCGTGGAGGACGGTGGTGGTCTCGGCCAGACTGGATATGGCAACGGGATTACTGCTCCGATCGCAAAACAGGTACTAGAGGCGGTGCTGAATAAATGAGACCCACAGCAGGGCTCACCTTCGGGGGACGATACGAGCTGCAATCGCGCATTGCGATCGGCGGCATGGGCGAGGTGTGGCAGGCCACAGACCTCGTGATCGGTCGTACCGTCGCGATCAAGATCCTGAAAGACGAATACCTCGGAGACCCCGGGTTCCTCGAGCGGTTCCGGGCCGAGGCGCGTCACGCCGCCCTCGTCAACCACGAGGGCATCGCGAACGTCTTCGACTACGGCGAGGAAGAGGGCAGCGCCTACCTCGTTATGGAGCTCGTGCCGGGTGAGCCGCTCTCGGCGATCCTCGAACGCGAGCACGTTCTCAGCACCGACCGTGTGCTCGACATCATGGCCCAGACCGCGGCCGCTCTGCAGGCTGCGCACTCCGCTGGCCTCGTGCACCGCGACATCAAGCCCGGCAACCTGCTCATCACCCCCGAGGGCCGGGTCAAGATCACCGACTTCGGCATCGCGCGCATCGCCGATCAGGTTCCGCTCACGGCGACCGGTCAGGTCATGGGAACCGTGCAGTACCTCTCACCCGAGCAGGCGAGCGGCCACCCGGCGTCACCGACGACCGACATCTACTCCCTCGGCATCGTGGCCTACGAGTGCCTCGCCGGCCGCCGCCCCTTCACGGGCGAGTCGCAGGTCGCGATCGCGATGGCCCAGATCAACGAGGCGCCGCCCGAGCTGCCCGTGACCGTCGCCGTGCCCGTGCGCAACTTCGTGCTCGCGTGCATCGCGAAGAACCCCGCCGACCGTCCGGCCTCCGCCGCGCATGTCGCCCGCGCGGCTCAGGCGCTGCGCCGCGGGGACATCGCCGCGGCCGCTGCCGCCGTTCCGGCGATCCTCGGCGGCGCGGCGGCGCTGCCCACCCAGGCGACGACGCTCCTTCCCTCGTCTGCGCCGACCCAGGCGACGACCCTGCTCCCCGCCGGCGCGCCGCTCGACGAGCAGGAGGAGCCACTCGAGAAGAAGAAGCGCAGCCCGTGGACGTGGCCGCTCATCGCGCTCATCGCGCTTCTGGCGATCGCGCTCGTCGGCACGATCATCGCGATCCTCATCCCCCAGGGCGGCGGCACCACACAGCCTTCGCAGTCGACCACCTCATCGTCGACCCCGTCCAGCACCCCCACGCGGACGAGCACTCCGACGACGACCCCGACTCCCACGACGGTCACCGTCACCGAAGACCAGTTCCTCGGCAAGTCGAGCGGCGAGGCGCGCGACATCCTGCAGAACGAAGGCCTCGTGGCCGACGTGCAGCAGGGCAACGCGGCGACCACGCCCGAGCAGGTCGACACGGTCTACTCGGTCAACCCGACCGGGAACCTGCAGGAGGGCGCGACCGTCACCCTCAAGGTCTACGGGCCGATGGCTGCGATCACCCCGCCGAGCTCCTCACCGGCGCTCAACGGCGGCGGCCCGACCTTCGAGCCGAACGCGAGCGTCAAGGTCAAGTGGGCGGCCGGGCAGTGCCCCGCCGGCCAGGAGCTCACGGGCTACAAGCTCTACTCCAACGATCCGAGCGTCTCGATCCCCAACGCCGGAAGCTTCCAGGCCTCGGTGACAGACACGACGATCACGGCGGGCAGCGACTCCTTCAGCCTCACCTACACCTTCTTCTGCGGGCCGGTCGAGTCGGGGCAGTCACCTCCGCTCGACGTCACAGTGCAGGCGGCCTCGAACCCGACGAACACGCCCGCGGGTGACGAGGGCGACGGACAGGGATAGCCTCACGTCGTCCCATTACACTGTCGGTAGTTCTTTCACTGCCATACCTGGAGTTGCACCGTGACCGAAGACACTCGCCTCGTTGCGGGCCGCTATCAGGTCGGTGAGCTGGTCGGCCGGGGTGGTATGTCAGACGTCCACAAGGGCGTCGACACACGCCTCGGGCGCACCGTCGCGATCAAACTCCTGAAGACCTCCCTCGCGACCGACCCCGTCTTCCGCACGCGCTTCCGCCAGGAGGCGCAGGCGGCGGCGAGGATGGCGCACCCGACGATCGTGCGCGTCTTCGATGCGGGCGAGGAGACCATCACCGGTCCGGGCGGCGCCGAGGCGCAGCTGCCGTTCATCGTCATGGAGTACGTCGAGGGCACGCTCCTGCGCGACATCATCAAACGCGGGCCGCTCGACCCGAGCGAGGCCGTGCGGATCACCGAGGGCATCCTCACGGCTCTCGAGTACTCCCACCGGGCGGGAGTCGTGCACCGCGACATCAAACCCGGCAACGTGATGATCACCAAGACCGGCCAGGTCAAGGTCATGGACTTCGGCATCGCCCGGGCGATCTCCGACTCGTCGACGACCGTCGCGCAGACGACGGCGATCCTCGGGACGGCATCGTACTTCTCGCCCGAGCAGGCGAAGGGCGAGACGGTCGACGCGCGAACCGACCTCTACTCCACGGGCGTCGTGCTCTTCGAGATGCTCACCGGCAAACCGCCGTTCCGCGCCGAGACCCCCGTCGCGGTCGCCTATCAGCACGTCAGCGAGACTCCGGTCAAGCCGAGCAGCATCAACTCGAGGGTCTCGCCGGCACTCGACACCGTCGTCATGCGCGCCCTCGCGAAAGACCGCTTCGAGCGGTACCAGAGCGCTGCCGAGTTCCGTGACGACGTGGAGATCGCCGGCCAGGGCCGGGTCCCCATCCACAAGACCTTCGACGAGACGGCGGGCCTCTTCGGAGCGCCACCACCACGCACCTCCGGCTCCGAGCTCGCGCTCAAACAGCTCACCGAAGACGACAGGATGGTCCGCACCCAGAACCGGCCGCCCGTCGTCTGGATCTGGGCGGGCATCGCGAGCATCGCGGTGATCATCTTCGCCGTCGTGTTCTGGGTGCTCAGCCTCACGCCCACCCAGGTTCTGCCCGACACCTCCCGTGAGGTCCCGAACCTCGCAGGAATGACCTACGACCAGGCACAGACGGCCCTGCAGGAGGACGACCTCGCCGCGACGCGTGTCGACGTGCCGAGCGAAACCGTAGAAGTCGACCAGGTCATCGAGACGATGCCGCCGGCCGGAACGATCGTCTCGCCCGGCCAGGTCGTCAAGGTCTCCGTCTCGACCGGCAAGCAGCCGGTGGAGATCCCCGATCTCACCAACCTCCCGCTGGGTCAGGCCGAGGCCGCTCTCGCCACCGCCGGGCTGACCCTCGGCACGGTCGACAGGGAGAACTCCCCGACGGTGCTCGCCGACGTCGTGCTGCGCTCCGACCCGGCGGCGAAGGCGGCCGGCCACGCCGGCGACACCGTGAACCTCGTCGTCTCGAGCGGCGTCGTCACGATCCCGGATGTCGTCGGCCAGCCCCTCGGCTCGGCCACGGTCGTCCTCACGGGCGAGAGCCTGCAGCTCGTCGTGACCCCCCAGCCCGATCCCGCCTGCCCGGCGCAGCCGGGGTCACCGGTGACCCAGCAATCGCTCGCCCCGGGCGATGTTCCGCAGAAGTCGGCGGTCACCCTCACCTACTGCGCGGGCGACGCACAGCCGGAGGCTCCGGCCGGCTGACCCGAGCCCTGCTGAAGGCCCCCGCGCGGCTGCAGCCCCGCATTCGGCCTCTAGTCGCGCCCGGGCTCGCTCAGACGCACGAGCGGGTTGAGCGAACGCGCCGCCTCACGCGCGGCGGGCAGACCGGCGACCGCCAGCCAGTTGCCGAGCATCCGGTACCCGCCCTCGGTCAGCACCGACTCCGGGTGGAACTGCACACCGTAGATGTGCGCCTCGCGGTGCCGAAGACCCATGATGACTCCCCCGCTCGTGCGCGAGGTCACCTCGAGCTCGAGGGGAACCGTGCCGTCGACGACGGCGAGGGAGTGGTACCGCGTGGCCGTGAACGGCTGAGGCACCCCGTCATAGAAGTCGCTGTCGTCATGGCTGATGAGCGAGGTCTTGCCGTGCATGAGCTCTTCGGCGTTCGTGACCGTGGCGCCGAAGGCCTCGGCGATCGCCTGATGCCCGAGGCACACTCCGAGCAGCGGCGTGCCGGTGCTCAGCGCCGCGCGCACGAAGGGGATCGAGGTTCCCGCGTCGGCCGGCTTACCGGGCCCCGGCGAGAGCAGCACCGCGTCGTACTCGGCGATGCGCGCCGCTACGTCGGATGCCGGGAAGAGATCGTTGCGCACGACCTCGGTCTCGGCGCCCAGCTGCAGCAGATAGCCGTTGAGGGTGTAGACGAAGCTGTCGTAGTTGTCGACGACGAGGACGCGGGTCATCCGCCCACCGTCGCTTCCTGCGGGTTGATCATCTGGTCGACCCAGGGGAAGACCCAGGTCGCGAGCACGAAGAGCACGGCGGCCACGAGGATGAGCACGAAGATGATGCGCAACCAGACCGGTCCGGGAAGGATTCTCCACAGCGATGCGTACATGTCTTTTTATCCTTGAGCTTGGACGTCGGCGTTCACGGCCGCGGCGATGTCGGCGGGCGGGCCGGCCGAGGTCGGCTGCCACGACTCGAAGACGCCGTAGGCGATGATGCGTTCCGCCGTCGAGTACAGGGGGTTGCAGCTCGTGAGCGTGATGATGCGGTCGGTGGGCGCGATGCCGTCGACACCGGGAACCGGGTTCAGCACGTCGACCTGGGTGTCTTGCACGTACTCCAGGTCACGGAAGCGATAGGTGTACCAGCCGTCTTGCGTCTGCACGTAGATGGGGTCGCCGAGCTGGAACTCGTTGATGAGATGCATACCGCCGCCGTAGGCGCTGCGGTGGGCGGCCACCGCGAAGTTGCCGACCTCGCCGGGCATCTGGGTTCCCGGGTAGTGGCCGATGCCGAGGTACTCGCTGTTGAGCACGTTCGTTCCCGTGCCCTCCGCGATCTTGCGGGGCTTGTTGATGTCGTAGCGCGGGATGTAGAGCACCGCGAAGGCCTCGCCATCGGTCGGGGCCGCTCCGACCACGGGGTCGCCGTAGCCGACGGCGGGGTCGGGCGGCGGGGCGGTCGGGTCTTGCGTCGCGCGATCGTTCTCGATGAACTGCTGGGTGAGGTCTTGCGCCGCCGAGGCCTGTTGGTTCGACATGATCCAGTCGTTCCACCAGAGCTGCCAACCCAGGAAGAGCAGGACGACGACACCTCCCGTGATGAGCACTTCGCCGAGCACGCCGAAGAAGGTCGGCCGTGATCTGCGTCGCCTGTTGCGCGGGCGCCGCATCGGTGTGTCGTCGTTTCGCCGGGGGTTCGGATCGTCGCGGGGCACACCGAGCTCATCAAAGAGGTCAGTCATGGCAGAATTCTATCCGGCGAAGTCGACGTGTCTTCCGTGAGTTCGCCGTGTGCCGGAGTGGGGGCCGGGCGCGCCCGGAGCACCGTGACGGATGTGCGCCATCCACCGGTTGCGCCGACACTGTAGAATCTCCCACATGGCACGCGCGAAGACCAACACCAAGCCCGTACGGACGGACGAGTCCACCTCCGGAGAGCAGGCCCCCAACCCGGTGTGGTTCAAGCCGGTCATGTTCGGCTTTATGCTGCTGGGGCTGGCCTGGATCATCCTCTTCTACGTGAGCCAGGGCACTCTGCCCGTCAAGGATCTCGGTTCGTGGAACATCCTCATCGGCTTCGGCATCGCCTTCGTCGGCTTCCTCATGACAACACGCTGGCGCTGAGGCCATTCCTCCCCTCGCCCGACTCGCGTGATCCCGGCGGTTCACGCACCCGCCCTTCACGCACCCCGTAGGCCACCCGCGTAGCTCGCGCACTCCGGGTCACGGCATCCACCGGTCTGCCACCCGGTCCCTCCGGCCCTCCGCTCGCAGCGATTCGAGCCGCCGCGCCGCTCCCGTCTCAGCGCACGCGCGCACTCCGACGGGCAGGATGTCACATGCTTCGTGTCACGCACACGGGGTACAGAGCAATTACACCGGTGTAACTATCCCCACTGTTAATAAACCTGTGGATAACTCAGACGAGGGTGTAGCCCTTGATGACGCTGGCGACGATGAGCACGACCGCGAGCGCGACGAGAAGCGTGATCTGCAGCCCCTTCTGGTTGCGGCGCCGCGTCTCGGTGAAGATGAGGCCCACGAGCGCACCGCCGACGAGTCCGCCGAGGTGCGCCTGCCACGCGATGTTGAAACCCGGGATGAATCCGATCACGAGGTTGATCGCCAGCAGCACGAGCAGCTGCGCGCTGTTGCCGCCGAGCCTGCGCTGGATCACGAAGAAGGCGCCCATGAGGCCGAAGATGGCTCCGGATGCCCCGACCACGGGAACTCGCGGGTCTGCCAGCAGCAGCACCCCGACCGAGCCGGCGAGCCCGCTGATGAGATAGAGCGAGAGGAAGCGGATGTGGCCGAGATAGCTCTCGAGGAGCCGGCCGAAGATCCACAGCGTGTACATGTTCAGCAGGACGTGCAGATAGAACGAGGTCGAGTGCACGAACACCGCCGTGAGGAGACGCCACGGCTCGAACAGCACCGGAGTCGAGTAGACGCCCGCGTATTGGAGCGCCTGGGTGACCCCCAGTCCGGGTATGAGCTGCAGCACGAACACCAGGATGGTGACCGCGATGAGCACATAGGTGACGGTCGGGCGCCCCTCGCCGGTCAGGCGGGTGAGCACCCGGCGCTTCTTGATGCGCGGAGCCGACTGCCTCTGCTCCTTCATGCACTCCGGGCAGATGACGCCGACCGCGCCCTGCGTCTGGCATTCGGGGCAGATCGTGCGACCGCATCGCTGGCACAGCACGAAGCTCTGCCGGTCGGGATGCCGGTAGCAGTAGTTGTCCCGGGACGCGGGGGCCTCGGTCACGGAGTCCTCTTCGGGGAGCTAGGGGTTGAGGTGCGGATTCGCGGACGTCGGGAGCTCAGACGCCCAGGAGCTCGAGGAGCTCGGGTCAGACGTTCTCGACGGTGACCGATTCGATCACGACATCGTCGAGCGGGCGGTCGCGGCCGTCGGTCGGGACCTTGCCGAGCTTGTCGACGACCTGGCGGGAGGCCTCGTCGTCGACCGAGCCGAAGATCGAGTGCTTGCCCTGCAGCCAGGTGGTCGGGCCGACGGTGATGAAGAACTGCGAGCCGTTGGTGCCGCGGCCCCCCTGGATGCCGGCGTTGGCCATGGCGAGCACGTAGGGCTCGGTGAAGTCGAGCTCGGGGTTGATCTCGTCGTCGAACTGGTATCCCGGCCCGCCGATGCCCTGACCGAGCGGGTCGCCGCCCTGGATCATGAACCCGGGGATGATGCGGTGGAAGATCGTTCCGTCGTACAGCTTGTCGGTGGAGACCTTGCCCGTGGTGGGGTGGGTCCACTCGATCTCGCCCGTGGCGAGGCCGACGAAGTTCTTGACGGTCTTCGGGGCGTGGTTGCCGTAGAGGTTGACCTTGATGTCACCGTAGTTGGTGTGGAGCGTAGCGACGGCCGTGTGCTTTGACATGTGTCAATTCTTGCACAGCGCCCACGCGCAACCCCCTCGTGCCAGTTCCGCTCACCGCTGAATCACGGCCGGCTCGCAGAGCGCTCACGGCGCTTTCAGTGGCAAGATGGTACCTGTTCGTTACACGACGTCAATGGAGGTCCAGATGAGTCTGTCACGCAAGCGCCGCAAAGAACTCAAGCGCCTCAGGGGAACGGCCGAGGATCTCTGGCGCGACCAGCAGGCCGTCATCGACCGGGCCAACGCGATCGCCCGCGAGGCGAGCCGCCAGGTCGGCAACATCACCCGCGAGCAGGTCTCGCCGCGTGTGAAGGACACCCTCGACCAGTACGTGCGCCCGAACCTCGAGCGGGGCATGTCGCTGAGCCGCACAGCCGCGGACTCCGCCAAGCGCCAGTTCGTCGGAAACGTGCTCCCCGCGGTGGGCACGGCGATCGGCACAGCGCTCAGCGTCGCCGACATCGCGAAAGACAGTCGCGTGCGCGCGGCCGTCGACCGCTTCAACAAGCAGAACGTCGTTGTGAAGAAGTCCGGCCCGGGCTTCGGAACCTACCTCGCGATCGGGCTCGGCATCGTCGCCGCGGCCGGTGTCGCGTACGCCGTGTGGCAGACCTTCCGGGCCGACGACGAGCTCTGGGTCGCCGACGACGAGGGCGACCCGCTGGTGGGCCCGGCCGAGTAGAGCAGCTCGAGACTCGCGCAGATACGCCGGGGGCGGGATCCACAACACGGATGCCGCCCCCGGCGTTTTTCGATGTCGCGGTGTTCGAGCGGCCGCAGCGCGTCGAACGGCTAGATGCTCACCCCGGCGAACCGCAACCCCACATCGACGAGCCCGACGCGGTCGAGAGCGGCGACCTCCTCGAGCGGGAACCAGGCGGCGCGGTCGGTGCTGCCGCCGATCTCGTCGGTGAGCTCGCCCGAGACGACCCGGGCGCGGTAGACGATCCGGAGCGCGTGCAACGGCACGCCTTCGCCGTGGGTGCGGCGCGCGGCATCCACGACATGGGAGTTGATGCCGATGAGCTCGCCGAGCTCGGCCGTGTAGCCCGTCTCTTCGAGGATCTCGCGGAGCGCGGCATCCGCGGGGTCTTCGCCGGGGTCGATGCCGCCGCCCGGCAGGGTCCAGCCGGAGTGGCCGTTCTCGTTCCAGTGGGCGAGCAGCATGCGCCCGCCTTCGATGATGACGCCGTATGCCGCTACTCGGATGTCCACCCGACCACGATACGTGATGCGGCTTCGAGCACTACGGGATGCGCAGCGAGTCGAGCAGACGATCGAACGTCGTGCGTGCGGACGCGTTCACAGATAGCTCGGCGAGCCCGCGGCCCTCCAGCCGTCGAAACGCTCACGGATGTGCGGCGCGATCCGGTCGAAGTTCGACCAGCTGTCGGCCACCTCGTAGATCTCCTCGGCATCCTCGTCGAAGACGTCGACGTAATCGTCGACGTAGGGCGAGTCGTCGTCTTCGCCGGCGTAGTATGCGACGGCGAACGCATTGCCCTCCTCATCGAGCTGGTCGTCGACGAGCGCGCCGTCGAGCAGGAGGATGAACGCGCCGGGGGTGATCTCGCGCTGCATCAGCTGGGCGACATCCTCACCCGCATCGTCGAGCAGTTCCTCGCTCGCGAGATCGGCCAGCACGCACCAGGTCAGGAACATGCCGATGTGGGTCGCTGCCGCGGACCGGGGCAGACCCTCGGGGAACTCCCCGTCGTAGTGCCAGGAGGCGTCATCGTATTTCACCACGCTCCGAGGATAGCCGCCTCCCCAAGCCCGCGAGTGGTCGCGAATCGGGGGTGTGGGCCGTTCTGCACCCCCGATTCACGTCCACTCGCGCGATCGTGGAGTCCAGTTGGAGAGTCAGAGGGTGGAGCCTAGGGGAATCGAACCCCTGACCTCCTGCTTGCAAAGCAGGCGCTCTACCAATTGAGCTAAGGCCCCTCAACCGACCAGGGGATGCACCCCTGTGGAGTGATCCCCGTGAGGGTTTTGTGGGGATACCAGGACTTGAACCTGGGACCTCTTCGTTATCAGCGAAGCGCTCTAACCGCCTGAGCTATATCCCCGATTGGGCAGATTAGAGACTACCCGAAGCTTCCCGTTTCTCCCAATTGGCCGTGTGCGAGAACACGCTCGATCGGGCGAGGAGAAGCTAGTTGTTGGTGAAGCCGACGAGCAGCCCGCCCGTGATCTTCACGCTGAGGTTGTAGAGGAGCGCGATGATCGCGCCCAGCGCCGTCACGACCACCGTGTTGAGAATGGCGACGACGACGGCGAAGCCCATGACCTGACCCAGCCCGATAAAGCTCTGCAGGTCGGTCGTGCCGCCCGTGATGTCGGTGAACAGCTCGTTCGCGTTGTCGAAGATGCCGGTCTGCGACAGCACGGTGTGAATGAGGAAGGTTCCCACGATCGTGACGACGGCCAGGCAGATCGCGACGAGGAACGACAGCTTCACGGCCGACCAGAAATCGATGTAGACCAGCTTGAGACGGACCTGCTTGTTACTGCTCGGTCGACTCGATTTTCTCGCGAGTTTTTCGGCGACGCTACTCATTCGCTACCTCTTCCTTCCCGGCTTCGCTCTCCGCAACACCCGCTTCGGTTTCGACGGTGTCCAGATTGCGTTCGGAGTTCTTCGCGATGGAGATGATCCGGTCATCCTCAGCGAATTTTGCAAAGACTACGCCCATGGTGTCCCGGCCCTTGGCCGGAACCTCGGCGACAGCAGAGCGTACCACTTTGCCGCTGGCAAGAACCACAAGGACCTCATCGTTGTCCTCCACGATGAGCGAGCCCACGAGGTCGCCGCGCGCCTCCTGGAGTTTCGCCACCTTGATGCCGAGACCGCCACGATTCTGCAGGCGATACTGGTCGACCGAGGTTCGCTTCGCGTATCCCCCCTCGGTCACGATGAAGACGTACGCCTCCTCGGTCGAGCGCTCCGCGGCATCCTCGCCCTCTGTCCCGGATGCGGAGATCGCACCGTTCGAGGTGACGACGGATGCGTCGAGCAGTTGGTCGGAATCGCGGAAGTGCATGCCGATGACCCCGGAGGTCGAGCGCCCCATGGGTCGCAGCGCGGCATCCGATGCGGTGAACCGCAACGACATGCCCTTGCGCGACACGAGCAGCAGATCGGAGTCCTCGTTGACCAGCAGCGCAGAGACGAGCTCGTCGCCGTCGCGCAGCTTGATCGCGATGATGCCGCCCGAACGATTCGTGTCGTACTCGGCGAGCGGGGTCTTCTTGATCAGGCCGTCACGCGTCGCGAGGGCGAGGTAGTGCGCCGCCTCGTAGTCGCGGATGTCGAGGATCTGGGCGATCTCCTCATCCGGCTGCAGGGCGAGCAGGTTCGCGACGTGCTGGCCCTTCGCGTCGCGGCCGGCCTCCTGCACCTCGTAGGCCTTCGCCCGGTAGACCCGCCCCGTGTTGGTGAAGAAGAGCAGCCAGTGGTGCGTCGTCGTCACGAAGAAGTGCTCGACGACATCCGCCGCCCGCAGCTGGGCGCCCTTGACGCCCTTGCCGCCGCGGTGCTGACTGCGGTAGTTGTCGCTGCGGGTGCGCTTGATGTAGCCGTCGCGCGTGACGGTGACGACCATCTCCTCCTCGGGAATGAGATCTTCGACGCTCATGTCGCCGTCGAAGCCGAACATGATCTCGGTGCGGCGGTCGTCGCCGAAGCGATCGCCGATCTCGCTGAGCTCTTCGCTCACGATCGTGCGCTGGCGCGTCGGGTCGGCGAGGATCGCCTTGAAGTCGGCGATCTGCAACTCGAGCTCGGCGGCCTCGTCCACGATCCTCTGGCGTTCGAGGGCGGCGAGGCGGCGCAGCTGCATCTCGAGGATGGCGCGGGCCTGCAGCTCATCGATCGTGAGCAGCTCCATCAGACCGTCGCGCGCATCCTCGACCGTGGAGGAGCGGCGGATGAGGGCGATGACCTCGTCGAGGGCGTCGAGCGCCTTGAGGTAGCCGCGCAGGATGTGGGCGCGCTCCTCCGCCTTGCGCAGGCGGAAGGTCGTGCGGCGCACGATGACCTCGAGCTGGTGGTCGACCCAGGCCGTGATGAAGCCGTCGAGCGGGAGGGTACGGGGCACCCCGTCGACGATCGCGAGCATGTTCGCGCCGAAGTTCTCCTGCAGCTGCGTGTGCTTGTACAGGTTGTTGAGCACGACCTTCGCGACCGCGTCGCGCTTGAGCACGATGACGAGGCGCTGGCCGGTACGGCCCGAGGTCTCGTCGCGGATGTCGGCGATGCCCGTGATCTTGCCGTCTTTGACGAGCTCGGCGATCTTGATCGCGAGGTTGTCGGGGTTCACCTGATACGGCAGCTCGGTGACGACGAGGCAGGTGCGGCCCTGGATCTCCTCGACCGCGACGACGGCGCGCATCGTGATCGAGCCGCGGCCCGTGCGATAGGCGTCGTGGATGCCCTTGACACCCAGGATCTGGGCGCCGGTCGGGAAGTCGGGGCCCTTGATCCGCTGCATCAGGGCCTCGAGCAGCTCCTCGCGGTTCGCCTCGGGGTTGGCGAGGTACCAGAGGGCGCCCGCCGAGACCTCGCGCAGGTTGTGCGGCGGGATGTTGGTGGCCATGCCGACCGCGATGCCCACCGAGCCGTTGACGAGCAGGTTCGGGAACCGGCTCGGCAGCACTGTCGGCTCGAGAGTGCGGCCGTCGTAGTTGTCTTGGAAGTCGACGGTCTCCTCGTCGATGTCGCGCACCATCTCGAGCGCGAGAGGGGCCATCTTCGTCTCGGTGTACCGGGGGGCGGCCGCGCCGTCGTTGCCGGCGGAGCCGAAGTTGCCCTGGCCGAGCGCGAGCGGGTAACGCAGGCTCCACGGTTGCACGAGACGCACGAGCGCGTCGTAGATCGACGCGTCGCCGTGCGGGTGGAACTGGCCCATGACCTCGCCGACGACGCGCGAGCTCTTCGAGAACGCGCGGTCGGGGCGGTAGCCGCCGTCGTACATCGCGTAGATGACACGGCGGTGCACGGGCTTGAGCCCGTCGCGCACCTCGGGGAGGGCGCGGCCGACGATGACGCTCATCGCGTAGTCGAGGTAGGAGCGCTGCATCTCGAGCTGCAGGTCGACCTGGTCGATCTTGCCGTGGACGCTCAGGTGCACCGCGGCCGCTGCCGCGGCATCCGCCTCGCTCGTGACAGGGACGTCGGGAACGGCCGACGAGATGTCGTCGGGCGTGATGTCGTCGGATGGCGTGATGTCGTCAGATGGCGTGTTGTCAGATGTCAAGGAAACGTACGTCCTTCGCGTTCTTCTGGATGAAGCTGCGGCGTGACTCGACATCCTCGCCCATGAGGGTCGCGAAGATCTCGTCGGCGGCAGCGGCGTCGTCGAGGGTCACCTGCAGCAGCGTGCGGGTCTCGGGGTTCATCGTGGTCTCCCACAGCTCTTTGAAGTCCATCTCGCCGAGACCCTTGTAGCGCTGGATCCCGTTGTCTTTCGGGATGCGCTTGCCGGATGCCGCACCCAGCTCGAGAAGCGCGTCGCGCTCCCGATCGCTGAAGACGTACTCGTGCGGGGAGTTGGACCACTTGAGCCGGTACAGCGGCGGCTGCGCGAGGTACACGTAGCCGAACTCGATGAGCGGGCGCATGTAGCGGAAGAGCAGGGTCAGCAGCAGTGTCGTGATGTGCTGGCCGTCGACGTCGGCATCGGCCATGAGCACGATCTTGTGGTAGCGGGCCTTCTCGGGGTTGAAGTCCTCCCCGATCCCGGCGCCGAACGCCGTGATCATCGCCTGCACCTCGTTGTTCGCGAGCGCGCGGTCGAGCCGGGCCTTCTCGACGTTGAGGATCTTGCCGCGCAGCGGCAGGATCGCCTGAGTCTCGGGGTTGCGGCCCTGCACGGCGGAGCCGCCGGCCGAGTCGCCCTCGACGATGAAGATCTCGGAGATCGACGGGTCTTTGCTCTGGCAGTCCTTGAGCTTGCCGGGCATGCCGCCGCCCTCGAGCAGGCCCTTGCGCCGGGCGGTCTCGCGGGCCTTGCGGGCGGCCAGGCGAGCGGTCGCCGCCTGGATCGCCTTGCGGATGATGTCTTTGGCCTGCCCCGGGTTGCGGTCGAACCAGTCGCCGAGTTGATCGCCGGCGACCTTCTGCACAAACGCCTTCGCCTCGGTGTTGCCGAGCTTGGTCTTCGTCTGGCCCTCGAACTGCGGCTCGCTGAGCTTCACCGAGATGACGGCGGTGAGACCCTCGCGCACGTCGTCGCCCGAGAGGTTCTCGTCTTTCTCCTTGAGGATGCCCTTCTCACGCGCGTACTTGTTGACGAGCGTCGTGAGCGCGGCACGGAACCCCTCTTCGTGGGTTCCGCCCTCGTGGGTGTTGATCGTGTTGGCGTAGGTGTGCACGCTCTCGTTGTACGCGGTCGTCCACTGCATCGCGACCTCGAGGGAGATCTTGCGATCGCTGTCCTCCGACTCGAACGAGATGACCTCGTCGTGGATGATCTCCGACTTCTTGGCCGTGTTCAGGTACTCGACGTAGTCGACGAGTCCCTTCTCATAGAGATAGGAGTCGCTGTGGAAGGAGCCGTCGTCGAGGGTCTCGCGCTCATCGGTGAGCGTGATGCGCAGCCCCTTGTTGAGAAAGGTCATCTGCTGGAACCGCGCGCGCAGGGTCTCGTAGTCGAACTCGACGGACTCGAAGATGTCGGCGTTCGGCCAGAAGGTGATGATCGTGCCGGTCTCGCTCGTCTCCTCGCCCTCGGCGAGGGGGGCCTTCGGCACGCCGATGTGATAGCTCTGCCGGTAGACGTGGCCCTCACGACGCACCTCCACGTCGAACTCGGTCGAGAGGGCGTTGACCACGGAGCTTCCCACGCCGTGCAGGCCACCGGAGACCGCGTATCCGCCGCCGCCGAACTTTCCGCCGGCGTGCAGTTTGGTGAGGACGACCTCCACGGTCGAGATCTTCTCGATCGGGTGGATGCCGACGGGGATGCCGCGGCCGTTGTCGACGACCCGCACCCCGCCATCCTGCCTGATGGTGACTGTGATGTCGTCGCAGTATCCTGCAAGGGCCTCGTCGACGGAGTTGTCGACGATCTCGTAGACGAGATGGTGCAGACCCCGGGGACCGGTGGAACCGATGTACATCCCGGGACGCTTGCGTACCGCCTCGAGGCCTTCAAGAACCTGAATCTGGCTTGCGCCGTAGGTATTTTCCTGCTCAGCCGATCGTGGTTCCGTTGTCATATGAAATTAGGCTCCTGACCGTCATGCTTTCGACCATTCATTCTATCAAATAGAGGCTTGGCAACGACTGACATTCGACGATCTGGGGCCTTCTTTTACGCAGGGTGACCTGATTTGCCTCACTAACCGTAGGTATCGCGCGGACCACGCCCTGGAATCGACCTGGGGCCGCGTTTCCACGAAGGGGTGTTAGGCCCCAGGAACTTGATCGATTCGATCCCGGCGTCGGGGTAGCGCACGGCGATGTGGCTCATGATCTCGACACGCATGTGGCGCAACTGGGTCGCCCAGGCCGTCGAATCGCATTGCACGGTCAGCACGCCCTCCTCGATCCCCACCGGGCTCGAGTGCTGAGCGGTCTCGGCGCCGGCGAGCTCGCTCCACGACGCCACCAGATCCGATTGGGCGAGAGGCGACGACCAGCCGAGCTGCTGGGTGAGCGAGTCGACGACGTCGCCGAGGCCGCGGGGATCGCGGCCCGAGCCGAAGGGGACACTCGAGGCCTTCTGCTCCCGCCGGCCCTTCGTGGGCCTCTTCCCCCGCAGGCTAGGGTCGCCGAAGACCGCCTTGAAGCGGTTGTAGACGACCTTCGACTCCGTCTCGCGGGATGCCGCGGCTGAGGTCGCCGGCCGATCGCCTGTGTCATTCGACATCCGTGGCCTCCACGACCTCGCCCGAGCGGATGTGGATCGTGTTCTCGCGCAACGCCTCGGGAACGTCGTCGAAGACGGCCGCGGTGATGATCACCTGCTGGTAGCCCGCGACCGCCTCGGCGAGACGGGCCCGGCGGCCGCGGTCGAGCTCGGCGAAGACATCGTCGAGCACGAGTACGGGGTCGCCGCTCGGCGAGTCCCGGCGCAGCAGCTCGGCGGCACCGAGTTTGAGGGCGAGCGCGAACGACCACGACTCACCGTGGCTCGCGTAGCCCTTGGCGGGCAGGCCGTTGAGCTCGAAGACGACGTCGTCGCGATGCGGGCCGACGAGGGTGACGCCGCGGTCGAGCTCCTTCCGGCGGATGTCGGCGAGTGCCTGGGTGAAGGCGGCACGGATGTCGGCCCGTTCGGCGGGCTGCGCATCGGACGACGCGACCGTCGACCCCGCGGCATCCGCGTCGCCGCCGGAGCCGGTGGCATCGTCGGCTCGATCGGGATCCGCACCGAGAATACTGAGCGATCGGATGAGACGGGGCGTGTGATCGCCGTCGGCCACCGAGTGGTAGGCGTCGCGCACCGGCTGGGCGAGCGCGGCCACGAGACGCGCGCGCTCATCGATGATCTCGGAGCCGAGCTCGATGAGGCGTTCGTCCCAGACGTCGAGGGTCGAGAGGGCTGCGCCCTTGATCCCGGTCGCCCGTGCCGACTTCAACAGGGTGTTGCGCTGTTTGAGCACCCGCTCGTAGTCGGCGAGCACGCCGGCGATGCGCGGGGAGCGCACGACGATGAGCTGATCGAGGTACCGTCTGCGACCCGACGGGTCGCCCCGCACGAGCGCGAGGTCTTCGGGCGCGAAGAGCACGCTCGAGAAATACCGCGGAAGGTCGCGCACCCGCACGGCGCCGCGATTGACCTGCGCCTTGTTGGGGCCCGAGCGGTTGATCTGCACCTCGACGAGGAACTCGCGCTCGCCGTGCGCGACGCGGGCGCGCACGATCGCGGCGTCCGCTCCCTGCCGCACGAGCGCCTGATCGGTCGAGACCCGGTGCGAGCCGAGGGTGCTCAGATAGCCGAGCGACTCGACGAGATTGGTCTTGCCCTGGCCGTTGCGGCCGACCACCAGATTGGGGCCGGCCGACAACGACACGTCGGCATGCCGGTAGTTTCGGAAGTCGACGAGATTGAGGTGGGTGACCTGCACGTGCGTCCGGTCTGGCCGACTAGTCGGCTTTTTTGACCGCGTGACCGCCGAACTGGTTGCGCAGAGCGGCGACGGCCTTCATCGCCGGCGAATCCTCCTGGCGGGAGACGAAGCGGGCGAAGATCGAGGCGCTGATGGTCGGAACCGGAACGGCGTTCTCGATGGCCTCCTCGATCGTCCAGCGGCCCTCGCCCGAGTCGTCGACGTAGCCCTCGATGGCCTCGAACTCCGGATCCTCCTCGAGCGCTCGCACGAGGAGCTCGAGCAGCCAGGAGCGTACGACGGTTCCGCGCTGCCAGGCCTTGAAGGTTCCGGGGACATCCTTGATGATGTCCTTCTTGGTGTCGAGCAGCTCGTAGCCCTCTGCGTAAGCCTGCATAAGCGCGTACTCGATGCCGTTGTGCACCATCTTCGCGTAGTGACCGGCGCCGACCTCGCCCACGTGCACGAATCCCTCGTCGCGGGGGCCTTCGGGGCGCAGCGCGTCGAAGACCGGCATGACCCGCTCGACCTCGGATGCCGGGCCGCCGACCATAAGCCCGTAGCCGTTCTTGAGACCCCAGACACCGCCCGAGACGCCGGCGTCGATGAAGTTGACCCCCGTCTTGGCGAGCAGCTCGGCGTGCTTGAAGTCCTCGGTGAAGCGCGAGTTGCCGCCGTCGATGACGAGATCGCCCTCGACCAGGTGCTCGGAGAGCTCGACGATGACGCTGTCGGTGATGGCGCCGGCCGGAACCATGACCCAGATGACGCGAGGGGCCGGAAGCGCTGCGACGAGATCGCCGAGCGAGGCGACATCCGTGACCGCGGGGTTGCTGTCATAGCCCGTGACCTCGATGTTGTGGTCGCGCAGACGCTCGCGCATGTTGTTGCCCATTTTGCCGAGACCGACAAGACCGATGTGCATGGGGATCCTTCGTTCGAATTCGAAAAAAATGCGCTCAGCGCAGGAGGAGGTTGGGTTGCAGGAGGTAACGGTAGCTGTCGGAGGTGACCTGCTCCTTCGACGACTGACCGGTGATCAGCACGGGCCCGGGTTTGTTCGGATTGTCGGTCTTGGTGAACGAGATCCGCACGAACTCGGAGTGCACGGCGCTCAGGCCGTCGAGCAGGAACTGCGGCTTGAGGCTCACGACGGTCTCGGTTCCGGTGAGGATGGCGTCGATCGTCTCGGACGCCTGAGCCTGCTCGGATCCGAGGGCCTCGAGAGTGAGGCCGTCGTTCGTGAAGCTGTAGCGCAGGGCGGCCTCTCGCTCGAGCACGAGCGAGACACGACGGGTCGCCTCGATGAGCTCGGCCGTGTTGAGCACGGCGTAGTTCTCGACCGTGTCGGGGAAGAGCCGGCGCACGGGAGGGAAGTTGCCCTTGATGAGCAGCGAGGTCACGGTCTTCTTGTCGCCCGTGAAGGCGATGAGCTCACGGTCGTCTTTGCTCGTGATGGCGATCGAGATCGTTCCGCTGTGGCCGAAGGTCTTGCCGACCTCCTGCAGGGTGCGCGCGGGCACGAGGGCCGTGATCGGCTCGGCCGAGGCGCCGTTGCTGCCGGAATCCCAGTCGATCTCGCGCACCGCGACGCGGTAGCGGTCGGTCGCGACCAGGCCGAGGCTCGTCTCTCCCACCTCGAGCTGCACTCCGGTGATGACCGGCGTGACGTCGTCACGGGATGCCGCGACCGCGACCTGCGCGACGGCGGCCGCGAACTCGTCAGCAGGCACGAGACCCGTCTGCGCACTCACCTGAGGGATGCTCGGATATTCCTCGACGGGCATCGACAGCAGTGTGAAGCTCGCGGATCCCGAGCTCACGCGGATGCGGGAGTCCTCCGTCGAGAAGTGCACGGGTGCGTTGGGGAGCTTGCTCGCGATCTCGGCGAGAAGCCGGCCGGAGACGAGCACGGTGCCGGTCTCCTCGACGTCGGCGGCGATTGTCGTCTGCGCCGAGACCTCGTAGTCGAAGGAGGAGAGCTGGAGGCCGGTCTCGTTCGCCTCGATGAGGACGCCGCTCAGGATCGGGAGGGTCGTGCGCTGTGGAAGCAACTTGACGGCGAAGGAGACCGCTTCGCTGAACACATCGCGATTCGCCTGGAACCTCACGAAGTACCCCAATCGATGAAGAGCCGAATAGTCGTCACCATGCTAGCTGTCTTTGTCATTCCTGGACCGTCCCAGATCTGTTCGGGCGGCCTGCCCGTGAAGGTTATCCCCTCCCCCAATTAATTAAGAGAAGGGTTAATGGTGTTAACCGGTGTGGAAACTGTGGATAACTCTGTCGATGCCAGGCGGCACTTGGGAACTACATCCGTGTGACTTGTTGAACCGACAGGAAACCGCGGTGGAAAGCGGGAGTTGATCGCGGCCGGAAATCTTTGTCATTCACAGCCCGGCTCGAACAGTGAACATATTGCCCACGAATCGGGCGAGAGTTTCCACAAGTTATCCACAGGTCAAAAAGTCCGCGGGATCCGAGCGGTCACATCTTGTTGTATCGGTGGTTCTGCTTGATGCGGCTCGTGAGCTCGGTGACCTGATTGTAGATCGAGCGGCGCTCCTTCATGAGCTCGCTGATCTTCTTGTTGGCGTACATGACCGTGGTGTGGTCGCGGTTGCCGAACAGCTGCCCGATCTTGGGCAGGGAGAGGTTCGTCAACTCGCGGCACAGGTACATGGCGATCTGGCGCGCCGTCGCGATGGCCTGCGAGCGTGACGAGCCGTACAGGTCGTCGACGCTCAGCTTGAAGTACTCGGCCGTGTTGTTGATGATCTCGACGGGCGCGATGACGTTGTCCTCATCGAGGGTGATGAGGTCTTTGAGCACCGTCTGCACGAGCGCCATGTCGACAGGGGTGCGGTTGAGGCTCGCGAACGCCGTGACCCGGATGAGGGTTCCCTCGAGCTCGCGGATGTTCGAGGAGACCTTCGAGGCGATGAACTCCAGGATGTCGTCGGGCACCTGCATCTTCTCGCTCTGCGCCTTCTTGCGCAGGATCGCTATGCGGGTCTCGAGGTCGGGGGCCTGCACATCGGTGATGAGGCCCCACTCGAAGCGGGAGCGCATCCTGTCTTCGAAGCCCGTGAGGTGCTTCGGTGGCAGATCGCTCGTGATGACGACCTGCTTGTTGTGATCGTGCAGGGTGTTGAAGGTGTGGAAGAACGCCTCCTGGGTCTCCGCCTTTCCCTGCAGGAACTGGATGTCGTCGATGAGCAGGATGTCGATGTTGCGGTAGCGCTGTTGGAACACCGAGCCGCGGTTGTTCGCGATCGAGTTGATGAAGTCGTTCGTGAACTCCTCCGAGCTCACATAGCGAACGCGGATGCCGGGATAGAGGCTCATCGCATAGTGCCCGATCGCGTGCAGCAGGTGGGTCTTGCCGAGGCCGGACTCGCCGTACACGAAGAGCGGGTTGTAGGCCTTGGCGGGCGCTTCGGCGACGGCGACCGCTGCGGCGTGGGCGAAACGATTGGAGCCGCCGATCACGAAGTTGTCGAAGCTGTACTTCGGGTTGAGCCGGGCGTCGTGCGGGCGTTCGGCGGGTGCGCTCTCGTAGAGCGGCTGCGCCGGCGGCGGGGTCTCTATATAGGAGGGCTCGACCGTCTCGACGGTCGTCTGCGGAGCGTCGTGCTCGAGCTCGGGGTTCACGACGACGTAGTAGGTGGTCATGGCCACCGAGTCCTCGAGCGTCGTGATCGCGCGCAGCAACGAGGTGCGCATCCGCTGGTTGAGCATGTTCGCGGTGAAGTCGTTCGGCACCTCGAGGTAGAGCGTGCCCGCCGCCACCCCCTTGGGCTCGACGAGGTTCAGGAATCCGTAGAGAGCCGGAGTGATGTCGTCGTCCGTCGACAGGATCGACAGGATCGCCCCCCAGACTTCGGAAATGTCTTGTTCGGCTTCAGCCATGGCTCCCCGTGCTTCTACTGTGTAAGGATCTGACATCCGGCGCCGCCCCCGCGCTGCCCGCGATCCCGTTTGGTGCGTTCATGCTGCGACTGCAGCATCCGATGATGCTTTGTGTGGTGCAGATGGTTCGTGTCGTGCCAAGTCGTGTTTGTGCACGGTTGTTGCGTGGTGCAAAGTATTCACAAAGTTATCCACGGGGTACCGAAAATCTGCGGTATTCCGCGCTGCTTGCGCCGACCAGCCTGGGGATAACTAAGGGTCTTACGCTAACTAGTCGCGTGCCCGCTATCAAGTTGACTGTAGATTCGTACCGCGTGTCGCGGCCGGAATTCACCCATAACTGTGGAGAATCGATCGTTTACACAGCCTGAGTTTGACCTAAGTCAAGCGGAGCCGTATTTTTAATCAGTTGACCTGTGCCTGTCTGGCACCATTCAAGTTTTCCGGCCACATGAGTTTTGGCCTGCGAAGAACCGAAACAGTGGAGACCGAATCATGAGTAAGAGAACCTTCCAGCCGAACAACCGCCGCCGCGCCAAGGTGCACGGCTTCCGCCTCCGTATGCGCACGCGCGCCGGCCGTGCGATCCTCTCCGCTCGCCGTCGTAAGGGCCGCACGGAACTCTCCGCTTAACAGCTGACGGTGCTCGCCAAAGCCAACCGGATCACTCGTGGAGACGATTACCGAGTGACGGTGCGCCGGGGGGTCCGATCGGTCGGTGAGCACACCGTCACGTACGTGCGTGCGAACTCGTCGAGCGATCAGGTGCGCTTCGGCTTCATCGTCGCCAAGAACGTCGGCAACGCGGTGGTACGCAATCGCGTACGCCGGCGGCTGAAGGCCGCCGCGAGCACGGGCCCGTGTCAAACGGCGAAGCCCGGCACCGACGTCGTCGTGCGAGCGCTTCCAGCTTCCGTCGAGGCTTCATGGGCTACCCTGCAAGCAGAGATTTCCTTGGCAGTGAGTAGAGGCAGCGTCAGATGACGAACACGCCGGTGTCGGTGGCTGTGCTCTTGCCGCGCAATATCGCTGTGCTCGCACTTCGCGGCTATCGCGCCGGGATCTCCCCGCTCTACGGTGATGTCTGCCGTTACTATCCCTCCTGTTCCGCCTACGCTCTGCAGGCCATACAGGAACACGGTGTCGTCATCGGCAGCGCTTTGGCCGCCCGGCGTCTGGCACGGTGCCATCCGTGGGCGGAGGGCGGAATCGACGACGTGCCGTTGAAGTCGAAACGCCGTTACACCACCACACCATTCGGATTCGTCGTGGCGGACAGCCACGGAAAGGGTTAACCCGACTTATGCCCGACATCATCGGCACAGTCCTGTGGCCATTGAAATGGGTCGTGGAGTTGCTCCTCGTGGCCTTCCACTGGCTGTTCACGAACGTGGGCATGGATCCGGCGGCCGGGCTCACCTGGGTGCTCTCCATCGTGGGCCTGGTGCTCGTTGTGCGTGCCGCGCTCATCCCTCTCTTCGTGCGGCAGATCAAGAACCAGCGCAGGATGCTCGAGGTCGCCCCTCAGCTGAAGAAGATCCAGGACAAGTACAAGGGCAAGAAGGATCAGTTCTCTCGCGAGGCGATGTCCCGCGAGACCATGGAGCTGTACAAGCGCACGGGAACCAACCCGTTGAGCTCGTGCCTGCCGATGCTGCTTCAGATCCCCATCTTCTTCGCGCTCTTCTCGGTGCTCAACGACGCACAGCACGGCAAGCAGGGTGTCGGCCCGCTCAACGCCGAGCTCGGCAAGCAGTTCGGTGACGCTTCGCTCTTCGGAATCGCTCCCCTCCACTCGAGCTTCTCCGCGGCGATGAACGCGAACCCCCCGCAGGTGGCCGTTATGGTCATCGCGGCGATCATGGTCGTCCTGATGACCGGATCCCAGTTCTTCACTCAGCTGCAGATCGTCTCGAAGAACATGTCGCCGGAGACCAAGGCGAGCCCGATGTTCCGTCAGCAGCGCATCCTGCTCTACATCCTCCCCCTCGTCTTCGCCTTCTCGGGATTCACCTTCCCCCTCGGCGTTATGTTCTACTGGCTCACCACGAACATCTGGACGATGGTTCAGCAGTTCATCGTGATCCGTCGTATGCCCACTCCGGGCAGTGACGCAGCGAAGGCCCGCGAGGAGCGGCTCGCCCGCAAGGGCAAGCTCAAGATCGAGGAGTCGTCGGCTGCCGGCGACACGATCGTGGTCGAAGAGAAGAAGCAAACACAGCGTCAGCAGCCGGTCGGCAAGAGCCGTGCGAAGAAGCAATCGGGCGGAAAGAAATAGACATGACAGACTCAGTTCAGCTGGAGAACCTCGAGAGCGCCGAGAGCTCCCCCGTCGTCGACGCGCCGGTCGAACCTCCGACTCAGTCGCAGTTGGAAGACGAAGGCGACATCGCCGCCGACTACATCGAGGAGTTCCTCGACATCTGCGACCTCGACGGGGACATCGACATCGACGCGCGCAACGGACGGGCCTACCTCTCGGTCAATGCCAACGAAGGCAGCAACCTGCGCGTGCTCTCCCGCCCAGAGACGGTGAACGCCCTTCAGGAGCTCACCCGTCTCGCGGTGCAGAGCCGCACGGGTTCGTACTCGCGGCTCATCCTCGATATCGGCGGATCCCGCGAGACCCGCGAAGGTGAGCTCGCCGAGCTCGTCGAAGCGGCGATCGAGCGGATCGAAGCGGGTGCGGAGAGCGCCGCGCTGCCGCCCATGTCGTCGTACGAGCGCAAACTCGTGCATGACATCGTGGCAGACAAGGGCTTCTTCTCGGAGTCCGAAGGCGAAGGCCGCGACCGTCACACGGTCATCACGCGCTCCGCATAGTTTCACGTGAAACAGTGACGGAGATCCTCGAAGCCGAGCCGGATGCCGCGGCTGTTCTCTTCGGTGAGCAGCTCGACTTCGCCCGGCGGTTCACGAACAACCTTGCTCGTCAGGGCGAGGAGCTCGGGCTCATCGGCCCCCTCGAGCTCCCCCGCCTGTGGACTCGTCACATCCTCAACTCAGCGCTCGTAGCTCCCCTGCTTCGTCCCGGTCGAGTCGGAGATGTCGGCTCGGGAGCGGGTCTGCCCGGTCTGGTCCTCGCGATCGCGCGACCCGACGTCGAGTTCGTTCTCATCGAGCCCATGGAACGACGTGTCGCGTGGCTCAATGATCAAGTCGCAGAGCTCGAGCTCTCAAACGTGCAGGTCGTGCGCGCTCGCGCCGAGGAGGTCAAGCTCGACGAGCGTATCGACCAGGTGACCGCTCGCGCGGTCAGCGCCTTGCGCACGCTCATCCCGCTGACCGCTCCGCTGGTCGGCGCCGGCGGTGAGCTCGTGCTCATGAAGGGCGCGGGCGCCGCCGCCGAGATCGCCGCCGCCGAGAAGGCCATCAGGAAGTATCGGCTGTCTGAGCCCGAGATCCTCGTGCTGGGAGAAGGCCTGCTGCCTGAGGTCACCCGCGTCGTTCGAGCAACGGTCGGCTAGAGGCGTCTCCCCGAGCCGCTCCCCTGCCTAGTCGGGCAGCGACGAGACGCGTCAGGGAGTGACGGTGAGGCCTTCGACCCAGGAGGGCCGAGGATCCGGGAGCATCACGGACCTCCAGGACGATCGGGCATGGAGACGTTTCACGTGAAACATCTCGGAAAGGTGATTCGCCGTCGTCCTTTGGCTACGGCTCCGTTGCTGCCGCCCTCGCGATGGAATCTGCGCCGGATGCGAGTGCTCCATCGATGCTCGGGCTGGGTGTCGCTGCTGTGTTGGCTCGTGGGTCGACCTGGTCGGGAGCACCTGACTCCTGACCACGCGAGAGGCGTACGGGCCGCCCGACTGCGGTGGCGTATCGCTGCGTCTTTCGGACAGGGTGTTGTTGTCGGGGCGCACGGCATCTCCGGGCGCACGACGTTGAGAGACAGTACGGGGTGCGGCAATGGATAGCGGAGTAACGCGAGGTCTCGCGGTGACGCCGAGTCGGATGTGTGCACGCTGTGGCAGACGGACTCGGTTTCAGTGCGTTCGGCGCTCCGTGTTCGGCGCTCCGGACTCACCTCCTGCCATTGGCATGATGCATGTCTCCGAACTCACCACCCCTGGCTATTACTCCCACTGCTCCGTACTCACCACCCCATCACTCCATTTATTGTTTGCGATTCACTGGCCACGCTTATCGCAGCCGATACGTCGTTGTGTAGTACCCGTTGTGGTTCGCTCCGTGCCCGACACCTCGCCTCAAAGGGTCGACACGGTCGGTTCGACGCGAATGTACCCGGGCGAGTGACACGAAGGTTTCACGTGAAACATCTCTATACGACGTCAGCCCGTCCCAGGTCGGACCACTGCCTGCGACGCGTGGGATGGGAGAGTTTCACGTGAAACCTCAGGACAGAAGTCCTCCCGGATCCCTGCCTCTTCTCCGTCACGGCGAGGAGACTGGGAGAACAGAGATATCGACGAACGCAGGGATCGTCGAACGCAGGTATCGACGACCGATGATCCGGCGACGTGAGCGGCAATCGGTGACGAGAGGTGAGCAACCGTCGAGGGCGGACTGGCACGAAGTGGACTGGCAGAAGTGGACTGGCAGAAGTGGGTTGCACGAAGCGGATTGCACGAGGGGGACTGGCTCGACGTGGTGATCCGGTGTGGTTCGGGCCGGGTTCGGTCACCGGTGACGGCATTCCTGACGGGAAGCTCGCGGCCCACTCCTCCACGTGTGCTGTGGATGGGCTCCCAGCAACGCTCGAGACATGGATTCAGCACATCGGGCGTCGGGTGGGCGACTACAGTTGGAAGCGGACGGCGTGCGGACGACGGCCGAGACGCATCGGATCTCATGGCGTCACGACATGGCATCACGACACATCGATATGACCTCACGACACATGACTTCACAACCATGACTTCACAACGATGACCCCACAACGCGACATCTGGGCGGCGTGCGCAGGCACACCAGTCCGCCGACATCGATGACGTTCGTGTTCGGCGGGTCCAGACGTTTCACGTGAAACATCGCGAGCAGGAGAACCACAATTACCGATACATCCTCGAGCTTCGACACGCCTCTGGCTCACGAGCTCGCCGAGATCAGGCGCCGGAAGCAGGCGCTCGCCTCGTCGTCGCTCCCCCTTCCCTCGAAGACCCGCATCATCACGGTGAGCAACCAGAAGGGTGGCGTCGGTAAGACCACCACGACTGTGAACCTCGCCGCGGCTCTCGCTCGGTCGGGTGCCAAGGTGCTGGTGATCGACCTCGATCCACAGGGCAACGCCTCGACTGCGCTCAGTGTCGAGCATCGTGCCGACGTGCAGAGTGTGTACGACGTGATCGTCAGCGATGAGGAGCTCGGCGACGTCGTGCAGAAGAGCCCCGAGTTCGATCGCCTCTACTGTGTTCCCGCCAACATCCATCTCGCCGGCGCGGAGATCGAGCTCGTCTCGCTCGTCGCCCGCGAACAACGGCTCGGCCGCGCCCTGCGTCGCTACCTCGACAGCCTCGACGAGCCCTTCCACTACGTGTTCATCGACTGCCCGCCCTCGCTCGGGCTCCTGACGATCAACGCATTCGTCGCGGCGACCGAGGTTCTCATCCCGATCCAGTGCGAGTACTACGCGCTCGAGGGTCTGAGCCAGCTGCTGCAGAACATCCAGCTGATCGAACGGCACCTAAACCCCGACCTGCAGGTCTCGACGATCCTTCTGACGATGTACGACTCGCGGACGAACCTCGCCAATCAGGTGGCGCAGGATGTGCGCGATCACTTCCCTCGCGAGACCCTCGACACGATCATCCCGCGCTCGGTTCGAGTGTCGGAGGCCCCGAGTTACGGGCAGAGTGTCATCAGCTACGACCCGAACTCGTCTGGATCGCTGTCGTATCTCGAGGCGGCCGCTGAGATGGCTCGACGTGGTGTGATGCCGAAGAAATCCGAGTCGACGAATGGAGAAGGCGAATAATGGCAGCAAAAAGAGGTGGATTGGGCCGGGGCATCGGTGCTCTCATCCCGACATCCGATGAGGTTCGCCCCGCACGCCCCGTCGACGTCTTCTTCCCCGACCACGAGGCCGATGCGACCGCGGCCGCCGAGAATCCGGAGGTCGAGCTCATCGCGGTGCCCGGTGCCCGGCTCGCGAACCTCTCCCCCGCCGACATCGTCCCGAACGCCGTGCAGCCGCGCAGCTACTTCGACGACGAGGCCCTCGATGAGCTCGTCATCAGTATTCGCGAATTCGGGGTGCTGCAGCCGATCGTCGTCCGGCCCCTCGCCGGCCAGGAGGGCAAATACGAGCTCATCATGGGTGAGCGTCGGCTCCGTGCGACCAAGCGGGTCGGCCTGGAGACGATCCCCGCGGTCATCAAAGACACCGCGGATGAGGACATGCTCCGCGATGCGCTCCTGGAGAACCTCCACCGCGCCAATCTGAACCCTCTGGAAGAGGCATCGGCCTACCAGCAGCTGCTCGCTGACTTCGGGATCACCCAGGATGAGCTCGCGACGCGCATCGGGCGGTCCCGTCCGCAGATCACCAACACGATCAGACTCCTCAAACTGCCCGAATCGGTGCAGAACAAGGTCGCCGCGGGGGTCCTCAGCGCCGGGCACGCGCGTGCGATCCTCTCCGTGGGCGACCTCGAGGGCATGCAGAACCTCGCCACCAAGATCGTGAACGAGGATCTCTCGGTGCGCGCGGCCGAGGCGGCCGCGACATCCGGCCCTCGCACCCGCAAAGCGCGACCGAACGCCGGAAAGAAGCGCGGTCACCTCGACGAGATCGCCGAACGCCTCGAGGACCGGCTCGACACTCGGGTCAGGGTGTCTCTCGGCGCGAACAAGGGTCAGCTCGTCATCGAGTTCGCGACCGTGTCGGATCTCAACCGGATCCTCGGCGAGCTCGGCGAGCCCGGTTTCGGCGGAAACCCGGTCGTCTAGACGGGTTCCGGCGTCGAGCTCTCGGCCTGGGCGTCGCGGATGGCCGCTTGGGCCAGCTGTCCGTAGACGGTTCCCAGATCGAGGCCGGCTGCCTCGATCGCCTGGGGAACGAGAGACGTCTCGGTGAGGCCCGGGAGCACGTTCGCCTCGAGGAACCACGGAACGCCCTCGGCGTCGATGATGAGGTCGACCCGGGAGATGTGCCGGAGGCCCAGGAGCTCGTGGATGGCGACGGCCGTGCGCCCGGCGAGGGCCGAGGCCTCATCCGACAGTCGGGCCGGGGTGTAGAAGAGCGTCTCCCCCGCGTTGTACCGGGCCTCGAAGCTGTACACCCCGCTGAGCGGCTCGATCTCGACGGCGGGAAGCGCCACGGGGCCGTCCCCCGTGTCGATCACGGCGATCGCAACCTCGGTTCCGACGATCTTCCGCTCGATGAGCGCGACATCGGCGTAGGTGTAGGCGTCGACCATGGCGCGCGGCAGGTCGTCTGCCGAATCCACGATCGTCACGCCCTGGGCCGAGCCGCCCTGGGCCGGCTTCACGACGAGCGGAACGCCGAAGGAGCTGAGCACGCGCTCGAGAACGCTGTTCGCTCCGAGCTCGCGGAAGGTGTCCTTCGGCAGCGTTATCGAATCGGGCGTCGCGAACCCGGCGCGGGAGACGAGCGACTTGGCGGTCGGCTTGAACCAGGCGAGACGGGCCGAGTCGGCGCGGGAACCGACGTAGGGGATGCCCTCGCCGTCGAGCAGGGCACGCAGCGCGCCATCCTCGCCGCTCGCGCCGTGCAGGGCGGGCCAGATCACGTCGGGGCGGCTGCGCGCGATGTCGGGAAGCAGCGACGCATCCGGATCCCGCACCACCACGCGGTGGCCCGCGCCCGTCAGCGTGGAGGCCACACGGCGGCCCGAGCGGAGCGAGACGTCACGTTCGTGTGAGATGCCCCCGGCCAGAACGACGACGTCGAGGTCTGAAAAATCTGCCATGATCAGGACTTTCTTCTAGTGCATGTCCGACGGGGGGAAGGAGTTGCGTGGCGTGCGCACCGCGTCGAGCGATCCTGTTCCGGCAAAGGTCTCGAGCAGGTCGAGCTCGCCGTTGATGACGGTCGCGAGGCGACGCACGCCGACTCTGATGCTCTCCGGCGTCGGATAGCAGAACGAGAGCCTGATGTTCTGCCGCCCGCCGCCATCCGCATAGAACGCCGTTCCGGGAGTGTAGGCGACGAGCTCGGTCACGGCGCGCGGCAGCATGGCCTTCGAGTCGAGGTGCGCGGGAAGGGTGAGCCAGACGTAGAAGCCGCCCGTCGGGTTGGTCCAGCTGAGCTCGGGCAGGTGCTCGGAGAGTGCCGAGAGCATCGTCTCCTTGCGCTCGCGGTAGACGCCGCGGAAGGTGTTGATCTGCCCCTTCCAGTCGGCGTTCTTCAGGTACTCGCTGATCACGAGCTGGCTGAACGAGCTCGGGCAGAGGATCGCCGCCTCGTTGGCGAGGATGAGCTTCTCACGGATGGCGTGCGGCGCGAGGGCCCAGCCGACCCGGAAGCCCGGCGCGAGGGTCTTCGAGAAGGTGCCCAGGTAGACGACGCCGTCGGACTCGACCGAGCGCAGGGCCTGCGGGGGCGGGCCGTCGAAGTAGAGCAGGCCGTACGGGTTGTCTTCGAGAACGAGGATGTCGTTCTGCTTGGCGATCTCGAGGATCTCGAGTCGCCGCTCCCAACTGAGCGTCACTCCCGCTGGGTTGTGGAAGTTGGGGATCGTGTACAGGAACTTGATGGTCTTGCCGGCGGCCTTGAGGGAGGCGATGTGCTCTCGCAGCGCCTCGGGGATGAGACCCCACTCGTCCATGGGCACATGGTCGACCTCGGCCTGGAAGGAGTTGAAGACGACCATCGCCGTGACGTAGCTCGGGCCCTCGGCGAGAACGACGTCTCCCGGGTCGATGAAGAGCTTGGTCACGAGCTCGAGAGCGTGCTGCGAACCGGTCGTCACGATGACGTCGTCGGCGCTGCCCTGGATGCCCTCGAGCGCCATGACCTCGAGAATCTGCTCACGAAGTGCGGGAACTCCCTGGCCAGAGCCATATTGCAGGGCCGTGGGGCCGAGGTCGCGCATCACCCGGTTGAGGGAGTCGGTCACGAGATCCTGGGGCAGGGCGGAGACGAACGGCATGCCGCCGGCGAGGGAGACGACCTCGGGCCGGGAGGCCACGGCGAAGAGGGCTCGCACCTCGGAGGCGCTCAGCCCGGCTGTGCGCTGGGCGTAGTGGTGATACCACGGGTCGAGGTTGTTGCCCGTCGTCCGGCCGGTGTTTGCCTTCTCTGACACTGACTATCTCCGTGCTGTTCGCGTGATGACGCCCGATCGTGAGGAGGTGATCGAAAGACGTGTATCAAGACTAGAGGGTCGTGGATATGGAAAGACCCCGCCTGGACTGTGCCAGGCGGGGTCGGATGTTCGTCGAATCCGGTCGCCTAGCTGAGGAAGGCGGCCAGGTCGGCTTCGAGGGCGGGCTTCGGCTTGGCGCCGATGACGGTCTTGACGACCTCTCCACCCTGGTAGACCTTCATCGCGGGGATGGAGGTGATCATGTACTTCGCCGCGGTCTGCGGGTTGTCGTCGACGTTGAGCTTGACGATCTCGATCTTGTCGGCGTGCTCTGCGCCGATCTGGTCGAGGATCGGGCTGACGGCACGACACGGGCCGCACCATTCGGCCCAGAAGTCGACGAGGATCGTCTTGTCCGACTTCAGGACTTCCTGCTCGAAGTCGGCGTCGGTGACACTGCGTGCGGTGGACATTTTTCTCCTTAGTGGGTTACTACAGCGAGTTCGTTCTCACTGGCGTCGGCCAGCGGAGCCTGTGGGAGGGACGCGAGGTACTCCTCGGCGTCGAGTGCGGCCACCGTTCCCGAGGCCGCGGCCGTGACGGCCTGGCGGTAGTGCGGGTCGATGACGTCGCCCGCGGCGAAGACGCCCGGCAGGTTGGTCTTGGAGCTGCGGCCGGAGACGGCGATCGTGCCGTCGTCGGTCAGATCCAGCTGACCGTGCACGACGTGGGTGCGAGGGTCGTTGCCGATCGCGACGAAGAGGCCCTGCACGTCGAGCGCGCTGACCTCGCCGGTCACCGTGTCGTTCAGGATGACGCCCGTGACGCCCTCGTCGCCGGTGATGCCCGTGACCTCGGAGTTCCAGACGAACTCGATCTTCTCGTTCGCGAAAGCGCGGTCTTGCATGATCTTGGACGCCTTGAGGCTGTCACGACGGTGGATGACGTAGACCTTAGACGCGAAACGCGTGAGGAAGGTCGCCTCCTCCATCGCCGAGTCGCCTCCGCCGACGACCGCGATCGTCTTCTCGCGGAAGAAGAACCCGTCGCAGGTGGCGCACCAGCTGACGCCGTGGCCCGAGAGGCGCTCTTCGTCGTCGAGGCCGAGCTTGCGGTAGGCGGAACCCGTCGCGACGATGATCGACTTCGCCTCGTGGGTCTCGCCCGACCCCAGGGTGACGCGCTTGACGTCGCCCTCGAGCTCGAGGCTCGCGACATCGTCGTAGACGACCTCGGCGCCGAAGCGCTCGGCCTGTGCCTGGAACTGTGCCATGAGGTCGGGGCCCTGGATGCCCTCGGGGAATCCCGGGTAGTTCTCGACCTCCGTCGTGTTCATGAGCTCGCCGCCCGCCTCGACCGAGCTGGCGATGACGAGCGGCTTCAGGTTCGCTCGTGCAGCGTAGATGGCGGCCGTGTAGCCGGCCGGACCCGAACCGATGATGATGATCTCGCGCAAGCGCTGTCTCCTTGACGATGACGGTGAACTACCGGAAACTGCCGGGCTGGGCAGTCACGCTGAGGGGTACAACACATCCTAGTTGGATGCTATTCCGCGGCCGGCCGGGCGTTCACAGGGTTGTGTCAGCTTGTCTCGGGCACCCGTTCCGGCCGCTTCCGAACCGCGGCCTCCACACCGCTCCCACCCCTTCTTCGGAGCGGAGGCGGCTACGGCCTGCCCCGCCGCAGCCGGCGCACGACCGGGGCCACGGCATCCGCCAGATCGGGCGAGCGCAGCATCACGAGACCCACGAAGTAGACGAGCGCCATGGCGATGCCGACGACGATCATGCACAGGATGGCGCCGAACTTCGAGCTCACGCCGAAGCCGCCGTCGCTCGTGCCGCCCAGGGCCCACAGCACCAGCAGGCCGACGAGCAGCGCCGGGAACGCGGCGATGATGTACTTCGCCATGCTCGGGGCGAAGCTGCGGCCGCCGAGTCCGCCGATGCGGCGGCGGAGCAGCACGGCCGCGAGGATGAGCTGGGCGGTGCCGGCGACCGTCGTGACGACCGCGATCCCGAGCGCGCGGACCTCGACGGGCAGCAGCAGACAGGCCACGACCCCGGCGCTCAGCAGGATCGCCTGGAAGAGCGTGAAGAAGAAGGGGGTCCTGGTGTCGCCGAGCGCGTAGAAGGTGCGCTGCACGACGAAGAGCACGCTGAAGCCGACGAGCCCGAAGACGAAGGCGATGATGAGGTTGCCGACGGCCTGGATCTCGCCGAACTCGTCGGTGTAGATGGCCGCGAAGGGGTAGGCCACGACGATGAGCACGGCCGCGGCGAGCACGATGAGCAGCCCGATCGAGCGGATGGCGGAGGAGAAGTCCGATCGCAGTGCGCCGTAGTCGGGGCCGCCCCCCTCCCCCGGGCTGCGGGGGCGCCCGTGCTCGCTCATCCGGGTGAAGTACACGGTCGCGATCGACAGGGTGATGATCGAGTGCGGCAGCATGAAGACGAGCCACGAGGTCGAGAGCGCGAACGTCGACGGGGCACCCGAGTCTCCCGCCGTGTTGGCGATGTTGGTCTCGATGAGTGCCGCGATCTGGGTGACGATGAGCATCGCGAAGGTCCAGCTGGCGATGCGCCCGGCCTCGCCGAGCCCCACTCCGCGCCAGCGGAAGTCGGGGCGGTATCTGAGCCCGATCCGCCGCCAGAAGTAGAAGAGCACGATCGCCTGCGAGGCGATCCCCAGAGTGGCCGATCCGCCGATGATCGCGATCATCGCCGGAGTCCAGAACGACGTTCCCCGAGTGCCGTCGTCGGCGCCGAAGAGCACGATGAAGAGCACGATCCCCGCGATCCCCACGACGTTGTTGAGGACGGGGGCCCAGGTGTACGGGCCGAACGACTTGCGCGCGTTGAGCACCTCGCCGAGCACGGTGTACATGCCGTAGAAGAAGATCTGGGGGATGCTCCAGTAGGCGAAGGCGGTGGCGAGGGCCAGCTGCGCGGAGGAGTACGAGCTCGCGTACAGGAAGACGATGAGCGGGGCGAGCAGCGTGGCGACGATCGCCGTTCCCGCGAGCACGACGAGTGCGATGGTCACGAGCTTGTTGATGTAGGCCCGGCCGCCGTCGAGGTGGAGGCCCGCGCGCACGATCTGGGGCACGAGCACGGCGTTGAGGACGCCGCCGGCGACGATGACGTAGATGCTGTTGGGCAGCATCGTGGCCGTGGCGATCGCGTTGCCGCTCACGCTCGTGACGCCGACGGCGTTCGCGAGCACGATGGTCTTGACGAAGCCCAGTATCCGCGAGACCACGGTTCCCGAGGCGAGGAGCAGGCTCGCGCGGCCGACGCCGCCCTCAGCCATCGCGCGGCCGCTCGGGGGTGGTCGGGTCAGGGGCGGGGTCGGCAGGGGCGGGGTCGGCGGGCGATGCGGGTGCCGTCGCGGCATCCTCGGTCGCGGCATCCGCCGTGTCACCGGCCTCGCCGGCTTCACCGGCCTCGGCGGCCGCGCGGGCCTTGCGCCGCCGCGAGATCGTGCGCAGAACGCCGAAGCCGAAGAACCCGATGACGAGCACGGCGAGGATCGTCGCGCCGATGCCCTCCCAGTCGGCGTGCACGCTCACGTTGAGGGTCGAGGGCTGGTCGATCTCCACGCCCGCGGGGCTCACGAGCTGCAGCTGCAGCGAGACCTGGCCGTTGCCCACGCGGGCCTCGACGGGCAGGCGGGCGCTCGCCCGGGAGTTGGCCTCGACCGTCACGCTCGTGCCGCTCTCGACCTGCAGGCGCCCGTTCGACGGCGTCGCGCGGATCTGCACGGTCGCCGGCAGGTCGAGGTCGTTGACGACGGTGACCGGGATGTAGGAGTCGGGCGAGGCCATCGTGATGTCGGTCGCGGGCGCGATCGTGACCGAGTGCAGCGTCGTGTAGCTCTCGACCTGGTGCGCGTTGACGATGTCGCTCCAGCCCTGCTCGTCGTCGATCCAGGAGACCGCGAGGATCGCGAGCACCTCGAGGCGCTCCCGCCCGGTGAGCAGCGCGGGGTCGGTGAGCACGGTCGCGAACTGCTCGAGCTGTGTGCCGCGCTCGACGAGCGCGCGCGTGGACGCGATGCGCGCGTCGCTCTCGGGGTGGTCGACCAGGGTCGTTCCCGTGGCCGGCGCCGAGGCCATGACGCCCTCGAGGCCGGCGGGATCCGACCACGGGGTGTCGAGGCCGGCCACCGTCTCCGAGATCCGGAACGAGGAGGGCGCCCACTGCCGGTCGAAGGTCGCGAAGACGGTGCGGGGCTGTGCGGAATCCGCGCTCGCGATGATCGCGAGCCTCGACGAGACCTCGCTCATCGCCGAACGCCACTCGGCATCGCCCGAGGAGGCCATCGCGTCGCGCAGCGCGTGCGAGACGCCGTCGTCGCTCACGATCGCACTGCTCTCACCCACGGATGTCGCGGTGATCGGCGTCTCGCCGGCCGTGGTGTTCTGCACGTTGCCGCTCGAGAGGATCGTGGTGGTCACGCCGCTCGCCGCGAAGACGGGCAGGTCGGCGGCGGTCACGGTGCCGTCGCCGGGCCAGCCGATGCCGGTGGTCGTGTAGTCCCAGTCGAGGAGCTCCTCGAGCGTGGGGGCGGCGGGGGCCTCGGTGGTCGGCTCGGGCGTGGGCTCCGCGGATGCGGTCGGCTCGGAGGCATCCGCGCTGGTCGAGGTGGCGCTCGAGGCATCGGCCGCCGGCGTCTGAGTGGGGAGGAGCTCGCTCGGCGGGTTCTGGAAGCGCGCCGCGTCGAGGGCGAAGGCGAAGGAGGTGGGCGCCAGCAGTGCGGGCAGGCCGCTCTGCGCCTGCACGGCGATGTCGGCGTCGCCGTAGGCGAGCGGGAAGATCTCGTTGCTCGCGTTGCGCAGGCGCTCGAGCCACTGCACCGCCGACTCGGGGGCGTCGCTGCCGAGGGCGCGGATGGAGGCGATGATCATCGGGTCGACGCCGATCGCCACGGGGGTGTCGGCGACTCCGTCGAGCTCGCGCGTGAGGATGCCGCTGAGGCCCGTGTAGGTCTCCAGCGTCTGCGCCGAGATGAGCCCCGTGCTGCCGGCGGGGGTGATCATGGGCAGTGCGACCGCGATCCTGGCGGGGGTGATCGCCTCCCCCGAGTACCAGACGAGCGAGCTGCGGCCCTGGGCCACCTCGTCGTCACCGGAGCGCCAGACCGCCGCGAGACCACGGGCGCCCCAGCTGTCGGTCGGGCTCAGGCCCACTTGGGCGGCGGGGATCACGATCGATCGGGTGCGCGACTCGGTGGGCCCGAGCGGCTCGGTCGTCAGCGAGGCGATCGGGCGCCCGAGGTCTGCGGGGGCGGGGGTCTCGGGAGCGGCCGTCGGCGTGCTCTCGCCGGATGCGTCGTCGCTGCCGTCGCTGCCGTCGCCGCCGTCGCCACCGGGGTGCAGCCACGCATCGAGGGCCGCCGTGGTCTCGAAGCGGGAGCCGGCGAGCGAGACGTCGAGCGTGCCCGCCGGGATGGTCGTCTGTCCGTCGTTCTCGAGGGTGAGGGTGAGGGTGAGGTCTTGCCCGGGTGTGAGCTCTCCCGTTCCGGCGGGGCTCAGCTGCAGGGTGACACCCTCTGTGGCGGCCTGGGCGGCGGTGGGGAAGGCGATCGGGAGGGCGACGACGGTCGCCACGAGCAGTGCGAGGGCGAGCAGGGCCTGCAGCGTCATCCTGCCCGCGGATCGTGCCGACGGCCGGGGATTTCGCGAGTGCGGGAGCACCGTGGCGCTCGGGCCCGGGGGGGCCACGGGCGCACGTCGATCCCCAGCAATCGACTCAGCCACCATAGAGGCGATTCTACGATGACGAGCCCCGGCGAAAGCTGGACGGCGCGGCCTGCCTGCGACGGGCAACTACCATTGAGCGCATGCAGAGCGTCGCGGCAGCCCTCGAACGCCTCCGTGAGCTGGCAGCCTCCCCCGTCGTCTCCCGGGTGGCGCGAGCCTTCGACGACGCCGGCTACGAGCTCGCCCTCGTCGGCGGCCCCGTGCGCGACGCGTTCCTCGGCCACCGCTCCGTCGACCTCGACTTCACGACGGACGCCCGGCCCGACGACATCCTTCGGGTGCTCGCCCCCATCGCCGACTCGCACTGGGAGATCGGGCGCGAGTTCGGCACGATCGGCGCCCAGTTCAGCGGCGAGACGGTCGAGATCACGACCTACCGGGCCGACAGCTACGACGGCCGCTCGCGCAAACCCGAGGTCGTCTTCGGCGACACCCTCGAGGGCGATCTCGTGCGCCGGGACTTCACGGTCAACGCCCTCGCGCTGCGGGTTCCGCAGATCGTGCTCGTCGACCCCTCCTCGGGCGTCGACGACATGGTCGCCGGCCGGCTGCGCACCCCGAGCGCTCCCGCGGTCTCGTTCGGCGACGACCCGCTGCGGATGATGCGGGCCGCACGGTTCGCCTCGCAACTGGGTTTCACGCTCGACGACGCCACCCGCGAGGCGATGGTCGGGCTCGCGGACCGCATCACGAACATCTCGGCCGAGCGGGTGCGCGACGAGATCGTCAAGCTGCTGAAGACCGAGCATCCGCGGGCCGGTCTCGACCTCCTCGTCGACACGGGCCTCGCCGAGCTCGTGCTGCCCGAGCTCCCCGCGCTGCGCCTCGAGATCGACGAGCACCACCGCCACAAAGACATCTACGAGCACAGCCTGACCGTGCTCGATCAGGCCATCGAGCTCGAGCACTCGCGGCATCCGGGCGCCGAGCCGGATGTCACGCTGCGGCTCGCCGCGCTGCTGCACGACATCGGCAAGCCCGCCACCCGCAGGCTCGAGCCGGGCGGGCTCGTGAGCTTCCACCACCACGACGTCGTGGGCGCCAAGCTCGTCAAGAAGCGGCTGCGCGAGCTGCGCTTCGACAACGACACGATCGCCTCGGTCGAGCGCCTCATCGAGCTGCACCTGCGCTTCTTCGGCTACACGGAGGGGGCCTGGACCGACTCCGCGGTGCGCCGGTACGTGCGGGATGCCGGCGACGAGCTCGAGCGCCTGCACATCCTGACCCGCGCCGACGTGACCACCCGCAACCGCCGCAAGGCCGACCGCCTCGGCTTCGCCTACGACGACCTCGAGGAGCGCATCGCGGTTCTGAGCGAGGAGGAGGAGCTCAAAGCCGTGCGGCCCGATCTGAACGGCGAGCAGATCATGGCGATCCTGGGCCTCTCCCCCGGTCGTGAGGTCGGCGAGGCCTACCGCTTCCTCATGGAGCTGCGTCTCGACGAGGGACCGCTCGGCGAGGAGGAGGCCCGCCGCCGCCTCGAGCAGTGGTGGGCGCAGCGCTGACGCGGCCGGCACGCCGCTGACGCCGCCGCGCACCTCGCCGACCCTGCCGGCACGTCACGGAGCGTCGCCCAAGTCGATGATGCATCTACATCAGGTCTACAGTGGGTTCCTGGCCCCGCATCCGACGGCGCACTCCCTTCCCCTGTCGACAACCCGACGCTGAAGCTGCGCGCCGCGGGGAGCGCAAGAACTTCGAGGAGTCCAGTCCATGGGAATCAAGGTCGCCATCGCCGGCGTCGGCAACTGCGCCAACGCGCTCATCCAGGGCGTCACCTTCTATCGCGACGCGAGCGACGACGAGCCGACGCCGGGGCTCATGCACGTGCGCTTCGGCGACTACCACGTGGGCGACCTCGAGTTCGTCGCGGCCTTCGACGTCGACGCGAGCAAGGTGGGCGCCGACCTCGCCCAGGCGATCTGGGCCGGTCAGAACGCGACCCTCCGCTTCGCCGAGGTGGAGGCCACGGGCGTCGTCGTCGACCGCGGGCCCACCCTCGACGGCATCGGCGAGTACTACCGCGACGAGATCGAGGAGTCGGACGCCCCCGCCGTCGACGTCGCCGCGCGGCTGCGCGAATCCGGCGCGGAGGTGCTCGTCTGCTACCTGCCCGTGGGCTCGGACGAGGCGGCCAAGCACTACGCCCAGGCCGCACTCGACGCGGGTGTGGCCTTCGTCAACGCGATCCCCGTGTTCATCGCGAGCGACCCGGTGTGGGCCGCGAAGTTCACGGATGCCGGCCTCCCGATCGTCGGCGACGACATCAAGAGCCAGCTCGGCGCGACCATCACGCACCGGGTGCTCGCCCGCCTGTTCGAGAGCCGCGGGCTCATCCTCGACCGCACCTACCAGCTCAACGTGGGCGGCAACATGGACTTCAAGAACATGCTCGAGCGCAAGCGCCTGACCTCGAAGAAGATCTCGAAGACCCAGTCGGTCACAAGCAACCTCGACGCCGAGATCCCCGCGCGCGACGTGCACATCGGCCCGAGCGACCACGTGCCGTGGCTCGAGGACCGCAAGTTCGCCTTCATCCGCCTCGAGGGGCGCGGCTTCGGCAACGCGCCCGTGAGCCTCGAGTACAAGCTCGAGGTCTGGGACTCGCCCAACTCGGCGGGTGTCATCATCGACGCCGTGCGCGCCGCGAAGATCGCCCTCGACCGCGGTCTGGGAGGCCCTGTCGAGGCCGCGGCCGCCTACTTCATGAAGTCTCCGCCGAAGCAGCTGCCCGACGACGTGGCCCGTGAGCGCCTCGAGGCCTTCATCCACGAGGCCTGAGCGCGCGGTGCGCCGGGTCCGCCGAGTGCCGCGCCCGCAGTGCGCTCGCCCGGCGGGCGGGGCAGGATGAGGGGATGAGCGTGTCCCGGGTCTGCTTCGTCAGCGTGCACACCTCGCCGCTCGCCCGGCCGGGAACGGGGGATGCGGGCGGCATGAACGTGGTGGAGCTCGCGCTCGCCGAGGCGCTCCAGGCCCGCGGCATCCGCGTCGAGATCGTCACCCGGTCGAGCGCACCGGATGACGCGGGGCTCGTCGTCCTCCCGAGCGGCGTCGCCGTGCGCTCCCTGCGCGCCGGGCCGCAGCGTCCCGTCGCCAAGGAGGATCTCGCCGCGGTCGTGCCCGAGTTCGCCGCCGCGATGGCGCGGCTCGAACGCCCCGACGTCGTGCACTCGCACTACTGGCTCTCGGGGCTCGCGGGCGTGCAGGCCGCGCGGGGCTGGGGGGTTCCGCACGTGCAGAGCTTCCACACCCTCGGCGCCATGAAGAACGCGAGCCTCGCGCCGGGCGACCGCGGCGAGCCGGTGGCGCGGATCGAGGCGGAGCGCCGGATCGTGCGGCACTCGCGGCTCGTCGTCACGACGACCGAGGCCGAGCGTGACAGCGTCGTGCGCGACTACGGGGCCTCGCCGTCGCGCGTCGCCGTGGTCGCCCCCGGGGTCGACGACGTGCTCTTCCACCCCGGCGCCGTGCCGCCCTCCCGTCGCGCGCCCCTCCTGCTCGTCGTCGGGAGGGTGCAGCCGCTCAAGGCGCAGGATCTCGCGATCAGGGCGTTCGCCCGCCTCGACCCGGCGCTCGGCGCCGAGCTCGCCATCGTCGGCGAGCCCACTCCCGGGGCCGACGGCTACCTGCGCGAGCTCGAGGCGCTCGCCGCCCGTTCGGGCGCCGGCGGGCGGATCCGCTTCCTGGGCTCGCAGAGCCGGGCGGATGTCGCGCGGCTCATGCGCGAGGCCGCCGTGCTGCTCGTCCCCTCCCACTCCGAGAGCTTCGGTCTCGTCGCGCTCGAGGCGGCCGCGAGCGGAACGCCGGTCGTCGCCCGGCGCACCCAGGGCCTCGTCGAATCCGTGCGGCACGGGGTGAGCGGCATCCTCGTCGACGGCGGGGCCCCCGGCGGAGAGGACGAGGCGGAGGAATGGGCGCGCGCGATCGCAGCCCTGCTGGCCGACCCCGAGCGCCAGGCGGAGCTCAGCGCGGACGCTCGTGCGTGGTCCGCTTCCCTGTCGTGGTCGGGGGCGGCGCAGCGGCTCGGCGAGCTCTACCTCCTCGTCTCCACCCACCCCACTCCAACCCACCCCACTCACAACGACGGACTTTCCGCCTAAAACGCGTCTGAATCGGCCCGAAGCGCGCAGAACCGGCGCGATCTCCGTCGTTGTGAGTGGATGTGAGTGGGAGGGCGAGACGGGGTGGGATGTCCGGGCTCGCTTAACCCCGCGGCATCCGCTAACCTAGGCAGGTTGTCCAGACGCCATTCGGCCGAGGGCGACCGATGTACAACCCTCCTGTCACAGACCGTCTGTGACCGTTCTAGTCCAAAGGAGGTGGGTTAGTCATGCATCAGTACGAGTTGATGGTCATCCTCGATCCAGAGATCGACGAGCGCACCGTGGCTCCGAGCCTCGACAAGTTCCTCAACGTGGTGCGCAACGACGGCGGAACCGTCGACAGCGTGGACATCTGGGGCCGACGTCGTCTGGCTTACGAGATCAACAAGAAGACCGAAGGAATCTACGCCGTCGTGCAGCTCACGGCGAAGTCGGAGACCACGGTCGAGCTCGACCGCCAGCTGGGCCTCAGCGAAGCCGTCATGCGCACCAAGGTCCTGCGCGCAGAAGAAGGCATCGCCCAGGTCGCAGAGGCCAAGAAGCTCGCCGACGAGAAGGCGGCCCGCAAGGCCGCGGCTCCCGCCAAGACCCCCGCGGTCGCGAAGGAAGCCTAAGTCTCATGGCAGGCGAGACCGTAATCACCGTGGTGGGCAACCTCACCAGCGATCCGGAGCTGCGTTACACGCAGAACGGGCTGGCGGTCGCCAACTTCACCATCGCCTCGACGCCGCGCACCTTCGACCGTGCGAGCAACGACTGGAAAGATGGCGAGGCTCTGTTCCTGCGCGCGAGCGTCTGGCGTGAATTCGCCGAGCACGTCGCGGGAACACTGACCAAGGGGGCCCGGGTTATCGCAACGGGACGTCTCAGGCAGCGGTCGTACGAGACGAAAGAGGGTGAGAAGCGCACCTCGATCGAGCTCGAGATCGATGAGATCGGTCCCTCGCTGCGTTACGCGACTGCGTCGATCACCCGCACCTCGTCCTCCTCACCGCGCGGTGGCTCCTCCGGCGCAGCCGGCGGCCCTGCCGACGAGCCGTGGGCGCCCAGCGCTCCGTCGTCAGGCGGCGGGGATGTCTGGAACACTCCCGGCGGCGGTGGCGGAAGCTACAGCGACGAGACCCCCTTCTAAAGCTCCGTATGTCACCGGGCCGTCGTGCCCGTGACTCTTCACATCAAAGGAAATCAACATGGCTGGAAAGAGCAGCGGCGATCGCCGCAAGCCGCTCCGCGGGGCCAAGGGCGGAAAGAACGCCGCTCCCGCGAAGTCGATCCGCGTTGGTGTCATCGACTACAAGGATGTCGCGACACTGCGCAAGTTCATCTCCGAGCGCGGCAAGATCCGTGCTCGCCGAATCACCGGGGTCTCCGTTCAGGAGCAGCGCCTCATCGCCCGTGCCGTGAAGAACGCACGCGAGATGGCGCTCCTCCCCTACGCCGGCTCAGGCCGTTAAGGAGTAACGCATGTCCAAGGTAATTCTCACGCATGAGGTCTCCGGCCTCGGCTCGGCCGGTGACGTCGTCGAGGTCAAGAACGGCTACGCGCGCAACTACCTCGTTCCCCAGGGCTACGCCGTGGGGTGGAGCCGTGGTGGCGAGAAGCAGGTCGAGCAGATCAAGGCCGCCCGCGTCGCCCGCGAGCACGCCACGATCGAGGAGGCCCAGCACCTCAAGCAGGTGCTCGAGGCCAACAAGGTCAAGCTGACGGTCAAGGCCGGCACCGGCGGTCGCCTCTTCGGCTCGGTCAAGACGGCCGACATCGCCGACGCGGTGGCCGCAGCGGGCTTCGGCTCGCTCGACAAGCGCAAGATCGAGATCACCACGCCCATCAAGGCGACCGGTGAGCACGAGGCGACCATTCGCCTGCGCGACGAGCTCACGGCCACGATCACCCTTCAGGTGGTCGCCGCCAAGTAGGCGCGCAACGCAAATTGTTACGAGTGTAGCGGTGGGCCAGTCCCACCGCTACACCTATTTAAGTGCGGATTTTGTACAGCTTTGTACACAGCCGGAGAACCCCTCGTCAACATTCAAGGTCAGGTCTAAACAAGTTTTTGCCCACAGGGCTGTGGCATTTTAATCCCTGATCAACGGCGATTTACTAGCAAAAACTTTTCCCTTGTCCACAGGGGATCCCACAGTTTCTACACACACGCGTCGGCGTTTCGCGCATATTCTCCACAGCGTTGTCCACAGGCTTGTTTGTGCCGGGGTCGTGCCGGTCCCTAGTGTGGGTCAGCACCGTCGGCAGGGGGGAACGCCGCACGGCATCCCCGGGATGTCAGCGGTGCGACGCAGACTGGTACAGGCAGGTTCGAACGGAAGAGGGGCAGAGTGTCGATAGCTCATCTCGGTCTGGCAGGCGATTCGCGGAATCCCGGTGACTCCCGGTACGGCGGATCGACGGGAGGCGACGGCCGCAACAGTGAGCGCACACCGCCCCACGACCTCCTCGCCGAGCAGAGCGCCCTCGGCGGCATGCTCCTGAGCAAGGATGCCGTCGCCGACGTCGTCGAGACCGTGCGGGGCATCGACTTCTACATCCCCAAGCACGAGATCATCTTCGACGCGATCCTCGCGCTGTACTCGCACGGCGAGCCCACCGACGTCATCGCCGTCACCGACGAGCTCACCAAGATCGGCGAGCTCTCCCGCGCCGGCGGCGCCGACTACCTGCACACGCTCACGAGCCTCGTGCCCACGGCGGCCAACGCCGGCTTCTACGCCTCGATCGTCGCCGAGCGCGCCCTCCTGCGCCGGCTCGTCGAAGCCGGCACGCGCATCGTGCAGATGGGCTACTCGGGCGAGGGCGAGGTGCTCGACCTCGTCAACAACGCTCAGGCCGAGATCTACCAGGTCACCGGCAACACCGACAGCGAGGACTACGTCCCGCTGACCGACGCCGTGAACGTCGCGATCGACGAGATCGAGGCCGCCAAGCACCGCGACGGCCAGATGACGGGTGTCCCCACGGGCTTCGCGCAGATGGACCAGCTGACCAACGGCCTCCACCCCGGCCAGCTCATCATCATCGCCGCCCGTCCGGCGCTCGGAAAGTCGACCCTCGCCCTCGACTTCGCCCGTGCGGCGGCCATCAAGCACGACATGCCCACGATCTTCTTCTCCCTCGAGATGGGGCGAAGCGAGATCGCCATGCGCCTGCTCTCGGCCGAGGCATCCGTGCCCCTGCAGAACATGCGCAAGGGCACCGTCGACGCCCGTGATTGGACGACGATCGCGAGCACCCGCGGCCGCATCAACGACGCGCCGCTCTACATCGACGACAGCCCCAACATGACCCTCGTCGAGATCCGCGCGAAGTGCCGCCGTCTCAAGCAGCGCGTCGGCCTCAAGATGGTCATCATCGACTACCTGCAGCTCATGACGAGCGGCAAGCGCGTCGAGAGCCGCCAGCAGGAGGTCAGCGAGTTCTCGCGTGCGCTCAAGCTGCTCGCCAAAGAGCTCCAGGTGCCGGTGATCGCACTCTCCCAGCTCAACCGCGGCCCCGAGCAGCGTGCCGACAAGAAGCCCGCGCTGAGCGACCTCCGCGAGTCGGGCTCTCTCGAGCAGGATGCCGACATGGTCATCCTCCTGCACCGCGAGAGCGCCTACGAGAAGGAGAACCCGCGTGCGGGCGAGGCCGACCTCATCGTCGCCAAGCACCGCAACGGCCCGACCGACACGATCACGGTCGGCTTCCACGGCCACTTCTCCCGCTTCGCCGACATGGCGGTCGTGTAGGCGGTCGCCCCGCGCCCCGAGCGCATCCGGCGGGCTGCCTCAGCGCGTAAACTGTCTGGGTCAGTCAGTACGAATGGAAGAGGCCCTCGTGACCACGTCCCAGGACGCCGCCCCTGTCGGGGATCGCTACTGGGTCATCCCCGTCGCGCGTGGAGTCGTCGCCGCGATCGCCGCGGTGATCGTGACCTTCAACGCCGACCACTCCGCGCAGCTCGGCCTCGTCGTCTTCGGCGGCTTCGGCATCGTCACGGGCCTGCTCGTGGCCGTCGTGAGCTGGCGCACGATGGTCGACGGCGTGGGGCGCGCGTTCTTCCTCGGCCAAGGGCTCATCGGCGTGGCATCCGGAATCGTGGCCCTCGTCGCCAACGACGCCGGCAACTCCTTCTTCGTCTACCTCGTGAGCGTGTGGGCGGCCCTCAGCGGCTTCCTCGAGCTCTACAGCGGGTTCCGCTCGCGCCGCACCTCGCCGGCGGCCCGCGACTGGCTCGTCATCGGCGTCATAACGGCGGTGCTCGCGCTCGTCTTCCTCCTGCTCCCCATCAACACCAACGCCGTCGTCGCGGTCGGGCTCCTCGGGGCGTACACGGCGATCGTCGCCGTCTACCTCCTGATCGCGGGACTCTCGCTCAAGTGGTCGCCGGCCTCCCCCGCGGCCGACTCTTCGACCCAGCCGGCTCCATCCGAGGCCGGACACGGCACCATCACCCGGCCTGCATCGCCAGACCAGAACACCGAGACCGCTTCGTGAGCAGCAACGACAAACCCAAAGCCCGCAGAGAAGACGTACTCAGGCCCGTGGAGCTCCTCGTGCTCTCCGGCGTGCTCGGAGTCTTCACCGGGCTCATCACCCTCATGGCGACGCGCGACTTCGTGCTCGCGGCCATCGGCCTGGGGGTCGCGTTCATCGTCTCGCTCGTGCTGCTGGCGATGTTCGCGCTCAGTATGAAGCCGGATGCCGGCGAGGCCGTCGACCTCGACGAGCAGAACGGCGACACCCCGCCGCCGCCCGTCAGCCCGCACTGACGCCGGGTCCCGGCATCCGCTCGTCTTCTTCTGTCTGAACTCAAAACGACGGAGATTCGCCCTTTTTCGGGGCCCCCGTGCGTGAAACGGGCCGAAAACGGGCGAATCTCCGTCGTTTGGAGTTCACCCGTGCGAGTCAGCGGTGACGGGAGGGATGCGGGGCGGCTCAGGCGTCGAGGTAGTCGACGAGCTCGTCGGCGAGGCCGATGTAGCCGGCCGGGGTGAGCTCGAGCAGGCGGGCCTTGGCCTCGTCGCCGATCTCGAGGGCCGAGACGAAGGCCACGAGGTCGTCCTGGCCGATGCGCTTGCCACGGGTGAGCTCCTTGAGCAGAGCGTAGGGGTCTTCGATCGTGCTGCGGCCGGCGGTGACCTCCGCGCGGATGACGGTCTGGATCGCCTCGCCGAGGATCTCCCAGTTCGCGTCGAGGTCGGCCGCGAGCCGCACCGTGTCGAGGTCGATCTCGCCGAGGCCGCGGCGGATGTTGTCGAGGGCGAGCAGGGAGTGGCCGAGGCCGACGCCGATGTTGCGCTGGGTGGTCGAGTCGGTGAGGTCGCGCTGCAGCCTGGAGGTCACGAGGGTCTCGGCGAGGGAGGCGAGGAGGGCCGAGGAGAGCTCGAGGTTCGCCTCGGCGTTCTCGAAGCGGATCGGGTTGATCTTGTGCGGCATGGTCGACGAGCCCGTCGCACCGGCCTGCGGGATCTGCCGGAAGTAGCCGAGCGAGATGTAGGTCCAGACGTCGGTCGCGAGGTTATGCAGAACGCGGTTGGCGTGCACAACGCGCTCGTAGAGCTCCGCCTGCCAGTCGTGCGACTCGATCTGGGTGGTGAGCGGGTTCCAGCCGAGGCCGAGGCCCGTGACGAACTCGCGTGAGATCGTCGGCCAGTCGGCCGTGGCATCCGCTGCCCGGTGGGCCGCGAAGGTCCCGGTCGCGCCCGAGAACTTCCCGAGGTACTCGGTCGCATCGATCTGCGCGCCGATGCGCTCGAGGCGGTAGACGAAGACGGCGAGCTCCTTGCCCATGGTGGTGGGCGTCGCGGGCTGGCCGTGGGTGCGGGCGAGCATGGCGTCGGCCCGGTGGCGCCGGGCGAGCTCGCGCAGCAGCGCGATGACGGAGCGGTAGGCCGGCATCCACACCTCGGTGACGGCGGCCTTGACGGTGAGCGCGTAGGAGAGGTTGTTGATGTCCTCGCTCGTCGCGGCGAAGTGGGTGAGCTCGGCGATCGAGTCGAGTCCGAGGCTGCTCAGGCGGCGGCGAACGAGGTATTCGACGGCCTTCACGTCGTGGCGGGTGGTGGCCTCGAGCTCGGCGAGCTCATCGATCTCGGCCTGGCCGAAGTCGCTCACGAGCGCGCGCAGCGACGCGATCTGGGAGGGGTCGAGGGGCTTGGAGCCGAACATGCCCCGCTCGGTGAGGGCGATGAGCCACTCCACCTCGACGTGCACGCGGGCGCGGTTGAGCCCGGCCTCGGAGAGGTGCTCGCCGAGCTCGGTGACGGCGGTGCGGTAGCGGCCGTCGAGCGGACTGAGCGGCTGGGGAGGAAGGTGGCTCATCGGATTCCCGTTCGTGATGGTGCGTGATTCGTGATGGTGCGTGTGCGGCGCAGCGGGATGGTCACCGCGTGCTGGATCGGATCGCCGGCTCGATCTGTCGGAAAAGGGCCGTGCTCGACCTCTCTATCATGCCCAAGACCGCGTCGAACATCGCATCGTCGGAGTAATAGGGGTCGGGAACGTCGACGTTCCCGCCGGATTCCGGGTCGAAACTGCGCAGCAGGTGGATCTTGCCGTGGTCGCGTGCGTCGTTCGCCCACGATCGGAGGATGCGGTCCTGGCTGCGGTCGAGGGCGACCACGATGTCGAGCTGGCCGTACCAGGCCGACTCGAACTGACGGGCGCGGTGGTGGCTGCCGTCGTAGCCGCGTTTGGCGAGTGCGGCGATCGTGCGCTCGTCGGCCTGCTCGCCGACGTGCCAGTCGCCCGTTCCCGCCGACGTCGACACGACCTTGCCGGTGAGCCCGGCGCGCTCGACGAGTTGCCGCATGACGACCTCGGCCATGGGCGAGCGGCAGATGTTGCCCGCGCAGACGAAGCAGATGCGGAAGGGTATCTCAGCCTCGTCGGATCCTGATGCGAAGCTCATAGGCCCATTCTGGCCTTGATTCCTCTCCTGCACACCACTGCGAAGGGCGGCGGATGCCCCAGAAGCGAGCTGCGCGTCGAAAGCGGGCCGTGACGCTCGCGAAGCTGGTCGTGGCGTCGTGGCGTCGTGGCGTCGTGGCGTCGTGGCGTCGTCGTGGTGTCGGAACGTGTTGTCGGAATCGAGGGAAGGAAGAGGTCGCGGTGGAATCGGAGGTCATCGAGGTCATCGCCCGGCAGGCCGCTGTCGTGCGGTCGGTGCGCGAGGAGGCGGAGGCCGGCCGGGCGCTTGTCGAGTCCGTGGGCCGCACCGAGGGATGGCGGTCTCCCGCGCAGCGCGCCTTCGCGGTGCGGGCGCGGGAGCTCTCGGTGACGCTCGAGCTGCTGCTGGGGCAGCTGGGGCACACGGCAGCGGCGCTCGAGCGGGCGGCCGCGGCGCGGGCACTCGCGGGGGTCGACAGTGTCGGTGGTGCCGAGAGTGTCGGTGGTGCCGAGCTCGGCGAGGTGTGGTCGCGGTGAGGGGGCAGAGGCAGGGAGAGAGACGGATGTGTCGCCCGGCTCGGCATGACAGTGCGGGCGAGGTGCGGGGCGAGTGGGAGCATGAGTGACGGGCTGGTCGTGGGCGGCGGCGGGCCGATCGTCGTCGCCACCGAGGAGCTGCTCGCGTGCGCGGCATCCTGCGCGGCCGTCGCGGCGCAGGCGGAGGCATGGGCCGCGCGGCTTCGGGCCGTGAGCGCGCTCGTGCCGGGAGCCTCGGTGCGGTGGGGCGATGAGGCGGCATGGAGCCTCATCGAGGCGGGTCTCACCGCGACGCGTCTGGGGGAGGACGCGCAGAGGCTGCGGGGCGAGCTGCTCTCCTCGTCCGACGACTATGTGCGGGCGGAGCAGACCCTGGCGCGCATCAGCGGCAGCTGGGGCTCGATCCTGGGCTACTCCGGCGGGCTGCTGTGGCCGGCGCTCGCGCTCGCCGCCGTGCCCGCGCTTGCGACGGCGGGCACGGGAGCCGTTCTCGCCCTCCTCGGCACGTCGATGCTGCGCGGGCGTTCACCGGCTTCAGTGCTCTCCGCCGTGTCGGCCGCGGTTCGCGGCCGGCCCGAGCTCTACAGCAACCCGGCCGTCGTGCACCTCGTGCGCGTGCTCGTCTCCTCGGCCGACGACGCGATGCTCGGGGCGGCTCGGATCCCCCGGGCCCCCGAGCGGTCCGGCTCCGGGCGGTCGGGCGGGGAATCGGGGGCGGGGGCCCTCGGGATCACGGGCGCCGCGACCGTCGTGTCGTGGGCGGTGCGGCCGGCAGGGCTCGGCGAGACGCCCGTCGCGGTGCGCCGGGCGGGGGTCTCGGTCGCCGCGCCACCACGGGGCTACGCAGAGCTGGCGGCGCGGATGCCGTCGTCGGCGTCCGGCTCTGCGCAGATCCGCATCGAGCGCTACGAGGTGCCCGCGCCGCCGTCCGCGTCCACCCCCACGGGCGCGCACCGCACCCGCTGGATCGTCTACACGGGCGGCACGATCGACTCCGGGCTGCGCACGGCCTCCGAGCCGTGGGACATGGCCTCGAACCTGGCGGGCATCGCCGACGATGGCGGTGGCTCCTACCGGGCGACGCTCGAGGCGATGAGGGCGGCCGGTATCGAGCAGGGCGACGAGGTGCTGAGCGTCGGATACTCGCAGGGCGGTCTCGTGGCGGCGCGGATCGTGGAGTCCGGCGAGTTCGCCTCGGCAGGGCTCGTGACCTTCGGGTCTCCGAGCGAGCAGATCGCCGCGCCGGAGGGTGTTCCCGTCACGGCGATCCGCCACGAGGAGGACCTCATCCCGGCTCTCGGCGGAATGGCCGATGCCGAAGCGGGTCGCGGTTCCGATCCCGGCGCGGTCGACGGCAGGCTCACCGTTCGGCGGGCGCTCTTCGACGAGTCACCGCCTCCGAGCGACGAGGCGTTTCCCGCCCACTCCTTCGAGCGCTACCGCGAGACCGCCGCCCTGCTCGACGAGTCGGGTGAGGAGCGCATCTCGCGCGCGCGGGAGGGCATCGAGACGTTCACCGCGGGAGCCCACGGAACGAGCGTGCTCTACCGGGCGACCCGGGTGGAGCAGGGCGAGACGAGGTGAGGTGAGGTGGGCTGATGCCGAGGCGATACGAGTGGGTGCGAGTGCGAGTGCGAGTGCGAGTGCGGGTGCGGGTGCGGGTGCGGGTGCGGGTGCGTCAGCGCCGGCCGGCGAGCGGGCGCAGGATGAGCCCGAGCAGCCAGGAGATGATGCCGAGCACGATCGCGCCCAGCACGCCCCACCAGAAGCCGTCGATGTAGAGGCCGAAACCGAAGAGGCCGGAGATCCAGGCGACGAGCAGCAGCAGCAGTCCGTTGACGATGAGCGCGAGGAGGCCCAGGGTGAGGATGTAGAGGGGGAACGCGACGATCCGCACGACCGTGCCGACGACGCCGTTGACCACGCCGAAGATGAGGGCGAGGAGCGCGTAGGTGAGGATCGTGGCGAAGGTGTCGTCTGCGTAGGCCTCGACCCGCACGTTCGGCGCGAGGATGAGGGTGGTGATCCACAGGCCGATGCCGTTGACGATGAGCGAGATCAGGAAGCGCATGCGACAACTATGACATCACCCGCCACTGCGCTGTCAACGGTGTCGTGGCGATCCGGCGGCGATCCGGCGACCGGCGCGCGGTGACCGACGGCGGGCGATCGCGCGGCCCGGGCGTATCGGGCGGCCAAGACATAACGAACCCGGAATGGGCCTGCCAGTAGGGTGAAACAGTGAGTACGCCAGAGGTTCCCCCCGTCAGACTCCGACCCGAGATCGTGGCCATGGTGCCGTACCGGCAGGGCAAGGCGGCCTCTGCGGACGCCTACAAGCTCTCCAGCAACGAGAACCCCTTCGACCCCCTGCCCGGGGTGCTCGAGGCGATCGCGGGCGCCACGGCGATCAACCGCTACCCGGATGCCACGGCGCTCGCGCTGCGCACAGCGCTCGCCGAGCGTTACGGGGTGACCCCCGACGGCATCCAGGTGGGCTCCGGCTCGGTCGCGGTGCTCACCCAGCTCGTCACGGCGGCGGCGGGCCCCGGTGACGAGGTCGTCTTCTCCTGGCGCTCCTTCGAGGCCTACCCCGGCATCGTCGCCGTCGCGGGGGCGACCCCCGTCGCCGTGCCGAACCGCGCCGACCACGGGCACGACCTTCCCGCGATGGCGGCGGCGGTCACCGAGCGCACACGGGCGCTCATCGTCTGCACTCCCAACAACCCCACCGGCGCGATCGTCACGGTCGCCGAGTTCCACGCGTTCATGGCGAGCGTGCCGCGCGACATCCTGGTCATCCTCGACGAGGCCTACATCGAGTTCGTGGGCGATCCCGACGCGGTGCGCGGTCCCGAGCTGCTCGCGCAGTACCCCAACCTCGTCGTCCTGCGCACCTTCTCGAAGGCCTACGGGCTCGCCGGGCTGCGGGTCGGCTACGCGATCGGACCGGTCGCGATCCTCGACGCCGCGCGCTCCTCGGCCATCCCGCTCTCGGTCACCGCGCAGGCCGAGACCGGTGCGCTCGCGAGCCTGGAGCACGAGGAGCAGCTGCTCGAGCGCGTCGTCGCCATCGCCGAGCGTCGCCACGAGATCTGGAACCAGCTGATCGCGCAGGGCTGGAGCGCCCCCGAACCGCACGGCAACTTTCTCTGGCTGCCCACGGGCGAGGCGACGGATGCCGCGGCCGCGGCCTTCCACGAGGCCGGGCTCGTCGTGCGCCCCTTCCACCCCGACGGCATCCGGATCTCGGTGGGAGAACCCGAGTCTGTTGAGAAACTCCTAAGGGTTTCGGCTGAGATTGTCGGGAAGCTACCAAACGGGCATCCCGGACGCAGGGTAGCTTAGAACGGTGGCCGCACAAGAAACCCCCACGGTTCAGTTCCTCTCACCCGAGGGCGTGCTCGAGCCCAACGACTCCGCCGCCGAGTTCGCGTCGTATCTCGACCGGCTCGGCGAAGACGACTATCGCCGTTTCTACCGCGACATGGTCGTTGTGCGGCGCTTCGACATCGAGGCGGCGAACCTGCAGCGCCAGGGCCAGTTGGCGCTCTGGGTTCCGAGCCACGGCCAGGAGGCGGCGCAGGTCGGCTCCGCCTACGCGACGCGTGCGCAGGACCACATCTTCCCCTCCTACCGCGAGCACGTCGTGGGCATGATCCGCGGGCTCGACCTCGTCGACATCCTGCGGATGCTGCGCGGCGGCACCCTCGGCGGCTGGGATCCGGAGCAGAACGGCAACTTCCACCTCTACACGCTCGTGCTCGGGGCGCAGACGCTGCACGCCACCGGCTACGCGATGGGCATCCAGTTCGACGGCACGACGGCGACGGGCGATCCCGAGACCGACGAGGCCGTGATCGTCTACTACGGCGACGGCGCCTCCTCGCAGGGCGACGCGAACGAGGCGCTCGTCTTCGCGGCGAGCTACCAGACCCCGCAGGTCTTCTTCCTGCAGAACAACCACTGGGCCATCTCGGTGCCCGTCGAGCGCCAGTCGCGCACGCCGCTGTACCGCAGGGCGAGCGGCTTCGGCATCCCCGGAACCCAGATCGACGGCAACGACGTGCTCGCGAGCTTCGCGGTGACCGCCAAGTCGATGGACGACGCCCGCTCCGGCAAGGGCCCCGCGCTCATCGAGGCGCTCACCTACCGCATCGGTGCGCACACCACCGCCGACGACCCGACGAAGTACCGCACGAACGCCGAGCTCGAGTCGTGGGTGGCCCGCGACCCGATCGTGCGCTTCCGCCTCTACCTGCAGGGCCTCGGCGTCGAGCAGCAGTTCCTCGACGCCGTCGACGAGGAGGCGGCGGATGTCGCGGCCGATGCGCGCCGACGCACCCTCGAGCTCCGCGCCCCCGACCGCAGCGTGATCTTCGACAACGTCTACGCAGAACCGCATCCGCGTATTCAGGAGCAGAAGGCCTGGCTCGACGAGTTCGAGGCATCGTTCGAAGGTGATGAGGCATGAGCGAGAACACAACGCTGGAGACGGGGCTCGCCGGAACGGGCAGCGCGCCGGCATCCGCTTCGACGCCCGGAGCCGCCGAGGCCGGATCGCAGACGCCGACGACCGCGCAGCTGCCTCTCGGCAAGGCGATCAACGCCGGCCTGCGCCGCGCGATGCTCGACGACCCGAAGGTGCTGCTGATGGGCGAGGACATCGGCCCGCTCGGCGGCGTCTTCCGTGTGACCGAGGGGCTGCACGCCGAGTTCGGCCCCCAGCGGGTGCTCGACACCCCGCTCGCCGAGGCGGGCATCATCGGCACCGCGATCGGCATGGCGATGCGCGGCTACCGTCCGGTGTGCGAGATCCAGTTCGACGGCTTCATCTTCCCCGGCTTCGACCAGATCACCACCCAGCTCGCGCGGATGCGCAACCGGCACGAGGGCCAGCTCTCGATGCCCGTCGTCATCCGGGTTCCCTACGGCGGGCACATCGGATCGATCGAGCACCACCAGGAGAGCCCCGAGGCCTACTTCGCGCACACGCCGGGCCTGCGGGTCGTGAGCCCCTCGAACCCGAACGACGCCTACTGGATGATCCAGGAGGCGATCGCCTCCGACGACCCCGTGCTGTTCTTCGAGCCGAAGAGCCGGTACTGGCCCAAGGGCGAGGTCTCCTTCGCGCAGAGCGGCGGGCCGCTGCACGCGAGCCGTGTCGTCCGCGAGGGCTCCGACGTCACCGTCGTGGGTCACGGCGCGATGGTCAGCGTGCTGCTGCAGGCCGCCGAGCTCGCCGCCGAGGAGGGCACGAGCCTCGAGGTCGTCGACCTGCGCTCGATCTCGCCTCTCGACTTCGGCCCGATCCTCGACTCGGTCGCCACGACGGGGCGGCTCGTCGTCGCCCAGGAGGCGTCCGGGTTCGTGAGCGTCGGCTCGGAGATCGCCGCGACGGTCACGGAGCGCTCCTTCTACTCGCTCGAGGCTCCCGTGCTGCGGGTGTCCGGGTTCGACACCCCCTTCCCGCCTGCCGCGGTCGAGACCCACTTCCTTCCCGGCGTCGACCGGATCCTCGAAGCCGTCGACCGGGTTCTCGCCTACTGATTTGTGATGACCGCCCTTCCGGGCGTCACACGACCGCACGACGTGTAAGGAGTGTTTGGTGGCACAGTCGAATTTCACCCTCCCGGATGTCGGCGAGGGTCTGACCGAGGCGGAGATCGTCTCCTGGCGGGTCGCCCCCGGCGACACCGTGGCGATCAACCAGGTGCTCGTCGAGATCGAGACCGCGAAGTCGCTCGTCGAGCTGCCGTCGCCGTTCGAGGGCGTCGTCGGCGAGATCCTCGTCGAGGAGGGCATCACCGTCGACGTCGGCACCCCCATCATCACGGTGCTCTCGAGCGCGGATGCCGGAACCCCCGGTTCGTCGGCGGACACGGGTTCACCGGCATCCGCCGCCTCCCCCGCCGTTCCCGAGGCGCAGGTCGTCGCGGCCGACACGGCGGACAGCGTGAGCGCCGAGTCGGAGCGCGCGGTGTCGGCGCGAGCCGCGGCATCCGGCGCAGCGGGCGACGACGGCGAGAAGCCGGGCGCGGTGCTCGTCGGTCACGGCTCCTCGGCCGCGACCGGTTCGCGCCGCCGCCGTGCGCACCTCGCGCCGTCGGCGCACGAGGCCTTCGTGCCCCAGGCTCCGGTCGCCTCGCCGTCGACGTCGGCACCGGCCGGAGTCGCGAAGCCCGCCCCGGCCCGCCCGGCCCCCGCGCTCAGCGCCGGTCCCGTGCTCGCCAAGCCGCCCATCCGCAAGCTCGCCAAGGATCTCGGGGTCGACCTCGCCGAGGTGACGCCCACGGGCCCGATCGGCGACGTCACACGCGACGACGTCATCCGCCAGGCCTCGCAGGTGAGCGTCTTCCGCAACATCGAGACGCCGGCCTGGCCGGCCGACCGCGAGGAGCGCATCCCGGTCAAGGGCATGCGCAAGGCGATCGCCCAGGCCATGACCTCGAGCGCGTTCACCGCGCCGCACGTGAGCGTCTTCGTCGACGTCGACGCGACCCGCACGATGGAGTTCGTCAAGCGGCTCAAGAGCTCCACCGACTTCGCGGGCGTCAAGGTCTCGCCACTGCTCATCATGGCGAAGGCGATGATCTGGGCGGTGCGGCGCAATCCGATCGTCAACTCCACGTGGACCGACGAGGAGATCATCGTGCGCCACTACGTGAACCTCGGCGTCGCGGCAGCCACCCCGCGCGGCCTCATCGTGCCGAATGTCAAGGACGCCCAGGCGATGAGCCTGCTCGAGCTCGCCCAGGCGCTCGAGAAGCTCACGATCACGGCCCGTGACGGCAAGACCCAGCCCGCCGAGATGGCGAACGGAACGATCACGATCACGAACATCGGCGTCTTCGGCATGGACACGGGCACGCCCATCCTGAACCCGGGCGAGGTCGGGATCGTCGCGCTCGGCACGATCAAGCAGAAGCCGTGGGTCGTCGACGGCGAGGTGCGCGCGCGTTATGTCACGACGATCGGCGGGAGCTTCGACCACCGGGTCGTCGACGGCGACGTCGTGAGCCGCTTCGTGGCCGACATCGCGAGCATCATCGAGGAGCCCGCACTGCTGCTGGAGTAGCGGGGCCGCCGGTCCCGGGAGCGCCAGCGAAACATATTTCTGATTATCTTCGTCGTGGCTGTCGAAATGCCAATAGCTTGTTCGACGTCAGTGTGTAGGAGGCGCTACAGCTTCCACGACGACAAGGAGATCACAATGAAGTTCATGCTCATCCTTCAGTCCGACGAGAGCTCCCCCGAGATCGCCGGCCCGAGCGACGAGGCACTCAATTCCATGGGCCGCTACAACGAGGAGCTCATGGCCGCCGGGGTCATCCTCGCCGGCGAGGGCCTGCACCCGAGCTCCGAGGGTGTGCGTCTCGAGTACTCGGGCGACGACCGCACTGTGACCGACGGGCCGTTCACGGAGTCGAAGGAGCTCATCGCCGGCTTCTGGATCCTGCAGGTCTCCTCGAAGGAGGAGGCCATCGAGTGGGCGAGGCGCATTCCCCTCCAGACCGGCCAGGTCGAGGTGCGCCAGGTCGTCGGCCTCGAGGAGTTCGATCAGAGCAACGAGTACGTGCAGAAGGAGAAGGTCTGGCGCGAGAAGCTCGGCGAGCCGCGCACCGCGTGAGCCGGTTCCGGATGCCGGGCGCTGCCGTCACGCGCCGGGATGCCTCGCTCGCGGGCATCCCGGCGACGCGGGTCTGACCGATCGTGTCCGAGACGAATCACGCGATCGAGGCGGTGTGGCGGATCGAGTCCGCCCGCCTGATCGCGACGCTCACGAGGATGGTCGGCGACGTCGGTCTCGCCGAGGAGCTCGCACAGGACGCCCTCGTCGCGGCCCTCGAGCAGTGGCCGGAGTCGGGCGTGCCGCGCAACGCGGGCGCCTGGCTCACGGCCACCGCGAAACGACGGGCGATCGACACCTGGCGCAGGCAGGAGCGCCTCGGCCGCAAGTACACCGAGCTCGCCCACGGTCTCGAGACGCAGGAGACGAGCGCGGGTGATCCGCAGGGGGCCGCTGAGGATCCGATCGGCGACGACCTGCTGAGCCTCGTCTTCATCGCCTGCCACCCCGTGCTGCCCGAGGAGGGTCGGGTCGCGCTGACCCTGCGGCTCGTCGGCGGCCTGTCGACGGAGGAGATCGCCCGCGCCTTCCTCGTGCCCGTGGCGACGGTCGCGCAGCGGATCGTGCGGGCGAAGCGCACCCTCGCCGAGGCCCACGTGCCCTTCGAGGTACCGCAGCGCGATGAGTTCCCGGAGCGTCTCGGCTCGGTGCTCGAGGTCGTCTACCTCGTGTTCAACGAGGGCTACTCGGCGACGGCGGGCGGCGATTGGATGCGGCCGGCGCTCGCCGACGAGGCGCTGCGGCTCGGGCGCATCCTGGCCGCTCTCGTGCCGACGGAGCCCGAGGTGCACGGTCTCGTCGCCCTCATGGAGATCCAGGCCTCGCGGATGGGAGCGCGCACGAGCGCGAGCGGTGAGCCCGTGCTGCTGCTCGATCAGGACCGCTCGCACTGGGACCGCCTGATGATCACGCGCGGCCTGGCCGCTCTCTCGCGGGCCGAGACCTCCGGCCGCACGCTCGGGCCGTACTCGCTGCAGGCGGCGATCGCCGCCTGCCACGCTCGCGCCGCCCGGGCGGAGGACACCGACTGGGAGCGGATCGCGGCGCTCTACGACGCCCTGGCCCAGATCGCGCCGTCGCCCGTCGTGGAGCTCAACCGGGCGGTCGCGCTGTCGATGGCCTACGGACCGCAGACGGGGCTCGAGATCGTCGACGCGCTCGTGAGCGAGGGGGCGCTGGCGAGCTACCACCTGCTGCCGAGCGTGCGTGCCGATCTGCTCGTGCGGCTCGGGCGCACCGCGGAGGCGCGGGAGGAGTTCGAGCGCGCGGCCTCGCTCACCCGCAACGAGCGCGAGCGCGCCCTGCTGCTCGGCCGCGCGGCGGCGCTGGGCGGCGAGCGGATCGGCTGAGGCGGGCGCCCGGCGAACCGCCTCACATCAACTGCTTTTGACAATCATTATCATTATGCGTAGCGTGGGCATCACCGACCACCCGTGTCGCACACATCCCTTGCACTAGATAGGCATCCCGATGCGCCTCGCGTCCCCCCTCCGCACACCCCGGCCCCGCACTCGCCGCACGCCGTACCTCTTCGCCGTTCCGGCCCTGGCCGCGGCATCCGCCCTCGTCCTCGCCGGATGCGCGGCGACCCCCTCGGACGAGGCGGGCAGCAGCGCCGATTCGACCGGCTCGACCATCGCGATCGTCGCCTCGACCAACGTCTACGGCGACATCGCGGAGCAGATCGGCGGCGACCTCGTCTCGGTCACCTCGATCATCGACAGCCCCGACAAAGACCCGCACGAGTACGAGGCCGACGCCCGGAACCAGCTCGTGCTCTCGAAGGCGCAGATCGTGATCGAGAACGGCGGCGGCTACGACGACTTCGTCGACACCATGCTGTCGGCGGCCGACAACGCCGATGCCGTCGTGCTCAACGCGGCCGACATCAGCGGCTACGACCAGGAGCCCGCCGACGGCGAGTTCAACGAGCACGTCTGGTACGACTTCCCGACCGTCGAGAAGGTGGCCGGCGAGCTCGTGTCGGCCCTCACGCAGATCGACCCCGACGGCGCGGCGAGCTTCGAGGCGAACGCCCAGTCCTTCACCGACGCGCTCGGCGATCTCGAGGCTCGGGAGGCGCAGCTCGAGGCGAGCTTCGCGGGCGGCGGTGTCGCGATCACCGAGCCCGTTCCGCTCTACATGCTCGACGCGATCGGCCTCGTCAACAAGACCCCGGCCGAGTTCAGCGAGGCGATCGAGGAAGACACGGATGTCGCCCCCGCGATCCTCCAGCAGACCGAGGACGTCTTCACCGCAGGCTCCCCCGTCATCCTCGTCTACAACGAGCAGACCACGGGGCCGCAGACCGAGGCCGTGCTCGCGGCCGCCGACGCGAACGGCGCGCCCGTCGTGCCCGTGACCGAGACGCTGCCCGACGGCCAGGACTACCTCGGCTGGATGGGCGCCACCCTCGACGCGATCCAGGCCGCGCTCGAGACCGGGTCCTCGTCGAAGTGACGCGCCCGTCACGGCGGAGCGGAGCACGAGCGATAGCCTCGAGACCGTGAAGCACGACAAGACGTCGACCTCGGCCGGCCCCGCGAACACCGCGGAGCCGGCCGAGGTCGTGCTGCGCCTGAGCGCGGCGAGCCTGCGATTCGGCGACCGCACCCTCTGGCACGACCTCGATCTCGCCGTCACCCGCGGCGAGTTCGTCGCCGTGCTCGGGGCCAACGGCTCGGGCAAGACGAGCCTGCTGCGCGTCATCCTGGGCCAGCAGCGGCTCTCCTCGGGCACGGCCGAGTTCCTCGGCGAGCCGGTCTCGCGGGGCAACCGTCACATCGGCTACATCCCGCAGCAGAAGCTCGCCGACGAGGGGACACCGCTGCGCGCGCGCGACCTCGTGGCTCTCGGGCTCGACGGCCACCGCTTCGGGGTGCCGCTCCCCTCGGCCTCGCGCCGCCGTGAGGTCGACGCGCTGCTCGCGGCCGTCGGCGCGGAGGACTACGCGAATGTGCCCATCGCGACCCTCTCCGGCGGCGAGCAGCAGCGGCTTCGGGTCGGGCAGGCGCTCGCGGGCGACCCGCGTCTGCTCCTGTGCGACGAGCCTCTCATCTCCCTCGACCTCGCCCATCAGCGCGCGGTGAGCGAGCTCATCGACCGGCACCGCCGTGAACGCGAGCTCGGCGTGCTCTTCGTCACGCACGACGTGAACCCCGTGCTCGACAAGGTCGACCGCGTGCTCTACCTCGCGGGCGGCCGCTTCCGCATGGGCACGCCCGACGAGGTGCTGCGCTCCGAGGTGCTGAGCGAGCTCTACGGCTCGCCTGTCGACGTCATCCGCACCCGCGGCCGGGTCATCGTGGTCGGCACGCCCGACGCGGTGCACGCCGACCACCACGACTCGAGCCACGAGCCCGGCACCGGCACCCCGGTCGTGATGCCGTGATCGCCGTTCTCGCGGGCGTGCTGCCCGGTATCCTCGGCGCCCCCGGCCTCCTTCGCGCGGAGGACTCCGACCTGTGGTCGCAGATCTTCGACTTCACCGACTACGGCGAGCTGCTCGCCCTGCTGCAGAACTCGATCATCGCGGGCGCCGTGCTCGGCGTGGTCGGCGGCCTCATCGGCGTCTTCGTGATGTCGCGCGACATGGCCTTCGCCGTGCACGGCATCAGCGAGCTCTCCTTCGCGGGCGCCGCGGCCGGCCTGCTGTTCGGGGTGGGCGTCGTCGAGGGCTCCATCATCGGCTCGCTTCTCGCGGCGCTGCTCATCGGGGCGCTCGGCTCCCGGGCGAGGGATCGCAACTCGATCATCGCCGTGCTCATGCCCTTCGGCCTCGGCCTCGGCATCCTGTGCCTCGCTCTCTACCCCGGGCGGTCGTCGAACAAGTTCGGCCTGCTCACCGGTCAGATCGTCGCGGTCGACAACCCGCGTCTCGGCTCGCTCGTCGCCATCTCGATCGTCGTCGTGGTCGGCCTGCTGCTCGTCTGGCGTCCGCTTATGTTCTCGAGCGTCGACGCGGATGTCGCGGCGGCACGGGGAGTGCCCGTGCAAGCCCTCTCGATCTTCTTTATGATCCTGCTGGGGCTCGCCGTCGCGGTGTCGGTGCAGATCGTCGGCTCGCTGCTCGTGCTCTCGATCCTCGTGACGCCTGCGGCGGCCGCCCTCCGGCTCTCCTCCTCGCCCATCGTCGTGCCGCTGCTCAGCATGCTCTTCGCCGTGGTTTCGCTCGTGGGCGGCATCATGCTCGCGCTCGGCGGCTCGATCCCGATCAGCCCCTACGTGACGACGATCTCCTTCCTCATCTACGTCGTGTGCCGGATCGTCGACGCCGCAAAGAAAAAGCGCGGACTCTCAGGCAGAAAGGCGAGAATAGAGGCATGGTAGTGAAGAGGAACACGTGGCAGCGCGAGGCTGTGCGCGAGGCCCTCGGCGACACGGATGGCTTCGTGAGCGCTCAGGGGCTGCACTCGGCCTTGCGTGACTCCGGCTCACCCATCGGTCTCGCGACTGTGTACCGTGCGCTCGCCGACCTCGCGACCGAGGGGGATGCCGATTCCCTGCAGTCGCTCGACGGCGAGAGCCTCTACCGGGCCTGCACCCCGGGCACTCACCACCATCACCTGATCTGCCGCAACTGCGGCCTCACCGTGGAGATCTCCGCAGACCCCGTCGAGACCTGGGCGCGATCCGTCGCCGCCGACAACGGTTTCACGCAGGCCGCGCACATCGTCGACGTCTTCGGGCTGTGCGCGGAGTGCTCGCGGGCGGCGGCGCAGAGCGGCACCGCTCAGGCCGACCCGCGGTAGGGCGGGCGCAGACGGCGCCGCGCGAGCGACGCCGTCACACGGTAGCCGTGTTGCGCACCCGGCCCCGCATCGCATAAGATCGTTGTTTGGCTGAGCGCTCTCACCGTTCAGACCGCAACCACTCCCCCATTCTTCAGCGGAACACTGCTGTGCTGTGGGTCGTGGCTAGCCGACAAGAGATCTTGGGAAGAGCATCCGCTCTTCGGTATTGGAGGAAAATCATGGCAGCAGTCTGCCAAGTGACTGGAGCCGTCCCCGGCTTCGGACACGCTATCTCGCACTCGCACCGCCGCACGAAGCGTCGCTTCGACCCGAACGTGCAGAGGAAGACCTACTACGTGCCGTCCCTGCGCCGTAACGTCACCCTCAACGTGTCCGCGAAGGGCATCAAGGTCATCGATGCTCGTGGCATCGAATCCGTCGTCAAGGACATCCTGGCCCGCGGGGAGAAAATCTAATGGCAAAGCAGCAGGACGTTCGTCCGATCATCAAGCTTCGTTCGACGGCTGGCACCGGTTACACCTACGTGACCCGCAAGAACCGTCGCAACAACCCCGACCGTATCGTGCTCAAGAAGTACGACCCCATCGTGCGCAAGCACGTCGAATTCCGCGAGGAGCGCTAAACCATGGCGAAGAAGAGCAAGATCGCCCGCAACGAACAGCGCAAGGTCGTCGTAGAGCGCTACGCGACCAAGCGTCTTGAGCTCAAGAAGGCTCTCATCGACCCCAACGGCACCGACGAGAGCCGCGAGGCCGCTCGAGTGGGCCTGCAGAAGCTCCCGCGCAACGCCTCGCCGGTGCGCGTGCGCAGCCGCGACGCCGTCGACGGCCGCCCCCGCGGTGTCCTCACGAAGTTCGGGATCTCCCGTGTTCGCTTCCGTGACATGGCTCACCGAGGCGAGTTGCCCGGAATTACCAAGTCAAGCTGGTAAATTACCCACGGTCGTTCGACCAAAGGCCGGGATGTCACAGTTCCGGCCGTATCTACAACAACACTGCTGTTTCAGACAGCGCATAGGTCCGAGGAGGACACTCAATGGCTGATAAGTCGCTTAACAAGACCGAGCTCGTTGCGGCTGTTGCCGCGGAGTCCGGCCAGAGCCAGGCTGCCGTCAACGGCGTCCTGGACGCTCTCTTCTCCACGCTCTCTGACTCGGTGGCGAACGACGTCAAGGTTTCGATCCCGGGTTGGCTCTCCGTCGAGCGCACCTCGCGTGCAGCTCGCACCGGCCGCAACCCGCAGACCGGTGAGACCATCCAGATCGCTGCAGGCCACTCGGTCAAGATCAGCGCCGGCTCGAAGCTCAAGGCTGCCGCGAAGTAGCATCAGCTCCTGTTGATCGGGGAGCACCGACTCTGTCGGTGCTCCCCGATCTGCGTTTAAGCCTTCGCGAGTCGCGCCGAACCGTTCTGAAAAACCGTGATCGTGAACGGTTCGGCACGACTCGCGAACGGTGTCATCCGGTCGGCGTCACAGCGAAGAGCCGCGCCGAGAACATAGAGTAGCTAGGTGCGAAGACCCCTCATCATCGTCGGCCCTGCCGTGCTGCTCGCGGTCGCGATCGTCTCGATGGTGCTCGCGCTCTCGTACGGCGGCGCCGCAGACCCGCTCGCCCTCCGCGACGCCGGGCCTGTCGTGCGCTGGGGGCTCCCGGCGGCGAAGCTCATGGTCAACCTCGGCGCAGCCGGCACGATCGGCGCGCTCGTGCTCGTCTGCTTCGCGCTGACGCCCAAGAAGCCCGAGTTCAACAAGGCCCTCGACATCGCCGCCGGCTCCGCGGCCGTGCTCACCGTGGCGGCCGCGGGCACCGGCTTCTTCACCTTCCTCAAGGTCACCGGCTCCTCGTTCAGCACCGACCCGGCCTTCGGCGACAAGCTGAGCTTCTTCATCACGACCGTCGAGGTCGGCCAGGCCTGGCTCACGACGACCCTCATCGCCGCGGCCGTGACCGTGCTGTGCTTCGCGGTGCGCAATCAGACCGCCCTCGTCTTCGTCGCGATCCTCTCCGTCATCGCCCTCGTGCCGATGGCGCAGCAGGGCCACGCCGCCGGAACGAGCGGCCACGACGCGGCGATCACGGCACTCGGTCTGCACCTCGTCTTCGCGGCGGTGTGGCTGGGCGGTCTGCTGACGATCGTGCTGCTGCGCAAGGAGCTCGCGGGCGGCCGCATCCTTCCGGTCATCACCCGGTACTCGACGCTCGCGCTCGTCTGCTTCCTCGTCGTCGCGGTCTCGGGCTACGCGGGGGCCGAGCTGCGCATCGGATCGCTCGACCGCCTGCTGACGCCGTACGGCATCCTCGTGCTCGTGAAGGTCTTCGCGCTCGTCGCGCTCGGCTTCTTCGGCGCGATCCAGCGCCGCTACCTGATCGGGCGGATGTCGCGCAGCGCCAAGCCCGTCGGCGGTCACTTCTGGTGGCTCGTCGCCGCCGAGCTCGGCTTCATGGGCCTCGCCTCGGGTGTCGCCGCCGCCCTCGCGCAGACCGCGACCCCCGTCGAAGAGGTGCTTCCCTCCATCCCGACGCCCGCCGAGATCCTCACGGGCGAGCCCCTGCCGCCCGAGCTCACCCCGCTCAGCTACTTCACCGAGTGGAACTTCGACCTCATCTGGCTGCTCATCTGCGCCTTCGGCATCTTCTTCTACCTCGCGGGCGTGCGCCGACTGCGCCGGCGGGGAGACAGCTGGCCCCTGCACCGCACGATCCTCTGGGTCGTGGGGATGGTCGCGCTGTTCTACGTGACGAACGGCGCCGTCAACGTCTACGAGAAGTACCTCTTCAGCACCCACATGCTCGGCCACATGGCCCTCACGATGATGGTGCCGGTGCTGCTCGTGCCCGGCGCGCCCATCACCCTCGCCCTGCGGGCGATCGTCAAGCGCGACGACGGCAGCCGCGGGCCGCGCGAGTGGATCATGCTCGTCGTGCACTCGAAGGTCGCGACGGTGCTGACCAACCCGATCGTGGCCGCCGTGCTCTTCGCGGGCTCGCTCTGGGTGTTCTACTACTCCCCCGTCTTCAGCTGGGCGACGACCGACCACATCGGTCACGAGTGGATGATCACCCACTTCCTCATCACCGGCTACCTCTTCGTGCAGTCGCTCATCGGCGTCGACCCCGTGCCCTACCGCCTGCCCTACCCCTTCCGGCTCGTGCTGCTGCTCGGCACGATGGCGTTCCACGCCTTCTTCGGCCTCGCGCTCATGACCGGCTCGGGGCTGCTCCTGGCCGACTGGTACGGCGCGATGGGCCGCAGCTGGGGCGTCGACGCCCTCGCGGATCAACAGGCGGGCGGCGGCATCGCCTGGAGCATCGGCGAGATCCCCACGGTCGTGCTCGCCATCATCGTCGCCATCCAGTGGGGCCGCAGCGACGACCGCGAGACGAAGAGGCGCGACCGCAACGCCGACCGCACCAACGAGGCCGAGCTCGAGGAGTACAACGACCGGCTCGCCCGTCTCGCCGCCAAGGACCGGTAGCTCCGGGGCCGCCTCGTCGTTCCCTGAGCAGGTGCCTACTGCACCTGGATGTTGATGCTGCCGTCGGCCTCGATCGCGATGTCGAGGCCGAGCTCGAAGGGCTCGTCCTGGTCGAGGGTCGTGACGTCGCCGTCGAAGAGCGACTGCACCTCGACGACGATGTGCGCGGCCGCCGGGGTGGGCGGTGTCAGCCAGCCGGTCTCACCGGGAACGATCGTGACCACCGGGTACTCGGCGATCGACCACGCCGGCTCGCCCTTGATGCGGTCGTCGATGACGATGCCGAACGGGCATCCGGCCGGTTGCAGCACGGTCTGGGTCGCGCAGTCGTCCAGGTAGCCGTCGACCTCCTCCTGCACGTCGTCGACGAAGTCGGCATTGGCCTGCGTGTCGACGGAGACCTCGGTGGGCGCGCTCCAGTCGGTGATCGCGACATCCTGTTTCTCGGCCGTCAGCAGGGACGACTCGTGCGAGAAGGTGTAGACGCCCGGTGCGAAGGCGAGGTAGCTGGCCGAGTTGTTGAAACTGACCGGCTGGCCCTCCGGCTCGCCCGTGCGGGTGTCGAGGGTGAGGCCGTTGACCTCGAAGATGCTCGCGTGCAGCACCGTGAGGTCGACGTGCGCGAGCGGCGAGTCCACAAAACGCCAGGTCGGCAGCACCCCCCAGATCGTGCCGTTCTGCTCGACGCGGAAACTCGAGGAGGCCGGCCCGGTCTCGAGCGTGTACTCGACGGTGACGGTGTGGATGCCGTCCTCTCCCGTCACATCGCTCACGAACCGCACATCGTCGATCTCGCCGATCATCGAGTTGCGCAGGAGGACGGTCGAGGTGGTCACGGGGAGGCCGGCGTCGGCGTAGTGGTGGGGGTCGATCTGCACGCCCGGGAGCGAGAGGGCGGTGCGGGCATCCTGGCGCTCGATGGCCTCGAGGTAGTCGCGCACGAAGCCGTTCGCGGAGTAGACGTCGCGGTTGAGCGCCCCGATCGCGGCCGCGAGGGAGGCGATGAGCAGCACGCCGATCCCGAGCCAGAGCAGCACGGCCCGCGGCATGCTCCGCGAATGCTCGACATCAACCCGGGTCACCTTCCACATCCTACGGTCACGAGCGGCCTCGCCCTCCGCGCATCCCGTAGATTGGTAGGGCTGAATCCCCAGCTCTCACGGAAGAAGGCCCTGTGGCGAAGATCGCGCTGTCTGCCGAGCAGGCACGGATCTTCGAGGCCATCGAGAAGACGCGCGACCACATCTTCGTGACGGGCCGGGCGGGCACGGGCAAGTCGACGCTGCTCAACCACCTCTCCTGGAACACCGAGAAGCAGCTCGTCATCGCGGCGCCGACGGGGGTCGCCGCGCTCAACGTGGGCGGGCAGACCATCCACTCGCTCTTCCGGCTGCCGATCGGGGTCATCGCCGACCACGACATCGAGCAGAACGGCGAGGTGCGCAAACTGCTCAACACGATCGACACCCTCGTGATCGACGAGGTCTCGATGGTCAACGCCGACCTCATGGATGCGATGGACCGCAGCCTGCGCCAGGCACGGCAGCGCAAGACCGAGCCCTTCGGCGGCGTGCAGCTCGTGCTCTTCGGCGATCCCTACCAGCTCGCCCCGGTGCCGGGAGACGGCGACGAGCGCGCCTACTTCACCGACCGCTACCGCTCCATCTGGTTCTTCGACGCGAAGGTGTGGGAGGAGGCGGAGCTGTCGATCTTCGAGCTCACCGAGATCCACCGCCAGCACGACGATCGGTTCAAGTACATGCTCAACGCCGTGCGGCACGGCCAGGTGACGAAAGAGATCGCCGACGTGCTCAACTCCACGGGCGCCCGCACCGCGCCCGACGACGGCACGATCACCCTCGCGACGCGCAACGACGCGGTCAACCGCATCAACGCCGCGGCGCTCGAGCGCCTCCCCGGGCGCACCCTCACGGCTCGTGCCGAGGTCTCCGGCGATTTCGGCGGCCGCGCGTATCCGGCCGACGAGGCGCTCGAGCTCAAGATCGGCGCGCAGGTCATGTTCCTGCGCAACGACGCCGATCAGCGCTGGGTCAACGGATCGATCGGCACGGTCACGCGCATCGACAGCACGGTCTTCGTAGAGGTCGACGGCGAGGTGCACGAGGTCGATCCCGTCGTCTGGGAGAAGTACCGATACTCCTACTCGGCGGCGACCAAGAAGCTCACAAAAGACGTTGTGGGCGAGTTCACCCAGTTCCCGCTGCGATTGGCGTGGGCCGTCACCATCCACAAGTCGCAGGGCAAGACCTACGACTCGGCGATCGTCGATCTGGGAGCCCGGGTGTTCAGCCCCGGGCAGACCTACGTCGCACTCAGCCGGCTCACCTCGCTCGAGGGGCTCTACCTGTCGCGCCCGCTGCGGCCGAGCGACATCATCGTCGACGACAACGTGCGGCGTTTTATGCAGCACCAGCAGCCGCCTCGCCCGGCGCTGTAGCCGGGAGCCTGCGCGGCCGTCGTGTCGCGGCCGAGCGCTTCCGAACGCGGTGGGGCCGAGGCCTGCTCAGGCTGCCGCGGCGGCCTTCGCGTCGGCGAGGTCGATGAAGAGCTCGGTGTTGAAGCGGTAGGCGAGCATGACCTCGTCGATCACGCGGTCGCGCTCGGCGTCGTCCCAGTCCACGGCGTCGAGCTGCGCGCGGTAGGTGTCTTTGAACTCCTTCGGCTTGGCGATGTCGCCGAAGAGGTAGAAGCCCACGCCGTTCGTCTCGAAGCCGAACTGGCGCTGCATGAGCGTGCGGATGATCTGGCCGCCCGAGAGGTCGCCGAGGTAGCGCGTGTAGTGGTGGGCGACGTAACCGCCGTTCCAGGTGGCCGAGACCTCGTTGACGCGGTCGACGTAGCGCTGGGTCGTGGGCAGCGGGGTGATCTGCTCGCGCCAGTCGTCGCCGATGAGGAACTCGAGGTCGGCCTCGATCGCGGGAAGACGCGTGAGCTTCGAGGTGATGAAGGGCGCTGCCACGGGGTCGTTCTTCATACGCTCGGCGCCGGCCTCGATGGCCTCGTAGATGAAGTAGTGCTGCGCCACGAGGGCGATGTAGTCGTCGCGGGTGCCCTTGCCGGTCATGAGGTCGGTCATGAATCCCGCCCCCTCGCTGTCGCTGTGGCCCCCTTTGGTGCGTTCACGGAGGGCTTGGGAGAAGGGGATGACGACAGACATGGCGGACTCCGGGACTCGAACGACTTAGGGTTGCCTCAGTTTAGCCAAAGAGTCCGGTGCTACGCATTCGGCGGCCTCCCAGGAGCGGGTGCCGGTGGTGCGGTGAGGCTGCGCTCCGAACGGGCTTCCGCGGGTCGGGGCGAGGGCGGGGTGCCGGCTGGTCGTCAGTGGTGGGTGCCGTGCGGAACGGCGTGCGCTCCGGCGTCGGATGCCGCGAGAGCCGGGGTCGTGAGGCCTGCGACGGCACTCGCGCCGAGCACGAGGGCCACGAGGAAGCGGGTCGCGGAGAGGCGGGGGCGTGCGGCATCCGGCCTCGTCTGTGCGGCCTGTAGTGTCTGTGTCGCCTGGACGGGGTGAGCCGAGGCGGTCGGACGGGCGGCGCGCGTGCGCGCGGCGAGGGTGGCGGCGATCACGAGGTCGAAGAGCGACGCGACGGCCATGGGCAGGAAGCCGAGGGCGACACCGAGCGCCGGTCCGAGGGCGGAGAGCGCGGCCCAGCCGAGCACGGGCACGACGGCCAGGGCGAGGGTCGCGCGCGGCAGCACGATCCGCCCGCGGGCGAGCACGGTGACCGACCAGGCGATCTCCGCGCTGCCGACGGCGACGAGGAGCACGGCCAGGGCGAGCGGTGCGCCGCCGGCCGCCGCGAGATGCACGAGCCCGGCGCCCAGCCCGGCCATCGCGAGCAGCACTGCTGTGATCGAGATCATCGGGGCATCCTCTCTTCGCTGTCGGGTTCTGCCATCGGCGGCCGGTGCACGGCGATGGGGAGCACCGTGGACGAAACGCCCCATCGCCGCACCTCCTAGGCGGTGACGGGTCGGGTCGCCCTGTCTGCCGCCAGTCCCACACCGAGCAGCACGATCGCGCTCGCCAGGTGCAGGAAGTGGTCCGCGGTGTTGAGCGCGAGGATGTTGAGCGCGCTGCCGACGAGGAAGAAGCCGACGATTCCGAGCAGCAGGTAGACCGCGCCCACCGTCGTGTTGACCGCCTTCGCCGCGCCCACGCCGACGAGGCCGGCGATGAGCAGCGCCGCTCCCACCAGGATGTGGATGACGTTGTGCAGCGGGTTCACCTCGAAGACGCCGAGGAGCAGGCCGCCGTCGGTCGCGAGAAAGCTCACTCCCCCGGTGACGGCGAAGCCGAGCAGACCGACGAGCACGTAGACGGCTCCGAAGATCGTTCCGATGATGCGGTTCGGTGATGTACCCATGAGAATTGCCTCCCTGTGAATGGATGCGGCCGTGGCCGCGCTCATCACAGGGTTCGGAGCCCCGGCGCGAACGGTTTGGTCGTGCCGGGAGGAGAGTTCAGCGGGGTGATCGAGCGCGCTCAGCGCTCCCGCTGGTTGCTCCCGCTCAGTGCTCGGCGCGGGGCTCGACCCCGAGGCGTTCGCACGCGGCGTTGTAGAGGGTCACGACCTCGCGCCGGATCTCCGGGCGCTCGGTGATCGGCTTCGACCAGGGCACCCGCACGTCGATCGTCGAGCCGTCGACCACGGCCGCCCAGATCCCCGCCTCGCCGTCGAGACCCGTCATGAGGGCGGAGCTCGCGGTCGGCTCGGCGAAGGCGCGCACGATCATGAGGTTGTCGTCGACGTGGTCGCCGTTCATGTGGCTGACGACGGCGTGGATGATTTCCGGGCTGAAGTGTGACATCCCCTCGAGTCTAGACGCGGGCGATTCGGGAGTGTGGTCCCTGAGGCGGGGGCGAGTCATCCTCTGGTCTGAGGTGTTATGGGAAACCGGGAGGTTAGAATCCCTATACATCTAGCACCCAATCAGGGGGATGGAATGCGCAAGCCTCGGGGGAGGACACGGCGCGGGGTCATCGTGGCCCTCGTCGCTGCGGGCTCGATCCTGCTCTCGGGCTGCTCGCCGTCGGCGGATGCGAACATGAACTGGCCCGCGCAGGTGGAGGCCCCGTTCGCGACCGACGTGTCCGATCGGCTCGACGCCGCGGTGAGAGACGCCATGGCGCTCGCCGGCGCGACGGGCGCCATCGCGGGGGTCTGGGCGCCGTGGGCCGGCCAATGGGTGCAGGGCGAAGGGGTCACCACGCAGGGCGGCTCGGCTCCCGTGACCGAGAACACCCGGTTCCGGATCGCCTCGAACACGAAGCCGATGAGCTGCACGGTGCTGCTCACCCTCGTCGACGAGGGCACGGTCGGTCTCGACGACCCCGTCTCGGAGTACCTGCCGCGGATGTCCGGCATCGAGGGCATCACCCTCCGTCAGCTCTGCCAGAACACCTCGGGCCTCGCCGACTACCACTCGGTGCTGGGGGCGCAGTTCACCGCGAACCCGACACGGGTGTGGCCGCCGCTGGAGCTCCTCTCGGCCGGGATGGCCCTGCCGCGCGTGGCCGCCCCCGGCGAGACCTACTCGTACTCGGACACGGGCTATCTGCTGCTGGGGCTGGCCCTCCAGGCGGCGACGCAGAAGGACTGGGCCAGCTTGTACAGCGAGTACGTCTTCGGCCCGGCCGGCATGGGCAGCACCTCGTTCCCGCCGCCCTCGCAGATGTCGCTCGACGGGGAGTCGATCGATGGCTACGTGACACCGGTCGATCCGGCGACCGGCCAGCTGCAGTGCGGAACCCTCGTCGACGAGACCCGGCTGTCGAACTCGATGGCCTGGACGGCGGGCGGGGCCGTCTCGACCCTGCACGACCTGAGGCACTACGTGCAAGACCTCGCGGCGGGCAGCCTGCTCTCCGACAAGACGGCGACCGAGCAGACCGCGACCGTTCCGCTCGGCCCCGACTCCCCGACCTGGCAGGGCTACGGCCTCGGAGTGCTGCAGCTCGGGCCGATGATCGGGCACGACGGGCAGATCCCCGGCTACATCTCGGCGATGTTCAGCGATCCCACCAGCGGGTTGACCGTCGTCGTGATGCTCAACAACTCGACGGCGGGCGAAGACCTCGCCCAGCTGCTGGCCCTGCGTCTCGCCTCGATCGCGGCGAAGGCCCCCGCGGCGAACGGCAAGGAGTCACCCCTGGTCGAGCTGCCGTGGTCGGAGGAGCAGATGGTCGCGAGCATGGCCGCCCTGCCGGTCTGCCCGCCCCCGGCCGCGCCGGCGCAGTAGCGTCACGGCCTCGTGGCTGTGGCTGTGTTCGGTCGAGGTCTGGCACCCTTTCTACGGCTCTGAGCACGGCAGGCGTTTACGCTGGCGGGATGCCTATCACGCCTGACACGAAGAACTGGACCTGGGTGCTCGAACGCCGGTGCCCCGAATGCGGTTTCGATTCCAGCGCCGTCGAGTTCGAGCAGCTGCCGCAGCTCGTCCGGCAGAACGCGGCATCCTGGCGCCCCGTCTTCGCGCGGGAGTCGGTGCGGGTGCGCCCCGACGACGCCACCTGGTCGAACCTCGAGTACGGTGCTCACGTGCGCGATGTCTTCCGGGTCTTCGACGGGAGACTCGCGCTGATGCTGCGCGAAGACGACCCGGCTTTTGAGAACTGGGATCAGGATGCCACGGCCCTCGCCGAACGCTACAACGAGCAGGACCCGGCTGTCGTCGCCGACGAGCTCGAGGCCGCCGCGGCATCCGTCGCCGACGCCTTCGCCCGGGTGGCGACCGAGCAGCTGGGCCGCACCGGGCGGCGCTCCGACGGGTCGACCTTCACGGTGGAGACGCTCGGCAAGTACTTCATCCACGACCCGGTGCACCACCTGCACGACGTGGGGTAGGGCTATGGGGCGGGGCGGCCTGTTCCTGCAACCCCTCGTCACCGCGCTGCTTCGTGTCGCGCTGCACCGTCTTGTTCGCGCACCAGGGCCGCCGCCTGGTGCGCGATGGTCTGGAAGAAGTCATCGACGTCACCACGATCAAGGGATTCCTCCGACACGACGGCGTCGAGGATCCCGTCTTCCCGGAGAGCTCCCGCCGCGATCCTCTGCTCCCTCGCGATGTCCGCGGTGCGGCCGATCGTGCTGTGCACGATCGCTGCTGCGCCCTCCGGGGACAACGGCGCCAGCCACGCCCGCTCTGCCGCGACTATCCGGCGAGCGGGGGTCAGGGCCAGAGCGGCCCCGCCGGCACCCTGGCCGAGGAGTATCGCCACGGTCGGCGTCTCAACGGCGACCAGCGCCGCGACGCATCGCGCTATCTCGCCGGCGATCGACGCCTGTTCTGCCTCGATGGAGATCTCCGCTCCGGCGGTATCGACGACTGTGATGAGCGGCAGTCCCAACTCGGCGGCGAGTTCGATACCGGCTCGGGCGGTCTGCAGATCCGTCGCACCGATCGCGTGGCGGACCTGAGCGCGACGGTCCTGTCCGACGACGATGCACGCGATTCCGGCGATCCGCGCGATAGCGACCATCACGGCCCGCCCCGAGGTGCCGCGCAGTGTCAGCGATTGGGATGCGGCGGATTCCATGAACTCGCGGAGCCCGGGCCGGTCCGGCGACCGAGTGGCCGCCACCGAGATCCAGACGTCCTCACTGCCCTCGACCTGTCGGACGGCAGGCTCGGGCGAGCTGGTCGGATGTGTGCGCCGCGCGAAGAGATCGATCAAGCAGGCGAGCACAGCCGCCGTGCCCCGACGGTCGACCACGATGTCGATGACTCCGTGTTCAGCCAGGTTCTCCGACCGCTGAACCCAGTCCGGCACAGGCTCCACGCCGAGCGCGGCGACCACCCGCGGTCCGAGAAAGCCGATGAACGCGCCCGGCTCCGCAATCGTGACCTGACCGAGCGAGGCCCACGACGCGAAGACGCCGCCCGTCGTGGGGTTCCGGAGATGCACGAGGTAGGGAAGTCCCTTGCGCTTGTGGGCCACGAGCGCGCGAGTGATGTCGGCCATTCGCACGAACGCCGGGGTCCCCTCCTGCATCCGGGTTCCACCGGAGGCCGTGCTCGCTATGAGGGGAAGCCCGCTTCCTGTGGCACGCCGGATGGCGCGGATGATCCGTTCCGCGGCATCCACGCCGATCGACCCGCCGAGGAACCCGAACTCGCTCACGATCACGGCGACGTCGTGGCCCCCGATGCTCGCGCGGCCGGTGGTCACGGATTCATCGAGGCCGGCGCGCTCCTGCGCCCGGTCGAGCGTCGCACGGTAGCCGGCCGAGCGGTGCCGGCGGTCGATCGCATCGTCCCAGCAGTCGAAGCTGCCGGGATCGACGAGGTCGGCGATGGCCGCTCGGGCGGTGGCGAACTCAGACATCGGAGAGTTCGGCTGACTGCAGCCAGCTCCTGATGCGATCGCCGTCGGCGTCGAGAACCGGTGGTGCGTCGTGCCGGCGTCGTGTCGTCTCGGCGCCCTCGATGTCGAAGAAGCGCAGGGCGGGGCCGGGCAGCCGAAGCGCCCCGAGCGTGTCGTGCTCGACCTCCACGATCAGGCCCTGGCTCTCGACCTGGGCCCATTCATAGACCTGGTCGATGGTGCGGATGCGGCCGGCCGGGATGCCGAGTTCCTGCAGACGCTCGATCAACGACTCCGCCGACCAGGTCGAGAACACCCCCTCGATGAGGGCGATCAGCCTCGTGCGCTGGACGACTCGGTCGGAGTTCGTGGCGAACCGGGGGTCATCGGCGTCGAGACCGAACCCCGCCGCGAAGGTGCGCCAGAGCGACTCGCTGCCGACCGCGATCTGCACACTGCCGTCGGCGCAGCGGTACAGCCCGTACGGGGCGATCGAGGGGTGGTGATTGCCCTCAGCATGGGCGACCTCGCCGGCGACCGTCCATCGCGTTCCCTGAAACGCGTGCACGCTGACGGCCGCCGCCAGCAGCGAGGTTCGGACGACCGTTCCGTGACCGGTCCGCTCGCGCGCGCGGAGGGCGGCGACCGTTCCGAAGGCCCCGTACATCCCGGCCAGCAGGTCGGCGATGGGAACGCCCATTTTCTGCGGATCGTCGGGGGAGCCGCCGGTGATCGACATCAGGCCCGCCTCGCCCTGCATGATCTGGTCGTAGCCGGCTCGCTCGAACTCCGGGCCGTCGCTGCCGAATCCGCTGATCGAGAGCATGACCAGTCCGGGATTCAGCCGATGCATCTCGTCGATGCCGAATCCGAGTCGCTCGAGCACACCAGGGCGGAAGTTCTCGACCACGACATCCGCGCGACGGAGCAGGCGCAACAGCACCTCGCGATCGTCGTCGGCCTTGAGGTCGAGTGCGATCGATTCCTTGTTTCGGTTGGCGGAGAGGAAATAGGTCGACTCGCGATCCGCTGGTTCGTGCGACGGCGAGTTCTCCGGCCAGACGAACGGCGGCCCCCATCCGCGGGTGTCGTCTCCCCGGCTCGGCGTCTCGACTTTGATGATGCGGGCACCGAGGTCGCCGAGCATCATGGTTGCGTGCGGTCCGGCGAGTGCACGGGTGAGGTCGACGACGAGGATGCCGGCGAGCGGCTCCGGGGAGGAGGCGGGTGTCGTCACGGCACTACGCGATCTCGGAGACGCCGTCGTGGTGCGCCTGGAGTGCTTCGCTGAGTGCCGTCGCGGTCGCGAACTTGTGATCGAGTGCCAGATCGTGGGCCTTGCGGCGATCGCCGTCGCGCAACGCCCGCATGATCTCGCGGTGCTCGTGATTCGAGTCCTGGCGGCGGTCGGGATCGAGCCGGAACACGATCTGGAAGGCGGATTGGGTCTGCCAGATGCTGACGATCGCGTCTTGGAGCACCTGGTTGCCGCAGTGCTCGACGATGTACGTGTGGAACTGCCGGTTCAACTCCGCGTAGTCGATCGGATCGGGCTCGCCCTCCGCCATCGCCTCGACGAGCTGGTCGAGGCGGGCGAAGTCGTCGCCGGTGAGCCGGGTGGCCGCGAGCTCGGTGGCGAGGGCCTCAAGATGCCCGCGCACGAAGTAGGCCTCGCTCACCTGTTCGGGCGACAGCGTGGTGACGCGTGCGCCCTGGTAGGGCGTGATCTCGACCAGGCCGTCCTGCTCGAGCATCCGGAGCGCCTCGCGGACGGGGATGTCGCTGGCCCCGTACTCCTGTGCGATCTGCCGCAGCACGAGCCGCTGTCCCGGTTCACGGTTTCCGGTCAGGATCTCGGACCGCAAGGCCTCATAGATCGCTCGCGATTTCAGCTCGGCCATAGCGCCCTCTCGTTTCCGGTGTTCGGGTCTGTTGCCAGAGCCCCCGTCATGGGGATTCCGGCCTGATCGAGCAGGAAATCCCAGCTGCGCCGGCTCGAATCGCCCTTCATACCGCCGCCTCGGGCGGTCAGCTCCTCGTCGGTGAAGGAGAGGGGCGGGTCGTCGCGCCCGCGCGCGAGATGGATCTCGATCGTCTCGAGCAGATAGCTCGCGTTCGCCACGGCGTCCGGGATGTCGACGCCGACAGTGAAGGCCCCGTTGCCCCGCAGGAACGCGGCCTGCCCGTCGCCCAGCAGCTCAGCCACCTGGCGGCCGAGCTCGGCATCGCGGATCGGTGAGGCGTCGGGGAACACCCGGGGCGCCCGGCGGAGATGCGAACCCCGCCCGTGGACGATCGGAAGCGTGTCGTATCGGGTGCCGACCGCATCCAGCAGCGTTCCCTGCATCCGCATGATCGCGCCGACATCGGGGCGCGCTCGGTAGACCGCGAGGTGCAGCGGCGCCTCGAGCGGCACTCGCTCGGCCATCTGCTGCCAGTTCGCCGACGAGTAGCCCACCATCTCGGCGGGGGAGACGAGGGAGGGTGCTCCGCGTGGAGTGGAGAGCACGACCTGCTCGGGGAGGGTGGAATCGCTCACGCGCGCGCTGAGGTGGCCATGGCCGTTCACCAGCCCGATGTGCGCGAGGATGCGCGCGGCATGGGCGAGGTCGGTGCGCGTCTGCGCGTCGTCGGGCGAGGGATTCACGGCTGCTCCTTCCGGTGACGTAGTCGAACTCGTTCGCAACGCGAAACACTGTTGAAACAAACATATCATATCGTGAATGGCATGAAGATATATGATCTGATTGTTCCTCAGCCGAGGGACAAGCCCGAGGAGGTGCAGCGGTGACATCCATAACCCGACGTCCCGATGGTTCGACGCGCGTGGCGCAGTTGCGGCGAGGACTGATGAGCGTGCTCGCCCACTGGCCGGCCGTGGCCTTCGTGGTCGGGCTGATCGCGTTGTGGCAGATCTTCGTGATGATCTTCCAGCCGTCGCCGCTCATCCTTCCGTCGCCGGTCGACATCGGCGCGAGCCTGGCGCAGGACTGGTCCATCATCGTCTCGGCGATTCCGCCCACCCTGAACGAGATCGTGCAGGGCTTCCTGCTCTCGGTGGTCTTCGGCGTCCTGCTGGCCATGCTCATCACGTGGTCGCGAATCTTCGAGATCACGGTCTATCCGGCGCTCATCGCGGCGCAGATCGTGCCCAAGGTCGCTCTGGCGCCGCTCTTCCTGGTGTGGTTCGGCTACGGCATCACCTCGAAGGTCGCCGTGGCGTTCACGATCGCCGTGTTCCCGATCATCATCAACTCCGTGGTCGGGCTGCGCTCCACCGATCCGCAGCTCCTCGTCCTCGCTCGCTCGATGGGGGCGGGGAGATGGCGCACCTTCCGCAAGATCACGCTGATCAACGCCCTGCCCGCCATCTTCGGCGGATTCGAGATCGCGATCACCCTCGCCGTCATCGGTGTCGTCGTGGGCGAGTTCATCAACGCCGACAACGGACTCGGCTACCTCGTGCTCGTGGCGAACGGCAACCTCGACACCCCGCTCGTCTTCGCCGTGCTCCTCGTGCTCACAGTGCTCGGATCGCTCCTGTTCGCACTGCTGGTGGTCATCAAGTGGCTGGTCATCCCCGCCCCCCTCCGCGCGACGGGACAGAACCGATGAGCCGCCCCGAGTCGAGAACTGCGAGAACGAACGGAGCCACCATGACCACCGCACGAGCCTCCTCGGGAGACGCCTGGGCAGAACTGCGCTCGGTGTCGAAGACCTACCAGAGCCGCAATCAGCCCGTCACGGCCGTCCACGACGTCAGCCTGTCGATCGCGCGGGGCGAGTTCATCTCGATCGTGGGGCCGAGCGGGTGCGGCAAGTCGACCCTCCTCAGCATGCTCGCCGGGCTCTCGCAGCCGACCACGGGCGAGGTGCGCATCCACGGCCAGGCCATCACGAAGCCCTATCCCGGGGTCGGGATCGTGTTCCAGCGCGACCTGCTGCTCGAGTGGCTCACCGTGAAGCAGAACGTGCTCTTCCAGATCGACATGCGGCGCGGTCGGGTCAAGGACTACGAAGGGCGGGCGCGAGAGCTCCTCGCCCAGGTGGGCCTCCAGGGCTTCGAGAACCGCTACCCCTCCGAGCTCTCCGGCGGCATGCGGCAGCGCGTCGCGATCTGCCGCGCGCTCATCCACTCCCCGGAGGTGCTCCTGCTCGACGAGCCCTTCGGCGCGCTGGACTCGCTCACCCGTGAGCAGATGAATCTCGACCTGCAGGATCTCTGGCTCGACGGCAAGCCCACGGTCGTGCTGATCACCCACGACATCAACGAGGCCCTCTTCCTCTCGGACCGGGTGCTCGTGATGTCCAGCCGGCCGGGAACCTTCGTCGACGACATCCGGATCGACGTCCCGAGGCCGCGCGACGTCTCGAGCGTGGTCTCCGAGGAGATGCGTGTGCACGCCGCGACCATCCGCACCCACTTCGAGAACCTCGGCGTCCTCGGCCACCGCACCGGCCGCGCGGCGCCCCCCACCGAGACGAAAGAAGGCTGAAGCCATGAACGAGCCGTACGAATTCGACCTGCCCGGCGAGAGCACCGCCGTCCTCGTCATCGACATGCAGAACGACTTCTGCGCACCCGAGGGCTTCTTCGCGGGCGTCGGGGCCGACATCTCGCCGTGCATCGCCGTCATCCCGGCGGTGCGGCGGATCGTCGACACCGCGCACGAGGTCGCCGTGCCCGTGATCTACACCCGGATGTCCAACACCCCCGAGACGATGCTGCCCCAGCAGCACAGGATCAAACCGCGCCGGGATCGACGGGCGGCCCGGACGGCCGTCTGCGTCACCGGCTCATGGGGTGCCGAGATCGTCGACGAGCTCGCCCCCGCCGCCGAGGAGCTGGTGATCGACAAGCACCAGTACAGTGCCTTCTTCCAGACCGAACTCGAGACGACCCTGCGGGATCGGGGCATCGACACCCTCGTCGTCACCGGCGCCACCACCAACGCCTGTGTGGACTCCACGATCCGCGACGCCTACTTCCGCGGCTTCGACGTGGTGCTCGTGGCGGATGCCGTCGGCTGCTACGAGCAGTCGATCCACGACGCCCTCGTCGAGAACACCGACATCCTGTTCGGCGCCGCCACGACCGCGGACTACACGGTCGGCCGTCTGCTCGCCCGCACGGTGACCGCATGAGCGGCGTGCTCAGCAACGCGGCCGACCGTGCCAGGGTCGAGGCCTTCGTGCAGCAGATGGACCTCAACCTCAAACTCGTCGGCGCCGAGACCATGGCGCGCAAGAACGTCTTCGTGCGGGCCGCCCGATACAGCCTGTTCACACGCTCGGACTACTCCGAGATGACCCGCCTGATCGCCGGGCTCGAGAGCTACCGGCACTGGCCGGCGCATTTCGCCGCGGAGGCGGAGCGAGAGATCGAGCGGGCCGAGCAGGACGAGGCGGCCGGTCACCTCCGCACGGCGGCCGGACGGTATCAACGCGCGGCCGGCCTCTACCACGCCGCCCAGATCAACCTGCTCTCGCACAATCCGCTCAAAGGCGAGCTGCAGGCCAAGGTCAGCGCCACCTACCGGCGGGGCTCGGCGAACTTCCGCTGGCCGGCCGAGCACCTCGTCCTGCCGACATCCGCTGGCGAAGCCCACGGGATCCTGCGCACACCCGAGGGCCCCGGTCCGTGGCCCTGCGTCGTGATGCTGAACGGCGCGAACTCGCTGAAGGAGGAGGTGCACTACTTCGCCGACCACCTCCTCGAGCGAGGCATGGCGGTCTTCGTGCTCGAGTGCCCCGGGCAGGGCGAGGCGGGCCTCGTCCGCGGTGGCAGGCCTCTGCGCGTCGAGGAGTACGACGTCGCGATCACCGCCGCGATCGATCTGCTCGGCACGCGTGCGGACATCGACGGCGACGCGCTCGCTCTGTGGGGCCTGAGCTGGGGCGGATTCCTGGCGCTGCGGGCGCTGAGCGACTTCCCGCAGTTCCGAGCCGGCGTCTCGCTCGGCGGCTTCTTCGACCTGCGCAAGATCCCGCAGCTCAGCCCCTGGCTGCTCGAGGAGTTCTGCACCCTTCTGGGTTTCGGCTCCTTCGCCGACGTGACCGCATACGTGCAGGAGAACTGCTCCCTCGCCGGCCGGGTCGAACGGATCGAGCAGCCCTACCTCGTTGTGCACGGCGGCCTCGATGACCTGCTCGACGTCCCCGAGGCCGAGGAGATGGCGGGCGGTCGCCGCGGCGAGCTCTGGAACTATCCCGACGGCGTCCACTGCTGCTACAACATCGGGCCGGAGGTGGGACCGCGGATGGCCGACTGGCTGGCCGACCGGCTCGTGGGGGGCGGCATCCGATGACCGCGCTCGATCTCGCGATCGTCGGCGGCACGATCGTCGACCCCGTTCTCGGCCGCTTCGAGGGCACGGTCGGCATCGCAGACGGCAGGATCGCGCTGCTCGCGGAGCCGGGCCGGACGGTCGACGCGCGCCGCACCCTCGACGCGGCCGGCCGGCTGGTGCTGCCGGGAATCATCGATCCGCATGTCCACTTCGGGGTGAAGGCCCCGTTCGAGGGCGAGGTCGAGAGCGAGACGCGGGCGGCCCTGCTCGGCGGGGTGACCACGGCGGGCATCTACCTGCGTCAGGCGGCGAGCTATCTCCCCGATCTCCCGCACATCGTCGAGACCGTCGAGACGCGCTCATCGATCGATCTCTTCGCCCACGCCACGATCGTGACGGCCCAGCACGTAGAGGAGATCGGCCGGTACGCCCGCGAGTGGGGGATCACCTCGTTCAAGGCCTACCTGATGGGCGACTTCATCGAGAACATCCCCGACGACCGGCTCGTGGCAGCCATGCGCGAGGTCGCCGCCCTCGGCGGGTCGGGTGTGATGGCCATCCACGCCGAGAACCCCGAGCTGGTGCAGACGGCCACGGATGCCGCGGACCGATCGGGCAACTCGCTGCGCGACTGGCACCTCGCCCGCCCCGATCTGGCGGAAGCCGAGGCGGTCAACCGGGTCGCCTTCTTCTCACGGGCGACCGGCGCGCGGGTCTACATCGTGCACCTCACCTCCGCCGACGGCCTGGAGTCGGTGCGAGCCGCCCGGGCGGCGGGAACCGACATCGTGGCCGAGACGACCACGATGGCCCTGACCCTCGACGAGGAGAACCCGGTGCAGGTGCTCAACAAGCGCTACCCGCCGCTGCGGGCGCCGCAGGATCGGGAGGCGCTCTGGCGCGGACTGATCGACGGCGAGATCGACACGGTCGGCACCGACAACGTGACCTCGACCCGTGCGGAGAACCGCGCCGACGGCAGCATCTGGGATGCCGGCGGCGGCTTCAGCGCCCTGTCGACGCACTTCCCCGCCCTCTTCACCGAATCGCTCGACCGCGGTGTTCCGGTGGAGCAGTGGCTCCGCCATCTCACGGCCGACGTGGCGAAGACCTATGGCCTCTACCCCCGGAAAGGCTCCCTGCAGCTCTCCGCCGACGCCGATGTGCTCGTCGTCGACCCGGTGACGCGCAGGGCGCCCGACATGGCCGCCTCTCCGGCCCGTGGGGACTGGAGCCCGTATGACGACCGCGAACTCACCGGATGGCCCGTCGCGGTCGTGCGGGCGGGCGAGCTCGTCGTCGACGACGGGCGCCTGGTGTCGGAGACCCCCGCGGGAGGTCACTACCTCCGGCGCACTCCGCCGTCATCCGAATGATCAGTGCCACCCCATCAGTACCGCTCATGCACCATCGACAGCACCGCACCATCGACAGCACCGCAAGAAAGGACTGAAGTCATGAACAGAAGCTCGTCCACGAGGCCGCCGCGAGGCCGCCGCGTGATCACCCGGATGATCGGGTTGGGGGCCGTCGCGCTCCTCGGCGTCGCGCTCACCGCCTGCTCGTCCGACGCATCCCCGGCGGCCAGCGGCAGCGCGGAGGCCACCGGGCCCGCCACGCCGGTGACGCTCCAGCTCGACTGGATCCCGTTCGGCCGGCACGCCCCGTTCTACGTCGCCAAGGCCCTCGGATACTACGAGGATGCCGGAGTCGACGTCACCCTGGTGCAGGGCTCCGGGGTCGCGGCCGGCTACCAGGCGCTCGCCGCAGACCAGGCAGACATGGTGTTCAACGACCTGAGCGACATCGTGAGCGCCTCGCAGGAGCAGGGCGACGACCTCATCGCCACGGCGGTGTTCTACTCGGTGGCGCCGCACTCGGTGTTCTTCCTGAAGAGCTCGGGCATCACCTCGCCGAAAGACCTCGAGGGCAAGACCATCGCGTACTCCGCCGGTCAGTCGCCCTACCAGCTGTTCCCGCTCTTCGCCGAGGCCAACGGCATCGATGCGAGCACGATCAACTGGCAGCAGGTCGCGCCGCAGTCGCTGAACCAGACCTTCCTGAGCGGCCAGGCTGATGCGATGGTCACCTACGTGCTCACCGACCCGGTGCTCCAGGGCGCCGCACCCCAGGGCGAGGAGGTCGAGCACTTCACCTTCGGCGAGATGGGCGTCGACCTCCTGAACAACGGCCTGATCACCAAGAAGTCCTATCTGGACGAGAACCCCGATGTCGTGAAGGCGGTCACCCAGGCGACGGTCAAGGGCTACGAATACGCGTTCGAGCACCCGGAGGAGGCGGTGGACCTCATGATGAAGGAGGTGCCGACCCTGAACCGTGACGACGCCATCAAGGAGATCGCCCTGATCAAGGGCATCGTGCAGCTCCCCGGATCGACCGAGCCCATCGGCTACATCGATCCCACCGAGATGGCCGACACCGTCGCCACCATGTCGACGTTCGACGGGATCTCGCCCGCGCCCGACCCGACGAAGTACTACACGAACGAGTTCGTCCAGTGAGCAGCGCCCCCGGTGAAGCGGTCCGGGTGATGTCGGAGCGCCTGAGCACCCCGATCGGGAACTTCGTGCACGCCGTGGAGGTGCCGGCCGGATCGGGCCTGCTCTACCTCTCGGGCATGACCAGCCGCGCGGGGGACGGCTCCGTGATGCACGTCGGCGACGCCGGCGCGCAGACCCGTCGCATTCTGCAGAACATGCAGACCCTGCTCGGCGAACGGGGACTCGATCTCGGGCACGTGGTCAAGGTCGTGGTCTACGTCAGCGACATGTCCGACCTCGACGCGGTGCACGCGGTTCGGCGGGAGTTCTTCGTCGACGCGATGCCCGCATCGACCCTCGTCGAGGTATCGGCGTTCGTGCATCCCGACATGTGCGTCGAGATCGACTCGGTCGCCTACATCCCGTCGGCGGCATAGGCGCATCGGGCGCTACGAAACCAATCGAAAGGAAGACAGTACCGTGAGATTCGTCTCGTACCGGAGGGCCGGCGCACTCGGAACCGGAGTGCTCGAAGGAGACTCCTTGGCCGTGCTGGGAGCGCCGACCATACGGGAGCTCCTCGTCCGCCGCCCCGACGGGAAGACCCTGATCGAGCACGCCGACAGCCTCCGCACCGGGGAAGTCGTCGCGAGCGACGGGGTGACGCTCCTGTCTCCGGCGCCGAATCCCGGACGCAACATCTTCGCCGTGGGCTGGAACTACACGGACCACTTCGAAGAAGGTGCTCGGGCACGCAGCGCCGAGGTCGCGCTGCCCGAGCACCCCACCTTCTTCACCAAGGCACCGCAGAGCATCGTCGGGCCGGACGATCCGATCATGATCGACTCCGAGATCACCAGCAGCTGGGACTACGAGGCCGAGATCGCGATCGTGCTCGGCTCCGGTGGACGGGGCATCCCGCGGGAGAGCGCCGAGGCGGCCATCGCCGGTTTCGCGCTGGCCAACGACGTGACCGCCCGGGCCATGCAGCGCCGTCACGGCGGGCAGTGGTTCAAAGGCAAGAGCATCGACCGCTCCTGCCCGATCGGGCCGGTTCTGGTCACCCCGGATGAGCTGCCGGGCGGCCGGCCGGGTCGATTCGGGCTGTCGGTCAACGGCCGGCTGCTGCAGTCGGCGAGTGTGGATGACATGTACTTCGACTTCGCCCAGATCATCGCGGAGCTCTCGATCGGCATGACGCTGTACCCCGGTGACGTCATCCTGACCGGCACCCCGTCCGGCGTCGGCTACGTGCGCACGCCGGCGGTGTGGCTCGCCGACGGCGACGAGGTCGTTGTCAGCAGCCCGGAACTCGGCGAACTGCGCAACCGTGTTGTCGACCTGGCCCGGGTGACGGTGTGAGTCTCGACCTCGTGGTGCGCGGCGGCCGCGTGCTCCTGGACTCGGGCGACCTGGTCGCGGCGGACGTCGGCATCCAGGGCGGCCGTATCGTCGCTCTCGGCGTCGACCTCGTCGACGAGGCGGACGAGGTGGTGGATGCGCGCGGCCGCTTCGTGTTGCCCGGAGCGGTCGACCCGCACGTCCACTTCGGCAACACGATGCCCTTCGCCGACGAGATGGCGCTCGACACCGGTTCTGCCCTGCTGGGCGGGGTCACCACGATCGGCTGCTTCCTCCGCAGCACCGTTCCGTACTCCCCGGAACTCGGCGCCCTCGTCGCCGCGGTCCGGGAACGCTCGCAGGTCGACGTCTTCTTCCACCTCCAGGTCTTCGGCCAGGAGCAGATCGACGACCTGGAGACCTGTGCGCGCGAGTTCGGCATCGACTCGTTCAAGTTCTACCTCTCCGGCATCCCGGGCATCGTGGGGTCGGTGGATGAGGCGACCCTCCTGGCGGGCATGCGCGAGGCGAGACGGATCAGCAGCTCGGCGGTGGTCGCCGTGCACTGCGAGAACGCGGCCCTCATCGCGGCCGCTCGGAGCGGGGAGGCTCGGAGCGACGACGAGCCTGCGCTGGTCGCCTGGGAGCGCCGTCATCCGGCCCTCGCCGAGGTGGTGGCGATCGAGACCGCAGCGGCACTGGCCCAGACGGCGGGCGTGCGACTGTACGTCGTGCACATCAGCAGCGCCGACGGCATGGCGCACGTGCGCGAGCTGCAGCGTCGTGGTGTCGACGTCGTGGGCGAGACGACGAGCATCTACCTCGCCGAGCAGAGCGACTCGCCGAACGGCCTCCTGGTCAAGCAGGCCCCGCCGATCCGGGATGCCGCGAACCGACGGGCGCTCTGGCAGGGTGTCCGCGACGGCACGGTCAGCACGATCGGCACCGACAACACGGCGCGCTCGCTGTCGTCGAAGAACCCGGATGGTGGATTGGACGGCTCCAAGCCGGGGCTTCCGATGCTCGGCGCCCACGTCGCGGCCGTGCTGCACACCGGGGTGCACGAGCAGGGGCTGCCGCTCGCCGAGGTCTGGCACCGCCTCTCGCGCGGACCCGCGGAGGTGTTCGGGCTGTACCCGCGCAAGGGCAGCACGAATCTCGGCGCCGACGCCGACCTGGTGCTCGTCGACCTCGACGAGCACCGCGTGGTCGACCCCGCGCAGCTCGGGTCGTTCGCCGATTTCAGCCCCCTCCAGGGGCGGACGTTGCGCGGCTGGCCCACGACGACGATCAAGGGCGGCATGGTGGTCGCCGCCGACGGTGTCCTGACCGGCCGGGCTCGCGGGGCTTACCTGCGTCGCGAGCTGTCCCGGGAGGGACGATGAGCGACGCCTTCGAGATCGTCGAGCTCTCACCGCACGTGAGAGCCGCCATCGGTGCCAACGGGGCGTCCAACGCCGCGTTCATTCAGACCGCGGACGGCGTGATCGTCGTCGATTCGTTGTCGAGTATCGCGGCTGCTTCAGCGCTGCGGGACGAGGTCCTCGACTCCGGCCAGAGCGTGATCGCGGTCGTGCTGACACACCACCATGCCGACCACTGGGCCGGCCTGGACGTCTGGGGCGATGTTCCCGTGCTCGCGCACACCAATGCGGTCAAGATCCTGCAGGCCGTCAGCGTCGAGTACGGAGTGAGGACCGGTGAGGTGCTGCCGTTCCCCGCGCTGCTGAGACTCTGGGTCGGTCGCGCCGCGGCAGACCTGCTCGGGGTCGACAGCACGAATGGCATCGTGACCCGGCTGAAGTCCCTTGCCGCCCGGGAGCCCGTGCGGCTTCCCGCCGTCCGCCCGATCGACCCCGGCACGCTCCTGGCCGACGGGCCCGTGCGGGTGAGAATCGAGTCTCTGGGCGAGGGTCATGGCGACGACGACCTCGTGGTGTCGGTCTCCGACGTCGGCCAGGACGTGCTGATTCTCGGGGATCAAGCCTTCTTCGACCGGGTGCCCGTCGTCGGAGGCCCCTATCTCGACGCGTGGATCGACCTGCTCGACGGCATCACGGCATCCGGCTCCGCCGCCATCCTGCTTCCGGGACACGGACGTCCCGGCCGTTCGACGGCTCCCCGTCGACAAGCCGCCTACCTTCGAGCCATACGGGATCAATCGGCGTCGGTGCTTCCGGATGACTGGGACGATGAGCGATCCCGAAATTGGCACGATGTGAATCGTGCTCTTCTCCGGGCTTACAAGCAGGAAGAATCCCGCACGGTCGACGAAAGCCGCGCCGAAACGACTGAGTGAACCGAGCGAGAGGACTGCACAGTTCGTGAAGGCCGCGCTCGACTCGTGAAGGCCGCGCTCGACGGCATCATCATGCGACGATGGGCACGCGATCGGCATCGAGCGCGACTCGCGCGTCCCGCCCGATTCCGTGCGCGGCGACGCACCCCTGGTCGCCTTCATCACCCCTGCCGCGCTGTCGATGAGCGCGACGAATGGCCCTTCGGCCGCTCAGTCGACGTCGAGCTCCAGGTCGAGCAGGTCGATGTCGTCGATGAGGTGATCCTTGAGGAAGGTCACCGTGCGCGCGAAGGCGAACCCGGCCGACTGCACGCTGTAGGCGCCCTCGATCGACGAGTTCGCGAACGAGTGGGTCGTGTTCGGGTAGATGTGCTCGGTGACGGGCGTCTCGTGCTCGCGCAGGCGCTCGATGAAAGCCGCCGGCTCCTGGTCGGGCGCCCAGCTGTCCTCCTCGGCGAAATGCAGCAGCACGGGCGCGGGGATGATGCCGTGCTCGTCGGACGACAGGCTCGCGTAGTAGGCGACCACGGCATCCACCGACCCGGCCTGCGCGGCGAGGAGCGCGAGCCAGCCGCCGGCCGAGAAGCCGACGAGGCCCGTGCGCGGCGAGCCGCTCTCTCGCCCCACCCGGATGACGTCGTCGAGCGTGGCGAGGGTGAACCCCAGGTCGAGGCGGTCGAGGAGCTCTTCGGCGGTGTCGTCGTCGAGCGTCGCGACCCCGTCGTAGAGGTCGGGGACGACGACGTGGAAGCCGCTCTCGGCCAGGAGCTCCGCGTACCGCAGCACTCCCTGCAGCCGCCCGTACCAGTCGTGCACGACGACGACGAGCGGATGACCGGGGATGCCGAACTCGATGGGCACGCCCGGCGAGGGGATCTGGATGACTTCACCCATTGCAACCTCCGGAGCCGTTCGAGAGCCCAGGATACCGCGCGGGCGCACGCGCGGATCAGGCCCGGCGCGATGACTGCGGGTTTCCTCGTGCGGCGGCCGTGCGAGCAAGGGCGGTGGCGGCATCCGGGCGGCTCTGGCGGCGGTGAGGATGTGCCGAGCGCGCAGATCCGGCGAGGATGCGGCGTGTTCGTCGCGTTCGGGCGGCGCGCCGCCCGAGACTGCGCGTCGGCGTCAGCAACGGGTCTGTGCCCGAGTTGCGGGCCGGGGCATCCGAGGTGCTTCCGCCGCCGGCATCCGGTGCTCGGAGTCCGTACGGTTCGCCCCTGCGGGCGTAGAGATTCCGTCAGGGCCGTTCCGGGTGCGGCGGGGTGGGCGTAGACCGGTAGGCATGTCCGACGTTCCGTTACCGAATCCGACTCCGACCGCCACGACGATCTGCTCAGGGAGCGTCGCTCGATGACGCTCACGCACATCATCCCCTCGCTGCGCCGCAGCATCCCCGAGCCGCTCGTCGCCGACCGCTGGCCCGAGCACACGGTCGCCAGCACCACCGACGTGACGATCGCGGGCGTCTCGCTCATACGTCTCGTCGAGCTCTGCGACACCCCGTGCGTGCACACGGCCGCCGCCGTCATCCCCGGAACCGGCGGGCGCCCCTCGCCCACGGCCGACATGTCCGTCGTCGTGAGCACGGTGCTGTCGGTCGAGCGCTCACCGGACGGGCTGGTCGTCGTGATCGACGCCGAACCGGGGGAGTGCGACGCGAACCTCGCCGAGACCCGCCTGCTCGGCCGCGTGTCGACCGCGAAAGGCGTGCCGGTGCGACTGAGCGGCGAGCGAGCGGATGCCGCGACAGCGGCGCGCTCGGCGGGTGTCGGTGTGGGCGCTGATGCGGGTGCCGCGGTGGGTGCCGGTGGTGTGCTGAGCGCTGGTGCTGCGCTGGGTGCGGGTTCCGGCGCTGCGCCCGGTGCTGGTGCTGCGCTGGGCGCCGGCGTTGCGCCCGGTGCCGGCGTGGCTCTCGCCGAGCTGCCCGTCGACCTCCGCCCCGGCGACCTGGTCGCCTTCCCCTGCCGCGGGGTCACCTGCCACCGCGCGATCGCGGGCCCGGCGCATCACGCCGATGCTGCTGCGATCCGGCCGGCGCTCGTCGGCGCGGCGCTCTGAGCGCGTCGAGCTTGCGGGGAGATGACGACCATCGTCTCTGAGCAACGGCGCGCGTCAGCTCGCGGGGCGGGCGATGCGCGACATCGGTGTGAGGGAGCCGGCGGCGTGCGGCAGGCGGATGACGTCGGCCTCGTCGTGAAAGCCCAGCCGGCGATAGAAGCTCAGGTTGCGCGGGTTGGACGACTGCAGATACGCGAGCTCGCCGGCATCCGCTCGTGTCAGCCAGTCGCTCACGAGCCGCGAGCCCTCGCCGCCGCCGCGGACCGCCCGCGAGCCGGCGAGCACATCGACGTAGTCGTGGGGCCTCGCCGGGTGCGTGCTGTCGATCGTCGCGAAGACCTCGCGGATCTTGTCGAGATGCTGCTGCCCGATCGCCGGCAGCAGGGCGCGCAGGGATGCCGGTACCTCCTCGGTCGGGGCCTGGCCGCCTGTCGCGGTGTCGCCGAGTACTGCGCCGCCGAGTGCTGCGCCCTCGAGCACCGTGCCGTCGCCGAGCCGCTCGGTCAGCATGACCGTGGCGCCGCTCTCGGAGGCGAACGCCTCACCGCGGGCCATCGCATCCGCCACCTTGACCGCGAAGTAGGCGTTCAGGGCGGCGAGGCGCGACTGCGGTTCGGGTGTCATCCACTGGTAGAAGGGGTCGTCGGCGAACGTCTCGGCGAACACGAGCGCGGCCTGCGCGGCCATTCCGTGCGAAATCCGTATCACGCTACGACCCTGCCACAGCCGGCCGCCGCCTGGCACGATCGGGGTGGCGCGCACCGTCGGCGCGAGGATCGTTTCGGCCCTCCGAGCATCGGTCTGCGTCATCTCGGCGGCGAGATGGCGTGCCACGAGGGCGGTGGCTCGCATACAGTTGTCGTGAGCGAGGGATGGTCGTATGACAGCAATCGACATGGAGATCGACGCCTTCCTGGCCGACTCCGCGGAGTCGGTGCAGGGCAAGATCTATGCGCTCGGCATCGGCTGGAACACGGTCTTCGCCCCGCAGTTCCCCGCCACGCACCCGCGGGTCGCGCTCGGCGTCACCGTTCACGTGCCGTACACGGCGACGAACGCCCCGCACGCGCTCACCGTGTCCCTCGTGGACGAAGACGGCACGAAGCAGATGCTGGGGCGAGCACCGAGCAGCACGGGCGAGCCGCGGCCGGTGTTCGACCTCACCGCCAACTTCAACGTCGGCCGCCCGCCCATGCTCCCCGAGGGCGACGAGCAGATCGTCGCGATGGCGATGGTCATCGACCAGATGTCGTTCTCCCGGCCCGAGATGCTCGCCTGGGTCTTCGAGGTCGACGGTGTCGAGCTGAAGCGGCTGCCGATGCGCGTCGCGCAGCTGGCCCAGCAGCCGGGGATGCTGCGGTAGCCGCCCGGTTGTGCGAGCCCGTCGGCGCGGGCCGCGCTCGCGCAGGTGGGTCTTGCGCGGGCGGTTCGGCGAGAGATATGGAGCGGATGACGGGAATCGAACCCGCGCTATCAGCTCCCTTCCTTACCAATGTTGACCGAGCAAACCGTGAGTAAATGGCAACCAACGCCCCGTTTCGGGGGGATTGCCAATAACCGACACCGCGCTATGCTCACGGGATGACCGACCCGACGCTGGCTGCGCGCGCAAAGGGATTCTGGATGGATCTTTCCCGACGAGAGCGTGTCTTCTTCGTTACCGGCGCGTCGATCATTGTTGCGCTTCTCGCTCTCGCGATCGCAGGGTTCTCGATCGCAGCCTTCAACAACAACGTCGCGATAGGTAATGCGGACCACGCACATCGGGCAGAAGCTGAGCTCGCTGCGGCTCGCGCGTCGAACGACTCGATGCGTAGCGAGAACAGCTCGCTACGTACGAAGGTCGACGAGGCTAACGTCAAGGAAGCGGAGTTCGACAGCCGAAGTGCCGACCTCGACGAGCGAGCGGCCGCACTCGACCAGCGGGACAAGGACGTCGCCGCTCGTGAGGTTGCGGTTGGATCTGCAGAGCAGCAGCAGGCGGCGAACGAAGTGCGGAACGGCGTGCACGTCGTCGGGCAAGGGGTCTCCGCTGGCGTCTATGTCACAGACGGGCCCAGCGGAACGAACTCGGCAGGTTGCTACTACGCGTGGAAGTCCGGCACGGGGAGCGATGCTGACATCGTCGACAACAACATCGTGGATGGCGCTGCCACTGTGACCCTCGCTGACGGGGATGTGTTCGAATCGAACTCCTGCCAAGTGTGGAGGAAGGTCGGCTGATGACTCGCAGCAATCCCTACGAGCGTGCCCTCGTCGTCATCACATCGATCGCCGGAGGCTTCGGGCTGATCCTTACCATTGTCGGCTTTCGTCAGCAGCAACCGCTGCCCTCGCTGCGCTCGGGCTGATTCTCCTCACTGCAGGGATACTTGCGCTCTTTACGTTCCTGGCGGTCGCGGCCGTCAACTATGAGCGGCGTTCCGACTAGCTGAGAGCCCACGTTCACAAAACAGCGAGTAAATAGCAGAGCTTCCGCGAGCGGGTGGGAGCTGTGGAGCGGATGACGGGAATCGAACCCGCGCTATCAGCTTGGGAAGCTGAAGTTCTACCATTGAACTACATCCGCGCGCCACGAGAAGTGGACCCCGCCATCCTAGCAAGCCGCGTCGGCGGCACGGAAAGTGCCGGGGCATCCCGTCTGCGCTGCCGGCCTGCCGTGGGGCATCCTGCCCACTAAACTGGCCGCGTGCTGCTTTCGGATCGTGACATCAAAGCCGAGCTCGACGCGGGCAGGATCGGCCTCGAGCCGTATGATCCGCAGATGATCCAGCCGTCGAGCATCGATGTGAGGCTCGACCGGTTCTTCCGGCTCTTCGACAACCACAAGTATCCGGTCATCGACCCGGCGCAAGACCAGCCCGAGCTCACCCGTCTCATCGAGGCGAAGCCGAGCGAGCCGTTCGTGCTGCACCCCGGAGAGTTCGTGCTCGGCTCCACCTACGAGCTGGTCTCGCTGCCCGACGACGTGGCCGCCCGCCTCGAGGGCAAGAGCTCGCTCGGACGCCTCGGACTGCTCACCCACTCGACCGCTGGCTTCATCGACCCCGGCTTCACCGGCCACGTGACGCTCGAGCTCAGCAACGTGGCGACCCTGCCGATCCTGCTCTGGCCGGGCATGAAGATCGGGCAGATGTGCTTCTTCCGTCTGAGCTCACCGGCCGAGAAGCCGTACGGCTCGGCCGAGTACAGCTCGCGGTATCAGGGGCAGCGCGGGCCGACGGCATCCCGCTCGTTCCAGAACTTCCACCGCACGGATGTCGGCGCCGACGCGATCGGCAGCACCGAACTCTAGCTCCCGCCCTTCGCCGAGCGCGGGGTTGTTTGCGAGCGACGAGCGCCGAAGGGCCGCGGTCGCGAAGAAGGCCGCGCTCGGCGAGATGGGGAGGCCGCGCCTCAGCGGGTGGCGGCGAGGGGCAGCAGCTGCGGCAGCTGCAGCGTCAGCCACGGGCTGAACGCCCACGGCGCCGCGGTTACGGCGGCGAGCATCGCCTGCGGATCGGCCCATGTCCACTCCACGACCTCGGAGGGGTTGGGCTGCGGGTCGGCGACCGCGCGCGCGATGTAGACGGGGCAGATCTCGTTCTCCACGATCCCGGATGCGTCGACCGCCCGATAGCGGAAGTCGGGCAGCACGAGCTCCAGATCGACGAGCTCCATGCCGAGCTCGGCATGGGCTCGCCGGGCGACGGCGTCGCGCGGCTTCTCACCGGGGGACGGATGCCCGCAGAACGAGTTGGTCCACACGCCCGGCCAGGTCAGCTTGCCGAGCGCTCGACGGGTGACGAGGATGCGGCCGGCCTCGTCGAAGACATGACAGGAGAAGGCCAGGTGCAGCGGCGTATCCGTCGTGTGCACGGTCGCCTTGTCTGCGACCCCGATCGGTTCGCCGGCGGGGTCGAGCAGAACGACGGCTTCTGTTGCGGGCGTCATCCACCCATTCTCGTGCACCCTCCCCTCGGCGGGCGAATGCGGCGGGCGAATGCGGCGGGCGGATGCGGCAGGCGGGAGCGGGCGGGCGGATGCGGCGGCGGATGCGGCGGGCGGATGCCACAGAGGGGAACGGCAGGCGGATGCGGCAGGCGAATGCGGCAGGCGGATGCGGCGGGCGGGAGCAGCAGGCGGGAGCGACCGGCGAGTGAGCCGAACGCGGCGAGCGAATGCCGCGAGCGAATGCCGCGAGCGAATGCCGCGAGCGACGGCGACGGCACGGCGAGCAACCGTGGAGAGAACCACGGATGCCACTCGCCCGACTCCGCCCGACCCCGGGCCCTGCTCCGCCCCGTCCCCGACTCCGCCCGACCCCGCCCGATTCCCGGCTCTGCCCCGCCCTGCCCCTTGCTCTGCCCCGCCCTGCCCCGACTCTGCCCGACTCCGCCCCCATCCCCGCCCCGCCCCGACCCCCATCCCCATCCCCGCCCCGACCCGACCCCCATCCCCGCCCCCGCCCCGAAACCGCCCGCACCTCCCGTGCCCATTCCGATCCCGGTGATGTACTATCAAATGATCAAACGATTGCGCACCCGAGAACAACACCGTTTTCCACGGTGGGGACCAGCCGCACGGCACGCATGACTTTTCATTCGCAGCAGATTGGAGGAGCGATGACCGACGAGTTCGTCCGTCCGCTCGACGGCATCCTCGTACTCGACTTCAGCCAGTTCCTGGCCGGGCCGGTCGCGGCGATGCGGCTGGCCGATCTCGGTGCCCGCGTGATCAAGATCGAGCGACCCGGAACCGGCGACATCGGCCGGACCCTCGCCTTCGCCGGCCGCACCGCCGACGGCGACACGGTCTCCTTCCACGCGATGAACCGCAACAAGGAGGGCATCACGGCCGACCTCAAGAACCCCGACGACCTCGCCCGCGTGCGCGAGCTCGTCGTGAAGGCCGACGTGATCATCCAGAACTTCCGGCCCGGTGTTATGGAGCGCATCGGCCTCGACTACGAGTCGGTGCGGGCGATCAACCCGCGCATCGTCTACGGGAGCGCGAGTGGCTACGGCGACGAGGGCCCGTGGAAGGACCGCCCGGGGCAAGACCTGCTCGCCCAGTCGATCTCGGGCCTGCCCTGGCTGAGCGGCTCGCGCGACGACGGCCCCGTTCCGGTCGGCCTCTCCATCGCCGACCACCTCACGAGCTGCCACATCGCCGAGGGCGTCACGGCCCTGCTCTTCCGCCGTGAGCGCACGGGTCTCGGCGGTCACGCCCAGACGAGCCTGCTCGAGTCGACCCTCGACCTGCAGTTCGAGCTGCTCAGCACCCACCTCAACGACAGCACGGTGACCGTTCAGCGCAACGGCAAGCACTCGGCGCACGCCTTCCTCTCGGCCCCCTACGGCACCTACCCCACGAGCGACGGCTACCTGGCGCTCGCGATGAACCCGATCCCCACGATCGGCCGGCTCCTCGGGCTGTCCGAGCTCGAGCAGCTGACCGACCCCGAGTCGTGGTGGAACGAGCAGGAGAAGATCGAGGCCCTGCTGGCGAGCCACTTCGCCCTGAACACGACGCAGTACTGGCTCGACATCCTCGACGCGGCCGACGTCTGGTGCGCCCCCGTGCTCACCCTCGAGGAGCTCGTGGCGCACGAGGGCTTCGAAGCACTGCGGATGACGCAGACCGTCGTCCGCGACTCCGGTCACACCGATGACGGCCAGACGCTGAGCCTCTCCACGACGCGCAGCCCGATCCGCATCGACGGACGCATCCTCACGAGCGACAAGCCCGCGCCGAAGCTCGGACAGCACAACGCCCTCGTCGATGCCGAGTTCTTCTCGCCCGTCGAGGCCTGAGCCCGCCACCGCCCGATCGGCGCCCGACCGGCCCCGCCCGAACATCCCCCGCCCGAACACCCCGCCACCCGGCATCCCGCCACCCGGCCCGAGAGAAGAACACAACGATCATGACGACCGTCCTCAGAGGAATCACCTGGGAGCACTCGCGCGGCTACGACTGCATGGTCGCCTCCGCCGCCCGTTACGCGCAGCTCGTGCCCGACGTCGAGGTGCGCTGGGAGTTCCGCTCCCTGCAGGCCTTCGCCGACGCGCCCATCGACGCGCTCGCCGCCGACTACGACCTGCTCGTCATCGACCACCCGCACATCCCGCTCGCCGCCGAGGAGGGGCTCTTCGCCCGGCTCGACGGCGTGGGCTTCGACGATCAGCTCGAGACCCTCGCGACGCAGTCGGTGGGCCGCTCGCACGAGAGCTATGCCCACAACGGCCACCAGTACGGGCTCGCGAGCGACGCCGCCGCCCAGGTCGCCGTCTACCGGCCCGACCTCATCGCCGAGCCGCCGCGGGATTGGGCCGCCGTGCTCGAGCTCGCGCGCGACGGCCTCGTGCTCTGGCCTGCGAAGCCCATCGACGCCTACTCGAGCCTCGTGACGATCGCGGGCGTGCACGGGCACGGTGCCAACGCCGAGCCCGGCGTCTTCCTGCCGGCGGATGCCGCGGAGCAGGCGCTCGGGATCATGCACGAGCTCGCCGCCCTCGTGCCGCCGAGCAACCTCGCGTTCAACCCGATCCAGGTCGCCGAGGCCCTCAGCACCGAGAACCGCTGGGCCTACGCGCCGCTCGCCTTCGGCTACACGAACTACTCGCGCCCCGGCTTCCGGCCCGGTCGCCTGGCCTACACCGACATCCCGGCGGGCCCGGCCGGGGTGAGCGGCTCGCTGCTCGGCGGCGCCGGCATCGCCGTCTCCGCACGCTCGGCCGAGCTCGACGCCGCGCGCGCCTTCGCCTTCTGGGTCTCGTCGGCCGAGGTGCAGAAGACGGTCTACTACGACGGCGGCGGCCAGCCCGGCAACGCCGTGGCGTGGGAGGACGACCGCCTCAACGACGACACCCTCGGCTTCTTCCGCAACACGAGGGCGACGCTCGAGGGCGCTTACCTGCGCCCCCGCCTCGCGGGCTACATCGAGTTCCAGGATCTCGTCTCGCCGTGGGTGACCGAGGCGCTGCGGGGCGAGCTGAGCGACGCGGAACTGATCACACGGTTGAACGACGCGGCCGCGCGGCTGCTGACGGGGGAGTGACATGCAGACCATCGATCGCTGGTTCGACGACTACGAGCTCGGGGAGAAGCGCTCCACGGTGGGGCGCACGATCACCGAGACCGACATCGTCGTGCACGCCGGCCAGACCGGGGACTTCTTCCCGCACCACATGGATGCCGCGTGGGCGGCCACCCAGCCCTTCGGCCAGCGCATCGCGCACGGAACGCTCATCCTCTCGATCGCGGTGGGCATGACGGCATCCGACATCAACCCGCAGGCGATGAGCTACGGCTACGACCGCATCCGCTTCATCAAGCCGGTCTTCATCGGCGACACGATCACGGTCACCGCCGAAATAACAGAGAAGACCGACCACGCCAAACGGCCCGAGCAGTACGGCTACGTTCACGAGCTGGTCACCGTGACGAACCAGCACGAGGAGACCGTGCTCGTTCTCACCCATCTCTATCTCACCAATAAAAGGGACACCACCCCCGTACACTGATGCAATGGCAACCCTGAGCGATGTCGCGAAGCGTGCCGGGGTCTCGATTTCGGCGGCGTCGCGAGTACTGAGCGACGCACCGGCGACGCGTGTGAGCGATGAGACCCGTCAGCGCATCCACGCCGCCGCGAAGGAGCTCGACTACCGCCCCAACTTCGCCGGGCGTGCGCTCAAGTTCGCGCGGTCCAACGCGCTCGCGCTCATCGTTCCCGATCTCACGAACGCGATCTTCACCGAGCTCATGGAGGGTGTCGAGGAGGAGGCCCTCGAGCGCGACTACATGGTCCTGCTGGGCCGCGCCGAAGACATGCAGCCCGGGGGAGAGGCGATCGACAAGCTCATCGGCGAGGGGCGGGTCGACGGCATCCTCGTGCAGCTGAGCGATCACGTGACGCCGGCCGAGGTCGAGCGCCTGCTCGAGGTGCGCGCTCCCGTGATCTTCATCAACTCGGTCGAGCCCAATCACGTGGGGGCGGTGACCCTGCAGGATGACGCGGGCGCACGCCTGGCGACCGAGCACCTCATCGGGCTGGGCCACGCCCGCATCGGCTTCGTCGGCGGTGTTCCGAGCAGCTACACGGCGGGGCGTCGTGCGGCAGGCTTCCGCGAGGCGATGGATGCCGCGGGCCTCCCAGTCGACCCCGCGCATGTGACGGCGCTCGGCTACGAGCCGCGGGCCGGCCGCGAGGCGCTGCGCACGATCATGGCCGCCGCCGAGCCGCCCACCGCGATCTTCGTGTCGAACGTCAACGCCGCGATCGGGGTGCTCGCCGAGGCGCGGTCGATCGGCGTGCGGATTCCCGAGGACCTCTCGGTCGTGGCCATGCACGACGCCTGGACGGCGGAGAACAGCTGGCCGCCGCTCACCACGGTGAAGATGCCGCTGCGTCAGCTGGGCCGTCTCGCGGTCTCGCAGATCGTCAGCCGCCTGCAGGGCGACGAGGAGCGGCGGGATGTCGTCGTGGCCTCCCCGGCCCCTCAGCTGATCGTGCGCGAGTCGGCCATCCCCCTCGGCGCGTAGCCGCCTCCACCCCGTCGGCGGAGCCGCATCTACCCCCGTCGAGGCGTAGCCGCCTCTGCGCCCGCGCGGACGGCCTCCTGCCCTGCCCTGCCCCTCCCCACCCCGGCCACGCAGCGCGCCCCAATGCAGGAGTGGTGCTTCCCAAATGCAGGAGTTGCGGAGGTCAGCCCGGATGACCGCGGGTGATTCTGCCTGATCTGGTGCCGGTCTCCTGTGTGGGGACAGCGGTAGTCCGGGGCCGGAAACCCCGCGCGTGTGACCGTAAACAACGGATCAATGGCCCGAAGCCCTGGATGATCACACGATTGCGCAGCTCACTTTCGCGGATTCATCATATGTCTGTACTCTTGTTGAGTCACGGTCGACCGTGACCGAAGGCGTGCAGAAAGGGTCGTCATGCGTACTCGTGTGCTCACGAACGGGCTCGAACTCACCGAACTCGGTGTGGGTATGGCTCAGTTCGGCAATCTCTATCGTGCGACGACCGACGAGGACTCGGTCGCCGCGGTCGACGCGGCGTGGGCCGGCGGCATCCGCTATTTCGACACGGCCCCGCACTACGGCCTGGGCCTGTCGGAGCGGCGGGCCGGGCTCGCGCTGTCGAGCCGTCCACGGGACGAGTTCGTTCTGTCGACGAAGGTGGGCCGGCTGATCGTCGACAACCCCGGCGGCGAGGGCGGTCGCGACACGGAGGGCTTCGACGTTCCCGCCGACAAACGGCGTCAATGGGATTTCAGTCGTGACGGCATCCTGCGTTCGATCGAGGAGTCGCTGACCCGGCTGGGCCTGGACCGGATCGACATCGCGTACCTGCACGATCCGGACGACTTCCGCGATCAGGCGACGGATGAGGCACTGCCGGCGCTCGTGGAGCTGCGGGATCAGGGTGTGCTGCGGGCGATCGGAGCGGGGATGAACCAGGCGGAGCTGCCTGCGCACTTCATCCGCAACAGCGACGTGGACGTGATCATGCTCGCGGGCCGGTACACGCTGCTCGAGCAGGGCGCCCTGGACGACCTGCTGCCGCTCGCGGTGGAGCGCGGGGTGGGGATCGTGGCAGCCGGGGTGTACAACTCGGGGCTGCTGTCGGCGAACCGGGTGCCGGCCGACGCGCACTACAACTACGAGCCGGCGCCGGCGGAGCTGATCGACCGGGCGAACCGGATCGCCGAGGTGTGCGAGCGGCACGGGGTGACCCTGCCGGAGGCCGCGGTGGCGTTCCCGCTGCTGCACCCCGCAGTGGTGTCGGTGGTGCTCGGCGCCCGCACGGCCGCCCAGGTCGAGAGCAACTTCGACCGCTTCGACACCCCTGTCCCGGCCCAGCTCTGGCGGGATCTGCACAGCGAAGGCCTCCTGCCCCAGGGCGCCTTCACCTCATATCTGGAGAACTGATGACCACCATTACGAGCGTCGATGTCGTCGACGTGCGCTTCCCCACGTCCCTGAGCGCGGACGGCTCCGACGCGATGAACAAAGACGCGGACTACTCCGCCGCCTACGTCGTGCTGCGCACCGACGAGCCGGGCCTCGCCGGCCACGGCTTCACCTTCACGATCGGCCGCGGCAACGACATCTGCGTGCTCGCCGCGCAGCACCGGGCCGCTCCTCTCGTCGGCCGCTCGGTCGAGCAGATCGTGGGCGATCTCGGCGGCATCTACCGCGAGCTCAAGACCGACTCGCAGCTGCGGTGGCTCGGCCCCGAGAAGGGCGTCGAGCACCTGGCGATGGCCGCGGTCATGAACGCGGTGTGGGATCTGGCGGCTCGTCGTGCGGGCAAGCCGTTGTGGCGTCTGCTGGCGGAGATGAGCCCGGAGGAGCTCGTGGATGTCGCGGACCTGAAGTACCTCTCCGATGTCCTCACCCGTGACGAGGCGGTGGGCATGCTCGAGGAGATGGCACCGACGCGCGCCGCCCGGATCGCCGAGCTCGAGTCATCCGGCTACCCCTGCTACACGACGAGCGCGGGCTGGCTGGGCTATTCGGACGAGAAGCTGCGCCGCCTGTGCCAGGAGGCCGTGGATGCCGGCTACAAGCACATCAAGCTCAAGGTCGGCGGCGACCTGGAGGACGACATCCGCCGGCTGGGCATCGCGCGCGAGGTGATCGGCTGGGATGCGAACCTCATGATCGACGCGAACCAGGTGTGGGATGTGCCGGAGGCCATCGAGTGGGTGGGCCGGCTCGCCGAGTTCAAGCCGCTGTGGATCGAGGAGCCCACGAGCCCGGACGACGTGCTGGGGCACGCCGCGATCCGGGAAGCCGTGGCGCCGATCGGGGTGGCCACGGGTGAGCACGGTATGAACCGGGTGCTGTTCAAGCAGATGTTCCAGGCGGGGGCGATCGACTTCTGCCAGCTGGACTCGGCCCGCCTGGCGAGCATCAACGAGATCCTGGCCGTGTACCTGATGGCGAAGAAGTTCGGGGTTCCCGTGTGCCCGCACGCCGGTGGTGTGGGCCTGTGCGAGCTCGTGCAGCACCTCTCGGTCTTCGACTACGTGGCCGTCTCCGGCTCGCTCGAGGGCCGGGTGACCGAGTTCGTCGACCACCTGCACGAGCACTTCGTCGACCCGTGCATCGTCGAGGACGGCGCCTACCGGCTGCCCGACCAGCCCGGCTACTCCGCCGAGATGCACGAGGCCTCGATCGCCGAGTACGCGTACCCGAACGGCAGCTACTGGGCCTCGGTGGCCGTTCCGGCCTGAGCCCCGGATGCCTCGTCACCCGGCTTCGGCTGGGTGGCGAGGAAGTCCTCGACCGCGAGGAGGTGCGTGGCCATGCGCAGGCGCGCGCCGTCGGCATCCCTCGCGGTGAGGGCTCTGAGGATGGCGCGGTGCTCGGCGTGCGTCGCCCGCTCGACGCCCTCCTCGTTGATCGCCCGCCACAGCCGTGCGCGCACGGTGCGGCTGGCGAGCGCCTCGATGAGCGCCTCGAGGGCCGGGTTGCCGGCCCCGCGGGCGATCACGCGGTGGAAGGCGATGTCGGCCTCCATAACGGCCAGGTGGTCGGTGGGCTCGTCGGCGAGCACGATCGCCTCCACGCCGCTCAGCACCGCCTCGGCCTCGGCGAGCTGCTCGTCGCTCATCGAGCCCGCGGCCCTCGACGCCGCCTCGGACTCGAGCACCCGGCGCACGGATTGCAGCTGCAGGGTGCCCTCCGGGGTCTGCATGTCGACGAGGAAGGCCATCGGGGCGAGCAGCAGGCTCGCGTCGAGCGAGGTCACGTAGCTTCCGTCGCCCTGGCGGGTCTCGAGCACGCCCATGATGCACAGGGCCCGCACGCCCTCGCGCAGCGAGCCGCGGGAGACGCCCAGCTGCGTCGCGAGATCCTTCTCGACCGGGAGCCGCGCTCCGGGGCCGAGCTTGCCCGAGGTGATCATGTCTTTGATGCCGTGCACCACGACATCCGTCTGAGAGAGAGGCGGTGTGACGTCGTTCACGATGACTCCGGCGTCATCTGATTGACTGGTCATCTGACGATTTTACAGAGAGCGAGTTGCCAGCGATGATCATCGACGCCCATCAGCACGTGTGGGATCTCACCCGCGCGCGCTACGACTGGCTCGACGCGAGTCTGAGCCCCATCGACCGCACGATCACGATCGACGAGGTCAAGCCCGCCTTCGCTCGTGCGGGCGTCGATGCGAGTGTTCTCGTGCAGTCGGCCGACAATGACGACGACACCGACTACATGCTCGAGGTCGCGGCCGCGAATCCCGAGGTCGTCGCCGTGGTCGGGTACGTTCCGCTCGAACGGCCGGAGGCCGCCGCCGCCCGCCTCGCCGAGCTGCGGCGCAACCCGCTCGTGGTCGGCATCCGCAACCTCATCCACGACCGGCCCGACCCCGACTTCCTGCTGCGGCCCGACGTCGACGAGGGGCTCGGAGTGCTCGAGGATGCCGGTGCGACCTTCGACCTCGTCTCGGTGCTGCCGCGCCACCTCGAGCACGTGCGCGTGTTGAGCGAGCGGCATCCGCGGCTCAAGATCGTGATCGACCACCTGTCGAAGCCGCCGTTCGGCCAGGCCGACCGCGAGCCGTGGTGGAGCCTCATCGCCGAGGCGGCGCAGAACCCGCTCGTGCACGCCAAGGTGTCGGGCCTCTACCCGGCCGGCCCGGACGCCGACTGGACGGACGAGCTCCGCAGCTACGTCGACCGCGCGGTCGAGGTCTTCGGGGTCGACCGTCTGATGTACGGCGGCGACTGGCCCATCTCGGTGCTCTCGGGGGACTACGACCGGGTCTGGGACTCTCTCCAGCCGGTGTTCGGCTCGTGGAGCGCGACCGATCGCGAGCGGGTGCTCAGCGGCACCGCCGTCGAGTTCTACGGGATCTCGCCCGAGGCGATCGAGCGCGCTCTCGCCTGAGACACGCAGGCCTCTCTCAGTCCCTGAGCTCGGTGTTGTGCGGCCAGTCGTGTCGATGAAGAACATTCCTCCTCCGCAGACGTTTGCGCTTCGACCGGACATGTTCAGGATGTAAGCGAATCGTGAGGAGCTGCATCGTGAGCATGACCCCCGCCAGGGACCCCTTCGATGAGGTGCTTGATCAGTCGAGCCCGCGGACCACGCCCCTCACCCCAGATGTGATGGTTGAGCTGAAGCGTCTCGGGGCCATCACCGGAGCCGCCGCGGGTGCGCGACCCCGTCGATGGGCGCGGCCTGCGGTGGCCGCGCTCGTGGCCGCGCTCGTGTTCGGCGGGGTGGCCACCGCGGCGGCGGCGACGGGGATGTGGACCCTCCCTTGGGCGCAGAGCGATTCGATTGCGTCGTTCAGCTACACCCTGCCCAGCGGTATCGAATGCGAGCAGCGCATCGGTGGGGTCTCGGGCACGGTTCCAGCCGCAATCGAGGCCACCGAGGACTTCTACCGCGATACGGACCTCGCGGCTCTGCTCACCGATGACGCGATACAGGCGACGATCGAGCGGCGACGAGGTGGTGAGTCGGTTCACGTGAACCCGGACGGATCCAGGGTGCCCGGCGGGTTCGGCACCGAGTACTACAGCGCCGATCAGGAGTACATGACCGCCGTCTGGGACATCGTCGTCACCGCGATGGACGCCGATCTCGCCCGGCGAGGGATGACCGGCGTCGACAACGAGCTGACGTTGCAATCCGAGCCGAACTGCCCAGGGGTCGTCGGGTGACCCGCGACGATGTACCGGCCGACTTCACGCGCGCCCTCGATCGTGATGCCGCTGACATCCTGAGATACCTGGAGCGGCGTCTTGGCGCAGAGGACGCCGCGGATGCCCTTGCGGAGGTCATGGTCGCCGCATGGCGGCGCGCCGATGCGATCCCCGCCGACCCGGAGCAGTCACGGATGTGGTTGTTCGGCATCGCACGCAACGTGCTTGCGAACACCAGGCGCAGCGAACAGCGGCGCGGGAAACTCGCCGACCGGCTGCGCGCGACGCTCACCGCCGCACGAGCAGGGGGAGCCCCCGCTGACGAGGGCCTCGAGGTTCGAGACGCCATAGGACGGCTCGCCCCGGATCAGGCCGAGCTCGTGCGCTTGATCCACTGGGAAGGCTTCGCCGTCGCCGCGGCGGGCGAGATCCTCGGCATCTCGGCATCGACCGCTCGAACCCGGTATCAGAGGGCACGGGCCGACCTCAAGCAAGCCCTGTCGGTGAGCTCCGCCGCGACAGGTGTGAGCAACTCGATGGACCGATGACCCGGGCGGGTGAGCGCTGAGGGCACGGACAGCCGGGTCCGCTCGGGGGCAGTGCTCAAACGTTTGCTCATGCACAGACAAGTGAGCTAGCGTGAAGACACGACTTTCCTGATGGGTGCTATCGATGACGACGAATTTCCCCGAATTCTCCCCCGCTGAGGCCTACACTCTGGAGCTCCCGCGGAACCCGCGGCCGATCATGCTCCTCGGAGCGGGCGGCATCGTGAAAGACGCGCACCTGCCGGCGTACCGCAAGGCCGGCTATCCCGTGGTGGGCATCTACAACCGCACGGTGGCCCGCGCGCAGGCGCTCGCCGACGAGTACGGCATCCCCGCCGTCTACGGCACGGTCGCCGAGGCCGTCGCGGCGGCTCCCGAGAACGTCGTCTTCGACATCGCGCTGATGCCGGAGCAGTACGCCGACACCCTCGAGGCGCTGCCCGACGGGGCGGCCGTGCTCATCCAGAAGCCCCTCGGCAACCACCTCGCCGATGGCCTGCACCTGCTCGAGATCTGCCGCCGCAAAGGCCTCGTCGCGGCCGTGAACACTCAGCTGCGCTTCGCGCCCTACGTCGCCGAGGCGCGCAAGCTCATCGCCTCGGGCGCCATCGGCGAGCTCTACGACCTCGAGATCCGCGTGCAGGTCGACACGCCCTGGCAGATGTTCCCGCACGTGCTGACCCTCGACCGGCTCGAGATCAACATGCACAGCGTGCACTACATCGACCTCATCCGCTCCTTCCTCGGGGATCCGGACGGCGTGAGCGCCGTGACGGTCGTGCACCCGGAGAAGAGCCACGCGAACACCCGCTCGGTCATCCTCATGCGCTACCACGACCGCCCGATCCGGGTCGTCATCGCCACCAACCACGACCACGACTTCGGGCCGGAGTACGAGGAGAGCTTCATCAAGTGGGAGGGCACTAAGGGCGCGATCCGTGCGCAGATGGGCCTTCTGCTCGACTATCCGACGGGCGGAGAGGACAAATTGGAGGTCATCTACGATTCCGAGCGAGAAAGTGGGTGGCAGCCGGTCCCATTTGAGGGATCATGGTTTCCGGACGCATTTATCGGATCAATGGCCGCTGTGCAGCGCTACGTGGAAGGCTCGGTGCCGAGCCTCCCCACGAGTGTCGAAGACGTTATTCACACCATGGCAGTCGTCGAAGCCGCGTATGAGTCTCAGGAGCGGGAAGGCATCCACCCCGCTTACGACACGGAAACCGACTGAAAGAAGAGCATGAAATTTCTCCGTTTGGGCGCCTTTGGAGCTGAAGAACCGGCGGTTGTGAGCGATGGCGTCACCTATGACCTCTCGGGCCTGACCCCCGACATCGACGGCGCCTTCTTCGCATCGGGCGGTGTCGAGCGTGTTCGCAGCGCCCTCGCCGCCGGTGAGCTGAGCCCCGTCGGCGACGAGGGGGCGCGTATCGGCGCTCCCATCGCCCGCCCCGGAAAGGTCGTATGTATCGGCCTCAACTACCGCGACCACGCCGAGGAGACGAACGCCCAGATCCCCGCTGAGCCCGTCGTCTTTATGAAAGACCCCTCGACCGTCGTCGGGCCGTTCGACACCGTGCTCGTGCCTCGCAACTCGGTCAAGACCGACTGGGAGGTCGAGCTGGGCGTCGTCATCGGCAAGACGGCCCGCTACCTGTCGTCGCCGGAGGAGGCCGACGAGTACATCGCCGGCTACGTGCTCTCGCACGACGTGTCGGAGCGCGAGTTCCAGCTCGAGCGCGGCGGCCAGTGGGACAAGGGCAAGAGCTGCGAGACCTTCAACCCGCTCGGGCCGTGGTTCGTGCCGTCGAGCGAGATCGCCGACCCGCAGAGCCTCGGCCTGCGGCTCTGGGTGAACGGCGTGCAGCGCCAGAACGGCACCGCCGCGAACATGATCTTCGGCATCCGCCACGTCGTCTGGTACCTGAGCCAGTTCATGGTGCTGCACCCGGGCGAGCTCATCAACACGGGAACGCCGGCCGGCGTCGCCCTCGGCCTGCCCGACAAGCCGTACCTCCGCGACGGCGACGTCGTCGAGCTCGAGATCGACGAGCTCGGGCGCGCCCGCCAGGAATTCGCGCAGGCCTGAGCCGCGCAGCACCCATCACCCCGAACGAAGGAGACACCATGGCGGAGACCTCCGCAGAATTTTCCGGCCTCGTCGCGGCCGTCACGGGAGGCGCGTCGGGCATCGGCCTCGCGACCGCCCTCGAGCTCGCGAACCGCGGCGCCCGCGTCGCCGTGCTCGACATCAACCCCGTCGACCTGCCCGAGCAGCTCACCGGCTTCGTCTGCGACGTCTCCGACCGCGCGTCGGTCGTCGCCGCGATGGCCCGGATCGAGCAGACCTTCGGCGGCCTCGACGTGCTCGTCAACAACGCGGGCATCAGTGCCGTCGGCACCGTCGAAGACAACGACGACGCCGAGTGGGAGCGGGTGCTCGGCATCAACGTGATCGGCGTGGCGCGGGTGAGCGCCGCGGCCCTTCCCCTGCTGCGACGCTCGGAGGCGGCATCCATCGTCAACGTGTGCTCGATCGCCGCGCTCTCGGGCCTGCCCCAGCGTGCCGTCTACGGCGCGTCGAAGGGCGCCGTCTACTCGCTCACGATGGCGATGGCGACCGACCACGTGCGCGAGGGCATCCGGGTCAACTGCGTGAGCCCCGGCACCGTGAACACGCCGTTCGTCGCACGGATGCTGCAGAACTTCCCCGACCCCGTGGCCGAGCGCGCCGCGCTCGACGCCCGCCAGGCGACCGGCCGGATGGTCGAGCCGGAGGAGGTCGCCGCGGCGATCGCCTTCCTCTCGAGCCCGAACTCCGGCTCGATCACCGGCTCCGACCTCTCGGTCGACGGCGGCGTGAAGAACCTGCGGATCCGCCCGCTCATCGACTGAGCCCGTCGCGTTCGCTCGCGGCACGTGAAAGTCCCGCCGGCCCCCGGAATTCCGCGGGCCGGCGGGACTTTCACGTGCCGCGAGTTAGCTGTCGCGAGACCTTGGCGCGAGGCGTCAGTCGACGTGTCGCTTGCCGGGCTTGACCGGCAGCACGAGCACGAGGCCGATGAAGAGCACGACGACGATTCCGAGGATGCCCCAGTACTGCGCGCCGCCGAGGGTCACGAAGAGGGCGAAGGCCGTGGGCGCCAGGAAGGTCGCCGCCTTGCCCGTCGTCGCGTAGAGGCCGAAGATCTCGCCCTCGCGCCCCGGCGGGATGACCCGCGCGAGGAAGGAGCGGCTCGCCGACTGGGCGGGGCCCACGAAGAGGGTGAGCGCGAGGCCGAAGATCCAGAAGATCGTCTGGCCCCCATCGTGCAGGAAGAACACCGCGAGCCCCGAGATCACGAGGCCGATGAGGGCCGCGACGATGACGGGCTTGGGCCCGATCCTGTCGTCGAGCAGGCCGACCGTGACCGTCGAGATGCCCGCGACGACGTTCGCGGCGATCGCGAAGATGATGACCTCGCCGGCCGAGAAGCCGAAGGTGCCCGCCGCGAGGATGCCGCCGAAGGTGAAGACGCCCGTCAGCCCGTCGCGGAAGACGGCGCTCGAGATGAGGAAGAACACCGTGTTGCGGCTCGTGCGCCACAGGGCCGCGATATCCTTGCCGAGTCGCGCGTAGGAGGCGAAGAAGCCGACCTTCTCGCGTGCGATCGCGTTGGGTGCGTGGTACTCGGGAACCGCGAGCAGCACGGGCAGGGCGAACAGTCCGAACCAGATGGCCGCGATGAGCATCGAGACGCGGACCGCGAGGCCGTTATCGCCGGTCACGCCGAAGAGCCCCACCTCGGGGTTGATGAAGCCGAAGTACACGATGAGCAGCAGCACGATGCCGCCGAAGTAGCCCATCGACCAGCCGAAGCCGCTGATGCGCCCGATCGAGCGCGGCGTCGAGACGTTGACGAGCATCGCGTTGTAGTTGACCGAGGCGAACTCGAAGAACACGGTGCCCACCGCGAGCAGGAACAGCCCGAACCACAGGAAGCCCGGGCCCGGCTCGACGAAGAACATCAGCGCGGTGACGATGACGACGATGTAGGTGTTGATCGCGAGCCAGAACTTGCGGCGCCCCGAGACATCGGAGCGCTGCCCCGTGATCGGCGCGAGAACGGCGACGACGACGCCGGCGACCGCGAGTGTCCAGCCGAGCTGCGCCGAGACGAAGGTCTCGCCGCCGAAAGCCTCGTCGCCGGTGAGGTAGACGGTGAAGACGAAGGTCGTGACGACGGCGTTGAAGGCGGCTCCGCCCCAGTCCCACAGCGCCCACGAGAGGATGCGGCCCTTGCGGTGGGTCTGGGCGGCGACGGCCTCGAGCTGCGCCGTGTCGACGCCGACCGTCGCGGCTGCGGCATCCGCCCCGGTGAGCGGCGCCGGCGGGAAGTTGCGGGGCGCGTCGGTGCCGCCCGGCTCCGAGTTCTCGGTCATGCGCTCAGGCTAGTGCGATTCGGTTAACAGCAGGCGCAGGCGTGCGTGCCGTCGTGAGCGCGATCGTGGCCCCCGTTCGGTGCACACGGGCGGCCCGATCGCCACCCACGTCTTCCTAGCCCGCAGCATCCGTGTCATGGTGTGTTCGAACGCATCGGCCCCGGGGGAAGGCAATCATGTCGATCACAGCAGTTCGTGGAACGTTCCTGGATTTCGTGGACGACCCGTGGAGGCATCCGGGTCGCGAGGAGGAGTCGGCGAGGTTCTTCGCCGATGGACTGCTCGTGCTCGACGACGGGATCATCGTGGCGTTCGGAGACCACTCGGATGTCGCAGCCGACTACCCCGACGCCGAGGTCACCGAGCTGCGCGACCGCATCATCGTGCCGGGGTTCATCGACGGGCACATCCACGTGCCGCAGACGCGCGTGCTCGGGGCGTACGGCGAGCAGCTGCTGCCGTGGCTGCAGAAATGGGTGTTCCCCGAGGAGCTCAGGTACGCCGACCGCGACTACGCCCGGGAGGGCACCCGCCGGTTCTTCGACTACCTGCTCGCCTCGGGCACGACGACGTGCCAGGCCTTCTCGAGCAGCTCGCCCGTGGCGACCGAGGAGTTCTTCGAGGAGGCCGCCCGCCGCAAGATGCGCGTGATCTCGGGCCTCACCGGCATCGACCGCAACGCCCCGGAGGAGTTCCTGAACACTCCCGAGGAGTTCTACGCCGACAGCACGGCGCTCATCGAGCGCTACCACGGGGTGGGCCGCAACCTCTACGCGATCACGCCGCGCTTCGCCTTCGGCGCCTCCGACGAGCTGCTCGAGGCCTGCAAGCGGCTCAAGGACGAGCACCCGGAGCTGTGGGTGCACACGCACATCTCCGAGAACCCGAGCGAGATCCGCGGGGTGCTCGCCCTGCACGACGACTGCGACGACTACCTGGGCGTGTACGAGAAGTTCGGCCTCGTGGGCCCACGGTTCACGGGCGGCCATGCCGTCTGGCTCAACGACGACGAGATGCGCCGGCTCTCGGAGGCGGGCGCGTCGGTCACCTTCTGCCCGGTCTCGAACCTGTTCCTCGGCAGCGGCCTGTTCCGGCTGGGCAAGGCCACGGATCCCGCGCAGCGGCTGCGGATGACGTTCGGCACCGACATGGGCGGCGGCAACCGCTTCAGCATGCTCAACGTGCTCGAGGACGCGTACAAGGTGGGCATGCTCAACAACACCCTGCTCGACGGCAGCGTCGACCCGCGCCAGCAGGACCTCGCCGAGGCCGAGCGCAACAAGCTCTCGGTGTACCGCGCCTTCTGGTCGATCACGCTCGGCGGCGCAGAGGGGCTGTACCTCGACGACAGGATCGGCAACTTCGAGGTCGGCAAGGAGGCCGACTTCGTGGCCCTCGACTGGAAGGCCGGCCCGCCCGCGCTCGCCTGGCATCAGAGCCTCATCGCGGATGGCGGCGCGCCCGCGACCCTGGACGATGCGGCGAACCTGCTCTTCGGCATCATGATGGTCGGCGACGAGCGCAGCGTCGACGAGACCTGGGTGCTGGGCGAACGCGCCTACACGAAGGGCTGAGGATGCCGGGCGGCAGCCCGCAGGCCGGGGAGGCCTCGGGTCTCGTGACCATCGTCATCCACCGGCGGCTGGCCGAGGAGAGCGCGGAGGCCTACCGCGCGTGGCAACGGCGGCTGGGCGCCGTGATCGCGGCCTGGCCCGGCTTCGTCGACAGGCGTGTTCTCGAGCCCGACCTGCCCGTGCAGGCCGACTGGATCATCGTCGAGCGGTTCAGCGACGCGGATGCCGCGCGAGCCTGGTTGCGCAGCGACGACCGCGCCCGCCTCCTCGCCGACATCGAGGGCATGTTCGTGGGCGACGACGACGTGCACCTGTTCACGGAGGAGGCGCGGCATCCGTCGGAGGCGGCATCCGTTCTCATCTCGAGCCGGGTTCCCGTGGAGCTGGAGCCGGAGTTCCTGGTCTGGCAGCGCGCCGTCTCGGCGGCGGAGGCGCGGTTCGAGGGTTTCGTCGGCCACAAGGTCGAGCGCCCCGTTCCGGGCGTGCAGGACGACTGGGTGGTGCTGCTGAGCTTCGACAGCCACGAGCACCTGGAGGCCTGGCTGGGCTCGCCGCAGCGCGCCCGCCTGCTGAAGGAGGGCGAGCGGTTCAACGCGCAGCTCACGCTCACGAGGGCGAACTACGGCTTCGGATTCTGGTCTCAGGGCGCACGGGAACAGGAGCCGATCTTCAAGAACAACCTGCTCGTGCTGCTTATGCTCTACCCGCTCGTGTACCTGTGGGGCTATTTCGTGAGCGCGCCGCTCATCGACTCGCACGGGGTGCCCATCTGGCTGTCGCTGTTCATCGGCAACCTCGTGAGCACGCAGCTGCTCGGCTGGTTGCTCGTGCCGTGGGCGTTCAAGCGCTTCGGCTGGTGGCTGAAGCCGCGGCAGCCGGTGCGGGTGCAGCTGCTCGGCTATCTGGTGATCGTGGTGCTGTACGCGCTGTCGATGGCGCTCTACGCCTGGCTGCTCTCGTTCTGAGCCTCGTCGCCGACTCACAACGACGGAACTCACAACGACGGAACTCAAAACGACGGAGATTCTGTCAATTTTGGGCCGAAAACGGGAGTTTGGCGGGATTTCCGGCCATATCTCCGTCGTTTTGAGTTCTGTTCCGTCGTTGTGAGTCGGCGAGAGGGGGCAGGCGGCGGGGTCAGGCGGCGAGGCCGGAACCCACTGCAGGATGCCGGGCGAGCTGCCCGAAGACGATCGTCGCAGAAAAGTTGAGCAGAGTCGACTCAACTTTTTTCGAATCGACTTGACAGCGATATCCGGGTGGTGAAACACTTGAGTCAACAAGGCTCAAGTCTTGTGATGACTTTGGCTGCGACCACAGGGGCTCGGCCATCGGGTGTTCACGACATCCAGAAGGAGAAAGAAAAATATGTCACGTGCAGTAGGTATCGACCTGGGAACCACCAACTCGGTGGTCGCCGTCCTCGAGGGTGGAGAGCCCACCGTCATCGCCAACGCCGAGGGCTTCCGCACGACGCCCTCGGTCGTCGCCTTCACGAAAGACGGGGAGGTGCTCGTCGGCGAGACCGCGAAGCGCCAGGCCGTCACCAACGTCGACCGCACGATCTCGTCGGTCAAGCGTCACATGGGCACCGACTGGGGCTTCGACGTCGACGGCAAGAAGTACACGCCGCAGGAGATCTCGGCACGCATCCTCGCGAAGCTCAAGCGCGACGCCGAGCAGTACCTCGGCGACACCGTGACCGACGCGGTCATCACGGTTCCCGCCTACTTCAACGACTCCGAGCGCCAGGCGACCAAGGAGGCCGGTGAGATCGCGGGCCTCAACGTGCTGCGCATCATCAACGAGCCGACCGCCGCCGCCCTCGCCTACGGCCTCGACAAGGGCAAGGAGGACGAGCTCATCCTCGTCTTCGACCTCGGTGGCGGAACCTTCGACGTCTCGCTGCTCGAAGTGGGCAAAGACGACGACTTCTCCACCATCCAGGTGCGCTCGACCGCCGGCGACAACCGCCTCGGCGGCGACGACTGGGATCAGCGCATCGTCGACTGGCTCATCCAGCGCTTCAAGGAGTCGACCGGTGTCGACGTCTCGAACGACAAGATCGCGAAGCAGCGCCTCAAGGAGGCCGCCGAGCAGGCGAAGAAGGAGCTCTCGAGCTCCACGAGCGCGAGCATCCAGCTGCCCTACCTCTCGCTGACCGAGAACGGCCCCGCCAACCTCGACGAGACCCTCTCCCGCGCGAAGTTCGAAGACCTCACCAAGGATCTGCTCGACCGCACGAAGAAGCCCTTCGAAGACGTCATCCGCGAGGCCGGCATCAAGGTCGGCGACATCGCGCACGTCGTGCTCGTCGGCGGCTCGACGCGTATGCCCGCCGTGAGCGAGCTCGTGAAGAAGGAGACCGGCAAGGAGCCCAACAAGGGCGTCAACCCGGACGAGGTCGTCGCCGTCGGCGCCGCCCTCCAGGCCGGCGTCCTCAAGGGCGAGCGCAAGGACGTGCTGCTCATCGACGTGACTCCCCTGAGCCTCGGCATCGAGACCAAGGGCGGCATCATGACGAAGCTCATCGAGCGCAACACCGCGATCCCCACCAAGCGGTCGGAGACCTTCACGACGGCGGACGACAACCAGCCGTCCGTCGCGATCCAGGTCTTCCAGGGCGAGCGCGAGTTCACCCGCGACAACAAGCCGCTCGGGACCTTCGAGCTCAGCGGCATCGCCCCGGCGCCCCGCGGCATCCCGCAGGTCGAGGTGACCTTCGACATCGACGCCAACGGCATCGTGCAGGTCTCCGCCCGCGACAAGGGCACCGGCAAGGAGCAGAAGATCACGATCTCCGGCGGCAGCGCGCTGTCGAAGGACGACATCGAGCGTATGGTGCGCGAGGGCGAGGAGCACGCCGCGGAGGATCAGCGCCGCCGCGAGGCCGCCGAGACCCGCAACACGGCCGAGCAGCTCGCCTACTCGATCGACAAGCTCCTGAGCGAGAACGACGACAAGCTGCCCGACGACGTCAAGTCCGAGGTCAAGGGCGATGTCGACGCGCTCAAGACGGCGCTCGCCGGTGACGACGACGACGCGGTCAAGACCGCCTTCGACAAGCTCAACCAGAGCCAGGGCCGCATCGGCGAGGCGCTCTACGCGAAGTCGCAGGCGGATGCCGCGGCGGGCGAGTCCGCTCCGGCCGACGGCGCTCCCGCCGACGCCTCCTCCGATGAGGACGTCGTCGACGCCGAGGTCGTGGAAGACGACGAGCCGAAGGACACCAAGTAGTCATGGGCGACGAGAACCAGAACGAGAACGAAGAGCCGATCATCCGCGACAAGCGACGCATCGACCCGGAGACCGGTCGGGTTCGTCAGCCTCCAGCGGATGCGGAGCCGGCGGCTGAGCCCGTCGACTCCGCACCGGCGGACGACTCCTTCGTGCAGTCGGAGGACCCGGATGTCGAGACCACCCTCACCGATGCCGACCTGAGCTTCCTCTCCGGTCAGACGTCGGCGGAGGAGCTCGCCGCGGAACGCCTCGCCGACCTCCAGCGGGTGACCGCCGAGTACGCGAACTACCGCAAGCGCACCGAGGCCAACCGCGAGGTCGAGCGCGAGCGCACGACGGGGGATGTCGTCAAGCTCCTCCTGCCCGTGCTCGACGACCTCGACCGCGCCGAGAAGCACGGCGATCTCGCCGAGGGCCCGTTCGTCTCGATCGCGGCGAAGCTCCGCGCGAGCGTCGAGCGGCTGGGGCTCAAGCCCTTCGGAGCGGTCGGGGAGCAGTTCGACCCGAACCTCCACGAGGCGATCTTCCAGCAGCCGAACCCGGAGGCCACGAGCGAGACGATCGCCGACGTCGTCGAGACCGGCTATACGATCGGGTCGACGCTCCTTCGCGCCGCGAAGGTCGTCGTCTCCGTTCCCGCTTAGGCAGCACAAGCCGAACAACAACGATCCCGTGGGCCGCTCCGGCGGCCCACGGGCAGAAGAGCAAGGTCTGGGATGGCAAGTCAGGATTGGTTCGACAAGGACTTCTACAAGGTCCTCGGCGTGTCCAAAGACGTGAGCGACGCAGAGCTCAAGAAGACCTATCGCAAGCTCGCCCGCAAGTACCACCCGGACTCGAACCCGGGGGACGCGGCATCCGAGGCGAAGTTCAAGGAGATCAGCGAGGCGAACGCCGTGCTCTCCGACCCCGAGCAGCGCAAGGAGTACGACCAGGTGCGCGCGATGGGATCGGGCGCGCGCTTCACGGCGCCGGGCGGCGGAGGCCAGGCGGGCGGCTTCGAAGACGTCTTCGGCGGCATGTTCGGCGGTGGCCGTGGCGCCCGCGGGCAGAACTACACCTTCCAGCAGGGTGAGTACGACGACATCCTCGGCGGTATCTTCAACGGCGGGGGCGGCTTCGGCAGCCCGAGCGGCGGATACCGCGGCTACGGCGGGCCCTCGCGCGGCCGCGACGTGGTGGCGTCGACGACGATCGACTTCCTCACCGCCACCAAAGGCGACACGATCACCCTGCAGACCGCGGAGGGGCGACCGATCAAGGTCAAGATCCCCGCGGGCGTCGCAGACGGTCAGAAGATCAAACTCCGCGGGAAAGGGCAGCCGAGCCCCGATGGCGGCGAAGCAGGAGACATCGTTTTGACCGTGACCGTGCGCAAACACCCCGTCTTCGAGCGCGACGGGCTCAACCTGCGGGTCACCGTGCCGGTGACCTTCGCGGAGGCGGCCCTCGGCGCGACCATCGAGGTGCCGACGCTCGGCGGCGACCCCGTCAAGCTCCGTGTCGCGCCCGGCACCCCCAGCGGGCGCGTGCTGCGCGTCAAGGGCCGGGGGGTCGCGAGCGCGAAGGGCACGGGCGACCTGCTCGCCGTCGTGCAGATCGCGGTTCCCTCGCACCTGAGCGACGAGGCCAAGGCCGCGCTCGAGGGCTTCGACGCCCTGCTGCCGCAGGAGAACCCGCGCGACGACCTGCTCGCGAGGGCGAAGGGCTGATCGTGGCGCGCAACTCGGGATCCGGAGACGGCGGCGGGCCCGGCCCCGACACCGGCCTGAGCCCGGAGAGCCCGATCTTCGTCATCTCGATCGCGGCTGATCTCGCGGGCATGCATCCGCAGACCCTGCGCCAGTACGACAGGCTCGGCCTCGTGAGCCCCGGCCGCACGGCGGGCAAGTCCCGCCGGTACTCGATGCGCGACGTCGTGCGCCTGCGCGAGATCGCCCGTCTGGGCACCGAGGGCGTGAGCCTCGAAGGCATCCGCCGCATCCTCGAGCTCGAAGACCAGGTCACGCACCTGAGCGACCGTGTGCGCGAGCTCGAATCAGCCCTCGCCACCGAGATGCTCAACCGGCCCGGGCGCCGCGTCTTCGCCGCCGGGGTCGAGGGCGAGGTCATCTCGCTGCGCCACGGCACACGGGTGCGCCGCAGCAACCAGATCGCCATCTGGCGTCCGCTCGACCAGGGCTGACGCTGCGCTGTGCCGCATCGACCCCGCTGCCTGTCTTGCCAGCTCGTCGTCTTTTCCCACATGCAGGAGATCGTGGGCGCGGTGGCCGAATTCTCCGGTATTTTCCCGCGCCGACTCCCGGAACTCCTGCATTTGGCACCGAACGCCGTCGACCAAGCGGCACCGAACACACCGAAGACACCGAACACGCTGAACGAGGGGCGCCGAACGGCGCAACTGGAGGTGTTCGGAGACACAGCCGTGGGGCCGGGGCGGCTGCGGTAGCGGCGCGCGGGCGTGTACCGTCGGGGTGATGCCATCCCTGCGTAGTGCCCGCCCCATCCCTCCTGCCCGCCGTGCCTCTCCTGCCTGCCCGGCCGCTCCTGCTCGCCTCGCCTCGCCTGCCCGCCTCTCCCGCGCGAGCATTGTTTCCGAGGGAGCGCGACGATGAGCGAGTTCTCGTTCGAGGCGCTCCGCCGCCACCCCGACCTCGAAGCCCCCAACCTCTTCGCGAGCGACGCGAGCGACCGGCTCATCCTCGACGAGGCGGCGCACGCCCTCGAGGCGGCCGCACCCGGCGAGGTCGTCGTGGTGGGAGACGACTACGGCGCGCTGACACTCGGCGCGATCGCCCTGCACGGATGCCGCGGCATCCGTGTGCACCAGGACTCCCTGCTCGGCGAGCTCGCCCTCGCGGCCAACGCCCGGGCGCTCGGGCTCGAGGCCGAGTTCGCCTCGCACGCCCTCGACGAGCAGCTGCTCGCCGGAGCGCGGGTGGTGCTCATGCAGCTGCCGCGCAGCCTCGCCGAGATCGACGAGTGGTCGCAGGCGATCGCGCGGTATGCCCGCGAATCGGTAACCGTCTATGCCGGTGGCAGGCTCAAGCACATGACACCCGCGATGAACGAGGTCTTCGCGCGCTCCTTCGCCGAGGTGCAGGCGACCCGCGCACGGCAGAAGTCCCGCGCCCTCATCGTCTCGCAGCCGAGACGCCCGGCCGACGAGCCCCGCTTCCCCGTGACCACGCGGCTCGAGCGCCCGCCGATCGTCGTGAGCGCGCACGGCGGCGCGTTCGCCGGCGCGACGCTCGACATCGGCACCCGCTTCCTGCTCGACTTCCTGCCCGAGATGCTCCCGCGCGCACGCGACGCGATCGACCTCGGCAGCGGCACGGGGGTGCTCGCCGCGGCACTCGCGGTGGCACGGCCCCAGCTCGCGGTCGTCGCGGTCGACCATTCGGCCGCAGCCGTGGCATCCGCTCGGGAGACGATGCTCGCCAACGGGCTCGCCGACCGTGTGGCGGTCGTGCGCGAGGACGCGCTCGACGGGCGGCCCGACGCGAGCGCCGACCTCATCGTGTGCAACCCGCCCTTCCACAGCGGCTCGGCCGTGCACGCCGGGGTGGCCCTGCGGATGCTCGCCGACGCGGGCCGGGTGCTGCGCCCGGGCGGGGAGCTGTGGACGGTCTTCAACACGCATCTCGGCTACCGCGCCGCGCTCGAGCGCACGGTGGGTCAGACGCGCATCGCGGGGCGCAACCCGAAGTTCACGGTCACGGTGTCGCGTCGGGCGCGCGAGCCAGAATCGCGATGACCTCCGCGTCGCTCGTCTGAGAGAAGTCGGCGTAGTCCTGCCCGACGGCGAAGAACGCCCACGGCTGGTGCACGCAGACGAGCTCGTCTGCGTCGTCGCCGGGGCGCACCGCCCAGTCGCGCGGGGCGACGGGCGCGGCGAGCACGATGTGCCGGGCGCCGCGTGCGCGCACGACCCGGCAGGCCACGCGCGCGGTGGCCCCCGTGGCGATCCCGTCGTCGACGACGATCGCGGTCGTGCCCCGCAGCGGCACGGCGGGGCGGCCGCCCCGGTAGAGCCCGACCCGGCGCTCCAGCTCGCGGCGTTCGCGGCGCTCCACCCGCCGCAACTGCTCCTCGGTCACACCGAAGGATGCCACGATAGCCTCGTCGACGAGACGAGCGCCGTCTTCGCCGATGGCCCCCATCGCGAGCTCGGCGCTGCGCGGAACACCGAGCTTGCGCACGACGACGACGTCGAGCGGCGCTGCGAGGTGCCGCGCGACCACGGCCGCGACGGGAACGCCTCCGCGCGGCAGGCCGAGCACGACGGGTGCGGTGCCGCGGAAGGGCTCGAGCCGGCGAGCGAGTTCGAGGCCGGCATCCGCTCTGTCTCGGAACATACGACCATCTCCTCCCACCATTGTGCGCCTGTCGCGTTGTGCCGTCACCCGCGCGCTGCCCACTGCGGTGGGGACGCCGTGGTGGAGGAACGCCGTGGTGGGGCACACTGTGTGCAGGCCCGGCATCGGGCCGCGAACCGATCGGGTCGAGCATGGTCGCTGGCGGGAGGGCAGGGGACGGCGGATCCGCGCGCCCGTCTGCCCGGTCGACGGCCCCGGGTCCTGCTTCGACCCCCTCGCCCGCTCCGGCTGCGGCCCCGCGACGTATTCGCCGGATGCCGCTCGCCGCAGCCCTGCTGCTGCCTCCGCTCCTCGTGCTCGGCGCCTGCGCGGGGCCGCTCGGCGCGGGCGGAACGGGCGGCCCGGGCGATCCGGGCGCGACGCCCGGCTCCGTTCCGGTCTCCTTCGAGCGCACGCCCGACGGCGGAGGCCGGTTCTACCCGATCGTGGAGGTGCGCGTCGGCTCCTCGTCGAGCTCCTATCGCGTCATCCTCGACACGGGCTCGCACGGCCTCGTGATGACGACCGGTCTCGAGGGCACGAGCGCCACGGGCGGGCGGTACTCGGTCGACTACGTGGGGGTCTCGGCCGAGGGCCCCCTCACGACCGCCGCGTTCTCGATCGGCGGCCACACGGCATCACGGGTCGCGCTGCTCGAGGCCGACTGCCCGGGCGGCTGCGTCTGGGACGGCCTGAGCGACATCGACGGCGTGCTCGGCATCGGCCAGGGCTACACGAGCGTGCCCGCCGGCGAGGCGAGCATCGACTTCTACTCGCCGCTGCGGCAGCTGGATGTCGCGGCGGAGCGGGCCGGCCACACCCTCGACTTCGGCCCCGACACCGGCATCCTGAGCCTCGGCGCCCCGCAGCTCCCGGGCGCCACGGCGCTGAGCGCGGATCCGCACACCTCGCCCGGCGATCCGAGGAGCTACCCCGACGGCGTTCCCGTCTACGACAGGGAGGTCGAGCTGTGCTGGGCGGTGGGCGAGGGCTCGCAGTGCACCACGACGATGATCGACTCGGGGGCGCCGAGCGGCATGATCGCGGGCGATCAGTTCGCCCCGGTGACCCGCACGGTGCCCGTCACGGGCGACGACCCGCAGACCCGCCTCGGAACGGTGCGGCCCGGCACCCCGGTCGCGGTCGCGACCCCCGACGGCACGAGCCCCTTCCTCGAGTGGACGGCGGATGACTCGACCCACGAGCTCGTCGTCTACAACTCGATCGACGACGGCGACTTCAACACGGGCAACGCGTTCTTCGTCGGGCGCAGCGTCGGCTACGACAACGGCACGGGGCGCATCCTCGTGGGCGGGGCGACGGCCGGGTAGACGTCCGGAGTACCGGCCCGCGTCTGCCCGGGCCGCCGGCGGCGCGACGCCGAGGGTGGCGCGACGGCCGGGGAAGCCGGTGCCGCCCGGCTCAGGCGTTCTGGGTGCGCGCCGACGGGCTCGGGCTCGCCGCGGCATCCGCCGTCACGAGCGCGGAGACGCTCGTCGGCCGGGTGAGGCGCGCGGCGATGCCGACCCGCACGATCTGCACGACCGCCCAGCCCATGAGCACGACGACGAGGGCGTTGCGCGCCGTCAGGAGCAGGGCGGCGGCCGGGTCGCCGTCGGCGAGGGGCAGGTAGAAGATCGGGAAGATGAGCGTCGTCAGGAGCCCGATCACGGTCAGCAGATAGGCCGCGACCCGCCAGCGGCGCCAGCTGTCGGCGATGCCGACCGCGACGATGGGGGTGAGCCACAGCATGTACTGCGGCGAGCCGACCTTGTTGAAGAGGACGAGGCTCACGGCGAGGGCGAGGGAGCCGTAGAGCAGCACCGAGAAGATCGGGGCTCCGCGGCGGCGGGCCCACACCACGAGGGTGAGCACGGTGACGAAGGCGATGATCATCAGCGGGTCCATGAGGGATGCCGCGATCTCGCTGTACGGGCCGATGACCTCTCGCGTCGCGATGTCGGTGTTCTCGTAGATCGTCGTGTTCTTGATGCCGAAGACGGCCAGCCAGACCCACGGGGTCGTGACCGGGGCCTCGAGCTGCAGGGCGCGGTCGGACTGCACGGTGAGGAAGCTCGTGAGGTTCGCGAGACCGCCGACCGACCACACGGTCGCCGCGACGCCCACGCTCGCGAGGGCGCCCGTCACGAAGACCGTGGCGCGACGGGGCACGGCGGCGAGGGCCGCGAGGATGACGGCGGCCGGCCAGACCTTGATCCAGGTCGCGAGGGTCAGCAGCAGGGTCGCCACGACGGGCCGCCGGCCGAGCCAGACGAGCCCCATGACGACGAGAGGGGCGGTGATGCCCTCGAGACGGAGCAGCGCGACCGGGCTCAGGATGAGGGTGATGAGCAGGAACCACCACGCGCCCTTGTAGGCCGGGATGCGACGGCCGCGGTCGGTGAGCACCCAGATCGCCGCGCCGTTGAGCGCGGTCGTGATGAGGAACCAGACGAACTGGTACATGTAGGCGCCGAGGATGTTGGAGAGGCCGATGGGCAGCATGGCGCCGATCGGGTAGACCCAGGGCACGTCGATGCCCTGCCAGTAGCCGACCTCCCAGCCCTGCATCGCCCACTCGCGGTAGAGCGGCAGGTCGCCGAGCGTTCCGCCCGAGACGATCGTGGGCGCGAGGGCCGCGAAGAAGAGCAGGTGAAGACCGATGAAGCCCCAGAGCAGGGCCCTCGGTCGGGTGAACCACGAGAAACGCCGTGTCCGGAGAGTGCGACGGAGGCTCTCGTCGATCTGGTCGAGCGTTGACGTCATCCAGTTGCCCCTCACTCTGTGCCTCTGCACCGCTTTGCGGAGTGGTGCGTCGTCAGTATAGGAACCAAAAGTGACTTTTAGGTGTCCAGATCGTATGAGAGGCCGGTGTCCGCCTCGATCTGCGGGTCGAATCGGGCCCGTGACGTGCTCGGATCCGGGCTCGCAGGCGCTCGGATCGGGGCCTGGACCCGCGCTTCGAGGCGCGCTCAGACGGGGCTGCCGTTGACGAGCTCGACCGACCAGCTCTGCGGCCGGTGACGGATGAGCGTGAGCGCCGCGTTGTCGATCGGCTCGACCGGCTCGCCGAGCAGCTCGGTCGTCGTCAGCCTGATGAGCGCACCGTGCGAGACGACGAGAATGCGCGCGCCGGGGTGCCTTTCGGCCAGCGCGGAGAGCGAGCGGATGCCGCGACCCACGACACTCGTCTCGGGCTCGGCGCCGCGGAAGCCGCCGGGCTCCCGCAGCGCGTCGAGCTCCTCGCCGCCGCTCAGGCCCTCCGCCGGGCCGTAGTGCCGCTCCGCGAGCTCGGGCAGCCGCTCGCTGACCGTGAAGCCCAGGGCCGTGGCGATGATGTCGGCCGTCTCGGCGGCACGGGAGAGCGGGGAGGAGACGACGAGATCCCAGTCCGTGGCCACGAGGGAGGCCGCGGCATCCCTCGCCTGCTGTCGGCCGGTGTCGTTGAGGGGGATGTCGGTCGAGCCCTGGATGCGCATCATCGCGTTCCAGTCGGTCTGGCCGTGCCGGATGAGGGCGAGGGTTGTGGTGGTCACGGCGCTCAGCCCTTCCGCCGCACGGTCGTGGGGCGCAGGCGCACCGTGACCCGCTGGGCCCCCGGGCCGTCGCCGCCGAAGTCGCCGCCCGTGTACTTGCGGGCGAGCGCGTTGACGACGCTGCGGTCGGTGTCGTCGTGCAGGGTCACGGTTCCGCGCACCTCGAGGTAGCGGTCGGCGTCGCCCTCGGCCATCACGAGGATGCTCGCGCGCGGGTCGCGTTCGAGGTTGCTCGCCTTGCGGCGGGCGCGAGTGGTGCTGAAGACGAGCTCGTCGTCGTCGAGGTCGATCCAGACCACCGACTGCTGCGGCCGGCCGTCGGGCTCGAGGGTCGCGACGATCGCGACCGCGGGGCCGGCGACGAGGGCGCGTTCCTCGGCGTTCAAGACGGGCGATGCGGATGCCGCGGACGCCGACGATGCCGCGGATGCCGGAGGTGTCGCGGGCGAATGCGCATCGGGGGTGGGCGTGGAGCTCGGAGCGGGCGCGGAATTCGACATGGTCTCTCCAGGTTAGGGCTTCCAGGCACTGGCGGTGGATCCCGGGCGGGGATAAACTTGAGCCGAGGCGACTCAAGTATCACGCACTCGACACGAAGGAAAGAAGAGCCACAATGCAGCCAGGGCAGCAGCCGCCGCAGGGTGATGAGCAGCAGAGCGCACTCGAGCAGTACGGCATCAACCTCACCGACATCGCCAAGAGCGGCAAGCTCGACCCCGTGATCGGCCGCGACGCCGAGATCCGCCGGGTGAGCCAGGTGCTCACTCGGCGCACCAAGAACAACCCCGTGCTCATCGGCGAGCCCGGCGTCGGCAAGACCGCCGTCGTCGAAGGGCTCGCCCAGCGCATCGTCGCCGGCGACGTCGCCGACTCGCTCAAAGGCAAGCAGCTTGTCTCGCTCGACCTCGCGGCCCTCGTCGCGGGCGCCATGTACCGCGGCCAGTTCGAGGAGCGGCTCAAGGCCGTGCTCAAGGAGATCAACGACGCCGACGGCGAGATCATCACCTTCGTCGACGAGCTGCACACCCTGATGGGCGCGGGCGGCGGGGAGGGCTCGGTCGCGGCGTCCAACATGCTCAAGCCCATGCTCGCGCGTGGCGAGCTGCGGCTCATCGGGGCGACGACCCTCAACGAGTACCGCGAGTTCATCGAGAAGGACGCCGCGCTCGAACGCCGCTTCCAGCAGGTGTACGTCGGCGAGCCCTCGGTGGAGGACACGGTCGCGATCCTGCGCGGGCTCAAGGAGCGCTACGAGGCGCACCACAAGGTCTCGATCGCCGACGCCGCGCTCGTGGCCGCGGCATCCCTCTCCCATCGCTACATCACGGCGAGGCAGCTGCCCGACAAGGCCATCGACCTCATCGACGAGGCCGCCTCGCGTCTGCGGATGGAGATCGACTCGGCCCCCGTCGAGATCGACGAGCTGCGCCGCAGCGTCGACCGCCTCACGCTCGAGGAGCTCGCGCTCAAGAAGGAGAAGGACGACGCCTCGAAGGATCGCCTCGCCAAGCTGCGCGACGACCTGCGCGAGCGCGAGTCGCGGCTCGCCGAGCTGCAGGCCGCATGGGACAAGGAGCGGGCCGCCCTCAACCGGGTCGGCGAGCTGAAGGAGAAGCTCGACAACGCGAGGATGCGCGCCGAGCGGGCCCAGCGCGAAGGCAACCTCGAGCAGGCCTCGCGCCTGCTCTACGGTGAGATCCCCGTGCTCGAGCGCGAGCTCGCCGAGGCGGAGGAGGCCGAATCCGACGGGCCGCGGATGGTCAACGACCAGGTGACGGCGGAGGACATCGCGGCCGTGATCGCCGCGTGGACGGGCATCCCCGTCGGCCGTCTGATGCAGGGTGAGACCGAGAAGCTCCTGAACCTCGAGAACGAGCTCGGCAAGCGGCTCATCGGGCAGAAGAAGGCGGTACGTGCGGTCGCGGAGGCGGTGCGCCGCACCCGCGCCGGCATCTCCGACCCCGACCGGCCCACGGGCTCGTTCCTCTTCCTCGGGCCGACGGGCGTCGGCAAGACCGAGCTCGCGAAGGCGCTCGCCGAGTTCCTCTTCGACGACGAGAAGGCCATGGTGCGCATCGACATGAGCGAGTACGGCGAGAAGTTCTCCGTCTCGCGCCTCGTCGGCGCCCCTCCCGGCTATGTCGGTTACGAGCAGGGCGGGCAGCTGACCGAGGCCGTGCGCCGCCGGCCGTACTCCGTGATCCTGCTCGACGAGGTCGAGAAGGCGCACCCGGAGGTCTTCGACGTGCTGCTGCAGGTGCTGGATGACGGGCGCCTCACCGACGGGCAGGGTCGCACGGTCGACTTCCGCAACGTCATCCTCATCCTCACCTCCAACCTGGGCTCGCAGTACCTCGTCGACCCCGCGCTCACGCCCGAGCAGAAGGAGGAGGCCGTGCAGACCCTCGTGCGGCAGGCCTTCAAGCCCGAGTTCGTGAACCGTCTCGACGACATCGTCGTGTTCTCCACGCTGAGCCAGGACGATCTCGGCCAGATCGTTTCGCTCTACGTCGACCGGCTGCAGCGCCGGCTCGGGGAGCGCAGACTCGAGCTCGCCGTGACACCGGATGCGCGTGCCTGGCTCGCCGAGCGCGGCTACGACCCGATCTACGGCGCGCGCCCGCTGCGCCGGCTCATGCAGCACGAGATCGACGACAGGCTCGCACGCTCGCTGCTCGCCGGCGAGATCCGCGACGGCGACACCGTGCGCGTCGACCTCGACTCGGCGCACGACGAGCTCAGGGTCGCGGCGGTCTCGCCCTCCGAGGCGCTCTAGCCGCGGCATCCTGCCTGCTCTGCCCTGCCCTGCCTGCTCTGCCTGACTCAAAACGACGGAGATTTCGCTCACAATGGGCGGTTTGGGCGTTTTTCCGGCCCTGGAGGCGCGAATCTCCGTCGTTTTGAGTTGACGGGTGAGCGGAGAGGGGTGGGCGAGCCGACGCCCCCTCGCCCCGGAGACTCGCGGGGAGGAGGATGAGGAGGAGGCGAGAGGTGGTGAGCCCGATGGCAGGACGCGAGAGCACGCACTCGCCCCACCGGTGCTGCCGGATGGCCGCCGTGCTCGTCGCGGTCGCCGTCGACGGGATGCTCGCCGGGTGCTCGGGCCCTTCCCTGATCGCCGCGCTCGACGAGCCGCAGGCGCGGGAGGACACGATCCGGCCCATGCGCCACACGCGGATGGTCGATCCGGCCAGCACACGCTTCCTCGGGCAGTCGGGCGGCGCCTTCTTCTATGTCGCCACTCGCGTGCTGGGGGGAGTCGAGAGCATCTGCCTCGTGCGCCGGGTGCCCAGCGACCCGCTGAGCTGGAGCTCCAGCTGCGGCGGCGTGCGCGAGCAGCCCCTCATTCTCGAGCACGACGGCGACCGCTACGCCCTCGTCGCCGACCGGTATCCCGCCGATCAGCTCACGGAGGCGGGCTGGCAGGAGGTCGCCGACAACCTGTGGGCGCTCGTCGAGGAGGGGCGATGAACGGCGGCGTCGGGGGTCGTGAGAGCTCCGGCCGGGCCGGCGCTCGCCGTGGCGGGCAGGGCGCGGGGCATCGGGCTCGCGCTCGCCGTGGCGATGACGATCGCGCCGCTCGTGCTGGTCGAGGTCGTGCCGGTTCTGCCGGCGGCGCCCGTGCCCGTGTGCTCGCCCTCCTTGCGACGACTGCTGTCGGGGCGGCCGCCGCCCTGACAGCCTGCTCGAACGCACCCATGATCGCACTCCTGGATCAGCCCCAGAAGCAGCTCGACGTGCTGCCCCTCTACCGGCCGTCCGACTCGAGCCCCTATGTCGTCGTGACCCGCAAGACCCTCCAGGTGCAGACCGCCGGGCTCGACCCCAAGAGCACCCGCTTCCTCACCGGCCTGGCGGGCACCGACTTCTTCGTCGGGCTCGCACACGACGATCGGGGCATCGAGACGATCTGCCTGATCGCCGACAGCGCGCGCCGGGCCGACTCGGATTCCGCGTGCGGAGGGGTGCGCGCCGGCATCCTGCCCCTCACCGTGACCGAGGAGGGCTACGACGTGGCGCTCGTCGCCGACGCCTACGACACCACGGGCATGGAGGCGAGCGGCTGGTTCGAGCTGCACCCCAATCTCTGGCTCGACCTGACGAGCGTGAGCGCCGAGCTGCGCGGTGCGTCGAGCGAACGGTGAGGATGCCGCGCCTCGCGCCCGCGTCCGCCCTCCGGCTCACGGCCCGGTGCCCGCCCGCGCCCTATCGTTGGGGAGTATGAGGATCGCACGGGCGGGTGGTGCGGTCGCGGCATCCGCTCTCTGCGTCGCGCTCCTGTGCGGGTGCTCCGGCTCGCCCATGATCGCGGCGCTCGAGCGGCCGCGCACCACGGAGGACAGCATCGTGGCGAACCTCGGGAGCGTCGCGTTCGACGACGAGGAGGCGAGGCGGCAGGAGGAGCTGCTCGGGTTCGACCAGTCGAGCAGCCGGTTTCTCGTCTCGGACGGCGACCAGGACTACTTCGTGGGCGTGGCCCGGCCGGCGGACGGGCCGGAGAGCATCTGCCTCGTGACCGTCGAGCACCTCATCACCAGGTCGGGCGAGGCGGACGGCCCTCAGTGGCATGACACAGGCGTGCGCACGCTGAGCTGCGGGGGCGTGCGCTCCCAGCCGCTCTTCGCGACGGACGGCGGCGGCACGATCCGGGCCGTGCTCGTGCGCGACGGGATGGACCCCGGGGCCTACAGCACCGGCATGCGGCGGGTGCATGCCAACCTCTGGGTTCGAGAGGGCTGATCCTGTACGCGGGCGTGAGGTTCGGCGGTCGGGGCGATGGCGCGGAGGACCGCGGCCGGGCGCGTGCGACCGCCGCCGGACGCGCGGCTGCCGCGGCACGGCGACGGGGCGAGAATGGAGGGGCGACGGGAGGGACGATGAGGGCACTCGGCACGCGGAGGCGGGCACGATGCGGGGTCGCTCGCGGCTCCGTCGCGGCGCTGCTCGCGGTCGTCGTGGGGTCGGCGCTCGCCGCGTGCTCGGGGGCGCCGATGATCGCGCTGCTCGACGAGCCGCAGGAGGAACGCGACATCCTGCCCGTTCATCAGACGGCCGACCTCTCGCCGTTCTTCGCCGAGGGCGAGAGCATCCCGCAGGACTGGACCGTGGGCCTCGACATGACGAGCACGCGTTTTCTCGCCGAGGTCGAGGGCACCGAGTACTTCGTGGGCCTCAGCCGCTACGGGGGCACGGAGTCGATCTGCCTGATCGCCGCCTTCGACGCGGGCGTGGGCGAGCAGGACTGGTCATCGGCGTGCGGCGGGGTCCGAGGCGGGCCTCTCGGCCTGAGCGTGGCGGAGCAGAACGCGAGCCTCGTCTCCGACGCCTACGACGTGACCCCGCTGAAACGACTCGGCTGGGTCGAGCTGCACCCGAACCTCTGGCTGGACACCTCGAGGGGAGCGCCCGTGACGCCCGTCATCGAGCTCGAGACGGCACCCGCCGCACGGCCCGAGGCGGGCGGATGACGCGCCGCTCCGTTCGACGCCGGCTGACGGCCGCGGCAGCCCTCGCCCTGCTGCCCCTGCTCGCCGCGTGCGCGGGGCAGCCGATGATCGCCCTGCTCGGCGGAACCCAGTCCCCGAGCGACAGGATGCCGATCTACCTCGGTGTCGCGGAGGCGCCGAGCGGTCCCGACGCCTCCGGCAGGTACGGCCTCGACATCGACAGCACCCGCTTCCTGGCCGAGCACGAGGGGAACCTGCTCTACGTCGGGCTCTCCTACGATCCTCGCGACTCGGAGAGCATCTGCCTGCTCTCCGAGCCGGCGGACGAGATCGTTCGGCACACCCTGCACGAGGCCGAGTTCGGCACCACCGGGCGCATCGGGTTCACGATGGCCACGGTCGCGTGCGGAGGGGTTCGCGATGCTCCGCTGTGGGGCGTCTACGACGGGAACGAGTACATGCTCCTGCGCGACGGAGCGCCGACCGGCGGCGCTGTCGACGCCGGCTGGACTCGCCTGCACGCCAATCTGTGGGTTCGGCCGTATCTGACGCAGTAGCGGGCGGCGCAGGCCGCCGGCGCGGTGTGGCAGCGCTGCGCGGTGCTGCGCGACGAGCTCGGGGAATCCGGGATGCCCCGGCTCGCGGCATCCCGAGGAGAATGGCGTTGTGGGCAGGCGAACGGCACGACGGGCGGCGCGACGGGCGGCACGAGGGGCGATGACGCTCGGCGCCGGCGTCGCGCTCGCGGCGGTGCTGACCGGATGCTCGGGAGCACCCCTGATCGCCCTGCTTGAGCAGCCGCAGCACGCCATCGACCGTGTGCCGATCTTCTTCGACGCCGAGCCCGGGACCTTCCTCGACGACTACCACGAGCAGCTCTCGGGGCAGAGCTCGGGCGTCGACATCGACAGCACGCGGTTCCTCGCCGACTACGACGGGCTGCTGTACTACGTGGGGACCCAGCGCGATCCGAGCGGCGGCGAGTCGATCTGCGTGCTGACCGAGCCGTCGGAGAACGCCCTGCAGCTGAGCGGCGACGGGGTCGTCGACCCCGACGACGCCAAAGGGCGCTATGTCATCGTCTCCGGTACCCCGTCGAGCGGGTTCAGCGCGTGCGGGGCCGTGCGCTACAACCCGCTCATGGGCGGCGACGGCGAGAGCGAGTTCGCGCTCGTACGCGACGGCTACGACGTCGCGGGCCTCGAGGCACAGGGCTGGATGCCCGTGCACCCCAACCTGCTCGTGCGCGCGCGGCCGCGCTGATCGGGCCTGTCCCGTGGCGTCGGCGAGCGGCCGATCCGCGGATGGCATACTCGTCGTGTGAAGCACACCGAGGAGTTCATCCGCGCGCTCGTCGACGAGGCCCTGAACCGCACGCCCCCGGGTGGATTCCCCGAGCTGGAGAAGCGCCACGGCCTGCGGGCGGGCACGCTCTTCGACTGGGTGGAGCGCTACGGGCCGTCGCTGCCGCCCCGCCCGTTCTCCGCGCTCCACTTCTGGCTCGGCACCTCGACGCTCGACGAGGCCGCGTTCGGGGCCTACTTCGACCACGATCCGGCGTACTGGTCGCTGGAGGTCGAGGAGATCGAAAGCGCCCCCGCGGATGTGACCGGCTGCGGGTTCTCCGTCGACCTCGGCGAGCGGTTCCTGTACGACGACGACCTCCTGCAGGTGATGTGGCGCTCGGAACCCGTTCCGGTGCGCGAGCTCGTCGACGAGACGACGCTCTCCTCGGATGCCGCGGCACGGCTGATCGTGCGGGAGTGCGCGGCGCGCGGCATCCTCACGGCGAACGCGGGCTTCGTCTACGCCGACCCCGCGCAGGAGATCCGTGACCCGGGCAGGCTCTACAACGGACTGCAGTACATCGGGCTGTTCGAGAACAGCTGACGGGCCGGTAGCGTGGATCGATGATCACCTCCGCGTTCCTCGACTCCCTCGCCGACGAGGCCTGGCCCGGCCTCGACACCGTGCGGATCGACGGGTGGCTGCTGCGTGCCGCCGAGGGGGTGACCCGGCGATCGAACTCGGTGCTGCCGGCGGGGCCGGTGGGGGATGCCGAGGCCGCGATCGCGCGCGTCGAGGGCGAATATGCGCGGCGCGGCATCCGGCCGGCCTTTCAGCTGAGCGACGCCGCCGTGCCGCCCGGTCTCGCGGAGCTGCTCGCCGCTCGCGGTTACGAGCCGCAGGGAACGACGGCGACCCAGACGGCGGATGCCGCGGCCGTGCTCTCGGCGATCGGAGAGGCGGCGCCACCCACGGGCTTCGCGGTGCGGGTCGCGGGCGAGCCGGATGCCGCGTGGCTCGAGCTCTGGTGGAGCGTCGACGGCCGCGGCGGCGGCCACGAGCTCGACGTCGCCCGGCGCATCCTGCTGAGCTGCCCCGCGCTGTATGCGAGTGTGCTCGACGAGCGGGGTGCGACCGTGGCCGTCGCACGGCTCGCCCTCGTCGAGCGGGGCGGCGAGCGCGGCGGCAGCGACGGTGGTCGGGGCGGCGACGACGGCCGGGCCCGCGAGCGGTGGGGAGGGCTCTACGCCCTGGCCGTGGCGCCCGCGCACCGCCGCCGCGGCCTCGCGGGAGTCGTCATCGGGGCGCTCACGACCGAGGCGCGGGCGGCCGGAGTGGAGCGTCTGTGGCTGCAGGTCGCCGTCGACAACGCGCCCGCTCTCGCCCTCTACGGGCGCCTCGGCTTCGCGACCGTCTCCGGCTACCGCTACTGGTGCGCGCCCGACGGCCTCGATCGCTGAGCTCGAACGGCACGGGGTCGTCGCGACATCCGGCGGGGGTAGCATTCGGAGCATGTTTGCAACGATCATCCATGCCGAGCGCGACATCCGTTTCGAAGAGGTTCCCGATCCGGTGCTGTCGACCGGCGACGACGCGATCGTGCGCGTCGTCGCGGCGTGCGTGTGCGGTTCCGACCTCTGGCCGTACCGGGGTGTCACGCCCACCGTGCGCCCGCACCGCATCGGGCACGAGTTCGTCGGGATCGTCGAGCAGATCGGCCCCGAGGTCACGGCGGTCGGGGTCGGCGACTTCGTGATCGCCCCCTTCTACGTGTGCGACAACACCTGCGTCAACTGCCGCAACGGCGTGAGCACCTCCTGTCTGCACGGCGGATGGTGGGGCTCGGATGACGCGGACGGCGCCTTCGCCGACGGCGCCCAGGGTCAGCTCGTTCGGGTTCCGCGCGCGAACGGCACCCTCGTCGCCACCCCGGAGCAGCCGGCCGAGCACCTCATCCCCAGCCTGCTCACGCTCGCCGACGTCATGGGCACGGGCCACCACGCCGCCGTCTCGGCGGGCGTCGGGCCGGGCAGCTCCGTGGTCGTGGTGGGCGACGGCGCGGTCGGCTTGTGCGCAGTGCTCGCCGCCAAGAGGCTCGGCGCGACCACGGTCGTGGCGATGTCGCGGCATCCGGAGCGCCAGGCGCTGGCGCGCGAGTTCGGCGCCACCCACATCATCGAGGAGCGCGGTGACGAGGGGATCGCGCGTGTGCTCGAGCTCTTCGACGGCGTCGGCGCGGACTGCGTGCTCGAATGCGTGGGCACCAAGGAGTCGATGGCGCAGGCGCTCGGATCGACGCGTCCCGGTGGCACGGTCGGTTACGTCGGGGTTCCCAACGGCGGCCCCGAGCTGCCCGTGCGCACCCTCTTCGACGACAACATCGGCGTGAACGGCGGGGTCGCCCCCGTGCGCGGATACATCGAGGAGCTGCTGCCCGAGGTGCTCTCGGGAGCCATCGAGCCCGGCCGCGTCTTCGACCTCGAACTGCCGCTCGACCGGGTCGCCGAGGCCTACGCGGCCATGGACGAGCGCCGCGCCATCAAGGTGTTGCTGCGCGCCTGAGGCTCGCGCTGCTCCCGCCGGGCGCGGGTTTGTCGCCGGGCGCGGGTTTGTTGTCGAGCGCGCCTCGCCGAGGCACAGCGCTCGGCAACAGACCCGCGGTGGGCGGAGACAGACGCGCGAGGTGGGCGCTGCGCGACTCGCGTCGAGGGATATGTGGAGTGCGGCTCAGGCAGCGAGCTCGGCGACGACGGCCGTGACGAAGGCGTCGACATCCGCTTCGCGTGTGTCGAAGGCGCACATCCAGCGCACCTCGCCGGTCGCCGGGTTCCAGTCGTAGAAGCGGAACGACTGGCGCAGCCGGTCGGCGACACCCGCCGGCAGCACGGCGAACACGGCGTTCGCCTGCGTCGGCTGGCTGAAGCTCAGACGGCCGTCGGCGATCCGCCCGTCTGCGAGGGCGGACTCGAGCTCCGAGCGGAGGCGAGCGGCCATCGCGTTCGCGTGGCTCGCCGAGCGCAGCCAGAGGTCGTCGCTCAACAGCGCGATCAGCTGGGCGCTCACGAAGCGCATCTTCGAGGCGAGCTGCATGTTGAGCTTGCGCAGATAGCTGAGGCCCTCGGAGGCGTCCGGGTTGAGCACGACGACCGCCTCGGCGCCGAGCGCGCCGTTCTTGGTTCCGCCGTAGCTCAGCACATCGACGCCGGCGTCGCTCGTGAAGGCCCGCAGCGGCAGGCCCAGGGATGCCGCGGCGTTCGAGATGCGCGAACCGTCCATGTGCAGCGTCATCCCGCGGTCGTGCACGTGCTCGGCGATCGCGCGCACCTCGGCCGGGGTGTAGGCCGTGCCGAGCTCGGTCGTCTGAGTGATGCTCACGGCGAGCGGCTGGGCACGATGCTCGTCGCCCCAGCCCCAGGCCTGCTGGTCGATGAGCTCGGGGGTGAGCTTGCCGTCGGGCGTGTCGACGGTGAGGAGCTTGAGGCCCGCGACGCGCTCGGGGGCGGCGTTCTCGTCGGTGTGGATGTGCGCGGTCGAGGAGCACACGACGGCTCCCCAGCGCGGCAGCATCGACTGCAGGCTCAGGACGTTGGCGCCCGTGCCGTTGAACACGGGGAACGCCTCGACGCCCTCGCCGAAGTGCGAGGCCATGACCTCCTGCAGGCGCGAGGTGTAGACGTCTTCGCCGTAGGCGATCTGGTGGCCGCCGTTGGCGGCGGCCACCGCCTCGAGGATCTGCGGGTGCACCCCCGCGTAGTTGTCGGAGGCGAAGCCGCGGTACTCGGTGTCGTGCAGTCGTTCGGTCACGCCTCTATCTTCGCTCACGCCGGGTTCTTCGCGCCTGTCCCGTTCCCCGAGCTTGTCGAAGGGGATCGTTCGACAGCCCCTTTCTACAAACAGGGAACGAGATCGCCCGAGGGCAGACGGCATCCGCCTGCTCAGCCGCGCAGCGCCTCCCCGAGCTTCACCCGGCTGCCGGTCTTCAGGAGCGAGTTCGAGTAGATGCGGCTGCCGACCGCGATGACGAGAAGCGTCGAGACGATGAGGATCAGGAGCGAGAGCAGCGGCTCCCACCACTCGGCGGACCCGAGGAAGACCCGCATCGGCATCCCCACGGGCGCGGAGAACGGGATGTACGACATGATCGCCAGCACGGCCTCGTTGTTGTTGAAGATGATGACCGCGAAATACGGCAGCATCACGAGGAGGGTCACGGGCGAGGTGATGTTTCCGACGTCCTCCTGCCGGGAGACCATCGACGCCGTCGCCGCGTAGAGCGCAGCGAGCAGCACGAAGCCGAAGGCGAAGAAGACCACGAACCAGACGATCGACGGCCCGATGCTGCCGACGAGCACGGCCTGCCCGCTCGCCATGAGCCCGACGATGGCGACGACCGCGATGATCGCTATCTGCCCGAAGGCGAGGATGCTGTTGCCGGCCACCTTGCCCGCGAGCAGCGCCCGCACGGGGATCGTCGACATGAGGATCTCGACGATGCGGGTCTGCTTCTCTTCGACGACGCTCTGGGCGATCAACGAGCCGAAGGTGATCGCCGACATGAAGAACACCAGGCCGAAGGCGAGGGCCACGAGATAGATCAGGCCGCTGTTCTGCGTGTTCGCGTCGAGCAGCGAGACGGGCGGCGAGACGCTCAGCTGCGCCAGGATGCCGCTCGGCACCTCCTCGTTCGCGATCACGGCGAAGCCGAGCGCGCTGTCGCCGGAGGCCGCGGAGCCGGGAGCGGGAGTGCCCGGAATCGTTTCGTTCGACGGCACCACCGCGGCATCCACCTCGCCGTCGCGCACGAGCGCCGCGGCGTCGTCGACCGTGCCGGCGGGCACGGCTTCGAGGCCGGGCACCGCGTCGACGATCCGGCTCGCCGACCCGACGACGGCCACCTTGGGCTCCTGCGCCGAGTTGCTGAGCACCCCGGCGATGACCGTGGAGGCGACGACGAGCAGCACGAGGATGCCCGTCGAGATGAGGAAGGCCTTGCTGCGCAGGCGCACGGTCACCTCGCGCTGGGCGACGAGCCATGCGCTCTCGGTGAGCGAGGGACGGCGGTACTCGGTGCGCGGTGCGGTTGTCATGCGACGACCTCCTTGAAGATCTGGGCGAGGGAGATGTGCTGGCGGCCGAAGCTCACGACGTCGCCGCGGCCGACCGCCTGCTGCAGCACGGCCTGGGCCGACAGCTCGTCGGCTTCGAAGACGGCGTAGTCGCCGTCGAGGTCGATGACCGTGACCCCGGGCTGCTGGCGCACCCAGCCGGCATCCGCCGAGAGCAGGATCTCGAAGCGTCGCGGGCTGTGCTCGGCGCGCAGGGCCTCGCGTGAGCCGCTCGCCCGGATCTGGCCGCCGGAGATGATGACGAGGTCGTCGCACAGGCGTTCGACGATGTCGAGCTGGTGCGAGGAGAACAGCACGGGTGCGCCGCTCGCCGCGTGGTCTTTGAGCACGGTGAGCACGACCTCGACGGCCATCGGGTCGAGGCCCGAGAACGGCTCGTCGAGCACGAGCACCTCCGGCTCGTGCACGAGGGCCGCCGCGATCTGGGCGCGCTGCTGGTTGCCGAGGGAGAGGCTCTCGACCATGTCGTCGGCGCGCTCGCCGAGACCCAGGCGGTCGAGCAGACGATGCGTGTTCTCCTTCGCCGCGATCGTCGACATGCCGTGCAGGCGCGCGAGGTAGACGATCTGCTCGGCGACCCGCATCTTCGGGTAGAGCCCGCGCTCCTCCGGCATGTAGCCGAAACGGCGCCGGTCGTCGGGAACGATCGGGTGGTCGTCGAGCAGCACCCGGCCCTCATCGGCGGCGAGCACTCCGAGGATGATCCGCATGCTCGTGGTCTTGCCGGCCCCGTTGGCGCCGACGAAGCCGGTCATCCTGCCGGGCTTGACGGTGAACGACACTTCGTCGAGCACACGACGACCCCCGTACGACTTGCTGATTCCCTGAACGTCGAGCATGGACGACCCCTTTCCGTGGACGCTTCGACGCTACGCGGACGGGCGGGTCGCGGCATCCGTCTGACGGCGGTTTGACGACTCCGCCGCGAGGGGGAGGTGTGGTGGAGGAGCGGAGGCGGGCTCAGGCGCCGGGCCGGGCGATGCCGTTCTCGTAGGCGTACACGACGGCCTGGATGCGGTCGCGCAGCCCGAGCTTCATGAGCACCTTGGAGACGTGCGACTTCACGGTCGCCTCGCCCAGGAACAGGCGCCGGGCGATCTCGGCGTTGGACAGACCCTCGGCGATGAGCCCGAGGACCTCGCGCTCGCGGTCGGTGAGCTCGTCGAGGCCGGGCGGGGTGCCCGCGGTGCGGTCGAGGCCGTCGCCCGTGCTCTCGGCACCGGCCGCACCCGTGGCGCCGCCTGTGTCGCCACCGCTCCCGCCGACGGAGGCGAAGCGCTCGATGACGTGCCGCGTGACGTCGGGCGAGAGCAGCGCGTCGCCCCGCGCGACCACCTGCACGGCCTCGATGAGGTTCTCGGGCGAGGCGTTCTTCAGCAGGAAGCCGCTCGCGCCCGCGCGCAGGGCCGTGAAGAGGTAGTCCTCGCGGTTGAAGGTCGTCAGCACGAGAACAGCCGAGTGGATGCCGGCATCCGCGACGATCGCGCGGGTGGCCTCGAGCCCGTCGAGCTCGGGCATCTGCACGTCCATGCACACGACGTCGGGGTCGAGCTCGCGCGCCAGCCGCACGGCCTCCGCGCCGTTCGCCGCCTCGCCGACGACCTCGATGCCCTCTTCCGAGCCGAGGATGACCCGGAACCCCGCCCGCACGAGCTCCTGGTCGTCGGCGACCACCACCCGTATCACGCGCCCTCCCCCGCCTCTTCCTCTTCCCGCGAGTGGACGCGAATCGGGGGTGCAATCGCGTCATCACCCCCGATTCGCGTCCACTCGCGGGAAGACGGGAGGGGGAAGCGGGCTCGCACGAGGTAGCCGCCTCGGGTGCGGGCGCCGAGCTCGAGGGTGCCGCCGACGGCGGCGACGCGCTCGCGCATGCCGAGGTGGCCGAGGCCGCCGTGCGTCGAGACGCCCCGGGCCGCGGCGGCCTCCGAGGCGCCCGGCGGGTGCGAGGCTGCGGAGGCTCCCGCGGCCGGCCCGATGCCGGTGTCGCTCACCTCGAGCTCGAGCAGCTCGTCGAGGTAGCGCAGGCGCACCTCCGCCGTGGCGGTCGCGCCCGCGTGCTTGCGGGTGTTCGTGAGCGCCTCCTGTGCGATGCGGTAGACGCTCACGCCGATCGTCGGTGAGACGGGGCGCGCCTCGCCCACGATCGACAGGGTCGTGGGGAGTCCGGCGTCGGCGACCTCGGAGACGAGCTCCTCGAGCCGGGCCAGGCCGCGAGTGCTCGTGCTGCGGTTCACGGTATCGGGCAGAGGGGCGGATGCCGCGGCATCCTGCTCATCGGAGCGCAGCGCGTGCAGGATGAGACGCAGCTCGTCGACCGCCGTGCGCGCGTTCGACTCGATCGCGCCGAGCGCCTCGCGTGCCTGCTGGGGATCGCGTTCGAGCACCCGGCGTGCCGCCCCGGCCTGCACCCCCATGACGGAGACGTGATGGGCCACGACGTCGTGCAGCTCTCGGGCGATGCGCACCCGCTCCAGGGCGATCGCCTGGGCCGCCGAGCGCTCGCGCTCCGCCGCCAGCTCGTGGGTGCGGGCCTCGAGTCGAGCCCGCTCCCGGGCCGCCCGGTAGGCCAGGTCGCCGATGATGTAGGCCGCTCCGAAGTAGAGCAGATTGGTGATGATCTGGATGAGCCCGTACGCGAGATACGGCGACAGCGTGCCGCTGCGCGACAGATCGGGCAGCACGTGCGGCTGCCCGGCGACCACGATGAGCTGGCTGAAGAGCCAGACGAACATGACCACGACGACGAGGATGCGCAGCCACGCCGCGAGCGCGCGGCGGCGGCTCCACGCGCCCACCGTGTACAGCGCGAGGTACAGGCTGATGTTGGAGAAGAGCAGCTCGGAGACCTCGGCGATCCCGCCCACCATGAACGCGGCCGTCGCCACGAGGGCCACGATCTCGGGCCAGCGCCGGCGGAAGGCGAGCGGCACCGTCATCGCGACGAGCCAGATGGCGCTCCACCACCAGTCGGCGTCGGCGAAGATGCCGGCGGTGCGGTAGAGCACGAGGCTCGTGCCCGTCCCGATGACGAGGGCGAGGGCGATGAGTGCGTCACGACGGTAGCCGGCGGGGCTCGGTCGCGGGCGGCGCCAGTCGTCGGCGAAGGGGTCGGTTCCGGCATCCGCGTGGATGCCGCTCGCCGCCGCCCGTTCGGTCATCGCCTGTTGCGCCACCGTCCCACGCTAACCGCTGCCGCCGACCGGGTCATCCCCCTCGCGACGGAGCCCGCCCCCTCGCCGGTGTACTCAAAACGACGGAGATTTGCCGGAAATCGGGCACTTTGGGGCGGAAAACGGGCGTTTTGGCCGGAAGTTCCGTCGTTTTGAGAAAGGAGGAGGGATGAGAGAGGGGGCGGGAGTGGCGGGTGTCGGTGGTGGGGGCGAGGATGGAGGGGTGCCTGAACTTCCCGAAGTACACGCGCTCGTCGCCGACCTGGGCAGACGCCTGGGTGGGCGAACGGTCGACCGCTTCGACATCGTGTCGTTCGCCGCCCTGAAGACCTTCGACCCGCCGGTCTCGGCGCTCGCGGGCGAGACCATCGAATCGGTGTCGCGGCACGGCAAGTTCATCGACATCGGTGTAGGCGAGCTGCACCTCGTGATGCACCTCGCGCGGGCGGGCTGGATTCGCTGGCGGGAGGGGCCGCCTCCGCCGCCCACGGGACGCGCGGGCAAGACGCCGCTCGCCGCGCGTCTTGTGCTCGCGGGCGAGTCCGGCGGCGCGAGCGGCCCCCGCGGCGCGAGCGGGCGCGGCGGCACGGGCGAGACAGACGGCGCGGGCGCGGGCCTCGACATCACCGAGGCGGGCACCAAGAAGAGCCTCGCCATCTACGTGGTCCGCGATCCGGCCGAGGTGCCGGGCATCGCGCGGCTCGGCCCCGACCCGCTCGACCCGGGCTTCACGGCTCAGACTCTCGCCGGCATCCTGCAGGCCGCCGGGCGCTCCCAGATCAAGGGCGTGCTGCGCAACCAGGCGATCATCGCGGGAATCGGCAACGCCTACTCCGACGAGATCCTGCACGTCGCCATGATGTCGCCCTTCAAGCCCGCGTCGATGACACCGGAGGAGGCCGGGCGGCTGTTCGAGGCGATGCAGCTGACGCTGAGGGATGCGATCGCGCGATCGGAGGGCCTCGCGGCATCCGAGCTCAAGAAGGAGAAGAAGTCGGGGCTGCGGGTGCACGGCCGCACGGGCGAGCCGTGCCCGGTGTGCGGCGACACGATCCGCCAGGTGATCTACTCCGACTCGACGTTCCAGTACTGCCCGACCTGCCAGACCGGGGGCAAGCCGCTCGCCGACCGGGTGCTCTCGCGCCTGCTCAAGTGAGCCGCGTCGCGTCGACGCGGGGCTCGGACGGTGGGCTGAGGGAACGGGCGGGCTCGGGGAGCAGCTGAGGGCCCGGGCGGCGCCCGGTCAGGGCTGACCGGGAACGAGCAGCCCCGACTCGTAGACCGTGATGACGAGCTGGGCGCGGTCGTGCGCCCCGAGCTTCGACATCATGCGGTTGACGTGGGTCTTCGCGGTCGAGGGCGAGATGACGAGCGCCTGCGCGATCTCGGCGTTCGAGAGCCCGCGGCCCACGAGCAGCAGGATCTCGCGCTCGCGGTCGGTGAGCTGCGCGAGCTCGGGCGGAACCACGAGCGTCGCGGGCGAGGCCGGCGCGAGGTAGCGGTCGATGAGCGCCTTGGTCGCCCGCGGCGAGAGCAGCGCCTCACCCTCGTAGGCCGTGCGGATGGCGTGCATGAGCCCCGCGGGCTCGCTGCCCTTTCCGACGAAGCCGCTCGCGCCCGCGCGCAGGGCCTGGAGGACGTACTCGTCCTCCTCGAAGGTCGTGAGGATCACGATGCGCGTGCCGGCGAGGGCAGGGTCATCGCAGATCGCCTGCGTGGCCTGGATGCCGTCCATGACCGGCATCCGGATGTCCATGAGCACGACGTCCGGATGCAGCGCCCGCACGGCCTCGACGGCTTCGCGCCCGTTCGCGGCGGAGCCCGCTATCTCGAACCCCGGTTCGTGGGAGACGAGCTCGCCGACCGCCGTGCGGATGAGCGACTGGTCGTCGACGATGAGCACGGAGATCATCGCGGCCCCCGCTCGGCGCGGGAGTCGTCGGCGCGGGATCCGCTCGGTCGCGGCCCGGCTGCCGGCGTGGGGAGCCCCGCCGCGAGCGGCAGCACGGCCTCGAAGCGGAAGACCGGCCCGGGCCCCCGCACGGTCGCGAAGCTGCCGTGCACGCTCGCGACCCGCTCCCGCACGCCCAGCAGGCCGTGGCCGCTCGTGGGCGACGGGGCGTCTCCGACCGTGCGGGTCGTGTTCGTGACCGTGATGCCCAGGGCGTCGGCCGAGTACTCGAGGTCGAGAAGGGCCGAGGCGTCGGCGCCGTGCTTGTGCGCGTTGGTGAAGGCCTCCTGCACGATCCGGAGGGCGACCTCGTCGACCGCGGCGTCGAGCCGCACGGGTGCGCCCTCCTGCCGCAGCTGCACGGCCAGCCCGCTCGCCGCGAAGTCGGCGATGAGCTCGTCGAGCCGTTCGATGCCCGCGACCGAGGCCGTGCGCGCCCGGTCGTGCGGGCCGTCGCCGTCGCCGTTGCGCAGCACCGCGAGCAGCTCGCCGATCTCGGTGAGCACGGCGCGCGAGGCGGTGCGGATCGTGCCGAGCGCCCGTTCCGCGTCGACGGGGCGCTCGGTGAGCGCCTGCGACGCGACCCCGGCGTTGAGGTTGATGACGGTGATCTGGTGGCCGACCGCGTCGTGCAGGTCACGGGCGATCCGCAGCCGCTCTTCGGCGACCCGGCGCAGGGCCTCCGACTCGCGGGTCTCCTCCGCCTTGCGCGCCCGCTCGGTGATCGCCTCGATGTACGCGAGGCGCGAGCGGCTGGCGTCGCCCGCCGCGGACGCGAAGGCGATGAGCGCGGCCAGCAGCAGCGCGCCCGGGTCGAACACGTCGCTCTCGAACACGAGCCAGCTTCCGCTGAGCACCACGACGATCGTGCCGAGGGCCATCCAGCTCGTCGTCCTGCGATCGGTGAGCTTGGCGGCGTTGTAGACGGCGACGGCGACCGCGACGAGGTACGAGAAGGAGGGCCCGCTCACGACGATGCCCGCGATGAAGACCGCGACCGTGGCCCCCACGATCGTGCGCGGGAACCGCCTGCGCGTGAGCACGGCCGCCGCGGCGACGGCCACGAGGATCCAGGCGACGACCGGCAGGTCGATCGGGCCCTGCACCGCGGTGGCCTCGGGGCGGTTGGGCACGTGCTCGGGCGCGAAGGCCGCGCCGAGTACGAGCAGCAGCGCGACGGCGTCGCCCAGCCAGCGGGGCAGCTGGCGCGGCGGCCGGAGCTCGGTCGCGCTCGCCGGTGTCGCGCGCATGCGCACCTCCTCCGCTCGAACGGTCCGGCGGTCCGGCGCTCGTGCTGCTTCGCCTGTGCCACCGGCCCGCTGCGGCCGCTCCGCGACCGTTCGGCCCATCATCGCAGGCGCCCGCCGCCCGCGCATTCACCGCGCGTGGTCTTCGGGACTACCGCGATCGCGGTACGCGGAGCCCGCGCAGGCCGGCACGGGCGGGCAGAGCACCGCGTTCGGAGTACACGAGGTGACGACGTGGGGCGGATGCCGCGGCATCCGCTCTCGGGAACGATGGAATCACGGCCGGGCTCGACACAGCCCGGCCGGCCATCTCGGGGCCCGGCGCGATCCGAGCCCGGCACCGACCCGAACACCCGGCACCACCACGCAGCACGATGAATGGAGAACCCATGTCCGTTCCGGTCCTCGCGGCCCGCGACGTCCAGAAGAGCTACGGTCGCGGCCCCACGCGATTCGACGCCCTCAAGGGGGTGTCGCTGCACATCGACGAGGGCGAGTCCGTCGCGATCGTCGGCAAGAGCGGCTCGGGCAAGTCCACGCTCATGCATCTGCTCGCCCTGCTCGACAAGCCGTCGTCGGGCGCGGTCGAGCTGAGCGGCCGCGACGCGGGAACCCTCCGCGGCGCCACCCTCAACCTCACGCGCAACCGCACCTTCGGCTTCGTCTTCCAGCAGTTCTTCCTCACCCCCAACACCTCGGTGCTCGACAACGTGACGCTGCCGCTGCGCATCGCGGGCGTCAGCCGGGCGGAGCGCAAGCGGCGAGGGATGGCTGCCCTCGAGCAGCTCGAGCTCGCCGACAAGGCCAAGAACCGTGCGAACGACCTCTCGGGCGGCCAGAAGCAGCGGGTCGTCATCGCGCGGGCCCTCGTCAACAACCCGACCGTCATCTTCGCCGACGAGCCGACCGGCAACCTCGACACGACGACGGGCGCGATCGTCGAGGACATCCTCTTCCAGCTGAACCGGGAGAAGGGCATCACCCTCATCATCGTCACCCACGACGAAGACCTCGCGGCGCGCTGCGACCGCCGGGTGTACATCCGCGACGGGCTCGTCGTCGAGAGGCAGGAGCTGCACGCATGAAGACCTCCGACCTGGTCGCCGCCGCGATCGGCAACACCTTCCGCAGCAAGACGCGCACGACCCTCACCGTCATCGCGATCTTCATCGGCGCCTTCACGCTCGCCATCACGAGCGGGCTCGGAACCGGCATCAACCGCTACATCACCGAGACGGTCGCCTCCATCGGGGCCGGAGACGTCATGTCGGTCACGAAGACGCAGGAGAACACGGGCACCGGGCCGGTTCCCTACGACCCGCAGGAGTCGACGGTCGCGGGCGGCCCGCTCACCGGGCAGGCCCCGGGCTCGACGCTCGACGCGATCAGCGCCGCCGACCTCGACACCCTGCGCGGGGTCGACGGCGTGACCTCCGTCGAGCCGACGCTGCGGGTGCAGCCGGACTACGTCGAGGCCGTGGGCGGCACCCCCTACCGGCTCACGCTCGGCGGCTTCACCACCGGTACGACACTGCAGCTGGCGGCGGGCGAGCAGCCCGTCTGGAACAGCGCCGAGCTCGAGCTCGCCCTGCCGACGAGCTACGTCGACGCGCTCGGCTTCGCGACCGCCGAGGACGCGGTCGGCCAGACCGTCACGATCGGGGTCACGGATGCCCAGGGCGTCGCCGGCACGGTCGACGCGACCCTCGTCGGCATCTCGGACGCGGGGCTCGGCGGCGGGGGCGCGGGCAGCGCGAACGATGCGCTCACGACGAGGCTCTACGACATCCAGAGCACCGGTCTCACGGATGCCGCGAAAGACAGCTACGCCCAGGCGACCGTGCGCTTCGACGAGTCGACGCCCGAGGGTGTCACGGCGCTCAAGGATCGGCTGGCCGCGCTCGGCTACGACGCGACGACCGTGGAGGACCAGATCGGCGTCTTCAAGACGGTGATCGACGGGATCGTGCTCGTGCTCAACGCCTTCGCCGTCATCGCCCTGCTCGCCGCCGGCTTCGGCATCGTCAACACGCTGCTCATGAGCGTGCAGGAGCGCACGCGGGAGATCGGGCTCATGAAGGCCATGGGCATGGGCGGTGGCAAGGTCTTCGGGCTGTTCAGCCTCGAGGCCGTGTTCATCGGCTTCCTCGGCAGCGCGATCGGGGTGGGGCTGGGCATGCTCGCCGGCTGGGGGGTGAGCGGGGTGCTCTCGGGCACGCTCCTCGCCGACCTGCCGGGGCTCACGCTCATCGCCTTCGACCCGGTCTCGATCCTCACGATCATCCTCGTGGTGATGGGCATCGCGTTCCTGGCGGGCACGATCCCGGCGCTGCGCGCCGCGCGGCAGGACCCGATCGAGTCGCTGCGCTACGAGTAGGCGGCTCAGGGCACGCGAACGGCCCGCCGGCACGTGAAAAGCCACGTGCCTGCGGGCCTTTCGCGTGCCGGGAAGAGCAGGCGTCAGCGGCGGGCGCCCCGCGTCGCCACGATCCGTGCGACCGTGAAGACCACGAGCGCGAGGAGGGCGATGAGCGTCGACGTCAGCAGCGCGGCCTGGATGCCCTGCGAGGTGCTCGCGTCGTCGGCGTCCTGCCCCACGACCGAGGCGTAGACGACGGTCAGCACGGCGATGCCGATCGCCCCGCCGACCTGCTGCAGGGTCTGCAGGAGCCCGGATGCCGCGGAGGCGTCCTTCTCGGTCGCTCCGCCCAGCACGAGCAGGGTGAGCGGCAGGAAGGTCGCGCCCGCCGAGGCGCCGAGCAGCAGGAGCGGGCCGAAGAGCGCGACCCAGTAGTCGGAGTCGGCGCGCAGGAAGCTCATCCAGAACAGGGCCACGGGCATCGCGCCGAGGCCGAAGAAGGCCAGGGTCGGCGCCGAGACCGTGCGCAGGATGCGCGGGGCGAGCTGGCTCATCGTGAACATGCCGGCTACCCAGGGCAGGATGGCGACACCGGTCGTCATGGCGTCGAAGCCGAGCACGTCCTCGAGGAAGAGCGTCGTCGTGTAGAAGAACCCGAACATCCCGGCGGGCACGAGCAGCATGGCCGCGTAGGGCGCGACGCGGGCGGCGCTGCCGAGCAGGCGCAGCGGCAGCAGCGGATGCGTCGACCGCTTCTCGACGAGCACGAAGGCCACGAGCATCCCGAGCCCGAGCGCGAGCGAGATGAGCGTGAGGGGCGCGAGCCAGCCGGCGACCGCCACGTTGATGAGCCCGTTGACGAGGGCCGTGACGCCGAGCGTCACGAGCACGGCGCCCGGCACGTCGAAGCGGCCCGGCTGCACGTCCGACTCCTTCAGGCCGAAGGATGCCGCGAGCACCACGACGAGCGCGATCGGCACGTTGATGAACATGACCCAGTTCCAGCCGAGGGTGCTCGTGAGCAGCCCGCCGAGCACGAGGCCGATCGCGCCGCCCGTGCCCGCGGCGAGCGAGAAGAACGAGAGCGCACGGTTCTGGGCGGGGCCGGCCGGGAAGTTGCTGCGCAGCAGGGCGAGGGTGCTGGGCGCCGCGAGCGCGCCGCCGATCGCCTGCACGACGCGCGAGGCGATGAGCATCCAGGACTCGGTGGCGAAGCCGCCCGCGAAGGAGCCGATCGCGAAGACGATCACGCCGATGACGAGGGCGCGCTTGCGGCCCACGATGTCGCCGATCCGGCCGCCCAGCATGAGCAGGCCGCCGAAGACGAGGGCGTAGGAGTTCATCGCCCAGGTGAGCTCGGCGGGCGAGAAGCCGAGCTGCTCGCGGATGTGCGGGAGGGCGACCGTGACGATCGTGCCGTCGACCACGAGCATAAGCTGCCCGCCGACGATCCCGGTGAGGGCGAGGATGCGCATCCAGCGGGTGCCGGCCGCGGGTGCGCCGGCGGCGCCGGGTGCGCCGGCACCCGTGGGTGCACCGGTCGTTCCGTTCGGGTCGGTGCCCGGCGACGCCGCGCCGGGTGTGGTCTGCGAGGTGCTGACGCTCATGGTTCTCCTGGGTGATGAGTTGCGAACGGTGGCGATGTGACGCGGATCGGCGCGAGGCGGCAGCGGCTCGGAGTGGCCAAATCCGGTAACCGGAGATAAACTCCAGTTAGATGATTCACTATACGGAGACAATCTCCGTTTAAGCAAGCGCGATTTCGTGACCCCCTCGGACGAGTACGACGGTTTCGGCCGGTACCGGTGCGAGTGCAGGTGCCACGGCCTCGCGGAGGAGGAGTCAGGGTGTCGACGACGGCCGAGCGACCGCTGCGAGCGGATGCGCGCCGCAACCGCGAGCACATCGTGCACGTCGCGCGCGAGGTCTTCGCCGAGCGCGGCACCGACGCATCCCTCGACGACATCGCCAAGCGCGCGCGCGTCGGCGCGGGAACGCTCTACCGGCACTTCCCGACGCGCGAGTCGCTCATCGCCTCGACGCTCGAAGACGCCTCGGTCTCGCTGTGCTCCGATGCCGCCGGGTGCGTCGGCAAGTCGCCCGCCGAGGAGTTCCGGCTCTGGTTCGATCGGCTCGTCGAGCACCTCGGCTCGTACGTGGGGCTGCCCGACTGCGTCAACATCGCCCTCGGCGACCCCGACTCGGCGCTGCAGCCGAGATGCACCGACCTCGGCGACACGACCCGGCCCATCCTCGACCGCGCGATCGCCGACGGCTCCGTGCGCCCCGGAGTCACCGTGAAAGACGTGCTCGTCGCCGCGAGCGCCGTCGCCTGGGCCCGCGAGAGCGCCGCCCCCGACAGTGCGGATCGCCTCTCCCAGACCCTCCTGGCCGGCCTGACCCGCGAACCGGCCTGACCCGCGAACCGGCCTAGAACCCGGGTGCTACCCGCCCGTCACCCTGCGTCGATGACGGTTCGCGAGCCGTTGACGGCGGGGCGGGACCAGAGGGCGATCACGTGCTCGGCGAGCAGCGGCTCGAGGCCCGAGAGGCTCGTGACCGCGAAGATCACGGATGCCGCGTGCGCGTCGTCGCGCGCGAAGCCGTCGGCGATCGCCCGCATCCACGCCTCCGACGCGGCCTTGACCGCCGTGTAGCTCGCGCTGCCGGCCCGCGGGCGGTCGACGCTCGTCGACGACACCATGGCGATGCGGCCGGCCGGGGAGGTGGCGAGATCGTCGTAGAAGGCGCGGCTCGTGAGCCGCAGCGAGGTCAGCGATCGCTCGAGGAAGGCCCAGTCCTCGTCGCTCTGCGCGGTGATGCCCGCCCCGCCCCGCCAGCCGCCCACGAGGTGCACGAGCCCGTCGACGGGGCCGGTCGCGTGCACCCGCCCGGCGAGAGCGGCGACGGCCGCGGCATCCGTCAGATCGCACTGCTCGACCCGGATGCCGGGAACCCGCGCCTCGAGAACCTCGAGCCGCTCGGCGTTCGACCCGACGGCGATGACGATCGCGCCGCCCTCCCGCAGCGCGGCGGCCACCTGGCGCCCGGCCTCGCTCGTCGCCCCGGCGATGAGCACCGTGCGGCCGGCGACGCCGGTCTCGCCTCCGTCGCCCGCCCCGCCGCCCGCAGCGCCACTGCCCGCGATTCCGTCGCCCGCCGTGCCGCCGTCGCTCATGTCGTCATCCCCAATGCAGGAGTTCTTCCGGTCATCCGCCAAATCTAGGCCGAATCGGTCGGAATCGGGGTGGATCTCCTGCATTGGGGAGGAAGGGAGGGAAGAGAAGGGGGAGGGGTGCGGGTGGGAGGCCGGCGAGCGGGGCGGGCGACGGGCGGGGCGGGCAACAGTCGGCGGGGCGGGCGACGGTCGGGCGCGGGCGACGGGCTCAGTCGCGGCCCGTGATGCCCGCCGTCGAGGCGATCGTGTCGCCCATCTTCTTGTCGAGCGCCTCGTAGAACATCGAGAGCGGGAACTCGTCGTCGAGCATCGCGTCGGTGAGCTCGCGCGGTGCGCCCTCGAGCGGCAGAGCCTGGGGCCCCTGCGCCCAGACGGATGCCGGATGCGGGGTCACCGTCGACGACACGAGCTCGTACGCCGCGAGCCAGTGCGCGATCTTCGGCCGGTCGATGGAGCGCCAGTACAGCTCGTTGATCTCGTCGCTCAGCGCGATGACCGTCTGCGGCACCGCGTCCCAGTCGATCGTGAGCCGGGTGTCGGTCCAGTGCAGCACGTGGTGCTGGTGCAGCCACGCGAAGAGCAGCTGTCCGCCGAGACCGTCGTAGTTGCGCACACGCGAGCCCGTGATCGCGAAACGGAAGATCCGGTCGAAGATCACGGCGTACTGCACGAGGCGTGCGTGCCGGCGCAGCTCGAGCTGCTCGGGGGTGAGCGGGTCGGCTGCGGCGGGCGCGCTCAGGGCCCGCTCGATGCGCACGGACTCGCGGAAGGCGGTGAGGTCGCAGCGCAGCTCTTCGAGCGAATACAGGAAGTACGGCATCCGCTGCTTGATCATAAAGGGGTCGAAGGGCAGGTCGCCGCGCATGTGGCTGCGGTCGTGGATGAGATCCCACATCACGAAGGTCTCCTCGGCCAGGCGCTGGTCGTCGAGCAGCTCGAGGGCCTCCTCCGGCAGCTCCAGCTTGGTGACGGATGCCGCCTCCCGCACCACCCGGCGAAAGCGGGCCGCCTCGCGGTCGGCGAAGATCGCGCCCCACGTGAAGCTCGGCACGGTGCGCATCGCGACCGTCTCGGGGAACAGCACGGCCGAGTTGGTGTCGTAGCCCTCGGTGAAGTCGAGGAACCGGATCGGCACGAAGAGCGCGTTCGAGTAGTCGCCGGCCTCGAGCTCGGCCACGAAGTCGGGCCAGACGACCTCGACGAGCACGGCCTCGACGAGCTTGCCGGGGCTGCCGTTCTGGGTGTTCATGGGGAAGACCACGAGGTGCCGCAGCCCGTCGACGCGGTTCCGCTGCGGCTGGAACTCGTTCAGCGAGTCGAGGAAGTCGGGCACGCCGAAGCCGCCGTGCGCCCAGCGCCCGAAGTCGCGGATGACGGCGGCGAGGTAGGCGGAATCCGTCGGGAAGGCGGGGGCGAGGGCGGCGATCGACTCGGTGATCGTGTCGACGAGGGCCTGCGCGTGGGGGTGCTGCGCGGCATCCGGGATCGAGCCGTCTTTCTGCTGCAGAGGGTGGATGCCGTTCGCCGCGGCTTTGAGGCTCTGCCAGTGCGGTGACGCGATCAGCTGCTCGGCGCCGGGCTGGGCGGCGTCTTCGACGACCTCGGGTTCTCCGGTGATCGCGTCGAGAACGGTCTGCGCGTCGAGTGCCGGGGCATCGACGGTGCGGGCGTCGTTCGTGGTGGACATGGAACCTCCCTCGCTCGTGAGTGCTGCTTTCCTAACGGATTCTTAACGCTAACGCGGGGCATCGCGGTCACGAGTTGCCATTGGCGCTCGGAACCCGCGCGCACAGCGGTTTGGGCGCAGTTCTCTTGCGTGGGGCCCAGGCACATCTCGAATGCAGGACTTTTTCCGGTCAGAGGGAGGATCGGCCGCCGTATCGGGCCGCGCGGGAGGGCAGCTCCTGCATTCGGGGTGGTTGGGGTGCGGGGTGGGGTGCGGGGGCAGGAGGGGGAAGGCGGGGCAGGCGGGGCGTCAGGCGGGGAAGGCGAGGGGGCGGTCGGCGGTGAAGCCCGGCAGGATGAGGAACGTCGCGCTCGCCGTGGGGGTCACGTAGCTCATGAGCGCGTCGGTCTCGTCGAGCCGGTGCTGCGTGGCGACGAAGGTGCGCAACTCGTTCTGGAAGCAGATGAAGGTGAGGCCCGCGTTCGCGACACCGTCGGCTCCGGTGCCCTCGTCGAAGGCGTAGCCGCGGCGCAGCATGAGGCCCGAGCCCGTGAAGGAGGGGTGGGCGGCGCGCGCGTGGCTGTGCAGCGGGGTCACGTACTCGCCGTCGGGCGACTTCGCGAGCAGGTCGACCTGGTCGCGCTGGCCGCCACCGCTCAGGGGTGCGCCGGTGGTCTTCTGCCGCCCGATGACGGCGTTCTGCTCCTGCTCCGAGAGCGCGAGGAAGACGTCGTCGGCGAGCCTCAGCCGGCGGATGACGCAGATCGAGCCGCCCGCGAACGGGCCGTCGAGCCACACGCTCTCCGCGAGCTCCTCCTCGCCGCGGGGAACGATGACGCCGTCGTGGAAGCCGAGCGGGTTGCGGGTGATCGTGCCCTCGCTGGGCCCGCGGAACAGCCGCTGACTCCAGCGGGCGGTCGCCCCGGGCACGGCGGTCAGCAGCTGCTCGACCACGGGAGCCAGCACGCCCGGGTCGCTGCCGTAGACGGCGAGCAGCAGGTCGCCGCCCGAGCTCTGCGGGTCGATCGTCTCGTCGCCCGCGAAGAGCGGCAGCGCTTCGGAACCGGGAGCGCCCGGGTCGACGAGGGCGACGACGCGCGGCCCGAGCCCGACCGTGACCGTGAGATCTCCCGGCCCGGCGGGCAGGAAGCCGTAGCTCTGCTCGCCGCCGGTGAGCGCGAGGATCTGCTCGCCCAGCGCCGCGAGCCAGGGCAGCGCGCCGGGTGCGCCCGGAGAGCCGGTGCCCGGTGAACCGGCGAGCCCGGGGTCGACGGGCAGGTCGGCCACGAGAAGCAGGCCGTAGCTCTGCGGGGTGTCCGGCCTGGCGATGCCGGCCTGAGTGGCGCCGGCCGCGGGCACGAGGGCGCGGAGGGCGGGGTCGAGCGTCGGGGCCGGCGTGGAGCCCGGGCCGGCCGGCATCCCGGTGCCCGGGGCGCCTGTGCCCGCCGTTGCGCGGCCGATCGCGAAACCGAGCGCGCCCAGGCCGGCCGCCCCCAGAAGCCCGAGCAGGATGGCGCGGCGACTCGCCCCCGGATGCGCCGGGTCGTGCGTGCCGCCGCTCATGCCGTCGCCGCTCGTGCCGCCCGCCGGGCCGCCGCTCGTGCCGTGGCCGAGGTCGGCATTGCCGTCGCTGCGGTCTCCGCCGGTCGCGGCATCCGCGTCGCTCATCGCGCGCTCACTGCACGCCGACGAGGCTCTCGCCGAGGGTCACCCCGTCGGCGTCGCCGAAGTCGATGGTCGTCCACTCGCTCGCGCCGCCGAGCCGCGCCTCGAAACGCCAGAGCTCGCCGTCGTCGCCGACGCTGTATCGTGAGCGCTCCGAGAGGGGCGTGGGGGCCTGGCTCGATCCGTCGTCGGAGCTCGCGCTGGGGCCCGCGAACACGTCGACGTCGACGGCCGTCGAGCCCGAGCCCACCGTGTCGGAGCGCAGCCACGCGGCATCCGATTGCCGTAAGAGCTGGGGGTTCTCGGGCCGGTCGGAGCCGAGATCGAGCAGGATGCCGAGCGCTGCCGTGAGGGTGGAGGCGGTCGTGTCGAGCGAGGCCTGCTGCCACCCGTCGGCGGGGATGGGCAGCGGCGCCCCGTCGGTGGGGGTCTCCCGCACGGCGATGGTCTGCGGCGTGAACTGCACGAGTCCGATGGATGCGCCGTTCTGCTCGACCGCGGCGTAGCCGATCTGCGTCGCGAAGTCGATCCAGCCCCGCAGCTCGAGCCCGTCCGATCCGGTCGTCACGCCGCCGGCATCCGGGGCCGCGGCGACGCCTGACGGGATCGTGATCGTGAACGACCGCACGCCGTCGTCGAAGTTCGTGAAGCGTGCGACGGCGAGCCGCTCGGCCTGCGCCTGGGTGAGCGGCGCGCTCGTCTCGGCCGTCTCATCGGGAGTGCCCGGAGCGCCGGGAGTGCCCGGAGCGCACGCGGCGAGAACGACGACGCTCGCGACCGCGATGACGCTCAGGATGCCGCGCGCCCACGACCGCGGCCGCGGCGGGCCGCTCGGGCCGCCCGTGCTCGCCGTGAGCCTCACCGCCGCCCCGCGCTCGCGAGCAGTCCGGCGTCGGGCACCGGGATCGCCGCGAGGTCGGGCATCGTCACGCTCGCCGGCAGCCGGGGCGGCACGGTCGTGAGGTCGCCGTCGAGCGACGGCTGCTCGGGGCCGGCCGGGACCTTGAGGAAGGACATCCCGCGGGGAACCGCGAGCGCGGGAAGCTGCGCGGGGTCGGCGCCCGTCGAGGGGGCGTCCGTTCCGCAGCCGGCGGCGAGGGCGGGCGGCAGCAGGGTGAGCCCGGCGGCGGGGTCGACGCAGGTTCCCGTCGTCGAGGAGCGGGCGGCCGCGACATCCGCGACGTCGACGCCGTTGCCGCCGAAGGTGTTGCCCACGATGCGGTTGCCGACCGCGGGGATGTCCTCGGTGTTGGTGATCTGCACGCCGGCGGCGGGGTTGCCCGAGATGAGGTTGTTGCTCACGAGGTTCTCGTGCCCGCCCGCGATGCCGATGCCGAGGCCGAAGGCGCCCTGCGCCTGGGCGGGGGAGGTCTCGGAGGAGTTGCCGGTGACCACGTTGCCCACGAACGACACCTTCTGCTGCGGAAGGAACGCCTCCTGGTACGAGGAGATGAGGGTCGCGCCGACACGGTTTCCCGAGAAGCGGTTGCCCGTCACGACCACGGAGTCGCTCGCGTTGGCGTTCTCGTAGCCGATCGCGTTGTTCTCGGCGATGTTGCCGGAGACCAGGATGCCGCAGCCCTGGCACTGCCCGACGTAGAACCCCGAGTCGGCGGAGCCCGAGGAGTAGTTGTCGCTGATCACGCCGTCGTGCGAGTTGAAGGCGTAGATGCCGTAGAGGCCGTTGTTGCTGGCCGTGACATGGCTGACCGAGAAGCGCTCGAGCGGCGGGAACTTCTGCGGATCGAGCTTCGTGTAGCCGTCGAGGTTGTGAGCCTGCGGCCCGTTGTCGTCGTGCATCCCGGTCACGAGCACGCCGTTGAAGGTGTGGTTGCGAACCGTGAGGTTCTCCACGCGCACGCCGTCGGCGATGACCTGCACGCCGTTCGCGCGCAGCCCCTCGCCGTCGATGATCACGGTGTTGCGGTCGGTGCCGCGCAGGGTCACGTCGGGGGTGTCGATGAGCACCGACTCGGCGTAGGTGCCGGGTGAGACGAGGATGAGGCCGCCCTCGGCGACCCGTTCGGCCGCCTCGGTGATGGTGGGGGCGTCGGCGGGCACCCGGATCGTGAGCGCTCCGGGCCCGGCGGAGGCGGCGCGGGACGCCGAGGGCTCGGCCGTTCCGCCCGGGGCGCAGCCGGAGACGAGGAGCACGAGCGCGAGGGCCGCTCCGGCGAGGGAGGCGACCACCCCGGGGCGGGTCCGCGCCGCCCCACAGGGAGGGACAGAGCGGGGCGTTCCGGCGCGTGCGTCGAAGGCCGCCGTGCGGCGTCGGAGTGCGGGCATATCCGCAATCCTATTGTTCTCGCGGAAGACCGCCGCCTGGACGCCGTGAGCGAATCACCCTCTCTTTCACCCCGTGATCCGTTCAGAGAGCCGCGGGTGATCCAATAGAGTCGGCAATTGTCCATCCGGTCGAGGTGAACCCCTAAACACTGTCGACACCGCCGATGGGCAACCCCGAACACCGCCGTGCTCCTCCAGCGATGCCAGACGCACGGCACCTTCTGCCCGAAAGGCTGCTTACCGTGACCCGTGCGCGCCATCGTCGTTCCACCCTGCTCCCCGTCGTCTCGTCCATAGCCGCGATCACGCTGCTCAGCGCGGGCGGCGTCGTCCTCGGCTCGACAGCCGCTTCGGCGGCCGACGACGAGGTCGGCGGTCGTGTCTACCGCGACTTCCTCTCCAACGGCATCTACGACGCCGGAGGCGGTGTCGGCACCCCGATCGACCGCGGCCTCGCCGGGGTCGTCGCGACCGCCTACGATCCTGCAGGCGCGACGATCGGCACCGCCACGACCGACCTGGACGGCGTCTACAGCATCCCGGTGAGCCCGAGCCTCACGGGCGTGCGCGTCGAGTTCACCGGCCTCCCGGCCGGCTACCAATCCTCGTACGCGGGGGCTGACAACGGCACGAGCGTGCAGTTCGCGAACGTCGGCGACGAGAACGTCGACTATGCGGTCAACGCCCCCGAGGACTACTCGCAGGGTGGCGGCGCCCCGATCCTCACCCCGATCCTGTACTCGGGTCAGCGCGCGCTGAATGCAGACGACGTCTCGCCGTCGCTCGTCGCCAACCCCTGGAACGCCGCACTCAACGCCCGGAACGGAGGCACCGGCGACTACAGCGAGCGAACGAGCCTCGCGAGCTTCTCGCAGACCGGGGCGTTGTGGGGCACTGCGTTCAAGCGCGACACGGGAGACGTCTTCGCAGCGGCCACCCTGCACCGGCACTCGGATGTCGGGCCCCTCGGCCTCGGCGGGATCTACCGCCTCACCGACGTGCTCGATGACGACGGCACCATCAAGGCGCCTGCTGCGGTGCAGGACTGGCTGAACGTCCAGGGTCTGCCGATCGCGGGCACCGACGACACGGTCGACGTGGGTCAGGATGTCATCGACTGGGCGGCGCGTGGTCTGCAGCGCCCGCAGGACCCGACGCGAGATGCCCAGGTCTACGGACAGGTCGGGAAGGTCGGGATCGGCGGCATCGCCGTGAGCTCCGATGAGAAGACGCTCTACTTCGTCAACCTCTTCGACCAGACGCTCTATTCGGTCGAGATCGACGACCCGACGACCGCGGTCGCCCATGACCTGAACCTTCCCGCGGGCGAGCGCGCCTGGGGTATCGATGTTCACCGCGGGGCCCTCTACGTGGGCGTCGTCGAGACGGGTGAGGGCAGCGGCTCGGACGACGCCGACCAGATGTCGTTCCACGTGCGTTCCGCGCCCGAGTCCAACCTCTCCGGTCTGGGCTCATCCGACTCGAGCGTGCTCGACGGACCTCTCGGGTACACGCGCGGGGCGCCCTTCGGCGACTGCACCGGCGGGCTCTCGAGGTTCTGCGCCTGGCACCCCTGGGCAGACGACTGGGACACGGCGAAGTACACCTTCGCGAACTGGCCCGGCGTCTCGTGGGCACAGCCGATCCTCACCAACATCGAGTTCACCACGAGCGGTGAGCTCGTGGTGGGCTTCACCGATCGTTTCAGCCTGCAGGCCGGCAATCGCAACTGGGCACCGACCGGCAGCAGCCAGGCGACCTATGAGACCGTCTCGATGGGCGACGCGCTCGAGGCCTCGTACGAGCCGGGCATCGGATACACGCTCGAGAACGACGGGACCGTCGGTGTGCACACGACGGCCGGCGGCGGGGCGAACCAGGGCCCCGGCGGTCGCGAGTTCTTCGAGGACTCGAACGTCCTGAACCCCGGGCCCACCCACCACGAGATCCTCACGGGCGGTCTCGCGACCCTCGCGGGCATCAACCAGGTCGCGAGCACCTCCTTCGACTCGACGACGAACCTGCGCGTCAACGGCATCAACTGGCTGGACGTGTACAACGGGCGGATGTCGCGCGGCTACCAATTGACGGACGACGGCCAGAACCAGCCGGCCGACGGCACCTTCCAGAAGTCGGGCGGCCTCGGCGACATCCAGGTGCTCGCCAACGAGGCACCCGTGCAGATCGGCAACCGGGTCTGGTTCGACCGCGATCGCGACGGCGTGCAAGACGCCGATGAGGTCCCCATGCCCGGTGTCACGGTGAGCCTCACCGACCTCGACGGCGCGCCCGTCGCCGATGCGCAGGGTGCCCCGGTGGGCTCCGTGACGACCGGCGCCGACGGCGAGTACTACTTCTCCGACCTGACACCGAACACCGATTACCAGGTGCACTTCGACTATTCGACCGTGACCGACGGGACTCTCTCGAGCCTCGGCGTGATCCGCGCCCAGCTGAGCTGGACGAGGCAGGGCGCCGGTGACGACGACACGATCGACTCGAACGTCGATACGACGGGGGTCGCCACCGTGTCGGTCGGCGGTCCCGGTCAGAACGACCACACGATCGACGCCGGTGTCGCCGTCTCCCTCTTCGCGGTGGGCGACTACGTGTGGGTCGATGAGAATCGCGACGGTGTGCAAGATGACGGCGAGCCGGGCGTTGCCGGGGTGTCGGTGCGGCTCCTCGACGCCGCGACGGGCGACCCGGTTCCCGGCACGACCACTCAGGTGACCGACGCGAACGGCTACTACGTCTTCGACCACCTGCAGGAGGGCACCTACCGGGTCGCCTTCCAGGCCCCCGACGTCCCAGTCGGCACGGTCTTCACGACGAAGAACGCGGCGACCACGGCCGACGACTCGAACGTTCCGGCCGGCGCCGGCGACGACCCCTCCTCGCTCAGCGGTGTCACCGACGCCTTCACCCTCGCTTACGGCGAGAGCGATGTGCGGCCGACGACCCCCGCCGACGGGCTCGTCGCCGACTTCGTGAACCCCACGATCGATGCCGGAATCGTGATCCCGAGCTTCTCGGTCGGAAACGTGGTGTGGTTCGACTCCGACCAAGACGGTGTGCAGGATGCCGCCGAGCCTCCGGTTCCTGGTGCGACCGTGACGCTCCTGGGCGACGACGGGGAAACCCCCGCGACGCATCTCGACGGAAGCGCCGTCGCCGCGGTCTCCACCGACGCCTTCGGCCGCTACGCCTTCGATCAGCTCGCCGCTGGCGACTACACGGTGCGCTTCGAGATCCCCGCCGGGCAACCCGCCGGAACCGTCTTCACCACCCGCGACGCGCCGGGCTCCACCGACGCGGACGACTCCGACGCCGATGTCACGACCGGCCTCACAGCGGTGTTCACGCTCGACGTGGGCGCCGCCGGCAACCGCGCCGCCGTCGCCGGCGACGGCGTCACCGCCGAGTACCACAACCCGACGATCGACGCCGGGATCGTGCGCGGCCCGCTGAAGGTCTCGGTCGGCGACTACGTCTGGCTCGACACCGACCACAACGGCCTGCAGGGTGACGACGAGACCGGCATCCCGGGCGTTGTGCTCACCCTCACAGGTCCGAACGGCGCGGTCGTCGACATCGACGGCGAGGCCGTCGGCCCCGTGACGACCGACGCGAACGGCGCTTACCTGTTCGACCGCCTCCCTGCGCTCGACGCGGGCCAGCACTACACGGCGACGATCGACCAGGCCGCCTCGCACGACGCGCTCGTCGGCCTCGTGCCCACGATCGCCGAAGCCGGCGACGACGGAGCGGCCGACTCGTCGACCAACAGCGCGGACTCGACCGCCGACCTCACGACCGACCTCGCCGAAGATCGCACACTCGACTTCGGCTTCGTCGGTGCGCCTCGCGTGAGCGTGGGCGACTTCGTCTGGGTCGACACGGACCGCGATGGCCTGCAGGATGCGGGCGAGCCCGGCATCCCGGGAGTGGTGCTCACGGTCACGGGCCCCGACGACGAGCCGGTCTCCGACGTCAACGAGCAGCCGGTCGGCTCCGTGACGACCGACGCGAACGGCGCCTATCTCTTCGGCGATCTGCCGGTGCTCGCCGCGGGCGAGTCCTACACGGTGACGATCGACCAGGATGCCTCGGCCGAGGCTCTCGCGCCGTACATCGCCACGATCGCGGGCGCGGGCGACGACCGGGGCGACGACTCCTCGACCGGCTCTGCGACCACATCCGCAGCGCTCACCGCCGACGGTCAGGAGGACCTGAGCCTCGACTTCGGCTTTGTGCAGCCGCGTGTCTCGGTCGGCGACTACGTCTGGGCCGACACCGACCGCGACGGCGTGCAAGACGCGGGCGAGGCCGGCATCCCGGGTGTGACTCTCACGATCGAGGACTCCGAGGGCCGACCGGTCGTCGACGTCTTCGGCGACGAGGTCGCGGCCGCGGTGACCGACGCCGACGGCGCCTACCTGTTCGCGAACCTGCCGGCGCTGCCCGCGGGTGAGGGCTACACCGTGCGCATCGATCAGGATGCTTCGGCCGACGCCCTCGCGCCGTACATCCCGACCGTGCAGAACGCGGGCGACGACGACGCGGCCGACTCCTCGACCGACGTCGTCTCGAGCGGGGCGGATCTCTCCGCCGACGGCGCCTCCGACACGACCCTCGATTTCGGCTTCGTTCTGCCGCAGGTCTCGGTGGGCGACTTCGTCTGGGCCGACACGAACCGCGATGGTCTGCAAGAGCAGGGGGAGCCGGGCATCCCCGGCGTGACGCTCACGCTCGAGGGTCCCGACGGCGACGCCGTGACCGACGTCTTCGGCGAGGTGGTCGGTCCGGTCACGACAGACGAGAACGGGGTGTACGTCTTCGACGGGCTGCCGGTTCTGGGCGACGGCGAGCACTACACGGTGACGATCGACCAGGATGCCTCTGCCGAGGCTCTCGCGCCGTACATCCCGGCGACGGCCGGTGCCGGCGATGACGAGTCGCTCGACTCCTCCACCGGATCGGCGTCGACCGTCGATGAGCTCTCGGCAGACGGTGCCTCAGATCCCACGCTCGACTTCGGCTTCGTGAAGCCGCGCGTCTCGGTGGGCGACTACGTCTGGGTCGACACGAACCGCGACGGACTGCAGGATGACGCGGAGTCGGGCATCGAGGGCGTCACGCTCACGATCGCCGGCCCCCACGGCGAGACCGTGACCGACGTCTTCGGCGATGAGGTCGCCCCCGTCGTGACCGACGAGAACGGCGCCTACCTCTTCGAGGACCTGCCGGTTCTGGGCGACGGCGAGCACTACACGGTGACGATCGACCAGGACGCCTCGGCCGAGGCGCTCGCGCCGTACATCGCGACGACGGCCGGCGCCGGGGACGACGAGGGCGACGACTCGTCGACCGACTCGGCCGCGACATCCGCCGCCCTCGACACGGACGGCGACTCCGACACGACCCTGGACTTCGGCTTCGTGCTGCCGCGCGTCTCCCTGGGTGACGTCGTCTGGGTCGATGTGAGCCGCAACGGTCTGCAGGATGCGGGCGAGCCGGGCATCCCGGGCGTCACGCTCACGATCGAGGGCCCGGACGGCCAGCCGGTGACCGACGTGTTCGGCGAGGAGGTGGCTCCCGTCGTGACCGACGGGAGCGGTCTCTACCACTTCGAGAACCTGCCGGTGCTGCCGGTGGGGGGTTACACCGTGCGCATCGACCAGGATGCCTCGGCCGAGGCTCTCGCGCCGTACATCCCGACCGAACCGCGCGTGGGCGACGACCGCGGTCTCGACTCGTCAACCGGCTCGGCGTCGAACGAGTCCCCGCTGCTGACCGACGGCGCCTCCGATGAGACGCTCGACTTCGGCTTTGTGCTGCCGCGGGTGACCGTGGGCGACTACGTCTGGCACGACCGCGACTTCGACGGCCGTCAAGACGAGGGCGAGCCCGGCGTCCCCGGTGTCGTCGTGGCGATCACGGGGCCGCACGGCACCGTCGTCGACGTCTTCGGCGACGAGGTCGAGCCCGTGACGACCGGTGACGACGGCTCCTACGAGTTCCCGAACCTGCCGGTTCTGGCAGACGGCGAGCACTACACGGTCACGGTCGACGAGGGCGCTTCGAAGGATGCGCTCGAGGGCTACGTTCCGACGAGGCCCGGCGAGGGCGACGCGGCGGGCGACTCCTCGACCGGCCTCGCACAGAACGTGAACGACCTGGCGACGGACGGGGCGGACGACCCCACGCTCGACTTCGGTTTCATCATCCCGGTGAGCGTCTCGGACTACGTGTGGTTCGATCAGAACGAGAACGGCGTGCAGGATCCGGGCGAGCCCGGCATCCCGGGTGTTGTGCTCGTGATCACCGACACCGACGGCAACCCCGTCACCGACGTGAACGGCGATCCGGTCGGCCCGGTCACGACCGACGAGAACGGCCTGTACGACTTCGGCCAGCTGCCCCCCGGCACCTACCAGGTCTGGATCGACATGGACGCCTCGAAAGACGCGCTCGCGTCGTACACGCCCACGAAGGCGAACGTCGGCGACCGCGGCGCGGACTCGTCGACCGGCTCCGCGGTGTCGATCGCGCTGCTCGGCGGCGACTCCGACGACACGCTCGACTTCGGCTTCGTGCTGATCCCGGGCGCCGTGCCTCCGGCCGACCTCGCGCACACGGGCGTCGACACGCCGCTGCTCATCTCGATCGCCGGTCTCGGTGGAGCCGCGCTCCTCTTCGGCCTCGCGCTCGTGCTGCAGCGCCGGCGCCGGCTGAGCTGATCCTGACGCGGTGACGACGGGGGCACCGGCTTCGGCCGGTGCCCCCGTCGTCGTTCGCGCCGTTGCGTTGGCCCCGCTCCCTGATGAGAGGGGTGCGCCGAGAACGGGATGGCCTCGAGCTGCAACAGGCCGCTGTCGGGCATAGGCTGCACGGGTGACCGGCACCGCGAGCGATGTGCAGGCCGCGCTCCGCGAGGTCGCGGACGCGGCCGACGCCCTGTTCCTGCAGGGGTTCTTCAAGACGGGCCCGGGCCAGTACGGCGAGGGCGACGTCTTCATCGGCGTGCGCGTTCCGGCGACTCGCGCGGTCGCCAAGCGCTTCCCCGGCCTCGCCCTCCCCGAGATCGACGCCCTGCTCGACAGCGAGGCGCACGAGGACCGCCTGGCCGCCCTCGTGATCCTCGTGGCCCGTTTCGAGGCCGCCGGCAGGCCCCGCACCCGAGACGACGCGCTGCGCGAGCAGCTCACGGCCGCGTACCTCGCCGCCGTGCGCCGCGGCCGGGTGAACAACTGGGATCTCGTCGACAGCTCGGCCGAGTTCCTGCTCGGCGAGGCCCTGCTCGATCGGCCTCGCGACATCCTGTTCGAGCTCGCGGCGAGCGAGATCCTCTGGGAGCGCCGTGTCGCCGTGCTCGCGACCTTCGCCTTCATCAAACGCGGGGATGCCGCGACCACGCTCGAGCTCGCCGCGCTGCTGCTCGACGACTCCGAAGACCTGATGCACAAGGCGGTCGGCTGGATGCTGCGCGAGATCGGCAAACGCGTCGACCGCGGCATCCTCGTGGGCTTCCTCGACGCCCACGCGGGCAGGATGCCGCGCACGATGCTCTCGTACGCGACCGAGCACCTCGACCCCGCCGAGCGCGCCCGCTACCGCGCCGTATAGATCGAGCGGGCACGTGAATGTCCTGCGGGCACGCGGAAGTCTGCGTGCCCGCAGGATGATCGCGTGCCGCGAGCGACGGCGACCTCGGCGCGCGTCAGGGTGCGGGGCGCACGATGCCGGCGATCGTGGCGGGCACCGTCGCATCCTGCAGGGAGGTCGTGTCGCCGAGGGGGCGCCCGTCGACGATGTCGCCGAGCAGGCGGCGCATGATCTTGCCCGAGCGGGTCTTCGGCAGGTCGGGAACGAGGTGGATGTCGCGGGGTTTCGCGATCGGCCCGATCGCCGTCGCGACGTGGGCGCGCAGCTCCGCGATCAGGGCCGCGCGGGCGTCTGCGTCCGTGCCCGAGGCGATGGCGGCGGCGGCCCCGGATGGGATCACGAACGCGGCGATCGCCGAACCCGTGGTCGCGTCATCCACACCGACGACGCCGGCCTCGCCGACAGACGGATGCGAGACGAGCGCCGACTCGATCTCGATCGTCGAGAGCCGGTGGCCCGAGACGTTGATGACGTCGTCGACGCGGCCGAGCACCCAGATGTCGCCGTCGCCGTCGTACTTGGCGCCGTCGCCGGAGAAGAAGTAGCCCTGCTCGGCGTAGCGCGCCCAGTAGGAGTCGCGATAGCGCTGGGGGTTGCCCCAGACGGTGCGTGCCATGCCGGGCCAGGTTCCGTCGATCACGAGGAAGCCGCCCGAGCCGAACGGCACCTGCTGCCCGCGCTCGTCGACCACGCGCGTCGTGAGGCCGGGCAGGGCGCGCAGGGCCGAGCCGGGCTTGAGGGTGTCGACGCCGGGCAGCGGGGCCATGATCGCGGCCCCCGTCTCCGACTGCCACCAGGTGTCGACGATGGGCGCCCGGCCGCCGCCGATGTTCTCGTGGAACCACACCCAGGCCTCGGGGTTGATCGCCTCGCCCACCGAGCCCAGCAGGCGGATGCTCGAGAGCTCGAACTCGCTCGGCAGGCCTCGCGGGAACCAGGTCATGAAGGTGCGGATGAGGGTGGGCGCCGAGTAGTAGGTCGTCACGCCATAGCGCTCGATGATCTCGAAGTGCCGGCCCGCGTGCGGGGTGTTGGGCGTGCCCTCGTAGAGAACGCTCGTCACGCCGTTCGAGAGCGGGCCGTAGAGCACGTAGCTGTGCGCCGTGACCCAGGCGAGGTCGGCCGTGCACCAGTAGACGTCGTCGTCCTTCGCGTCGAAGACCGCCCAGTGGCTCCAGGAGGCGTGGGTGAGGTAGCCGCCGCTCGTGTGCACGAGGCCCTTCGGCTTGCCCGTCGTGCCGGAGGTGTAGATGATGAAGAGCGGGGTCTCGGCGTCGAAGAACTCGGGCTCGTGCACATCCGGCTGGCGGTCGACGATGTCGTGCCACCAGACGTCGCGGCCCTCGGTCCACGGGATGTCGCTTCCCGTGCGGTTCACGACGAGCACGTGCTCGACGCTCTCCACGCCCGCCACGGCCTCGTCCGCCGCCGACTTCACGGGCACCGCGGCGCCGCGGCGGTACTGGCCGTCGGTCGTGATGAGCAGCTTCGCGCCCGTGTCCTCGACGCGGAAGCGCAGCGCCTCGGCCGAGAAGCCGCCGAAGACGAGCGAGTGGATGGCGCCGATCCGGGCGATCGCGAGCGTCGCGATGACCGTCTCGGGGATGACCGGGAGGTAGAGCACCACGCGGTCGCCCTCGCGGATGCCGAGCTCGGTGAGGGCGTGCGCGGCCTTCGCGACCTCGCGCTGCAGCTCGGCGTAGGTGATGGTGCGGCGGTCGCCGGGCTCGCCTTCGAAGAAGAACGCGACCTTGTCGCCCTTGCCGGCGGCGACGTGCCGGTCGACGAGGTTGACGGCGACGTTGAGCCTGCCGCCCGCGAACCACTCGGCGCGGGGGATGGAGAGATCCTCGCCCTCTGCGACCGCCGGCTCCCAGCTGTGGGTCGTGTGCCACGGCTGTGCCCAGTCGAGACGGCGGGCCTGCTCGGCCCAGAACGCGACCGGGTCGGCGGCGGCACGGGCGTGCTCGCCGGCATCCACGTTCGCCTGGGCCGTGAAGGCGGCCGGCGCCGGGTAGCGGCGGCTCTCGGTCAGCAGGTTGCTGATCGTGCCGTGCTCGTCGACCTGTGCTGCTTCGTCCGGTCGTGCTGCTGCGCCCGTCTGCGCTGCTGCGCCCGGCTGTGCGGCGATGCCGGACTGCTCCGTTGTGCTCATGTTTCGACGCTACCCAAGTGAGGAGAGATGCTGGTGTGGTCGTGCAATCCGCGGTAACACGGTGTGGAAATCAAAACGACGGAGATTCCGGCCGATCGGGCAGGTTTTGGGCCGAAAAGCCCTCATATCGGCACAATCTCCGTCGTTTTGAGTGCAGGACGTCGTTGTGAGCGCGGGCGAGGTCGACGGAGGCGTTCACGCCCACTTCTTGTTGGCCCAGCGCTCGAAGAGCCCGACGATCGAGTCGGTGAGCTTGCCGAGCACGGCGAGCAGGATGATGGCGAGGAAGATGCGGTCGATGCGTCCGTTGTTCCCCGAATCCGATAACAGGAAGCCGAGACCCATGGATGCCGCGATCAGCTCCGCCGCCACGAGGAACAGCCAGGCCTGGGCGAGCGCGAGCCGCAATCCGGAGATGACGGAGGGCACGACGGCCGGCAGCTGCACGGTCGTGAAGAGCTTCACCCCGCGCAGCCCGAAGGCGCGGCCGGCCTCCACGAGGTGGCGGTCGACGTGGCGCAGGGCGGCCGCGACGGTCGTGTAGACGGGGAAGAAGGCGCCGATCGTGATGAGGATGATCTTCGACTCCTCACCGATCTTGAACCAGAGGATGAGCAGCGGCACCCAGGCGAGCGAGGGCACCGCGCGGATGGCGCCGAGCGTCGGCGCGAGCAGGATGTCGGCGAAACGCGAGAGCCCCACGACGGCGCCGAGGAAGAGCCCGAGGGCGGCCCCGATGAGGAAGCCGATGATCACGCGCTGCGTCGAGATGGCGATGTACTGCCAGAGCAGGCCGCGCTGGGCGAGGTCGACGGCGGCCTCCCACACCATGGCGGGCGAGGGGATCTGCGACGTCGAGGCGATGCCGGTCGTCGTCACGAACTGCCAGATCGACAGCACGAGCACGGGGATGATCGCCCCGCCCACGATGATGAACCAGGTGCGCGAGGTCAGCCGACGGTGGCCGCCGCGCTTGGCGGTGTCCTCCCGACGTTCGGCGGCTTTGCCCGCTGCGACGACCTCCGGTCGCGCGCGCACGGCGGCCGTCGCGCTCGGGAACTCGGTCGCGCCGAGCAGCCCCTGGCGCACCTGCTCGCTGTTGGTGAGCTTGTCGCGATCCGACATCCGGGTTGTGCTCTCTTCTCAGGCTCTACGGCGAGACGTCACAGAAACAGAGTGCGCGGCATCCGCGACCGAAGCTTCTGTGACGTCTCGCGGAAGGGGTTATTCGACGATGGAGGGGTCGGCCTTCTTCGCGAAGGTGTCGTTGATGATCGTGTCGAGGGCCTCGTCGATCGCGTCCTGCGATGCGACGTCACCGCTCTCGACGAAGATCGGGCCGATCGTCGTGAGCACGTCGACCTGCGCCTGGCCGGGAACGTTGTCGACGTCGAGGTTGGTGCGCTCGGTGATGACCTGGGTCGCGACCGCGGGGTCGATGCTCGCGGCGGTCGCGAGGATCGAGGCCGTCTCCTCGGGGTTGTCGAGCGCCCACTGGCGGGCGTGCTCGTAGACGTCGACGACGGTCTGGGCCACGTCGGGCTTGTTCTCGATGAAGTCCTCGGTCGCGTTCAGGAAGCCGTAGCTGTTGAAGTCGACGTTGCGGTAGAGGAACTGCGCGCCCGAGGCGATCGCCCCGCCCATGATCGGGTCGAGACCCGACCACGCGTCGACGGAGCCGTTCTGCAGGGCGGCCCAGCCGTCGGCGTGCTGGAGGTTCTGCACGGTCACGTCGCTCTGCGAGAGGCCGGCCTCCTCGAGCGCCTGGAGCAGGAAGAAGTAGGGGTCGGTGCCCTTGGTCGCGGCGATCTGCTTGCCCTTGAGGTCTGCGACCGAGGTGATGGGCGAGCCGGCGGGAACGACGAGCGCGGCCCACTCGGGCTGCGAGTAGATGTCGATCACCTGGATGGGCGAGCCGTTCGAGCGGGCGAGCAGCGCGGCGGATCCGGCGGTGGAGCCCACGTCGATCGCACCGGCGCGCAGGGCCTCGTTGGCCTTGTTGGAGCCGGCCGACTGCACCCAGTTGACCGTGATGTCCTGGTCGGCGAGGGCGTCCTCGAGCCAGCCCTGGTCTTTGATGACGAGGCTCAGCGGGTTGTAGGTCGCGAAGTCGATGTTGAGCGTGCCGCCCTCGGTGACGATGGCGCCGTCGGTCGAGACCGCGGTCGATTCGGGCTCGCTGGCCTGGCCTTCGCCGGCCACGCAGCCGCTCAGGAGAAGGGCGGCGGCCGCCGCGCCGGCGACGAGCGCCACGGTGGTGAGCTTTCTGGCTTTCATGGGTGTCCTTGCTGTGTGGGAGTGAGTCGGTGTGCGGCGCGTTCCGAGAGCCGTGCGGCCCGCGGATGCCTCTGCGCCCTAGTACGGGTAGTGCGGGATGGTCGTGCCGGTGGGGATGCCGCGTGAAGCGCCGTGCCGGTCGATCCCGAGCCCGGCGAGCAGACGTGCCCGCAGCTCGGCGAGCTCCGCGGATCCGCGGTCGCGCGGTCGTGCGCCCGGAACCGTGAGGAGCTGCTGGATGGTCGCGCCCTCGACGCCTTCTTCGCGCCCGAGGAGGACGACACGGTCGGCGAGCTGGAGTGCCTCGTCGACGTCGTGGGTGACGAGCAGCACGGTCGTGGGTGCCGCCGAATGGATCTCGAGAAGCAGGTCTTGCATCTTGAGACGGGTCAGTGCGTCGAGAGCGCCGAAGGGCTCGTCGAGGAGGAGGACGCCGGGGTTGCGGGCGAGTGCGCGGGCGAGCGAGGCGCGCTGCGCCATGCCGCCGGAGACCTCGCGCGGGCGCAGGTTGGCCGAGCCGGCGAGGCCCACGAGCTCGAGCAGGCGCGCGACGCGCTCGCGGCCCTCGGCTTTGGGTGTGCCGGCGGGGAGGCCCAGCGTGACGTTCTCGGTGAGGGTGCGCCACGGGAGCAGGCGCGGCTCCTGGAAGCCGACGGCTGTGCGGGTGTCGATGCCGGAGACGGGGGTCTCGTCGATGCGCACGGAGCCGACGCTGGGCTGGTCGAGGCCCCCCGCGATGCGCAGGAGGGTGGACTTGCCGCATCCGCTCGTGCCCAGGATGGCGAGCACCTCGCCCGGCTCGACCGTGAGGGTCACGTCGCGCAGCACCGTGCGGGCGGGGCCCTTCGCGGCCCGCCCCTTGGAGGTCGCGGCGAAGGAGCGCCCGACGTCGCGGAACTCGACCTCGTAGGCCGTGTTCGAGACCCCGCCGGCCGCGTCGCCGTTCACGGACGACGACACGCTCGTGCCGCCGTTCGTGGCTGGTGCTGTGCTCGACATGGGAACGCTCCGGTGCGGTGGGGGAGGTGGGGCGACTTCCGACGTTACCGAATCGCGCAACCCCCCACGTCACACGACGAAACGGGGCGTAACACTTCGCAGCACCGCGAGTGGACGCGAATCGGGGGTGGAAACGGCTTTGCACCCCCGAATCGCGTCCACTCGCGAGGAAGGAGAACAGGGAGAATGGGGGGATGACCAGAACCGTCGCAGGCGCAACCGTCCTCATCACCGGGGCGGCGATGGGCATGGGTCGTCTCTACGCCGAACGGGCCGTGCGCGAGGGCGCCCGGCACGTCATCCTCTGGGATCACGACCGGCCCGCGCTCGCCGCGACCCTCGCCGAGCTGCGTGCCGCGGCATCCGGGGCCACCGCGGTGCACAGCCACATCGTCGACCTCTCCGACCTCGGCTCGATCGCGCAGGCGGCCCAGAAGGTGCGCAAGGATGTCGGCAACCCCGACGTGCTCGTCAACAACGCGGGCATCGTGCGCGGCGCGCTCTTCTGGGAGCACGACAACGGGGCCGACACCCGCACGATCATGCAGGTCAACGCGCTCGCGCCCATGTACGTGACCCGGGAGTTCCTGCCGGGGATGCTCGCCCGCCCGTACCGCGCGGCGCGCATCCTCAACGTGGCGTCGGCGGCCGGGATGCTCTCCCAGCCGCGGATGAGCGTCTATGCGGCATCCAAGTGGGCGGTCATCGGCTGGAGCGACTCGCTGCGCCTCGAGCTCGAGCGTGAGGACCACGGCAACGTGAAGGTCACGACCGCGGCCCCGAGCTTCATCAGCACGGGCATGTTCGAAGGCGCCCGCGGCCCGATGCTCACTCCGGTCATGACGCCCGACTACGTGGTCGACCGGGTGTGGCGGGCGATGCTCGCGGGGCGTCCGAGTGTGCTGCTGCCGTGGTCGGTGGGGCTGGCCCGGGTGCTCACGGGCGTGCTGCCGGTGCGGGTGTGGGATGCCGTGGCCGGCCGGATGGGCGTCTACGACACCATGAACGACTTCACCGGGCGGGACTGAGCCGGTCGTCGCGGTCGATCGTCTCGGGCGGATCTCCTCGTTCGCGCCCAGTGGTCGCGTTGTCCGGCCTCGGATGCTCGGGCCTCGGCGTGGTGGGAGTTGCGGAGGGGGTGTCGTCCATAAGCGCGTTGCGCACGATCCGGCGGGGATCGTATTGGCGGGGGTCGAGTTTCTTCCAGTCGACGTCGTCGAAATCGGGCCCCAGCTCTTCGCGCACCCGCCCCATCGCGCTGTCAGCCGTGCTGCGCAGACGGCGGAGCATCTGCGCAGCACGGGCCGCGAGCCCGGGCAGTCGGTGCGGTCCAATGACAAGGGCTGCGATGACCGCGATGATCAGGAGTTTTTCGAACGTCAGACCGAACATGCTGTATTCCTGTCTCGTGTGCGGATGGAGGTCATGCGAGTCGTCGGGGTGGCGAGTGCGGAAGGTGCGCGCCGAGCTGAGCGCCGCTGTGCCTAGCTCTGCTCCGGTGTGGGGATCGGGTCGGGCGAGAACGACTCGTCGAGCCTGTCGGCACGTCGCCGCCGCCTCCTGTCGGTGAGAAGGGCGATCGAGGCCGCCGCGAAATACAGAGCGATCATCGGGAGGGCCAGGAGGAACATCGCCATCACATCTGCTGCCGGGGTCGCGATCGCAGTGAAGGCCACGATCGCGAGCAGCGCGATCCGCCATGCCTTGATGATGGCCTTTCCGCTCATCACACCGGCGAGGTTCAGGAGCACGAGGAACACGGGGAGCACAAAGGCGACGCCGATCGCGAGCACGAGCTTGAGCACGAAGTCGAAATACGGGCGTGCGGTCAGGATCGTGGTCGAGCCGTCGGGAGCGAATCCGGCGAGCAGCACCACCATGTGGGGCAGCACGAACCACCCGGCCGCACATCCGGCGAGAAAGAGCGGCACCGCCGACAGCAGGAACCCGGCGGCATACCGCTTCTCTGCGACCTTCAGGGCGGGCATGAGAAAAGCCCACACCTCGTACAGCCACACGGGCGATGACAGCACGATCCCGGCGGTGATCGCTATCTGGAACCGGAGGTCGAAAGCGGATGAGACGTCGGAGAAGTTGAGACTCGCTTGACGGTCGCGGGTGGAGGCGAGCTCGGTGATGGGTGCTCGGATCGCATCGAGGATGACGTCCGAGAGGATCCAGCCGACGATCGTGCCGATCACGATGGCCGCTGCGGAGACGAGGAGTCGTTTGCGGAACTCGACGAGGTGCGCTCGCAGGGGCATCGTGCCGTCTCGAGCGCGCCGTCGCCCGAAGGTCGTCACGGCCATGGTGCTACGAGTTCGACGCGGGGCGGGGTTCTTTCGGCGGCGTCGCGAGGTCGCCACCCGAGGCGTCGGAGCTCGTGGAATCGGGCCGCGCCTGCTCCGCATGTGCCTCGTCGCTCTTCATGGCCTTTGTCTCGCTCCTGAAGATCCGCATTGATTGACCGATACTGCGGCTCAGCGCCGGCAATTTAGTTGAACCAAACAACAAAAGCACGACCGCCAGAATAATTATCAGATGCCAGCCCGTGAGGTTTGCGAACATTTTTTTCCTTTCGTCGGGAGCTGGCCGACGCAAGGCGTGCCAACTCTGGTCACTTGGGAGCGAGCATAGAGCTTTAGCTGCTGCAGTGGGTGACTTTTGCGGAAAAAAGTCAAAAGTTGTTTATCACGATAAACCTTTTGATTGACGGACGATCTAAGTGTCGATACGGTCATCGCATGGTCAACGTAGACCCATACAACAAATCCTCTCGTGTGGAGGCAGTTTTTATGTCATCGCCGGTTCGATGCCGGGCCTCGAGCATGTGCGCGGGTCTTGCGGCGTGCGAGAGCGCACGTCCGTGCAGACTGCTCCGCGCATCCTCGACGCGTCCCTCCGGTCCGGCGAGACTGCCTCGCCACCGACCGTCGTCGACCCGAAGACGACGAGCTTTCGTGGGAGAACACGAGAGGGAAGGCGAGAGGGGGAGATGAGCCACCGGCCGACGCGGCCGATATCAGTGAGGCCGGGCCCCAGCACATCAGGCCGACGAGGCGGGACCCGGACTCTGTGACGAACACCTTATAAGGAGATTTATCACGAATGGATAGTACCAAAGCACGAACGCGACACGGGCTGCGCATCGTCGCGGCGACCGTGGTCGGCGTGATGACCGTCGCGAGCCTTGCCCTGATCGGCGGAGCCGCTCAGGCGCACGACGGGGTCGATCACGACGCAGAGGGCGGCGCAGCTGCGCTCGACTGGTCCAACTACGAGAAGGTGCTGCTCACCAAGGACGTCGGTGAGCCGATCGATCTCGCCGTGCTGCCGGACTCGCGCGTCCTGCACACCGCGCGCAACGGCGACATCCGTCTGACGGATCCGGCGAGCGGCATCACGAGCATCGTCAACCAGATCCCCGTCTACTCCAACTCGGAGGACGGCCTGCAGTCGATCGGACTCGATCCGGACTTCGCCGAGAACCACTGGGTGTACGTGGTCTACGCCCCACTCTCGGGAACGCCAGAGGGCTCGTCGCCCAACAGCCTCCCCGCGGGTGCCGATGAGAGCTACTGGGAGCAGTGGAAAGGCGTCAACAGACTCTCGCGCTTCCAATGGACGGGGTCGGCCCTCGATCTCGCCTCCGAGCAGGTCATCATCGAGATCGGAACCCAGAGAGGCCAGTGCTGCCATGTCGGCGCGGACTTCGACTGGGATGCGGAAGGCAACCTCTACCTGGCCACCGGTGACAACACTCCCGCGGGAGCCCCCGGCGCGAACGGGTTCGCCCCCAACAACGACGCACCCGGGATGAACCCCGGATTCGACTCGCGTCGCGGAGCCGGGAACACCAACGACCTGCGAGGGAAGATCTTGCGGATCACAGTGCAGGAGGATGGCAGCTACACGATCCCGGAGGGCAACCTCTTCCCCGTGGGAACGGAGAAGACGCGGCCGGAGATCTTCGTTATGGGCGTGCGCAATCCGTTCCGCATCGATGTCGACGCGGCGACCAACAGCCTCACCTGGGGTGACTACGGCCCAGACGCCTCGGCGGCAGCCGCGGCGGACGGCGTGCGGGGTCCGATGGGCTACGTCGAGTGGAACGTGACAAGTCTCGACAAGCCGCTCAATGGCGGATGGCCCTACTTCACGGGCGACAACTTCGCGTACAACGAGTGGGACTTCGCCACGGGAACCCCGGGGGCGTTCTTCGACCCCGCCGCCCCGAAGAACAACTCGCGGTGGAACACGGGTCTCGTCGACCTGCCGCTGCCCACACCGGCGACGGTCTATTACGGCGACAGCCCCGGAGACCAGCCGTGGGACGAGTTCGTGAACTTCGGAGCCGGCAACGGTCAGGCGCCCATGGGCGGCCCGGTCTATCACTACGACGCCGAGAACCCGTCGACGTCCAAGCTGCCCGAGTACTGGGACGGCAAGGCGTTTATGGGTGAGTTCTCGCAGGACTACATCGCGGCCTTGACGGTGGACTGGGAGGATCTCGAGGTCACCCATGTCGAGGACTTCCTGCCCAACTCCGCTCTCACGGCAGCCGCTCAACCGATCCACGACAACCCGATGGACATCGAGTTCGGACCGGACGGCTCGCTCTACGTGCTCGAGTACGGTGACGGCTTCTTCCGGGCGAATCCGGACTCCGGTCTGTACCGCATCGACTTCGCGGAGGGCAACAAAGCCCCGCAGGCGAGCTTCACGGCATCGCCCGGCTCGTCGTCGGATGCCCCTCTTGTGGTGACCTTCGACGCCTCGACCTCGTCCGACCCCGACGGCGACGCGATCGTCTACGACTGGGACTTCGACGGCGACGGCACCTTCGACGCCACCGGAGTGACGGCGACGACCACGTACACGGAGCTCGGCCAGTACACGGCCCGACTGCGTGTGACCGATGCCGCCGGCAAGTTCGCCCTGTCGTCGAGGGTGATCTCCGTCGGCAACGTCGCGCCCGCCGTCACCGTCGAGTACCCGGGCGACGGGGCCTTCTTCGACTGGGGTCAGGCCGTACCGTACAAGGTGACGACGAGCGACGCAGAGGACGGTTCGGAGACCACCTGCTCGCGGGTCTCGTGGACCTACGGGCTCGGCCACGACGAGCACGCGCACCCCGAGGTGCAGGGCTCCGGATGCACCGGCGCGTGGAAGACCTCCGCGGACTCGCCCGAGCACGGAGCCGGTGCCAACCTCTACGGCGCCGTCGTTGTGACCTACACGGACAACGGTCACAACGGTCTGCCCGCCGCTCAGGGCGAGGCGACGGTGCGGCTGAACCCGTTCCTGCAGCAGGCGGAGCATGCCCTCACCCGCCAGGGTGTGGTCGTCTACGCCGACGAGGACGCGAGCGCCGGAAACGCCGTCCGGGGTCTCGGTGCGGGTGACTACCTGCGCTACGACCCCGTGAACCTCTCGGGGATCGACGGTGTGACGGTGCGGGCCACCGGTGGCGGAGCGGTGCAGCTTCGATGGGATGCCGCGGACGCGGCCCCCTTCGCGACGGCGCAGATCCCGGCCGGCTCCGGATGGAAGGACGTCGAGGTCGAGTTGGCCAACGCCCCCCAGGGCTCGGGAACGCTCTACGTCACCTCGAACGACGAGCTCGCCGTCGACTCCCTCACCTTCCTCGGCGACGGCGCAGGGGATGTCTCGGCTCCGGTCGTGACGCACTCCCTCGATCCTGCAGCACCGACGGGCGTCGGCGGCGTCTACAACGTGCCGGTCACGCTCGCGCTCCATCCGACGGACGACGGCGCTCTCGCGAGCGTGCAGTATTCGCTCGACGGCGGAGCGGCCTGGACGACGGTCAGGGCGACGAACGGCGCATACACCGTGCCGTTCACCACCGATGGAGCTCGTATGCTGCAGTACCGCGCGACCGACACGGGGGGCAACATCTCGGCCGTCGGGTCGGTGGGCTTCACGATCGACCTGGATGCTCCGAACGAGCCGACCGTCATCTCGAAGACTACGGTCTCTGTGCCGTCGCCGCGGGTGGGCTACGGCGCTCCCGGCGAGGTCGTGGTGACCGTGACCGGCGCAGGCGGCATCCCGACGGGTGACGTCGTGGTGTCGGCCGGCGGCGTCGAGGTCGGCCGGGGAACGCTCTCGGACGGATCGGCGACGATCGCCCTCGAGCCGCGTCTGTCGGTCGGCAGTCACATCCTCACGGCGAGCTACCTGGCGGACGAGGTGTTCAAGACATCGTCCGGCATCGGCCGGTTGATCGTCTCGAAGGCGGCATCCGTGCTCACGGCGTCGGTGTCTCCCAACCCCGTCAAACCCGCGGTCGCGGCGCAGCTCACGATCCACGCCGAGACCGCGACAGGTCTCGCAGGCGAGGGGACGGTGACAGTTCAGGTCAATCGCAACACCACCACGGTCGACCAGCTGAACGGGGCACTCGACGCGAACGGCGACCTGGTGCTCGCTCTGCCGAAGCTGCCCGTGGGCAGTTACAAGCTGACGATCGTTCACGGGGCGACCGCCTCGACGACCGTCGCCTCCACCCTGCTGAGCCTCACGGTGCAGCAGTAGTCAAGTAAGACTCCGGCCGGCTCGCGCGAGGTGCGCGAGCCGGCCGGAACCCACCTCGAAGGAGAGAACACACATGCACTCGCATTCCACATCGTTGGGCGCCCAGCCCATGAGCCGCAGGAGCCTGATGTTGGGCCTCGCGGCCTCGACGGTCGCCGTCGGCATCGGCACGGCCTTCGCCGAGCCCGCCGTGGCGGCCGCTGCGGCCGCAGCGCCGACGGGGGGCGGAACCCGTCTCGTCCCCGTCAACAGGATCGGCGTTCAGCTCTTCTCGATCCGCGACAAGGTCAACGAACTCGGCTTCCGGGCCGTCTTCGAGGAGCTCGCCGACATCGGGTACAGCGAGGTCGAGTTCGCCGGCTACACCCAGGGCCAGGTCGGCGCGATCACCCCGCAGCAGATCCGGCAGCTGCTCGACGACAACGGCCTCCGCGCGGTCGGAACCCATCTGAGCCTCAGCCAGCTGGGCAACGATCTCGCGAATCAGATCGACATCGCCCACACCCTGGGGATGCCGCACATCGGAACGGCGAACGCGCCGTCGAACAACAACACCGTCGCCGGCTACCTCGCGGCGGCCGAGTCGTTCAACAGCTGGGGTGAGCAGGCCTCCGCTGCGGGGCTGAAGCTCTATCAGCACAACCACCAGGGCGAGTTCCGCTTCGCCACGGACGACCCCTCGCAGCGCCTGTACGACATCTTCCTCGACAACACCGACCCGAAGCACGTCTATCTGGAGATGGACGTCTACTGGGCGTACGTCGGTCAGTATCTGTACCCCGGGTTCGAGCCGATCGACTACGTGACGGCTCATCCGCGTCGTTACCCGCTCCTGCACCTCAAGGACGGCAAGACGAACACGGCGGCGACGAACGGCTACGACATCATCGAGTTCGGTGCGGGCAACCTGCCGTACCAGAGCTTCCTGTCGCAGCTGCGTGACCGCGGGCAGCGTTTCGGCATCTACGAGCAGGACAACGCGGGCTCCTCCGCGGTTCCGCCGAACCCCGTCAACTCGCTGGGCAACGCCCGGCGCAGCTACGAGTCCATCGCCGCACTGCGCGGCTGAGCCATTCAGACAACGAGGAGAGAACAACGATGAAATGGAAGATTCCTGCGGCCACGGCCGCAGCGTTCGCGCTCGTGGTGGTCGCGGCTCCCGCCGCTCACGCCGCGGCCACGGACTGCACGACCGAGCTGTCGAACACCACGGTGGGAGAGCTCACGGTTCCGGCCGGCGAGACCTGCGTCCTCGGCGCCGTGACCGTCGAAGGGTCGATCACCGTCGGTGAGGACGCCTGGCTCGACGCCACCGATGCCGTGATCGAGGGTGATGTCATCGGCACCGACGCCTACGGCATCCTGATCGACGGCACGAGCGTCGCCGGCGATGTCGTGTCGTATTCGGCAGGCACCCGCAACGGGTTCCTGTACCTCTACGACCTGGCGGTCGGCGGCAGTGTCGAAGCCGGCGGGATCGACGTCGAGATCAGCGACAGTGCGATCAGCGGAGGCCTCTCGACCCTCGCCGCGAACTATGTCACGGTCCTTCGCACGACCGTCGGCACGGATGCCGAGATCGCCGACAGCGACTACGGAGTCGATGTGAGCGGCGCGATCATCACGGGCTCGCTCTCGGTGACAGGCAGCTCGCGCGACGTGCTGATCGGCGCGACGGCAGACGGCGCGCCCGCCCAGTGGGGCAACACGGTCGGCGGCGACGTGACGCTGGCGGGCAACTCGGGAAACCTGCGCCTGGCGGGTTCGACGGTCGGCGGGACGATCACCCTCGACGCGAACACGCCGGCCGCGGGCTTCGGTTCGGGCAACTCCGCGGCCGCCGTCGTCGGCGACTTCACGGGAACCCCTGCCGCGCCGGCGGCGGACGGCGACCAGTCGGTTGCCGTCATCGTTCCCGCGCCGCGTCCCGGCGAGCTGAGCTGGAGCCTCGAGGGAACGGGTTCGCTCGTCGACCTCGGGATAGCACAGGAACAGGGCGATCACTTCTCCGCCACGGGCTCGCTCGTGCCGGTGCGTGTGACGGACACCCGCATCGACGCGCCGAGCTGGTCGGTCTCCGCCCAGCTCAGTGACTTCGTCGCGGGTGACCAGACGGTGTCGGGCAAGTACCTCGGATGGACGCCCGTCCTTCTCGAGAACGACGGTGGCGCCGTCGCCGGTGCTGCGATCGCATCCGGCTTCACCCAGGGCGACGGTCTCTCGGTCGCGCGCACGCTGGGCTCGGCCGACGCCGGGCACGTGCGGGGTTCGGCGGTTCTCGGCGCCGAGCTCGACCTGAAGCTGCCGCTCTCCGTCGGCCAGGGCACCTACAACGCCACGCTGACCCTCACCGGGCTCAGCTAGGCGGCAGAGAACACCCGCCGGTCGGACCGTCCGTTGACGGCCCGACCGGCGTACCTCGTGCTCGTGCGGCACGACGAACCGGTTCCGATCCCAGAGAAAGCAGGAGAAACCCATGGTCTTCACACGGTCTCGTCGTGGCGGGCGGCCGAATCCGCTCTCGCGTGTGCATGCGTACGCCGCGGCCGCTGGGCTCGCCATGCTCCTGGTGCTCCCGCTCGCAGGCGTCGCCGCCGCGGAGGCCGTCGACGATCCTGCTGCGACCTCGTCACCGGTCACGTGGGGAGTGCGGCCGGCCGACACCATCCACGGCGCCGGGCGCCCCAACTACGTCTTCGACCTCGACCCGGGCGAGACCCTCGACGACGCCATGGTCGTCTCGAACTACACGGAGCAGCCCCTCACCTTCCGCATCTACGCCGCCGACGGTTTCATCGCCGAGTCGGGACAGCTCGACCTGCTCCCGGCGGGCGAGCAGTCCACCGCGCTGGGCAGCTGGATCGACTTCGAGAGCGACGAGGTGACCGTGACCGGCGGCGGAACCGTCACCGTTCCGTTCACCCTTGCGATCCCCGCCGATGCGACACCCGGGGACTACGCGGCCGGCGTCGTCTCGTCGATGCTCGTCAGCACGACGGAGGGCGTCGCCGTCGACCGGCGCCTCGGCTCTCGGATGCACGTGCGGGTCGCCGGGGAGCTCGCGCCCCGGCTCGAGATCGCGGATTTCTCGGTGTCGTACGACGGTGGGCTGAACCCCTTCGCGCCGGGAGCGGCCACCGTGGAATACACGATGACCAACACGGGCAACACGCGTATCGCCGCCGGCTCGGCCCTCGTCGTCGACGGTGTCTGGGGGATCGGGGCCACGCCGGCGAGCGGCCTCGGCGGGCGGGAGCTGCTCCCGGGAGGCTCGTACACGCAGACCGTCACCGTCGACGGGATCTGGCCGCTCCTCGTCGCGAACGCCCGGCTCGTCGTCACCGGTGAGGTCATCACGGAGGGGGGCGCCTCGACGACCGAGGCTCCCGCCGTGCCGGATGCCACGGCGAGCGGCACGGTCGCCGCCGTGCCGTGGGGGGCTCTCATCCTGCTCGCTCTTCTCGGCGCCCTCGTCGTGCTCGTCGTGCTCCGTGTTCGTCGTCGTCGTGCCGACGCCGAGAGGAAGATCGCCGCGGCCGTCGACAGGGCGCTCACCGAGGCCCGCGCCACCGCGGCCACCGCGGCCGGTGCGGATGCCGATGTGCAGAGCACGACCGGCGCCAGCGCCGCGGCCGCCGACGAGGCCCTCGCGGAACGGAGATGAAGCCGACGCCGCCCCGGTGACCTCGAACCGGCAGAATGGCCGTATGGGTGGTGTGCTGGTCGGGTTCGCGGTGATCGGCGTCGTCATCCTCGTGGGCTACATCGTCGGCAGGATCGGCATCGTCGGCCCCGACGGAGCCCGGGTGATGAGCAGGATCGCCTTCTTCGTGACCAACCCCGCGCTGCTGTTCACGGTGCTCGCCGACGCGGATCTGCACATCCTGTTCTCCTCGTTCGTCGTCGTCGCGCTTCTCGCCGCAGTGGCCTGCGCGGCCCTCTATGTGCTCGCGAGCCGCCTGTTCTTCCGCCGGCCGGTCGCCGAGACGACGATCGGCGCTCTCGGCGCGTCCTACGTGAACGCCAACAACATCGGCATCCCCGTGGCCGTCTACGTGCTGGGCGACCCGCAGTACGTCGCGCCCGTGTTGCTGCTGCAGCTGCTGCTCTTCGCCCCGACCGGGCTCACGGTGCTCGACATCTCGTCATCCGCGGGCCGGGTCTCGGTCGGCTCGATCCTCACCCAGCCGCTGCGCAACCCCATGATCATCGCCTCGGCTCTCGGCGTTGTCGTCGCGGTGACGGGTGTCGCCCTGCCCGACGCCGTCTACGCCCCCTTCGAGGTGCTCGGCGGTGCCGCGGTGCCGCTCGTGCTCATGTCGTTCGGCATGTCGCTGCACGGCAGCAAGCCGTTCCGTGCGGGCACCGGGCGCAAGGAGATCGCCGCCTCCTCGCTGCTCAAGGCCGTGGTCATGCCGATCGTCGCCTATCTCCTGGCGCGCTTCGTCTTCGGCCTCGACGGAGTGCAGCTCTTCGCGGCCGTGGTGCTCGCGGCCCTGCCGACGGCGCAGAACATCTTCAACTTCGCGAGCCGCTACGAGCGCGGTGAGGCGGTCGCCCGAGACACGGTGCTCATCACGACCCTGCTCGCGGTGCCCGTGCTGCTCGTGGTCGCGGCGCTCCTCGCGCCCTGAGCCGGCTCCCCACCTCGCTTGAGGTACTCAAAACGACGGAGGTACTCAAAACGACGGAGGTACTCAAAACGACGGAGATTCCGCCGAAAACAGCCCGTTTGGATGCCGAAACCGCTCCTGCAGCGAGAAACTCCGTCGTTTTGAGTGGGGCTTGAGGGGCTTGAGGGGCTTGAGGGGCTCGAGTGGCCTGAGCGGAGCCGAGGGAGAGCGGGCGGCCGTGACCCGGGTGCGCACCGGTCGTAGGGTGAGAGCATGAGCGAGACGACGCAGAAGCCCCGGGGCGCCCACCTCGTCGGAAGCATCAACCTGCCCGATGCCGAGACGACCTTCCGAACGGTGAGCGCGCATCTCGGGCCGCAGCTGAGACGGATCCCCGACGGCGAGGTCGGCGACCGCTTCTACTGGATCCAGTTCCAGAAGGACTACTTCGACAGCACCCCCGGCCTCTCCCGGGTCGGCGACATCCCCGTGCTCATCCGCGACCGCTTCGACGCCCGACCGCTGCGCGTTGACGAGGGTGTGGACGCCTCGACGCTCACGTTCCCCTCCCTCGGCTACGCGGATGCCGCGATCGACTCCTACGCGCGGTTCTCCGCTCTGCGCGCCGAGGGCGTCATCGCTCCCGGCACGCGCTTCCAGGTCTGCCTGCCGACTCCCGCCGGAGTGGTCGGCAGCTTCTTCGTGGCATCCGACCGCGCGGCCGTCGAGCCCGTCTACGAGCGCGCCCTCTTCCGCGAGCTGGGCCGCATCCTCGAGGCGATCCCGCACGACGACCTGGCGATCCAGTGGGACACGGCGCTCGAGTTCGGCCTGCTCGAGGGCGCCGTCATCCGCGAGAACCGGCTGACCGCGTGGTTCGACGACGTGCTCGGCGGTGTCGTCGAACGAGCCGTGCGGCAGGCCTCGGCGGTGCCCGCCGACGTCGAGGTGGGCTATCACCTCTGCTACGGCGACGTCGAGGAGCACCATTTCACCGAGCCTCGGGATGCCGGCATGCTCGCCGATGTGCTGAGCGGGGTGTTCGCGGCATCCACCCGGCCCATCTCGTGGGTGCACCTGCCGGTGCCGATCGACCGCGACGACGACGCCTTCTTCGCCCCGCTCGACGCCGTGGAGTGGCCGGCCGCGACCGAGATCTACCTCGGCCTGCTGCACCATGAGGACGGCACGGAGGGCGCAGGGCGCCGCATCGCGACGGCCCGTCGGCACGTGCCCGGCTTCGGCGTCGCGACGGAGTGCGGCTTCGGCCGCGGGCCGCGCGAGCGCACCGAGTCGCTGCTCGACCTGCACGCGGCGATCGCCGCGCCCGTCGAGCGCTGAGCCGCTCTCCCGGCGGCCGACGAGGCCACCGTGAGCCGCTATACCCCCTTGACTGGGGTCACTAAACCGGTATAACCTCGCCTAAACCGGTTCAAGACGCCCCTCATTCGGGGCACATGGCCCATTCGGGGAGCCGGTCGCAGACTCGACGAGGAGGATCGCGGTGACCGCTCGCAAGCTCACGATCGCGGATGTCGCGGAGCGCGCCGGTGTGAGCAAGGGCCTCGTGTCCTTCGCGCTCAACGACCGCCCCGGCGTCGCTCCGGCCACGCGGGAGCGCATCCTCCGGATCGCGAGCGAGATGGGCTGGTCGCCCAGCCTGCGGGCCCGGTCGTTGTCGACGCGCCGCTCCTTCGCCCTGGGCCTCGTGATCGCCCGCGATCCCGAGGTGATCGGTTCGGACCCCTTCTTCCCCTCCTTCATAGCCGGCGTCGAGAGCGTTCTCTCCACAGAAGGCCGCGTTCTCGTCCTGAGCGTCGTGCCCGACCAGGAGGCTGAGCTCATGACCTACAAGAGCCTCGTCGCCGACGGCCGTGTCGACGGCGTCTTCGTGAGCGATCTGCGGCACGACGACATCCGCATCCCTGTGCTCGAGGAGCTCGGCATCCCCGCGGTGACGCTCGGCGTGCCCGACGTGCCGAGCCCGTTCCCCGCGGTGACGATCGACGACGCCGTGGGCATCCGCGCCGCCGTCGAGCACCTCGTGGCCCTCGGTCACACGCGCATCGCGCACGTCGCCGGCGCCGCCCGCTTCCTGCACGGCTCGCGTCGCCGTGGCGCCTTCGAACAGGCCATGCGGGATGCGGGCCTCGAGGCCGGCCAGTCCGTCGACACCGATTTCTCGATCGCGGAGGGCTCGGCGGCGACGCGCCGTCTGCTCGCCCAGGCGGAGCGCCCCACGGCGATCATCTACGCCAATGACCCCATGGCGATCGCCGGCCTCGCGGTGGCGCAGGAGCTCGGTCTCCGGGTGCCGCACGATCTGTCGATCACGGGTTTCGACGACACCGACATCTCCCGCTATGTCTTCCCGGCCCTCACGACGGTCGGCACCGACCCCGCCGAATGGGGCCGCGCTGCGGCCCGGAGCCTTCTGCGACTCATGGAGGCCGGCGAGTCGGATGATGTCGCACTGCCCAGCGCAGAACTCGTCGTCCGGCGTTCCACCGCCGCGCCGGGGCGGCCCTGACACCTCACCACACAACGTCTCCGGCATCGGTGCCGGGGCACACGATTGGAGAACGATCATGAACGGCTCACAACAGAGCAGGCGACTCCGACTCACGATGGCCGCGGCGGCAGCGGCCTCACTCCTCGCGCTCACGGCATGCTCCTCCGGCGGCGGAGGCGGCTCCACGGAAGCCCGCGGCGACATCACCATCTGGTATTCGAACAACGAGCAGGAGGTCGCCTGGGGCAAGCAGATGGTCGAGGCCTGGAACGCCGACAACCCCGACGAGCAGATCAAGGCCCAGGAGATCCCGGCCGGAACGAGCAGCGAAGAGGTCATCGGCGCCGCGATCGCCGCGGGCAACGCGCCCTGCCTCATCTTCAACACGGCTCCGGCGGCCGTTCCCCAGTTCGAGAAGCAGGGCGGCCTCGTCTCGCTCTCGAGCTTCTCCGACGGCGACTCCTACATCGAGGAGCGCAGCGGCGACATCGCCCAGCAGTACACCTCGGCCGACGGCCAGTACTTCCAGATGCCCTGGAAGTCGAACCCGGTCATGATCTTCTACAACAAGGACATGTTCGCGCAGGCCGGCCTCGACCCCGAGAATCCCGAGCTGTCGACGTACGACGACTTCCTCGCGACATCCAAGGCCCTCGTCGACGCGGGAGCGGCCCCGTTCGCCATCAGCCCGGCGCCCACGAGCGAGTACTTCCAGAACTGGTTCGACTTCTACCCGCTCTACGCGGCGGAGACCGGCGGAACCCAGCTCGTCGAAGACGGCGCGGCCACTTTCGACGACGCGGACGGCCAGGCGGTCGCCGAGTTCTGGAAGACGCTCTACAGCGACGGCTACTCCAACAAGGAGCAGTACCAGGGCGACTCCTTCGCCGACGGCCAGTCGGCCATGGCGATCGTCGGACCGTGGGCCATCTCGGTCTACGGCGACGACGTGAACTGGGGCGCCGTTCCGGTTCCCACCTCGCAGGGCATCGCCGCCGACGAGACCTACACCTTCAGCGATGCGAAGAACATCGGGCTCTACAGCGCGTGCGAGAACCAGGGCACCGCGTGGGATGTGCTCAAGTTCGCGACGAGCGAGGAGCAAGACGGCAAGCTCCTCGAGATGACCGGCCAGATGCCGATCCGACAGGATCTCGCCACCACCTATGCCGACTATTTCAGCGCGAACCCCGCCTACCAGCAGTTCGGCGACCAGGCCGCGCGCACCGTCGAGGTGCCCAACGTGTCGAACTCGGTCGCGGTCTGGCAGGCCCTGCGCGACGCGTACACGAAGGCCGTGATCTCCGGCGAGGGAGATCTGGACTCGGCCCTCAGCGGCGCCGCCGACAAGATCAACACCCTCGTGGGCCAGCAGTAGGTGCTGCCATGTCGACGCAGAGTGTCGCTCCCGCGCGAACGGGGGCTCCGAGCGGGGCCCCCGGCCGCGGCGCACGCCGGCCCGGCCGCCGAACGGGCCGCCGGCGCATCCTCGGCAAGAACCCCATCGGGCTCCTGCTCAGTGCTCCCTATCTCGTCTTCGTTCTCGCGGTCTTCGCCTACCCGCTCGTCTTCGCGGTGTGGATGTCGTTCCACGACTACTTCTTCGCCGCTCCCGGCGCGCAGGTCGACCGGCCGTTCGTCGGCTTTGACAACTACGTGCAGGCGTTCACCGATCCCGCCGTCTGGAGGTCGTTCGGCAACGTCGGCATCTTCCTGCTGATCAACGTCCCGCTGACGGTCGTGCTCTCGCTCCTGCTCGCGACCGCGCTCAACAAGGTCGTGCGCTTCCGCACCTTCCTGCGGGTGAGCTACTACGTGCCGTACGTCACGGCGAGCGTGGCCGTCGTGGGCGTCTGGCTGTTCCTGTTCAGCGGCAGCGGGCTCGTCAACCAGCTCCTCGGGCCGCTCGCGCCCGATCCGTCCTGGCTCATCAACCCCAGCTGGGCGATGCCGACGATCGCGCTCTTCGTCACCTGGAAGCAGCTCGGCTTCTACATCCTGCTCTACCTGGCCGCGCTCCAGAACGTGCCGCAAGAGCTCTACGAATCCGCGGCGACCGACGGCGCGGGCAAGGTGCGCTCGTTCTTCTCGGTGACCGTACCGGGTGTGCGTCCCGCCACCGTGCTCGTGCTGCTGCTGTCGACGGTCATCGGGGCCAACCTCTTCACCGAGCCCTACCTGCTGACGGGCGGCGGCGGGCCGAACGGGGCCTCGACCTCGCCGGTCTTCCTCATGTACCAGAAGGGCATCGAGCAGGGCACCCCGGATGTCGCGGCCGCGATCGGTGTCGTCCTCGTGCTCGTCGTGCTCGCCATCGCCTGGCTGCAGCGCAAGTTCGCGGGAGGTGACGAGTCATGAGCAGGTTCCAGACCGTGCTGCGCGCGATCGTCCTGACGATCGGGGCGCTCGCCTTCCTGTTCCCCTTCTACTACATGATCATCGGCTCGCTCCAGACGGAGCCGAACCCGACGCCGGCGGGCGCGTTCCCCGACCCGTCGAACCTGACCCTCGACAACTACACGCAGATCAACGAGCGGATCGACCTGTTGCAGGGGCTCGTCAACTCTGGAATCTTCACGGGCGGCGTCATCCTCGGCACGATCGTCTTCGGGGTGCTCGCCGGGTACGCGCTCGCCGTGCTTCAGTGGCGCGGCCGAGGGGTGACCTTCGCGCTCGCCCTGCTCGTGCAGGTCGTGCCGTTCCAGCTGCTGATGATCCCGCTCTACGTGATGATCGCGAGGGACTTCGGTCTCGCCGACAACTACCTCGGCATGATCCTGCCCTTCGCGATCAACTCGACGGCGGTCATCATCTTCCGCCAGTACTTCCTGCAGGTGCCCAAGGAGCTCTTCGACGCCGCGCGCATCGACGGCGCCAACGAGTTCAGGGTGCTCACGAGGATCGCGCTGCCGCTCGTGCGCCCGGCGCTCCTGACGGTCGTGCTGCTGACCTTCATCGGTCCGTGGAACGAGTTCCTCTGGCCCTTCCTCATCACCAAGGAAGCGGCTCTCCAACCCCTCGCGGTCTCGCTCGCCAACTACATCAGCAACGTGGCGGCGACCGCATCCAACCCATTCGGCGCCGTGCTCGCTGGCGCCGTCGTCCTCGCCGTTCCGGCCGTGGTGCTGTTCATCGTCTTCCAGCGGTACTTCACCTCGACCAACATCGGCTCCGGAGTGAAAGGCTGATCATGACAGACCAGACCACCACGACCACCACGACCACCACGACCACCGTCCCCTACACGCTCACCCGCGTCGGCGTCATCATGACGCCCGAGGAGGGCAACCCCCTCGAGGCGGAGGGGGTTCTCAACCCGGCCACCGGCCACGATCCCTCCGGCGCGCTCTACCTGCTGCCGCGGCTCGTCGCCGACGGCAACGTCTCCCGGGTCGGGCTCGCCCGCGTCGTCCTCGAGAACGGCGTGCCGAGCTCGGTCACACGCGAGGGCATCGTGCTCGCCCCCGACCGGGGCTGGGAGCGCGGGCTCAGCAACGCGGGCGTGGAGGATCCGCGGGTCACCTTCATCCCGTCGCTCGGGCTGCACGTGATGACGTATGTCGCGTACGGGCCGCTCGGGCCGAAGACGGCGGTCGCGACATCCGTCGACCTGCGCGAGTGGACCCGGCTCGGGCCCGTGCTGTTCTCCTACGACGACGCGCTCGACACCGACCTCAACCTCTTCCCCAATAAAGACACAGTGTTCTTCCCCGAGCCCGTGCCGGGCCCGGGCGGCGAGCCGTGCTTCGCGGCGCTGCACCGGCCCATGTGGGATCTCGGCTGGATCCGCGACGGAGAGGGCACGCACCTTCCCGCGGGCGTGACCGACGATCGCCCCGGCATCTGGATCAGCTACGTGCCGGTCGCCGAGGTCGAGGCCGATGTGCGCGCCCTCGTACGCTGGCGCGGGCACCGGCTCCTGGCCATGAGCGAGTACCCCTTCGAGGCGCTCAAGATCGGCGGCGGCCCCGCCCCGCTGCGCATCCCGGAGGGCTGGCTGCTCATCCACCACGGCGTCACCGGTTCGATCGAGAACGCCTTCGACCAGCAGCAGCGGGTCAACTACGCGGCGGGGGCGATGATCCTGTCGGCGGATGACCCGTCCCGGGTGCTCGCGCGCACGGCCGAGCCCCTCCTGTCTCCCGAGACCGACGACGAGCGCAGCGGCATCGTGCCCAACGTGGTCTTCCCCACCGCGATCGAAGAGGTCGACGGGCAGCACTACGTCTTCTACGGCATGGCCGACTCGAAGATCGGCGTGGCCCGGCTCGACCGGGTCTGACCGCTTCGGCACCGACAAACGACGACGAAGGAGAGCTCCTCCGATGAACAGAACAGCCTCACGACGCGGCCTCGCGGGCCTCACGGCCCTCGTGCTCGCGGCCGCTGGCATCACGGCGACCGCGACGGCGCAGTCCGCGCTCGCCGCAGAGCCGGCATCCCCCGCCGGCGCCACCGCGCCGCTCGCCAATACCGCCCACCTCGACTTCCTGCTCGACACCGTGACGCCCGCCGAGATCGAGGGCCATACGAGCTACCGCCTCGACGAGCAGCCGCAGCTCACGGCGCTCTGGACCTACGCCGACGCGCGTGACGGCGGCGCCTTCGAGCGGGTCGGCGGCGGGCCGCTCGACCTGGCCACGGGCCACTGGGGCCAGGGCTCCTACAACGCCGACGACATCGCCCGCGCCGCCGTCGTCTACCTGCGGCACTGGACCCAGACCGGCGCGGAGTCGAGCAAGACCTCGGCCTACGAGCTCCTGCGCTCGCTCGCCTATCTGCAGACGACGAGCGGCGAGAACGCCGGCAACGTCGTGCTCTGGATGCAGCCCGACGGCACGCTCAACCCCAGCCCCGAGCCCGTCGAGCTGCCCGATCCCTCCGACTCCGGGCCGAGCTATTGGCTCGCCCGCAGCATCTGGGCCTTCGGTGAAGGGTACGCGGCTTTCGTCGACACCGATCCCGAGTTCGCCGCCTTCCTCCGAGACCGCCTCGGACTCGGTCTCGGCGCCATCGAACGCGAGGCGCTCGACACATACGGCCAGTACGTCGAGTCCGACGGCGTGCAGGTTCCCGCCTGGCTCATCGTCGACGGTGCGGATGCCTCGGCCGAGGCCAGCCTCGGCCTCTCCGCCTACCTCGCGGCGGCGCCCGACGACACCGTCGCACGCGAGGCGCTCCGCAAGCTCACGGAGGGCATCGCGGCGCTCTCCTCCGGCTCGACGCGTGCGTGGCCCTACGGCGCGCTGATGCCGTGGGCGCAATCGCGCTCGATGTGGCACGCCTGGTCGTCGCAGATGCCCGCCGCGCTCGCCACCGCCTCCACGGCGCTCGGCGATCCGGCGCTCCTCGACGGCGCGATCCTCGACTCCACGAGTTTCACGCCCACCCTCCTGACCGCGGGCGGGCCTGACAACGCGTGGTACCCGACCCCCATCGAACGGGTGCAGATCGCCTACGGCGCCGACTCGCGTCTGCAGTCGCTGCTGTCGGTGGCGGATGCCGCGGAGCTGCCGGGCCTTCTCGACCTCGCCGCGCTCGAGGCGAGCTGGTACTTCGGCTCCAACGCCTCCGGCGAGGCGGTCTACGACCCCGCGACGGGCGTGACCGTCGACGGTGTCGCCGCCGACGGAACGATCAACCGCAACAGCGGGGCGGAGAGCACGATCCATGGGCTGCTGTCGATGCTCGCGCTCGACGCCCACCCCCAGGTCGCGCAGCGTGCACGCTCGGTGGCGGGGGTCGTGGAACGCGACGGGCTGACCGTCGTGGAAGGCGAGACCGCGGCATCCACCACGGGAGCCGTCGCGACACCCGAGTCGGCCTGGACCGGGGAGTCCCAGTTCGGCGGCGGCGCCTACCTCGAGCTCACGCGCGGGCAGAAGGCCACGTTCGATCTCGGCGCCTCCGATCAGGCGCGGCTCGTCGAGCCCGTGTCGCTGCTGGCCGAGGGCGACGACGGGGCGCGATCGTTGTGGAGCTCGAAGCTGCTGCCGCTCGGAGTGCTCGAGCACTCGACGGGAGCGCGGGGCATCAGCCCGGCGCCCGGCGCCCTGCTGCCCCAACAGCTCAGCCTGCCGCTGCCCGCCTCGCGATCGCAGCTCACGGTCACGGCGCTCAGCGGAACCGTCGACCTCGATGCGCTGATCGTGCGCCCGGTCGTCTCGCGTCTCGAACTCGCCGGCGAGGGCGGCGCGACCCAGCTCGTCCACTCCGCCGGGCTCATCCCGCAGCCGGCGTCGGTCGGCTTCGACAGTGTTGGCTCGACCGCGAAGATCTACGACGCCTCGGGCGAGCTCGTGCGGTCGCGCGAGCTCACCGGCACCGGCACGGTGCTCATTCCGGCCGGAGGCTTCGCGATCGTGACGCGCTGAGGCTGGAACGAGCGGGCCGAGACGCCCGGGCCGTGGTGCTCCGGGCCGTGGTGCTTCGGGTGTGGTGCGCCGAGTCGTTCGTCGGCCGAGCCCCGTGGAGGAGGGTTCGGCCTGCAGCTGCTCGGGCTCCGCGCCGTGTGTGCGGCGCGCGGCTCTTATGCCGCTCAGCTCAGCCGCTCAGCCGCTCAGCCGAAGATCATCGGGCGATCGTCGTCATCCTCGTCGTCGGACGAGAGGTCGAGATCGACGACGACGGGAACGTGGTCGCTCGGGGCGTCGCCCTTGCGCTCGTTGCGGTCGATGCGCGCGCTCGTCACGGCGTCGGCGAACGGCTGCGATCCGAGGACGAAGTCGATGCGCAGGCCCTCGTTGCGGGGGAAGCGCAGCTGCTTGTAGTCCCAGAAGGTGTAGCCCTCGGGGATACGCGGGCGCACGACATCCTGCAGCCCCACGGTCGCGAACTCGGCGAAGGCGGCGCGCTCGGGAGGGGAGATGTGCGTCGAGAGGCCGGGCACGAAGCTCGGGTCGCCGACGTCGGAGTCGAGGGGCGCGACGTTGAAGTCGCCCATGAGCGCGAGCGGCCGGTCGGGGGCGGCGGTTAGCTCGTCGCGGGTGCTCGCCGCGAGGTTCGCGAGCCAGTCGAGCTTGTAGGCGTAGTGCGGGTCGTCGAGGGTGCGCCCGTTGGGCACGTAGAGGCTCCAGAGGCGCACGCCGTTGATCGTCGCGCCGAGGGCGCGGGCCTCGAGGGGCAGATCGGGGCCCTCCTGGCCCTTGAGGAAGCCGGGCATGCCCGGGAAGCTCATCGCGAGCTCCTCGATCGGGTAACGGCTCGCGATCGCCACGCCGTTCCACTGGTTGAGGCCGTGGATGGCGAGGTCGTAGCCGGCCTCCTCGAAGCGCTCGGCCGGGAACTGCTCCGGCTTGCACTTGATCTCCTGCATGGCGAGCACGTCGACGTCTTCGCGCACGAGCCAGTCGACGACGCGCCCCGCGCGGGCTCTGATCGAGTTCACGTTCCAGGTGGCGATGCGCATACCACCACGCTACCGCGGGCCGCCGACGCGCACGGCGCTCACTCGTGAGCCTCGGATCTCCCCGTCCCCGAACCCGAATGCAGGAGGTCGTGCGGTCGGGATCAGGAGCGGCCGGCGTTGGCGCGCTGCACCCGCTCCGATTCGGCGACGAGCGCGTCGAGCACGGTGCGCACGGCCAGGCGCTCGGCCCGATCGGGCCGCGTGAGGGCGACGATGTTGCGCGCGGCCGTGACCCCGCTCAGGGTCTTGAGCACCAGACCGCGATCGTCGAGGCCGCCGGCGGTGAAGCAGGGCAGCAGGGCGATGCCGAGCCCGGCCGCGACGAAGGCCTCCGTCACCCGGGTGTCGCCGAATCGCTGCGAGGTCACGATGGGATGCCCGCTGACGACCTCGATCTCGTCGAGAACCCTGTTGAAGGGGTAGCCGGGCGGCACGCCGATCCAGGTCTCGCCCACGAGGTCGTGCGGGGTGACGTTCGGGCGTTCGGCGAGTCGGTGGCCGAGGGGCAGGGCGACGTCGAGGGGCTCACGCATGAGCGGCGTCACGTGCAGCCCCCGACCGACCCAGGGCACCTGGCCGAGCGTCGAGTGGGCGAGCACGACGTCGAAGTCGGAGGTGAGCGCCGGGAAGTCCTCGAGCTCCGGGTCGCGGTCGCTGCAGGTCACGACGAGCCCGGGAACCTCGGTGAGCCGCTGCAGCAGTCCCGGCAGCAGCATCTGCCCGGCCGTGGGGAAGGTCGCGAGGCTCACCTCGCCGCTGGGGTGGTTGCGGAACTCGTCCCACAGGGCGTTCGCGCGTTCGAGGGCGGTCGCGACATCCGCTGCGCTTCTGGCCAGCTCGCGGCCCGCATGGGTGAGCGCGAGCCCGCGGCCCGAGCGCTCGGTGAGCGGCACGCCGGCCTCTCGCTCGAGCACTTTGAGCTGCTGCGAGACGGCCGAGGGCGTGCGGTGGGTGGCTCGGGCGACGGCCGTGACCGAGCCGCGTTCGGAGAGCTCGCGGAGGAGGTCGAGACGGCGGACATCCATGTAGTTCTCCTACTGTGTTGATGAAGAACAATTCGATTGTGCTTAACGATAGTAGGGCGTCGAATAGAGCTATGACCATCTTCTTCCTCACCCTCGCCGTAATGAGCGCCGCGGCCATCGCCGGTGCCGGTGTAGTAACCGTCCGAGACGGTTACCGCCGTATCCCGACGCGTCCGCGGTACTGACGCCGGGCGGGCCGGATCGACTCGTCGCTGCCCGGTGACCCGAGCCGTCGGTGTCCGGTGACCCGGCAGGCCGCGGCCCGTCGACTCGAGCCGGGCGGTCTCGACCCCGCGCCGATCCCGGTGGCACGAGCACGACGACCACCTGTGACCGTGCCGCAGGCAAACCTGCGACCATAGAGGTCGGAGGACGATAGATGTTCGGAAAAAAGGTCGCCATCAGCGACTCGGATGTGCGCTCGACCAACCATGTCTTGAGCGACACCGAGATCGCCGAGCACATCGGCAAGTACTACAGCTGGTACACCGATTCCCTGGGCCGGGTCGGGCCCAAGCGCGGCCGGCCGGTCGCCCCCTCGATGCGCGAGTTCGGCGCCGCCGTGCGCGAGCTCGGCTGGGTGGCCGTGGGCATCAGCACCGACATCCGCTGGGAGAAGATCCCGCAGAAGGGATCGGACGCCGCCGAGGCGATCCGCACGCAGCTCGCGAGCTGATGGCGCGACCGCGGGGTTCTGCGTGTGTGCGCCGGGCCGCGTGCCGAGCGTGCGACCAGTCCTGCACCGAGCCGTACGGGTCGCCTTGCAGGCCTTCTCGCCCCCGGCCGACCGATCGAACGGCAGGATGACCCCCTAAACTGTGGTTTCGTGACCGACGAACGCAGCCAACTGATCGACTACATCGCCTCCGAGGCCGTCTTCCACGGCGACTTCACGCTCACGAGCGGCACGAAGGCGACGTACTACGTCGACCTGCGCAAGGTGAGCCTCGACCACCGCGTCGCCCCTCTCATCGGGCGGGTCATGCTCGACCTCATCGCCGACATCCCCGACGTCTCGGCCGTCGGCGGCATGACGATGGGCGCAGACCCCATCGCGGCTGCGATCCTGCACCAGGGTGCGGCGGCCGGCAAGGCCTACGACGCCTTCGTCGTGCGCAAGGAGCCGAAAGACCACGGCCGCGGCAAGCAGGTCGAGGGCCCCGAGCTGGCAGGCAAACGTGTGATCGTGCTCGAGGACACCTCGACGACAGGCGGCTCCCCGCTCAAGGCGATCGAGGCGCTCGAGAAGGTGGGCGCGATCGTGGCCGCGGTCGCCGTGGTCGTCGACCGCAACACCGAAGCCCGCGCAGCCATCGAGGGTGCGGGCTACCCGTACTTCTACGCGATCGGGCTCGAGGATCTCGGACTCGCCTGATGAACGACGAGCGCGACGAGCAGCACGGCGACGGCGCCGATCCGGCGAACCCGCCCACGGGGGAGTTCCGGGGCGCCGAATGGCTGCTCGCCCAGCTCGGTGAGTCCTTTCCGCCGACGGCCCCGGTGCCCCGGCAGGATGCCGCAGAGCCCCGCCCTCCCGTGACACCCGGGCCGCCCGCCGCCCCCGTGACGCCTGCCGCACCGTCTGCGCCCCTTGTGCCGGCACCCGGAGAGCCCGCTCCATGGGCTGCCCGGCCTGCTCCACAGGTGCCGCCTGCGCCCGTCGCACCGGCCGGCCCCGCCTCGCCGTTCGAGCCGCCGGCGCCCCGTGCCCCGGCCGGCGCCCCAGCGCCGTGGTGGCAGGCCCGTGCCGACGACGAGCTGCCTGTCCGCACGGCGAGCATGCCCGTGATTCCACCCGTTCCCCCTGTGCTGCCGATCACGCCGTCGGAGCCCCCGGCCGCGCCGCCCGGTCCCGACGACGACCTCGACGACTCGGACGACGACGAGCAGAGCATCTGGGCTCCGCGCAGCGCCGCGAAGCCCGAGCAGCAGGTGTTCCCGGCCGAACCCCTGCCCGAGGCATCCGCGGATCGCTTCGAGTCGACGCATGCCGGCCCCATCCCGATCGTGGGTCGTGCCGTGCCGCCGGTCTCACCGCCCGCGCCCGTCGAGCCGGTCGTGCCGGGCGTGCCGCCGGCACCCGCTGCCCCGCCGCCCGCGTCGGCCTTCGCGCCGCCCGCGTTCGTCCCGCCCGTGTCGTCGCCGGTGCCCCCGGTCACCCCACCGCCGGTCGCGCCTGCGCCGCCCGTGTTCCCCGCTGCCCCGGTGCCGCCGGCAACCTCGGTGCAGCCCGTGCTCCCTGCCGCTGCGGCCGAGCCCGTCGCCCCGGTGCCGGCCGCCGAGCCGGCCGCGCCCACCTTCGGCGACTTCGTCTGGAACCTGGAGCCGAACGACGCCCCCGACCCGCTCGTGGTCCCGGATGCCGCCTCCGCCGTGTCTCCGCCGCCCGCGGAACCGCGCTCGCAGCCGACGCCTCCGGCCGAGGCCTCCGCGCCGCCGGTGCCGTCGCCGGTTCCGCCGGTGATGCCGATCCCGGCCTTCGTCGCGCCCATCACGGCTCCGGTCGTCCGGGGGCCGGTCGTGCCGCCCGACGCCGGTCCTGCCGAGCCCGCTACGACCGGCATGCCCACCGAGTCTGCTACGACCGGCGTGCCCACCGAGCCTGCTACGACCGGCGTGCCCATCGAGACTGAAGTGCCCGTCGAGCCCGACGTTCCCATCGAACCTGCCGAGCCCGGGCTTCCCGACGTTCCCACCGGCGCTTCCGAGCCGGAGACCGCCGAGCCCGACCTCGACCACATCGAGGAGCCCGCGACGACGACCTCCGCGCTCCGGATGCTCGGCCTCGACGTGAGCTCGGACGCGGACGATCATGCCGATGCCGATGCCGATGCCGATGCCGATGCCGATGCCGAAGACGCCGCCGAGGAAGACGCCGAGGAAGACGCCCTCCTCCCGACCAACCCGACCGTCGTGATCCCCACGGCCGGCATGGTACCCGGGGCCGACGAGCCGTACACGAACCCCACCACCGTCTTCCCTGTCCTCCCAGTGGCAGAGCCGGGCGCCGAGGCGCCGACGGTCTCGCTCGAGCAGTCTCAGTACCTCGACACCTCCGCGGCATCCCCCGTCGTCTCGGGGTTCGAGGCTCCTCCGCTCATCGTCGCTGCCGAGAGCGCCGCCGGGAGCCCGGGGGCGCAGGGCCCGGCGAGCGCCGGCTCAGAGCCTCCGCTCAGCCGCCGGGCGCAGCGCGATGCCGCGCAGTCCTCGGCTGGATCCGATGGCTCGGGCGGCGGGCATGGCCGGGGCGCCGGCGCGGGCGGCCGTCCGCCGCGCGAGCCCTGGCCCGCGAACACCAAGGTGCTCGTCGGCATCGCGATCGGACTCGTCGCGATCCTCGTGCTCGTGGCGCTCTACATCCTGGGGCGTTCGATCGCCGGGGCGCCCTCCGCGTCACCGTCACCGACCCCGACCCCGACATCCACGCCGACCCCGACATCCACGCCGACGCCGACGGTCGAGGCCACGGGCCCACAGCCGCTCGGCGTCCACGAGTGGGACACTCTGCGCGGCGGCGAATGCCTCGACCCCTACGGCTCGCCGTGGGAGGAGACCTTCACCGTCGTCGACTGCACGGCGCCGCACCCCGCGCAGATGGTCTTCACGGGCGTCTTCAGCACCGACCCCGCCGCCGCCTTCCCCGGCGAGGAGGCGCTCGCGGGCCAGATCAATCTGCTGTGCAGTGCGCCCGGGGTGATCGACCTGGGCGTCGCGGGGCAGTTCGCCGACGTGCAGCTGCAGGGCAGCTACCCGGTGACCGTCGAGCAGTGGGATGCCGGCCAGCGCTCGTATTTCTGCTTCGCGAGCCGCTCCTCCGGCGAGCCGCTCACCGGCACACTCGTGCCCGCGCCGCCGGCCGGCTGAGCGCCCCCGCCCTGCCCTCTACCCCGCTCTCTACCCTGCCCTGCCCTGTTCCGCCCTGCCCTGCCCTGTTCCGCCCTGCCCGAATGTCCTGTCCTGACCACCGACTCCCGGGGTGCACTCCAAACGACGGACATTTCTGCGTTAAATGTGCAATTCGGGGCGAAACGGGGCTTCTGAAGCGAAATCTCCGTCGTTTTGGGCCGTGGGGTAGCGGGCAGCACGGCAGCACGGCAGAAGCGGGCAGCGGGCAGCGGGCAGCGGGCAGCGGGCAGCACGGCGGAAGCGGGCAGCAGGGCAGCACGGCAGCACGGCAGGCAAGGCCGAGGCACAAGCGGGCTGAGTCACCGGGCTCGCCCGCGGCATCCGCTCGTCAGTCGTTGATCTCGGCCAGGAACGGGTCGTTCTCGACGAGCTCGTGCACGCCCTGCAGGATCTCGTCGGGCCGGAACGGGTAGCGCTCGATCTCCGCCTGGTCGCTGATGCCCGTGAGCACGAGGATCGTGTGCAGCCCGGCCTCGATGCCGGCGACGATGTCGGTGTCCATCCGGTCGCCGATCATGGCCGTGTTCTCGGAGTGCGCGCCGATGCGGTTCATGGCCGAGCGGAACATCATGGGGTTCGGCTTGCCGACGACGTACGGCTCCTTGCCGGTCGCCTTCGTGATGAGTGCGGCGATCGCGCCCGTGGCCGGGAGGGGTCCGTCAGCGCTGGGGCCCGTGGCATCCGGGTTCGTGACGATGAAACGCGCACCGTTGACGATGAGCCTGATCGCCTTGGTGATCGCCTCGAAGGAGTAGTTGCGCGTCTCGCCGACGACGACGTAGTCGGGGTCGGTCTCGGTCATGATGAAGCCGGCCTCGTGCAGCGCGGTCGTGATGCCCGCCTCGCCGATCACGAAGGCCGAGCCGCCGGGAACCTGCGACTTGAGGAAGTCCGCGGTGGCGAGCGCCGAGGTCCAGATGAACTCCTCGGGCACGTCGAGGCCGGAGGAGCGCAGCCGCGCGCTCAGATCCCGCGGGGTGAAGATGGAGTTGTTGGTGAGCACCAGGAACGGCTTGCCCTGGTCCTGCCACTGCTGCAGCAGTGCTGCGGCGCCGGGCAGGGCGTGGTTCTCGTGCACGAGCACGCCGTCCATGTCGGTGAGCCAGCACTCGACCTCGTCGCGTGACGCCACGGATGCTCCTTTCGCCGGCCTGTCGGGGGATCGGGCCGCTGTGGGCACCAGCCTATCGAGAGAGCCTGCGCCTGGATCCGCGCCGCTCCTCCGTCATCCGCCCGTTTCTGCTCAAAACGACGGAGATTTCGCCGCACAGTGCCGTTTTCGCCGCGATTTGCGCTTAGGAGGCGAAAATGTCCGTCGTTTTGAGCACAATCGTCGAGGGGGCGGGTCAGGCGGTCATCCACATGGCGTCGGCGGTCACGGCGGGCAGCGTGTGGTGGGACGAGTCGTCGAGGGTCACGACCACCGAGCGGGCGGATGTCGCGGCATCCGCTACACCGGCTGCATCCGCTGCATCGGCGAGCAGCCCCTCGACCACGAGATCCGTGTCGACGCCGATGCCGAGCCCGTCGAGCAGACGCAGAACAGCGGGGTCGCGGTCGCTGATGCGCAGCACCGTGCCGCGATGGCCGGGGGCCGCCTGGCTCACGAGCACGGCCGGTGTGCGCACGACGTGGCCGTCGGCCGTCGGGATGGGGTCGCCGTGCGGGTCGCGCAACGGGTTGCCGAGACGCGCGCTCATGGCGTCGAGCAGCCGCTCCGAGACGGCGTGCTCGAGCACCTCCGCCTCATCGTGCACGACGTCCCAGCTGTAGCCCATCTCCTCGACGAGCCAGGTCTCGACGAGGCGGTGCCGTCGGATGACGCCGAGCGCACGGGCGGTGCCGGCGTCCGTGAGCGTGATCGCGCCGTAGGGAACGTGCGTCACGAGCCCCTGGGCCGCGAGCTTCTTGACCATCTCGGTCACCGACGACGGCGCGACACCGAGCTTCGCCGCGAGCTCCGAGGGTGTGACGGCTGCCGGCTGCCACTCGGTGTGGGCGTAGATGGATTTGAGGTAGTCCTCGGTCGCCGTCTCGCCGGCGGGGGTGCGCCGCTCGCCTCGGGACGAGGGGGCGGGACTCTTCTGCGGCGTGGAGGAGGTCATCGTCAGCCAGACTATCTGCGAGGCCTCGCCTTGCGCCTCGCCGCGGGCGCCCCGCGTTGCGCGGCCGGCGCCCCGCGCTTCGCCGGCCGCGCCTTCATCCGTGCCATGTCGCGAATCGCCGCCTTCTCGAGCGCGACGGCCTGAATTGCCGAGTGCGGTCCACGGGCTCAGGCCCCCGAGAACAGCAGCACGAGCAGCACGACGTTGAGCGCCGCGAGAAGAGCGGATGCCACTGCCCCCGCGATCGTCGTGCCGATCCGGTTTCGGAACTCGCCCATGACCCCCCGCGAGGCGGTGAGCCAGACGAGCGGCACGAGCGCGAAGGGGATGCCGAACGACAGCACCACCTGGCTGAGGATGAGCGCCGTGGTCGGGTCGAATCCGATCGCGAGGATGAGCAGCGCGGGCACGAGTGTCACGATCCGCCGCCAGATGAGCGGCACGCGCACGTGCAGGAGCCCGTGCATGATCTCGGCGCCCGCGTAGGCTCCGACCGAGGTGGAGGCGAGTCCGGAGGCGAGCAGGCCCACCGCGAAGAGCGTCGCGACGGCGATCCCGAGCGTCGAGGCGAGCGCGGAGTACGCGCCTTCGAGCGAGTCGGTCCCGGCGACGCCGAACAGCGCGCTCGCCCCGAGCAGGATCATCGCGAGGTTGACGGTGCCGGCGATGATCATCGCGATCGAGACATCCCAGCGGGTGGCGCGCAGCAGACGTCGCGTCGAGATCCCTCCCGCTGGCGGTGCCGCTGAAAACGACGGAGATTCTGCCCGTTTCGGCGTGTTTCGGACGTTTGAGGCCGAGTTCTGGGGGAAAACTCCGTCGTTTTCAGTGGTGGTGCTGGTGTCTTCGGCGCAGGGACCGGAGCCGGGGCGTACGCGAGGGGCGGGTTCGGCGCGGGGGGCGGGTTCGGCGGCAGCGCGGGGGGCGGGTTCGGGGGCAGCGGAGGTCGGGTGCGGAGGGCGGCTCGCGTGGCTGCCGGGGAAGCGGTCGCGAGTGAGCGCGGAGTGCGCGTAGATCGCGTGCGGCATAACGGTGGCTCCGATGATGGATGCCGCGAGCAGCACCGACTCGGAGCCGTCGAAACGCGGCACGAGCCCTCCGACCGCTGCCGCGGCATCCGGGCCTGCGACGATCGTTCCCGCGCAGAACCCGAGAACGACGATGAGCAGCAGCGAGATGATGACGCTCTCGAACGGCCGCTGCCCGTAACGGCTCTGGCCGGCGAGCACGAGCATCGAGACCCCGCCGGTGATGACGCCGCCGAGCAGCAGCGGCAGGTCGAAGAGCAGATTGAGGGCGACGGCGCCGCCGATGACCTCGGCGAGGTCGGTGGCCATGGCGACGAGCTCGGCCTGCACCCAGTAGAGGAGCCGGCGCGCGCGGCCCGTGAGACGCTCGCCGAGCAGCTCGGGCAGGCTCTTGCCGGTGACGAGGCCGAGTTTCGCCGACAGGTACTGGATGAGCCAGGCCATGACGTTGCCGGTCACGACCACCCAGACGAGCAGGTAGCCGTAGCGGGCGCCCGCGGTCACGTTGCTCGCCACGTTGCCGGGGTCGACGTAGGCGATGCCCGCGACGAGCGCGGGGCCGAGCAGCCAGAGCAGCCGCAGCGGACGCGGTGGTCGCGGTGTCGTGGCGGGGGATGTCGCCGTCTCGGTTTTAGGCACGCCTAAAACCTTACTCGTTTTTAGGCATCCCTAAAAGTGGACGGGTCCTTCCCGCCTCTCGCGAGTCGCGTCAAACCGGTCCAAATGAGCACGGATGGAACGATATGGCGCGACTCGCGAGAGGTGTAGTTGGCGCGGCGTCAGGCGCCGCGCCAGCCGCGGGCAGTGAGTGCGCGGTGCACGCGTGAGACGGTGGTCGCCGTCTCGCGGAAGAGCGCCGTCTTGCGCACCCGCACGAGGGTCCAGCCGGCGAGGAAGAACGACTCGACCCGCGACTGGTCGCGATCGTATTGGCGGGAATCCGTGCGGTGCTGGTCTCCGTCGTACTCGACCACGACCTTCCAGGCCCGGTAGACGAGGTCGCCGCGGCCCACGAACCGCCCCGAGCCGTCGTGCACCTCGGCGTTGACCTCCGGCTCGGGCAGCCCGGCACGGCCCAGGGTCAGTCGCAGGATGCTCTCCGGGCGGGATTCGCTTCCCTCGCGGATGAGCGGGAGGGCCTCGCGCAGCACGCGTCGCCCCCGTCCGGTGAAGCCGTCGAGCCGCCTCTGCAGTTCGGCGATGGTCGCCCAGGGCCTCTCGGACAGCGGATCGATGGCCGGGTCGACCACAACCGGATCGAGCACGAGCGCGTCTCCGACCGCTACGAGGTCATCGGGGGAGAGGGAGGCGCCGAGGCTCAGCCACGCGGAGACGGGATCGACGACCCGGAACCCGTGCCGCTGCCGCACGGTGACGGCGGCGTCTTTCAGCGCGTGCCCGACGATCCCTCGACCGGCCGGTGCCCGCCGGGGCCAGCCGACCGCGACGTGCAGCTCGCCGCCGGGGTCGAAGCGGGTCGGCAGGGGAAGGCCCCACAGGCGCGCGGCGGTGTCGTGACTGAAGAACGCGGTCGGCCTCATCCGCGTCGTATAGGCCGAGCAGGCGTCCTGGAGCGGATCGCCGGATGCCGCCGCGCCCGGCGCGCGCACCCCGTGATACGGCCGCGCGAGGTCACCACCGCGCAGACGCGTCTCGCCCACGCCGTGCGTGTGGGCGCGGGCGGTCGTGAAGGGTGTGAGAGCGAGGGCTGGGGGAAGGGGTGTTCGCCGCGGCATCCGCCCATGATGCCCGGTGCGGCTCTCCCGCCTCGCCGCTTCTCCACAGGCCTGCACGGCGAACGCTCGCGAGTCGCGCCACATCGGTCCGTATCCGCGCGGATAGAACGGTTTGGCGCGACTCGCGGGGGTCGGGGGTGGGGGAGGAGGAGGGGCCACGACTCGGGTGCGCCTCTGAGGGGGAACGCGGGGCGACTAGCCTGGGAGGATGCCCGAGAGCCCGCGTGACACCGACGGCGCCGAGGTGGGCCCGGAGGATGTCGCCGACCTGTCCCGTGCGGACCGGGACGGCCGGGATGGCAGTGACGCCCGGGACAGCCGGGACGCCGGGGACGCCCAGGACAGCCGGGACGCCCGGGGTCCCCGAGGCAGCCGAGATGGCAGGGGCGCCCGGGATGGCCGGGACGGCGGGGACGCCCGGGATGGCAGTGACGCCCAGGAAAGCCGGGACACCCGGGATGGTTGGGATGGTCGGCATAGCCGGGACGGCAGGGACAGCCTCGACGGCCACGCGATCCGGGATGACGCCCCTGACTCTGCTTCCCCTGCCCCCTCCGTCGAGCTCACCACGAACGGCGTGGGGCCGTGGGCGGGCGAGTGGCCCGACGAGGACCGCTACGACCCTCAGCTGCTCGAGCAGGGCGACTCCCGCAACGTCATCGACCGCTACCGGTACTGGCGTATGGACGCGATCGTCGCCGATCTCGACGAGCACCGGCATCCGTTCCACGTGGCCATCGAGAACTGGCAGCACGACATGAACATCGGCTCGATCGTGCGCAGCGCCAACGCGTTCGCCGCCGACACGGTGCACATCGTGGGCCGCCGCCGCTGGAACAAGCGCGGCGCCATGGTCACCGACCGCTACCAGCACGTCGAGCACCACGAGGATGTCGCGGCTCTCGTCGCCCGTGCGAACGCCGCCGAGCTCCCCATCATCGCCATCGACAACGTTCCGGGCTCGGTTCTCATCGAGACGTTCCGCTTCCCGGAACGGTGCCTGCTGCTCTTCGGCCAGGAGGGTCCGGGGCTGTCGGCGGAGGCGATCGCGGCGGCGCAGAGCGTCGTCGAGATCAGCCAGTTCGGGTCGACGCGGTCGATCAACGCCTCCGCCGCGGCGGCGGTCGCCATGCACGTCTGGGTGACCCAGCACGTGCGCTTCGACAACTAGCCGCCGCCCGAGCCGCTGACGCACTGCCGCTCGCACCGCGGCCCGTCTCGCACCGCGGCCCGTCTCGCACCGCGGACCCACCCGCACCGCTGTCCGCACGCTCCCCGCCCTCTCACCGCTGCCCCGCACGCTCCCCGCCCCCCACGCTCCCCGCATCGCGCCCGCCCCGCGCGCGCCCCTGCGTCCGCCCCGCCCTCGTACGCCCCGCCCCTCCCCTCGCACGCACGCCCACGCCCCGCCCCCGCCGCCTCCCTGCCCCCCTCCGCGCCCCAACCCGCCTGCGGCGGACGTTCATCCCTTATTCATCACCCCTTTCGTCACCCGAAAGGGGGTCGTCACGCGTGAGCCCGGGGAAAAACCACCCCAATAAGGGTGAATCGGGGGGTGAAAGAGCTGCTCATGTCCTCATTTATGCCTACACATCGACAAACCTTGAGTGCATACGGACATTCTCGCGGGGGCTCCGATGCCTTCGGCGGGCCGCGACCCCCTGCTCCTCAGCCCGAGGTTCCCGAGGTCGAATGCGGTCTGCCCCGCGATGCACCATAGGGGATCTTGCATGCACCGAACACTCGCTCACTCCATGACGACTCGTGGTCGGCACTCACGGCACGCACACCGGGGAACGATGGAGAGCCGGTCGCCGCTGAGCCGCGCGACCGCGGTGCTCTCGGTCATCGCCCTCACCGCGGCATCCCTCTCGATCGGCCTGCTGGCCGCGCCCGCGGCACAGGCGGCGCAGGTTCCCACGGTGAGCCTGACGCACGCCGACCCGAGCGACACGGGCAAGGACTTCATCCTCGCGGGTGAGCAGGCCCACTACGAGCTGACGGTGCAGAACACGAGCGACGCGCCCGCGACTCCCTGGTACAACCTCGCCGTGACGCTCCTCGTGCCGAACGGCATCGCCTTCGCCGACTCGGTGGCGCTCGGCGCCCCGGAGATCTACACGAGCGGCCAGACCCCCCTGGGCGGCACGCCGATCCCTGCGGGCTTCGCGCTCTGGGTGTGGGAGGACATCTCCGACCTGCCCGTCGCGGCCACCCGCGACCTCGACCTCACGGTCACGGCGGCTCAGCCGCCGGTCGGCGGCGACCAGACCGCGGATGCCGCCGTCTTCCCGGTCGGCAGCGACTTCGACCTGACCGCGGCCTCGTATGCGAGCACCAACGCGCGCTTCCTGCCTGTCTTCAACGGCAGCACGGGCGTGCGCACCCCGGATGCCACGGCCGCGACGCAGAGCAGCGCCCCCGACGTGCTCAACACCGAGGTGCGCGCCATCCGCGTGACCAAGACCGAGCCGAGCCCCGAGTCGGAGCTCATGCGCGGCGTGCACGACCGCACGACCGTCTACACGATCACCGTCGAGAACACCTCGGAGGGGCCCACGGACGACACGGTGCTCGTCGACTACCTTCCCGCCGGCCTCGAGTTCCTGGGCTGCGGCGCGACCGACAACAGCACCTGGAACTGGCCGACCGAGAGCCTCGAGCCCGGCGCGGCCGTGGAGTATCCGGGCGCCCCGCGACTGACCGCGGTGCCCGCCGTGACGAGCGACTGCCCCATCCCGGTCGCCGTCGACACGGTCGAGAAGACCGACGGGTCGACGGGCTTCCCCGCCGATCTCGCGAACGGCGTCTACACGAAGGTCACCTGGAACCTCGGGACCCTCGAGCAGGGCGACCCGTCCACGGGCACCCCCTCGCAGCGCATCGTCGACTACGCCGTCGGCATCCCGGACTTCGCGAACACCATGACCTGGCAGGCCGGCACGACGCAGCCGAGCGCCGAGTCCCTCGGACAGCAGGCCGACCTCGACAACAACAACGGCGACACGACCCGCCAGTCCGTCGAGTCGGACGCCCACACCGACGGCCAGGTGTACCGCAACGTGGCCACCGCGACGGGCGACTACGCGGGGGTCATCCGCACCGGCGCCGACCGTGAGGCGACGGACGACGACGACGAGATCGTCTACTCCATGGATCTGCGCGTGCTCAAGTCGGTCGACACGCAGCCCGCCGACGGCGAGCCCACCGAGTACGGCTCGGACGCCGCGAGCGAGTTCATCACGGGCGGCGTCGCCAAGTACACCCTCACGCTGCGCACGAGCGAGTACACCGACTCCTCCGACATCGTGCTCACCGACACCATCCCCAACGGCCTGTGCCCCGTGGTCCCCGCGGGCACCCCGGTCATCGAGGGGCCGTTCGCGGTGCCCACGCTCGACGGCGGCAGCACGCAGGTCGTCGGCGCAGCGGCATCCGACTACCCGGCCGACTGCGCTCTCGGCGCACCCGTCACCGGCGACTGGACGGGCCCCGTCACGGGCGGCACGATCACCGGCGTCGCCTACGAGGAGACGACGGGGCAGTTCTACCTGACCTTCTCGGCCCCGCCGATGAGCTCCACCGACCCGAGTCACTCGATCGTCTACCCCGTGCTCATGCGCAGCGACTACGAGCACGAGGAGGGCGCGACGACCTCTCTCGACCGTTTCGTCAACTCCGTCGTCCTCACCGCGACCACGACGTCGATCCCGGCCCTCGGCGAGCCCGTGACCGAGACGATCGCCGACGACTCCTCGGCCACGATCGTCTCGGGCCCGAGCGCGATCTCGAAGAAGGTGCTGCCCCGCGACGTCGACGTCTCGAGCGGCTGCCCGGCGGCCGGATACGAAGACGAGCTGCAGTCGGGCTTCGTGCTCGGCGACCTCGTCTGCTTCGAGCTCACCGTCGACTTCGCGACCGACGTCGACACCCGCAACCCGACCGTCACCGACATGCTGCCGAGCGGCATCGCCTTCGAGGGCACGGATGCCGCGCTGCTCGACTCCTCGGGAACACCGATCCCCGGCGCCACCATCGACGTCACGCAGAACATCGACGACGGCCGCATCACCTGGGAGCCGTACACCTCGACGCTGGCCGGAGACCAGTTCGTGCCGATCGACTCCTCGCTGCTCATCCACGTCTGGGGCACCGTCACCTCCCTCTCGGTCGACCCGAGCCAGCTCGACAAGCCCGAGAACCTCATGAAGTTCACGCAGGAGAACGTCGAGGGCGAGGTCTACTTCCTGCGCGACCAGGCCGAGATCGAGGTCGAGTCGGGCCTCCAGCTGCTCAAGGGCGTGGAGACGGTCGACGACCAGTTCGCGACCGGACCGGGCTGCACGGGCTCGGAGCCCGACTGCGACCACGTGCCCGTCGTCGAGGGCGATCAGGTGGGCTACCGCATCGACCTCTCGGACGCGCCCGCCGACCTCTCGCAGATGAGCGTCGAAGACGAGCTGCCGGAGGGCATTCCGGCCGCGGCGGTCGGCGACATCAGCGACGGCGGCGCCGTCGAGGTGCGCGACGGCCGCACCTTCGTGGTGTGGAACGGGCTCGACCTCGGAAGGGACGGGGAGCGCACGGTCTCCTACATCGTCACGATCCCCGAGGGCCTCTCGGTCTCGTCGAGCCTCGTCAACACGGCGACGATCACGAGTTACGACTACACCACCAACACGGGCGAGTCCGTGACGGCCGTGCCCGGGGTGACCCCGGGTGTGCCCGCGCAGGGCACGAGCGACGACTCGGACGTCTACCTCCCTGACGCGGCCGTCGCGAAGCGGGTGGTGTCCACAGAGCTCGACGAGCTCAACAACAACGGCAACGGCACGGGCACGGGCTTGCCGACGCCGCAGTTCGTCGCGGGCGAATTCGCCACCTACGAGTACTCGGTGACGATCCCCGCGCACACGAGCGTCGTCGACGGGGTGCTCTCCGACCGGCGTGTGCTCAGCACCTCGGCGTCGATGTCGGATCCGCGCCGGTCCGTCATCGTTCCGAGTGGGATGCGGATCGACTACCCGGCGGGCGTGGACGGAGCGGCGCTCGGCTTCACCCTCAACCCCACCGGCGAGCTCGTCTTCCCGCCCCTCTACGACAACACGGGCGACGACGACCAGGTCTTCACCATCCGGATCGTCGTCTTCACGGGTGCGTTCTGGAACGACGGCGATCTGCTGCACAACGAGGCCGTGTTCACGAGCACGGGTGCATCGGACGCGACCGCGCAGGCGATCGTCGAGTACATCGAGCCTGATCCGGTGATCACGAAGACGGCGGATGTCGGGCAAGGCCCCGTCGTCATCGGCCAGACGATCACCTACACCCTCGCGGTGACGAACCCGGACGACCGCCCCACCTCCTACGACACGGTCGTGACCGATTGCGTGCCCGCCGATCTCACGACCGTCGGCGTGCAGCTCCCCAGCCAGGGCTCGGCCGCGGCCGACAGCCCGTCTGCGGACTGTGCCGCGGGTGAGACGCTCGTGACGTGGACGGTCGGTCAGGTTCTGCCGGGCGCGAGTCTGTCGCTGCAGTACACGGCGGTCGTCTCCCCCGAGGCGGCGGCCGGCGACTCCTATGCCAACACCGCGAGCCTCGTGGGCTACACCCTGCCCGAGGAGCCGTACGCGACACGACGCGGAAAGGTCGAGTCCTCCTCGACCGCGACGATCGTCGTCGAGAACGCCTCGATCACGAAGGCCGCCGACCGCGAGCAGGCGAGCATCGGCGACACGGTCGGCTACACCGTGACGACCTCGCTGCCCGCGAACGTCAACTTCTACCAGCCGACGATCTCCGATGAGGTGCCGGCCGGTCTCCGCGTCGACCCGGCGAGCATCGCCGTGACCGGCGACGTCTCCGGCTTCGACTGCGGGGTGATCGACGGCGACATCGAGTGCGCGCTGCCCGGCGGCGACGACATCGCCTCGGCCACCGTGCTGCGCACCGTCACGCTGAGCTATCGCGCGACCGTCGTGGCCGTCGACGAGGCCACCCCCTCGCGCGGCGACGGGCTCGACAACACCGCGGCCTTCGACTGGTCGACCGCCAACACGGGCGGCCAGAGCAAGGGCGTCGACGCCGAGGAGACGATCACGGTCACCGAGCCGGAGCTGCAGATCGCGAAGACGGTCGACGGCCAGGACGCCATCCGGGTCACGCCCGGCGACGGGTTCTCTTATGCCGTGACGGTCACCAACCCCGACGTTCCCAACGCCTCGACGGCCTACGACGTCGTCGTGACCGACACGGTTCCGACGGGCGTCAGCGTGCACGCGCTGACCCCCGTCCCGGGCGTCTCGGGCACCGTCGAGCACAACGGCGACGGCACGTCGACCATCACCTGGACGATCGCCTCGATCGGCGTGGGCGACGCGAACGCCGTCGTGCTGCCCTACACGGCGGGCCTCGCGGCATCCGCCGATCTCGGAACCGACACGCAGACCAACACCGTCGGCATCACCGAGTACTTCTCGACCCCCGACGCCGACGACCCCGACCGCCGTGAGTACACGGGCGGCGAGGCGGATGCCGAGGTGACACCCGAGTTCCCCCACGTCACCGTGGCCAAGACCGTCGCCGACGGCTTCGAGGCGCGCGTGGGCGAGGCCTTCCCCTGGACGGTCACGATCGAGAACACGGGGGATGCCGCCGCAGCCCTCGTGACCGCGACCGACACCCTCCCGGCCGGCTGGGGCTCGCCGCAGGTGACCTCGGTCACGCGCGGCGGAGCGGCCGTCGACCCCGCCGACTGGGGCTTCGCCGCCGACTCGCTCGTCTGGACCTTCGACGATGTGCAGCCCGCCGACGACGTGATCGTCGTGCAGTACACCGCGACCCCGACGACCGCCGCCTACACGGCGCCCGGCGCGGGCGTGGGCCCGCTGCCCTTCCCGAACCAGAATCCGCACGAGAACTCGGTCGCGATCGTGGCCGAGGACGGCTCGGGCGCCGAGGGCAACGCCGACGGCCCGTACGCCGGCGGCCCCGCCGATGACGACGCCTACCTGCGCGCCACCGACCTGACGATCGAGAAGACCCTCGACACGACCGGCACGGTCTGGGTGGGCGACGAGGTGACCTTCACGGTCACCGCCGTCAACAACGGGCCGCAGCAGGCCGAAGGCGTGACCGTCGTCGACCAGCTGCCGGCCGGGCTCAGCTTCGCGGGGGTCGAGGATCCCTTCGAGGGCGTGTCAGGCGACTGGTCGTGCGACGTGGTCGGTGACAGCCTCGACTGCGAGCTCGACGGCTCGCTCTCGGCCGACGAGGGCTCCAACACGGCGAGCTTCACCGTGACCGCGAAGACGCTGCCGTGGGCGACCACCGCGGCGACCGCCGAGTCGGTCAACCACGCGACGATCGCGACGACGACGCCCGAGACGGATGACGACAACAACTCCGTCGACGAGCCCGTCACCGTGACCGCGCACGCCGACCTCGCGATCGCGAAGGCGTACGTGCAGCCCGAGACCCCCATCGCCGGCGAGCCGGTGAGCTGGTCGGTGCTCGTGCACAACAACGGCCCGTCGATCTCGGCCGCACCCATCACGGTCACCGACACCCTCGGCGAGGGCATCGACGCCGCGACGGCGACCGCGAGCGGCGACGGCTGGAGCTGCGCGGCTCCCGACGTCGACGCCCGCACGATCACCTGCGTGAGCGCGAGCGACCTGCCGAGCGGACAGGACGCCGCGGCGATCACGGTGACCACGACGCTCGACCCCGGCCTGACGCCGACCGACGTCGTGACCAACGATGCGACCGTGACGGCGACCACGCCCGACCGCGACGACAGCAACGACACCGATGAGGCGCAGACCCAGGACATCGACTCGGAGGCCGACCTCTCGCTCGTCAAGTCGCTCGCCTCGGAGACGCTGCCCGCCGGCCAGACCGGCCGTTACCGGATCGCCGTCGCGAACGCCGGCCCGTCCGACGCGATCGACGTGACCGTGGCCGACACGCTGCCCGCCGGCCTCAGCTACGCGGGTGGCCTGAGCTCGGACGACGGGGCCGTGTGGACCCTGTTCAGCGACACCGACGGCGCGCTCGTGTTCCAGCTGCAGGGCGGAGTGCTGGAGGCCGGCGCGAGCACGGCGTTCGAGTTCGATGTCGACGTGGCCTCCTCGGTCACGACGGCGATCGAGAACAGCGCGACGGTCGACTCCGGCACGACCGAGCTCGACCCCGACGACAACACGGGCGAGGTGACGGTCGATCCGACGGTTCTCACGAACCTCGCCGTCGAGAAGAGCTATCGGGGCGAGGGGCCCGGCCGCATCGGCGACCCGGTGACCTTCCGGGTGACGGTCACGAACGAGGGGCCCGCGGATGCCGCGAACGTCTCGGTCTCCGACATCCTGCCCGACGGCAGGCTCACCTTCGCCGGCGTCGAGGACCCGATCACCGAGGCCGACGGCTGGACGTGCGCCATCGACGGGGATGCCGCGGGCTGCACGCTCGACGCGCCGCTCTCGGCGATCGGCGGCACCAACGTCGCGAGCTTCTCCGTGACGGCGATCGTGCTCGCGCCCGCCTACCCGCGCGTGGAGAACACGGCGACCGTGGCCACGACGACGGAGGAGTCGGACGAGTCCGACAACTCCTCGACGGCGACGGTCGAGATCCCGGCGCAGGTCGACCTGTCGATCGAGAAGACGCTCGACGGCGAGAGCCTCGTCGTCGGCCGGACGGCCGACTACGTGCTCACGGTGACCAACAACGGGCCCACCGAGAACCCGGGTCCGATCACGGTCTCGGATGTGCTGCCGCCGAGCCTCGAGCTCGTGGGCACCGACACCGAGTCGTGCGAGCTCGTCGAGCCCGTGACGGAGCCGACGGCCGCCCCCACACCGACGGCGACGCCGACCGGAACCCCGGCTCCGACCGAGACCCCGGTCGCGCCGGGGGCCAGCGGAGGCGCGATCGACTGCGTCGTCGACGGCCCGCTCGCGGCCGGCGACTCGTTCACGATCACCGTGACGGTGAACGTGCTGCCGGGCGCCTACCCGAGCGTGGAGAACACGGCGACCGTGTCGACCGAGAGCGAGGACCTCGACCCGCAGAACGACAGCTCGACGATCACCTCGCCGGTCACCCCCGACATCCGGGTGAGCCTCACGAAGACGCTCGCGACCGTCGAGGGCGATGAGGTCTTCTGGAAACTCGAGGTGACCTCGATCGGCCTCAACGACGCCGTCGACGGCTTCTCGGTCGTCGACACGCTGCCCGCGAGCCTCAGCTTCGTGCGCTCCATCGGCGAGGGCTTCGAGTGCGAGCTCAGCGGCCAGGTCGTCGACTGCGAGTACTCGGCAGAGCTGGCGGTGGGCGAGAGCGCGAGCGTGCTGCTCGAGACCACGTCGACGGCGGGCCCCGGCCAGACGGTGACGAACACGGCCGTCGCCCTCGTGCCCGGCTCCGACCAGCCGGGCGAGGCAGCGTCGAGCGAGGCGGACTACACCGTCCCGACCCCGCTCGCCGTGACCGGCCCGCGCGGCTTCGCCGTGCTCGTGCTCGCGGGGGCCTCGCTGCTCGCGGCCGGGCTGGCGCTCGCCTTCGTGCAGATCGTGCGCCGCAGGAACGCTGTACGGCGCGGTTGAGACGACCCGGCCTTCCGGGTACGAAAGAGCACGGCGGACGTCATCCCCCGGCGACGTCCGCCGTGTGCATTGCACGGTTTCGCTGAAGCCGAACCAGAAAACGAGCAGGCGTAGCCTGTCGCAGGAACTACAGGGGGAGCTCACGGCACCTCACGGGGATCAGAGGGAGCAGGGTATGGCATCGTCGGCGTCCGACGACCGGGGGCGCGCCTACGGAGCCCCGCGCGTGCCCACCCAGCTGGTCACGCGGCAGCGCCTGCTCGCCCGCCTCGACGAGCCCGCCGCACTGCTCGTGGTGCGCGGCCCCGCCGGCAGCGGCAAGACGGTGCTCCTGGCCGACTGGGCCAACCGGGGCGATCCGCGCGACGCCGAGCGCATCTGGATCACCGTCGACGAGTCCACCTCGGGGCGTCTCGCCTTCTGGCGCGCCGTCGTGCAGACGATGTCGGATGCCGGGATGGTGCCGGAGGGCAGCGTGCTCGCTTCGGTCGTGCCCGCGCTCGACACGACGCCCGACCTGACGGCGCTGCTCGTGCGCGCCTTCACCCAGTGGCGCCGCGACCTCGTGATCATCGTCGACGACGTGCACCTCCTGAGCGACGAGGCGATCGTGAGCGACGTACTCCGCGTCGTCGCCGCCTGCCCCGGGGTGCGGTTCATCGTGGCGACCCGTTCGCTCGGCCCGTTCGAGGCCTCCGCCGCCGGTCTTCGCGTCGACACGGCCGTGGTGCCGCCCGAGCAGCTGCTCTTCACAGTCGACGAGACCCGCAGCGTCCTCGAGCTCGCGGGCGTCACGGATGCCGCGACCCTCGCCCGCGAAGTGCACGGCCTCGTCGGCGGGATGCCGGTCTCCACCCGCGCGGTCGTGCTGGGTCTCGGCGACGTCTCGCTCTCGATGAGCGCCGACATCGTGGGGGAGGCGGCCCGGCGTGCCGTCGACGCCTTCCTCGTGCGCGAGCTGGGCACGGGCGGCGACAACGACCGGCTTCTGGGCTTTATGGTCATGACCTCGCTGCCCGAGGTGCTGACCCCGGAGCTCGCCCGCGAGCTGAGCGGCCTCGACGACGCCGAGCAGCTCATCGCAGAGGCCGAGCGGCGCGGGATGGGCCTGCGCACCCACGAGAGCTTCAGCTACACGACGGTCATCCGCGGGGTGCTCATGGAGCGCCTGGAGCGCGAGCACGCCCCCGAGCTGTCCGCCATGCGCCGCACGATCGCCGAGTGGGCGCTGCGCAACGATCTGCCGTTCCTCGCGTTCAAGCTCGCCATCGAGATCGGCGACCTGGAGTGGGCCTCGAGCATGGCGCCGTCGCGCTGGATGGAGTTCATCGCCTTCCACTCCGACGGCCTCTACGACGTGCTGCGCACGGTTCCGACCCGCAAGCTCCAGCGCTACCCCTTCCTGACGATGATCCTCGCGCTCAGGTACAACGCGACCGGGCGCCACCGGATGCGGGCGATCGAGCTGTTCGGTCTCGCGATCGTGGGTGTGAAGATGTACGCGGCGCGCGCGGAGCCCGGCGACCGGGTGGTCATGTACACCCTCGAGGGAGCGGCGCTGCGGGTGACGGGGCGTGCGGAGGCCGCGGCGAAGTCGGCGGAGCGCGCCGAAGCCCTGATCGAGGAGCTGCCTCCCGAGACCTGGGAGGCTCTCGGCCCCCGGATGCACTCGATGCTCTTCGCCCAGAACGGCCTCAGCTGGCTCTACTCGGGCAACGCCTCACGGGCGATCGTCTCCTTCGAGCGCGGCTACGCGAGCCTGAGCGACGACACGTGGAACTCCCGATTCCACAACGAGGCGCTGCTCGCCGGGGTCCACGCGATCGCCGGCGACTACCCGCAGGCGATACCGTATCTCGCGGCGATCGACAGGAGTGAGTGGCCCGAGGGCTGGACGGACGGCTACGCCGGTGCCCTGTATCAGATCGCCCACGCCCTGCGGTCACTCGAGGAGTTCGACTTCGAGGCGGCCCAGAGCCGCATCGACGTCATGGACCGGCATCGTCCGACGATCGAGCACTGGACCTTCTTCGAGCACGTGCAGGCCTACATCGACCTCGGCCAGGGCCGGGCCCGCGGCCGTGCGACCGCGCTGGAGGCCGCGCTCGCGCGCGGCGGACGACCGCCCATCTCCGCCTTCGCCCGCCTGCGCATCGAGATGACCCTCGCGCTGCTCCTCCTCGCCTCGGGCCAGGGGACGCGCGTCGACGCCCTGCTCAAGAAGCATCCGGAGAACGTTCCGGCCGTCGCCATCATGTGGGCGCGACGCCACCTGCTCGCGAACCGGCCGGATCTCGCGATCCGCCACCTGCTCGACGTGCCCCGCGAGTCGTCGTCGCGCACGATCGTGGAGGCCCTCATCGTGCGGGCGGCGACGGCGCTGCGCCTCGACAACCCCGCGCTCGCGCTGAGCAGCCTCGACGACGCGACGGCGCTCGCCGCCGATCGCGGGCTGTACATCCACTTCATGACCATCCCGCGCCGCGACCTCGACGCCCTGCGCGAGCTCTCCGACGCCCGGGGGCCCTCGCAGGCCTCCGAGGTGATCGACCGTCTGGTCGGCATGCCCGACGTCATGCCGGCCTCGCTCAGTATGGCGACCCTCACCGACCGCGAGCTCATCGTGCTCGCCGAGCTCGTCAAGACGGGGCACGTCGAAGACCTCGCCGCGACTCTTTTCGTGTCGTCGAACACCATCAAGTCGCAGCTGCGCAGCGTGTACCGCAAGCTCGGTGTGCGCACCCGCGAGGAGGCCCTGCTCGCCGCGAGCGAGCAGGGCCTCCTCGCCGGTTCCTGAGCCGCGGTGGGGCGCCCGGCCGCGTGGGGTGAACCCCGTGCAACAGGGTGAAGCCGGGGGTGATTTGGGCGAGTTGTGCCAGATACCGATTCCCCGATCGCTTATCGTCGTTCTTGCCTCGGTGTTCGGATGTGTCCCCCTAGCCCCATCCATAACACCGGGGCACCCCCGTTTAATCGGCCCGGTTCTTGCGCTGCCCCTCGTCGTCAGCCGATGAGGCTCGGCTGCAGGTCGCGCAGGGTGCGGAAGTGCGTCATCCGGGTGACCCCGATGGCCGCGACGAGCAGGGCGATCACGAGCCAGGCCAGGAGCACGCCGGCATCCGTCACCGCGGTCTGCATATTGCCGCCGTACATGAGCTGACGGATGGCGTCGACCGCGAAGCCCATCGGCAGCACGTGATGCAGGGCGGCGAGCGGCCCGGGCAGGGTCTGCCAGGGGAAGGTGCCGCCCGCGGTCACGAGCTGCAGCACCATGAGCACGAGGCCCAGGAACTGCCCCACGCTGCCGAGCCAGACGTTGAGGGCGAGGATGATCGCCGCGAAGGTCAGCGAGGCGAGCGCCATCACGAGGAAGGTGCCGATCGGATTGTCGACGGCGAAGTGCAGCGCGCCCGCGACGACGAAGAACAGGGCCGCCATCTGCACGATGCCGAGCAGACCCGGTGTCAGCCAGCCGGCGAGAGTGACCTTGATGGGCGAGTGCAGTGCCGTGATGGCCCGGCGGGAGACGGGCTTGACGATGAGGAACAGGGCGTAGATGCCGATCCAGGCCGCGAGGGCGACGAAGAAGGGGGCGAGGCCCGCGCCATAGGTGCCCGCCTGGGTGACCGCGGAGGTCTCGAGCTGCACGGGGTCGGAGATGGTCTGCGCCTGCAGCGCGCGGGTGGCCTCGTCGCTGCTCGGGATGCCGTCGACGCCCTGCTGGAGGCCGTCGCGCAACCGGGTGGTCCCGGACTGCAGCTGGGCGAGCCCGCTCGAGAGCTCGGCGGCCCCGGTGTCGGCCTGGGCCGCGCCGTCGGCCAGCAGGTTCGCGCCCGCCTGAGCCTGGGCGATGCCGTCGACGAGCGCCGGCGTCTGCTCCGCGAGCAGGCGGGTGCCGTCGGCCACCTGGCCGCTGCCCGCGGCGAGGGTGTCGATGTCGGCCACGGCGCCCTGCACACGGGAGTTGGCGTCGTCGATGCGGGTGCCGATCGGGTCGAGCGCGGCCATGATCTCGTCGATCCGCTCCGGGGCCAGGCCCGCCGCGACGAGCCGGGCGCGGATGTCGTCCCTGACCGTCGGCAGGGCGTCGACGAGTCCCTGGGAGTCGGCGCCGATGCGGTCGCCGATCTGGGCGAGCTGGGCGTTGCCGGCCGCGACCTGGGCCGCGCCATCCGCCAGCTGGGCCGCGCTCGACGGCAGCGAGGCCGTGCTGGAGGCGAGGGCTCCCAGCCCGTCGCGCAGGGTGGCGCTGCCCGAGGCGAGCTGGGCGTTGCCGGCGGCGAGCTGGGAGGCCCCGTCGGCCGCGGTCGTCGTGCCGTCGACGAGCTGCGTGCCCCCGTCGACCGCCGTGACGAGCTGGGTGCGGATCGTCGAGAGGCCGGTCAGCAGCTGGGTGGCCGCCGTCTGGTTGACCTTCTGCACGATCGAGGTCTGGATCGTCTTCGCCGCCTGCTCGCCGATCGTGCTCGCGAGGTAGCTGTTCGCGTCGTTCGTCGTGAGGATCACGGTCGCCTGGCGCGGCGAGTCGCCCTGGGCGGAGGCGAGCGCCTCCGAGAAGTCGGCGGGCAGGGTGACGCTGAAGTCGTAACGCGAGTCGTCGACGCCCTGCTCGGCGGTCTCGGCCGAGACCCGGTGCCACGCGAAGGTCCCGTCGGCGAGCAGCTCCTCGGCGACCTGGTCGCCGAAGTTGCTGTGGGTGCCGTCGATCGTGACACCCGTGTCGTCGACGATGAGCGCGACGGGGATCTGGTCGAGCTTGTCGTACGGGTTCTGGTTGGCCCACAGGTAGAGGCCGCCGTAGAGGATGGGCACGAGCACGAGGGCGATGAGCGCCACGCGCGACATGGTCGTCGAGGTGAGCCTGCGCAGCTCGGCCGCGATCATCGGGGGGATCTTCATGCTTCGTGTGCTCCCGTCGATTCCGCCGGATCGGGCTGGTCGGCCGGCGCGGGTTGGTCGGCCGGTTCGGGCTGCCCCGCCGGATCGGGCTGCCCCGTCGGCTCGGGTTGGTCGGCCGGCTCGGCCGGTTCCGCGTGTTCCCGCGGCCGCGACTGCTCGTCGGTCTGCTGCATCCGCTCGATCATGGCCGAGGCGCCGATCGCCGCAGCGGATGCCTCGCCCGCGACCACGAGCACGGCGAACCCCCGCGCGGCCAGGTCGTTCGCGATCGTCCACCACGCCATCGGATCGCCGCCGTGCCGGTCGGGCGCGGTGATCACGAGCCCCTCCACACCCGGCCGCAGCACGGCCAGCTCGGTCAGCAGCCTGATCCGCACGGCGGGTTCGACGTCGCCGATCGAGGTGCGCGCGAAGCGGGCGTAGCCGAGCTCGGCGAGCTTTCGGGAGACGGCGAGCGGATGAGAGGGCTTGCCCGCGAACATGAGCTCTTCGGCGACGACGCCCGCGACGGTCACGTCGCCCGCCGGCTCGCTCACCTCCGGTGCGTCGACGAGGGCGATCGCGCGCCGGATGAGCCCGGGGTCGTGCTCGCCGTCGACGAGCACGGTGCCCGTGTCGGGCCGCATACGACCGGATGCCACGAGCCCCAGTACCGTCGGACGACGCTCGGTCTCGGCTCGCACGAGCGTCGCCGTGCCGCTGCCGTAGCTCAGGGTCGTGAGGGGCAGTGCGGCGCTCTTGGGGCCTTTCGCGGCCCCGTTCACGGTGATCTTCATAACGCTCCTGGGTGCGCGGCGGGTGGTGCGGGTTCTGCGGGTGCTGCGGATGCCTTGGGTGGTGCCGGTGGTGCGGGCCGTACGTCTGCGTCGTGCGTTGCGTCTGGGTGGTGCGGTGCGTCTGGGGCGGGCGTTCCGTCTGGGGTGGGCGTTCCGTCTGCATCGTGCGTTGCGTCGGGGTCGGGCGGTGCGGCTGCGTCGTGCGCCGGGTCGCGCAGTTGCGGCGTCGCATCGATGAGCTCGCGCGCCTCGCGCCACGAGAGCCCGATCACGGCCAGCCCGTTCAGCATGACGAGGGTGCGGCCCTCGGTGTGCGACATCCCGCCGCGGGTCGCCTCGGCGAGCACGGCGAGGGCGGCGCTCTCGGTGAGGTGGGCGAGAACCTCGGCGGCGACATCCGTGCGGATCGTGCCCTCGCTCCTGCCCGCCTCGACGCTCTCGAGCAGGGCCCGGCGCACCGGGGCAAGGGCGGCGGCGATCTGCTCGCGGTAGGGCTCGCGCAGGGCGAGCTGGGCGACGACGCGCACGTGGTCGACCTCGTGCCAGAGCCGGATGCCGATGAGGGCGATCCGCACTCGGCTGTCGGGGTGCTCGACGGGGCCGAGCGCCCGGGCGATGCGCTGCGCCCCGAGCGTGAGCACCTCGGCGACGAGGTCGTCGCGGGTGGCGAAGTGGCCGTAGACGGCGCGGCGGGAGAGCCCGGCCTCGGCCGCGATGGCCTCGAGGGAGGCGTCGGGGTCGCGACGCAGCAGCAGGCGCGCGGAGTCGAGGATCGCGGTGCGGTTCTGGGTCGCGTCGCGCCGGGGTGCTCGGTTCGCTGTGCTCACATCCCGATCCTAGTAACTTGCACACATCTGTGCAAGTTACCGCCCGCCTGCGTCAGCCCGTACTCGGTTCTCCGCCTCAACGTTCCCTGCCTCTACTCAAAACGACGGAGATTTTCCCGATTCAGGAGCTTTTCGGCGCGAAAAGGGCCGGAATCGGGAAAATCTCCGTCGTTTTGAGTACAGGCGAGGGCGATGGGAGGGGGAGGGGGCTCAGGTGCTCGCGAGCTGGTCGTAGCCGCGGCTCAGCGCCGGGCGGAGGAGCTCCGACGGGAAGGGCCAGGGCGCGGCGTCCGGGGCCAGAGCCTGGTCGATGCTGAGGCCCTCGACCCAGGAGGCGCGGATGCGATCGGCCACCACGCGCAGCTGGGCGCTCTGCCGCTCGACGAAGGCGCGGTCGACGACGGTGCCGTGCCCGGGCACGATGAGGTCGCCCGGCTCGATCTCGGTGAGGAGGCCGTCGAGCACGTTCGGCCAGCCGAACGGGAAGCAGCCCGAGCCGTACAAGGGCGGTCCCGACTGCTCGACGATGTCGCCGACCACCCAGACCCGCGCGTCGGGCACGAGAACGACGAGGTCGGTGTCGGTGTGTCCGGGGGCGAGCGGCACGAGCTCGACGACCCGGCCGCCGAGCCCGAGGAGCGTGCGGGTGTCGACGGGATGCGTCGGCGGGGTCAGCACGACGTCGGCCCAGAGCGGGTCGAGCGGGCGCGCCGGGTCGACCTCGCCGCGGGCGATGCGCGGGGCCTCGAAATCCTCGAAGTGGCGGGGGATGAGGTGGTGCCCGTAGATCTGCGCGTTCACCTCGGATGCCGGCCCGAGACGCTGATTGCCGAATGTGTGATCGTAGTGGGCGTGGGAGTTGACCACCCAGCGGATGGGGGAGCCGCCGAAGCGCCGGGCGACGTCGGCGACGATCTCGCCGCCCTCAGCCGGGTTGGAGCGGGTGTCGACGACGAGCAGTCCGTCGTCGCCGGCGATCACGACGACCGAGATGTCGAGCGGCTCGTAGCGGCGCTGGTAGACGCCGTGCGCGACCTCCGACCACTCCGTCATGCCCCGAGTTTAGGGCGGGGTGGTGCCCGGGCCCAAGGGGTGCGGCACGCGGCATCCGCTCGACGGCGACGCCGTACTGCTCGTCGGGGCGGCGTTTCGGGTGAAGGTCCTGTTCGCGGCGGAGGTGCGGCGGTGCCCGTCGAGACGGGAATCGCCGCGGATGGACGCGCTCGGAGCCGCGATTGATAGCATCGAGTGTGACTGGCGACAATCTTCTCGGGCTTCCCGAGACCAAACTCGAGGCAGAGCCCGACGTGTACGAGGCTCTCGAACGAGCCTCACGCGATGAGATCGCGGAGGTCGTGCGTCGGCATCCCACCTCCTCCCTCGCTTGGGCGGAGCTCGCCGACGTGACGCACGCCCGCGGCGAGATGCTCGAGTCGTACGCCTATGCGCGTGTCGGCTACCACCGCGGACTCGACGCGCTGCGCAAGGCCGGATGGCGCGGCCAAGGCCCCATCCCGTGGTCGCACGAGCCCAACCGAGGCGTGCTGCGCTCGCTCTACGCGCTGCGCCGTGCGGCCGCCGGCATCGGCGAGACCGACGAGGTCACGCGCCTCACCGAGTTCCTCGAGCAGGCGGAGCCCTCTGCGATCTCCCGCATCGAGGCCGAGCATACGGCCACCCAGCTCATCACGATCATCGTGCAGGATGTCGCGGCCGAGCCCGCGCAGGCCGAGCCCGTCGTGGCGCCCGACGCCGCCGAGCCCGAGGCCACGCCTGGGGCCGCCGGGCTCGCTGCCGTGCCTGACGCGGACGAGCTCGCCGCGGTGCCCGCCGTCGTCGAGGTCGACGCCGATGAGAAGGCCCTCGCCGAGACCGAGGCGGTCATCGCGGCATCCCTCATCGACATCGAGCCCGCCACCGCGGAGGAGCCCGAGTTTCCCGCCGTCGAGTTCGAGTCGCTGCTCGACGAGCCCGTCGAGTCCGGCGACGCCGGAGCGTCGGACGAGCCCTCCGAGGCCGCCGGATCGAGCGAGCCCGGCGATCCCGCTGAGGCCGAGACCTCGGGGCAGACCGACGCCGACTCCGACCTCGACTCGGACTCCGACCTCGACTCGGACTCCGACACCGACGCGACCATCGACGCCGCGAATCCGCTGTTCGCCCCCGTCTCTGCCTCCGGTCACAACTCGGGCCCCGCGGTCGAGCAGCGCGAGCCGACCTTCGCCGAGCTCCTGGGAACCACGGAGCCCTCCGAAGACGCCGAGCCTCCTGCAGGCGCCGAGGAGAGCGCAGCCGCCTCCGAGCCCGCAGAGATCTCCGAGCCCGCAGAGACCTCCGATCCCGCCGACAGCGACGTCGAGCAGCCCCGTCCGCACAAGCCCGCCAACGACTCGACGGAGGACTAGGACATGCCCGCAATCGTGCTCATCGGCGCCCAGTGGGGCGACGAAGGAAAGGGCAAGGCGACCGACCTGCTCGGAAGCCGCGTCGACTACGTCGTCAAGTTCAACGGTGGCAACAACGCCGGTCACACCGTCGTCGTCGGCGACGAGAAGTACGCCCTGCATCTGCTGCCCTCGGGCATCCTCACACCCGGGGTCACCCCGGTCATCTCGAACGGCGTCGTCGTCGACATCGAGGTGCTCTTCGCCGAGCTCACGGCGCTCTCGGCCCGCGGCGTCGACGTCTCGCGTCTGCTCGTGAGCGCCAACGCGCACGTCATCACGCACTACCACCGCACGATCGACAAGGTCACCGAGCGCTTCCTCGGCAAACGCCAGATCGGCACGACCGGTCGCGGCATCGGGCCGGCCTACGCCGACAAGATCAACCGCGTGGGCATCCGGATCCAAGACCTCTTCGACGAGAACATCCTGCGCCAGAAGGTCGAGGGCGCGCTCGATCAGAAGAACCACCTGCTCGTGAAGGTCTACAACCGCCGCGCCATCCACGTCGACGAGGTCGTCGACGACCTGCTCGCCTACCAGGACCGCCTGCGCCCCATGGTCGCCGACACCTCGCTCGTGCTCAACCAGGCGCTCGACGCGGGCAAGACGGTGCTCTTCGAGGGCGGCCAGGCGACGATGCTCGACATCGACCACGGCACCTACCCCTTCGTGACCTCATCGAACGCGACGTCCGGCGGCGCCGTCACGGGGTCGGGCGTCGCGCCCAACCGCATCGACGGGGTCATCGCCGTCGTCAAGGCGTACACGACCCGTGTCGGCGCAGGCCCCTTCCCCACCGAGCTCTTCGACGAGTCGGGCGAGTACCTGCGCGCGGCCGGCTTCGAGTTCGGCACGACCACGGGCCGCCCGCGGCGCACCGGCTGGTACGACGCCCCGATCGCCCGCTACACGGCCCGCATCAACGGCGTGACCGACTTCGTGCTCACCAAGCTCGACGTGCTCACGGGCCTGAAGACGATCCCGGTCTGCGTCGCCTACGACGTCGACGGCGTGCGCTTCGACGAGGTGCCGGTGTCGCAGTCGGACTTCCACCACGCGGTGCCGATCTACCAGGAGTTCCCGGGCTGGAGCGAGGACATCACGGGCGCGCGCACCTTCGAGGATCTGCCGAGGAACGCGCAGGACTACGTGCTCGCCCTCGAGGCCATGAGCGGATCGCGCATCTCGGCGATCGGCGTCGGCCCCGGCCGCGACGCCATCGTCGTGCGCCACGACCTCCTCGGCTGAGCCTCCGGTCTCGGGACCCCGGCCCCCGTCTCCTCCCGTCCGTCCCTCCCCGCCCCTCCCCGCCTCGCCCCGCCCCGCCTCGGCGTGACCGAGATGCGCCATTTGGCCGTCTTCGGCCCCCAGATCGGCCGTATGGCGCATGTGGGTGAGCCGTTCGGCGTAAGTCGAGATGAGCGAGATGCCCGAGATGAGCGAGGATGCCTCCCGCTGCCGCTCAGACGACCGAGAATCCCTCGGGCAGGGTGCCGCGTCCCGTGAGGGCGAGCAGGATCTCCTCGGCGTGCCCGGTCGCCGACGCGACCCCGACCCCGAGCGCGAGCGTGGACTGCAGCGCGACATCCGGAATCGTGTGCGGGATGCCGGTGGCACGCGAGATGTCGATCGTGTGCACGACGAGCTCGAAGACGCGGGTGCGCAGGTACTCCTCGAGCGGGATGCCCATCCCGCCGATCGAGACGATGCGGCCCTCGTGCTGCTGGTCGATGATGCCGCGCGCGCGGCCGATCGCGCCCTGGATCGCGCCGATGGCGTCGTCGCCCAGCCAGATCCCGGCTTCGACGCCGCGCTCGCGCACCGAGTCGTGGTCGGTGTACTCGGCGTAGACGGTCGTGTAATACGACTCGGCGGTCGGCACCGAGATGCTGCCCGGATCGTCGAGACTCAGATAGTTCTCGACGGTTAGGATGGCGCGGGCCGTATGCCCCACGAGAGATCGCACGGTCCACTCGCCGAGCCCCGGCTGATCCCACTGCTCGGGCCGGATCTGGCGGACGACCTCGAGGAAGGCGTCGGACGACCGGCCGAAGATAGCAACACTGCTCATGGATAACATCGTGGCACGTCGCTCTGCGAGACTGGGGAGGTGACCGCGATTCCTCCCATCCCCGTGCCTGTGCGGGGGAGCTTCATCCGTCTCGAGCCCCTCGCAGCAGAGCACCTCCCCGAGCTCTTCGAGGCGATCGGGCATCCCGAGGTCTTCGCCTCGGGCTACGGCGGAGGCCCGTCCGGGTACCGGGACACGCTCGACGGCTTCACGGAGTTCGCGAAGGGCTACTACGCCTGGGAGAAGGGCAACTCCTACGCCATCCGCCTCGTGGGCGGCGTGCACGACGGGGCGCTCGTGGGCACCTCGACCCTGAGTGACTTCGACCTCCCCCGCGAGCACGCCCACCTCGGCTGGACGGCCTACGACCCGCGGGTCTGGGGCACGGCCGTGAATGCGGAGGCGAAGCTCCTGCTGCTCGGCATCGCGTTCGACGCCGGGTTCGGCCGGGTCAAGATCCAGGCCGACTCGATCAACGAGCGCTCGCGCGCGGCCATCGCGGGCATCGGCGCCACCTTCGAGGGCATCGTGCGCCGCGACGTCAGACGTGCCGACGGGAGCTGGCGCGACACTGCCCTGTTCTCGGTTCTCGTCGATGAATGGCCGCGGGTGCGCGAGGGTCTCGAACGGCGCCTGGAGCGGTACGAGGGCCGGCCGGTCGAGTTCCGTGCGCGCTGAGCACCTGCGCATGGACGGTGGTCGCGGCATCCTGCCGTCGTTGGGCACGTCGTTCAGGGCTGAGCGTGGCCGAGTTGCGCCATAGTGCGAACCGGGATGCGCCATATGGACGTTGCGGGATGCCGAGAACGGCCATTTGGCGCAAGTCGGGGGTGGGAGGGGCCGTCCGAGGCGTCCCGATCGCGGGTGTCCCCGGCTCGCGATAGGGTCGCAGGGTGACATCGACCCGGCCCGCGACACGAGGCATCCTCGTCGCCGCCCAGTTCGTGGGCATGGGGCTCATCTGGGGCGCGAGCTTCCTGTTCATGAAGATCGCGCTCGACGGCGTGAGCTTCGGCCAGGTCGCGTGGGCACGGCTCGTGCTCGGCGGTCTCACCCTCGGCGTCCTGGCCCTCATCGGGCGCGAGCGGCTGCCGAAGGAGCCGATCGTCTGGCTGCACTTCGTGGTCATCGCGATCACCGGCTGCGTCATCCCCCACCTGCTCTTCGCGTGGGCCGAGCAGTACGTGAGCTCGAGCCTCGCGAGCATCTACAACGCCGTCACCCCGATCATGACCGCCATCATGGTGACCCTCGTCTTCCGGGTCGAGCGGCTCGCGCGCGGCCAGGTGCTCGGCGTCGTCATCGGCATCGTCGGCGTGCTCGTCATCATCGGGCCGTGGCAGCTCTCCTCGCTCTCCGGCAGTCTGCAGGGCCAGCTGGCCTGCCTCGGCGCCGTGACCGCCTACGGCTTCACCTACGCCTACATGCGCAAGTTCATCAGCCACCGGCCCATCTCGGGCGTCAACGTCGCTTTCCTCAACATCGGCCTCGCGGGCGTGATCATGCTCGTGCTCACGCCGTTCATCGCCCTGGGGCCGGTGAGCCTCGACTGGCCGATCGTGCTCTCCCTGCTCACCCTCGGTGTGCTCGGCACGGGCGTCGCCTACGTCTGGAACGTCAACGTGCTGCGGGCCTGGGGCCCCACCAACGTCTCGACGGTCACCTACGTCACCCCGGTCGTCGGGGTCGCCCTCGGCATTCTCGTGCTGGGCGAGACCCTGTCGTGGAACGAGCCGGCCGGTGCGCTGCTCGTGATCGTGGGCATCCTCTTCACGCAGGGCCGCATCCGGGTCGGCGGCCGGCACGAGCGGGCCGGTGGGCAGCAGCCCGACGAGATCCCCGTGACCCCGATGGATGCCGCCGAGCCCGCCGACGGCGTCGGCACGGGTGGCGCGGCCGACGCCACCAGCCCCCCAGGGAACGGACGCTAGTCGTCGCTACAATCGGACAGTGCGCTCCCGTTCGGGAGCAGTGCCGAGGGAGGGAGACGAGCGTGTCGAACAGCGAGGAAGAGGTTCTGGAGCAGTTGCGGAGCATCAGGCAGAGCATCGACAACATCGACGCCGCCCTCATCCACATGCTCGCCGAGCGTTTCAAGTTCACGCAGCAGGTGGGCCGGCTGAAGGCCGTGCACGGGCTGCCGCCGGCCGACCTCGAGCGCGAGCGCGAGCAGATCCAGCGCCTGCGCGGTCTCGCCGAGGAGTCGCACCTCGACCCGGCCTTCGCGGAGAAGTTCCTCAACTTCATCGTCGCCGAGGTCATCCACCACCACGAGCAGATCGCGGGCGCCACGCAGCGTTAGCGCATCGGCGTCGAGCGCGGCTTTGTTCGCGGCCGCTGACCGTGCACGCTCGTCGCCCGCGAACAGAGCCGCGCTCGACGGCGGGTTGCTCGCCGGTCGAAAGGAGAGACCCGTGACACGAGGCATCCACCGCGTGGCCGTGCTCGTTCTCGAAGGAGCCAAGCCGCTGGATGTCGGCATCCCGGCCCAGGTGTTCACCCACCGGTCGAGCATGCCCTACGAGGTGCACGTGTGCGGTGCGGCGGCCGGCCTCGTCACCGGCGGCGACGGGCTCGCCTACCACGTGGCACAGGGGCTCGAGGCGATCGCCTCGGCCGACACCGTCTTCATCCCCGGCTACCGAGAGCCCGCGCGGGAGGACCCGCCGCCCGCGGTCGTCGAGGCGCTCATCGCGGCGCACGAGCGCGGGGCGCGTCTCGCCGCCATCTCGACCGGGGCCTTCGCGCTCGCCGCGACCGGTCTGCTCGACGGCAGGCGCGCGACGACCCACTGGCACTACACGAAGGTGCTGCAGGCGAAGCATCCGCGCATCCGGGTCGACGAGAACGTGCTCTTCGTCGACGAGGGCTCGGTGCTCACCTCGGCGGGCGCCGCCTCAGGGGTCGACCTCTGTCTGCACCTCGTGCGCCGCGATCACGGCGTGGCCCTCTCGAACCAGGTGGCGCGGCGGCTCGTGGCGGCGCCGTACCGCAGCGGCGGCCAGGCGCAGTTCGTGCCGCGCTCCGTTCCCGAGCCGCTCGGCGAGTTCTTCGCCGCGACCCGGCACTGGGCGCTCGAGCGGCTGGAGACCCCGCTGACGGTGGCGGAGCTCGCGCGGCACGCCCGCGTCTCGACGCGCACCTTCTCGCGGCGCTTCCTCGACGACACGGGGTACACGCCCATGCAGTGGATCCTGCGCGCCCGCATCGACTTCGCACGCGAGCTGCTCGAGCGCAGCGACCTCGGCGTCGAGCAGATCGCCGCCCGCGTGGGCCTCGGCACGGGCGCCAATCTGCGGCTGCACTTCCATCGAGTGCTGGGCACCTCGCCGAGCGAGTACCGCCACACCTTCGCCCAGCCGGCGGCCTGAGCTCGCGCTCGCGGCGCACGGTGCTCGTCGCGGCGCAGCTACGACGGTGCGCCGCGACGAACGACGTGCGCCGCGAGTCTGACCGGATGCCACGGGTTGGCACGAAGCTTGCGATGGATGTCGCTACGGCCACTCCCCGAGCCGGCGATCGTCGGCGACGGTGGATGCGACGAAAGGAAACACCCACCATGACCCGCATCGCCGTCAACGGATTCGGCCGCATCGGCCGCAACGTGCTCCGCGCCCTCATCGAGCGCGACGCCGAGCTGGAGGTCGTCGCCATCAACGACCTCACCGAACCCGCAACGCTCGCCTACCTGCTGCGCTACGACAGCTCCCTCGGCCGCTTCGACCGCTCCGTCGAGATCGACGGCGACGTGCTCGTCGTCGACGGGCATCGCATCCGCGTGCTCGCCGAGCGCGACCCCGCGAAGCTGCCCTGGGCCGAGCTCGACGTCGAGCTCGTGCTCGAGTCGACCGGCCGCTTCACCTCCGCCGACGCCGCTCGCGCCCACCTCGACGCAGGCGCCAAGCGCGTGCTCGTGAGCGCCCCGGCGACCGACGCCCACGTCACGATCGCCTACGGCGTGAACACCGACGCCTACGACCCCGAGCAGCACACGATCGTCTCCAACGCCTCCTGCACGACGAACGCCCTCGCCCCGCTCGCCTCGGTGCTCGACGACCTCGCCGGTATCGAGCACGGCTTTATGACGACTGTGCACGCCTACACGCAGGAGCAGAACCTGCAAGACGGCCCGCACCGCGACCTGCGACGTGCCCGCGCGGCCGGCGTGAACATCGTGCCGACGACGACGGGCGCAGCGAAGGCGATCGGCCTCGTGCTGCCGCAGCTCGAGGGCCGGCTCTCCGGCGACTCCATCCGCGTGCCCGTGCCGGTGGGGTCGATCGTCGAGCTCAACACCACAGTCACGCGCGAGGTCACCCGCGAGCAGGTGCTCGAGGCCTACCGCACGGCCGCGGAGGGCGCGCTCGCCGGCATCCTCGAGTACACCGAAGACCCCATCGTGTCGAGCGACATCACCGGGCGCCCGGCGTCCGCGATCTTCGACGCCGCCCTCACCCGCGTCGACGGCAAGCACGTCAAGGTCGTCGCCTGGTACGACAACGAGTGGGGCTTCTCGAACCGGGTCGTCGACACGCTCGCACTGCTCGCCGCGAAGTAGCTCGCCGCTCGGGCGTGCACGACGTCCCGGGGGCCAGCGAGAAGTCGCGGGCCCCCGGGACTTTCCCGTGCCTGGAGCCCGTCAGTAGCCGACGACGGCGCCGAAGCGCTCCGGCAGCGTCGCGCGGTTGCGCCCGCGCAGCTCGGCGACGGTCGCGGTGAAGAGCCCCTGGATCTCGAGCTTCGCCTCGTCATCGGTGCCGGCATCCGTCACGCCGATGCGCAGCATGGGGTAGCCCCGGCCCTCGCACAGGCCCTGGAAGCGCACGTCGTCCTCACGCGGAACCGACACGAGCACACGCCCCGTCGTCTCCGAGAAGAGAGCGGATGCCGCGTCCACGCCGTCGCGGTCCATGATCTCGTCGAGCCATACCCGGGCACCCACGCCGAAGCGCATAACCGACTCGGCGAGGGCCGTCGCGAGGCCGCCGTCGGAGACGTCGTGCGCGCTCGCGAGCAGGCTGCCCTGCGCGCCGGCCTGCAGCAGCTCGGCGAGCTGCTTCTCGCGGGCCAGGTCGACGGCCGGCGGGCGGCCGCCGAGGTGGCCGTGGATGGTTCCGGCCCAGGCGGAGCCGTCGAGCTCGGTCGCCGTGACGCCGAGCAGGTAGATGTTGTCGCCCTCGTCCTGCCAGCCGCTCGGAACCCGGCGGGCGACGTCGTCGATCACGCCGAGCACGCCCACGACGGGGGTCGGGTGGATGGGCTGGTCGCCGGTCTGGTTGTAGAAGCTCACGTTGCCGCCCGTGACGGGGATCTCGAGCTCGAGGCATCCGTCGGCCAGGCCTTCGACGGCCTGCGAGAACTGCCACATGACCTCGGGGTTCTCGGGGCTGCCGAAGTTGAGGCAGTCGGAGACCGCGACGGGCGTGGCGCCCGTGACGGCGACGTTGCGGTAGGCCTCGGCGAGGGCGAGCTGCGCGCCGAGCTTCGGGTCGAGCTGGCAGTAGCGGCCGTTGGCGTCGGTGGCCACGGCGAAACCGAGGCCGCTCTGCTCGTCGACGCGCACCATCCCGCCGTCGTCGGGGTAGCTGAGGGCCGTGTTGCCGAGCACGTACTTGTCGTACTGGCTCGTGATCCAGCTCGCATCGGCCAGGTTGGGGCTGCCCAGGAGCGTGAAGAACTGCTCGCGCAGAACCGCGGGATCGTTCGAGCGCTCGAGGGTCGCGGCGGTGTCGGCCTGCAGGGCGTCGATCCAGGCGGGGTAGGCGACGGGGCGCTCGTAGACCGGGCCGTCGACGGCGACCGTGCGCGGCTCGACGTTGACGATCTCCTCGCCGTGCCAGTTGATGACGAGGCGGCCGGTGTCGGTGACCTCGCCCAGGACGCTCGTCTCGACATCCCACTTGGCCGTCACCGCGAGGAAGCCCTCGAGCTTCTCGGGCGTGACGATCGCCATCATGCGCTCCTGGCTCTCCGACATGAGGATCTCCTCGGCCGTGAGGCTGGGGTCGCGCAGCAGCACCTTCTCGAGCTCGATGAACATACCGCCGTCGCCGTTGGAGGCGAGCTCGGAGGTCGCGCAGCTGATGCCCGCGGCGCCCAGATCCTGGATGCCCTCGACGAGGTCGCCCGCGAAGAGCTCGAGGCAGCACTCGATGAGCACCTTCTCGGCGAAGGGGTCGCCCACCTGCACGGCGGGGCGCTTCGTGGGGCCGCCGTCGGCGAAGGTGTCGGAGGCGAGGATGGATGCGCCGCCGATGCCGTCGCCGCCCGTGCGCGCGCCGAACAGCACGACCTTGTTGCCGACGCCGCGCGCGTTGGCGAGGTGCAGGTCTTCGTGCCGCAGCACGCCGACCGCGAGGGCGTTGACGAGCGGGTTGCCCTGGTAGACCGAGTCGAAGTAGGTCTCGCCCCCGATGTTGGGCAGGCCCAGGCAGTTGCCGTAGAAGCTGATGCCCGAGACGACGCCGTGCACGACCCGTGCCGTGTCGGGGTCGTCGATCGCGCCGAAGCGCAGCGCGTCCATAACGGCGACCGGCCGCGCGCCCATCGAGATGATGTCGCGCACGATGCCGCCGACACCCGTGGCCGCGCCCTGGAAGGGCTCGATGTAGGAGGGGTGGTTGTGCGACTCGATCTTGAACGTGACCGCCCAGCCCTCGCCGACATCCACGACGCCGGCGTTCTCGCCCATGCCCACCATGAGGTTCTTCTTCATGGCCGGGCTGACCTTCTGGCCGAACTGGCGCAGGTAGGTCTTGGAGCTCTTGTACGAGCAGTGCTCGCTCCACATGACCGAGTACATCGCGAGCTCACCGCTCGTGGGGCGCCGGCCCAGGATCTCGCGGATCTTGAGGTACTCGTCTTCTGTGAGCCCGAGCGCCGCGTAGGGCTGCTCCTTCTCGGGAGTTGCTGCAGCGACAGAGACGGTATCGATTGTGCTCACGCGTCCAGGACTCCTTGGGCGTCAGTGGGAAGTGTCGGAAAGTGCGAAGAATGCGGCGTTCTCGATTCTACCGGCGAGTCGGATGACGCACGCCGCCGAGCCCGGATGCCGCGCTGCCGGCACCCCGGCGCCGGCCGCGGTTCAGGCGCCGACGGGCGCCGAGCCGGTAGCGTGGAGGGAAGCGATGTCGCCGATCGAACAGGAACCGCAATGACGAACACCGAATCCACGTCGACGCCCGATCCTCAGCAGAACGACTCCGCTGCTCCCGCCCAGCCGATCGCTCCCGCTCAGCCCTCTGCGCAGCCGGCCCAGCAGTACGGCCAGCAGCCCTCCGCGCCGGTGCAGCCGCAGTACGCGCAGCCGTACGGCCAGGCGCCATACGGCCAGGCCCCGTACGGCCAGGCGCCGTACGTGCAAGCGCAGTTCACGGTCGTGCAGCCTCAGCCCAAAGGGCTGAGCATCACGTCGCTCGTGCTGGGTCTCGTCTCGATCCTCTTCGGGTTCACCTTCCTCCTCCCGATCGGAGCTGTCGTCTTCGGCATCATCGGTGTGCGCAAAGAGCCGGCGGGTCGCGGGATGTCGGTCACCGGCATCATCCTCGGCGGCCTCTGCCTGCTCGGCTGGATCGTTCTCGGCGGGCTGGTCTTCGCCTTCCTCGCCGCCGTGGTCGGCAGCTCGGCGGCCTACAGCACCACGTACTGACGGCGACCCGGGCCTGGGCCGCAGCGGCTCGCGCTCCCGGGGATACCCGCGATCACCGGCCGGAGCCCGGTGGATCGCTCACACGCCCCGGCCTCGCACACGCCCGTGCACGCCTCCGCATACGCCCGTGCAAGCCGCGCAGCGTACGGGATGGGGGGGGTGACGGGCGCCGCCTCGTCACCGCCGTGCAGACCGTGCACGTTGCTCGGGCGGCCCGCGTATTCCGTCGCGCATTCCGCAGCGCGGCCGCGCGCATTCGGGCCGCACTCGAACTCGACGCCTAGGCTGGGCGCAGCACGAACCTGCCGAGCACCCCGCGAGGAAAGGAGCGCGTCTTGTTCGAACTGAGGTCCTGGCCGTCCTTCGCGATCGCCTGCGTCGCCGCGATCGTCATCTCGGTCGTGGTCACCGCCGTCGTCGCCGGCGTGATGCGCGCGGTCGGGCGCAGACGCGAGTGGCCGACATCCCTCGCCTCGCTCGCGCGGATCCCCTTCCGCCTGCTGCTGCTCGTCGTCACCCTGTGGATTGCGGTGAGCACGACCCTGCCCGTGCCGGCGGAGTGGCTCGACGGCATCTCGCACGTCTTCCTCATCCTCGCGATCGTCGGCGGATCGTGGCTGGTCTGCGGGCTCGCCCTCTTCGTGGAGGACTTGGGGCTCGCGCGCTACCGCATCGACGTGCCCGACAATCGGGTGGCGCGGCGCATCCGCACGCAGGTGCTCATCATCCGCCGGCTCACGGTCGTCGCCGTCGTGGTGGTGGCGCTCGGCGCCATCCTGCTGACCTTCCCGGGCGTCGAGGCGGTCGGCACCAGTGTGCTCGCCTCGGCCGGCCTGCTGAGCGTCGTCGCGGGCCTCGCCGCGCAGTCGACCCTCGGCAACGTCTTCGCGGGCATGCAGCTCGCCTTCAGCGACGCCATCCGGGTCGACGACGTCGTGATCGTCGAGTCCCAGTGGGGGCGCATTGAGGAGATCACGCTCACCTACGTGGTCGTGCACATCTGGGACGACCGGCGTATGGTGCTGCCCTCCACCTATTTCACCCAGAAGCCCTTCGAGAACTGGACGCGCCGTTCGAGCGAGCTGCTCGGCTCGGTCGAGTTCGACCTCGACTGGCGGGTGACACCCGCCCAGATGCGCGAGGAGCTCGCGCGGGTGCTCGCCCGCACCCCGCTCTGGGATCGGCGTGTGTCGGTGCTGCAGGTGACGGATGCCGTGGGCGGCTACGTCCGCGTGCGCATCCTGGTCACGGCCGTCGACGCCCCCACCCTCTTCGACCTGCGCTGCTTCGTGCGCGAGGAGATGGTCGCCTGGCTGCACGAGTCGAGCCCGCAGTCGGTGCCGCGCACGCGCGTGCAGCTCGTGGAGCAGGAGAAGCCGCTGCGCCCGCCGCGCGGAGCCGGCACGGGCCCCGAGACCGACGGCCTCTTCACGGGCAGCCTCGACGCCGAACAGCGCGCCGCCCAGTTCACCTCGACGATCCCCGTCGTCGACCCCGACGCCGCCCGTGCTCCCGCCTCCGCCCCCGATGCCGAGGATGTCGGTGACCCCGCTTCAGCGGACGCCCCGGGCACCACCCGCCCCTCCGACGCCCCGTAGCACCGAGGCGAGTCGCGCCAAACCGTTCCAAAACGGTCGTCGAAATGACGATGTGGCGCGACTCGCCTCGCGGAAAGGTCAGGCGCGGGCGAGCAGGCCCGTGAGAGCGGAGGTGAAGACGCGGAGGCCGTCGGTTCCGGAGCGCATCGCGGAGGGGGTGTCGGGGCCGAAGCCGGGCTCGACCGCGTGCTCCGGGTGGGGCATGAGCCCCACGACGTTGCCGCGCGCGTTCGTGACGCCCGCGATGTCGTTGAGCGAGCCGTTCGGGTTCACGTCGACGTAGCGGAAGACGATGTGGCCCTCGCCCTCGAGGCGCGCGAGCTCATCGGCCGAGGCGATGAAGCCGCCCTCGCCGTTCTTGAGGGGGATGGTGATCTCGTCGCCGACCGTGAACTCGGTCGTCCACGCGGTGGAGGCGTTCTCGACGCGCAGGCGCTGGTCGCGGCAGATGAAGTTGCCGTGGTCGTTGCGGATGAGGCCGCCCGGCAGCAGGTGGGCCTCGGTGAGCATCTGGAAGCCGTTGCAGATGCCGAGCACAGGAACGCCGCGCCCCGCGGCATCCACGACCTCGGTCATGATCGGCGAGAGGCTCGCGATCGCGCCGCAGCGCAGGTAGTCGCCGTAGCTGAAGCCGCCGGGCAGCACGATCGCGTCGACGCCCTGCAGGTCGTGGTCGCCGTGCCAGAGGGCGACGGGCTCCGCGCCCGCGATGCGCACCGCGCGCTGGGCGTCGCGGTCGTCGAGCGAGCCGGGGAAGGTGACGACGCCGACGCGCATCAGAGCGAGACCACCGTGGTGTCGACGTCCACGCCGTAGACGCGCACGCCGTCGACGTGGATGCCCACGACGTCTTCGATGACCTGGTTGGAGAGGATGTCTTCGGCGATGCCGCGCACCTCGGCGATCACGGCGTCGTCGACGGGACCGTCGACCGTGAGCTCGAAGCGCTTGCCGATGCGCACGCTCGCGAAGCGATCGCGGCCCGTGCGGGCGAGAGCCCCCGCGACGGCTTTGCCCTGCGGGTCAAGCAGCTCGGCCTTGGGCATGACTTCTACGACGATTGTGGGCACCGGAGATCTCCGTCTGTCGGTCGGGGGATGATGCCTCGATTCTAGCCGGAGAGCCACGGGTGGGGTTTCGGGCATCCGGGGCACGGCATGTTCTGTATCCCACCCGTTCACCCGTGCGTAACCCGGGGTTGGGCCTCGCGTACCCTCCGCGCCGTAACTTCGAGGGAACGATCGGGGCTTCTGGGGTGCCTTCGACGGGCGAAGCACGGAGGGCTGGACGGTATGTCGGTCGGCCATGTCACCATGTCGACGGAGCATGAGGTGGCCTTGAGGCCCTCTGCCCTCGCAATGGTGTGGCCGGGTGTCGGCAAGAAGCACGAGCCCGTCGCCGTTCCGGGCATCGCCCTCGCCCCCGGTGAGGTTCTCGTCTCCGTCGAACTGGCCACCGTGTGCCCGCGCGACGCGCAGTACGCGTCCGGCGCGCGGCTGCTGCGCGGCCCCGTCGTGCTCGGCCATGAGGCCGTGGGGCGGGTCGTGGCGCTCGCCGGGCCCGTTCGCGCGGCAGGCGGCAGGCGGCTGTCGGTCGGCTCCCGCGTCGTGTGGTCGGCCACGGCGTCCTGCGGCCGATGCGGCCGATGCCGGCACGGGATGTCGCAGCGCTGCGTCTCGCTGCACCGCTACGGCCACGAGCGCGTCGCGCGCGACTGGCAGCTGGGCGGCGCCTTCGCCACCCACGTGCAACTGCGGAAGGGCACGACAATCGTGCTCGTGCCCGACAACGTTCCCGCCGAGGTGCTCGCCCCGATCGCCTGCGCGGGTGCCGCCGCCGCGGCGATCGTCGAGGCCGCCGAGCGCGAGGCCCCCCTCGCGAAGCGCACCGTGCACATCGCCGGCACGAGCGCCCGTGCGCTGACGGCGGCGGCCATGGCCGCGGATGCCGGCGCACGCGTGCTGCTCACCGAGACCGACTCCGAGCGGCGCGAGCTCGCCCGCCGCTTCGGCGCCGTCGCGGTCGTCGACTCGCAGCAGATCGGCTCGGACGGGCTCGGCACGGAGGGTGCGCACTCGATCATGCCCCAGGGCGAGCAGGATGCCGCTGCGCCGCGTCATCTCGTCCGCGCCGTCGACTTCGTGCTGAAGACCTGGCGCGAGCTGCCGTACGACGAGTTCGTCGGCGAGGTGATGGGGCTGGAGGGCGTCGACGATGCGCTGCGGCTCGCGGCATCCGAGCCACGGGCGCGTGTCGGCCTCAGGAACGAGCGCATCGACATCGTCTGAGGCGACGCTCGTCGTGCGTTGCCGGCGCCCGGACGCGCGGATGAGCGGATGCCCGGACGCGCGAGCCCGGACGCGCGTGACGGCTGTCGAGGAACGAGGCCGGCTGCAGAAGCAGGCGGGCCTGCGCAGGGGACGGCGGCCCGGCGAACGGTCTCGCGCTAAGCCGTTGCCGTCATGCCGTTGCCGTCATGCCGTGGCCGTCACCCGCGGCGATCATGCCGCTGCGGTCACGCGGATGAGGTTCGCCCACGGGTCGTCGAAGAGCAGCACGGCCCCGTCGTTGCGGGTCTGCACGCCGCGGCTCGCGAGGCGCTGCTCGAGGGCGCCCAGGTCGTCGGCGGTGGGCAGCTCGACGGAGACCTGTCCGAGGCCGAGCGCGGGGGTGCGCGGGCCGGCGCCCTGGCTCTGCCAGGTGTTCATGCCCACGTGGTGGTGGTAGCCGCCCGCCGAGACGAAGAGCGCCTGGCCGCCGAGCGCGATCGTCTCCTCGAAGCCGACCGTGCCCACGTAGAAGTCCCGCGCGGTCGCGACGTCGCCGACCTTGAGGTGCACGTGGCCGACGCCGGCCTCGCCGTCGCCCGGGCCGGCGGATCCGGCATCCGTGAGATTCTGCTGCAGGAACTGGTTGGGGTCGAGGTAGAGCGTGCCCATCTGGATCTGGCCGCCGTTCCACTGCCAGGTGTCGCGCGGGCGGTCCCAGTACAGCTCCACGCCGTTGCCCTCGGGGTCGTCGAAGTAGAAGGCCTTGCTCACGATGTGGTCGGAGCTGCCGGTGAAGAGCGTCGGATGCTTGGTGGCGACCGAGTAGACGGATGCCGCGAGCTCGCTCTGCTCGGCGAAGAGGATCGCGGTGTGGAACAGCCCCGCCTGACCGGGGGAGGCGTGCCTGAGGGCCGGCGTGTGCTCGAGCACGAGGGATGCCGTCGTCCCCCGGCCGAGCACGGCCGAGCCGCCGCTCTGCGCGAGCACCGTGAGCCCCACGCCGAGGGTGTAGAAGGCGATCATCCGGTCGAGGTCGGCGACGGCGAGGGTCACGGCGCCCATCGAGGTGCCGGCGGCGAGCACGTCGTCACGGGCCTGGCGGTTGTCGTTCATCGTGCGCTCCTCGCTGTCTGTCAAGGGAAACACCCGAACGTGCAGCCGAATTCCGGCCCCGCCCACCAGAACGCAACCTCCCCGCCAGAACGCAACCTCCCCGCCAGAACTCAAAACGACGGATTTTTTGCCGTAAAGAGGGCAGAAACGCCCGAAAAGCCCGTTTTCAGGCAGAATCTCCGTCGTTTTAAGTGAGGCGAGGCGAGGTTAGTGAGGCGAGGCGAGGTTAGTGAGGCGAGGCGAGGTTAGTGAGGCGAGGTGAAGGCGCGAGCGGCGAGAGATCAGATCAGATCAGATCAGAGCAGAGCAGAGAGAGCAGGGCAGGATGCCGCGGCAGGCGTCAGCCGCCGGTGAGGCGTTCGAGCAGCTCGCGGTAGCGGGCCGCCGTGCGCTCCACGATCTCCGGCGGGAGGGCGGGCGGGGTGCCCTGCTGATCCCAGTTGGCGAGCAGCCAGTTGCGTACGATCTGCTTGTCGAAGCTGTTGGTGCGGTCGCCGGAATCCCAGGCCGCGGCATCCCAGTAGCGGCTCGAGTCGCTCGTGAGCACCTCGTCGGCGAGGGTCACGAGGCCGGTCGAGCGGTCGGCGCCGAACTCGAACTTCGTGTCGGCGAGGATGACCCCGCGCGTCTCGGCCACCGCGGCGGCGCGGGCGTAGATCGACAGCGACAGCTCGCGCAGCTCTGCCGCGACATCCGGCCCGACCAGCTCGACGGTGCGCTCGTAGGAGATGTTCTCGTCGTGCTCGCCCTGCGGGGCCTTCCAAGCGGGGGTGTAGATGGGCTCGGGCAGGCGGTCGCCGTTGGCGAGCCCGTCGGGCAGCGGGATTCCGCACACACTGCGACTGCGCTGGTACTCGAGCCATCCGCTGCCGGCCAGATAGCCGCGCACGACGCATTCGACGGGGAACATGTCGAGCGTCTTGACGAGCATCGAGCGCCCCGCGACGGCGTCGGGGATGAGCTCGCGCACGGTCTCGCCCGCGCCCAGCTCGTGGTCGGGCACGAGATGGTTGGGCACCTCGCCGAGCCGGTCGAACCACCACAGGCTCAGGGTCGTGAGCAGCTCGCCCTTGCCCGGGATGCCCGGCTCGAGCACGTGGTCGAAGGCGCTCACCCGGTCGCTCGCGACGACGAGCACGCGCTGCGCGTCGTCGAGCCCGGATGCCGGCGGCTCGACGTAGAGGTCGCGCACCTTGCCCGAGTACACGTGCGACCACCCGGGAAGGGCGGAATGCGCGGCGGGGCTGGCGGGTGCGGCGGGGCCGGGGGCGTCGGAGTTCACGTCCTCCATGCTAGGGCGTGGGCGGGGCGGCTCGGCATGTCGGGCGTGGCCGGGACGGCTCGATGCGGAGCCGGCGTGTGCTGCGGCATCCGCGAGCCGTGTGACGCCCGTGCCCGGTGGGGCTGCCCACATGCGGGAGTCGGGTGTCGATCCTCCCGGCCGGCGCTTCTGATTCCGGCCCGACCGGAGGAGTTCCTGCATTCGGGATGCCAGGGTCGGCGGAGCTCAGATGGGGGCTACGCGAGGAGCTTGGCCTTCGCCGCCGCGAACTCGTCGTCGCTCAGGATGCCCTGCGAGTGGAGTGTGGCGAGCTGCTGGATCTGGCTCATGAGGTCGTTCGCCGCCGGAGCCGCGGGAGCAGGGGCCGCGGCCTGCTGCGCGGCGACGGCCTGTGCTGCCGCCGCCTGCATCTGCTCCTGCTGCTGATCGGCTTCGGCCTGCTGGGCCTGCGCCTGCTCGTTGGCCTTCTGCTGCTGGCGCGAGCGCATTCCGCCCGAGACCGCTGTCGCCGTACCCGCAACGACCGCCGTGCGCGCGGCGAGACCGATGAGACCCGGTCGACCTACTCGACGAAACATGGGGATACCTCCTGTTGCTGTGCTGCTGGATGCTGTTCATTCGCTCGCGGCGTCGACGCTCCGGCCGTGTGGCCTACTCCGTCGTCGCGGCCTCGAGGGCGGCGTTGACCACCGGCGCGGGAACCCGCTCCGAGTGCAGGACCGAGCCGCCGGCGTTGAAGAGGGACTGCGCGAGCTTCTTGGCGAAGACGAGCTCGGCGACGATGAGGATGGCGGAGCTGCCGAGCGGCATCTCCTCGGCGATGGCCTCGATGTCCTCGTCGGCGGCGATGCCGGAGGCCTGCAGCTCGAAGTCGGCGAAGCCCTCCTCGTCGAGGATCTCCTCGAGCTCGACGACCGTGATCTCGCCCTCGGCCGAGCGCGTCACGAAGACGAGGTCGAGCAGGTTGACGGTTCCGCTCTCGACGAGCTCGGCGATCGCCTCGGCGACCGCGGGGCCCGGGTGCTCGCCCGGGAAACCGGCGAGGATGAACTCGACCGGCCCGTATTCGAAGACTGCCATGTCGCTCTCCTCATCCTGCTCGCCCAGAGTGCTGTTCGCCACCCGCCCACGTTCGGGCAGTGCAAACCTAGCAGCGCACAGGGGCGCCGCACCACGGGCGCCGACCCCAGAAATGGACGAGAATGGCGGATGACGCACAACGCCCCACACGAACGGATGGACGCATGGCCGCAGAACTCAATTGGGCCGGAAACTACAGCTATCGAGCCCATCGGATCCTGAGGCCGCAGAGCGTCGAACAGCTTCAGGAGATCGTCGCGGCGGGTGGGAGCCTGCGTGCGCTCGGCTCGCGGCACTCCTTCAACGCGATCGCCGACACGAGCGGCGAGCTGATCGCGACGGCGGGCCTCCCCGACGACATCGTGATCGACGAGGAGGCGCACACGGTCACGGTCGGCGGTGGCACCAAGTACGGCGACCTCGGCGTCGTCCTCGCCGAGCACGGCCTGGCCCTGCACAACCTCGCATCCCTCCCCCACATCTCGGTCGCGGGCGCCATCGCCACCGCGACGCACGGCTCCGGCGACCGCAACGGCAACCTCTCCACGGCGGTGGAGGCCCTCGAGTTCGTCGACGGCACGGGCGAGCTGCGCCGCATCGCCCGGGGCGATCAGGGCTTCGAGGGCGCCGCCGTCTCGCTCGGCGCCCTGGGCGTCGTCACGCGCGTCACGCTGCGCGTCGAGCCGAGCTTCGAGGTGCGGCAGAACGTCTTCGTCGACCTGCCCTGGGAGCGGGTGATGACCGACTACGACGCGATCACGTCGAGCGCGTACAGCGTGAGCCTCTTCACGACGTGGGCGGGCGAGGCCGTCCAGCAGCTCTGGCTCAAAGAGCGGGTGGATGCCGCAGCCGGGGCTCCCGGCGCCGAGGCGTTCGGCGGCCGCGCCGCCACCGCCCAGCTGCACATGATCTCGTCGATGTCGCCCGACAACACGACCGACCAGCTCGGGGTCGCGGGGCCCTGGAACGAGCGGCTGGCGCACTTCAAATACGGTTTCACGCCGAGCGCGGGCGAGGAGATCCAGTCGGAGTACCTCCTGCCGCGCGAGCACGCGGTCGCCGCGTTCGCGGCCGTGCGCGGGCTCGCCGGGCGGATCGCGCCCCTGCTGCAGATCTCGGAGATCCGCACGGTCGCTGCCGACGAGCTGTGGCTGAGCTCCTCATACCAGCAGGAGACCGTGGGCCTGCACTTCACCTGGAGGAGGATGCAAGACGAGGTCGAGGCCTTCCTGCCGACCCTCGAGGGGGCGCTCGCCCCGTTCGGGGCCCGGCCGCACTGGGGCAAGGTCTTCCACGGCGCACCGGGGCTCATCGAGTCGCTCTACCCGCGGCTCGGCGACTTCCGCGAGCTCGCCGCCCACTACGACCCGCGCGGCGTCTTCCGCAACGAGTTCCTTGAGCGGCACGTCTTCTCGTAGGCGGCGCGTGTTCTCGTGAGGGCGGTACGCGGCCGGCGTGAGCTGCACGCGCGGCCGGTCGCTCAGGTCGCCGCGTCGCAGTGCTGACCGACACGCCGGAGGGAGTACCACCGGAGGCGCGCCGGCCTGAACCACAGGCGGTGAGGCGGGCGCCCAGAGCGAGCGCCGAGCGCGAGCGCGGGCCCCGGGTTGGTGCCGAGAGCAGGCGCCGCGAGCCGGCGGTGAGGGTGGGCGCCGAGGCTAGTCGAGCACCTTCGCGGCGATGTCGTGGCGGAACTGGGCGCCCTCCAGCTCGATGAGGGCGACGGCTTTGTAGGCACGGGCGCGGGCCTCGGTGAAGGTGCTCCCGACGCCGACGACGCTCAGCACGCGCCCGCCGCTCGCGAGCAGCTCGCCGCCGGGGCCGCGCGTGGTCGCGGCGTGGGCGATGTGCACTCCCGGAACCCGGGCCGCGGCATCCAGCCCGCCGATGGGGCGGCCGGTGACGGGGGTGTCGGGGTAGTTCTCGCTCGCGATCACGACCGTGACCGCGACATCCAGGGCGAACTCGGGGCGGGGCAGCTCGCTGAGGGTTCCCGTGGCCGCGGCGAAGAGCAGCGAGCTGAGCGGGGTGACGAGGCGGGGCAGCACGACCTGCGTCTCCGGGTCGCCGAAACGGGCGTTGAACTCGATGACCCGGATGCCGCGGCTCGTCACGATGAGGCCGCAGTAGAGCAGCCCGATGAAGGGGGTGTCCTCGCTCGCGAGCTGGCGCACGGTCGGCAGCGCGACGGTGGAGATGACCTCGTCGACGAAGCCCTCCGGCAGCCAGGGCAGTGGAGAGTACGCGCCCATACCGCCCGTGTTGGGGCCCGTGTCGCCCGTGCCGAGGCGCTTGAAGTCCTGTGCGGGCGAGAGCGGCAGCACCGTGTGGCCGTCGGAGACGAGGAAGAGCGACACCTCCTCGCCGTCGAGGAACTCCTCGATGAGCACCTCGCCGTGCTCGAGCCAGTGCGCGGCGTGGGCGAGGGCCGCGTCGCGGTCGTTCGTGACGAGCACGCCCTTGCCGGCGGCGAGGCCGTCGGCCTTCACGACGTAGGGGGCGCCGAAGGAGTCGAGGGCCTCCTCGACCTCGTGCAGGGTGTGCGCCTGGGTCGCGCCGCCCGTGGGCACGCCGGCCTCGCGCATGATGCGCTTGGCGAAGCTCTTGCTGCCCTCGAGTGCAGCGGCCGCCCTGCCGGGGCCGAAGACGGCGATGCCGCGGGTGCGCAGGGCGTCGGCCACACCGGCGATGAGCGGGGCCTCGGGGCCGATCACCACGAGTTCGATGCCCTCGTCGATCGCGTAGTTGGCGACGGCGTCTGGGTCGTTCGCGTCGAGTGCGATCACGGGGACGTCGGCCGCGATGCCGGCGTTGCCCGGAGCCGCGAGGATCTCGTGCTCGGTCTCTTCCGACAGCAGGGCGAGGATGATGGCGTGCTCGCGAGCACCGGAACCGAGAACGAGAATTTTCACACCAGCAATGCTAGGGCGTGCAGGGTTTCCCCGCTCCCGTGCTGCCCCGACCCCACGATGACTGATGCGCATGGCTTTGCGCGCGGCGCGGAGGACGCCTAGCGTGGGACGGATGAGCGACGAACCGGTGAGCGGCGAACAGAGCGGCGGTTTTCCGCACAACGATCTCGAGGGCACGCTCGCGGCCGCGTATCGCGGCGAGGTGCCCGTCGACGACGTCATCGCGGCTCTGCTCGACGCGCCCGTGTGGGTGCCGTTCGGCGGCGACGAGGGGCTGCTGACCGGCGACTTCGACGAGAACGACCCGCCGGGGCTGCTCATCCTCGACCACGACGGCCACGAGGTGGTTCCCGTCTACACCTCCGTCGAGCTCTTCGCCGCGAGCTTCCCCGACCGCCGGGCCATCAACCCGCCCGCCGCCCGGGACTTCCTCGAGCAGCTGCCGCCTCCCATCGGTGCCTCGGTGAACGCGGGCCAGGAGATCAGCCTCGTGATGCCGCACCACGCTGTGCGCGAGGCCCTCGGGCTCAGCCCCGACCTCGAGGTCGGGCAGCCGGGTGAGTCGATCCCCGGCGTCAACCCGATCGAGCCGGGCACACGCATCCGCGTCGGCGAGCCGCCCACAGAGCCGGCCGAGCTCGTGAGCACGGTCGCGGCCGCCCTGCGCGCCGTGCCGCCCGCCGTGAGCGCCCGCAGGGCCTGGGTGCAGATCGGCGAGCTGCCGCCCGTGCTGCTCATCGAGGTGGAGCTCGTCGAAAACGGGGAGGACGACCGCCGGGCCGTCGTCGAGGCCATCAACTCCGCGCTGCGCGGCACCGACCCGGGCTTCGGCGTCGAGATCACCTTCGCGCGCACGGGGCCGGCCGGGCTCACCTGGCTGGTCAACCACGTCGGCCCGTTCTACGGCGCGGGCTCGCCGGGCGACGGCACCTCGCCCACGACGGCCGCGCCTGCGGGTGGCGCGGGCGCAGACGATGGCGCGGCTGGCACGGCTGGCACGGCTGGTGCATCCGGCGCGGATGGCAGCCATGGCTAGAGCGCGCATCGACGACGGCGTGGGGCGCGAGGCCGTGCGCAGCGCGACCGGGGCGGATGCCGCCGCCGTCGACCGCACCACCCTCGCGACGGCCGTGCGGTACTCGCTGCAGATCCTCGCCGAGCGCGCCGAGGGCAACACCGTCGAGGTGCGCGTGCCGCCGTTCGCGGCCGTGCAGTGCATCGAAGGCCCCCGGCACACCCGCGGAACCCCGCCGAACGTCATCGAGACGGATGCCGCGACCTGGCTCGCCCTCGCCACGGGCGCCGTCACCTGGGCCGACGCCATCGCCACCGGCCGAGTGCACGCCTCCGGCCAGCGCGCCGACCTCACGGGCCACGTGCCGCTGCCGCTTTGAGCGGCAGCCCCTCACCGCCCGTTTCTTCGTCGCGGCACGTGGATGTCGTGCGGGCACGCGACTTTTCACGTGCCCGCACGACATCCACGTGCCACGAACGCCGAACCCGGGCGGCGCGAGGGTCGAATCGCCCGATCGATAGCCTCTGATCGGGAGTTTAATAATGTAGGTAAGGCTTACCTTGACAAGGTGAGCCTTGCCTAACTAGTTTGATACCGATTCGCTCGGCATCGAGACACTTTCGCGCGATCGACATCGGCCGAACGGCCGATATCGACCGCTATTCGTCGCGCCTCCGACCGCGAATCGCGTTCCCCGCGCCATGCGCCGCCCCCACCAGACGCGCGCCGCGCATCCTCGACCAGTTCGGACCATGACCACTCTCCGCACCATCCTCAGCAGGACCACCCTCGTCGCCGCAACGCTCGGAGCGCTCGTCCTGAGCGGCTGCACCCCCGCTCCGCACGGCGGTGAGGGCGCGGGCTGCGCGGCGGCGGGCACCCCTCTCGCCGAGCTCGACCTCGTCGCAGATCCCAAGACCCACGTCGGCGAGTCCACGGCATGCATGGAGGACACGGGCATCGAGCCCGTCGCCGACGACCCGCAGCCAGCGCTGCCCGCGACGATCGTCGACAACCAGGGCACCGAGGTGACCGTCACCGACACGAGCCGCATCCTCGCGCTCGACATCTACGGCTCCCTCGCCGCGACCGTCTTCGGCCTGGGCCTCGGCGACAGCGTCGTCGGACGGGACACCTCGACGAGCTTCGACGGTGCGGCCGACCTGCCGCTCGTCACCCAGAACGGGCACGAGCTGAGCGGCGAGGCCATCCTCGCGCTGAACCCCTCGGTGATCATCACCGACTCGTCGATCGGCCCGTGGGACGTCGTGCTGCAGATGCGCGACTCCGGAATCCCCGTCGTCGTCGTGACGCCCGAGCGCAGCATGGACAACATCGAGGAGATCGTGACGATGGTCGCCGGCGCCCTCGGCGTGCCCGAGGCCGGCCGCGAGCTCTCCGCACGGGTGCGCGGCGAGGTGGACGCCGAGATCGCGGAGATCGCCGCCGTCACGCCCGAGGATCCCGCCGACCGCCCGCGCATCATGTTCCTCTACGTGCGCGGCAACGCGGGCGTCTACTACATCTTCGGCGAGGACTCGGGGGCCGACGCCCTCATCACCGCGCTCGGCGGTGTCGACGTCGCGGGCGAGGTGGGCTGGCAGGGCATGCGGCCGATGACGGCCGAGGCGCTCGTGAAGGCGCAGCCCGACATCCTGCTCATGATGACGAAGGGCCTCGAGTCGGTCGACGGCGTCGACGGCCTGCTCGAGCGCATCCCGGCCGTCGCACAGACGCCGGCCGGACAGAACCGCCGCATCGTCGACATGAGCGATTACGAGATCCTGAGCTTCGGCCCGCGCACGGCGGGTGTGCTCGACGCCCTCGCCAAGGCGATCTACGCGCCCGGGCAGACCGGCGGGGCATCGTCGTGACCACGGCCCAGGATGCCGCGGCGAGCCGCACTCCGAGCGAGGCGCAGCTCGACGCCGGCCCCGACGCGAACGCCGATCCGCTGCCGAAGCGCGTCGGCACCCGGCGCCGCGCGCTGCTGTTCACGGGGCTCGCGGTCGCGCTCGTGATCGTCTCGCTCCTCGCGGCGGGCATCGGGCAGCTCACAATCGCGCCCGAGGAGGTGCTCGGCTCGATCACGCAGAAGCTCGGCATCACCATCTGGCCGGCCCCGTCGCATCCGAACGGCGACAGCGCGCTGTGGAACATCCGCTTCCCCCGGGTCGTCATGGCGATCCTCGTCGGTGCGGCGCTCGCCGCGGCCGGCATGATCATGCAGGCGATCTTCGGCAACCCGCTCGCCGAGCCGAGTGTCGTGGGGGTGAGCTCGGGCGCCGCCCTCGGTGCGTCGGCCACGATCGTCTTCGGCTGGGCGTTCTTCGGGGAGTGGACGATCGCGATCGCCGCCTTCGCCACGGGGCTGCTCGTGACCCTCCTCGTGTACTCGGTGTCGCGCGCGAACGGCAAGACCGAGGTCGTGACGCTCGTGCTCACGGGCATCGCGGTCAACGCCGTGACGGGCGCGGGCCTGGCCCTCCTCACCTTCCTCGGCGACACGCAGTCGCGCGAGGCGATCGTCTTCTGGCAGCTCGGCAGCCTCAACGGCTCCCGGTGGCAGGACGTCTGGGTCGTGCTGCCCATCGCGATCGTGGGGATCGCCGTGGGGCTTGCGCTCTCGCGGCGACTCGACCTGCTCTCGCTGGGCGAGAAGGCGGCCCGCCACCTGGGCGTCAACGTCGAGGGGCTGCGCGTGCTGGCGATCGTGCTCGTCGCGCTGCTCGTCGGGGGCGCGGTCGCCTTCTGCGGCATCATCGCCTTCGTCGGCCTCGTGATCCCGCACCTCATGCGCATGATCATCGGCCCGGCGCATCTGCCGCTGCTCATCGCCTCGACCCTCGGCGGCTCGCTCCTGCTCGTGACGGCCGATCTCGTGGCCCGCACCGCGATCCCCATGGCCGACCTGCCGATCGGCCTGCTCACCTCGCTCGTCGGCGGCCCGTTCTTCTTCTGGCTTCTGCGGCGAACGCGCAGGCGCGCGGGAGGGTGGGGCTGATGGCGCGCACCGCCGTGCCCGCGTCGCTCTCGCCCGGCGACCCGGCCGTCGAGGTGCGCGACGTCTCGGTCGCGATCGACGGCAAGACGATCCTCGACGGCGTCTCGCTCACGGCGCACGCGGGCGAGGTCGTCGCGCTCATCGGGCCGAACGGGGCCGGCAAATCGACGCTGCTCTCGGTCGTGACCGGCGACCAGGAGCACGGGACCGGACGCGTGACGATCGCCGGGCGCGATCTCGCCGAGTGGAGCCTGCGGGAGCTCGGCCGCCGCCGCGCCGTGCTGCTGCAGGAGCACGGGGTCTTCTTCCCGTTCACGGTGCGCGAGGTCGTCGAGATGGGGCGCGCGCCCTGGCAGAACACCCCGCGCGACACCGACGACGACGATGCGGTGCTCGAGGCGCTCCACTCGACCGGGCTGCGGCGTTTCGCCCCGCGGCAGCTGCCCTCGCTCTCGGGCGGCGAGCGGGCCCGGGCGGGGTTCGCGCGCATCCTCGCCCAGCGCGCCGGGATCGTGCTGCTCGACGAGCCGACCGCCGCCCTCGACCTCCGGCACCAGGAGGACCTGCTGCGCCTCGTGCGCGCGGGCGCCCGCCGAGGCGACGCGGCCGTCGTCGTGCTGCACGACCTGAGTCTCGCCGCCGCCTACGCCGACCGGATCGCCCTCGTCGCCGAGGGGCGGATCGTCGCCGACGGCACGCCCGAGGAGGTGCTCACGGCTCCTCTGCTCAGCGTGGTCTACGACCACCCGGTCGAGATCGTGCGGCACCCCGTGACGGGAACCATCATCGTCGTCCCTCTGCGCCACGACGGCGCCGCCACCGATTCGGAGACCCCATGAACACGCTCCAGACCCATCCCCCGGCAGTCGCGCGGAAGGGGCGTGCTCTGCGCCGGGCCTTTGCGGCGGCCGTGACCGTGGTCGCGGCATCCGCCCTGGTCCTCGGCACCGCCGTGCCCGCAGCCCACGCAGAGGGGCGGGTGTCTGTGACGGTCGTGGACCGCCCCGACCTCGTGGCCGTCGCAGACCCGAACTATCTCACCGAGGTCACGCTCTCGGGCTCGGGCTTCCAGTCGATCGCGAGCGGCTTCGGCGGCGTCTACGTGTTCTTCGGCTGGGTGGCGGGCGGAGGATGGGCGCCGAGCTCCGGCGGCCAGACGGGCAGCGACTACCGCTACGTCTACGACGACGAGGAGAACCCGGTGGGCTATCAGCTCTTCGTGAGCTTCCCCGGCAGCTCGACCGAGTACGCGGCCAACGGCGGCACGATCGCGGCCGACGGAACCTGGTCGGCGACGATGAAGATCCCGGGCTCGAGCTTCGAGTCGTACGACCGCGATGGCAACGTCTCGACGGTCGACTGCCTGCAGCTGCAGTGCGGGATCATCACGATCGGCGCACACGGGGTCGCCAATCCCAGCAACGAGAGCTTCACCCCGATAGCCTTCCGCGACCTCTACGCCGACGATCCGGATGCCGCGGCAGCGGCCGCCGCCGAGCAGGAGGTTCTCGCCGCCGAGGCCGAGCAGCACGCCGCCGAGGCGCAGCAGGGGGCACCGGCGCAGGAGCCGCAGCCCTCGTCGTCGGTGCAGGCCCCGGCCCCGGTCACCACGACGATCGTCGCGGCGGCGCCGGCCGGCGACGTCGACGACGACGGGCTCTTCGGCATCCTGCTCTGGGCGGTCGCGGCCGTCGGCGTGCTCGCGCTCGCGGCGATCGGCTTCCTGGTCTGGGCCGTGCTGAGCGCCCGTCGGAGGGGACGAGGCGATCCGCCGCCGTCCTCGCCGCCCGCGGCGGCGGGGGCGTAGGCCATGACAACACGATCTCGGCGGCGCGGCGGCGCTCTCGCAGGGGTGGCGCTGGTCGTCGCGCTGCTCGGTTTCGCGTCGGCAGCGAATCCCGCGGTCGCCGCGGAGCCGTCCGGCCACATGGCTGGGCCCGGCGAGCCGGCCTCGAACCCGACCGCAGAGCCTCCCTCCGGGGCCGGCGGCGATCTCGCCGACGAACCCGGTGGCGCCGCGACGCCCGAGGCCCCGGCGGATTCCGGTCCGGGCCCCGATCCGATCGCCCCGGAAGCGGCGTCCGATCCGACCGGTGGCTCGGCGCCGACGGCCGAGCCCCTCGATCCCGCAGATCCCGTCGACCTCGCCGAGCCCGCCGGTCCGCAGCCGCAGCCGGGCCCGAGCCCCTGGCCGCCGGAGGCTGAGGCACAGCGGCCCACCGATCAGCGCGCGACCATCGGGATCCCGACGACACCGTCGGCCGCGATCGACGAGGGCTCCGCCCAGCCGCCGTCTGCCGGAACCGTTGTGCTCTCGGGCGATCCCGCGGCCATCGACTACGGGGTCGACGTGCGCTGGGCGCCGCAGGAGGGCTCGGCCCCGCTCGGCTACCAGCTCGAGCTCTTCGCGGGGACGGGCGTCGCCAACGGCAACGCGCTCATCGCGCGTGTGGAGCTCGACGGCGACGAGACGGCGCATCGCTTCGAGAGCATCGGCTTCGGCCGCGTCACCGTCACGGCCCGGCTCACGCCCCTCGACGGAGCCGGGCGGATGACGGACGCCCTCGTGAGCGAGCCGCTCACCCTGCACGCCGCGAGCGCCGGCGCCCTCTCATCCCAGCGGGCGGGAACCCCGCGGCTCGGCGAGCCGAGCGCGGACGGCTTCCGCGTCGACTGGGATGCCGCGGCGTCGGACGCGCAGAACCCACCACCGAGCGGCTATCTCGTGCGGGTCTTCGAGCGGCTGTACGACATGAACGCGACGTCGGCGAACAACTTCGTGACGGCCGTGATCGACGCGGGCGATCGCACGACGCTGCGGGTCACGGGCCTGAGCGGCGCGAGCAGATACCTCGCCGCCGTCGTCGCCTACGACCTCGTCGACGGTCAGAAGCGCTACCGCACGAGCTCCGCCACGAGCGCGGTGCCGGCCTGGAGCGCGCCCTACGCTGCGCAGACCCTCGGCGCGCGGGCGCCGGGCATCGAGTGGTCGAACAAGCCGGCCGCTCCCGTCGCCGTCTCGGCCCGCTCGCTGAGCTGGAAGGGAGCAGAGGTGACCGGTCGGTTCGCCGGTGGCTCGGCGGTCACGGCCTACCGCGTCGAGCTGTACGAGTCCGGCTTCGGCCTGCGCGACAGCGTGGAGCTGCCGGCCGTGCCGGGCACGGCTCCGACGGCGGAGTTCGGCGGCCTGCGCCCGGGGGCGGGCTACTCGGTGCGGTACGCGGCCGTCAACGCGAACGGCGTCGGCGGGCTCTCCGACTACGGCGCGCGCGTGACTCTGCCGCAGGCCTCCGAGCCCGGCACTCGTGTGCCGCCGTTCGCCGATCGGGCGGCGCTCGACGAGGCGCTGCGCACGGGAGCGGCGGTGCGTGCGGGCGACGACGTGCTGACGGTCGAGGCGGGCGAGACCGCGCAGTTGGCGGTGCCGTGGGGCGACGGCGAGAGCGGCGAGGTGTGGTGGTTCGGCTCGGGGAGCTTCGCCGGCGCCGTCGAGGGCGCTGTGCCCGCGGCATCCGTGCGCCTCTCGACCTCGGGTCTCGGGCAGGGTCGGCACTACGCGGTCTTCTTCACCGACGCGAGTCTCGACGGCCAGCCCGGTGCCCCCGCGCCGCTCGCGGTGGCCGTGCAGATCGTGCCGAGCACGGCGGGTGTGCTCGACCTCGACGACGCCGTGCTGCGCTGGGGCATCAACGACGAGAGCAACAACGGCGCCTACTTCGGGGGCTGCAACTTCCTCTCGGCCGGGCGTTCGCCCGATGCGGGCGGGGCGAAGGTCTTCGAGCCCGCGCAGTTCGCGTCGTCGGCGGGCGAGGTCTCGATCGAGAAGCCCGATGCGCAGGGGCGCTACCGGCCCGCCACCTGGCAGAACAAGTGCCTCGACCGCACGGGGCGGACGCTCAGCTCGGGCTCGTCGTCGGCCTACGGCGAGAGCCAGTTCGTCTTCTCGGGCGGCGGCGGAACGGTCGAGCCCGCCACGAACAGCGCGGAGATCCGCTGGACCGGCGACGTCACGGTCGCCTACTACGGCGGTATGTCGTTCTGGTACCTGAGCGATCCCGTGCTGAGGGTCGTCGACGGCGTGGGAACGCTCACGGCGACCGTCGGCGGTTTCGGCACCGACATGGACGACCTCGACAAGTGGGAGCCCTTGGCCGAGCGCGAGGTGACGCTCGCGGTGCTGCACGGCGTCCAGACCGGTCGCGAGGGCTTCACGATCACCCCGGACTATCGCGGCGTCGCCGTCGACACCGACGGCGGCCGCACCCCGCAGTCCCGCAGCGGGCCCGATTGGGGCTCGTTCCCGCAGGACTTCGTCGACTTCCACACGGCGACGGGGCAATCGGCCTACTGGTATTCGAGCGGCGGGCAGGCGGATGCCGCCAAGCCGGCGCTCCCCGTCACGGTCGGCTACATCGCCTCCGAGTTCACCCCGCCGCCCCCGCCGCCCGCGAACGGGGGAGGCGGCGAACAGGTCGTGCCGCCTCCTGTGCGGAACCCGCCGTCACCGACGGCTCCTCGGCCGGCGTCGGCGGCGCCCTCGGCGGAGCACGCACCCCCGGTTCGCCGTGCGGCCCCGGCACCCGTGCGCCCAGCCGCGCCGGCCCTCGCCGACCCGGCTCCGCTCGCCGACGCCGCACCGGCCGCCGTGGGCTCCGTCGTCGTCATCCAGCAGGCCCCGGTAGCCGAGACCCTCGACAACCGGGAGGTCCTCCTCTTCGCCGCGGTGCTCGCAGGCCTCCTGCTGATCGCTCTCGCCGCGGCAGGAGGTGGTGTGCTCATCGTCTCGCGTGTCATCCCGATCGCACCCGCGGCGCGGTCCACTACCACAGGAAAAAGTTAAAAGATAGGTTTGCCTTACCTTAATAAGGTAAGGCTAAGCTAACCCTGAACACTCTCTGTGTTCGGGCGCCTCGCACCAGCCCACCATCCACATCCGGAGTACACGTGAACGACAATCGTCCTCGCCCGCGTCTGCGCAGAGCGGTCCTCGCGACCGCCACCGCGGCCGCGCTGGCTCTCTCGACCCTCGTGGCATCCCCTGCCGCCCCGGCCTTCGCCGACGATCCCGCGGGCACCGCCGTGTCCGACGCGGTCTTCCGCTGGGGCCTCAGCAACGAGGCGAACAACAAGGCCTTCGCGCCGGGCACCTCCAACTTCTTCAGCGCGGGCAAGGCGCCCAAGACGAGCGGCGCCGACACCATCTCCGAGAGCGAGTGGGCGGCCACGAGCGGCGACGTCACGATCGAGAAGCAGCAGGCCGACGGCAGCTACGCGACGGCCACCTGGGCGGGGCTCAAGACGACACCCGCCGGCGGCACGATCCCGAGCCCGACGAGCGGCCAGTTCTCGAACCACCGCGTCGTCATCGGCGACGGCACGGGTGACGCCGACGCCGACGCCGACAGCGCCGACATCCAGTGGACCGGCGACTTCACCGTGGCGTTCTACAGCGGCATGACCCAGTTCTACGTGAGCGACCCGCACCTGATCGTCTCGAACGGCAGCGGCGAGCTCACGGCGACCCTGAGCGGCTTCGGCACGAGCATGGACGACCCCGACGTCTTCCAGCCGCTGCCCACCGCCGAGGTGACCCTCGCCGTGCTCAACGGCGTGGATGTCACGGACGACGGCTTCGAGGTGTCGCCCGACTACCTCGGGGTGGAGGTCGAGCTGCCCGCCTCGGCGTCGCCGCAGGTGCGCACGGGCGACAACTGGGGCTCCTTCCCGCAGAGCATGGTCGACTACCAGCTGCTCACGGGCCAGTCGTCGTACTGGTACTCGAGCGGCCTGAGCACCGACGCCTTCAAGGTGCCGCTGCCGATCAGCGTCGGCTTCGAGCTCGCGCCCGCCCCGGTGGCACCGAGCATCACGGCGCAGCCCGCGAGCACGACCGTCGTCGCGGGGGAGACCGCCTCGTTCCAGGTGACGGCCGACGGCGGCGAGCCGCTCTCCTACATCTGGGAGCGATCAGACGACGGCAGCAGCTGGTCGCCGATCGACGGCGCCACGACGGCGGGCTACGAGCTCGTCGCCACGAGCGACGACGACGGCGCGCGCTTCCGGGTCGTCGTGTCGGGCCCCGGTGGATCCGTGACCTCGGATGCCGCGAGCCTCACGGTCACGCCCCCCGCCCCGCAGACCGTCGAGGTCGACGGCGCCCAGCTCGAGTGGGCGTACAGCCGCTACGCGCAGTACGGCGTCTTCGGCGCCTGGTCGATGACGGCCTCGGGCGACGACGTCTCCACCTCCACGCTCAACGGCAAGACCGTCTCCGGCCTCGACGCCGACCTGATCAAGAACTTCAACCTCGTGCGCTTCGAAGACGGCCAGGGCGCCCTCGACGCCCAGACGGGTGCGGGCACGATCACATGGGACGAGACCGGCGACTGGGTGCTCAACGCCTACAACGGCCAGTACGGCGCCCCCGACGAGACCCTGCGCGACCCCGTGCTCACGATCGAGGACGACGCGACCGGCTCCCTCAGCTTCGAGGCCTACATTCCCGCGGGCCTCGACATGAGCGGCGCGCCGGCCCCCGCAGCCGGCCCCACGCGCATCGTGCTCGCGACCTTCTCGAGCGTCACCGTCGACGACGGCGTGATCACGGCCGTGCCCGAGTACGCCGGGCGCTCCTACACCCCCGTGGGCGGCAGCCCCTGGCAGGCCTGCGACGGCGCGGGCGGCTCGTGGCCTTCCGCGTGGATCGACTTCGTGCCGACCTCCGTGCAGGCGCACTACTACACGACCTCGTGCTCGGGGCTCAACCTCATGAAGCCGCCGCTGCCCGTCACGGTGCGCCTCGACGAGGTCGACGCGACCATCACGAGCCAGCCGGTCGCCGCGTCGGTCGACGCCGGCCAGACCGCGGGCTTCACGGTCGTCGCCGCGGGCAACCCCGTCCACTACCAGTGGCAGCGCAGCACGGACGGCGAGAGCTGGAACGACATCCCCGACGCCACCGACTCGAAGCTCGCGCTCACGGCCGGCATCGACGATGACGGCACCCGCGTGCGGGTGCTCGTCAACGGCTCGCTCGAATCGGATGTCGTGACCCTCACGGTCGCGACGCAGGCGCCCGCGATCGTCGGCTCCGGCCAGGACCTCGTCGTCCTCGAGGGCGCGCCCCGCGCCGCGTTCCGCGCCAACGCCTCCGGAATCCCCGCACCCGTCGCCACCTGGCAGACGAGCGCGGACGGCGGCGACACGTGGACCGCCGTGAGCGAGGGGGTCTCGGGCTCCACCTACTCCATCGAGCACCCGCGCCTCGACCAGAGCGGCCTCCTCGTGCGCGCCGTCTTCGAGAACGGCGTGGGCGATGCGGTCACGAGCGAGCCCCGCTCGCTCACCGTCCTGCCGGTCGACGGCAAGACCGTCGCCTGGGTCCTCGGCGCGCCCGTCGACCCGACGCAGCTCGGCAGCACCTACTCCCTGCGGGCGTCCTTCGCGGGCTTCACCGTGCCCGAAGGCTCGACGACCGACATCCAGGCCGCCCTCGTCCCCGAGAGCGCGCTCGAGGGCACGAACACCCCGGACCCCTCGACCTTCGTCTGGAGCGAGACCCTCTACGCCTCCAACCTGCTCGAGTACGGCGGGCACCAGTCCGATCAGCTCGTGAGCCTCTACCCGGGCCTCATCGACCCGAGCGTGCGCTACTACCTCGTGACGTTCAGCACGGACCTCGCCGACCGCGGCTACGACACCCGCACCCTCCTGCCCATCGACGGCCAGAGTGTGCCCACGCCCATCACCGAGGCGAGCTTCGAGTGGGCGATCAACAACCAGCACCAGGGCGGGGCCCAGTTCGGCGGCTGCGACTACTTCGTCGCCGGGAAGTCCGACGGCACGGCATCCAGCTATCTGACCCGCTCCGGCGACGTCTCGATCCTCAAGCGCACCGCTGACGGGTCCTTCGTCGCCGTCGGCGAAGGCAACCGCTGCCTACCGCTCGGCGAAGGCGGCAGCAACGGCCAGCGCATCCTCTTCACCTCGGGCGACGGAGAGCGCGACCCGCAGACCGGCGCGGTCGAGATCCAGTGGCACGGCGCCGCGACGGTCAACGCCTACGGCGGACTCGTGCCGTGGTACGTCGAAGACCCGAAGCTCACGCTCGACGCGCAGGGCGACGGCACCGTCGTCGCCCGGGTCGGAGGCTTCCGCTCGTCGATGGCCGACCCGAACGTCAAGGAGCCGCTGCCGCCGACCGAGGGCGTCGTCATCGCGACCGTCTCCGGCGCGGATGTCTCCGACGACGGCGGCTTCACGGTGACCCCGGTCTTCCGAGGCGTCGACTACTTCCCCCTCAACAACCCGCTCGACCCGAGTTCGGGCCGGCAGACGACATCCGCCATCACGGCCGATGTCAAGGCGGGCAACCCCGACTGGGGCTCATGGCCTGAGCCGTTCGTCGACTTCCAGTACGCGACAGGGCTCTCCAGCTACTGGCACACGAGCGGCGGGGTCGCCGACCCCAAGAAGCCGCCGCTGCCGTTCACGGTCGACTACGACTTCGAGCTCCCCGAGACCGATCCCGTACTCGTGCGCAACCCCGCGAGCCTCACGGTGAGCGAGGGCGCGGACGTGCAGTTCACCGCCCTCGGCGGCGGCAACCCCGCGCCGAACGGCATCCAGTGGCAGGAGCAGGGCGCCACCGCCGAGGACTGGACGGACCTCGAGGGCGAGACCTCCGAGACGCTGAGCATCCCGGACGTCACGGTCGCCGCGCACAACGGCCTCGTCGTGCGCGCCGTGGTGACGAGCCCGCGCGGCACGGTCGTCTCGGCCCCCGCGACGCTCACCGTCGAGGCGCTCGTCGCGCCCGTCATCCAGACCCAGCCGCAGTCCGTCACGGTGCGGGCCGGCGGGACCGCGAGCTTCCAGGTGCAGGCCACCGGCTCGACCCTCGCCTACCAGTGGCAGAGGAGCACGGACGACGGCGCGAGCTGGACGCCGGCAGGCTCCACCACGAGCAGCCTGAGCGTCGGCGCGGGGGTCGCGCAGGACGGCGACCTGTTCCGGGTCGTCGTGAGCAACGGCGTGAGCGAGCCCGTCGTCTCCGAGGTCGCGACCCTCACCGTCACGGTCGAGGCGCCCGCGATCACGCAGCAGCCCCGCGACGCCCGCATCTTCGCGACCCAGAGCGTCATCATCGGCGTCACGGGAACGGGCGCGCCGGCACCCAGCTGGCAGTGGCAGAAGAGCACGGACGGCGGCGCGAGCTGGACGGACTTCGGGACCCCGTACCCCTCCGTCGCGATCGTCGGTGTGCTCGAGGAGGACGGCGCCCTCTACCGCGCCGTCGGCAGCAACGGCATCGGAGAGCCCGTTGTCACCGACGCCGTGACCATCGATGTCGTGGCGGTCGACGGTCGCCGGGTCCTCCTGGACCCGAACACCCCCATCGACCCGGCGGCGCCCCTCTCCGCGACCCTGCGCGGCGGCGGCTTCACCGTGCCCGACGACTTCACCGGCCGCATGCGGACCGTGCTCGTCGAGGCGGGCACGTGGTCGCCCGGCAGCCAGGTCGCGGTCGAGGATCGTATCTCCACCGTGCTGCGCACGGGCGCCTCGCTGCGCTCGGGAGGCGGCTACTGGACGAGCCCGCTCACCCTGCCGGCCGGGACCCTCGACCCGAACACCGCCTACGAGATCGTCACCTACCGTGACGACGTGCTCGAGGACCGTTCGCTCGACAGCGTGACCCCGATCTACCTCGTGGGTCAGGAGCCCGGCAGGACCCCGCTCTCCGGGGCGACCGTCGAGTTCGGCTTCAACAACGTGCACCAGGGCGCGTCCCCGGCCGGCGGCTGCAACTACTTCGTCGCCGGCACCGTGCAGGGCCTCGGCGGCGACTACCAGTCGGTCGACGGGAACGTCTACGTCGTCAAGAAGACGGCGGAGGGAGGCAACGAGGTCGTGGGTGTGAGCACCCGCTGCACCCCGGCGACGGAAGGCTCCACGAGCATCGACCAGCGCTTCCTCTTCACCGAGGGCACCGGTTACACGAGCGAGAACGGCGAGACGAGCATCCAGTGGACGGGGGCCGGCACGATCAACGCCTACGGCGGCCTCGTGAGCTGGTACTTCGAGAACCCGCTCCTCGTGCTCGACGAGAACGGCGACGGCTCGATCACCGCGAACGTGGGCGGCTTCGGCAGCTCCATGGACAACCCGGACGTGAAGATCCCGCTCGAGCCGCGTCAGGGCGTCGAGATCGCGACCGTGCGCGGTGCGAGCATCGTGGACGGCGCGCTCACGATCGACCCCGTGTACAAGGGCGTCGACTACTTCCCGCTCGCCAACCCGCTCGACCCGCAGTCGGAGCGCTCCACGACCTCGGCGATCCCCGCCGCGGCCAAGGCGAGCAACCCCGACTGGGGATCCTGGCCGCAGTCGTTCGTCGACTTCCAGTACGCCACGGGGCTCTCGAGCTACTGGCACACGAGCGGCCTGACCGCAGACCCCAACAAGCCGCCGCTGCCGATCGAGGTCGACCTCGAGGGCTCCGCGCCCGAGTTCGGACCGCTCTTCGTGCAGGAGCCCGGCCCGGTGGACGTGCGGGAAGGGACGGACGCCGTGTTCACGGCGCGAGCCGTCGCCTCCAGCGGTGAGGTCGCCGTGCAGTGGCAGGCCAAGAAGGCCGGCGGAGACTGGACCGACCTCGACGGCGAGACCTCGTCGACCCTGACCCTCGCCGCCGTCACGGTCGCAGAGTGGAACGGAGCGGCGGTCCGCGCCGTCGGCACCCTCGGCGACGAGACGGTCACGACCGCCGCTGCCGCCATCCGGGTGACCCTCGCGGCCGCGCCGGTGTTCACGAAGCAGCCCGAGTCGGTCACGACGGGCGCCGGCTGGTACGTCGGCTTCCAGTCGGCCGCGAGCGGATACCCCGCGCCCGCCTACCAGTGGCAGCGCAAGGCCGCAGACGGCACCTGGGCGGATGTCGCGGGCGCGACGAGCGCGAACTACTCCTTCAACTCCGCCTACCCGGCCGACGACGGAGCCGCGTTCCGCGTGATCGCGAGCAACTCGGAAGGCCAGGCGGTCTCCGAGGAGGTCACACTCGCGCTCACGACCTCGCCCGTCGTCATCGACGCCCAGCCGCAGGACAACGTCGCCTTCGAGGGCGGCACCTCCTACATCCTGGTCTCCGCCGACGGCGCGCCGTATCCGACCGCCAGCTGGGAGCGCAGCCGCGACGGCGAGACCTGGGAGGCACTGCCCGGCCAGGGCACGGGCGGTGCGCTCGAGTTCAGCGGGCTCACCCTCGCCGACTCGGGCTACCGCTACCGGGCGATCCTCGACAACGGGATCGGCGAGCCCGTCGTCTCCGAGTCGGCCACGCTCACGGTGCTGCCGACGCAGGATCCGCCGGTGCACCTCTGGTCGGACTCCGAGATCCTCGACCCGGCGGCGGCCCACCGGATCGACGTCGTCTTCGGCAAGGTCCCGGACTTCCCGGCCGGCTCCGACAAGCTCCTGACCTGGGGCATCGTCGAGAAGAGCGTGTGGCAGCCCGGCGACGCCGCGGTTCCGCGCGAGCAGCTCATCGGCGGCTCCCTGGCGCAGGGCGACTTCAGCTACTACCACACCTGGGTGCAGCTGAGCGCCGGAGCGCTCGACCCCTCCAAGGAGTACGGCTTCGCCGTGTTCGCCTCGCCGCGGAACGGCTCCGAGCCCACCCACGACTTCGACATGTACGTGCCGATCACGGTGGGTCAGCCTGCCGCGATCACGCAGCAGCCGGCGTCGGCCACGGTCGAGCTCGGCGACGCCGCGACGTTCACGGTCGCGGCATCCGGACGGCCCGATCCCGGCTACCAGTGGCAGCTGAAGAGCGGCGACGAGTGGACCGACATCGAGGGCGCGACGGCGGCGAGCTACTCGCCCGCCGCCGGGCTCGAGGCGAACGGCTCGATCTACCGGGTGGTCGTCTCCAACGGCATCGGCGAGGCCGTCGTCTCCGACGAGGCGACGCTCACGGTGAACCGTCCGACCCCCACCGTCACCGTCTCGAAGACCACGGGCCTCGACCCGGACGGCGAGACGGTCACCGTCACGGGAACCGGCTTCCTGGCCGACCCGCCGACGACCACCGCGGCGCGGCCGCCGCTCGCCGGCCGCTTCGGAGGCGTCTACGTCGTCTTCGGCAAGTTCGCCGACAGCTGGCAGCCCACGGTCACCACCACCGGTCGCAACATCATCGACCAGAAGTGGGCCGTGCTCGCGGACGACGTGCAGACGATCGGCGGAACCGCGGCGGGCGCCGTCGAGCTGAAGGCGGACGGCAGCTTCGAGACGACGCTGACCGTGAAGAGCGGCCAGTTCGACAAGACGGGCGACTACGGCGTCTACACCTACGGGGGCGGCGGAGTGAAATACGCGCCCTTCGAGACGAAGACCGCCGTGACGCTCGCCGAGGCCCCGGCCGCGGTCGTCACCCAGCCGCGCTCGCTCGTGGCACCCGTGGCCCCGGCGAGCGGCGATCCTGTCGCGAGCTTCACGGTCGCGGCGAGCGGCGCTCCGGCGCCGACCGTGCAGTGGCAGAAGCGGGCCGGAGACGGGGCCTGGGCTCCGATCGACGGCGCGACCTCCGCGACGCTCGACTATCCGTACACGGCTGCGGACGGCGGCGCGCAGTTCCGCGCGGTCGTCTCCAACGGCATCGCGACGGCGAACTCGGATGCCGCGACGCTCACCGTCGGTGTGCCCGCGGGCATCACGGCTCAGCCGACGCCCGCGAGCGTCGAGCCCGGCACGACGGCGCGCTTCACGGTGGCCGTCGCCGGAGACCCGGCGCCCGGCATCCAGTGGCAGCGCAAGCCCGTCGGCGGCGACTGGACGACGATCGTCGGCGCGACCGCGGCCACGCTCGAGGTCGAGGCGACGACGGAGCTCGACGGCGTGCAGTACCGCGTGGTCGTCGGCAACGACATCCCGGTCGCCGTGGGCGGCGCGGATGGCTCGACCGTCACGAGCGAGGCCGTGGCCCTCACGGTGCTCTACCAGCCGATCGCGATCACGGCCCAGCCGCAGAGCCTCGTCGCTCCGGTCGCTCCGGTGAACGGCGAGCCCGTCGCGAGCTTCGAGGTCGCCGCCGACGGAACGCCCGAGGTCGGCTACCAGTGGCAGCGCCGCGCGGCCGGATCGTCGCTCTGGGAGGACGTCGCCGGTGCCACCGGCGCCGTGCTCGCCTACGGCTACACGGCGGACGACGACGGTGCGGCCTTCCGCGCGGTCGTCTCCAACCGGCTCGGCGAGAGCGCCGTCTCGCACGAGGCGCAGCTCACGGTCGGCGTTCCCGTCGCGATCGTCTCGCAGCCGGGCTCGCAGACCGCCGTCGACGGCACGCCGGCGACCTTCGAGGTCGAGGTCGGCGGCACCGCGCCCGCCATCCAGTGGGAGACGAAAGCCCCCGGTCAGGACGGCTTCGTCGCGATCGAGGGTGCGACGGATGCCGCGCTCACCGTTCCGGCGGCTCCGGCGGCCTCGGGCACCGAGTACCGCGCCGTGGTGACCGGGCCGGTCGGCGGCGACATCCGCCCGGCCGGTTCTTCGGAGGCCGGCTCCGTCGCGACGAGCGACACAGCCGTGCTGACGGTGCCCGAGCCCGCGGAGGCGCCGACACCGGTCGCCGACGACGAGCTGACCGAGACCGCTCGCGGAGGGGTCGAGATCGTCGAGATCGACGGCGGCCGGGTGACCCTCGACGTGGGTGCCGACAGAGCCGGACACTATGCGGGCGTCTGGGTGCACTCGACACCCGTGTTCCTCGGCTGGCACCTCGTTCCCGCCTCCGGTCTCGTGACGGTGACGCTGCCTTCCGGCCTCGCGGCAGGCGAGCACAAGCTCGTGGTGGTGGACGCGAGCGGGAACCTCGTGGGGTGGTCCCCGATCGTGATCACGGTCGACGACGACGGCCTGCCCGTGGTCGCGCCGGCAGCGCCCGCCGCGCCGGCCGCGTCCGCCGCGCTGCCCGCCACGGGTGCGGATGCCGCGCCCTGGCTCGCGCTCGCCCTGCTGCTGCTCCTCGCCGGAGCGACGATCGTGGCCGGTCAACGGCGTCAGTCGAGATGGGGATCACGGCTGACCAGCCCGAGACGCTAAGGCGGTCATGGAGCAGGGGGCGGGTGCCAGGTCTTCGGCACCCGCCCCCTGTCCTTTTCCCGTGTGGCTTCCGGGTGTGTCTTCCTCTTCGGTGTGTCTTCCTCTCCGGTGTGTCTTCCTCTCTGGTGTGTCTTTCTCTTCGATCCGTGTTCTCTTCTCCCGTCTGCGTCTGCGTCTGCGTCTGCGTCTGCGGTCCGTATCCTCCTTTTTCCCTACGTGTCTTTCCCTCCGATCCCGAGGCGCTCTCCGTTGGATCCCCGTGCGCCGGCGCGCGCGAAGTGGGGGACAATGGATGCATGAGCAGTACCGGCAGTGACGAGCAGGGCGCGGTCGAGCAGAGCGCGGTCGAGCAGGGCGCGGTCGAGCAGGGCGCGATCGACGCCGAGCCCGAGGTCGTCGTGACCGCGGGCCGGGTGATCGTGCGCCGATCCCCCCGCTACTTCCGGTTCATGGCGCTGGGGGCTATCGTCGGCGTGATCCTCGCGATCGTCTTCACGGTCGCGTTCCCCGACAACGCCCAGTTCACGGCGACCCAGGTGTTCGGCTTCCTGCTGCTCGTGTTCCTCGTCGTGGGTGTCGCGCTCGGCTCGCTCGCCGCAATCCTCGCAAACCGTATCGTCTCTCGCGGGCAGCACGAGGTCGACGCCGAGCGCACGATCGTGCACCCCGTCGACGAGCCCTGACTCCCTTCCCCCCTTTTTTCCTCCTTTCCTCCTTTTTTCCTCCCGCCTTTCCTTCCCCCCTCCCCCTTTCCCGCCTTTCCTTGTGACTTGCGCCATTTGGCGCATCCGGGGCGGGTAACCGTTCATTGTGGCGTGACTCGGTGGGCGGTCCGGCGTGACTCGACCCGGTTCCTGCAGCGCGGTGGTCGGGCGTCAGCGCCATCCCTGTGACACCAGAGCGAGTCGAACCCGTTCGACCGTCTGCGCGGTCTCCACGAAAAGACCCCGCGAACGGACCGAGACCGATTGCCATCCGGCCCGGGCGAGACCCTCCTGGCGCAAGCGGTCATGCTCGTATTGCCTGCGATCGGTCCGATGGTGGTCGCCGTCGTACTCCACGACCACCCGCCACGGCCGGAAGACCAGATCGCCACGCCCGAGAAAGCGGCCGCCGGCATCCCAGATCTCGGTGTTCGTCTGCGGCTCGGGAAACCCGGCGCTCCGGAGGAGCAGGCGAAGAAGTGTTTCCGGCCTCGATTCGCTTCCCTCACGGATGAGGGGGAGCGCGGCGCGGAGCTTTGTGACCCCGCGCCCGGAGTAGCTTCCGAGTCGATCTTCGAGTTCACCGATGGTCGCCCACGGCCGATCCGACCCCGGCTCGACAACGAAGGGATCGAGTACGAGGGCGTCCCCGAGCGCAACGAGCTCATCCCGGGGCAGGATGCCGCCGAGCTGCAGCCACGCCGAGACGGGGTCCACCACGTGGTGTCCGTCCCGTGAGAGCACTCGCACGGTTCCCGGCGTGAGCGTATGGCCGGCCACTCCGCGACCGGATGGAGCCCGATCAGGCCAGAATGTGGAGACGTGCAGGGGGTCGTCCGCCGTGTACTCGCGGGGAAGCGGCAGGTTCCAGAGCCGGGCGGCGGTGTCATGGGTGAAGAACGCCGTCGGTTTCATCCGTGTCGCGTATGCGCGGCAGTTGCGGTCGAAGACGCTGGATGCCGGCGCCCGAGGTGGTACCCGCACGCCGTGGAAGGGCCTGCCGAAGACCGGGTCGCGCAGAGTTTTCGCATTCAGACCCGCTGCCCGAGCGTCGGCGGTGGTGAAGGGGGCGTACAGGAGATGGCTGGGCAGGATCGTTCGGCGCGGCATCCGTTTATGGTGGTCGATCGCGCAGGGGGGTGAGGCGTCATCCACAGGGGTGGATGTCTGTGCACAGCTGTCTGAGGGGTAGTCGGTGTCGGCGCGTCCGTGGGGTCTGCTCGTGGAAACAGCGCAGACGGTCGGACGGGCTAGACACGCTTGTGGTATCTCGGTGCTGGTGCTGGTGCTGGTGCTGGTGCTGGTGCTGGTGCTGGTGTCGCAGGGCTGGTGTCGCAGGGCTGGCGCTGGCATCCCGTCACAACGTGGGAACTAGGGCAAGTTACGCCGAATCGCCCACCCAGTCACGCCATAACGACCGTTCGCGCGACCGAGAAACGCCAAATGGCGCAAGTCGAGGGGACGGGCGAGGAAGCGAGGAAGGGAGGGGAGAAAGGGAGGGGAGGAAGGGAGGGGCGGGCGCGGAGGGGACGGGCGCGGACGGGCGGGACGGAAGGGGACGGGGCGGGCGGCTCAGCCCTTGGTGCCGCCGGTGGCGAGCCCCGACTGCCAGAAGCGCTGCAGGTAGAGGAACGCCACCACGAGCGGGACGATCGAGATGAGCGACCCCGTGATGACGGTCGAGAAGAGGGCCTGCGACCCGCTGCCCGACGCGCTGAGGGCCTGCCACTGGGCGAGGCCGACCGTGAGCGGGTACAGGTGCTGGTCGTTGAGCATGATGAGCGGCAGGAAGTAGTTGTTCCAGGTCGCGACGAGCGAGAAGAGGAACACCGTCACGATTCCCGGGGTGAGCAGGCGGGTGGCGACCTGCCAGAAGATGCGGAACTCGCCGGCCCCGTCGATCCTCGCGGCCTCCATGAGGCTCACGGGCACGGCATCCTGCGCGTAGACCCGCATGAGGTAGAGGCCGAACGGGTTCACGAGCGAGGGGATGATGATCGCCCACGGGGTGTTGACGAAGCCGATCTGCGCGAACACCAGGTAGGTGGGGATCGCGAGGGCCGAGGCCGGGATCATGATCGAGCCGAGCACGGCGCTGAACAGGATCTTGCCGCCGCGGAACTCGTACTTGGCGAAGGCGTAGCCGCCGAGCGTCGCGAGGAAGGTGGCTCCGACCGCGCTCACCCCCGAGTAGAGCAGCGTGTTGAGCGCCCACTGCGAGAAGATGCCGTCTTGGAAGGTGAAGACGGTCGCGATGTTGTCGAAGAGGTTGAACTGGCCGCTGAACCAGAGCCCGAAGGTCGAGAACAGGTCGCCGTTGCTCTTCGTCGCGGCGACGACGAGCCAGTAGAGCGGGAAGAGGAAGTAGATCGCGCAGATGAAGAGCGTGATCGTGAGCACGGCGCTCTTGCGGTCGCGGAACGGCGAGCGGCGGGAGCGGCGACGGCGCTGCCTGAGCACCGCGGCATCCTCTCGGCCGGAGGCGGCGCGGGAGGTGTCCCGGGGAGTGGGAGTGGTGGCGGTGGCGGTCATGCTGCGTTGCGCTCCTTCCGCTGCGTGGAGAGCTGCACGATGTACGAGACGATCATGATGACGATGCCGAGGAGGAAGGCGATCGCTGCCGCGTAGTTCAGGTCTTGGTTCACGAAGGCGAGGTTGTAGGCGTAGAGGTTCGGGGTGTACGCCGAGCCGATGACGGTCGGTGCGAGGTGCCCGAGCAGGTTGGGCTCGCTGAACAGCTGGAAGCTGCCGATGATCGAGAAGATGATGGTGAGCACGATGGCCGGGCGGATCGCGGGGATCTTGATCGACCAGGCGGTGCGCCACTGACCGGCGCCGTCGATGGCCGCCGCCTCGTAGAGCTCGGTGGGCACGGAGCGCAGCGCCGCGTACATGATGATCATGTTGTAGCCCACGAACTCCCACGTGACGATGTTCATCATCGAGGGCAGCATGAGCGAGCTCGAGAGCAGGTCGGGGGCCGGGATGCCGAGGGCGTCGAGCGTCTGGGCGATGGGCCCGAAGTCGTGGCCGTAGATGTAGCCCCACATGAGCGTCGCGACGACGCCCGGGATGGCGTAGGGCACGAAGATCGCGAGGCGCACGAACTTGTTGGCACGGGCACGGCCGCTGTCGAGCGCGAGCGCGATGAACAGCGAGAGGCCGAGCATGATCGGCACCTGCACGAAGAGGAAGAGGGCGACGCGGCCGACGCCGGCGAGGAACTTGGGGTCGGTGAGCGCCTGCGCGTAGTTGGCGAACCAGGCGAACGTCTCGCCGCCGATGAGCTTGCTCTGGAAGAGGCTCAGGTAGCCCGCGTAGACGAGCGGCACGACGAGCATGGCGACGAACGCCACGAGGAACGGGGTCACGAAGAGGTAGGCGGCGAGCGTCTGTTTGCGCTTGCTCGTCATCCCTCGTGCGCGCGGCCTGGTGGCTAGGGAACTCACTGGATCCTCCGGTGATGTGGGTGCTGTGGGTGGGGGCGGTGCGGTGCGGGCGGATGCCGCGGCTCACCGCGGTCGGATGATGCAGGGTCTGGGTGCCCCCGCCGTCGTGCCGTCGTTCGGGCGCCGGTGCGGCGGGGTGACGGTGGAAGGGGCGGGCTCCCGTGCGGAGCCCGCCCCTTCCAGGCTATTCCTCGACCGTGAAACCCTGCTGGGTCGCGTAGTCGACGAGCTCCTGCTGCCAGGCGGCGACACCGGTCTCGAGATCGGTGCGGTCGGCGATGGCCTTGCCGAGCGTGTCGGTGAAGCTCGATCCGACGAAGCTCATGAACGGCAGCCAGTCGAAGTCCGTGTCGACGGTGGGCGAGATCTCGGCGAAGAGCTGGTTCACCTTCTGGCCTCCGAAGAAGTCGGAGGTCGTGTCGACGAACGCCGGGTCTTCGAGGGTCGCGTTGGTCGTCGGGAAGAGCGACTGATCGTTCGCGAGCATGATCGTCGAGCTCGGGTCGTTGTTGATCCACTTCGCGAACTCGTAGGCCGCGATGGGGTTCTCCGTCGACTTGAGCACGACGTTGGCCGAGCCGCCGAGGTTGGCGGAGACGTTGTCGCCGTCCTTCCACTGCGGAAGGGTCGTCGCGGTCCAGTTGCCGGCGGTGTCGGGAGCCGTGCCCTCGAGGAAGAGCGGAGCCCATGCCGCGGTCAGCCAGCTCGCGTACTTGCCCTGGGCGAGGCCCTGGTACCACTGGTCGGTCCACTCGGCGTCGACCGAGACGAGGTCGTTCTTCACGAGGTTGTTCCAGTAGTCGACGACCTCGGTCGCCTCGGGGCTCGTGAGGTCGATCTTGACGTTCTGGCCGCCGTCGTAGGTGAACGGCTTGACGCCGGCCTGCCAGAGCAGGCTCAGGATCGTGCCGGGCTCACCGGAGGGGAAGTTGCTGATGTACGAGCCGGTCTTCTCCTTGATGGTCTGCGCGGCCGCGGTGTACTCGTCGTAGCTCGTCGGCGGGGTGACGCCGGCCTGCGCGTAGATGTCGCTGCGGTAGAGCAGGCCCATGGGGCCCGAGTCCTGCGGGATGCCGAAGACTCCGCTGTCGCTCGAGACCTGGTTCCAGACCCACGGCACGTACTGGTCGGCGAGGTCGGCCGCACCGTAGGGGGTGAGGTCGAGGAGGCTGTCGGTCACGCGGAAGGAGGGCATGTCCTGGTAGCCCATCTGCGCGACATCCGGGGCGCCCGTGCCGGCCTTGAGAGCCGTACGGATCTTGTCGAACTCGGCGTCGCCGTTGCCGACGTTGACGAGGTTGACCGTGATGTTCGGGTACTTCGCCTCGAAGAGGTCGATCTCGGGCTGGATCGGCACCCACGACCAGAAGGTCAGCGTCGTGGGGGTCTCCATGGCCTTGTCGATCTCGGCCTGGCTCACCGTGGTCGGCGTGCTGCTGCTGTCAGCCGACGATCCGCTCGCGCAGCCCGACAGGAGCAGTGCGCTGGCGGCGGCGATAGCGGCCACCGTGGTGATTTTTCGCTGTGTGAAGGTGCGCATCTAACCTTTCTCCGTTTCTTTCCGCTCGATCAGCTGCGATCGGCGGGACTGCTCTCGATGAGCACCACGGCGGACCACGGCGTCATCGAGAGTGTTTCACCGGCAGCGAGGGTGCGGCCGGGAGTCTGCGGGGTGGCGGCGACGGTCGTCGCGGCCACGGGGGCCACGACGTCGAGCGACGTCGGGGTCCAGTTGTGCACGAACAGCACCCGGTCGCCCGCGGCGTTGGTTCCGGATGTCACGACCACGCCCTCCGGGGCTGCGGCGTTCCACGCCGCTGTCGCAGGTCTGGGGGCGAGCCAGCGGCCGAGGTCGCGGGCGAACGCGGTGTTCGGGACGGTGCCGACGTAGCTGATCCGGCCGAGACCGTGGACGGCCTGGGTGACGGCGGGCGTCGCGGCGTGCCGGGGGTGGTCGTAGCTCGCGAGCACCCGCGCGCCATCGGCGTGCAGGTAGTCGAGCCAGCCGAAGCCGGCGGCGTCGGGCGAGAGCACGAGGGGCGGGGCCGAGACGGATGCCGCGGCATCCGTCTCGCTCGTGGGGGTGGCGTCCGCGGCGACCGCGGCGAGAACGCCCACGGTGCCGCGGAGGTTGGAGTACTCGTCGTACCAGAGCTGTGCCGCCTCGGCGAGACGGGGCGGGGCGACCTCGCGGCGGGCGCGGGCCTCCTCGTCGGCATAGCCCGTGCGCACGCCCACGACGAGGAGGCCGCCGGCCGCCGCATAGGCGCGCAGCGTCTCGAGCAGCTCATCGTCGGCGATGTAGAGGGCCGGTGCGACGAGCACGGGGTGGCGGGCGACGAGCTCCTCGGCGCTGAACCCGGCGAGCTGCTTGTCGTGCAGGATGCGCGCCTGGGCGCCCGACTCGACGATGCCGCGGTAGTAGGCGTCGAAGATCCGGTTGTACGACTCGGGGTCTGCGACGTTGTCGCGCTCGGTGCCGAGGGGCGGGAAGTACTCCATCGCCCAGCGGCTCTCGGTGGAGTAGACGATCGCGATGTCGGCGTCGGGCCGGTAGCCGTCGAGCACGGGGGCGAGGCCTTCGAGGCGTGCGCCGAGCTCGACGACCTCGTCGTAGATCCGGCCGGGAACCTGGCTGTGGGGCAGGATGCCGCCCCAGTAGGTCTCGGCGCCGAAGTGCAGGGTGTGCCAGTGCCAGTACTCGATCATGCGCGCGCCGCGGGCGACGAAGGCGAGGGCGACCTGCTCGATCTGGCCGGGCTCGGGCGGGTAGTTCTGGTGGGGCCCGGCGATCGAGGTGATGCCGGTCTCGGTCACGAGGAAGCGCTCCTGGCGCGAGGAGTAGAGGCGGTCGGCCTGCTTGGTGAGACCCCACACGCCCGTGGTCGTCCAGTCCTCGAGGGCCTCGACCTCCGTGCGGGCGTCGAGGCCGTCCTGCATGCCGAAGTAGAGGTTTCCCGCGGTGATGTCGAGCTCGCCCGTGAGCTCGTAGTCGTCGACGCCGGGGCGCAGGTAGGCGATGCAGGTGGTGACGAACTGGTCGTCGCGGGCGTACTCGGCGAGGATGCGGGCCTGCCAGCCGATGAACTCGGTGGTGATGCGGGCCTGGAAGCGCCGCCAGGCGAGGTCGTACTGCGGGGCGCTGTTGCCGTCGGGGCGCCAGAGCTGCGACCATTCGGTGATCTTGTGCGACCAGTAGGTGAGTCCCCAATCGCGGTTGAGGTTCTCGGGGGTTCCGTAGCGGGTCTGGAGGTAGCTCAGGAACTGCTCAAACGTTTGCGCATTGTGGAAGAGCTCCATCCCCGGTTCGTTGTCGACCTGGAAGCCGATCACGGCGGGGTGCTGGGCGTAGCGCTCGGCGATCGCCCGGATGACCCGCTCGGCGTAGGAGCGGAAGAGCTCGCTCGAGTAGTCGACCTCCTGACGCGAGCCCCAGGCGCGGCGCACGCCCGTCGCGGTCTCGGCCGCGAGCTCGGGGTGCTTGACCTGCAGCCACGGCGGAACCGCGTAGGTGGGGGTGCCGAGCACGACCGCGATGCCGCGCTCGTGAGCGCCGTCGAGGATGGGCTGCATCCAGTCGAGGTCGAACTCGCCGTCACGCGGCTCCCAGGTCGACCAGACGGACTCGCCGACCCGGATGACACTGAAGTGCGCCTTCTGCATGAGGTCGAGATCGAGATCGAGTCGATCGGTCGTCTGGTACTCGTTGTAGTAGGCGGCGCCGAAGAGCACGCCGTCCCATGACGAGGTTGCCGGGTCTTGCTCGGTCATGTCCCACGAACTCCGTTGTCGACTCTGTAGCGAATGTTACCGGTAACCACCGGTTGCAAGAAATATAAGTCACGTTCCCGCCGGATGCAAGTCCCGCCCGATCTCACAGCGATTTCCGAGGAAGATCCGCGGCGGCGTCGGTGCTCCCAGCGGGCGTCGAGGCGGCGTCCGGCGCCGGGGCCGGGGCCGGATCCGTGTTCGCGGGGTCGCCCGAGGCGGGGGTCGAGGCGCTGCTCGGCGCGCTGCTCGACGAGCGCACGACGAGCACCGCCCGTGCCCTGTCGCCCTCGCCCGGCTCGGCCCGCACGCCCATCGCCGCGAGGAGCTTCGACATCGCGTACCGCCCCTGACGGTCGAAGTCGAGCTCGACGGTCGTGAGCGGGGGGATCAGATATGCCGATTCCGGAATGTTGTCGAAGCCCACGACGCTGAGCTGCCCGGGCACCGAGATGCCCCGCTCGGCGAGGGCGCGGAGGGCGCCGAGCGCCATCTGGTCGTTGGCCGCGAAGATCGCCGTGATGCCGGCATCCAAGGGCATGGTCATAACGGCCGTGTAGCCGGATGCCGGCGACCAGTCCCCCTCGGCGACGAGAGCGGGCGCGAGCCCGCGTTCCTGCAGCGCGGCCTCGAAGGCGTGCAGGCGGTTGCGGGCGGCGAGCCAGCCGTGCGGCCCGCTGATGTGCATGATGCGCGTGTGGCCCAGCTCGAGCAGGTGCTCGGTGGCGATGCGCGCGCCCTCGCCGTTGAGGCTCTCCGGGTGTCCGGCGTCGACCTCCTCGGTCTCCGACTGGATCGAGAGCGGAACGACGAACGGCACCTTCAGCAGCGTCTGGCGCACCTGGTCGGTGGGCGAGATCGCGAGCACGCCCGCGAAGTCCCGCCGGTTCAGCAGGGTGATGGCCTCGTCGAGCGAGGTGTCCGGGTCGAGTCCGAGACTCACGATGTCGACGACGTAGCCGGCCTCACGCGCCTCGTCGGCCGCGCTCTGCATGATGCGGCTCGGGCCGATCTGCGACATCTCGTAGGTGAGGGCGCCGATGCGGTGCGACTGGCTCGTCGCGAGCGAGCGCGCCGTCATGTTGATCTGGTAGTCGAGCTCGGTGAGCGCCGCCTCGACGCGCGCCCGGGTCGCCGGGCTCACCCCCGTCGCGCCCTTGATGTAGCGGGAGACGGTCTGGTGCGAGACGCCGGCGAGCTTCGCGACGTCGTAGATCGTGGGCGCGCGGCGTCCGTTCGGCTTGGAGAGCGTCATGAGCGGCCCTCTCGCCGGGCCGGTTCAGTGTGCACGAAAATCCTCTCCCGTCAGCTCGAGGGGCATACCGGGCTCGAGGGTCACGGTCACGCTCGTGCCACTGTAGACCACGACGTGCTCGCCCACGGCCGAGACGTCGCGGGCCTCCAGGGTGACGGTGCGCAGCCCGCCCGCGTCCCAGTCGAGATCGACGCGCACGCCCGTGCGGGCGATGAGGCCCGTGACCGCGCCGTCCGGGAGCTCGGGCGGCAGGGCCGGCAGCAGCTCGATGGGCCCGCGATGGCTCTGCAGCAGGCACTCGGCGACACCCGCGACGAAGCCGAGGTTGCCGTCGATCTGGTACGGCGGATGCGAGGCGAAGAGGTTCGGATACAGCCCGCCCACGAAGGGACCGCGGTCGACGTCCATGTCGCGGAAGAACAGGGCGAAGAGCGATCCGATGCGCTCCGGCTCGCGCAGCCGGGCGCGCATGGCGATCTTCCAGGCCAGCGACCAGCCCGTGGACTCGTCGCCCCGGGCGTCGAGACTCGCGGATGCCGCGGCCGCGAGCTCCGGGCCGTAGGCGAGGTCGCTCGGGTGCACGAAGTACAGGTGCACCATGTGGCGGTGCTGCGGATCCTCGAGCGGGTCGTCGGCGGGCCACTCGGCGATGAGGCCCTCGCGGCCGATCTGCGGACCCGGGATGCGCGGCAGCGCCGCGCGGGCGGCCTCGACCACGGGGTCGCCGTCGATCTGCAGGAAGCGCGCCGCCTCGTCGAGCATCCGGAACAGGTCGGAGCTCAGCACGAGGTCCATGGTCGACGAGGCGCCGATCGCCGAGACCGTGCCGTCAGGCGCGATGAAGTGGTTCTCGGGCGAGGAGGAGGGCGAGGTGCCGAGGGTGCCGTCGTCGTTCTCGACGAGCCAGGCGAGCGCGAACTCGGCGGCCCCGCGCATGACCGGCCAGGCCCGATCGCGGGCGAAGGCGGCATCCGCGCCGAACTGCACGTGCTCCCAGAGGTGGCGCACGAGCCAATGCCCGCCCATGGGCCAGAACGCCCACGACGGGTCGTGGGTGCCGTCGCCCACGGGCTGCGTGTAGCCCCACAGGTCGGAGCAGTGATGGGCGGCCCAGCCGGGTGCGTCGTAGAGGCGGCGGGCGGTGTCGCGCCCGTTCTCGGCGAGTAGGTCGATGAAGTCGAAGAGGGGTGGCAGGGTCTCGCGCAGATCGGTGAGCTCGGCGAGCCAGTAGTTCATCTCGAGGTTGATGTTGGTCGTGTAGTTGGAGCTCCACGGCGGCTGCATGAGGTCGTTCCAGATGCCCTGCAGGTTGGCGGGCGGGCCGCCGGCGCGCGAGCTCGAGATGAGCAGGTAACGGCCGAACTCGAAGACGACGCCCGCGAGGGCGGGGTCGTGATGCAGCACGCCCTCCGGGTCGAGGTTGCCGAGCCGGAGGCGCTCGTCGAGCGGGGTGTTGGCGGGGTCGACCTGCGCCAAATGGCCGTTGTCGCCGTCGTATTGCGCCAAATGGCCGTTCTGGCGGTCGACTCGCGCCAAAGGACCATTCCCGCGGTCGACTTGCGCCATATGGCCGTTGTCGCCATGCGGGGCGCGGGGCGAGGTGTCGAGGCGCGAGCGGCCGAACAGCGCGCCGTGGTCGGCGCGCTGGCGGTCGCGCACGAGCTCGACGCCGTCGAGCTCGGCCGCGTCGACGAGGCCGAGGGCGTGCCGGGCGACACTCTGCGCGGTGCCGTTCAGCGCCGAGCCGAGCCCGTCGAAGGTCGTGGCGGTCGCGAGGTAGACGGTCGCGCGGCGCACACCGGTGGCGTGCAGCGAGGCCGGGGCCGCGGATGCCGCCACGCCGTCGTGCACCCAGCCGACGACGATCGCGCCCTCGAGTGATTCCGCGTCGTCGTCGTACTCGGCCGGCTCGGCCCGGCCCACGTAGTCGGGTGCGACGTCTGAGGGCAGGCGCAGCAGCAGGCCCGTGCGGGCGGCGGAGGCGGTGGCGGTGGCGCCGGTGGCGCCGGGCGCGTCGGACGCAAGGGCGGAGAGGCCGAGCGCGCCGGTGGTGTGTGCGACGGCGGAGGCACCGGCGGCGGCGGCACCGGGCGCGGAGGCACCGGCCGAGCGGTCCGTGGTGGAGTCGTCGGCGGTCTCCGGCGACCACGGTTGCGAGCGCAGCGGCGAGGAGAGGCCGAGCCGCAGCTCGAGCCCCGCGGGATCGTCGGTCTCGATCGTCATGACGAGCACCCCGTGGGGGTGGCTCGCGAAGACCTCCCGCCTTGTGGTGTGACCGTCGCGGCTGTAGACGGTCGAGGATGCCGCGGTCGCGAGGTCGAGGCCGCGCTCGTAGCCGGTGACGGAGGCCGTGACTGCGGCGGCTTCGGCCGCGGCGGAGATGGGAGCAGCGGAGGCGGCTCCGGCCTCGGCTCCGGTCCCCGCCCCGGTCCCGGCCTCGGCCTCGGCACCGGCCTCGGCCTCGGCCTCCGAAGGTTCTGCATCGGGTGCCGTCGCATCGGCGGCATCCGCGCGTCTCGCATCCGAGGCGTGGATCGTCTCGAGCCGCAGGTCTCCGAACGGCAGGAAGGTCTGGGGGTAGCCGTGCTGCAGGAGCTTGACCGCGGCCTCGGCGGCGCCGTAGTCACCGCGGGCGACCGCGGCCCGGGCCTCGGCGACGGCGTGGTGCGCGGCATCCGCACCGATCGCCGAGGCGACGTCTTCGCTCGCGGGGCTGCCCGACCAGGCGGTCGCGTCGTTGAGCTGGATGAGCTCGTCGCGGATGCCGCCGAAGACCATGCCGCCGAGCCGGCCGTTGCCCACGGGAAGCGCCTCGACCCAGCGTTCCGCGGGAGAGGCGAACCAAAGGGGGGTGCTGCGCATGTCGACGTCTCCTGGAGCGATGGGCGTTGCGGCAGTCGGAGCCACCGCGATGGTTACCGCTAACAATACCTCGCGTCATCCCCTCGTCTCGCACGTCGGGCCCCTCGCCCGAACCCCACGCGAGTCGCGCCACAACGTTTCGTTCAGGCCTCGGAGACGACGATGTGGCGCGACTCGCACGAGGCCAGAGCGCGACTCGCACGAGGCCAGAGGCCGGGCGGATGCCGCGGCGGCACGCTCAGGAGAGCTGCGTCTGCTCCACCCACGCCAGGTACTCGGGCGTCACGGTGCCCGTGATGTAGTCGCCCGTGAAGCAGCTCATCTCGAGCTCGCTGATGCCCGAGCCCTCGAGGATGGCGGCCTGCATGTCGGCGACCTCCTGGTAGATGAGGTGGTCGGCTCCGAGCTCGGCGGCGATCTCGGGGATCTTGCGCCCGTGGGCGATGAGCTCGCTGCGCGAGGGCATGTTGATGCCGTAGACGTGCGGGAAGCGCACGGGCGGCGCGGCCGAGGTGAAGGTCACCTTGTTGGCGCCGGCGGCACGGGCCATCTCGACGATCTCGCGCGAGGTCGTGCCGCGCACGATCGAGTCGTCGACGATGAGGATGTTCTTGCCCTTGAACTCGCTCGACATCGCGTTGAGCTTCTGGCGCACCGACTTCTTGCGCTGCGCCTGGCCGGGCATGATGAAGGTGCGGCCCACGTAGCGGTTCTTGTAGAAGCCCTCGCGGTACTCGATGCCGAGCTTCTGGGCGACCTGCATGGCGGCCGGCCGCGAGGAGTCGGGGATCGGCATGACGACGTCGATGTCGCCGCGGGGCGTGTAGGTCGAGATCGTGTCGGCGAGCCGGTTGCCGAGGCGCAGGCGGGCGTCGTAGACCGAGATGCCGTTCATGACGGAGTCGGGGCGTGCCAGGTAGACGTACTCGAACGAGCAGGGCACGAGGCGCGGGTCGCGCGCGCACTGCTGCGAGTGCAGCACCCCGTCGAGGGTGATGAAGACGGCCTCGCCGGGTGCGACATCCCGAACGATCTCGTAGCCGCCGCTCTCGAGGACGAGCGACTCGGATGCCACGATCCAGTCGTCTGCGCCGTTCTCGCTCCTCCTCTTGCCGAGGATGAGCGGGCGGATGCCGAAGGGGTCGCGGAAGGCGAGCAGCCCGTGCCCGGCGATCATCGAGATGACGGCGTAGGAGCCCTCGATGCGCTCGTGCACCTGGGTGACGGCGGCGAAGACCTGGCCCGGGTCGAGCTCGAAGCCCGAGATCTGGCCCTGCAGCTCGGTCGCGAGCACGTTGAGCAGCATCTCGGTGTCGCTCGTGCTGTTGACGTGGCGGCGGTCGATGTGGAAGAGGTCTTGAGCGAGCTCACGGGTGTTGGTGAGGTTGCCGTTGTGCACGAGGATGATGCCGTACGGGGCGTTCACGTAGAACGGCTGCGCCTCCTGCTCGCTCGTCGCCGCGCCCTTGGTCGTGTAGCGCACGTGGCCGAGGCCCATGGTTCCGAGCAGCGAGCGCATGTCGCGGGTGCGGAACGCCTCGCGCACCTGGCCTTTTGCCTTGTGGATGTGGAAGGTGTTGCCGTCTGCGGTGGCGATGCCCGTCGAGTCCTGCCCGCGGTGCTGCAGAAGGAGGAGGCTGTCGTAGACCTGCTGGTTGACCGGCTCGGGTGAGACGATGCCGACGATGCCGCACATTGTGAGCGATGGCTCCTGGAAGTGAGGGGTGTTGGGAGCCCGGAATCGGGCTCATCTAGTCTCGCACACGTTAGTCCACTAAATCTGAGGAGCGGGGTTGCGTGCGAAGGGCCGGAATCTGAGCAGCAGCTTGCGGATCGGCGAATTTAGTCCACTAAACCTTTATCCACTAAATCTGTAATGTTGACGCGTGACCGAGAACCCCCGCAACTCCTACGCAGAGGCCGGCGTCGACACGGCGGCCGGCGACCTGGCCGTCGAGCTCATGAAGGCCGCGGTGACGAAGACCCACGGCCCCGAGGTGCTCGGAGGAGTGGGCGGTTTCGCGGGGCTCTTCGACGTCTCGGCCCTCACCTCCTTCCGGCACCCGCTGCTCGCGACCTCGACCGACGGCGTGGGCACGAAGGTCGCGATCGCCCAGGCGATCGACAAGCACGACACGATCGGGCAGGACCTCGTGGGCATGGTCGTCGACGACATCGTCGTCGTGGGCGCGAAGCCGCTGTTCATGACCGACTACATCGCGTGCGGCAAGGTCGTTCCCGAGCGCATCGCCGCGATCGTCACGGGCATCGCCCGCGCATGCTCCGAGACCGGCACCGCCCTCGTCGGCGGCGAGACGGCCGAGCACCCCGGACTCATTCCCCCCGACGAATACGACGTCGCGGGCGCAGCGGTCGGCGCCGTCGAGGCGGATGCCGTGCTGGGCGCCGAGCGCGTACGGGAGGGCGACGTGGTGCTCGCGCTCGCGTCATCCGGCCTGCACTCGAACGGCTTCTCGCTCGTGCGGCACATCCTCGCCCAGAAGGGCATCTCGTACACGGATCGCTCCGACGACTTCGGCGGTGTGGTGGGCGAGGTGCTGCTCGAGCCGACCCGCCTCTACACGACCCCGCTCGTGCAGCTGCTCGCCGACCCCGTGCTCGGCAGCGCCGTGCACTCGCTCTCGCACGTGACGGGCGGGGGCATCGCCGCGAATCTCGCCCGGGTCCTGCCGGTCGGCTCGTGGGCCGAGGTCGAGCGCTCCAGCTGGTCGCCGCTGCCCGTCTTCCGCACGCTCGCCGAGATGTCGGGCGCGAGCCTCGAGAGCACAGAGGGCACCTGGAACCTGGGCATCGGCTTCTTCGCGATCGTCGACGCGGATGCCGCGACCGCCGTCGCGACCGCACTCACCGCGCACGGCATCCCCACCTGGCCGGCCGGTCGCGTCTCGTTCGAGCCGCGCGACCTCGCCGGCTTCGAGCAGGGCGCCAAGGGCGTCGACGGCGGTGCCGTGCGCCTCACGGGCGCCTACAGCGCCTAACGCCGCCCTCCGTTCGCGGCGCACCGTATTCGTCGCGGCGCATGATGGAATGCGTGCCGCGACGAACACCGTGCGCCGCGAGAACGTCGAGGAGAGATCCAGGGTCTCGGGTTAGCGTCGAGGCATGGAGGAGCAGATCAGCCGCGAGATCGCGATCGGCGAGAGCCCCCAGGGGCCTGTCCGCCGGATGCTGCGCCGTGTGCGCTCCTGGATCGAGCGGCATCCGCGGCTGCGCTTCGCCTACCGGTTCGCCGTGGGTCTGCTCGGCGGGCTCATCGCCGTGATCGGCCTGCTGCTCGTGCCGCTTCCCGGGCCGGGCTGGCTCGTCGTGTTCCTCGGCCTCGGCGTCCTGGGCACCGAGTTCCACTGGGCGCGCAGGCTCGCGGGCGTGATCAAGCGTCTACTCGCCCGGTTCTGGGCGTGGTGGCGCGATCGTCGCTCGCGGCGGGTCGCATCGGGCGCGAACGCCGGCGACGCCTGAACATCAGCGCGCTGAGACGCCGGGCGCCGCGACATCCAGACCCCGGGCGCCGCTACGCCTGATCGCCGGCGCGCCGACAGTCGAACCGGGCAGGCGCGACCGTCAGCCTCGAACGTCAACGACGAGTGAACATCGGATGACGACTGCCAGACGCTCGCTGCCGGCCGCCGAGTGCCGCTCGCGGGGCGTCAGGCGCGTTTCGGCTCGTCTTCGGAGTAGCCCTCGGCGTACTCCGACCACTTCGACACCTCGTCGTCGTCGATGACCTCGACAGGGGCATCATGCCCTGTGAGCTCGCGCTCGAGCGCATCGTAGTTCGTCTCCGGGCTGAAGTACTTCAGCTCACGAGCAACCTTCGTGTGCTTTGCTTTTTGTCGGCCGCGCCCCATGCGAGACCCCCTCACGATTCTTGGCCGGTGAGCGATGAGTCAACCGGGACATAACAAACAGTGAACTGTGAAAACTACCGGATAGTTTAGCATGCAGGGCCACGCTCTCTGGGTCGAGCGCCGTGCTGCAGAACTACCACGAACCACCCGAAACGTTCAGAAAGGTGCCAAGGCTCCCATGTCGAGTGTGCCACCGCAAACCCAGGTCGTGGTGATCGGTGCGGGCCAGGCGGGACTTTCCGTAGCCTACTATCTGCGACGTTTCGAACTCGAACCGGGAAGCGATTTCGTTCTGCTCGATCGGGGCCCCTCGACGGGCGGCGCATGGCAGTTCCGCTGGGATGCGCTGCGTCTCGGCTCCGCCCACAGGGTCAGCGATCTGCCAGGAATGTCAGAGACGGGTCTCAGCTTCGACGTCGCCGATCGCACCCGGCCGGCGAGCGAGATCGTCGGGGAGTACTACCGGCGCTACGAGGAGCACTTCGGCCTGCGGGTGTTCCGCCCGGTCGTCGTCAGCTCGGTCTTCGACCGCGGAGCCGACCTCGTCGTCGCGCACGGCTCGGGCGAGACCGTCACCCGCATCGTCGTCAATGCGACGGGCACCTGGGGCGCGCCGTTCGTGCCGTACTACCCGGGCATCCGCGAGTTCCGGGGTCGTCAGCTGCACACGGCCGAGTACGTCTCGGCGGAGGAGTTCGCCGGCCAGAGGGTCGTGGTGGTCGGCGGCGGCACCTCGGCGGTGGGGTTCCTGCTCGAGCTCGAGCACGTGGCATCCGGGCTGACCTGGGTGAGCCGGCGCCCCATCGACTTCCACGAGGACAACGAGCTGAGCCCCGAGAGCGGCGTGGCGGCCGTGTCGATGCAGGATGCCGCGGCTCGCGCCGGAGCGGCCCTGCCGAGCATCGTGAGCGGCACGGGCATCGCGCGCACCAGGCGGGTCGCCGCGGGGATCGAGCGGGGAGTGCTCGTCGCCCGGCCCATGTTCACGGCCGTGGAGCAGAACGGCGTGCGGTGGCCCGATGGAACATTCTCCGAAGTGGATGCGATCATCTGGGCGACCGGCTTCCGGCCCGAGCTGCGGCATCTCGCGCCTCTGCGGCTGCGTGAGAAGGCCGGCGGCATCAGTGTCGGCTCCGGGGCGTCGTGGACCGACCCACGTATATTCCTCGCGGGCTATGGGCCGCAGGCGAGCACGATCGGCGCCAACCGCGCGGGCAGGATGATCGCGCGCCAGATCATGGCGCAGCTCTAGCTCGAGTTCGTCGCGGCGCACCCTGTTCGTCACGGCGCATCGACGACCGTGCGCCGCGACGACGAACGTGCGCCGCGAGCCTCAGAGCGTGTGGGTCAGCGAGCCGTCGTCGGCCACCGTCACCCCGAAGCGCGTTCCGCGGAAGCTCAGGCCGTCGACGTGCACCGCGCCCGCCACGCGCGGCTCGATCGGAGCGATGTCGAGCACACCCGCGCGGTGGTCCGGGGCGAGTCCGAGCACCGTCGAGAGCACCGAGACCGCGGCCGCGGCCGACCACGCCTGCGGACGGCAGGCGGCCGGGTAGGGCACGGGGGCGGCGAAGAGGGCGCGCGCGTCGCCGGAGTGCAGCTCCGGCATCCGGTAGTCGAAGCCGGATGCCGCGGCCAGCAGCCCCTCGGCGAGCACCCCCGCCTCGCGCTCGAAGCCGTCGCGCCCCAGCCCGGCGATGGCGATCGCGGTGTCGTGCGTCCACACGGAGCCGCCGTGGTAGCTGAGCGGCCAGTACCCCGCGGAATCGGTCGACATCGTGCGCAGGCCGTAGCCGGAGTCGAGCTCGGGCGACACGAGCCGCGCGGCCACGAGCGCCGCGCCCTGATCGCTGAGGATGCCGGTGCCGAGCAGGTGCCCGAGGTTGCTCGTGACCGTGTCGACCCGCTGCTTCCGGGCGTCGAGCGCCACCGCGGGGTAGTCGCCCGCGGGGTCGGCGATCCAGAACGACTCGTTGAAGCGGCGCTTGAGCTCGGCGGCCCACGAGCGCCACTCCGAGGCTCCCGGTCGCCCGAAGTGCTCGAGCAGCGCGGCCCCGTCGATCGCGGCCTCGTGGGCGTAGGCCTGCACCTCGCACAGCGCGATGGGTCCCTCGGCGAGGCGGCCGTCGCGCCACTGGATCGAGTCGCCCGAGTCCTTCCATCCCTGGTTGGCGAGGCCGTGGCCTGTCGTGTCGATGTACTCGAGGAAGCCGTCGCCGTCGCTGTCGCCGTAGTCGCGCATCCAGGCGAGGGCGGCTTCGAGGTGGGGCAGCAGCGCGCGCACCTCGTCGTCGGGCATGCCCCAGCGCCAGGCGTCGTGCAGCAGCACGATCCAGAGGGCCGTCGCGTCGACGGTGCCGTAGTACAGCGGGGGCAGCGTGATGTTCTCGCCGGGGATGGTGAGCACGCCGGGCCTCAGCTCGTGCATGATCTTGCCGGGCTGCTCGGCGGTCGCGGCATCCGTCGTTGTGCCCTGCATGGAGGCGAGCACCCGCAGCGTGCCGGCCGCGAGCTCGGTGCCGAGCGGCAGCAGGAAGCGGGCCGCCCAGATCGAGTCGCGACCGAAGAGGGTGAAGAACCAGGGCGCGCCCGCCGCGAGGAACGGCTCGTCGGGCTGCGTGGTGGTGACCAGCCTCAGGGCGTCGAGGTCGTCGAGGGCCCTCTCGACCCAGGCCGAGAGACGGGAGTCGCCCGTCGTGAGGATGACGGCGCCCCGATCGCTCGCCGGTGCCGCGTGCACGACGGCCGTGGCGTCGGTCGCGGCCAGGCTCCAGCCGACGGTCACGGTGCCGTGCGCCGGCACGGTGACCGACCAGCGGGCGGATGTCGCGCCGTGCGGGCTCACCGCGACGACGGCGTCCGGCAGCCCGATCGTGACCTCGACACCGTGATGCGAGTACGAGATGCCGTCGGCCGTGCGCTCGATGCCGAGCGGGTCCGCGCCGTTGAGCGGTGCGCTCAGGCCGGCCTTGACGAGGTGCATGCTCGTGGCGTCGGGGCGCAGCTCGAGGGCGACGGATGTCGCGACGTCGGTGTCGAGCGCCGAGGAGATCGTGATCGTCTCGGCGAGCGCGCCCTCGCCGACGGTGCGCCGTCGTTCGACGCGCACGCCGGGGTCTGCTCCGGGGCCGTCGATCGTGCGGGCGAGGGCGGTGAAGACGGCCGTCGAGGCTCCGTCGAGCGTGTGGGTCAGCGCCTCGGGCCGGATGCCGGCGACGAGCACCTCGGCCGCGGAGAGCACCCGGGTGTCGCCGTGGTAGACGCCGTGGACGGGGCGGCCGCCGATCGTGCCGTCGGCGGCGGACCAGACCTGCGTCGGTGCGAGGAGCACGACGACGTCGTCGTGCAGCAGGGGCTGAAGGGGGTCGGACGCGGTTGACATCGCTGGCTCGCATCTCCTCGTGGAGTGGTTCTGCACCCCGGTCGCTGACCGGTTTCGGCAGGCCTCTTCGTGCCTGCGAAGTGCCCGCGAAGATCTGCCCGATTGACAGATGCGCTTACCGAGGTAACATAACACTCATGATTTGAACGATCAAAAATTGATCGATCAAATCGCGCCGGATGTCTGAACGGATGCCGAGCGCGGGTGTGTTCGCGAGCGACGACCCTGTGCGCTCGTCGCTCGCGAACACACCCGCGCTCGGCGCAGTGGCACGGAACAGCGGCACAGCACGACACGGCAAGACAGCACGACACGGCAAGGAGGCCTGATGGGAAACCACCCGACGATCGAAGACGTCGCCCGCGCTGCGCGGGTCTCCCGCCAGACGGTCTCCAACGTGCTCAACACGCCCGAGCGGGTGCGCCCGGTCACCCGGGAGCGCGTCGAGTCGGCCATCACGAAGCTCGGCTACCGCCCGCACGCCTCCGCCCGCCGCCTGCGCACGCAGAAGTCGTCGACGATCGGCATCCGCCTCGACCCCATGAGCAACGGCATCTCGGGCTCGGTGCTCGACAGCTTCCTGCACGCGCTCACCGAGCAGGCCGACCAGCGCGGAATGCGTGTGCTGCTCTACACCGCAGCCGACCCGCACGCCGAGATGGCCCAGATCCGCAAGCTCCACGACGGCGCCGACGTCGACGCCTTCGTCCTCACCTCGACCTTCCACGGCGACCCGCGCACCGAATACCTCATCGCGGGCGGCGTGCCCTTCGTGACCTTCGGCCGCCCCTGGGGCGTCGACGACATGAACGATCCGCAGCACCTCTGGGTCGACGTCGACGGCGCGAGCGGCGTGCGCGAGGCCACAGAGCACCTGCTCGCCCGGGGCGCCGCCCGGGTCGGCTTCCTCGGCTGGCCCAGCCCCTCCGGCACGGGCGACGACCGTCGTCGCGGCTGGCAGAGCGCGATGGCGCAGGCGCCGGGCATGGATGCCGCGACCCTCGCCGCGCTCACGATCACCGCGAGCGACAGCGTCACCGAGGCGCAGTCCGCCGTGCTGCGCGCCCACGCCGCCGGTGCACGCTGGGACGCCCTCGTCTGCGCGAGCGACTCGCTCGCCCTCGGGGCGCGGATGGCCGCGGCATCCGTCGGTCTCGCCGAGCTGCCGATCGTGGGCTTCGACAACACCCCGGTCGCCGAGGCCGTGGGGCTCTCGAGCGTCGATCAGCGGCTCACCGAGGTCGCCGCCGGCGTTCTCGAGCTGCTCATGGGGGTGAGCGGCAAGGCGATCGTGCCCCGCGAGCTCACGCCGGGCGAGTCGCACCGGCTCATCACACCGCGACTCGTCGTGCGGCGAGGGGACACCGGGGTGGATCTCGCCGGCGCACCGTGACAGCACACAGGACAGACGATTCGGGCGGCCCCGCCCGCCGAACCCCAGGAAAGGAACGACAATGACCACAACACGATGGAGGGGCGCCCGCGTGGGCGCCGCCATTGCCGCCGCCGGGCTCATGGTGAGCCTCGCGGCCTGTTCGAGCGGCGGCTCCGGCGGCGGCCCGAGCGACGGAGGCGGCGACGCTGCCGGCCTCACGATGCTCATCGGCTCGAGCGGCGAGGCGGAGACGGCGGCGGTCGAGGCCGCGACCAAGGCCTGGGCCGACGAGAACGGGACCTCGGTCGAGGTCGTCGCGGCGAGCGACCTCACCCAGCAGCTCGGCCAGGGCTTCTCCGGCGGCAACCCGCCGGACGTCTTCTACATGAGCTGGGACCAGTTCCAGACCTACGCGAGCCAGCAGTACCTCGAGCCGTACGCCGAGGACCTCGCGAACGCCGACGCCTTCTATCCGTCTCTCAAGGACGCCTTCAGCTTCGACGACACCTTCTACTGCGCCCCGAAGGACTTCTCGACCCTCGGCCTCGTGATCAACACCGATCTCTGGGCGGCGGCCGGGCTCACGGATGCCGACATCCCCACCGACTGGGCGAGCCTCGAGGCCGCGGCGACGAAGCTGACCGCCGGCGGTGTCACGGGCCTCTCCTTCGGCCCCGAGTACGCGCGCATCGGCGTCTTCATGAACCAGGCGGGCGGCGAGCTCGTGAGCGACGACGGCACGACGGTCACCGCAGACACGCCCGAGAACGTCGCGGGGCTCACCGAGGTGCAGAAGATGCTGACGGCGGGCACCCTCAAGTTCCCGTCCGCGCTCGACTCGGGCTGGTCGGGCGAGGCCTTCGGCAAGGGCCAGGCGGCCATGGTCATCGAGGGCCCGTGGATCAACGGCGGTCTCGCGGCCGACTTCCCCGATGTCAACTACCGGATCGCCGAGCTGCCGGCCGGCCCGGGCGGCCAGTCGACGTTCACCTTCAGCAACTGCTGGGGCATCCCGGCCGCGTCGGACACGCTCGACCAGGCGACGTCGCTCGTCGAGTTCCTGACGAGCGATGAGCAGCAGCTCGCCTTCGCCGACGCATTCGGCGTCATCCCCTCCACCGAGTCGGGCGCCGCCGAGTACGCGACGAAGTACCCCGAGAACGCGGCCTTCGTCACGGGCAACGACTACGCCGTGAGCCCGGTGGCCTTCGCGGGCGCCGCCGCCGTGATCACCGACTTCAACTCGGAGTTGGAGGGCCTCGCGACCGGTGATCCCGCCTCGATCCTCGCGAACCTGCAGACGAACCTGCAGGCCGCGCTCGACGAGGCCAACGGCTGACCCGTCGCCGCGGCATCCGTCACCGCTCATCGGACGGATGCCGCGGCCCACGACCCCCACCGGCGGTTCAGGCTGCCCCCTCCCCCCAGCATCGACACGCCGCGCACGCAGGCGCTCGTGGATGCCGCGGCCTGGATTGCCGGTGGGAGGCGAGGCGATACCCGCACACACGACCCGAGGAGACAGCTATGAGCAAGGGAATCCGAGGCGCGGAAGGCCGCTACGGCTGGCTCTTCACCTCCCCCGCGATCATCATCATCGGGGTGTTCCTCGTGCTGCCGATCTTCCTCGCGCTGTGGGTGAGCTTCAGCAACTGGAACGGGCTCGGCTCGCCGCTCGGCGGCACGGCCGAATTCGTGGGTCTGCAGAACTACCAGGACGTGCTCGTCGATCCCGGGCTCGCCCAGAAGGACTTCGGCACCTCGATCCGCAACAACCTCTACTACGTCATCCTCGTCATCCCGTGCCAGACGGCGCTCGCGCTCTTCCTCGCGGTGCAGGTGAACCGGCGCATCCTGCGCGGCCGCGGCTTCTTCCGCACGGCCTTCTACTTCCCGTCGGTGACGAGCTCGATCGCCATCACCGTCGTGTTCCTGTTCCTGTTCAGCGCCTCGGGCGTCGTCAACCAGCTGCTCGCCCTCATCGGCGTGAGCGGGCCGACCTGGTTCGCCGACCCGAGCGGCATCATCCACAATTTCCTGCAGCTCTTCGGCGTCGACTCGGCCCCGCCCGCGCTCGCCACGGCCGGCCCGCTCGGCCTCAGCTGGTGGGACTGGCTGAGCGGCCCCTCCGTCGCCATGTGCGCGCTCATCATCCTCTCGATCTTCACGACCTCCGGCACGTTCATGCTGCTCTTCCTCGCGGCGCTGCAGAACGTGGGAGCCGAGGTCGAGGAGGCGGCCGTCATGGACGGCGCCGGCGCCTTCCGCAAGTTCTTCTCGGTGACGCTGCCGATGCTCAAGCCCACGCTCTTCACCGTGCTCACCCTGGGGCTCATCGGCACCTGGCAGGTCTTCGACCAGATCTACCTCACGGGAGGCGGCTCACCGGGCAAGACCCTGCTCACGCCCGCGTACCTCGCGTACGAGACGTCGTTCACCGATCTCAAGTGGGGCCGGGGCGCCGCGATCGCGTTCATCCTCTTCGCGATCATCGTGGTGCTCACGCTGCTGCAGAGGTTCATCCTGCGCGACCGCGACGAGAAGCCGAAGCGCGGCAGGAGGCGCCGGCCGGGAGGCGGCACCGACGGCGCGCCGCCGAGCCCACCGGGCGGGCCGAGCCAGGAGGCCGTGCTCGCAGACCTCGCGCGCGTCGAGGCGGGGCCGCGCGGCGGCAGCGCGACGCCAAGCCGCGGCACGACGGGAGGTGGCCGGGCATGACCGCGACATCCACGACGGTCGCGTCATCCGGAGCCCCGAAGGATGCCGCACCCCGCGTCTATCGCAAGCGCCGGCTCTCCGCCCGCCTGCGCACGACCGCGACGCTCAGCTACATCATGCTCATCGCGCTCGCGCTCGTGTACATCTACCCCTTCCTCATCTCGATCGCCTCGTCGTTCAAGACCGACGCCGACGCGACCGGCAACCCGCTCTCGCTGCTGCCGCAGACCTGGTCGTTCGCCGCCTACGACCGGCTCTTCACCGACGTGCCGCTGCCGTTGTGGGCGATGAACTCGGCGATCGTGACGATCGTCGTGACGGCCGGGCGGGTGTTCTTCGACTCGCTCGCCGGCTACGCGCTCTCGCGGCTGAACTTCCGCGGCCGCACGATCCTGTTCGCGGGGTTCATCGCCGTGCTCTCGGTGCCGAACGTCGTGCTGCTCATCCCGCGCTTCCTCATCCTGCAGCAGCTCGGCCTCTACGACAGCTACGCGGGCATGATCATCCCGCTCGCCGCCGACGCCGCCGGGATCTTCATCATGAAGCAGTTCTTCGACTCGATCCCGACGAGTGTCGAGGAGGCGGCGCGCATCGACGGCGCGGGCGTCTTCCGCACCTTCTGGACGATCATCCTGCCGATGGCGCGCCCGGCCCTCGTGACCCTGTTCATCCTGAGCTTCCAGGGCTCGTGGAACGAGTTCGCGCACTTCGTGGTGTCGCGGCAGAGCGCCGACCTCAACACCCTCACGACGGGTGTCGCCTCGCTCGTCTCCGGCCAGCTCGGAACGGGCAACCAGTACCCGCTGCAGCTCGCCGCGGCCGTGCTCATGACGATCCCCGTGGCCGTGATCTTCTTCATCTTCCAGAAGCGCATCATGAACACGACGGAGGGCGCGGAGAAGGGCTGAGCCGTCGACCCCTCTCGTGGCGCACGGTGCTCGTCGGGGCGCAGCTTCGAGCATGCGCCGCGACGAACGACGTGCGCCGCGACGAAACGACGAGAGGATGCCGCGCCGCGAGCTACTTCTTGCCGCGGCGCTTGGGCTTCGCGGGTGCCGCGGCGGGCCTCGCGGAGCTCCCGGCGGCCGTGCCCGCGTTCGGGGCGGCCGTCTTCGAGGCCGGCTCGAGCGGCTTGCGCACGACGGGGCGCACGGGCTCGCCGCGGCGGTCCTGGCCGGGCAGCGGGCGCGAGCGCCGGCCGTAGATGAGCTCGGAGGAGTCGAGCAGCCAGGGCACGAGCGCGATCGTGACGCCGTGGCAGAGCATCAGCTGCTTGCTGATGCGCCGCGAGCGGTGGTTGTGCAGGATGTTCTCCCACCAGTGGCCCACGATGTACTGCGGCATGTACACGGTGATGACCTCGGAGCCGTGCTCGGCCCTGCGCTGCTTGATGTACTTGATGAGGGGCATGCCGAAATCGCGGTACGGCGAGGAGATGATCGTGAGCGGCACCTGGATGTTCATCTGCTCCCACTGGGTCTGCAGACGCTCCGTCGCCTCGTCGTCGATGGAGATGTGCACGGCCTCGATCGAGTCGTGCCGGGCCGCGATCGCGTAGTCGAGGGCCTTGAGCACAGGCTTCTGCATGCGGTTGACGAGCACGACGGCATGGTCGCCGGTGGCGCCGAAGGTCGTGGTCATGTCGACCTCGATCTCCTTCTCGACGTCGCGGTAGTAGCGGTTCACGCCGAGCATGAGCAGGTAGAGCACGGGCATGATCGCGAAGACGATCCACGCCCCGTGGGTGAACTTGGTGATCGTCACGACGATGAGCACGATCGCGGTCAGGAGCGCTCCGAAGCCGTTGATCGCGAGGCCCCGCCAGGCCGCGCCGCGATCGGAGCAGCCGTTCTTGAGTATGGTCCACCAGTGCTTGACCATGCCCGACTGCCCGAGCGTGAACGAGACGAACACGCCGATGATGTACAGCTGGATGAGCTGGGTGAGGTTCGCCTGGAAGACGAGCAGGATGGCGCTCGCCGCGAGGGCCAGGACGATCACGCCGTTGGAGAAGATGAGACGGTCGCCGCGGGTGTTGAGCGCCTTCGGCGCGTAGCTGTCGCGGGCCAGCACCGAGCCGAGCAGCGGGAAGCCGTTGAACGCCGTGTTCGCCGCGAGCAGCAGCACGGCGGCCGTCGTCGCCTGGATGACGAAGAACAGGATCGAGTTGTCGCCGAAGACGGATGCCGCGACCTGCGCCATGAGACTGCGCTGCGGCTCGGTGGCGCAGTCCGCCCAGCCGATCAGATGGCAGGGCACCTCCGCGTAGTGCACGTTCGCGATGAGGGCGACGGCGGTGAGGCCCGCGAACAGGATGATCGCGATGGCGCCCATGGCGACGAGGGTCTTCTGCGCGTTCTGCACCTTGGGGCGGCGGAAGGCGGGCACGCCGTTGGAGATCGCCTCGACACCGGTGAGCGCGCTGCATCCGCTCGAGAAGGCGCGCAGCAGCAGCAGTATGAAGGCGGCCTGCGTGAGCGACTCGCCCTGCACCGTGAAGCCCGCGGACTCGGCGACGGGCGCGTCTCCGAAGACGGTGCGCGCGAGCCCGACGACGATCATCACGAAGACGCTGCCGATGAAGAGGTAGGTGGGGATCGCGAAGGCGTTGCTCGACTCGCGCACCCCGCGCAGGTTGATCGCGGCGAGGATCGCGACGAAGGCGATCGCGATGACCACGCGGTAGGGGTTGAGGAAGGGCAGGGCGGAGATGATGTTGTCGACGCCGCTCGCGACCGACACCGCCACGGTGAGCACGTAGTCGACGAGAAGAGCGGATGCCACGACCAGGCCGGCCTTCTCGCCCAGGTTCTTGTGCGCCACCTCGTAGTCGCCACCGCCCGAGGGGTAGGCCTTGATGAGCTGACGGTAGCTCGCGACGACGACGATGAGCAGCAGCACGACGGCCGCGGCGACCCACGGCGCGAAGCTCAGGAAGGCCAGCCCGCCGAGCATCAGGATCATCAGCAGCTCTTGCGGCGCGTAGGCGACGGAGGAGAGCGGGTCGCTCGCGAAAATAGGCAAGGCCAGATGCTTGGGCAGCAGCTGGCCTTCGAGTTTGTCGTTCGACAGCGGCTCGCCGATCAGCCAGCGTTTGGCGGAACGGTTCTCAGTGCCGGTGCCTTGACCCTCACTTGTCACGAGCGAGAACACTACTCCGTCGGAAGCCCGTGTCAAGTTGGTGCGCGCCTCTAGAATTCAGGGGTGACATCCCACTCCGCCGAGGTTCCCGGCCCACGGCGCCGAAGTGTCTGGCCGTGGCTGATCGCGGCCCTCGTCGTGATCGTCCTGGGGGTCGTCGCAGCGGTGATCGTGCCGATCGTCACGCACACCCCGCAGGGATATTCGACGCAGCGGCCCGCCGACGACGACTTCGCCTCGACCGTGAGCGCGGACGGCGACGACGGCCGAACGCGCGTGCTCTCCGTCTTCGAGGCCGACGGCGTGACCCCCGCGGATGCCGGTGCGCTGACGCCCGGCGAGCGGCTCGTCGTGCGCGGCGAGGGGTACGACGCCTCCCGGGGCGTCTACGTGGGTCTGTGCCGCATCCCGGACGCGGTCACCGAGAAGCCGTCGCCGTGCATCGGCGGGGTGCCGGAGCAGTCGGGGGAGCCGAGCGGCGACGCGCAGGGCGAGCAGCAGTTCGCGGCATCCAACTGGATCAACGACGACTGGGCGTGGAAGCTCTTCGCCTCGCGCGGCTACGACGACCCGGCCGCGGGCACCTTCACGGCCTACCTCGAGGTGCCGGTCGCCGACGAGGTGCTCGACTGCGCGGTCGAGCGGTGCGCGATCTACACCCGCAACGACCACACCGCCGCGAGCGACCGTGTGCAGGACGTCGGCGTGGCCGTGCGCTTCGCCGGTTGAGGCCGGGACGACGCTACGGCTGCGCGGCCGCGATGACGGTGTGCAGGGCCGTGCGCAGCTCGTCGAGCTTCTCGAGCGGCATCCCGAGCCGCTCCACGATCTGCGGCGGGATGAGCTCGGCCCGGCCGCGCAGGGCGACGCCCGCCTCGGTGAGCGAGATCTCGAGCATCCGCTCGTCGCTCGTGCTGCGTCGCCGCTGCAGATAGCCGATCGTCTCGAGCCGTTTGAGCAGGGGGGAGAGGGTCGCGGGGTCGAGCTGCAGGGTCTCGCCCAGCTCTTTGACCGAGCACGTGCCCTGCTGCCAGAGGGTGAGCATCACGAGGTACTGCGGATGCGTGAGCCCGAGCGGCTCGAGCACGGGCCGGTAGAGCGCGATGACGCTGCGCGAGGCGACGGCGAGGGCGAAGCACACCTGGTTCTCGAGGGCGAGCAGGTCGGTGGCCTCACCGGCCCCGTGTGTGGATGTCGCGTTCGCCGTCATCGAAACTCTCCCATGATCCGTAATTAGTTAGTACACTAATCATTATGGCACGAGGCAAATCTGACACCGCAGGCGACACCCCGGCCGGAGCCAAGGGCTTCGGGGGTCTCGTCGAGCGGATGAACCGCAAGCTCTTCCCCTATCTCGGCCCGCCCCCGCTCGGCCCCTACGACGAGGCGCCGCCGCAGCCGTCGTCCGAGCGCGCCTGCCCGCTGTGCGGCCAGCCGATGTCGTTGCACGAGATCGACCGCTCCGGCGAGCGCACCCAGCTGTACTGCCCGACCGCCGCCGCCTGACCCTCTTCCTTTCCCCTCACCCCAATGCAGGATTCACCCTCCCCAATGCCGGACTTCAGCCGGTCGGGGCGTCGATCCGTCGGGGGATTGCCGGCCTGACGGCGGGGTCTCCTGCATCGGGGAGGGGGAGGGGCTCAGTCGAGGGTGCGCAGGATGTCGGCGCGCACCTGCGCGAGCTGCGCGCGCAACTGGTTCACGGTCGCCTCGGGCAGTGCGCGCCGGGCGGCGTAGGAGCGCAGATCGGTGCGCAGCTGCTGGCGGAACTCAGTGAGCAGCAGGTCGGCGTCGCGCAGCGCCCTCGTCGCGCCCAGGTGGGCGTCGACGGTCACGTTCGCGGTGCGCCCCGCCGCCCGCGCCTCCTGCTTGGCCTGACGCGCGGCCGAGGCGAGGTCGGCCTTCATGCTCTTCATCGCCTGGTTGACCCCGGCGCGCACCTCGTCGGCGAGGCGGCGCACCGAGTCGGTGACCTCGTCCTCGATCGCGTCGAGGTCGCCCTCGCGGCTCGCGAGCTCGGCGCGGCCGGCGTCCGTGATCGCGTAGACGGTCTTGCGGCCCTCCGTCGTCTTGGTCACGAGGCCCTCGTCCTCGAGCTTCGCGAGCCGGGGGTAGATCGTGCCGGCGCTCGGGCTGTAGGTTCCGCCGAAGCGGTCGCTGAGCGCCTGGATGAGCTCGTAGCCGTGGCGCGGCTCCTCCGCGAGCAGGCTCAGCAGGTAGAGGCGCAGGCGGCCGTGCGCGAAGACGGGCGGCGTCATGCGGATGCCCCGTCCGAGGCGGTTCCGTCGGCGGCGGCTGCGGGCGCGGCGGCGGGGTCGACGAAGCGGCGCACGACGGAGACGTCTCCCGAGACCGAGTTGGCCGCGACATCCACCCACTGCCCGGCCAGCTCGCCCGTGCTCAGTGTGTAGGTGGAGCCGCGCACGCCGCTGACGGAGTGGTTGTCGAGCTGCAGCTTTCCCGACACGGTGTTGACCTTGTAGTGGGCGGGCACGCCCTCGTCGAGGCGCACGGTGAGGTCGCCGCTCACCGTGTTGGTGCGGATGCGGTCGGGGATGCCGAGCACGTCGAGGAAGACGTTGCCCGAGACCCCGTCGGAGGTGAAGCTGCTGAGCTCGCCCTGGGCCATGATGTCGCCGCTCACGGTGTGGGCGGTGACCCGGCCCGTGTGGTTGCGCGCCGAGAGCTCCCCGCTCACGCTGTTGAGCTCGAGGTCGCCCGTGACGTCGTCGATGACGATGTCGCCGCTCACGGTGCTGATGCGGGCGTCGGTGACGAGGCCCGAGACGAGCGCGTTCGCCGAGACCACGCCGAACTTGAGCGCCACGTTGCGCGGCACCATAACGCTGATGTCGGCCCGCGCGCTGCCCCGGAAGGTGCGGAAGACCTCGATGAAATTGTCCCAGCGCAGCTGCGGGTGGTCGATCTCGAGGCGGTCGCCGTCGATCTCGATGCGCAGCTCCTTGCCCGACACCGAGTGCACCTCGATGCGCGCGCCGGGCTCGTCGTGCCCGATGATGTCGACTTTGCCGGCGATGAGGCCCACCGTGAGCGAACGCACGAGTTCGAGGTCGATGATGCGGGGTTCGGTGAGCAGCCACTTCTGCAGGGCCATGAGTCACTCCTTCTCTCTCTTATACGTCTGTTCTCTGTCGTGTCTGTCGTCGGCGATCGATGGATGCCGCGAATCCTGTCTCTCGCGATATATCGCGAGTTATGAGACAACACGATATATCGCGTTTGCGGAGTTCGCAAGTCATCCGGGGAATTCCCGCTTGACATTGACGCAACGTCAAGCTCTAGCGTGGGTCTCACCGCGGAGACGCCGCGGGCTCCGCCGACGGCGATGCCGAGGGCGGCGGCGCCGCGGACGGTGCGGCAGCGGGCAGGAAGGCGAGGGGCGATGGACTGGCCGATCCACGAGATCGCCCGTGTCGCGGGAACGACGAGCAGAACGCTCCGTCACTACGGCGACATCGGCCTGCTCGAGCCGAGCCGCATCGGCGGCAACGGCTACCGCTACTACGACGAGGCGGCCCTCGTGCGCCTGCAGAGGATCCTGATGCTGAGGCAGCTCGGCCTCGGGCTGCCGGCGATCGGCGACATCCTCGAACGGCAGGCGGATGCCGGGCACGCCCTCCTGAGCCACCTCCGGTGGCTCGAGCAGGAGCGAGACCGGCTGGCCCGGCAGATCGCGTCGGTGGAGAAGACGATCCAGGCATTGGAAGGAGGTGAACGACTCATGGCGGAGAACATGTTCGACGGCTTCGACCACTCCCGCTACCGGGAGGAGGTCGAGGAGCGGTGGGGCACGGAGGCGTACGCGAGAAGCGACGCCTGGTGGAGTGCGTTGAGCCCGGCGCAGAAGAAGGACTGGATGCAGCACGTGCAGCTGCTCGTCCGCGACTGGAGCGAGGCCGCGGCGAGCGGCATCGCGCCGGAGAGCGACGAGGCGCAGACTCTCGCCCGGCGGCAGTTCGAGTGGCTGGCCGGCGTGCCCGGAACCCCGGGGAGCGGCACGACCGGGCCGACGAAGGAGTACTTCGTGGGCCTCGGCGAGATGTACGTGGCCGATCCGCGATTCGGCGCGAACTACGGCGGCCAGGCCGGCGCCGAGTTCGTGCGCGACGCGATGCGCGTCTACGCCGACCGCGAGCTCTAGTCGCTGCGAGCTCTCGCCGTTGCGAGCTCTCGTCGCAGCGAGAGGGCTAGGGCCGCTCGCGATCGTGGTCGGCGTGCACGTCCTGGTGTGCGGTGGCCGGATCGCGGGTCGGCCGGCGGCGGTAGCCGTCGCGAGCCACGCCCACGATGCTCGCGGCGACGGCCCAGGCGCTCAGGGCGATGAGGGTTGCGAAGAAGACGAACACGATGCTCCTTTCGGCACGGTGCGGCGGGGACGGGGTGATGGTCGGGTGCTCGTGCGGTCGGGGCAGCCGTGCGTGTCGGGGCGGTCGCGAGTGCTGCGACTGCTGCGAATGCTCGGATGGCGGCGTCCGCCGGGCGCGGGTCAGTTCGCGGGGCTGTCGAGCGCGGGCGTGGAGGGGGCTGCAGACCCCTCCAGCGCTGTCTCGAGCTCGGATGCCGCGGCATCCTTCTCTCGGATCGGCACGGTCAGCAGCGGGATCGTCCAGTTGCACAGCGGCCCGATGAGCACGGCGAAGAGCAGCGTGCCGATGCCGGCGTTGCCGCCCATGAGCCAGCCGGCGAGCAGCACGGTGGCCTCGACCATCGTGCGGCCCACCCAGATCGGCCAGCCGGTGCGGGCGTGCAGGCCGGTCATGAGCCCGTCGCGCGGGCCGGGGCCGAAGCGCGCCCCGATGTAGAGGCCGGTCGCGATCGCGAGGGCGAGGAGGCCGCCCGCGAAGAGCAGGATGCGGGCCCACAGCTCGAGTCCCTCGGGGATGAGCCAGAAGCCGAGATCGGCGGCGGGCCCCACGACGATCACGTTGAGCACGGTTCCGATTCCCGGCTTCTGGCGGAGCGGGATCCAGAGCAGCAGCACGACGGCTCCGACGACGACCGTGATGAGGCCGAAGCCCCAGCCGGTGAGATTGTCGATGCCCTGCGTGAGGGCGTCCCAGGGGGAGACGCCGATTCCCGCGCGCACGATCATGGCGATCGCCACCCCGTAGAGCACGAGGCCGATGGAGAACTGAACGATACGCCGGGTCACAAAGCAATCCAATTGTACAATTGGCCTTCTAACAAGAAGCCAATTTCGATAGAGTGGACTGATGACACCGGTCCAGCTCTCCGCTCGCGCCCTCGACACGCTCCTCGGCGACTGGCGTGGCGCGGCTCCCGCGTACCAGGCGCTCGCCGACAGGCTGAGGCTCCTCACGATCGACGGTCGCATCCCCATCGACACCCGGCTGCCGGCCGAGCGCGAGCTCTCGACGGTGCTCGGCCTGAGCCGCACGACCGTGGCGGCCGCCTACCGCGAGCTGCGCGAGGCCGGCTTCCTGCAGAGCGTGCGCGGCTCGGGCAGCGCCATCCGGCTGCCCGGCACGATCCCCATCCAGACGGCGTCCACCGCGACCGCGCCCGGAGTGATCGACTTCACCAAGGCCGCGCTGCCGGCGGCGCCCGGGCTCGCGGATGCCGCGGCACGGGCGGCCGCGAGACTGCCCGCCCACCTCGGCGATCCCGGCTACGACCCCGTCGGCCTCCCGGAGCTGCGCGCGGCCATCGCCGAGGGCTACACCGAGCGCGGGGTCCCGACCGGCGCCGAGCAGATCATGGTCACCGTCGGCGCCCAGCACGCCATCGCCCTCCTTGCGCGTGTGCTGCTCGGCCGCGGCGACCGCGCGCTCATCGAGACGCCCACCTACCCGCACGCCTACGAGGCGCTCCGCGTCGCCGGGGCGCGCCTCGTGCCCGTGAGCGTGAGCGCCGACTTCGGAGCGCACGGTGACGAGCCCGGCTGGGACGAGACGGCGCTCATGCAGAGCCTGCAGCGCAGCAACCCGGCGCTCGCCTACCTGATGCCCGACTTCCACAACCCCACTGGTCAGTCGATGCCCCTCGCCCAGCGCGAGCGGCTCCTGGCCACCGCCGCACAGCAGGGCACCGTCGTGATCGCCGACGAGACGGCCGCACAGCTCGACATCGACAGGGTGGGCGATTTCCCGCCGCTGGCGGCGCTGGGGGATGCCGTGACCATCGGCTCGGTCGGCAAGACGCTGTGGGGCGGCATCCGTCTCGGCTGGATCCGCGCCGAGCGCCCGCTCATCCGCAAGCTCGTGGCCGCCCGGGCCTCGGGCGATCTGGGAACGCCCATCCTCGAGCAGCTCCTCGTGAGCGAGCTGCTGCCCGAGCTCCCGCAGATCCTCGAGACCCGTCGTCGGCAGCTGCGCACCGGTCGCGACCACCTCGTCGAGCGCCTCGGCGAGGCCTTTCCCGACTGGCGCGTGCCCGAGCTGCACGGCGGGCTGTGCGCGTGGGTCAGCATCGGCAGCCCCGTGAGCTCTCAGCTCGCGCTCGCCGCCCGCAACCACGGGCTCGTGATCGCGGCGGGCCCGCGCTTCGGCATCGACGGGGCCTTCGAACGGTTCCTGCGCGTTCCGATCGGCTACAGCGTCGAGCACGTCGACCAGGTGGTAGACGCGCTCGGCCTCGCCTGGCAGTCGTTGCTGCGGCATCCGGTCGCCGATGCCGGGTACCTGGCCGAGGTCGTCTAGCTCGTATCGACACAGGCGCCCGGCGCCAGAACAGGGTCGATTCTGCGACATCCCGCTCAGGATGCCGCGGCCGCGCGTGTCGCCTGACCCGCCCTGCTCGGCATCCGCCGCACGGCCCCGCACAACGGGTGGAGTGTTCTTGCATGGCCGGATGAGATAATCAGCGCGTCAGGCAGCGCCGCCGACACCCACAGCACCTGCCGCGTCCGCGGCGCACCGCACCCGCCCAAGGAGACCCCTGTGTCGTTCCTCGCCGTCCTGAGCATGAAGAACCGTGCACTCATCGCTCTCGTGACGATCGTCGTCGCGATCTTCGGAGGCCTGGCCCTCACGAGCCTCAAGCAGGAGCTCGCGCCCTCGATCCAGTTCCCGCAGCTCGCGATCCTCACCACCTACCCGGGTGCGGCGCCCGAGGTCGTCAACGACGACGTGAGCACGCCCATCGAGACGGCGATCCAGGGTGTTCCCGGCGTCGAGAGCACGAGCGCGACCTCGAGCACCAACCTCTCCCTCATCTCGGCGACCTTCACCTACGGCACCGACCTCGCGACGGCCGAGCAGAAGATCGACCAGGCGATCAACCGCATCTCGTCGCAGCTGCCCGAAGACCTCGACCCGCAGGTGATCAGCGGAAGCTTCGACGACCTGCCCGTGCTGCAGATCGCGATCACCAACGACGGCGACGAGAAGGCGCTCGCCGACCAGCTGCGCAGCTCGACCCTCGGCGACATCGAAGACGTCGCGGGCGTTCGCGAGGCCCAGCTCATCGGCGCCCCGGGCCAGCGTGTCGCGATCACCCCCGACGACGCCGAGCTCGCGAGCCGCGGCCTCACGAGCCAGGACGTGCGCGACGCCATCTCGCAGAACGGCGTGCTGCTGCCCGCGGGCGAGATCACCCAGGACGACCGCACCTTCGCGGTGCAGACCGGCTCGAAGCTCGACTCGGTCGACGAGATCTCCGCGCTGCCCATCGTCTCGCCGGGCTCCCCCGAGGTCACGACGATCGGGGATGTCGCGACCGTCGAGCTCACCGACGACCCGACCACCTCGATCTCCCGCGTCGACGGCAAGCCCGCGCTGACGATCGCGATCACGAAGCTCCCGGCGGCCAACACCGTCGAGGTGTCGAACGCCGTGCGCGACGTCCTGCCCCAGCTGCAGGACTCGATCGGCGACGGGGCGAGCTTCACGATCGTCTTCGACCAGGCGCCCTACATCCAGCAGTCGATCGAGTCGCTCGCGACGGAGGGCCTGCTCGGCCTCGTCTTCGCGGTCATCGTCATCCTCGTGTTCCTGCTGTCGATCCGCTCCACCCTGGTCACCGCGATCTCGATCCCCACCTCGGTGCTCATCACCTTCATCGGCATGCAGGCCGCCGACTACACGCTCAACATCATCACGCTCGGCGCGCTCACGATCGCGATCGGGCGCGTCGTCGACGACTCGATCGTCGTCATCGAGAACATCAAGCGGCATCTCGTCGCGGGGGCCGACCGCGCCAAGACGATCATCGAGGCCGTGCGCGAGGTGGCCGGCGCGATCACCGCCTCCACGATCACGACGGTCGCCGTCTTCCTGCCGATCTCCTTCGTCGAGGGCACGACGGGCGAGCTGTTCCGGCCCTTCGCCCTCACCGTCACGATCGCCCTGCTCGCCTCGCTGCTCGTGGCGCTCACGATCGTGCCCGTGCTCGCCTACTGGTTCCTGCGGCCGCCGAAGGCCCGCGCGCACTCCGCCGACCCGGCCGAGACGCCGATCGTCGAGCACGCTCCGGCGCTCGTCGGTGCTGGTGCCGGCGTCGGTGCGGGCGCCGCCGCCGCGGGCTCGGCGGATGCCGGCACCCGCCTGCTCGCCCAGACCGCGAACCCGGCCACGGGAGCCATCCCGACCGCCGGTTCTGGCGCGGGTGCTGCCCCCTCGCGCCGCGCACGCCGCGCGAGCCCGGCCGGCGCCGTCGACCTCGACGAGGTGCCCACCCGACTGCAGCGCGGCTACCTGCCGATCATCCGCTGGACCCTCAAACACGCCGCCGTCACCCTCATCCTCGCGGTGCTCGTGCTCGGCGGAACCATCGCCCTCGTCCCGAGCATGAAGACCAACTTCCTCGGCGACTCCGGCCAGAACACGCTGTCGGTCACGCAGACCCTGCCCGTGGGCACGAGCCTCGAGGCGCAGGATGCCGCGGCATCCGTCGTCGAGGGCAAGCTGCGCGACATCCCGGGCATCGAGACCGTGCAGCTGTCGATCGGCTCGAGCGGGAGCTCGCTGCGCGACGCCTTCGTGGGAGGCGGCTCGGGAACGATCAGCTACTCGATCACCACAGACCCCGACGTCGACCAGGTCGCGCTGCAAGACACCGTGCGCGCCGAGCTCAACGGCATCCAGGGCGCGGGCGAGGTCACCCTCGCGGCGTCGGGCGGCTTCGGCGCCTCGGGCGACATCGCGATCGACATCACGGCCAGCGACCAGGCCGATCTGCAGACCTCGGCCGACGCCATCCTCGACGCCGTCTCCGGCCTCGACGGCGTCAAGCAGGCCACGAGCAACCTGAGCGAGTCGCGCCCCTACATCGCCGTGACGGTCGACCGGGATGCCGCGGCCGCCGCCGGGCTCAGCGAGGTCGCGCTCGGCAGCATCGTCTCGCAGATCATGCAGCCCACGACGATCGGCTCCATCGTGATCGACGAGACGACTCTCTCGATCTATCTGCAGACGGAGAACCCGCCGACGACCGAGGACGAGCTGGCGTCCGCCCAGATCCCGACCATCGCCGGGCCCGTCGCCCTCGACACGCTCGCGACGGTCGAGCAGGTCGACGGACCCGCGACGATCACGACCTCGCGCGGCCTGCGCACCGCGACCGTCTCGGTGACGCCCAACAGCGAAGACCTGGGAACCGCGAGCGCCGAGGTCTCCGACGCCATCGCCGGCGTCGAGCTCCCGGGCGGCGCCTCGGCCGAGCTCGGCGGCGTCACGGCCGACCAGGACGAGGCCTTCCAGCAGCTCGGCATCGCGCTGCTGGCCGCCATCCTCATCGTCTACATCGTGATGGTCGCGACCTTCCGCTCGCTCCTGCAGCCGCTGCTGCTGCTCGTCTCGATCCCCTTCGCGGCGACCGGCGCGATCGGCCTGCAGGTCATCACGGGTGTTCCGCTCGGCGTCTCCTCGCTCATCGGCGTGCTTATGCTCATCGGAATCGTCGTGACGAACGCGATCGTGCTCGTCGACCTCGTGAACCAGTATCGAGACAAGGGGCTGGAGGTGCGCGAGGCGCTCGTGCTCGGCTCGTCGAGACGTCTGCGGCCCATCCTCATGACGGCGCTCGCCACGATCTTTGCGCTGCTGCCCATGGCGATCGGCCTCACGGGCCACGGCGGCTTCATCTCGCAGCCGCTCGCGCTCGTCGTGATCGGCGGGCTCGTGTCGTCGACGCTCCTCACCCTCATCGTGCTGCCCGTGCTGTACTCGGTCGTCGAGGGCCCGCGCGAGCGCCGCCGGATCCGCCGCGAAGAGCGCGCCGCCGCCGCTGCCCGGCAGGACGCCCCGAAGCCGCCGCAGCTCGCGATCGCCGCGGGTGTCGGCGCCGCCGCCGGTTCGGGTGCCGGTGCCGGTGCTGGTGCCGTCGCCGCCGGTTCCCCGACTGCTGATACGGCGATTCAGGCCGGCGTTTCCGATCCCTCGTCGGCCTCGTCGGCGATTCGGGCCGGCGACAACGGTGCCGATGTCACAAAGCCGGTATCAGAGGCATCCGAGGCGGCTGCCGGCGCAAGCCGGTCTGAATCGTCGTCGGAGCCGTCGGAGCCGTCGGAGCCGTCGGAGCCGTCGAGCCTTCCGGTCTCCGAGCCCGAGCTGCCGTCGGGTGACGGCGGCGAGGCGCCGGACGAGCCCGAATCGCCGTCGGACGGGTTCTCCGCTTCGCCCGACGAGAACCCGGAGAGGTAGCGCGATGGCGACACCCGATTTTGTGCTCGCCCTGCGCGAGAAGATCGGCAACGACCCGCTCTGGCTGTCGGGGGTCACAGCGGTGGTCGTCCGCGATGCCGAGGTGCTGCTCGTGCGTCGCGCCGACAACGGCGAGTGGACTCCCGTCACCGGCATCATCGACCCGGGCGAGCAGCCGGCGACCGCCGCGGCGCGCGAGGTGCTCGAGGAGGCCGATGTGGTCGCGGAGCCCACCCGCCTCGCCTGGGTGCAGGTGACGCATCCCGTCGTCTACCCCAACGGCGACCGCTCGCAGTACATCGACCTCGTCTTCCGCTGCGACTACGTCTCGGGCGAGCCCCACCCCGCCGACGGCGAGAACACGGATGCCGCGTGGTTCCCGCTCGACGCCCTGCCGCCCCTGTCGCCCAACATGCTCGAGCGTGTGCGCCGCGCGCTGCCCGCGACGGGCGAGGCCGCCTTCCTCCGCTGAACCGCGCGCCGGCCCCGCCGGCTCGGCGCGCCCTGTCCCGAGGTGTACTCGCCTACCCTCGTGGCACGCACGAATCCTCGTGGCACGCACAAATCCCCGTGGCACGCGACTTTCCACGTGCCCTGAGTGCTTTCACGTGCCCCGAGGGCGTTCGCCTGCGGCGAGGGCTCGGTGCAGGAACTCGGCGACGGCCGCGCGCATCGTCTCGTCGAGGATGCCGATCGAGTGGTCGGCGCCCGGGACGACCATCAGGCGCGATTCGACGCCCGCGGCGCTCAGGGCCGCCGCGAAGTCCTTCGACTGCGAGAGGGGCACGAACTCATCGAGCGAGTGCCCGATGAAGACGGGCGGGTCGCTCGCGTCGATGTGGGTGAGGGGAGAGGCATCCTTCGCCGCGGGGCAGTCGTCGAAGCTCTCGCAGCCGAGGTAGCTGAGCACGCTCAGCACGAGGCCGTCGGGGGCGTTCTCGAGGGCGGCGGCGCTCAGCTCGACGGGGCCGGAGAGCTCCGCGACGGCCGCGACCCGCGAGCCCTCGGTGAGCTCGCCCTCGCCGTCGAGCCCCAGGAGCGCGGCGAGGTTGCCGCCCGCCGAGCCGCCGAACGCCGCGATGCGGGTGGGGTCGATGCCGTACTCCTGCGCGTTCGCGGGCTCGCGCGCCCACTCGAGCGCGAGGCGCAGGTCGTCGAGCGCGGCGGGGAAGACGGCGTGGGGTGCGAGGCGGTAGTCGACCGAGAGCGCGACGAAGCCCTCGGAGGCGAGCCACTCGCAGACGCTGCGCCAGTCGGGGTTGCCCTTGTCGCCGCGCGCCCAGCTGCCGCCGTGGATCGACAGCACGGTCTCGCGGGCGATGCTCTGCTCCGTGTCGCCCGTGTCGCCCGTGTCGCCGGTGTCGCCGGTGTCGCCCGTGGCTGCGTCGCTTCGGTCTGTGCCGGCCTGTTCCGTATCGCCCGTGTCCGCGTCGCCGGGCCCGGGCGTCGACGATCCGCCCGGGCCTGCCGCAGATGCGTCGGTCGCGGGTGCGTTGGTCGCGGATGCGTCTGCCGCGACATCCGGGGGCGTGCACACGTCGAGGGTCAGCAGCACGCCGTCGTTCGAGGTGCCGTAGACCACGTCGGGGTCGACGGTGATCCCCGCGGGCGGTTCGAAGGTGCGGATGCCGATGCGCTCGCTCGTCGTGAGCTCGCTGTTCTCGGCCCCGGCCGCCGGCTGCTCGAGCTCGCGCACGCCCGTGTGGAAGCCGGAGAGCGCGATGACGCCGACCGCAGCGGCGAGGACGGCCGCGCTCGTCACGAGGACGGTACGTCGGGTTCGGGTCTTCATCGGGCTCCGTGGGGCGAAGGAAACTCCGGTTGCTCGCGGGGCGTCAGGAGTGTGACGAGCGTGGAGTGTGTGACGAGAGTAGATCACGTTTCGTCCGCGGCCAACTTTTCGCGGCATCCTGTGTGCTGTGGGGCTCTCAACAGGGATTCCGGGTGGTGGTGGAGGGTCGTGTCGTGCCCGCCCGCACGGCTGCCGCGAATCCCGTGCTGGTGTTCGGCGCCATGATCCGGTAACGTAGGTCGGTCGGCTCTAGACACCGCGAAATGTATCGCGGATGGGTTTGTAAGTCTGGTGGGCCGGTTTCGCAGCATTTCGCTGGCGAATAGTCACTGTATGTGAAACGGCCCCGGTCGAGGACTGCCCGGGATCTCAGTTGCGCAGCACCGAGAGTGCGTTCGCGTAGTTCTGCCATGTACCAAATCCCAACCCAGGAATATGTCTATGCCCAAGAACAAGAAGCCCGCCGGCGCACGCCCGGCCAAGAACTACGATCCCTCCTACGCCCGCGGCGGTCGCGGTGCGGCCAGCGCGGCCCCGAAGTCGGGAGCCCGCAGCCCCGGCCACCGTGGCTACCGCCCGGTGGAGGAGGTTCCGAAGAAGGCCCGCTGGAGCGCCGAGGAGCGCGCCGCGACCGGTCGCGGACCCCGCCGTTCCGACGGCGCCGCCGCCGAGACGCGCGCCCCGCGTCGCGAGTACGACGACCGCCCCGCACGCGGTGGCTACGACCGCGACGATCGCGCGCCCCGCCGCGACTACGGCGATGCCCGTCCGGCCCGCCGCGAGTACAACACCGCCGAGCGCCCGACGCGCAGCTTCGACCGCACGGACCGCACGGACCGCCCGGCCCGCACGGACCGCGCCACTGGTGGCGACCGCCCGGCTCGCGGCTACGATCGCGACGACCGCGCGCCTCGCCGCGACGCCGGCGCCGACCGCCCCGCCCGCGGCTACGATCGGCCCACGCGCAGCTTCGACCGCCCTGACCGTACCGATCGCCCGGCGCGCAGCTTCGATCGTGACGACCGTGCCCCGCGCCGCGACGCCGGCACGGATCGCCCCGCCCGCGGCTTCGACCGCGACCAGGCCCCGCGCCGTGACTTCGGCGCCGACCGCCCCGATCGCCCGGCCCGCCGCGAGTACAACACCGATCGCCCGGCGCGCGGCTTCGACCGCGACCAGGCTCCCCGCCGCGACTTCCGCGCCGACCGCCCGGCGCGCAGCTTCGATCGTGACGACCGTGCCCCGCGCCGCGACTTCGGCGCCGACCGCCCCACGCGCAGCTTCGACCGCGACGACCGCGCGCCCCGCCGTGACGGCGATCGCCCCGGCTTCCACAGCAGCGACCGCAGCTCCTCGCAGTTCTACCCGAGCCGCGACGAGAAGGCGCGTTTCACTCCGCAGGATGACGTCGTGCTCGAGCGCCTCGAGGCCGACGCGATCCTCGCGACCGACGTCGAAGGCGTGACCTTCGCCGACCTGGGCCTCGGCGGCAACATCGTGCGCGAGCTCGCCGAGCTCGGCGCCGCCCTGCCGTTCCCGATCCAGGCCGCGACGATCCCCGATGTGCTCGCCGGCAAAGACGTGCTCGGCCGCGGCCGCACCGGATCCGGCAAGACCATCGCCTTCGGCGCCCCGACCGTCGAGAAGCTCATGGAGAACGGCGGCGGCAAGCGCCGCCAGCCGGGCCGCAGGCCCCGCGCGCTCATCCTCGCGCCGACCCGTGAGCTCGCGCTGCAGATCGACCGCACCGTGCAGCCGATCGCTCGCGCCGTGGGCCTCTTCACGACCCAGATCTACGGCGGCGTTCCCCAGCACCGCCAGGTGGGCGCGCTGCAGCGCGGCGTCGACATCGTGATCGGCACCCCCGGCCGCATCGAAGACCTCATCGAGCAGGGCCGCCTCGACCTCAGCGAAGTCACCATCACGGTGCTCGACGAGGCCGACCACATGTGCGACCTGGGCTTCCTCGAGCCGGTGCAGCGCATCCTGCGTCACACCGCGGAAGGCGGACAGCGCCTCCTGTTCTCGGCCACCCTCGACAAGGGCGTCGCCACGCTCGTTCACGAGTTCCTCGTCGACCCGGCGGTGCACGAGGTCGCCGGCGAAGACCAGGCCTCCAGCACGATCGACCACCGCGTGCTCGTGATCGAGCACCGCGACAAGGGCGCCATCATCGAGCAGCTCGCCGACCGCAACGGCAAGACTCTCGTCTTCGCCCGCACACGCGCCTTCGCCGAGCAGCTCGCCGAGCAGCTCGACGACGCCGGCATCCCCGCCGTCTCCCTGCACGGAGACCTCAACCAGTCCCGCCGCACGCGCAACCTCGAGAAGCTCACCTCGGGTCGCGTGAACGTGCTCGTCGCCACGGATGTCGCAGCCCGCGGCATCCACGTCGACGACATCGACCTCGTGATCCAGGCCGACGCGCCCGACGAGTACAAGACCTACCTGCACCGCTCGGGCCGCACGGGCCGCGCCGGCAAGCAGGGCACGGTCGTGACCCTCATCCCGAAGCAGCGTCGTCGCCGTATGGACGAGCTGCTCGGCCGCGCCGAGATCGAGGCGGACTACGCCTCCGTCGTGCCCGGCGACGCGGTGCTGAGCGAGCTCGCTCGCCTCTAGCCGACCGTCGTCGCGCTGCGCGGCATCCTCGCGGCACGTAAAAGTCCCGCCGGCCCCTGAAATTTCACGGGCCGGCGGGACTTTTACGTGCCGCGACTTCTGCCGGGCGGGGGCGTGCCGCGCGACTCAGGCCATACGCGTGAGCACGAAGATCGGGATCGGCCTCTCGGTCTTCGTCTGGTAGTCGTCGTACGAGGGCCAGGTCGCGGCAGCCCGCTTCCACCAGAGCGCCTTCTCCTCGCCCGTGACCTCGCGGGCGGTGTAGTCGTGCTTCTCCGCGCCGTCCTGCAGCTCGACGTGCGGGTTCGCCACGAGGTTGTAGTACCAGACCGGATGCTTCGGGGCACCGCCGAGGGAGGCCACGACCGCGTACTCGCCCTCGTGCTCCACGCGCATGAGCGCCGTCTTGCGCAGCTTGCCGCTCTTCGCGCCCACCGAGGTCATGACGATGATGGGGCGGCCCTGCAGCGTGTTGCCTGCGGCGCCGTTGCTGCTCTCGAAGGTCTCGACCTGTTTGCGGGACCATTCGGCGGTTCCCGGCTCGTACTCTCCAGTCAATGGCATGGCTGTTCAGCCTTTCGTTGTGGTGTCAGCTCTATCCTCTCTCGAATCGTCGAGATCGAGGAGCCTCAGCACCTGTCGGGCCCGCCGCCGCGATGCCGGCAGCCCGGGTGCGGGGTCGAGGCCGAGCAGCCGTCTGCGGTGGGGCTCGCCGAGCAGCAGGGAGTAGAGCTGCTCGGCGGTGGCGGTGGCGGTGGCGGTGGCGGTAGTGGTGGTGGCGGCGCTGGTGCTGGCGGCGGTGTCAGCGGCGGTGGCGCGGTCGCGGGAGCCGCGGTCGCCGTGCGGCCCGAGGTGCTCGTGCAGCAGCGCGATCGTGCGCTCCGGCCCGTTCCGGTAGAAGTCGGCGGCGAGGGCGGGCGAGCGCACCGACTCGGCGACGATCAGCCGGTGCAGGCCGATGGCGTCGTCGGAGAGCAGTGTGTGCACGACGTGAGCCGCGACATCCTGCAGGGAGTCGTGATCGGCCGACGCGCGCAACCCGTCTTGCAGCGCGCTGATGGCCGCCGTGAAGATGCAGGCCTTGTCGCCGAAGTAGCTGTAGATCGTGCGTTTGCTCACATGGGCCGCCATCGCGATGTCGTCGAGGGTCGTCGCCTCGAAGCCCCGTTCGAGAAAGAGCCGCACGGCTGCGTCGAGCACGATCTGCCGTCGTCGAGCACGATCGCCGGATGCCGGCCGCCCCCGTTTCACGACCGTGGGAGCCGTGTGCGGGGCGGCGGTCGCCGCCGGGGCGCGGGTCGCGGGAGTGCCGGTCGCGGGAGTGGCCGCGGGTGCTCTGTCCATGAGTACAATGATACCGTTCAGTGTTATTAACCGTCACCACGGCCATCGACCGCCACCGAGCCCGACGGGCTCGCGCGACGCGGTCTCGCCGCAGACCGGGAGGAATCGTGCGCATACTGCATGTCGCCATCGCGGACGACTGGGAGGCCTGCCGCCAGTTCGGCGAGTACTCCGTGTCGACGAGGCACAAGACCTTCGACGACGTCGGGTTCATCCACGCCTCGACCGCCCGACAGCTCCGGGGCACGGTCGACCGGGTCTTCGGCGATCTCGGCCTCCCCCTCGTGGTGGCCGTCATCGACCTCGACGCGCTCGCGGCCGACGGCATCGAGGTGCGGTGGGAGGCGTCCGACGACGAGGTCTTCCCGCACATCTACTCGCCCATCCCCATGGATGCCCCGACCGTCGTCGCGGAGCTTCACGCCCTCCGCGGCCCCGACGGCTACGTGCTTCCCGACGTCTCGGCCTACGACGTCGTGGAGGAGGCGCCCCGGCTCGGCTGAGGAGGCCTGGTTGCCTGATTGTCTGGCGGCCTGGTTGCCTGGCGGCCTGGTTGCCCGGGAGGCGTCCGGCCGCTCCGGTGAAGTGCGGCCGGCCACGGTGATGGCGCACGAGACCCGGCGTCCGCTCCGGCGGGCTGCACTGCACGGCGTCCCGTTCCATCCGGGTGCGGCAGAGCTCGGTCCAGGTGCGGCAGAGCTCCGGCGGACGCCCGCGCGAACCCGCTGCCCGCCCGTCGCGAACCCACCGTGAACCCGCCGCGCGCCCACTGCGCACTCATCCCGCGCCCATCGCGAACCCACCGTGCACCCACTGCGCACCCACTCCGCCCCCCCACATCCGCCGAAAGTCGGCGGTTCCCGGGGGTTGTCCGCGGATTCCCCGAGGGTTACTCTGTGCGTGTCGGCGCGATGAGGCGCCGCTCACCCGATTCGGATCATGACTGATGCGCGCGGCATCCAGCCGCTTCTCGACGACGAGACCCTCGCTCTCAGCGACGGGGGCCTCGAAACCGCGCTCATCTATCTGCGGGGCATCGAGCTGCCGCTGTTCGCCGCCTGCGAGCTGCTGCTCACGCCCGAGGGGCGCCGCGAGCTCGCCGACTATTACGTGCCCTATGCGCAGCTCGCGGCAGACACCGGTCTCGGTTTTGTGATCGACACCGCGAGCTGGCGCGCGAACCACGACTGGCTCGAGCGGCTCGGCCACGACTCCGACGACGTGCGGAGGGTCAACCTCGCGGCCGCCGCGTTCGCGCGAGCCGTGCGCGACTGCTTCGCCGAGCGGGTGTCGCCTCTGCTGATCGCCGGCGTCGTGGGGCCGCGCGACGACGGCTACCGCCCGGGCCGGCTGCAGTCCACCGACGAGGCCGAGTGCTACAGCGCCGAGCAGATCCGTGCGCTCGCCGACGGAGGGGTCGACTTCATCAGCGCCCTCACCGTGAACTACGTCGACGAGGCGATCGGCATCGTGCGCGCCACCCGAGCGGTCGGCCTGCCCGCGGTCGTCTCGTTCACGGTCGAGACCGACGGCGCACTCGCCGGCGGAGCGTCACTCGGCGCCGCGATCAGAGCGGTGGATGTCGCGACCGACGCCTATCCCTCGTTCTACCTGGTCAACTGCTCCCACCCCACCCACCTTCCGCCCGAGCTGTGGCGGGGCGAGCCGTGGACGCACCGGGTGCGCGGCTTCCGGGCCAACGCCTCCCGGCGCAGTCACGCCGAGCTCGACGAGGCGCACGCCCTCGACGCGGGCGACCCGGCCGAGCTGGGCGAGCAGCTGCGGCGGCTGCGGCGGGCCATGCCGTGGCTCAGCTACCTCGGAGGCTGCTGCGGCACCGACATCCGTCACCTGACCGCGATCGCGCAGGCCTGCGTGCCTGCCGTGCCTTCGTCTGCGTCGGTCTCGCCCGGTGCTGCTCCGGCGTCCGCCTCGTCCGGTGCTGCTCCTGTCGTCGGTCCTGCTCCTGTCTCGTCTGACGCTGCTCCGGCGTCCGTCTCGTCTGGTGCTGCTCCTGTCGTCGGTCCCGCTTCTGTCTCGTCTGGTGGTGCTGCTCCGGCGTCCGCCCCGTTCGGTGCGGCTCCGGCGTCCGCATCGTCTGACGCTGCTCGGGCGTCCGCATCGTCTGGTGGTGCTCCTGTCGTCGGTCCCGCTCCTGTCGTCGGTCCCGCCCCCGTCTCGCCCGCCGCCCCCGTTTCTGTCGGTCCCCTCTCGTCCACTGCTGTTCCCGTTCCCGCCCCTTCTTCTCCTTCCCCTGCCGTTCCCACTTTCTCCCGCCCTTCGTCTGGTCGCTGATCCTGCCGCTGGGCTCACCGCTCACGACGGCGTGCCGACCAGGGCGGATTCCGTGACACGCGAGCTCGGCGGCATCCCTGTCGGGATGTCGCCGAATCGAGCCTGTTCCGTCGCCCGGCCGGGCCGAGCGCGGGCGTCGCGGATAGGCGTCAGGCGGTGGCGAGCAGCCCCGCGGCGCCGATCGCGAGAACGAGCCCCACCCATTGCACCGGGGCCACGCGCTCCTTGAGCACGATGCCGGCGAGGATGATCGTGCCCGCCGGGTAGAGCGCCGTGAGCACCGAGACGACGCTGAGGTCGCCCGAGCGCAGAGCGATGAGGAACACGACGTTCGCGAGGGCGTCGACGAGCCCGCAGCAGATCGCGAGCAGGAGGCCGGGGCGCCAGCCGCCCGACGCGGCAGCCGGTGCGGCGTCGGCCTCACCCGGCGACGCGAGCACGCGCGCCCGAGCTCGCAACCGCGCGACGAGCGCGAGCACCGCGACCGTGCCGAACATGATGACGCCGTTGACCGCGCGGTTGAGCACGAGAGGCACGAGCCCCGAGTCGGTGGGCGTCAGGTCGATGAGGATGAGGAAGACGCCGATCATCGCGCCCGAGCCGATCGCCATCAGGATGCCGCGCAGACTCGGTCGCACGGCTCCGCGTTCCGGCACGAACCCGACGAGCACAACGGCGACGAGCGCGACGCCGAGGGCCAGATAGCCGAGCGGCCCGAGCGTCTCCCCGCCGGCAAGCCCCCAGGTCATGGGCACGATCGCCGACACGACGGCGGTGAGTGGCGAGAGGATGCTCATCGGCCCGATCGCGAGGGAGGCGTAGAGCAGCGAGATCGCGAGCGCGCCGCTCACCCCCGACAGCCCGCCCCAGAGGACGGCGGCGGGCGACCAGGCCCCGCCGATGAACGCGAAGGCGATGAGCAGGCCCACGAGCCCGGATGCCGCGCCGATCGCCGTGACCCGGATCGGGCTGATGCGTTTCGACGCGAGGCCGCCCAGGAAGTCCGCCGCGCCGTAGACGAGGGCGCCGGTGAGTCCCAGCACAGCGGTGAACATCGGCTCAGCCTATCGGCGGCGGCTCGCTCCGGCCCGCCGCGGCCCGCTCGGGCTCGCTCCGGCCCGCTCCGGCCCGCTCGGGTCGCGTCGCGCGGAGTCACCCCAGTACGATGGGGGTTCTGACGAGCGGAGGTGAATCGATGGCCACACGGTGGGCGCGGTTCGCTCGCGGCTGGCTGGCCGCCGTCGTCGCGACGTTCGTCGCCGCCTTCTCGCACGCCGTCGCCGGCGGCGGGGTGCCGAGCGCCCTGGCGATCGTGCTCTCGCTCGCCTTCTCGGGCATGGTGTGCGTGGCGCTCGCCGGCCGCACGCTCTCGAGGGTCCGGCTCGCGGCATCCGTTCTGCTCAGCCAGCTGGCCTTCCACAGTCTTTTTATGCTCGGCGGTTCGACGCTGCGCATCGGCGGGGCGGTCGCGCACGACCACACCGACCCGATCGGCTCGTTCGAGAGCCAATTCGCGGCGCACAGCGCGGCGGCCGAGCACTCGCAGCACCTCGGGGGCGATCAGGGCATGGTGATGGCCCACGTCGTCGCCGCGATCCTCACCTTCTTCGCGCTCCGTCACGGCGAGCACGCCTTCTGGAGCCTCTTCGCGTCGGCGCGGCTGAGCCTCGGTGTGCTGCTCGACGCGTCGTTCGCGAACGCGCCGGTCGACGTTCCGCCGTCGGTGCCGTCCGCCGGCTTCCGGGTCTTCGTGCCCCGGGAGCTGCGTCTCGTTCTCTCCCGGTTGCGTCACCGCGGTCCGCCGCTCCGGCTCGCGCTCAGTCTCTAGCGCGCGCCCGTCCGTCATCCGTCGGCCGGGCGAGCGCCTGCGCGCAGCCCTCCGAACTGTTTGTGACGACCCCTTTACCTGGAATGAGACCCTTCCGATGACTGAATTCATCAACCCTGCTGCCTCCGCCAACCCGTCCGGCCCTGCCGGCGACCGCCCCGTCCGTCCGTCCCGCCGGGCGAAACGCTCCGGCCTGTCCACGAGCGTGAAGGTCGTGTCCGCTCTCGGCGCGGGTGCCGCTCTCGCACTCGCCGCACCGCTCGCCGCGAGCGCGCACGTCTCCGTGTCACCGTCGTCGACGGCTGCCGGCTCGAGCTCGATCCTGACCTTCTCGGTCGGGCACGGATGCGAGGGCTCGCCGACCACGAAGCTCACGATCGACATCCCCGAGGACATCCTCTCGGTGACACCGGTGATCAACCCGGGCTGGGACATCGAGAAGGTGACCGTCGATCTCGAGGTTCCCGCGACCGACAGCCACGGCGAGGCGGTCACCCAGCGCACGGGCCAGGTCGTCTACACGGCGAAGACCCCGTTGAGCGAGGGCTTCCGCGACTCGGTCGCCATGCAGGTCACACTGCCGGAGGGCGAGGCCGGCGACACGCTCGTCTTCCCCGCCCTGCAGACGTGCGAGGTCGGCGAGACCGATTGGGCCAACCTGCCCGAGGCCGGCTCGACCGAGGAGCCGGAGGATCCGGCCCCCATCGTGACGCTCACGGCTGCCGAGGCCGAGGGTGACGGCCACGGCGGCGGCCACGGCGGAACCGCCGAGACGGTCTCCGACGACCACGGCGACGAGGATGCCGCGGCCGCGACCAGCACGAGCACCGACGACGTGCTCGCCCGCGTGCTCGGTCTCTCCGGTCTCGTCGTCGGCGTCGTGGGTGTCGTCATCGCGATCGTCGCGACCCGTCGCCGCCCGGAATCGCGCTGATCGTGGGCGTCCCCGGAAAGCGCGCGACCATCGTCGGCGTCCTGACCGCGATCGCGGCCGCCGCCCTGCTGGGGCTCTCCGCGAGCCCTGCGCAGGCGCACAACTCCCTCGTCTCGTCGACGCCCGCCGCGGGCTCGGTCGTGACCGAGCAGCCGGGCACCTTCGTCATCACGACGAACGATACACTGCTCGATCTCGACGGCACGGGCGGCGGCTCGGCCATGCAGGTGAGCGGGCCGAGCGACGACGTGCGCTATTACGGGGACGGCTGCGCCTCGGTCGAGGGCGCCTCGCTCCTCGCCGACATCCAGCTCGGGCAGCCGGGCGAGTACACGCTCATCTGGCAGGTGGTCTCGACCGACGGGCATCCCGTCTCGAACGAGTTCACCTTCACCTGGGCGCCGGCGGCGGGCGTCGAGCTCGCCGAGGGGTCGGCGACGCCGCCGGTGTGCCCGGGATCCGAGGGCGAGGCGGGGGCGTCGAACGGCTCCGGCGACACGGATGCCGCGAACCCGGGCGATTCGGCGAACTCGGGCTCCACGGCCGAGCAGCCGTCGAGCGACGTGTTCTGGATCCTGGGCGCGATCGTGCTCGTGATCGTCGCGGGCGGTGTGACGCTGCTCGCGCTGCGTCGCAAGCCCGATGACCGCGCCTCAGGCGGCGCGCCGACGGGCCGAGGCCCCGAGGGGAGCGCCTCCGGAGGCACACCGCCCGAGGGGTGATCTGCGGGTCATCCGCGCCCGTCGAATGCGCCGATGTGTGCCGAGCGCGGGTTTGTTCTCGAGCGACGAGCATCTACGAGCCGCGCTCGAGAACAACCCCGCGCCCGACGTCTGACGTCCCGGTCGAGCACGGTTGGATGCCGAACGCGCGGGTGTGCCGGGCGCCGGTGTGCCGGGCGCGGGTGTGCCGGGCGCGGGTGTGTTCTCGAGCGACGAGCGTCTACGGGCTGCGCTCGAGAACAACCCCGCGCTCGAGAACAACCCCGCGCTCGGCGGTTACCCCGCGCTCGGCGGCAGCCCCGACCCCGAGCGCGAGCCCGACCCCGACCCCGAGCGTGAGACCCGAGCGCGAGACCCAACCCCGAGCGCGAGACCCGACCCCGAGCGTGAGACCCGAGCGCGAGGCGCGAGCGCCCTCCTATTCGGCGAAGAGCAGCGCGATCGAGGCGGCCCCGGCGAGCACTCCCGTGATGATGAGCACCCAGCCCGTGATGCGCACGGCGCGGCCGTCGTGGGTGGGGGTGTGGAAGCGGCAGCGCTCGGGATGCCGGTCGTCGTAGAAGATGACGAGGTCGTCGACATCCGGCAGCTCGGCGAGCTGGATCGGCGTGATCGGCAGCTCGTACAGCTCGCGGTCGGTCGCGAGCCAGCGCACCCGGAGGCCCTCCTCGTCGTCGATCACGGCGGCGCTCGTCTCGACCCAGCGTCGAGCGCCGATGCCGATCGAGATGCCGATGATCAGGAAGAGGGCTCCTGCGACGAGGCCGATCCAGGTGAAGAGCTCGACGATGAGGGATATCGCTGCCAGCCCGCTCGTCACCCTTCCGAGTTTAGGTCGTGCGAGGCAGGGGTCGCGTCAGCGCGCAGCCGTCGTGTCAGGAGTCCAGCGTGAAGACGAAGTAGGCGCCGCGGTCGTCGTGCACGATCCGGGCCCGGCCGGCGAACGCCGCGAAGTCGCCCGTGCCCGCGTTCGGGATGATGTAGCCGAACGCCGAATCATCGCTCGGATGCTGCAACGCCCCGTGATGCACGGTGAACGAGCCGCTCCGGCCGTCGTCGAGTGCCCCCGTGATGCGTTCCGCCGCGAGGTATCCGCGGCTCTCCTCGTCGCCCGAGTGGACGAAGTGCGCGATGCTCTCGCCCACGAGCCCTTCCGTGTAGCTCTTGCGCATCGTGACGGCGCCGATCCAGTCGCCGTCGAGGGCGGGCAGCTCCGCGTCATCCCAGCCGGTGACCTCGAAGCGCGCCGTGATGGTCTCTGTTCCGCTCATGCTCCTCACGGTACGTGCGCCGTTTTTTCGCGTCTTGAACTTTCACGACGACGCCCCGCCCCCGTCGCCGAGATGACGCGAATCGTTGCACAGCGGCTCGCCGGACGCGTTTTCACAACGATTCGGGTCATCTCGCTGACTCGGCTGAGGAGGCGGAGGTACGGTCGAGGGGTGTGGAGGCGGATGGCTGCGGCAGCGGGCGCGACGGGCGTCGCCCTGGCGATGACGTCGTGCATCGGGCTGCCTCGGGCGGCCTGCCCCGCGATCGGCTGGCTGAACACGGCGACCGTCGTCGTCGAGGATGCCGGCCACCTGGTCTCGCGCCTCGAGTTCTGCATCGACGAGGCCTGCCATTCCGCGCAGGGGCCCGAGGAGACGGTCCGTGGCGCGACGGGCGGTCCCACCACGACCGGCGCCCCCGGCGCCCACGCGGGGGACGACGCGGATGCCGCGACGGGGCCGGGTGCCCAGGCCGACTCGGGTGCCCAGGCCGACCCGGATGAGCAGGCCGACCCGGATGCGCCGGCCGCCGGCTCCACGCGGGTGTGGACGCTCGACCTCATGATGACGGCCCCGGACGAGGTGCTCGTGTGGGCCCTCGACGCGGGCGGCGACATCCTGCACGAGCAGAGTTTCGCGCTCGACTGGGCCCGCGTCGGCGGCTCGGAGGAGTGCGGCGGCCCGGCGCGCGCGGATCCGCTGTTCCTGACCGTCGGGTGATCGCCGAGTGGTCGCCGCGTGACGATCGGATGCCGGTCTCCCCGGTCGATCGAGGGCGTCGACGGTCGACGAGGGTGACGTGTCATCCGTGGTGTTCGTGATGCTGTAAGAAGGGATGGTTGCGGCAACCCGGCGCATCCCTCTCTCAACGAAAGGCGACCATGCTCATCGCAGCCTGGATTGTCACCGCTCTGCTCGCACTCGTCTTCCTCGGCTCCGGAGGGGCCAAGGCCTTCATCGCCAAGCCGAGGCTCCAATCGCAGATGGGCTGGGTGAACGACTACTCGGCGACCTCGGTGAAGGCGATCGGCATCCTCGAGATCATCGGCGCCTTCGGGCTCGTGCTGCCCGTCGCGACGGGCATCGCCCCGATCCTGACCCCGATCGCCGCTCTCGCCCTCGTCGTCATCATGATCGGCGCCACCGTCGTGCACGCGCGTCGCGGAGAGACGGCGCTCGCCATCTCCAACTCGGTGCTCGTGCTCCTGCTGCTGTTCGCGGCGGCCGCCTGGCTGTTCTGGGTCTGAGCGCGACGGGCGCGCTGGGCGCCGAGCGCGGTGGGTGCCGGGCGCGCTGGGTGCCGAGCGCGCTGACGACGTCTCCCCGCCGGTCGGGACGCTCCCGGTTTCCACAGGCTCGAGCGGCGGCCGGCCCGCCTGTGAGTGGCGGCCGGCTGTCAGCCGCGCTCGATAGACTCGCCCAGTGAGTTGGAACGCAGGCCAGTCGAGCGGGTCAGACCCCTGGGAAGACATCCCGTGGAACCCCGACGAGCTCGTGCCGCCCGACGAGTTCGAGCCGCCGCCCCCCGACGACGAGCAGTTCGCGGCATCCGGCCCTCGTGGTTCCTCCGGTCGCGCGGGGTCGCCGGGTCGTGCAGACTCGTCGAGTCGTGGCGGGTCGCCTGATCGCACGACGTCGAACCGCACAGCATCGAATCCCGCGGCGTCGAACCTCTACGAGCCGCACATCCCCGAGCCCGTCGAGCGCCTGCCGCGCCCGTCGACCCCGCTCGAGGCGCTCACGACGATCTTCGGCTACGACTCCTTCCGCGGCGACCAGGCCGCGATCATCGACCAGCTCGTGGGCGGCGGCGACGCGGTCGTGCTCATGCCGACCGGCGGCGGCAAGAGCCTCTGTTATCAGATCCCGTCCCTCGTGCGCGAGGGCACGGGCGTCGTCGTCTCGCCGCTCATCGCGCTTATGCAAGACCAGGTCGACGCCCTGCGCGCGGTCGGCGTGCGCGCCGCCTTCCTGAACTCGACGCAGGATGCCGCGACCCGCGGCCAGGTCGAGCGCGACTTCCTCGGCGGCGAGCTCGACCTGCTCTACGTCGCGCCCGAGCGGCTCTCCTCCGAGTCGACCAAGAAGCTCCTCGACCGCGGCACGCTCGCCCTCTTCGCGATCGACGAGGCGCACTGCGTCTCGCAGTGGGGCCACGATTTCCGCCCCGACTACCTCGCCCTCTCCGAGCTGGCCGAGCGCTGGCCGGCCGTGCCGCGCATCGCGCTCACGGCCACGGCCACGGCGGCCACGCACACCGAGATCACCGAGCGGCTGCGGATGAGCGAGGCGAAGCATTTCGTCGCGAGCTTCGACCGCCCCAACATCCAGTACCGCATCGTTCCGAAGGCCGAGCCGCGCAAGCAGCTGCTCGACTTCATCAAGACCGAGCACGCCGGCGACGCGGGCATCGTCTACGGGCTCTCGCGCAACACGGTCGACAAGACCGCGGAGTTCCTGAAGGCTCAGGGCATCGACGCCATGCCCTATCACGCGGGTCTCGACGCGGCGACGCGGGCAGCCACCCAGTCGCGGTTCCTGCGGGATGACGGCGTCGTCATCGTCGCGACGATCGCCTTCGGCATGGGCATCGACAAGCCCGACGTGCGCTTCGTCGCCCACATCGACCTGCCCAAGTCGGTCGAGGGCTACTACCAGGAGACCGGCCGAGCGGGCCGCGACGGCCTGCCCTCGACGGCGTGGCTCGCCTACGGGCTGCAAGACGTCGTGCAGCAGCGTCGCATGATCGACGAGTCGCCGGGCGACCTCGCCCATCGCCGCAAGCTGTCCGCGCATCTCGACGCGATGCTCGCCCTCTGCGAGACGGTCGGATGCCGCAGGGTCAACCTGCTCAGCTACTTCGGTCAGGCGAGCGAGCCGTGCGGCAACTGCGACACCTGCCTGGTTCCGCCGGAGACGTGGGACGGCACCGTTCCCGCCCAGAAGTTCCTCTCCACGGTCGTGCGCCTCAAGCGCGACCGCAACCAGAAGTTCGGCGCGGGTCATCTCATCGACATCCTGCGCGGAAAGCAGACCCCGCGCGTCGAGCAGTACGGGCACGACACGCTCACGACCTGGGGCATCGGCCAAGACCTGAGCGATGCGCAGTGGCGCGGCGTCGTGCGCCAGCTGCTCGCGCAAGACCTGCTCGCGGCATCCGGCGAATACGGAACGCTCGGCATCACCGAGGCGAGCACCGAGGTGCTCTCGGGTGCGCGCTCCGTGCACCTGCGTCGCGAGCCCGAGCGTACCGCGCGGTCGTCGCGCTCCTCCGGGTCGTCGCGCTCGCTCGCCACCGCCGACCTCTCGGCCGACGATGCCGAGCTGTTCGAGAAGCTGCGGGCCTGGCGCGCCGGCGAGGCCCGTGAGCAGGGCGTCCCGGCGTACATCGTCTTCGGCGACGCGACGCTGCGGGCCGTGGCATCCGCTCGCCCGTCCTCGCTCGACGAGCTCGACGGCATCACGGGCATCGGGGCGAAGAAGCTCGAGTCGTACGGCCAGAAGCTCCTCGACGTGGTCGGCGAGGGCTCGGAGTCGTGAATCGGATCGGTACCCGGCCGCGAGCCGCGCTACGGGCGATCGGCGAGCCGGGTCGTGGGGCGCACGCCGCATCGTGGTACGGCCGGCGAGCCGCACAGCGGGGCGATCGGCGAGCCGGATCGTGGGGCGAGCGATGAGCCGCGCCGCCGGTGGGCCCGCGAGGCGGTCAACGGGCGGGGTTGCGAGTCGGGCCGTGAGCCGGGCCGTGAGCGGACCCGTGAGTCGGGCTGTGAGTGGACCCGTGAGTCGGGCTGTGAGTGGACCCGTGAGCCGGGTCGTGAGTCGGACCGTGAGTCGGGCCGTGAGCGGACCCGCGAGTCGGGCCGTGAGCCGACCCGTGAGCCGGCCCGTGAGTCGAGCAGTGAACGGACCCGTGACTCGGGCTGTGAGCCGACCCGTGAGCCGGGCCGTGAACCGACCCGTGAGCCGGGCTCCGAGGAGAGGGACGCCGTGAAGAGCTGGAGCTTCGAGCGTCTTGCGCTCGTGGGGTTCGCGAGCAGCGCGCTGTGCGTGCTGCTGCTCATCGTGAACGCGGTCACGGGCAACGCCGCCGTCGCGGTGCTGCTGCCGATCGCGATCCTCGCCCTCGCCTTCGGCGGGTTCTGCTCGGTGCGCGCCCAGATCGTGCGCTCCCGCAACCGCCGCGGGTTCTGAACGGGCGGCTTTTCGGGCTGCTGCTGCGCTCGGACGCGACCCCAACCCGTCGCACCCTGCGTCGAGTCGCGCCGAATCGTCGTTCGGAGGCGCCGCAGACGACGATTCGGCGCGACTCGCGACGGGGTGGCGGGCATCCGGGCGGCTGTGGCATGTGCACAAACGTTCGGGCGGCGGTGGGCGGCTCGCTTGTCGTTTGCGCACGGGGGAGTTGGGCGCGCGCGGCATCCGTCTTAGCGTGGGAGGCACGGCATGCCGGTAGAGCCGTGCGTGCGCTGTGCCGTTGAGAACTGCGCTGTTCAGAGGAGAGTTGACGATGGTCGACGCCACGACGAAGAAGACCGCCACTCCGCGCCAGAAGGCCGGGCGGAAGACGAGCCCGGACGCGGCGAGCCCCGCGAAGGCGAGCCCCGAGAAGGCGAGCCCGCAGAACCCCGACGAGGCGACGGCCGCGGCCCCGAAGACCGCGGCGGGCCTCGCCCCGGCCCGCACAGCCGCGGATCGCGAGACCGCCGCGAGGCAGACGGCCGTCGAGAAGAGCGTGGATCGCGAGCTCGCGCGCACCGAGCCCGCCGCCCCCGCCGACGAGCCCCGCGTCGACGTCGAGGCGCTCGGCCGCCAACTGCTCGGCCGCTGGGCCGACATCCGGATCTCCGCCCGCGAGGTCGCCGGCCGGCCCGAGATGCAGAGCGTGCCCGGGCTGTCGATGGCCGAGCACCGTGAGCGCGTGCTGGGTCAGCTCAAGCTGCTCGTCGACAACGGGCAGGTGCACCGCGCCTTCCCGGTGAGCGTCGGCGGCCAGGAGGATCACGGCGGCAACATCGCCGGCTTCGAGGAGCTCGTCGTCGCCGACCCGTCGCTGCAGATCAAGTCCGGTGTGCAGTGGGGGCTCTTCGGCGCCGCCGTTATGCACCTCGGCACGCAGTCGCACCACGAGAGGTACCTGCCCGCGATCATGAGCCTCGAGGTCCCTGGCGCGTTCGCGATGACCGAGACGGGCCACGGCTCGGATGTCGCGAGCATCGCCACGACCGCGACGTACGACCCCCAGGCGCAGGAGTTCGTCCTCGACACCCCGTTCCGCGGCGCCTGGAAGGACTACCTCGGCAACGCCGCGCTGCACGGCAAGGCCGCCGTGGTCTTCGCGCAGCTCGTGACGCAGGGTGTCAACCACGGGGTCCATGCCTTCTACGTGCCCATCCGCGATGCCGACGGCGTCTTCCTGCCGGGCATCGGCGGCGAGGACGACGGCCTCAAGGGCGGTCTCAACGGCATCGACAACGGGCGCCTGCACTTCAGAGGCGTGCGCATCCCCCGCACCGACCTGCTCAACCGCTACGGCGACGTCGCGGAAGACGGCACCTACTCCTCCCCGATCGCGAGCCCGGGCCGGCGCTTCTTCACGATGCTCGGAACCCTCGTGCAGGGACGTGTCTCGCTCGACGGCTCGGCGGTCGCGGCATCCAAGGTCGCCTTGCAGATCGCGATCACCTACGGCAGCCAGCGCCGCCAGTTCACGGCCGCGAGCGACACCGACGAGGAGGTGCTGCTCGACTACCAGCGCCACCAGCGCCGGCTCTTCCCGCTGCTCGCGACGACCTACGCCGCGAGCTTCGCGCACGAGCGCTTCCTCGTGAAGTTCGATGAGGTCTTCTCGGGCAAGGCCGACACGGATGACGACCGCCAAGACCTCGAGACGCTGGCCGCCGCGCTCAAGCCTCTGTCGACCTGGCACGCCCTCGACACCCTGCAAGAGGCCCGCGAGGCCTGCGGCGGCGCGGGTTTCCTCGCCGAGAACCGGCTTACCGGGTTACGAGCCGACCTCGACGTCTACGTGACGTTCGAGGGCGACAACAACGTGCTCCTCCAGCTCGTCTCGAAGCGCCTGCTCACCGACTTCAGCAAGAAGTTCGCGAAGGCGGACACGGGCGCGCTCGCCCGCTACGTCGTCGAACAGGCCGCCGACCGCGCCTACCACGGCACGGGCCTGCGCAGCCTGGCCCAGACGGTCAAGGACTTCGGGTCGACCGCGCGCTCGGTCGAGCACCTGCGCGAGCCGGGCGTTCAGCGCGAGCTGCTCACCGACCGGGTCGAGACGATGATCGCGGATGCCGCGGCCAAGCTCCGTCCGGCATCCAAGCTGTCCAAGAAGGATGCCGCCGCGCTCTTCAACTCGCAGCAGAACGAGCTCATCGAGGCCGCCCGCGCCCACGGCGAGCTGCTGCAGTGGGAGGCGTTCACGGAGGCGCTCGACGAGGTGGCCGACCCGCCGACCAAGCGCGTGCTCACCTGGGTGCGCGACCTCTTCGGCCTGGGCCTGGTCGAGAAGCACCTCGCGTGGTACCTCGTGCACGGACGGCTCTCGCCGCAGCGGGCCCAGGCCGTCTCGGCGTACATCGATCGCCTGATCGCGCGGCTGCGTCCGCACGCGCTCGATCTCGTCGACGCCTTCGGCTACCGCCAGGAGCACCTGCGCGCGGCGATCGCCTCGGGTGCCGAGGCCGAGCGCCAGTCCGAGGCGCGCGAGCACCAGCGCGCCCAGCGCGAGAGCGGCACGGCCCCCGTCGACGAGAAGACCCTGCGCGCCGCGAAGCGCTAGCGCGCGGCATCCGCTGCCCCTCCTCCCCCGCCCTACCCACCTACGCACGTACATACTCAAAACGACGGAGATTTCCACCGTAACGGCCCGTTTTCGCCCGAAACGCGACAAAACAGCGGGAATCTCCGTCGTTTTGAGTAACGGACGAGGAGAAAGGGTCGGAGGGGTCGGAGGGGTCGGGGTGTTGAGCGCGCGAGCCGTCGTGCGCGTTCGGCATCCGTGAGCGCTATGAGTCCGCGCGTGTGTAGCTTTCGCGCAACTCGGCCTCCTTCTGGCGGCTGGGGAGGCCGAACCAGACGACGACCGCGCCGATGACGATCGCCACCGCGCCGATGAGGTAGGCGCCGAGCGATCCGGCGACCAGGCTCTGGCGGGCGGCTTCGAGGATGTCGTCGGAGTACTGGGGGTATTGGGTCGCGACGTGCGCGGCGGAGGCGAAGGATGCCTGAAGCGCGCGGGTGACATCCGGGCCTATGCTGCTCGCCGCCCCGCTGGATGTGAGCACGTCGGCGAACGCCGTGGCGAAGCCCCCGGCGAGCACCGCCCCGAGGAGGGCCTGCATGATCGAGCCGCCGAGGTCGTTCTGAAGGTCGGATGTCGCCGACGCCATCCCGACGCGGCGCACGGGGGTCGTGCTCGTGAGCGAGCGCGAGGAGGCCGTGATGACGAACGCCGCACCGGCGCCGATGACGAAGAAACCGATCCCGATGAGCCAGTACGGCGTGCCTTCGCGCCACGCGAGCATCGTGAGGAACGCGACGATGATGAAGGCATAACCGACGAGCATGGTTCCTCGTGTGCCGGACGTGATGACGATGCGAGCCGACACCGGGGCCATGAGGATGAGGCCGACGGCCGCGGGTATGACGGCGGCGCCGGCGCCGAGCGGTGTGTAGCCGAGGATGTTCTGCATGAACTGCTCTCCGACGAACATCGCGCCGATGAGGGACCCGAACGCGATCGTTCCCGCGAGTGCCGGCACCCAGAACAGGCGCCGTCGGGCGACCGACAGGTCGTAGAGCGGGTTCTTCGCGACCCTCTGCCGCCACAGGAAGAGCCCGATGAACACTACGGCGCCTCCGATGAGCACGCCCCCGACCGTGCCGCCGCCGGGAGCGAGGACAACGCCGATTCCGAGCACCAGCGCGGCGATGCCGATCGTCGAGAGGATGCCGCCGAGGTGGTCGACGGGCTCGGTGGACTCGTCGACGTGCGACGGCACGGCTGTCATGATGAGGATGATCGCGACGATCGCGACGGGGATGCTCAGCAGGAACGCGACGTTCCAGCTGGAGATCGCGAGGACGCCGCCCGCGACGACGCCGCCCGCGACACTCGCCATGCCGCCGAGGCTCGCCCACAGTGCGATCGCGCTCGTGCGCTTGGGGCCCTCCGCCCAGAGCGCCGTGATGAGCGACAGGGTCGTCGGATACGCCATGCCCGCGGCGAGGCCCGTGAACACGCGCGCGCCGATGAGGATCTCGATCGTCGGCGCGAAGGCGGACAGGAGGCTCGCGACGATCGTGAGCACCATGCCGATCAGCAGGAGCTGCTTGCGGCCGAAGCGGTCGGCGACCGCGCCGAAGTACAGCACGGACATGGCCAGCCCGAGCCCCGTGCCGAGGCCCACGAGATTCAGCGCCGTCTGGGACGCGTCGTAGCTCATCCCGATCGCGGGAAGGGCGACGGTGGCCGCGGCGAAGTTGATGTTGCAGACCACGGCTGCGATGAGGAGCGCAGCGAGCACGAGTCCTGCGCGAGGGGGGACACCCGCCCGGGGACCGTCGGCGTTGCGTGCAGAGACGGCAGCGGTGTTCACGGCGGAAGGCTCCTCGATGATCGGATGCGGCGCACTGTTTTCTCCTCGAAAGATAGCGTATTTCCGCCCGAGGGAACGATCTCGCCTCGATGATCCCGCCCCTCTCCTCCCTACTCAAAATGACGGAGATTCCCGCCGCAGCGGCTCGTTTTCGCCCGAAATGCTCTATGACGGCGGGAATCTCCGTCGTTTTGAGTAGGCACGGGGAGGGAGGGGCGGGCGGTGGTACCTGAGTACCAGCGGATGCCGCGAGGAGGGGCCGCGCGACGGACGCGGTGCGGCATCCATTCTCCGTACTGTCGAAGAGTGCCACGAACGGCACTCTCGCAGAAACGAAGGTGATCGAATGATCGAGGCTGAGCTGCTCAGCAAGAGGTACGGGTCGAAGACGGCCGTGGACGGCGTGACGTTCACGGTGCAGTCCGGCAAGGTCACGGGCTTCCTCGGGCCCAACGGCGCCGGCAAGTCGACGACGATGCGGATGATCGTGGGGCTCGACCGGCCCACCGCCGGCCGGGTGACCGTCAACGGGCGCCCCTACGTGGAGAGCCGCGCCCCCCTGCGCGAGGTCGGTGTGCTGCTCGACGCCAAAGCCGTGCACACCGGTCGCAGCGCCTACAACCACCTGCTCGCGATGGGCGCGACCCACGGGATCGGCGCGGCCCGCGTTCGCGAGGTCATCGAGCTCACGGGGCTGCAGTCCGTCGCGCGCAAGCGGGTCGGCGGCTTCTCGCTCGGCATGGGACAGCGCCTCGGGATCGCGGCCGCCCTGCTCGGCGATCCCCAGACGCTCATCCTCGACGAGCCCGTCAACGGACTGGACCCCGAGGGCGTGCGCTGGGTGCGCACCCTCGTGCGATCCCTTGCGGCGGAAGGCCGCACGGTGCTGCTCTCCTCGCACCTCATGAGCGAGATGGCCCAGACCGCCGACCACATCATCGTGCTGGGGCGCGGCCGGATCATCGCCGACGCCCCCGTCGGAGACATCGTGGGCGGCGCGAGCCAGCTCACCGTGCGCGTGCGCACGCCCCACGCGAGCGAGCTCACGGCTCTGCTCGCCCTCCCGGAGGTGCGCGTGACGAGCGTCGAGCAGGGTCTGCTCGACGTGAGCGGCATCTCCGCCGCCGACATCGGCGACCGCGCCGCTCGTGCGGGCATCGCCCTGCACGAGCTCACCCCTGTCACCCGTTCCCTCGAGGAGGCGTACATGTCGCTCACGGAAGACGACGTCGAATACCGCACACAGTCCATGCTCGAGACGCAGGACCTCCCGTCGCAGGGGGTGGCACGATGACCGCCGCGGTGGGAGTGCAGCCCCGGGTCGCGGCATCCGCCCGCCCGTGGCGACTGAGCTTCGGGGGCGTGCTGCGCTCGGAGTGGATCAAGATGCGCAGCCTGCGCTCGACCGTCTGGTCGTACGTCATCATCATCGCGATCTCGATCGGCATGGCTGCGCTCATGAGCTCGACGGCGGGATCGTTCGCCTCCGAGGTTCCGGCCTCGGAGTACAACACCTTCGTGCTGCAGGCGTCGACCTTCGGGATCTTCTTCGGGCAGCTCGTCGCCGCCGTTCTCGGTGTGCTCGTCATCAGCGGCGAATACTCGACCGGCATGATCCGCTCGACGCTCACCGCCGTGCCGGGGCGGCTCGCCGCCCTGTGGGCCAAGGCCATCGTGTTCGCGGTCGCGACCTTCGTCGTCGGCCTCGTGAGCGTCGGTCTGAGCCTCGTGATCGCGGCTCCGATCCTCGGCGGCTTCGGCATCGAGGCGGATCTCTCCGACCCGGCCCTCTACGGCTCGCTCGTGAGCGCCGCCGCGTACCTCGCCCTCATGGGCGTGCTGTCGCTCGGGATCGGCACCGTGCTGCGTGCGGGGGCCGGCGGCATCGCGGCATCCCTCGGCCTCATCCTCGTGGTGCCGATCATCGTCTCGATGATCCCGGCCGACTGGGCGAGCGATCTGTCGCCCTATCTGCCCTCGAACGCGGGGCAGGAGATGTTCGGCCTATCATCGATGGGTGGTGGCAACCTCGAGGTCTGGCAGGACTGGCTCGTCGTTCTCGGCTGGGTCGCCGTCTCGATGATCGGCGCGGCCGTCGCGCTCAAACGGAGGGATGCCTGACCGTGGTCTCCAGCGAATCCCCGACGGCCCGGCTCGCGGCGAACCCCGCAGCCGACGCCGCCGGGGATTTGCGGCTTCCCAAACCACCGGGGGTCATCCGGCAGTTCTTCGCGCGGCATCCGTGGCTCGTCGACTGGGCCCTCGTCGTTCTGTACTACCCGCCGGCCGCCATCACGATCCTGGTGCTGAGCACCGACGTCTCGGCCGGCGTGGCGCTGCTCAACCTCGTCTACATCACCGGCGGCGCGGCGGCGCTGCTGTTCCGCCGCGCCCTGCCCGTGCTCGCGCTCGCCGTCTCGACCGTCGTCTTCCTGATCGCTGACCCCGACTTCAGCTCGCTCGCCATCCTGCCCTTCGCCATCGCCCTCTACGCGGTCGCCGTGTACGAGAGCGTGCGCGCCGCGTGGTGGGGCTTCGGGGCGTCGTCGCTCGCCGTCATCCTGGGCACGATCCTGCAGTCGCTCCACAAGACCGCGCCCTGGGTCGGCGACGCCGGCCCGATGATCATCGTGATGATCATCGCCACGCTCGTGGGCATCAACATCGGCAATCGCAAGAGATACGTCATGGCCCTGCTCGACCGCGCCGCGCAGCTCGCGCGCGAACGCGACCAGCAGGCCGAGCTCGCCGCCGCGGCCGAACGCGCCCGCATCGCCCGCGAGCTGCACGATGTCGTCGCGCACAGCCTCTCGGTGATCGTGGCGCTCTCCGACGGCGCCGAGGCGATCGCCGATCGCGACCCCGCACGATCCCGGGCCGCCATGCGCCGGGTGTCGGATGCCGGCCGCACCTCCCTGCAGGAGATGCGACGCCTGCTCGGGGTCATGGGCGGAACCGACGACGAGGGCGGTCAGCCGCTGCGGCCCCAGCCCGGCATGGTCGACCTCGGCGACCTGCTGCAGACCTACCGCTCGGCCGGTCTCCCCGTGCGCTTCGAGACCGAGGGCCACACCCCCGAGGAGCCGGGCCTGCAGCTCGTCGTCTACCGCATCGTGCAGGAGTCGCTCACCAATGTGCTCCGCTACGCGAGCGGTGTGAGCGCCGTCGTCGTGCGCGTCGTGTCGACCGAGGCGAGCATCATGGTGTCGGTGCGGGACGACGGCACGGGCACGGCGCAGCTGTCGCAGGGGCTGGGGCGGGGCATCCTGGGCATGACCGAACGTGCGGCCCTGTACGGTGGAACGCTCACGGCAGGACCGGAGCCCCCGCGGGGTTGGCGGGTGTATGCGGCGATACCGCTGCCGGGCGGGGCGGGTGCGGGGGATGGCGCCGGCGAGACCGGCGATGCGGACGCGGATGCTCCTGCGGCGTCGGCGGCGGCCGCTGCCGCTGAGATCGAGGCCGCTGGGGCCGCGACCGACGTCGACGCCGACGTCGCGACGCAAACGGACGGGAAGGGCGACGAGTGAGCGATCGACGAGAGACACACGAGCCGGAGGGTCGCGACATCCGCGTGCTGCTGGTCGACGACCAGGCGCTGCTGCGGGTGGGGTTCCGGATGGTGCTCGACGCGGAGGAGGGCATCGACGTGGTCGGCGAGGCGTCCGACGGGGTCGAGGCCGTCGAGCTCGCGGCGCGCCTGCGACCCGACGTCGTGCTCATGGACGTGCGGATGCCGCGACTCGACGGCATCGCGGCGACCGAGCGCATCGTGGCCGCCCAGCCTGCCGCCCGCATCATCATCCTGACGACCTTCGACCTCGACGAGTACGCCTTCGGCGGGCTGCGGGCTGGCGCGAGCGGGTTCCTGCTCAAAGACGCCCGGCCGGCCGAGCTCGTGGCCGCGATCCGCTCGGTCGACCGCGGCGACGCCTCGATCTCGCCGCGGATCACCCGCAAGATGCTCGACCTCGTGGTTCCCCAGCTCGCCGGCGAGGAGCCCGACTCCGAGCAGCTGCGTCTGCTGGCCACGCTCACGGAGCGCGAGCGCGAGGTCCTCGTCGCGGTCGCGGGCGGCCTCTCGAACGCCGAGATCGCGGAGCGCTTCTTCCTCTCCGAGTCGACGGTCAAGACCCACGTGAGCCGCGTGCTGCTCAAACTGGGCCTGCGCGACCGGGTGCAGGCCGTCATCTTCGCCTACGAGCAGGGCCTCGTCTGACCCCGAGTAGACGCGAATCGGGGGTCCAGAGGCCTCTGGACCCCCGATTCGCGTCCACTCGGGGGGAGGGTAAGTTGGGGGACCATGGATGAAACCGAGTTCCTCGACCTTCCGCTCGCCGATCGTCTCGCCGTGGCGGTGGAGGGGTCGAGCGAGATCGCGGTGGTCCGGCGCGCGCTGCAGCTGATGGCGGGGCGGAACCCGGGCGACGACTTCCTGCTGCTCGTCGGCGGGCACCACGCGCAGGGCATCCTCGACGGCGCACCGCCGCTGTACTGGCCGGAGGTGTGGGGCACGCGAGCGCTGTTGTACGTGTGGGCGGAGTCCGCGGCATCCGCTGTGATCGCGGGCCTCGGCAACCAGGCCTGGCGGGTGCGCGAGATGAGCGCCAAGGTGATCGCGGAGCGCGGCGTCGAGGCCGCTGCCGAGCTCGCCGAGGCGACGACCGACGCGAACGCCCGTGTGCGTGCGGCGGCCGTGCGCGGTCTGGTCGCGCTCGGCGCCGACGACCAGCGCGACGCCATCACGGCACGGCTGCGCGACCCTGACAAAGAGGTCAAGCAGGCGGCCCGCCAGGCGCTCGACGCCTTGCGCCGCATTCAGGGCGACTCATAGAAAACACAAGCCCGTGTAAAGAACGGAACAGAAACCAGGCCTATTCAATCCGGTTCGGAGGTCCTGGACTCTGCTTCAGAACTTGTGATCCTTGAAGGACCGCGGGAAGTGGCGAGGATGGCTCTCAATGACGTCGCGCACTTGGAATGAGTGGTCGGACGTCCGTGTCGAGTATGGGCGGAGTCCCGCGCCACTAGGTGAACTCGTTGATTTTCGGGCGCGCCGGGTTCTCAAATTTCACCATGATCTTGAGGAGCCGATCCGAATGCTTGGGATGTCTGGTCTCTCGATGACCTGATCGGGGCATATGTGCTCAGAGGCACTATTCACGATGGGATCGACGTCCTCCCGCAGAAAGGCTGCGACGCTTGATGGGCGGATCGAAGCAGATCGCTGTATCGCACTCGGACGCTGCGGGGATCCATGGTCCAGCCAGGGAGGCGCGCGGTCTTATCTCCTTCAAGCCCGGCCAGTCGGCGCTACACCAGATGCGTGTGCGGCGACCGTCGCTTAAGCCCCTACCTGAGGTCGGCGACGGCGCGGTCGAAGTCCTCGGATGCCAGCATCGCGTTCGCGCCGGCCCCGGCCATGGATCCGGCGCCCATCGATACGGGCACGTTCGCGAACGGGGCGATGACGTTCCCCGCGGCGAAGACGCGCGGATGGCTCGTCGCGCCGCGCAGGTCGACCTCCAGTGGCGCGCCGGGCTGGTCGGTGCGTGCCAGCGACAGATCCGCCGCGAAGTCGAGGTCGATGGCGGGGGCACCGCCGGTGAAGAGCGCGTCGAGCGTGTGCTCCTCTCCGATGTCGGTCGTGATCACGAGCGCGTCGTCGCGGCGGCTCGCGTCGCGCACCGCCGCAGGGACGAGACGGACGCCCCGGGCGGTCAGCCGAGCAGACGCCTCGTCCGTCAGCGGGTCGACGCCGGCGGTGAATGCGGTCACGTCGTCGGAGAGCTGACGCACGAGTTCGATCTGGTGCAGGCTCATCGGCGACGTCGCCAGCACCCCGAGTCGGCCGCCGGCGACCTCCCAGCCGTGACAGTAGGGGCAGTGCAGCACGGTCCGTCCCCATTCGGCGTGGAGCCCGGGCACCTCGGGGAGGTCGTCGAGGATGCCGGTCGCGATGATGATCACGCGGGCGAGGTCGACCGTGCCGTCCATCTGCGAGATGCGCAGGCGATGGCCCTCATCGGCTATGCCGGCCACGGCGCCGGTGGCGATCTCGACGCCGTACGCGCGCGCTTCGGCGCGGCCCTTCTCGAGCAGCCGAGCCGGGTCGAGGCCGTCGTGGCCCAGCACGCCGTGCATCTGCGCGGCGAAGCGATTGCGCGGCAGCCCGGCGTCGATCACCAGTGTGCGGCGGCGCGAACGCCCCAGCATCTGCGCCGCGCTGAGGCCCGCAGCTCCGCCGCCGATGATCACGGCATCCCATTCGTTCGTCATGGACCTAGACTCGTTCGGAGCGATGAACATGGCAAGCCTACTTGCGGAAATGGCAAGATTGATAAATGGATGCCTCGCTCGAACAGATTGGACCCCGCCTCCGTGCCGCACGCAGGGGGCGCGGATGGACGCTGGAGGAAGCTGCGGCACGGGCCGGAATGTCGTCGAGCACGCTGTCGCGCCTGGAGTCGGGCAAGCGCCAGGCGTCGCTGGAGCTGTTGCTCCCGCTCACTCGGGCACTCGGCATCCGCATCGACGATATTCTCCCCTCGACCACCGGCGACCCACGCGTCCGCCGGGCGATCGAGCGGCGAGACGGGATGGTCGTCGCCCCGCTCACGCTCGAGAGCTCACCGGTGCAGACCTACAAGGTCACCTTCCCGCCCGTGCCCGAAGCGCCGTCGCCCCGGATCCACGACGGATACGAGTGGCTGTACGTCCTCAGCGGCCGTCTCCGCCTCGCCCTCGACGACCACGAGCACATCATCGCGCGTGGCGAGTCGGTCGAGTTCGACACCCGTGTCCCGCACAGCCTCAGCGCGACGGAGGACGGGCCGGCCGAGGTGCTCAGCATCTTCAGCGCCGCGGGAGAGCGGATGCATACACACGGGACCTCGTGAGTCAACTCGCCGGGCGTTGCCCCGGCTGGGACAATGGGCGGATGAGTTCGCGCGGCCGCTACCGAGGTGTCGCCCTCGTCGCACTGGCCACGGCCCTCACCCTCACCGCCTGCACCACCGACTCGCAGCCGGCGCCGCCCACGCCCTCACCCACGCAGGCCGCCTATTCGGCCGAGCAGGACGCCTACTCGCCCATCACAGTCGATGTGACGAATGATCCCGTCCCGGTGAAGGCGACCGACGGCCGCATCCACATGGCTTACGAGCTGCTGATCACGAACGCCACGTCGGGCGATGTCACGATCGAGTCGGTGGATGCCGTGGCCGGCTCGAGCACGCTGCAATCACTCTCGGGCGACCAGCTACCGGCGCTCTTCCGCACGATCGGCACCGGTGGCAGCGCGCCCGTTCTCGCCGGCGGCCAGCGGGGCATGGTGTGGATGGACGCCGTCGTCGACACGGAGGCCGATGTGCCGCTGTCGATCGACCACGTCATCACCGTACGGGCGGCTGAGGCGCATCCGCCGGTCTTCGACACGGTCACCGAGGTGCGGGCCCCTCGAGTGCCGGTCGATTCGACGCCGGCGGTGCGCATCGGCCCGCCCTTGAGCGGACCGAACTGGCTCGACGCCAACGGCTGCTGCGAGCTCACTCCGCACCGCGCCGCCGTGAGCCCCATCAACGGCGCCTTCAACGTGCCCGAGCGCTGGGCGATCGACTACGTGCAGCTCACCGACACGAATGCGCTCTTCAACGGCGACCCCGCGAGCCTCGACAGCTACCCGAGCTACGGCCGCGACATCCTCGCCGTCGCCGACGGCCCGATCGTGGCGATGACGACTGATCGCCCCGAACAGGTGCCCGGCACTGCGCCGACCGGTCTCACGCTCGACGAGTACGGCGGCAACTACATCGTGCAAGACATCGGCGGTGGCCGCTTCGCGTTCTACGCCCACCTGCAGCCCGACAACCCCCAGGGTCTCGCAATCGGCCAGACGCTGCGCCGCGGCGACGTGATCGGCCTGCTCGGCAACACCGGCAACTCGGATGCCCCTCACCTGCACTTCCACGTCATGAGCTCACCGAGCCCGCTCGCCTCCAACGGCCTCCCTTTTGTCATCGACGGCTTCACGCTCCAGGGCGAGGTGCCGACCGCGGACGACCTCGACAAGGCCTACGACGGAACGCCCTACCCGATCGACACGGCCCACGCGGGCGAGCGCACCGACGAGGCGCCCCTCGTGCGCACCCTCATGAGCTACGAGTAGCTCGACGTCGCCACTGAGACGTCGCCACTGGAACGTCGCCATTGAGAGGACTTATCCCCTCTCCTCTCGGCGCGAAACCGGCGCACGAGCAACGGTGTGCGTCATCTCGCCGCCTGGCGACGAGTAAGGCGTGATATATCACACGAGCGTGACGGGGAGACCGCAGACCGTTCACCTGTGGCTCACCCGGTCTTCGTCTAGGGGTTCCCTATGAAGCGCAGTGTGGACAGTCGGCCGCATCATGGCCGACACCACCACGCTATCGAGAGGACCCTATTCACATGGGTACACCCCGCACGACACCGCGACGCCCCGCATGGGCCGCGGCGGCCGTCGCAGCGACACTGGTCGCCGGACTGGTCCCGGTCGTGGCGGCTGCGCCGGCATCCGCCGCAGTCGTTCCCACCTTCGCCTCGGCGGTCAGCGCCTCCGACGCGAAACCCGAGCGAGTCATCCTCACCCCGAGTGAGCACGCCGATGTCTCGCAGTCGTTCACGTGGCGCACCGGTGCATCCGTGATGGACGGCACGGTCAGCATCCGCAAGGTCGGCGAGACCACCTGGCGCACCGTCGACGCCCGCGTCAACGAGGAGCTGCAGAGCAACGGCGTGCCGACCCGCACGCACTCGGCCACGATCGACGGCCTCACCGCCGCGACCGAATACGAGTACTTCGTCGGCACCGGTGTCGTCGACGGCCCCACCGCGAGCGAGGCCTACACCTTCACGACGGCCGGCAAGGCCGGCGACGAGTTCCAGTTCATCTACTTCGGCGACGCGCAGAACGAGATCGAAGAGAAGTGGGCTCCTGTCGTCAAGCAGGCCTTCGACCGCTTCCCCGAGGCCGTCGGCACCGTCAACGCCGGTGACCTCGTCAACACGGGCGGCAACGACGGCGAGTGGACCGAATGGTTCGGCGCCATGGACGGCTACAGCCAGACCCGCAACGTCATCGCCGCACCCGGAAACCACGAGTACGGCGGAGACGACTTCCTCAAGGTCTGGAAGTCGAACTTCGAGTACGACGCCAACGGCCCGCGGGCGGATGTCGCGACCACGCCCACAGAGGGCATGAGCGACGGGCAGAAGCAGCTCGCCGCCTACGAGGCGCAGATGGAGAAGGCGCTCGCCGAGACCGCCTACTACACCGACTACCAGGGCGTGCGGTTCATCTCGCTCAACGCCAGCCGCGAGCAGGCCGTCGCGCTCATGACGCCGGCCGACCTGCCCGAGTGCAAGATCGCGTGCCCGAACCCCACCCAGCTCTGGCTCGACATGCAGGCGAAGTGGCTCGACTCGATCCTCGTCGACAACCCCAACAAGTGGGCCGTCGCCGTCTTCCACCAGCCCGTCTTCTCGACGGCCGAGGGACGCGACGAGGTCGACGTGCGCGAGACCTGGCTTCCGGTCTTCCAGCGCAACGACATCGACCTCGTGCTCATGGGCCACGACCACACCTACGGCCGCGGCTTCGTCGACGCGGATGCGACCGACACCCCCGGAATGACCACCGGCCCGGTCTACACCGTCGCCGTCTCGGGCCCGAAGTACTACGAGATGCAGCCGGAGGACAACAACGTCTGGACGCAGAACGGCGCCTCGATGGTCACCCGTGCGGCCCACACCTCCACCTTCCAGGGGATCACGGTCTCGAAGGACCAGATCCGCTACGAGTCGATCATCGGCGCGAAGTGGGACGACGAGTCCACCACCGACAAGGCCGTGGGCGACACGCTCGACGCCTTCACGATCACCAAGTACGACAACGGTGAGAAGTACGTGACCGAAGACGGCGTGGCGATCCCGGAGCCGAGTGAGCCGCAGGATCCGACCGACCCCAGCGAGGAGCCCGCCGCTCCCGAGGAGCCGGCCGGAACGCCGGCCGATGTCCCGCTCGGCCACGAGGTCATCGACGAGTTCGACGCCTCCGCCGCGACCGTCCCCGGCCCGACCACGGTCAACCCCACCACGGGTGTCGTGTACACGGCCGACAAGGAGTCGGGACTCATCGAGGCCGTCGACCCGGAGACGGGCGAGGTCATCGACTCGTTCTCGGTCGGCGAGTCGGTTCAGGACATCGCCTTCGACGCGGCGTTCAACGGCATCCTCGTCGCCCAGGGCGGCACCAGGATCGCCTCGTACCTCACGAACCCGGCGACCTTCGGCGTTCCGTACATCGCCCCGATCCCCGCCGGCGCGCCGGTGAAGTCGCTGCAGTACGACGGCTTCCGCGGCCTCGTCTTCGTGGGGCTCGCGAACGGTGCCATCATCACGCTCGATGAGGACTTCGAGGTGTCCGGCCAGTTCAACGCCGGCCCCGCCTTCCAGAGCATGCGCCTCGACGACATCACGGGCGTTCTCTACGTGACCTTCGCCAACCAGGCGGACGGCCAGGTCGGCCTGCGACTCTACGAGACGCGCAACGACATGAACGTGCTCAAGGAGTTCGAGCTCGACCGTGCCGCCGGCCCGCTCGACATCGACATGGTCACGGGCCTCGCCTATGTGGGTCACACCTCGGCCGCGGCCGGCCAGGGCGGCCTCTCGGTCATCGACGTCGTTCACGACACGGTCACCCGCTACAGCGGCGAGGCCTTCGGCAGCGCCATCAGCGGTGTCGGCGTGAACGCGAAGGCCGGCATCGCCTACCTCGCGAGCTCGGCGAAGGCCCCCGCGCCGATGATCGTCGTCGGCCGCCAGCAGGCGCCGAGCGTCGTCTCGTCGCCCGTCGCCCAGACCGTGGATGCCGGTGCCACCGTCTCGTTCACGGCCGAGGGCTCGGGCGTTCCCGCCCCGACCGTCGCCTGGGAGTCGCGTGCCGCCGGTACCGACAGCTGGGTGCCCGTCGAGAACGCGGCCGCTCGCGCGACCTCGTCGAACACGCTCGAGGTCGTCGCCTCGGAGGAGATCCACGGCACGCAGTACCGCGCGGTGTTCACCAACACGATCGCCGGCGAGCAGTACTCGACCGTCAGCGCCACGGCCACGCTGCGCATCGCCGGATTCGTCCCGGAGGACCCGACCGACGAGCCGACCGACGAGCCGACCGACGAGCCGACCGACACCCCGTCCGACACCCCGTCCGATGAGCCGACCGACGGCCCGAGCGAGACCCCGGCCCCGGCCGACCCCGCCGGCGACTCGACCGACAAGCCCGCCGGTGAGCTCGCATCGACCGGTGTCGAGCCGTGGGGCATGGCGCTCGCCGCCCTGCTGCTCCTCGTCGCCGGTGCGCTCACGGTCGTGGTTCGCCGCCGCCGCGTGACGCAGGACTAGTCGTACAGCACCATCCCGAACAGCGGGGCTGCACGCGGAACTCGCGTGCAGCCCCGCTGCCGTTCGACCGGGTGTGAAGCGTCACACATCACAGCTTTCGGCTAGGCTCGGCCCATGCGCAGCTACTACCCGGAAATCGAACCCTACGACTCGGGCATGCTCGACGTCGGCGACGGCCAGCAGATCTACTGGGAGGTCTCGGGCAACCCCGAGGGCAAGCCCGCGGTCTTCCTGCACGGCGGGCCCGGCGCCGCGACCGCCCCCAACCACCGCCGGGCGTTCGACCCCGACAGGTACCGCATCGTGCTGTTCGACCAGCGCGGCTGCGGCAAGAGCACCCCGCACGCGAGCGCTCCGGAAGCGGACCTCAGCACCAACACGACCTGGCACCTCGTCGCAGACATCGAGAAACTGCGCGAGCACCTCGGCGTCGACCGCTGGCTCGTCTTCGGCGGCTCCTGGGGCAGCACCCTCGCCCTCGCCTACGCCGAGACCCATCCGGATCGTGTGAGCGAGCTCGTGCTGCGCGGCATCTTCACGGTGCGGCCGAGCGAGCTCGACTGGTTCTACGAGGGCGGCGCGTCGGCGATCTTCCCCGAGCAATGGGAGGGCTTCCTCGAGCCCGTCGACCCGGCCGATCGGGGTCACCTCATCCGCGCGTACTCCGAGCTGCTCAACGACCCCGACGACTCGGTCGCCGAAGCCGCGGCCGTCGCCTGGGCGAAGTGGGAGTCATCCGCCATCACGCTCCTGCCCAACTCCGGGGTCGTCGACTCGTTCACCGAGCCGCGTTTCGCGCTCGCCTTCGCGCGCATCGAGAACCACTACTTCATGAACGGCGGGTTCCTCGACGAGGAGGAGCAGCTCATCCGCAACGCCCCGCGGCTGCGCGACATCCCCTCGGTGATCGTGCAGGGCCGGTACGACATCTGCACCCCGCCCTTCACGGCCTGGGATCTGCACAAGGCCTGGCCCGAGGCCGAGCTGCAGATGATCCCGGATGCCGGTCACTCCTTCGACGAGCCCGGCATCCTCGACGCGCTCATCACGGCGACCGACCGCTTCGCCGGGGGCTCGACGAGCGCGTCGTGACCGGTCGCTAGATTGGACCCATGAGCATTGCCAAGTCCGGTCGCGAGCGGCCGGGGGCGGACGCCGCGGCCGATCCGATGGCGCAGTGGCCCACCGGTCGCCTCCTCTCCACGGCGTCGCGGCTCGTCGAGCACGCCTGGGGAGACGCCCTCGACGAGCTCGGGCTGACCCACGCGGGCCTCATCGTGCTGCACTTCCTGGAGGCCGGCCCGCTCAGCCAGACCGACCTCGCGGCGCGCGCCCGCGTCGAAGATCAAACGATGTCGCGCACCCTCGAGCGGCTGCAGCGAGAGGGCTACGTGACCCGGGGGCAGGATCCGCTCGACCGCCGTCGCAGGATCGTGTCGATCACGCCCGACGGCGTCGCGGTCTGGCGGCAGGCGCGCACCCTCGAGGCCGACGTCTTTCCCGAGATCCCGAACGGCGAGTCGTTCCGCGCGGTGCTCCTGAGCATCATCCAGTCGTCGTCGGCCAAGCGCTGGGCTCCGTAGGAGACGCTCGCAATCCCTGATCAGGTGCTAATTGCGCGGCGGGGGCTAGTGGTTCCGTCCCCGACGTCCTACCCTCGGAGGAGGGACATCGGTGCGCACCGGGGGGTGAACGCAATGGAGCAGTCGCAGCATCCGACCTGGGCGACGCCCGTGCGGCTCGCACTCGGTGTGGCCGCCGCCGCATTCGCGTTGACCGTTCTGGGTCTCGCCTTCGGCTCCTCGTCCGCTTCCGCCTCCGACGGCCACGACAGCCCGTCGCCGCTCGGCGGCCTGAGCTCGGGTCTGAGCTCCACCGTGCAGGATCTCGGCGACACCGTGGGGTCTGTCACGGGCGCCGTCGACGGAGTCGTCGATGACGTCGTGGGCCTCGTCGATCCGGTCGTCGCGAGCGTTCCCGAGCCGGTCGGTCCGGTGCTCTCACCCGTGACGGAGGTCGTCGACCAGCTCGCGGCCCAGCAGCCGGCGCAGGCGATCGTGACCCCCGTGGCAGAGGCGGTCGACGGCATCGTGGGCGGGCTTCCCGTCGTCGGTGACATCGTCGGCGATTCAACCGTGCAGGATGTCGCGGCACCTGTCACCGGCTCGGTCGACGGCGCGCTCACCGACGTGGCCGACACGCTCGCCCGCACCGGCAGCGACCCCGTTCTGCCCGGCCTCCCGGGCGCCCCGGACGGCGGCCTCCCGGGTCTCCCCGGCGGCGGTGCCGGCGAGCCGGGCAGCGGGATCCCGGGGCAGCCGGGAACGCCCGAACCCTCCGACGGCTCCGGCTCCGGCTCCGGCTCCGGCCAGCCGGGGAGCACCCCCGGATCGACGGCTCCGGGAGCGCCGCCCGCAGGGATCTCGGGGGCTGCAACCGGTGCCGCGACATCCGCGGAGCTCTTCTCCTCCGCCCAGATCTTCGCCGAGCGGGTCGCGTCGAACGCGCCCGCCGGCACGACTCCGGGGTCGTCGTCAGCGCCCGTGCCCGAAGGTGTGCCGGGTTCGCCCGGTGCGCCGGGATGGCCGGGCCATGGGGGCCCCGTGACTCTTCCCGCGCCTCCGGGCTCGGGTTCCGGCGCCGGCAGCGGCGGTGCGGGCGGAAGCGTGCCCGCGGACGCCGCGACCGGCGCCCTGTTCGCCTCGCCCGCCGGTGCGCTGTTGCCGCGCGCCGGCGACGACATTCTGCCGGTCTCACCGGCCTACGGCTTCGACTCGACTCCCGATTAGTGAGGTGAGGTCTGCCCTCTCGCGGTGGACATCACACGGAACATCCCCTGACGGGGAACCCACATCACTGATCAAGGAGTTAGAGAACCATGAAAAAACTACTGTTGAGAGGCCTCTACTGCGGCCTCTTCGTCGGGGGGCTGTCGCTTCTCGGCGCGGGCGTGGCGAATGCCGCGGAGTCGTCGGGAGACGACGCGATCCTCTCGGGAAGCCAGGCCGGCCTCTCGGTGACGATTCCCATCGACCTGGGCGGCAACGCCATCAGCCTGCTGGGCGACTCGGAGTCGAGCGACTCCGAGATCGCCGAGCCGCAGCCCGCAGCATCCGCACCCGCGGCGGCGCCGGAGACCTCCGGCGACGACTCGGTCGGCTCGGGCTCGCAGGCGATCGTGGATGTCGAGATCCCCATCGATCTCGGCGGCAACGCGATCAGCCTCCTCGGCGACTCGTCGAGCTCCGGCTCGACGGTGGCCGGTGAGGATCCCGCTCCCGCAGCCGAGCCGGCGGCCCCGACGGCCCCGACCACCGGAGGCGACGACTCGCTCCTGGGCGGGACGCAGGGGATCGTCGACATCGGGGTTCCGGTGAACCTCGGCGGCACCGCGATCTCGCTGATCGGGGACTCCTCCTCGGAGGGCTCGGCCGTGGCATCCGGCTCGGGCGGCTCGGGCGCACCGACGACCTCGGGTGACGACGGCATCGCGGGCGGCACGCAGCTGCTCCCGGTCGTCGACGTTCCGGTCACGGTGGGCGGCACCGCGATCTCGCTGATCGGGGACTCCTCCTCGGAGGGCTCGGCCGTGCAGCCGGGTTCGGGCGCGGCGACGGGCTCGGGCTCGGGCGGCGCGGCGACGTCGGGTGACGACGCCGTGCTCGGCGGCACACAGATCGGCGGCGGTGCCGGCATCCCGGTGACCGTCGGCGGCAACGCCGTCTCGCTCGTCGGGGACTCCTCGTCGAGCGATTCGGCCGTCGGCGGCGGCTCGGCCGGAACGGGAACCGGCGCGGATGCCGGTGGCGCGGCGACCTCGGGTGACGACGGGGTTCTCGGCGGCACCCAGATCGCTCCCGTCGTGGGCCTGCCGGTGACGGTGGGCGGCAACGCGATCTCGGTCGTGGGCGACTCGTCGTCCGACGGCTCGAGCGTCGAGCCGGGCACCGTCGGCGGCCCGCTCGGCGGGACCACCGGCGGGGACGACGGCCTCCTCGGCGGCACGCAGCTGCTCCCCGTCGTGGGCCTGCCGATCACGGTCGGCGGCAACGCGATCTCCGTGATCGGCGACAGCGACACGGGCGGATCGACCACCACGCCGGGCGAGCCCGGTGAGCCGGGCGAGCCCGGTGAGCCGGGAGACCCGGGAGACCCTGGAGACCCTGGAGATCCTGGTGATCCTGGTGATCCTGGTGATCCTGGTGATCCTGGTGACCCTGGGGACCCCGGAACCCCTGGTGATCCTGGGGACCCCGGGACTCCCGGTGACCCCGGGACTCCTGGTGACCCCGGCACCCCGGGAACCCCCGGCGACCCGGCCGCTCCGGCCGGTGATGGTGACGTCGTGGTGATCTCGAACGCGGCCGACTCCGGCTCGTCGTCCGAGGTGCTCGCCGAGACCGGAGTTCCGGCGACTCCCGCCCTGGGCGCCGTCGCACTCCTGCTGCTGCTCGGCTTCGCCTTCGTGGCGCTCGCTCGACGCACCCGCACGGGGCGCAGCCACCGCTAGGAGCGAATACCCGCTGGCCGGGTCCGTCGGCTGATCCCGACGGGCCCGGCCCGGCCTGCGTGCATGGCGGGCACCCGCCTCCGCCCCTGCCCTCCGCCGAGGTCGTCCTCCTCTCGAGCGCGGGTTTGTTGCCGGGCGACGAGCGTCGGTGGGCCGCGGTCGCGAACAAGCCCGCGGTCGATACCTGTGCTCGCGGAGGAGGCCGTGCTCAGTCCCCGGTGCTCGGCGCTGAGGATCGCGACTCCCCGGGGCGGGCCACGTCGCGGGATGCCGAGCGGGGGTTTGTTGCTGAGCGACGAGCCTCGATGGGCCGCGGTCGCGAACAAACCCGCGGTCGGATATCTGTGCTCGCGGAGGAGGCCGTGCTCAGTCCCCGGTGTTGGGTGCTGAGGATCGTGTCTCCCCGGGGCGGGCCACGTCGCGGGATGCCGAGCGTGGGTTTGTTGCCGGGCGACGAGCGCCGGTGGGCCGCGGTCGCGAACAAACCCGCGGTCGCGAGAAAAGCGGCGGTCGCGAACAAACCCGCGGTCGCGAGAAAAGCCGCGGTCGCGAACGGACGCCGCACGCGGCGGCTTCGGCGCTAGAGCGAGGCGAGCAGCTGCGTGAGCAGCGAGTGGGCGATGCGCCCGGCCTTCTCGTCGTCGCCCGCGACGACCGCGAGCACGAGCTCGTCGTGCTCCTCGTTGTGGTCGTTCTCGCCGTGCACGATGTTGCTCTCGATCTCCTCCCGCATCGTGTCGACGAGGCTGTCGTAGACCTCGAGGTAGAGCGGGTTGTGCGCCGCGACGACGATCGCGCGGTGCAGCGCCAGATCGGCCGCGACCTGCTCGTTCACCGCGCCGGTGCGCCAGGCCGTGCGCCGGCGCTCGGCGGCCGCGGTCAGCAGCTCGACGTCGGCGGAGTCGCGCCGACGGGCCGCGAGCGAGGAGGCCGTGACATCCAGCGCCTGACGCAGCTCGAGGATGTCGCGGCGCTGGGCCGGCCCGATGTGCTTGGCGAGCGCGCTGCCGAGGCTCGAGGTCGCGGTGACGTAGGTTCCGGAGCCCTGGCGGCGCTCGAGCAGGCCGTCGTAGACGAGGGCCTGGACGGCTTCGCGCACGGTGTTGCGGCCCGTGCCGGTCATCTCGGCGAGCTCGCCCTCTGTGGGGATCTTCGCGCCGACCGTCCACTCCCCGGCGGTGATCTTGGCGCGCAGCTCTTCGGTGACCTGACCGATGAGCCCGACCCTGCGCACGGCGTGCAGGCGTCCGTTCCGATCGGGGCTTGGCATATTCATCCGGTCATCCTATGATTTGTTCACCGCTGCGATTGTATTTTCGCAGATCGTCTCCGGCCGGGGGCGAATGCGGTGCAAAGCCCCAGGATACGAGCAGACGGAGAAGCCTGCATGAGCACGACCACGGACCAGCCCGCCGCCCTCGCGAAGCTCCCGCTGTGGAGGGGCCGTGTGCTCATCGGCCTCGGCATCGTCTTCGCGGCTTTCAACCTGCGCCTCGCCGTCACCTCCTTCACCCCGCTGCTCGAGACGATCGGCGCCGACATCGGCTTCGACGCCGCGATCGCCGGGGTGCTCGGCATGATGCCGCCGGCCGCGTTCGCGGTGTTCGGAATCCTGACCCCGCTCGTCGCCCGCCGAACCGGGCTCGAGCGCCTCGCCCTGCTCGCCATGGTCATGGCCGGTGTCGGCCTGCTCGCGCGCGCCTTCGTGAGCGACGCGCTCTCGCTCGTGCTGCTCTCGGCCCTCGCGCTCGGTGGCGCGGGCATCGGCAACGTCGTCATCCCGCCTCTGCTCAAGCGCTACTTCGCCGACCGGGTGGCGACCATGAGCACGATCTACGTGACGCTCCTGCAGCTCGGGGCGCTGCTGCCCGCCGCCATCGCCGTCCCGCTCGCGAACGAGTTGGGCTGGCGGGCGTCCATCGGCCTGTGGTCGATCGTGGCCTTCGCCGCCGCGCTGCCGTGGATCGGCGTGCTGCTGAGCCGCCGAGGCGCTCGGGTGCGGGCGGCGCGGGCCGGTGCGACGGCGGATGCCGCGACCGGCGGGCCCGCGACATCCGCCGTTCGCGGCAGCGCCTGGCGCTCGTCGCTCGCGTGGGGCATGCTCGGCATGTTCTCGATGACCTCGCTCAACACCTACGTCGTCTTCACCTGGCTGCCCGCCGTGCTCTCGGATGCCGGCCAGACCCCTGAGTTCGGCGGGCTCATGCTGTCGCTCTTCTCGGTGCTCGGGCTCGCCGCCGCGCTCGTGGTGCCCGGCTTCGCGTCGAAGCTCAGCAACCTGTTCCCCTTCGTCGCGGTGAGCGTGCTGTTCTACGTCGCCGGCTACGCAGGGCTGTTCTTCGCGCCGACCGCGGCACCCGTGCTCTGGGTGCTGCTCGTGGGCATCGGGCCGTACACCTTCCCGCTCTCGCTCGCGCTCATCAACCTGCGCACCCGCACCCCGGAGGGCTCGGCCGCGCTCTCGGGCTTCACCCAGGGCGTCGGCTACCTCGTGGCCTGCCTGGGGCCGCTGCTGTTCGGCGTGTTCCGCGAGGCCTCGGGCGGCTGGGGTCTCTCCTTCGCCCTGCTCGGGGTGTCGCTCGTGATCTTCGTCGTCTCGGCCTGGGCGGCGTGCAAGCCGCGCATGCTCGAGGACGAGTGGATGCCGCGCCCGGCCGTGCGCGGCTGACAGCACGCACCACGGGGCCGGCGGCACTGTTCCTTCCGGCTCACGCCGTCGTTCCGGCTCACGCCGCGCGGCGGTGGTCGTCGAGCACCTCGGCGAGCACCCGCCGCGCCTCGGCGACCGTTCGTTCGGCGGCGTCGGCGGGCGCGTCGACCTGGCCGGCGAGGGTGATGAGCGACTTCCAGAGGGCCCAGCCGCGGCCACGGGCCCACGTCGCCTCGTCGAGGGCGAGCTCGGCGCGGAAGGCCTCGCGGCTGTCGCCGGTGAGCATGGTCCAGGCGATCGTCGTGTCGCAGGCCGGATCGCCGACCCCGGAGCATCCGAAGTCGAGCACGGCGGCGAGACGCCCCTGCCGCACGAGGAGGTTGCCCGCTGCGACGTCGCCGTGGAACCACACGGGCGGGCCGGCGAAGGGGGAGTCGAGAGCCGCCTGCCACACGGCCCGGGCATCGGCGGGGACCCGGTCGCCCAGAACGGCGAGGGCTCGCCGGGTCTCGTCGTCGTAGACCTCGAGCGGGGCGCCGCGGAATGCGGAGTGCGCGCCGGCGGCCGGGCCGTCGGAGGCATCGATCGCCCGGAGTGCTCGAAGGAAGCCGGCGAGCTCGGTGGCGAAGACGAGGGGGTCGCCGAGGGGCGCGATGCTCGCGGGCTCGCCCTCGATCCAGCCGTAGACCGACCAGATGAAGGGGTAGCCCGCGCCGGGCTCGCCCTGAGCGAGCGGCGCGGGGATCGGCAGAGGCAGCCGGGGCGCGAGCGCGGGCAGCCAGCGGTGCTCCTTCTGCACCTGGGGCACGTAGCCCCGGCCGCTCGGCAGCCGCACGAGCAGCTCGTCGCCGAGGCGGAAGGTGCGGTTGTCCCATCCGCTGTGCTCGACCGGGCGAACCGGCAGCCCGGCCCAGCGCGGGAACTGCGACCCGATCAGCCGGGCCACGAGCTCGTCGTCGACCAGGGCGCGGATCTGCTCGTCGCTCATCTCGCTCATCCGCTCCAGTCTGGTCAGCTCGCCGGCGGCGCGCAAGACAGCGGATGACTCGTGCCCGATCGTGCGGGAGACGCGCGGGGGTGCGGGACGGAGAGCCGAGGCGTAGCGTGGGCGCAGACATCCATTCGATGCACGGCTCGGGAGGAAACCATGACCGACATCTCCGGATTTGTGGGGAGCGAGTTCCCCGACGACGCGCGGACCCCGGTCGGGCGGTACGACCCGGCCCTCGTGGGAGAGGAGGAGGAGCTCTACCTCGACCGCGACGAGGAGGACGAGGACGCCGCGCCGTTCCCCTCGGACGAGCTGAACAACCTGGGCTCGTCGGGCGATGCCGACGGCGACGGCGACGACCCGGACGACGACATCCAGTAGGCACCTGAGTGGTGTGGGAATATCCCCACATCGGAGGTTGTCATGCCTACTCTCAACGCCCGAAAGCTCCAGGACATAGCGGCGGTGGTCAAGGCCGCGCGGGAAGACGGACGTTGAGTCGTTGTTGCGGCATGGCGCTCCATCCGGTGCTTTGACCTCAGTAGTCGACCGAGCGGCCGAGCTCGGCCCAGCGCCTGTCCTCGTCGGCGAGCCTCTGCATGCCGGCGGCGATCATGTCCACGGCGTCGCGCCCGAGCGCGAGGTGCAGGGGCGGCTCGTCCATCGCGGCGACCTCGATGAGCACCCGCGCGACCTTGGCCGGGTCGATCGGCTCGCTTCCGTTGACCTCGCGCAGGTGCCGCGCGAGCGCGCCGACGGTCGCGTCGTAGCGCTCGGCGAAGGCGGGGATCTCCATCGAGGAGCCGGCCCAGTCGGTGCGCATCGCACCCGGCTCGGCGAGCGTGACCTTCACGCCGAGGGAGGCGGTCTCGGCGGCGAGCACTCCGGAGAAGCCCTCGACCGCGAACTTGGCGCTCTGGTAGGCGGCGATGCCGGGCGCGTTGAAGCGGCCGCCGATCGAGGTCACCTGGATGAAACGACCGGAGCCGCGCTCGACGAAGTGCGGGAGGGCCGCCTTCGTGACGTGCACGGTGCCGTAGAAGACGGCATCCATCTGGGCTCGGAAGTCGTCGAGGTCGACCTCTTCGATGGGCGCGATATTCGCGTAGCCCGCGTTGTTGACGACGACGTCGAGGTGGCCGAAGCGGGTGATCGCGGCCTGCACGGCCTCGTCGGCCCGTGCTCGGTCGGTGACGTCGAGGGGCAGCACGAGCATCCGTTCGCCGTGGCGTTCGGCGAGCTCGGAGAGCGAGGCTGTGCTGCGCGCGGTCGCGACGACCCGGTGGCCGGCGGCGAGGGCCTCCTCGACGACCGCGCGACCGAGACCGCGGGAGGAGCCGGTGACGAACCAGACCTGAGACATGTTTCCTTCTTTCAAACGAACAGTTAGTTAGGTGTCTGCTCAGTACAGCACGAACGTCGCCCCTAATCAACTAAACAGTTAGGTTAGAATCGTTCCATGGCACGAGACTCGCAGGAGACCAGACGACGGCTGCTGGATGCCGCAACCCGCGAGTTCGCCGAGCGCGGCATCGCCGGGGCTCGCGTCGACCGCATCGCCGACTCCGCCGGGGTCAACAAGTCGCTCATCTACACCTACTTCGGCAACAAGGACGGCCTCTTTGACGCCGTCTTCAGCGCGATGATCGACAACACCGTGAGCGAGGCGCCCTTCGACGCGATGGACGTGCCCGGCTACGCGGGCAGGCTCTTCGACCAGTACCTCGAGCGCCCCGAGGTGCTGCGTCTTGCCGTCTGGGATCGGCTGGAGCGCGACGGCGTCGGGGGCGAGCTGGGCCGGGAGGTCACGGCGCGCAAGCTCGCGTCGATCGAGGCCGCCCAGGCGGCGGGTGCACTCACCTCGAAGCTCGAGCCGGAAGAGCTGCTCGGCGTCGTCACGTCGATCGTCGGCATGACGACGCTCGCGACCCCGCGGGTGCGCGAGCTCGACGACGAGCAGCGGGCCGTGCTGCGGGCGAAGATCGTGAAGGCGGTCACCGTCGCGCTCGACTGAGCGGCGCGCTCCCCGAGCGCAGAACGCGCTCGGGGAACGCTGGGCGATACGGTCTAGCGCTTCTTCGCGTTGGCGCTCGAGACGATGCTGCTGTCGTTCGATGCGGTGTCGCTCTTCGCCTTCTTGTCGGCGCGCTTCTCTTTGAGTGAACGTGCCGCCGGTTTCGCGACTGCTTTTCGTGCTGATTTTTCGGCCATGATGCTCCCATCGTCGAGAGTCCGAGTGGCTCTGTGGCTCCTGACGCTACGCAGTTCCGAGCGCAAAGTCTCTTCGTGTGGCCTTTTGGGGGCAGATTGGTCGGAAAGTCGCCTCTAGAGCCGCGGGTGCCGGCCGATCCGCTCGCCGGGCGGGGCCACGCCGCTCGTTGACCGAGGGCCACGCCGCTCGCCGACCGAGGGGTCATCCCGCTCGCCGCGACGCGAGGAGCAGCTCCGTCGAGTGCGCGATGTGCTCCCGCACCGCGAGCTCGCCGCGCTCCTGAACCTCGGCGAGCAGCCGCCGGTGCTCGTCGACGAGGCCTGCCGGGCTGTAGTGCGGCCGCACGTGCAGCAGCAACAGCAGCATCTCGCCGTCGAGCCCGCGGTGGGCCTCGGCGATGCGCGGGCTCGCCGCGGCATCCACGAGGGCGCCGTGCACGCGGGAGTGCGCCCGCTCGACGGCGGTCCAGTCGTCCGGATGCCGCGCGCAGACCTCCGCGAGCTCGTCGAGCGCCGCGTCGATCGGCGCCGTGACCGCGGCCGGCCAGGCTCGCCCGGCGTACCGCTCCCGCAGCAGGCGCACGGCCTCGCCCTCGAGAGCGGTCCGCAGCTGCTGCAGCGCGATGAGGGCGTCGTGGTCGAGGGCTGCGACCCGGATGCCGCGATAGGGCGCCGCGGTCGCGAGCCGTGTCGCGACCAGCAGGGCGAGCGCGCTGCGCACCGTGTGCCGCGAGGCGGAGTACTCGGCGGCGAGGCTCTGCTCCCGCAACGGTTCGCCGGGCGCCAGCTCGCCGCCGAGGATGCGCTCGCGCAGGCGCTCGGCGAGCTGCTCGGCGAGGGTCGGGCCGGGAGGGGCGTCGCGGCGCCGCGGGCTCACGGGAGCACCTCGCCCGGCCTGCGTCGCGCGGGAACCGCGAGGATGACGAGGCCCGCCGCGAGGACCACGAGACCGAGCACCGCGGTCGCGGGCAGCCGCTCGCCCAGCACGAGGATGCCGAGAAGGCTCGCGGTGAGCGGCTCGGCGAGGGTGAGGGTCGAGACCGTCGCGGCGGGGAGGGCGGCGAGCCCGCGGGCGAAGAGCAGGTAGGCGAGGGCCGTCGTGACGAGTCCCAGCCACAGCGCCATCGCGACCCCGGGGCCGGTCGCGAGCCAGCTCGTGTCGGTCAGGAGGAGAAGGGGCAGGCTGAGGGCTGCCGCGACCCCGAAGACGCCGCCCATGGCCCCGATGGGAGTCCAGCCGCGGTTCAGCAGGGCCTTGCTCGCGAGGGTGTAGACCGCGTAGGAGGCGCCGGCGGCGAGGGAGGAGAGCAGCCCCGCGGGGTCGACGGCCGAGCCCGCGGCATCCGTCACGCCGCTCAGCAGCGCGACCCCGACCGTGGCCACGATCGTCGCGACGAGCCAGATCGCACCCGGGAAGCGCCGGGTGAGCGCCCACTGGAGGGCGCCCGTGATGACGGGAGCCGAGCCGAGCGCCACGATCGTTCCGACGGCCACCCCGTTGACGGCCGTTCCGAGGAAGAAGGCCGGCTGGTAGGCGAGCACCCCGAGGGCGCCGACCGCGACGAGCGCCCCGGCCGGCAGGGTGCGGGTTCCGGCGCCTCGGGTGACGGTGGGGCGGATGCCGCGACCTGCGCCCGCGCGCGACCGCAGCAACGCGACACCGGCGATGGCCGCGAGCGCACCGCCGCCGATGAGGATGCGCGCCGCGCCGACCGAGAGCGACGAGGCATCCGCGGGGCCGAAGGCCTGGGCGGTTCCCGTGGTGCCGAAGCACAGCGCGGCGAGGAGCACGCAGAGGATGGCCACCATGCGGAACATTGTTACACAATCACGCCGGATGCGATAGCGGCAGGGTCAGCGAAAAGGCGCCGGGGCCCCGCGATCGCCCGCGAGACCCCGACGCCGGCGAACTCAGGAGACCGTCACCTCCAGAGGCCGGCTGGTCGTGGTTCCGGCCGGGTTGGTGAACTCGACGGTGTACTCGTAGCTGCCGGCGGTCTTGCCGGCGACCGGGAGCACGGCTCGCTGGGCCTGCGGGCTCGCGGTGGCGAGGGTTCCCTCGGCCACGACCTGCCCGTTCTCGAGGAAGCGGTAGGAGCTCGCGTTGGTGCCCCACCACAGGTTCGCGGTCACGGTGTAGTCGCCGTCGCCGTCCCAGTTGTCGGAGCTCAGCGTGGGCGAGCCCGGGTTCGCGTCGCGCACCGTCACCGTGAGGGGCCCGACCTCCCGAACGCCCTTCGAGTTGACCAGCTCGCCCGTGTAGACGTAGCTGCCGTTCGCACGCCCGGTGATCAGGATGCCGGCGTGCTGAGCAGCCGGTGTGCCCGGGGTGAGCGGGGTCGCCCCGACGAGCTGCCCGTTCTCGAAGAGACGGAAGGAACTCGCGTTCTCACCCCACCACAGGTTCATCGAGACGGTGTAGTCGCCGTCGTTCAGGCCCGTGTCCCAGCCGTTGTCCGAGCTCAGCGTCGCAGACGCGGGCAGGGCCGCCGCGCCGTCGTCCTCGGGCTCGCCCGGCTCCTCGGGCTCCTCCGGCTCTCCGGGCTCCTCGCTCGCCGTGATCGTCCAGTCGTCGAAGTCGTAGACGACGGAGCGGTCGTCGACAGTGGCGGTGAAGACCGAGCCGAGCTCGTCCTGCTGCAGCCACGGGGTGTCGAAGAGCTTGTAGGAGTCGTAGTCGATCGCCACGTCGTTCACCTTTGCGGCTCCGGACGGTGCCGCCGCCGCGTTGTCGAAGGTGAGGTCGAGGGTGTCCCCGTTCAGGCCCTGGTAGACGAGACGCGGGTTGGTCTCGTCGATGTGGCTCGCATCGACGCTCGTGCCGGCGATCGCCGCCGCGAAGTCGTCGAGGCTCGCGTAGTCGGCGGCGTCAGCGGTCTCGAGCACCCAGCCGTTGCGATCCGCCTGGCTGCGCAGGATGTCGTAGCTGTAGCTGAGGCTCGCCGTGGGGTGGGTGCTCGAGGTCGTCTTGACCTTGTTGGCCGGGTCGTTCGGCGTCTGGTGGTACCAGGTGGCCGGCTTGAGCAGCTGGTACGCGAAGTACACCGATCCGGCGTCTGCGAGCACCCAGTCCCCGACCTCGCGACGCTCCACGATCGAGCCGTTGGCGGGGAACATGGCGTTGATGAAGTTCGTGGTCTGGTCGCCCGAGGACTTGTAGACCCCGATCGCCGTTCCGCCGTTCTGCATCACCCGGTGGTTGGCCGGCTGGTTGTACGAGCCGATCGAGGCCGTGCCCTGGTCCATCGAGAGCCGGAACAGCGGGTTCGCGGCATCCGAGTGCCAGCGCAGTACGAGCGGCTGGTCCTCGATCCAGTTGTCCACGCGGCGGTACTGCACCTCGGTGCCGAGGCCCCAGGTGGGCTTGACGTAGCTCGTGCGGTAGATGTCCATCGCCCGCCCGCTCGAGTTCTGCAGGTTCGTCTTGTGCGAGGTGTAGTCCTTGTCGGTCATCCGCCCGATCTCGACCGCGAGCTCCGGCGGCGTGTAGTCCATGCCGGGCCAGGTGACGAAGCCGAGGTACTCGAGGTTGGGCCGGTATGCGGCCGGCGCCGTGTTGTCGGACTCGCCGACGCCCAGCTGCTGGCGGTGCGCGCCGAAGTAGCTCCACGCGAAGGCGGAGTGGTCGCCGGGCCGCCAGGTGGGGTCGTTCGTCGACGACTGGTCGCCTTTGCTGCGGCTGAGCGAGGAGATCATGTAGCCGTCGATCCAGTCGTTGGCCCACTCGAACCACATGACGTCCATCGCCATCTTGGCCTTCTGGCGCAGGGCCTCGTCATCCGACCACTGGTAGAGCGCGTTGAGCCCGAAGTAGGTCATGAAGGTGTACTCGGGGCTCTGGTACTCGGCCCAGCCGCGGTGCACGCCCGCGTCGATCATCTCCTCGATGGGCGCCTGGGTGACGGCCTGGAGCGCTTCGCCGGAGTTGCCGTTCAGATCGACGACGTCGGGGAAGTACTGCCCGACGAGGTAGCCCGTGACGTAGTTGGCCATCCGCAGGTTCTCGGTCTGGTTGAGCTTGCCGTAGGCGTAGTCGGCGAAGTAGCCCTTGACGTGATCGACCATGGCCGGGCTGAACTGGTCGCCGACCATGAGGTAGGAGTACATCTTGGAGACCGACTTGTACTGCTCGGCGTCGTAGAGCTGGAACTGGGTGTCGAGCTTGGCGAGGTTCGTCGCGACGTTCTGGCCGTCGGCGAGCTGCGCGGTGTAGGCGGCGACGTTGATCGCCCCGCTCTCCTCTTTCATATCCTTGGTCTTCTGCCAGAGCCAGCCGAGACGGGTCTCCGTCGTGCCGGGGAACGGCGCCGGGCTCTCGGGCACATAGGGGCCGGTCGTCACCCGCAGCGGCGCGCTCGGCGGGCTCGCGTTGCCCGAGACGTCCTTCGCCCTCACCGTGAAGTCGTAGCTCGTCGCGGGCATGAGCGAGCCGATGAGCGCGAAGGTCGTCGCGGCGCTCGAGGAGGCGACCAGGTAGCCGTCGCGGTAGACGTCGTAGCCGGCGACGGCGACGTCGTCGGTGGCCGGCGCCCAGGAGAGCGTGAGGCCGCCCGCGTTGACGCCCGAGCTCACGAGCGCGGTCGGCGCGGTGGGCGGGTTGGGGTCGACGAGCAGCGGCACCTCGTAGATGCCGATGTCGTCGATCAGGAGCGCCTCGTCGGTGCCGGTCGAGTCGACGCGCACCTGGAAGCCGAGCTCGACGGTCGAGATGGTGCGGACGCCGCCGTTGGGAACGATCCTGAAGCGGTAGCTGGGGATGTCCGCCTCGCTCACGAGGCTCAGGTCCCCGCTCGTGGAGGTGTAGGCCGCCGTGGTGGTCACGCTCGTCGAGGGCACCGGGAAGCGCGGCACGTTGACGTTGTCGAAGTTGCCGAAGGTGAGCTGGGCGTAGAGATCCTTCGCCACGGGCTTGGTGCTCGCCGCGCTGCGGGCGAGCTCGTACTGGAGCACGAAGTCGACGGCCGGGCTGCCGGCCGGCTGACGATAGACCTCGTTGATGCGGTCCTTGAGCGCGCCGGTGCTCCACCTCTTGTAGAAGTAGCTCGCGACGGCGGCGCCCTGCGCGGAGTCGCGCAGCTCGACCGCCGGGTCGCCGTCGACGTCGACGATGGTCTGCGTGGCGCCGGAGGTGGGCACGAAGACCGAGAAGTCGGCGACCCCGCCGTCGAAGGTCGTGTCCATGTCGGCGGCGAGCAGGTTGACGGGCGGTGGTGGTGGTTCTTCGGCGTGCGCGGCGGTCGTCGGTAGCGCCAGGAGTGCGACGATGCACACGGGCACGAGTGTTCTGATCAGACGTTTCACGGTCATCCCTCTGGTTCGTCGGTGAACTGCGGTGGTGAGCCGGCGGGCGCCGGCCCGGGGTGCTAGATCGGGTTGTCTCGCGGAAGAGCGGTTCGGGTGGCAGAGGGCGGCGAGCGCCTCGCGCCACCGCCCCATGGGCTCAGGATGTCGTCGGTCCGATGGAGGCCGAGCGGAGGAGGCTGACGGGCGGTGGCGGGTCGATCGCCGGCACGGCTTGTCGCCCGCGCCGCTGTCGCCCCGAAGGGAAGCGCCGCGGTGCTCAGCGGCACCAGGGTGCTCGGAAGGCGTTTCACGGTCGTCCCCTCGTTCGTCGTCGAACTGCTCGGGGCCCATGTTAGACAACGTTGTCTTAAAGTGGAAGGGCCGTGGGAAAACTCGTGGCGCACGATGTTCGTCGGGGCGCATCGAACATCGCGTGCCACGACGATGGCGGTGCGCCGCGAGCGTGTGCGGCATCCGAGCCTGCCGCGTGCCTTGTTCGGGTCACACGGGCCTGCGATAATGAGCGTCGCGCCGACGCTCGGCGCGACGCTCACAGTGAGGATGGCCATGGGTCTGTTCGGCAAGGCGAAAGACGCGTTCGGCGGCACCGGCGGCACCGGCGCGGGCAACGATTGGGCCGCTCAGGCCGCCGCGGCCCAGGAGTTCGCCAACAAGGCGATGCAGGATGCCGGCTACACCGACGGATCGCCCGTCACCATGGCGAACGCCGGCTCCGTGTCGGCGCAGGCGTCGGCCGACCACGACGTGCTCAACGCCTACGGCCAGGAGCTCAACCGAATCATCGCGATCGGGGCCGACGGCGACTCCGTCATCCGCAGCGTCGTCGACACCGGCGAGCGCACCGCGGGCAACCCGTGGTATCAGCTCGAGGTCGAGGTGACCCTTCCCGGCCGGGCCCCCTACACGGTGAGCAAGCGCGAGATGGTGCCGCCGCAGTTCCTCGCGAACTACGCGGAGGGCACCGCGCACACCGTCAAGGTCGACCCCGCCGACCCGAACGCGATCGCCCTCACGAGCTGACCGTGGGGGTCTTCCACGATCTCTTCCGGCTCGGCAGAGCGGGGGTCAAACAGTCGCTCGATACCGACTATGCGGCGAACCTCAAGCAGTCGGCCGATCTCGCCGAGCAGTTCGCGGGTCTGCAGCCGGGCGAGGTCCCCGCCGGCTACGGGGCGCCCACCGCGAACCCGTTCGACAACCTCCGGATGCACGCGGGCATGATCCAGGGCTCCGGAACCGTGGTGGCGCTCGCCGACAACGGCACGAAGCTCGGCGACACGACCGTCTACGCCGTCGACCTCGACATCACGCTGCCCGGGCAGCAGCCGTACCGCACCGTCTACACGACCGTCATCGCGCAGTCGGCCCTGCCGAACTGGCAGCCGGGCTCGATGATCACGCTGCGGGTGAGCCCCACCGATCCGCACTCGGTCATGCTCGGCTGACGCGCCGGCCGTCGCCGGGCGCCGCGAACGGATGCCGGGGCATCCGCTAGTCGACGACGACGCCCAGGTGTGCGGCGAACAGCGGCGCGAGCAGGCTCAGCTGCCACTCGTCGATCGTCGTGCCCTTCATCCCCTCGATGCCGCTGATCGCCGAGAACTCGCTCGTGCGCAGGTCGACGTCTGCGCAGTTCGCGCGGGTCAGGTCGAGGGTGCCGATCCGGCAGTTCGAGAGGGCCACGCGGGTCGCGCGCACGCCGCCGAGGTCGAGGTCGGTGATCGTGCAGTCCTCGATGAGCACGTTGACGAGGCGCGAGGTGCGCAGGTTGAGGAAGTCGATCTTGCCGCCCCGGATGTGCACCGACTCGAGCTCGGAGTCGAAGAGCTCGGCCGAGCCCCAGCGCGGGGTGTCGACGAGGATGTCGCGCCAGCTGGTGCGCGCGGCGAGCAGGGTGGGCGCGAAGGTCGAGCTCAGCACCGTCTCGGAGAACCGGGATCCGCGCAGCTGGGTGTCGTCGAGGGTCGCCGCCGTGAGCACGCACTCGGAGAAGGCGATGCCGCTGAGGTCGCGGCCGCTCAGCTCGGCGTCGTCGTAGCGCTCGCCGACGTGTTCGCCGTGTGCCCGCAGCAGCGCGGCATCCCCCGCTCGTGTCTCGATGTCCGTGAGCTGGGTGGCGGTGGAGGAGAGCCGCGGGGCCTGTGTCATGGTGCCAGGGTGGCCTGTCGGGCGAGCCACGTCAAACTGCTCTCACCCGGCGCGGATGGCGCGCGGGAAAAGAGCGCGGGAAAGAGTGCGGGAAAGCGCGCGGATGACGCGCGGGCGAGCGCTCGGCGGGCGCAGAGGAGCCTCAGGGGAGGCGCTGGGAAGACCCATAGGCTGCGAATCGCGTGTCCCCCGAACGGTGGCCACGAAGTGAGACGCGGATGAACGTTCGGTGAACCCGGGTGAATGTTTCTTAGTTGATAGCAACTAAATATCTTCGAAGCGTAACTTCGTGCCTGTCGGCCGACGAGCAGGGCTCGCGGCCGCCTCGGCAGCCGCGGAGAAACCGGTGCCGGCACGCCCTCGTACACGCCCACCGAAGGATCCCTCCCCTCCATGTCGCGACTGTCCACCCGCCAGAGCCTCGGAATCGTATTCGGCATCGTGGGGCTCGTCATCGTCGTCGGCGTAGTCGCGACGATCGTCACGCGGCCCGCCGCGACCTCGGCGGCGGAGGCGGGAACGGTCTCGATCAGCATCGGCACCGACCGCTGCGCCCCCGAGTGGACGAGCAGCGACGGGGGACCGCTCACCTTCTCGGCGACCAACACCTCGATCGCCCCCATGGAGCTGTACCTCGTGAACCCGCAGGACGACTCCGTCTACGCGGAGCTCGAAGGCATCGGCTCGGGCGCGACGCAGAACCTCGACGCGGTCATCGGCGACGGCGACTACCGATTCGCCTGCCTGCCCGACGACGGCGCCGCCGTCATGGGGCCGACGGTGACGATCGCAGGCTCCGGTCAGGAGTCCGGACTGACCCCGGCCATCGCCCCCGTCACGGGTGCCGACCTCACGCAGCCGATCGCCGACTACCAGTCCTGGATCGCGGGCCGGCTCCCCGCCCTCCAGACCGATGTGCGCACCCTCGACGCGGCGATCGCCGCGAACGAGGTCGCGACCGCCCGGGTGGCCTGGATCACGGCGCACACCGACTACGAGGCCCTCGGCGCGGCCTACGGAGCCTTCGGCGACGCCGACGGCGCCATCAACGGCACTCCGGCGCCCGGTCTCACCGCGCTCGATGATCCGGATCTGACCGGCTTCCACAAGATCGAGGCCCTGCTCTGGTCGGGTGCGGCACCCGCCGACGCCGCACCCGCCGCCGATCGGCTCGTCGCCGACGTCGACGGTCTCGCGGGCGACTGGGAGAACGCCCGCATCGCACCGCTCGACATCGGCCTGCGCGCCCACGAGATCCTCGAGAACGCGATCGAGTTCGAGCTCACCGGGGCCACGGATGCCGGCTCCGGCAGCTCCCTCGCGACGATCGACGCCAACCTCACGGGCACCCGCGGCGCGCTCGACCCGCTGCGCACGATCCTCTCCGATCGCGGCTACGACCTCGACGAGACCGACAGCTGGCTCGACCGCTCGACCCGGCTCGTCGAGTCGTTCCGCGCGGCCGACGGAAGCTGGACGCCCCTCGCGCAGCTCGACCCGCAGAGCAGGCGCACCCTCGATGCGACGCTCAGCCAGACGGTCGAGCTGCTCGCCCCGATTGCCGCGATCTGCGACGTAAGGAGACCCGTATCGTGACCGCGACCACACCGCCCGTGCCCGGCGATCAGGAGGAAGGCGGCGCCGACCGCCCGGGCCGCGGCTTCAACCGGCGCAACTTCTTCTCCGGGGTGATCGGAGCCGCCGTCGCGGCGCCCGTCGCGCTCGGCAGCGCCCAGGCCGCGATGGCCTCGAGCCCGACGGGCGCCCCGACGACGGATGCCGCGGCCGGGCCCGCGAGCTACCCCTTCGAGGGCGAGCACCAGCAGGGCATCCTCACCCCGGCCCAGGCGAGCAGCGCCTTCATCTCCTTCGACGTGACCGCGGCGAGCCGCGGCGAGCTCGCCGACCTCATGCACACGCTCACCGAGCGCTCCCGCTTCCTCACGGCGGGCGGCTCGCCGGCCTCCGTCGGCATCACGGCGCCGCCCTCCGACTCGGGGGTGCTCGGTCCGCAGGTCGTCGCCGACGGGCTCACGATCACGACGTCGGTCGGGGCGTCCCTCTTCGATGCCCGTTTCGGCCTCGCCTCGAAGAAGCCGTCGAAGCTGCGCGCCATGGAGGACTTCCCCAACGACTCGCTCGATCGCGCGCGGTGCGACGGCGACCTGCTGCTGCAGATCTGCGCGCACAACTCCGACACCGTCATCCACGCGGTGCGCGACATCGCGCGGGCGACCCGAGGCGCCATGCAGGTGCGCTGGCGTCAGGACGGCTTCGTCTCGCCGCCCCGCCCGAGCGGCACCCCGCGCAACCTCATGGGCTTCAAAGACGGCACGAGCAACCCCGACGTGAGCGACGCCGCCGAGATGAGCGACCTCGTCTGGGCGGATGCCGGCGAGCCCGCGTGGGCCGCCGGCGGCACGTACCACGTGGTGCGCGCCATCCGCATGCTCGTCGAGTTCTGGGATCGCGTGAACCTGCACGAGCAGGAGAGCATGATCGGCCGGCGCCGAGACTCCGGCGCCCCGCTCAGCGCCTCGGGCGAGTTCGACGACCCGCACTACGAGCTCGACCCCACGGGCGAGTCGGTGTCGCTCGGCGCCCACGTGCGCGCGGCCAACCCGCGCACGCCCGAGTCGGCCTCGTCGCGGATGCTCCGTCGCGCCTACAACTACAGCGGCGGGCTCGACAGCAACGGCAACCTCGACATGGGGCTCATCTTCGTGACCTTCAACCAGGATCTCGAGCGGCAGTTCGTCACCGTGCAGAAGCGCCTGGCCGACGAGCCCCTCGTCGACTACATCAAGCCGTTCGGCGGCGGCTACTTCTACGCGCTCCCCGGCGTCACCGACTCCGGGGACTGGCTCGCGAGCGGACTGCTCGCCTGAGCCGCGTACGCCCCCGCCCGCCCGCACCCCCACAGACCTCTCCGAATGAACCACCTGCACCTCCACGTTTGAACCGCCTTCGAAGAAAAGAGAAAGCAATGTCCCCAGCCATCAGCGACCGCAGCCGCGGTCGTTCCCGGCGTCGCGCGGGTTACGCCGCGGCATCCGTTCTGGCGCTCGCCGGACTCGGGTCGTTCATCTTCTCGGCCGGTGGCGCCTTCGCCGCCGAGCCGGCGGACAACTCTGCCGACACGGCGACCCCCATCAAGCACGTCGTCGTGATCTTCGACGAGAACATCTCGTTCGACCACTACTTCGGCACCTATCCCGACGCCGAGAACAACGAGGGCGAGACGCCGTTCACGGCGGCGGCCGGAACGCCGACGCCGAACAACTACGTGTCGCACCCCGAACTGCTGACCGACAACCCCAACAGCGTCTCGCCCACGCGTCTCACGCCCGACCAGGCCGTGACCTGCTCGCAGAACCACAACTACGTTCCCGAGCAGCAGGCCTTCGACGGCGGGGCGATGGACGAGTTCCCGGAGTTCACCCAGGCCGCATCGGGCTGCGCGACATCCGCCAACAAGCAGTACGACGCCTCGGTCATGGACTTCTACGACGGCAACACCGTCACGGGAATGTGGAACTACGCCCAGAACTACACGATGAGCGACAACAGCTGGGACACGGTCTTCGGTCCGTCGACCCCGGGCGCCCTCAACCTCATCTCGGGCCAGACGCACGGCGCCACCGCCGTGGACTCGGTCACGGGCGCCCCCGTCTCGGGCACCACGACGGTCAGCTCGCCCGACGCCGATGGCGTGGGAACGATCAACGGCGACCCGGATCCCTTCTTCGACGACTGCTCCGACAACAGCCACACCACGACCTCGGCGCTCGCCAAGGTCGAGGGCAAGAACATCGGCGACCTGCTCAACGACAAGGGCGTGACCTGGGGCTGGTTCCAGGGCGGCTTCGACCCGACCACCCCGTGGGACGGCACCGCCGGGCACTTCGCGAACTGCCAGGGCACGACGCACTCGACCATCGCCGGTGTTCCCGCCGTCGACTACTCCCCGCACCACTCGCCGTTCGAGTACTACGAGTCGACGTCGAACCCGCACCACCTCGCCCCCGCCTCGGATGACGAGATCGGCCACAACGGCCAGGCCAATCACAACTACGACCTGACCCGCTTCGACACCGCCCTCGAGACCGGCAACGTGCCGGCCGTCTCCTTCCTCAAGGCGGCTCAGTTCCAGGACGGCCACGCCGGCTACTCGAACCCGATCGACGAGCAGCACTTCGTCGTGAACGAGATCAACGCGATCCAGTCCTCGGACATCTGGCCGAGCACCGCGATCGTCATCGCCTACGACGACTCCGACGGATGGTACGACCACGTGGCCCCGACGATCCTCAACGGCTCGGACGACCCGGCCGTGCAGACCGCCGGCGACCAGCCGCTGTGCTCGGATGTCACGGCGATCGCAGGCGGCTACGCGGACCGCTGCGGCCCCGGCCCCCGCATCCCGATGATGCTCATCTCGCCCTTCACGACGCCGAACACGATCAGCCACGACCCCGTCGAGCAGACCTCGGTGCTCAAGTTCATCGAGGACAACTGGCAGACCGGTCGCGTCGGCGACGCCTCCTTCGACGAGCGTGCGGGCGCGATCGACGGCATGTTCGACTTCGACGACCCGCAGCAGCGGGCCGTGCTGCTGAACCAGGACGGCACGGTCGACCAGATCGTCGACGTCGACGTTCCGGTGCCGGGCGGCACGCCGACGCCCGAGCCCTCGACGAGCGCCGGCTCCACCCCCACCCCGGCTGCGACCGCCGGTGGCAAGGAGCTCGCCGCGACCGGTTTCGAGGCCGGCGGGATCGCCGCCGGAGCACTGCTCCTCGTCGCCGCCGGCGTCGTGGTGTGGTTCGTGCGCCGTCGCAAGACCGCGTAGCCCCGCTCACACGTCGGGCCCGCCGGGACACCCTCCCGGCGGGCCCGACGTCCGTTCGGTCAGGCGTGCAGCGCGCGGGCCCGGTGCTCGCGCGGGCTCACGCCGCGCGCCCGCTTGAACGCGGTGCTGAGCGCGAAGGCGCTCCCGTAGCCCACGTGGCCCGCGACGGAGGCGACGGTCTCCTGGGGGTCGTGCAGCAGATCGGCGGCGAGGGCGAGCCGCCACTCGGTCAGGTAGGCGATGGGGGTCTCGCCGACGACCTCGGTGAAGCGCCGCGCGAAGGTCGCGCGTGAGACCCGGCTGCGCCTGGCCAGCTCGTCGACGGTCCACGGGTGCGCGGCGTCGCTGTGGATGAGTCGCAACGAGGTGCCCACGACCGGGTCGCTGTAGCCGCGGAACCACGCCGGAGCCTCGGCCGTCGGCTGGGAGAACCAGGAGCGCAGGCCCGCGATGAGCACGAGGTCGAGCAGCCGGTCGAGCACGGCCTCCTGCCCGGGGTCGTCGCGCACGATCTCCTCGGCGAGCAGGGGCACGAGGGGTGAGCCCGTCGGGCCGCGCGGCACGACGAGCAGAGGCGGCAGCGCCGAGAGCAGGCGCCGGCTGATCTCCCCCTCGAACTGATAAGTGCCCGTCAGCAGGGTCGTTCCCCCGTCGGGGCTGTTGCCCCAGCTGCGCACCCCGAGCTCCCGCATCGTCGTGAGCTCGGAGCCGTCGGGCGCCGTGCAGAGCTGCCCCGGGTGGATGATGACCTGCGGCGGGGTGGTCGCGCGGTCGGCGACGGTGTACGAGTCGGGGCCGCGGAGGATCGCGACATCCCCCTGGCCGAGCGTTGTGGCCGCGCCCGTGTCGGACGCCTCGTCGGGCACGATGACCGCGGTTCCGCTCACCACGGCCACCACCGTGAGCGGGGCGCGGTCCTCGATCCGGATCGACCAGGGCGGGTCCATGATCGAGCGCAGCAGGAAGGCGCTGTGAGCGCGGGGGCCGGCGAGAAGGCCGCTGATGGCATCCATGATCGCAGAGTATACGATCGCTTATGTTTTTGCGACCATCGACTATGGATCGTCTCATGGATGTCGCGTTGACTCGTGACATGACAACACCAGCCACTCACACCAGCACACTGACCACCCTCGTCGTCGGCGCCGGCAAGACCGGCCGCAGGATCGCCGATCGCCTCCGCGGCGCCGAGGTGCCGCACCGTCTCGCCTCCCGTTCCGCCTCCGTGCCCTTCGACTGGGACGACCGCGAGAGCTGGGCACCCGCGCTCGACGGAGCACAGGCCGTGTACCTGAGCTTCGCCCCCGACCTCGCGGTGCCCGGCGCCTCGGAGACCGTCGGCGCGCTCGCCCGCCAGGCCGTCGACTCCGGAGCCCGCCGCCTGGTGCTGCTCTCGGGCCGCGGCGAAGCCGAGGCGCAGGAGGCCGAGAAGGCGGTGCAGGATGCCGGGGCCGAGTGGACGATCGTACGGGCGAGCTGGTTCGACCAGAACTTCAGCGAAGGCCACCTGCTCGACCCGCTGCTCACGGGCACCCTCGCGCTGCCCGTCGGCGAGGTCGGCGAGCCCTTCATCGACGCCGACGACATCGCCGAGGTGGCCGTGGCCGCACTGACCGAGGCCGGTCACGCGGGGGAGCTCTACGAGGCGACCGGCCCCCGGCTGCTCTCCTTCGCCGAGGCCGTCGCCGCGATCGCCGCCGTGAGCGGCCGCGAGCTGCGCTTCGAGTCCGTGGATCTCGCCGCCTACCGGGTGGAGCTCGAGCGGGAGCAGGTTCCGGCCGAGGTCGTCGAGCTGCTCGGCTACCTCTTCTCCGAGGTGCTCGACGGCCGTAACGAGAGCCTGGGCGACGGGGTGCAGCGGGCGCTCGGCCGGCCGCCGCGCGATTTCGCCGAATTCGCGCGGGCGGCTGCGGCATCCGGGGCCTGGGCGTGACGATGGACGCCATGACCGTGCTGCCGACCGTGCTCGTGATCGCCGCCGCGGTGGGCAGCGCGGTCGTCGGCGGGGTGTTCTTCGGCTTCTCCGCTCTCGTGCTGCCCGGGCTCGCGCGGATCGAGTCGCGATCGGCGGTCGCGGCCATGCAGGCGATCAACGTCGTGGCCGTGCGCCCGCCGCTGATGCTCGCGCTGTTCGGCACGGCTCTCGTGAGCGCGGCCGTTCTCGTGCTGGCGTTCCTGCCCTGGCAGACGGGCTCGGCCTGGCTGATCGCGGGCGCCGTGATCTACCTCGCCGGCGTCGTCGGCGTCACGGGCGCGGTCAACGTGCCCCTCAACAACGCCCTCGCCGCACGGGATACGGCCCACCCCGAGACAGCGGCGCTCTGGGCCACGTACCTGCGCCGCTGGACCCGAGCGAACACCGTGCGCGGCTGGGCGGGCGCGCTCGCCGCCCTCGCCTTCCTCCTCGCTCTCATCGTCTGATCGGCCGCCGCACAGGAGTGCACAGGAGCGAGGAGTAGACAGGCTCCGTGAACGAGATCCTGGACGCCGGCATCGTCGGCCCCCGCGCCCTTCTGGGGCTCGGGGGCGTCTGCGTCCTCGTGCTCGCCGTGCTCCTCGTGCCCTGGCGCAGGCATGGCGGCTCCGCGATGCGCCGGCTGCTGTGGTCGGGCGGCGCGGCGGTCACCGGCGCGGTGGTCGGCTGGGTGCTCCTCTGGCTCGTGGGGGATGTGGCGAACGTCTTCGGCGTCGTCCTCTCCGTGCCGACCCGGCTGTGGGTGATCGGCGCCCTCGCGGGGATCGGCATCGCCGTGACGGCGCTCGTGCGCGGCGGCTGGGGGCGACGGGTCGTCGGCATCGTCGCCATCCCGCTCCTGCTGCTCACGGGAGCGGCCGGCGTCAACGCGGTCTACGGTCAGTTCCCCACGCTGCGCGCCGCGCTGGGGATCTCGCGTTACCCCGAGCTCGACCCCACGCCGGATCTGGCCGCGGTCCCCGCGCGCGGCGAGGTCGGCCGGGTCGTCATCCCCGCGACGACCTCCGGCTTCCCCGCCCGCGATGCCCTCGTCTACCTGCCGCCGGCCGCGCTCACGACGAACCCTCCGAGCCTGCCGGTCGTACAGATGATGTCGGGCCAGCCGGGCAGCCCGGAAGACGTGTTCGGCGCCGGTCATCTCGCCGGCATCCTCGACTCCTACGCCGCCGCCAACGACGGCGTCGCGCCCATCGTGGTCGTTCCCGACCAGCTGGGCGCCCCCGACAAGAACCCGATGTGCGTCGACTCGCCTCTCGGCGATGCGGCGAGCTACCTCACGATCGACGTGCCCACGTGGATCCGGTCGACCCTGCACGTCGATCCGGCGCCGGGCGGCTGGGCGATCGCGGGCTTCTCGCAAGGCGCGACGTGCGCGATCCAGCTGGGGGCGGCGCATCCGGAGCTCTACGGCACCGTCTTCGCGGTGTCGAGCGAGATTCGGCCGACCCTCGGCAACGACGCGACCACGATCGAGCAGGGCTTCGGAGGGGATGCCGCAGCCTACGCGGCCGCGGCGCCGACGGCGATCCTCGCCCGCAACGCGCCGTACTCCGACTTCACGACGATCTTCGCGGTGGGCGCCGACGACGCGCAGTACCTCGATTGGGCGACGACCCTGGATGCCGCGGCGGCCGCGGCGGGTGCGACCAGCAGCCTCCTCGTCTCCCCGGGCACGGCCCACGACTGGTACACGGTGCAGTACGCCTGGCGGAGCACGCTGCCCACGCTCATGGAGCGGCTCACGCTCGGGCCCACGAGCGGGGGCGGGGGATGAGGGGCCCGGCCCGCGTTCTCGTGGGCGCACCGTTCTCGCTCGCCTACGCCGGGGTCCTGATCCTGATGGCGGCCGCGACCGGGATCGTGCACGGCCCCGGGCACGGCCTGCGCTCCGTCGTCGGCGTGGGCTACGAGGCCGTGGTCGAACAGGGGCACTGGTGGTCGCCGCTCAGCGCGGTGCTCTTCGTCGACAACGGCGCGCAGCTGATCGTCGCGGTGCTCGCCGTGCTCGTGGTGCTGGGCTCGGCCGAACGGCTCATGGGCACGGCGCGCACGGTGGTGGCGGTCATCGTGCCCACGGTCGTCGGAACGGGGCTCGGAGTCCTGCTGCAGTCGCTCGGCGTCGCCCGCGGGGAGTTCTGGTCGCGGGGAGTGGAGAGGCTCGGCGCCGTGGACCCGTTCACGGCGATCGCCGGGGCCGTGATGTGCGCGAGCTGGTTCGCCGGGCCGCTCTGGCGTCGCCGCATCCGTGTCGTCACCGTCGCGGTCGTGCTCGTCTTCCTGCTCTACTCGGGGCAGCCCGACGACCTCTACCGCCTCCTCGCGGCGCTCGTCGGTCTCGCGCTCGGCGCGCTCCTGCGGCGCGGGCCGCTCGAGCGCGGCTGGCGTCGCAGCTCCCACCACGAGACCCGCACGCTCCTCGCGGCCGTCGTCGGGGTGCTCGCCGTCGGCCCTGCCGTCACCCTCCTCTCCGGCGCCCGTTTCGGCCTGCTCTCGCCCCTCGGCCTGCTCATCGACCAAGACATGCCCACGGCCCGCAACCTGCTCGACCGGTGCCTCGTGGGCGACGTGACGCCGCAGTGCGTGCACGAGCTCACGATCGAGCGGGGTGGCGGCATCGGCCCCGTGCTCGTGAGCGTTCTCCCGCTCGCGATCCTCGTGGTCGCCGCGATCGGCCTCGCCCGCGGCAGCCGGTTCGCAGCAGAGCTCACGATCGTCGTCAATGTGGCGCTCGCAGCGCTCGCGGCCTGGTACTTCGGGTTGCTGCCGGCGACCGGTCAGCCGTATCTCTGGCATCCGGCATCCGCCCGTTACCGAGAGGTCGCGGTCGTGCTCGTGGTCTCCGCGGCTGTGCCGCTCATCGTCGCGGTCGTCGTCGCGCTGCAGGTGCGGAGGTTCCCGGTGCGCAGCGCGCCGGGGCGCCGTCGGCGTTTTGTGCTCGTGGTGATCGCGGCGTTCGTTCTGCTCGCGGGGCTGTACGTGAGCCTCGGCTGGCTGCTGCGCGACCGCTTCCGCCCTCCCGTGCATCTCGCCGACCTGCTCGCGGACGCCCCCGAGCGGTTCATCCCCGTGGCGTTCCTCCGGCTCGAGCGGGTGGAGTTCCTGCCGGGCGACTGGATGACGGCACTGCTGTACCACTGGGTGGGGCCGTTGTTCTGGCTCGTCGTCGTGGTGGCGGCGGTGCTCGTCATCCGCTCGGGATCGGCCGGCGCCCACGTCGACGGGCAGCCGGGCCGGCTGCGCGGGCTCCTGCACGGCGGGGGTGGCGGCTCGCTCGCGTTTATGACGACCTGGATCGGCAACACCCTGTGGTTCGACTCCACAGGGCGCGTCGCGATCGCCTACCGGGTCGTCAACCGGGTGGCGCTCACGGTCTCGGAGCCGGTGGGCCCGCGCGAAGCCGAGGGAGGGGACGCCGAGCGCGCGGTCGCCGAGTTCTCGGTGATGTGCGACGACCGCGGCTGGACCCCCGTCTTCTACAGCGTGCACGAGAGCTGGCGCCCCGTCTTCGAGCGGATGGGCTGGCAGCTGACGGGAGTGGGGGAGGAGACGGTGCTGCGCCCGCGTTCGTGGAGCACGACGGGCAAGAAGTGGCAGGACATCCGCAGCTCGATCAATCGCGCGGAGCGCGCGGGTGTGCGCGCCGAATGGCTGGCGTACCACTCCCTCACCGTGCGGCAGGCGTCGCAGATCTCGGCGATCTCGGAGCGCTGGGTGCAGGAGCGCGGGCTCCCCGAGCTCGGGTTCACACTCGGCGGCCTCGACGAGCTGCGCGATCCCGAGGTGCGGCTTATGGTCGCGATCGACGGCGACGACATCGTGCACGCCGTGACGAGCTGGTTGCCGAGCTACCGCGACGGGATCGTCGTCGGCTGGACGCTCGACTTCATGCGGCGCAGCCCCGACAGCATCAAGGGCGTCACGGAGTTCCTCATCGCCCGCACGGCGGAGATGCTGCGTGAGGATCCGGCGATCGAGTTCCTCAGCCTCTCGGCCGCGCCTCTCGCCCAGCGTCCGGACGGCAACGAGGGGCAGGGCGTCGTGGCGGACCTCCTCGACTTCCTCGGGCGCAGCCTCGAGCCGGTCTACGGCTGCCGTTCCCTCTTCGATTTCAAGAGGAAGTTCCAGCCGGAGCTCCAGCCCCTGTACATGGCGTACCCCGACCCGCTCGCGCTCCCGGCGATCGGCCTCGCCCTCGCCCGCGCCTACCTGCCCTCGGTCTCCCTGCGATCGGTCACGGCCGTGGTGCGCTCAGCGCCCTCGCGCGGGTGACCGTCGTCGTCCCCTCGCGCGAGCGACGAGACGACGGAGCGGTGTCAACCGCCTTGCGAGCAGGAGGTGCGGGGGCGATGATCGGAGGGTCCGGCATCCGCGAGAGATGCGACACAGCACCTGGATGCAGGCGATGGCGCCGCACAGAGGCGGGTGACGAGACCGGAAGGAGTGTGACGCCATGCAGTCGATCTGGCTCCGGCACGAGCGACCGACCCGGGCGACTCCGTTCGCCGAGGGGCAGAGCTATGACGATGTGGTCGTCGGCGCGGGGATCACGGGCCTGTCGACGGCTCTCATGCTCGCGGAGCGCGGGCGGAAGGTCGCCGTGCTCGAGGCGCGCGCGGTCGCGGCGGCGACGACCGGCAACTCGACCGGCAAGCTGAGCCTCTTGCAGGGCACCCGTCTCTCGACGATCGCCCGCGATCATCCGCGGGGTCTCGTCTCCGCCTACGTCGACGCGAACCGCGACGGTCTCGAGTGGCTGACCGCGTTCTGCGAGCTCGACAGCGTGCCGATCCAGTTCAGGGATGCCGTGACCTACGCCGAGACGGCCGAGGGCGTGAGCGCGGTCGATGCCGAGTTCGAGGCCGCGTTCCAGGCCGGGCTGCCGGTGACGAGGCAGGATGACGCGGGGCTGCCGTTCCCCACCCGGGCCGCCGTCCGTCTCGCCGGCCAGGCCCAGATCGATCCCGCCGAGGTGGCCGACGCCCTCGCCGCGCGCTTCGTCGCGGAGGGCGGTGTGCTGCACGAGGGCGTTCGGGTCACGGGGGTGCACGCGGGGCACGGGGGCTCCGCGACCTCCGCGGGCTCCGCCTGCGTCGTGCGTACCTCGGAGGGCGAGCTGCATGCGGGCGACGTCGTGCTGGCGACGGGCACGCCGATCCTGGATCGCGGACTCTACTTCGCCAAGCTCACGGCGCACCGCTCGTACGCCCTCGCCTATCCCGTCGAGTCGCGGCTCTTCGACGACATGGGGCTCTCGACCGACGCGATGACGGTCTCGCTGCGGCAGCTCGAGGCCGAGGGCGAGGAGTTCGTCCTCGTCGGCGGCAACGGGCACGAGGTCGGGCGCTCGCAGCCGACCTCGGAGCGCATCGCCGAGCTCGACTCCTGGGCCCGCTCGCACCTCGCGGTCGGTGCGCCCGCCTTCGTCTGGTCGGCGCAGGACTACGAGTCGGCCAACCTCGTGCCCTTCGCGGGAAAGCTGCCGCGCGGTCGGGGCCACGTCTACCTGGCGACGGGTTTCGCCAAGTGGGGGCTGACGAACGGTGTCGCCGCCGCGCTGCGCATCTCGGCGGAGATCCTCGGCGACCCGCCGCGCGCCTGGGTGCGCACGATCGGAACACGCCTCACCCTGCCCTCGGATCTCGGCCGCGGCATCGGCGCCAACGCGGCCGTGGGGATGTGGGCGGCTCGCGGCTGGTGGCGGGCGATCACGGCGGGCGGGTCGCCGGAGCGCCCGCCGGAGGGCGAGGCGCGGGTCGTCACGCATGCCGGGCGCCCCACGGCGGTCTCGACGATCGGGGGCCGCTCCTGCGCCGTCGACGCGGTCTGCCCGCACCTCGGCGGGATCGTCGCCTGGAACGATGCCGAGTCGTCGTGGGACTGCCCGCTGCACGGCTCGCGGTTCGCGGCCGACGGCGAGCTGCTCGAGGGCCCGGCGACGCGCGGCCTCACCCGGCTGCGCTGAGCAAACTATAGGAAGCCGCTTCAGCCTTGATGTCTCTCGCGGTTAGCCCTCACTGAGCAAGTTGTCCATCCGTACGTCCATTTTGGACGCATCTATGGTATTTTTGAATCTCATTCTGGTCAGGTGGGCCATTCTGGTAAAGGAGTTCACATGGTGATCTATGCGTTCTGGAATAACAAAGGTGGCACGGGAAAAACGAGTCTGATTTTCCAAAGCCTCACTTTTTACGCTCATCAGCATCCCGATGAGCGCATTCTTGCGGTGGATGTTTGTCCTCAGGCGAATCTCTCTGAACTTCTATTCGGTGGGCTGACGAATAACGGCTCAGAAACTTTATTGATGCGTCAGGGTGAAATTCCCCGCCGTACGATTGGTGGATACTTCGAGAAGCGTCTCCCATCCCCGTTCACCATTCCGGCTTTTGACGCCCATGACTACATCTCTCACCCGGTCGATTACAACCCCGCGATCCCTGAAAATGTGGACTTGATCGCTGGAGATCCTTTGCTTGAGCTCCAGTCGAACGCCATCTCGACTTTGTCGAGCACTCAACTTCCGGGGACGAACGCCTGGCTTGCTGTGATCGATTGGCTTCGGGATCTGATTGCAACGGTCGGGGATGAATATGACACGATATTCATTGATTCGAATCCCTCGTTCTCTATTTACACTCAGATCGCTCTTTCATCGGCGGACCGTCTTGTCTTGCCGGTGATGGCGGATGATTCATCTCGTCGCGCCATTCAGAATGCTTTCTCATTGGTGTACGGGCTGAAGTTGCCTTCGGAGATCTATTCGCGGTATGCCTTCGCAACGCGACTCGCGGAGGTTGATCGCGAGCTGCCTAAGGTTCACATAATTGCGAAGAATCGCCTTACGCAGTACATGGGGGCGGCATCGGCCTACGCCGCGGTCCTTCGTTCGATTGACAACGATGTGACAGCCTTGCTTAAGAACAATCCGGAGATGTTCTCATTTGAGAAAACCGAGGACGGCGTTGTCGATATTCGAGATTTTCAAACTACCGGGGTTGTTGCGTTTGCGCGCGGCTACCCGCTGTTCGCCCAGCGTCCTGGCCGATTCGATGTGATGGGGAAGAGAGTGCGAGTTGACGGGGAGTATCTCGCAAACTCTGTGGAAGCGGTGCAGAACCTCGTTGACATGCTGTGATAGGTCAGTAGTGTCGCACTGACCTTTTGTTCCTGCCGCTCAGGCGAGCTGGGCGACGAGGCTCCGGCCGGGCGTGTAGTCGCCGCGCTGGGGGAGGATCCTGCGCAGGTAGGCCTGGTTGGCGGCGCTCACGCTGAGGCCGTCGCCGCCGTAGTGCTCGCAGCAGATGACGCCCTGGAAGCCCACGGAGACGGCGAGGGCCACGGCCTCGCGGTAGTTGACGAGGCCGGCCTCGAGGTAGGCCGGCACGGCGGTCACGGTTCCGGCCTCGCGCTGCTCGTCGCGCGAGTAGTTCTTGACGTGCCAGTAGTTGGCGTAGGGCAGGGTCGTGCTCGCGATGTCCCACCAGTCCTCGATGGGGCGGTGCAGGCGGATGAGGTTGCCGATGTCGGGGTTGAGCCCCACATTGGGCAGCCCGATGTCGGTCACGAGCCGCACGGCGGACTCCGAGCTGCCGAGGTAGGTGTCCTCGTAGAGCTCGAGCGAGAGCTGGAGGCCGAGCTCGGCGGCGTGCTGCCCCAGCTCGCGGAAGCGCGCGACGGCGAGCTGCCGGGTGCCCGCGTCATCCGGGTCGACGTGGCCCTGACCCGTCCAGAACCACAGGCGTTCGCGCTGCTCGGCGGTGAGCGGCTGGTGCAGGCTCGCGCACACGGTGCGAGCGCCGAGCGCGGCGGCGGCCTCGAGCATCCGGTGGGCGTGGTCGAGGTTCTGCGTGCCGTGCTCGGCGTCGATGACGCTGCGGCGCACGATGTTGGCCGTGGGGGTGCCGAGGCCGGCCGCGCGCGCGGCCGCCCCGAACTCCTCGAGGCGCGAGGGGGAGAGGTCGGCGATGCTCACCCAGCTGTCGGCGAGCTCGACGTCGTCGAAGCCCGCCGCGGCGACCTCCTCGAAGACGCGCAGCCAGGTCTCGGCGGGGGCGTCCTGCGCCCGCACCCCGTCGATGCGCGAGACGGCCGGATACTGCAGGAGGGCCGCGCAGATCGGCCACGTCGTCGCTGAGAGCGCCATCGCTGTACGTCCTTGTCTCGCTCTCGTGCGGAGCGGTCGTTCCCGGCCCGGGCGAGGGTGCCGACGAGCAGCCGCGGATGCCGCGACTCGCCGCCGCACGAGTGGTGCGGATACCGGGCCCCCGGGAGGGGTTGTCCGGTACCATAGTGTGATCGGCGGATAGCCAACTGTCAAGAGTTTATTGTCAACAATTTGCAAAGGACTGATGAATGGGGATTTCCGAGGTCAGCCGACCCCTGGTCATGCAGCCCGCCCTCTCGCAGAACGTCGTCGACATCCTGCGGGAGATGATCACCAACGGCACCCTGTCGGCCGGTGAGCACCTCAAAGAGGCCGAGATCGCACTCACCCTCGGCGTCAGCCGCGGCCCCGTGCGCGAGGCGCTCGCCCAGCTCGCCAACGAGGGGCACGTCGAGCTGCGCCGGCACCGCGGCGCCTTCGTCAGCCATCTCACCCGGCGCGACGTGCACGAGGTGTACAGCCTGCGGCTCGCGCTCGAGCGGCTCGCCGTCGAGCGCGCGGCCACCCACATGACCTCCGAGCAGCTCGCGCAGATGGATGCCGTGCTCGAGCTCATGAAGCACGTGCCCGACGACTACACCCCCGACCAGGCGGTCGAGCTCAGCCTCGCCTTCCACGACCTCGTCTACGAGGCGGCGGACCACCAGCGGCTCTCCCGTTCGTGGCAGTTCATCCGCAGCCACGTCGCGTTCTTCCTGCACACCCGCAACTCGGCGCACCACGACTTCCTCGACGTCGGCTATCGCGAGCACAAGCTCATCCGCGACGTGCTCGCGGCGGGGGATGCCGCGGGGGCGGTCGCCCTCATCGAGGAGCACATCCAGGGCCCGTACACGTACCTGCTCGCGGATCTGCCGGAGGACTCGAGCGAGTCGCGACGTATCGACTGACCCACCGACCGATCCGGGCGATCCGCCCGGATCGCTGATTTCCCGGGGTTCTTTGTCCTGTCGTGAAAATTGTCAACAATAAACTCTTGACAGTTATCTGATGGCGACACAAGAATGGGCGAGTCCGATCGACTCACCCAGGAGAACTCTTGAGCACATACACAATCGTCGCCCTTCCCGGTGACGGCATCGGCCCGGAAGTCACCGAGTCCGCCCTCGCCGTCACCCGTGCGGCGCTCGCGGCGCACGGCGGCGTCGATCTCGAGGTCGACGAGCACGAGGCGAGCGCGCAGCTCTGGCAGCGCACCGGAGTCGCCCTGCCCGACGAGACGCTCGAGGCCTCCCGGGAAGCGCACGCGATCCTCATGGGCGCGATCGGGCTCCCCGAGGCGCGGCACCCCGACGGGCGCGAGGTCAACGGCGACGTCATCCTGAAGCTGCGCTTCGAGCTCGACCTCTACGCGGGCATCCGCCCCATCCGCTCCTTCCCCGGGGTCGCGACGCCGCTCGCCTCGGGCGAGCCCATCGACTACGTCATCGTGCGCGAGAACATCGAAGGCCTCCTCGCCTCCAACGGCACCAACATCCGCGAGGAGGTCGCGAGCGACACCCTCATCGTCACCCGCACCGGCACCCGCAAGGTCTCCGAGATGGCGTACCGCCTCGCCGAGCGCCGGGCGGGCAAGCGCACCGTCGCCTGCGTCGACAAGTCCAACGCGATCGCCGCGTACGCCTTCTTCCGCCGGGTCTTCGACGAGGTCGCCGCAGGCCACCCCGAGGTGCGCCCCGACTACGTCTACGTCGACGCCATGACCGCCTACCAGGTGCTCAACCCCCAGCGCTTCGACGTCGTCGTCACCGAGAACCTCTTCGGCGACATCATCTCCGACCTCGGGGCCGCCACCGTCGGTGGGCTCGGGCTCGCGGCATCCGGAGACGTCGGAGACGACCACGGCATGTTCCAGCCCAGTCACGGCTCGGCCCCCGACATCGCCGGCCGCGGCACGGCCAACCCGATCGCCACGATCCTCTCGGCCGGCATGATGATGGACTGGCTCGGCCGGCAGCACGACGACGACGCAGCCGTCGAGATCGGGCGCAATATCGACCAGGCCGTCGTGAAAGTGCTCGCCGACGGCTCCGTGCGCACCCCCGACCTCGGCGGCAGCGCGTCATCGGCCGAGGTCACCGCGGCCGTGATCGCCGCCCTGGACTGACGCCCGCCCCGACGGAGAAACGGAAACCCCGATGACAACGCAGTCACCGAGCAGCACGAACCGCGTAGACCACGTCGGCGTCGTCGTGCGCGACGCCGACGTGACCATCGACTGGTACACGAGGTCGTTCGGCATGGTCGTCGTGCACGACCAGCTCATCCACGGCGACGACCAGAACGTGCGCCTCGTCTTCCTGGCCCCCTCAGCGGATGCCGCACCCGACGCCACGGCCCTGCAACTGGTCTCGCCCATCGCCGACGGGCCCATCGCCCGCCACCTCGCCGAGCACGGCGAAGGCCTCCACCACGTGTGCTTCGCGGTCGACGACATCGACGCGACCCTCGTGGCGATCGGCGACGGCGAGACCCGCCCGTTCGTCGGCGGGCGCGGCCGGCGCTGCGCCTTCCCGATCGGGGTGCCCGACCGGGTGCGGCTCGAGCTCGTCGAGGACGACCCCGCATGACACAGGCCACTATCCCACAACACCGCATTGCGAGAATGGAAGAACACATGCCCACTGGACCACGAGGTCCTCTCTCCGAGGTCAAGGCCCTGACGTTCGACGTCTTCGGAACCGTCGTCGACTTCCGGAGCAGTATCATCGCCGAGGGCCACCGCCTCGCCGAGAAGCACGGCTTCGAGGTCGACTGGCCCGCCTTTGCGGACGCCTGGCGCGCCGAGTACCGGCCCGCCATGGACAGGGTCATGGCCGACGAGTCGAGGTGGCTCAACGTCGACTCGATCTACCGTGAGGCGCTCGACATGCTGCTCGAGAAGTTCGACATCCGCGGTCTCACCGAGGAGGAGAAGGTCGAGCTCAACCTCATCTGGCACCGTCTGGAGCCGTGGGGCGACTCGGTGCAGGGCCTCGAGCGACTGCGCAAACGATACATCCTCGCGACCCTCTCCAACGGCAACGTGCGTCTGCTCGTCGACCTCGCCCGCCACGCGAAACTGCCGTGGGACGTCATCCTGAGCTCGGAGATCGCGCGCGCCTACAAACCCGATCCCCGCACCTACCAGTCGGCCGTCGACTACCTCTCGCTGCAGCCGCACGAGATCATGATGGTCGCCGCCCACCAGTACGACCTGCGCGCGGCTCAGAGCCTCGGCTTCCGCGCCGCCTTCGTCATGCGCCCGCTCGAGCACGGACCCGCCGTGAGCGTCGACCTGACGATCGACGACTCCTTCGACGTCGTCGCCAACGACATGGTCGACCTCGCCCGCCAGCTGGGTCTCTGAGAGCCGGCCGGATGAGAACCAGTCTTCGAACCCCCATCGCACAGCACAACAACGTGGCCCAATCCAAAGGAGGAGCTAGCCCATGTCCCTTGTCCCCATCCTGAAATCGCGGAAACTCCGCGCGACGCTCGCGATCGGGGTGGCCGCGGCATCCGTGGTCGCTCTGAGCGCCTGCCAGGCGAACGCTGGCGCCGATGCCGACGCGTTCCCCTCGGAGCCGTTCACCATCACCGTGCCCTCCGGCCCCGGCGGCGGTCTCGACCAGCTGGGCCGCTCGGTGCAGCTCGCCCTCACCCAGTCCGGGCTCGTGAAAGACAACATCCAGGTCTTCAACAACCCGGGCGCGGGCAGCATGCTCGGCCTCAACCAGTTCGTGCGCGAGGAGGAGGGCGACCCCTACCAGCTGCTCGCCGTGAGCGCCGTGCTCCTCGGAGCCGAGAAGACCTCCGACATCGACGTCACGCTCGAAGGCGACACGACGCCGATCGCCGAGCTCGCCTCCGAATACCTCACGATCGCGGTGCCCAAGGACTCGCCGTACAAGACGATCAGCGACCTCGTCGACGCCCTCAAGAAGGACCCGAGCGGCGTCAACATCGTCGGAAGCGTCGCCGGCAGCCTCGAGCAGGTGCTCATCGGGCTGCTCGCGCAGTCGGAGGACATCGACCCGACCGAGATCACCTACGTTCCCTACGAGAACGCGAGCGAGCAGGTCACGGCACTGCTCTCCGGAGACGCGGATGTCTCGGTCATGGGCATCTCGGAGATCCTCTCCCAGCTGCAGGACGGCTCCGTCGTGCCGCTCGTCGTCTCGAGCCCCGAGCGCATCGAGGGCATCGACGCCCCGACCTTCGGCGAGGCTGGCCTCAGCGAAGACCTCGCGATGGCCAACTGGCGCGGCATCGTCGCCCCGCCCGGCATCACGGACGAGCAGCGCGACCAGGTCGTCGACCTCATCTCGCAGATGCGCGAGACCGACGAGTGGCAGGAGATCCTCACGGCCAAGTCGTGGGCCGACACCTTCAAGGGCGGCACGGAGTTCGGCGACTACATGAACGCCGAGTCGAAGCGGATCGGCGACGCCCTGAAGGGGCTGGGCTTGATCGATGGCTGATTCCGAATCCGCGGAGTCCCCCGCCGTCGTCGAAAGACGGCGGCGGGGGAGCCGCCGGGAGCTCGTGATCGTCGCGATCTTCCTGCTCGTGATCTCGGTGGGCATCGGCATCACGTCGATCCAGCTCGCGGCGCGGCGGGAGTTCCAGCCCGACAGCTCGGGCACCTTCCCCCTCATCGTGGGCGGCGGGCTCCTCCTGTTCAGCATCCTGTTCCTCTTCGAGACGCTCAAGCCCCGTGACGACGGCTACCTCGAGGCCCACATGGCGTCGGAGAAGTCCTCCACGCGCATGCGGGTCGTGGTCTGGGTCGTCCTCGTGCTCCTCGGCTACGCCGCGATCGTCGCCCTCGTCGGCTACACGATCGCCACCGCCGCGCTCTTCATCGTGGTCTCGCGACTGCTCAACGAGAAGCGCTGGTGGCTCAACATCACGGTCGGCGTGCTGCTCGCCGCCGCCATCTACTTCGGCTTCACGCTCCTGTTGGGCGTCAAGCTCCCCGCCGGATTCCTGGGGGTGATCTGATCATGGATGACGCGTTCCTCAACCTGATGAACGGCTTCCTCACCATCCTGCAGCCGCAGTACCTGCTCTACGGGGCGGTCGGCGTGCTCATCGGCACCTTCGTGGGTGTGCTGCCCGGTGTGGGCCCGCCCCTCACGATCGCGCTGCTGCTGCCGCTGACCTACAGCTTCGAGCCCACGGCCGCCTTCCTCGTCTTCGGAGGGATCTACTTCGGCGCGCTCTACGGAGGGTCGATCACCTCGATCCTCATGAACACGCCGGGGGAGTCATCCGCGGTCGTCACGGCGATCGAAGGCCATGCCATGGCGAAGTCGGGCAGAGCGGGCGTCGCCCTCTCGATCTCGATCATCGGCGCCGTGATCGCGGGGACCATCGCGACCCTCGGGCTGACGTTCCTGAGCCCCGTGATCGCCGGCATCGCGAGCTCGCTGCGGGCGACGGACTACTTCGCCCTCATGCTGTTCTCGTTCGCGAGCGTCACGGCGCTCGTGGGCAAGTCGATCGTCCGCGGCATGCTGAGCCTCTTCATCGGGCTCTGGGCCGGTCTCATCGGCATCGACTTCGTCAGCGGCGACGCGCGGTTCACCTTCGGCATCCCGCAGCTGAGCGACGGCATCAACGAGGTGCTCGTGGTCATCGGCCTCTTCGCCGTGGGCGAGGCGCTCTACGGCAGTGCGCGGGCGATGGCCGGCGGCCAGACGCTCGTTCCCCTGAACGGCCGCTTCTGGCCGAACAGGAGCGAGGTCAAGCGGGTCTGGAAGCCGTGGCTGCGCGGCTCGGGGCTGGGCTTCGTGTTCGGGGCGCTCCCGACCGGCGGCGCCGAGATCCCGACGTTCCTCAGCTACGGCCTGGAGCGGCGGCTCTCGAAGCACAAGAACGAGTTCGGAAAGGGCGCGCCGGAGGGCATGGCCGGACCGGAGGCCGCGGCATCCGCCTCGTTCTCGGGTGTCATGGTGCCGCTGCTCACGCTCGGCATCCCGACCTCGGCGACCGCGGCGATCCTGCTGTCGGCGTTCCAGATCTACAACATCCAGCCCGGGCCCCGGCTGTTCGAGTCGAGCGGGACGATCGTGTGGCCGCTCATCGCGAGCTTCTACATCGGCAACATCCTGCTCTTCGTGATCAACCTGCCGCTCATCCGGCTCTGGGTGAAGATCCTGAAGATCCCGACGCCGTTCCTGTACGCGGGCATCCTGGTCTTCGCGACCCTGGGCGTCTACAGCATCAGCAACAGCTTCGTCGACCTGATCGTCGTGTACATCATCGGCATCGTGGGCCTGCTGATGCGCCGGTACGACTTCCCGATCGCCCCGGCGATCCTGGGCGTCATCCTGGGGCCGCTCATGGAGACCCAGTTCCGGCGGGCGCTCGAGCTCGGCGAGGGCAGCTTCCTCGTCTTCGTCGACCGGCCGTTCAGCGCGATCGTGATCGCGCTCGCGATCGCCGTGATCCTGCTGCCGATCCTCAGCCGGCGGTTCAGCCGTGCGAAGGACGTGGTGGAGGAGAACGACGTGGCGGCTCTGATGGAGGCGACGGCGACCAAGGAGCTCGACGGGGGCGCGGATGCCGCGGGGCAGGAGCCCGGCGCGGGCACCCCGGTCGCGCCCGGCGCCGAGGAGGCCGAACCCTCCGCGCCGCCGACGCGCAGCCGCATCCCGTTCCTGCACAGGAACAAGCGGCGCGACGAGTAGGCGCCTCCCGTACCACGGCCCCGGCCCCCGATCCTCCTCCAGGACCGGGGGCCGGGGCCGTGTGCTTTCGGCGGCCTGTGCAGGGGCTGCCCGGCGCCATGCTCGGCCGCCTGCCCGGCGGCCCGTAAGGATTGCGTTAGGAGTTTTCACAAAATTGTGAAATCAACGTAACGTCGCCTCCACGGACACCATCATCGAGGCCCGTGGCCTCGACAGGCGATTCGGCCGAGTGCGTGCGCTCGACGGTCTCGACCTCACCGTCGCGGCGGCTGCCGGACGACCCGTGGAGCCGGGTCGTCACGAGCTCGAGCCCCGTCTACGTGATGCTCGCGGTGCTCGCGGAGTCGGCGCTGCCGGCGATCGACGACCCGGAGTCGCCCGCAGCGGCCCGTGTCACCGAGATGGCGCGGTTCTACCGATTTCTCGAGGTGCGCCTGCCCGAGCTCATGGCGGAGTGGGAGACGATCCGCACGGCGGAGTGAGCCTCGGCTCGGCGGGCCGCGATCGGTCGGCTCGGACCGCGGGGCCGCTCGACCCGCTCAGACCGCGGGGCCGCTCGACTCGCTCAGACCGTCGCGCCGACGAGCCGTCGCAGCTTGACGAAGGCCGTTCCCCAGCCCTCGATCATGCCGTCGAAGGTCGGGGCCGCCTCCGTGAGCACCCGGTTCACGACCGTCATCACGGTCTTGCCCTGGAGCTCCTCGAGGGTCACGGAGAGGGTCGACGGAAATCCGCTGTCGGGGTGGGCCTCGAGCTCGAAGTGGCGCGGCGGCTCGACGACGACGAAGACGCTGTGACTCGGGAACTCGGCCCCGTCGTCATCCCGCACCATGGTCGCCTTCCAGGAGCCGCCCACCTGAGGCTCGACCTCGACAGTGTTCCTGGGTGTGTGCAGACCCTTGGGCCCCCACCACCGGGCGAGGTGGTCGGGATCGGTCCAGGCCTGGAAGACGAGCTCGGCGGGTGCATCGATCACGCGGATCATCACGAGGGAGCCGTCCTCGATGACGTCGGAGTCTGCGGGCAGGGAGTTGATGGTCATCGTTCGTCCTCGTCTGTGTCGGTTGTGCGTGTCGGTGTGGTCGTGCGTGTCGTGTCGGCCGTGCGGTCGCCGTGCGTGTCGTCGAGCGGATGCCCCGACTCCTCCTGCACGCGCCGCAGGTGTTCCGCCAGCCGGTCGAAGCTCGAGCCGAGGAACCGCCGGTAGGTCTCCAGATAGGCGTTGACCTCGGCGAGGGGCGCGGGCTCGAGGCGGCTCGTGCGCCATTGCGCGCTGCGGCCCCGCGAGATGAGCCCGGAGGTCTCGAGCACCTTGAGGTGCCTGGAGATCGCGGGCAGCGAGATCTCGAAGGGCTCGGCGAGCTCGGTGACCGTCGCCTCGCCGTCCGCCAGCCGCGCCAGGATCGCGCGTCGCGTCGGGTCGGCGAGGGCCGAGAAGGTGAGGCTCAGCGTGTCGGTCGCCATTGTTTTACCTCTCAGTTAATTAACGTTCTGGTTAAATAATAGCTCGATCGACCTCGATGTCAATCCCCGTATGCCTCCACCGCCCCAGAGCAGTGCCCTCTGGCCGTGGCCGAGAGCGCAGGTTTCGGGGTGACGCACGGAGTCCATCGCTCGGATACGCCATACCTGGCTCGAATCTGCACTCTCAGGCGTCACTGGGCATCTCGTACGGCCGCTCACCCCGTCGTTCGCCGGTGAACGGGGTCCGCGGTGTCAGTCATCGTGCGAAGCGCACGGGCCGGCTGCTTTGTCCGGTCGCCGGCCGCGACGGCCCGGTTACGTCACCGTGTGCAGGTTCATAGTGCTCGTCGCGACGCCGGTCGAGAAGAGCTGGTCGAGCGAGACGTTCTGCTCGTACAGCCAGCTGTAGAGCACTGACCACCACGCATCAGGGGCCAGGGCGGCTCAGACCCGTCCGCGACGTGCGCGCTCGGCGAAGCCGTCGAGCGCCGAGATGATCTCTGAGGCCTGCCAGAGGCGATAGCGTCGGCCGCCGCCCGTCTGGGTGAGGACGCCGGCCTCGACGAGGCGATCGATCGCGGAACCCGCGGTCACCGTGCTCACTCCCAGTCGCTCCGCGACGATGGCGGTGCTGACGACGGGCTGCGCGAGCAGTAGATCGAGCAGGCGATGCACGGACGAATCGGTGCGTGCCCGTATCCCGCTCGCCCAGCGAGCCCGTGTGGCAGTGATGTCATCGGCGAGCCGGCGACCATTGCTCACAGCAGCGAATGCCGCGTTCGTCATCGCGTGCACGATCGCGTCGACATCGCCGTCTCGATAGTCGGTTAGTGCCTCGAAGTACGCTTCTGGCTCGTGCAGAAGACCTGCCGACACGGGTACGGTCAGGTTGCGGGTCAGACCGCCGCGACGAAGCATGGAATGGATCAGCGCGCGTCCCGTGCGGCCATTGCCATCCGGGAACGGGTGGATCGTCTCGAACTGGGCATGCGCGATGGCAGCTTGTGCCAGCACCGGCACGTCCGTGCGATCTATGAAACCGAACAGATCGTCCATGAGTTCGGGCACTCGGTCGTGGTGAGGGGGTACGAACTGCGCGGTGTGCGGCGAGATTGCGCCACCGCCGATCCACACCTGCTCCTGTCGCCACTGTCCGACCATGCTCGGCGCCGACGCGGCCAGTAGTGCGTCGTGCATGCCGATCACGGCGGATTCGTCGAGCTGCATACTGAGGCGCAGCGCAGCATCCATCGCCCGCACATTCGCCACCACCAGCACCGCGTTCTCGGAGCGGGCCGCGCCGATGCTCGCGAGCGCGATCTGCTTCGACCCCGCGGTCAGGTTTTCGATCTCGGAGCTGGACGCCGACTCGGTGCGCAGCAGGATCGACGCAAACGGTGCGACCAGGATGCCCGCCTCGGCGTCGAAGCGCGCCAGCTCGGCGCTCGCCTCGTCGGATGCGGCCAGCACTTCCGGTTCGAGCACGACGTCGGTCTGCCCGATCAAGGGTGGGACTGCAGCCTGGTACTCATTGGTCAGTCGTCGCAACTGACGACGGGATGTGATCTCGTCACCGCTGCGTTGCCAAGGTCGTGTCTCGTATCCGATGGCGGGCCAATACTGCATATCCATGTGCATGGTTCATTCTAAGCAAAGGATCATGGAATATCCTTTACTTAGAGTCATCACCATCATGAGTGCCACCAGATGTGAGGGCTCAACGCTTCGCGCGGGGTGGGGAACGTCTCGGTCTTTATCGGCTCCGTCTCCCTATTTTACTTCTCGGTTAATTAATGTTCTGGTTAAATAATACACACGTCGCTCATCCTGTCACGTGAAAGTTGCCGCCGGGGCTATGGCGACATGCTGAAGGGGTACTACTGTTCAATCACTGTGCGCAGCGCGGTTCGAACCAGCGACAAAGGAGTTGCAATGGCCACCTTCGAGCTCTACCGAGACAAAGCGGGCGAATACCGGTTCCGCCTCACGGCCGCCAACGGCCAGACGATCGCCGTCTCCGAGGGCTATGCCTCGAAGTCGGGCGCCGAGAACGGCATCGAATCGGTGCGCACCAACGCTCCCATCGCCACCGTCGACGATCAGACCTGAGCCGGCCGCCCTCGCGAGTCGCGCCAAACCGTTCTTCCGGCGCGTCTATAGGACGATGTGGCGCGACTCGCGAACGCGCGTGGTCAGGGGCGTGCCGCGCGGAGACGGTCGAGCGAGACCTCCCAGAGGCGCTCCGCCTTCTGCGGGTCGAGGGCGTAGGGGGCCACTCCGCGGCGGATGCCCGGGGTGAGGGGCTCGGCCTCCTGGCAGTCCTCGAAATAGCGGCCGCTCACGCCCTCGACGAGCGGTGACGCGGCCAGCAGAATGGATGTCGCGGCACCCTGCTCGACCGTCTTCTCCGAGGTGCCCGTTCCGCCCGCGGGGTCGAACGACGCGGGCGGGACATCCATATGCCGGCTCAGCCCGGTGCCCCAGATCCGGCCGGGGTTGAGGGCGTTGACCGTGATGCCGTCGGCGGCCCATCGTTCGGCCGCCGCGACCGCGAACAGGATGTTCGCCGTCTTCGACTGGCTGTAGGCCGCCCACGGGTCGTAGGGGTGCCGGAGGAAGTCGATGTCGTCGAACAGCACCTCGCCGTTGATGTGCCCGACCGAGCTGACGACGACCACGCGTGCATGCCCCGCGCGGGCGAGTGCCTCGTGCAGACCGGTGATGAGGGCGAAGTGTCCGAGGTGGTTGGTGGCGAACTGCAGCTCCCACCCTTCCGCGGTTCGCAGCTCCGGGGTGGCCATGATGCCGGCGTTGGCGATCAGGATGTCGAGCGCTCCCGTCCAGCCGGCGACGAAGGCGGCGACCGACCCCTGGTCGGCCAGGTCGAGCGCGGCGACCAGCACCTTCTCGCTGCCGGTGCTCGCGCTGATCTCGGAGGCGACCCGCCGTCCCGCAGCGGTGTCGCGAACGGCCAGGGTGACCTCCGCCCCGGCGCTCGCCAGGGCCCGGGCCGTCTCGACGCCGATTCCGGATGCCGCTCCCGTCACGATCGCGCGTCTGCCTGCGAGCTCCACCCCGGCGATCACCTCCGCGGCGGTGGACTGCGCTCCGAACGGTGTCGTGATCCTGGTGCTCATGGTCTCTCCCTCTGTGTGCGCGGAGCGCTATGCTCATATGTGGAGCCGCATCCGCTTATTTGTCGACCATAAGCGGAGCCTGCTCCGTTTGCAAGGAGAGGAGCCGATCATGACGCCCACGGATGCCCGGGGACTGCGCGCGGACGCGCAGATCAACCGCGACAGACTGCTCGACGCGGCCGCCCAGGCGTTCGCCCGCGACGGCGCCGACACCTCGCTCAAGGCGATCGCGCAGCAGGCCGGGGTCGGCATCGGCACCCTCTACCGACGTTTCCCGACGCGCGAAGACCTCATCGAGGCGAGCTACCGCAACGAGACCACCAGGCTGTGCGAGAGCGCAGCACGGCTGCTCGAGACCGCGACGCCCGTCGACGCCTTGCGTGCCTGGATGGACAGCTTCGTCGACTACATGCTCACCAAGCACGGGATGTCGGATGCCCTGCCCAGCATCCTCGCATCCCGTGAGGGGCTCCGCGCCGCCAGCCGCACGATGCTCCGCGACGCGATCGCCACACTGCTGGACGCGGGAGTCGCGACAGCCGCCCTCCGCGACGACGTCGCCGCCGACGACGTGATGATGGCGCTCGGCGGCGTCACCCTCATCGCCGGCGCCGAGCATCAGCGCGAGCTCGCCGCCAGGCTCCTCGACCTGCTGATGGCCGGCCTCGTCCGTCGCTAAGCGGCGAGGCTCCGGGCTCCGGCTGCGAGTCGCGCCACATCGTTCCTCCGACGCGCGTGACCGACGATTCGGCGCGACTCGCGACCGCAAAAATGAAAAAGCCCCAAGACGGCGAGATCTTGGGGCGATTCCGTGGCTCCGACCGGCATCGATCCGGTGACCTTTCGATTTTCAGTCGAACGCTCTACCAACTGAGCTACAGAGCCATCAGACATCCGTGATTCGAAGCTGGGCGTCGAGAGACGGCGTCTATAAGACAGTATGGCCCACCCTTTCGGATGGGCCGAACGTGTCTTGCGACCCTGACGGGACTTGAACCCGCGACCTCCGCCGTGACAGGGCGGCACGCTAACCAACTGCGCTACAGGGCCTCGATGTGAAGCTATTCAATTGTATGTGTTTTGTATGTGTCTAGTGACCCCAACGGGATTCGAACCCGTGCTGCCGCCGTGAAAGGGCGGTGTCCTAGGCCACTAAACGATGGGGCCGTCACGTTGCAAGCCGCATGACTTCCGACGCACAAGCATACGGTCAGTGATCAGTTTAACCAAACCGAGCGGGGATGGGCGGCGGGGGATCCCGCGACGAGCCAGAAATCAACCGGGCTTTGCTCGTCTGCGGGGTTAGCCTCGCCTCAGCACTCGCGAGAACCGACCCCGCTGGTCAGTCCACGTAGCCCCCCAACGTGCGGGTGCTGGGCAATTCGCCATGCGGTGGTTACTGTTAACGGTGTTAACACTGTTACTGGAGTGAACGGAAGTGACGCGTTTCAGGGAGCGCGAAGCGGCCGTTCGGGCACCTCGGTGCCCGTCAGCGGCAGTGAACGAGCTGGGGAGCCATGGATCGCACAGGAACAATCAGGGTGAGACTCCGCAGACTCGCACGCCTGAACCGCACCGGGTCGACCCGGCCGCTCAGGCCGCGCCGCCGGCTGTTCCCGGTCGCGATGGTCGCCGTCCTCGGCATCGCGCTGACGGGCGCCATCGCGCAGCCGTCGTTCGCGGCCGACTACCCCAGCTGGGATGACGTGCAGGCGGCGAAGAACAACCAGGCCGCCGGCGAGGCCGCCGTCGCCAACATCAAGAACCTCATCGGCCAGCTGCAGACGCAGGTCGAGCAGACCCAGGCCGAGGCCGAGAAGCGCGGTCTCGAGCTGCAGGTGGCCGAGCAGAAGCTCTTCGACGCCGAAGACCGCGCCACCACGATCCAGGAGCAGGCCGACACGAGCCAGGCCCAGGCGGATGCCGCGACCCAGCAGGCCGGCCGCCTCGCCGCCCAGCTCTACCGCGCGGGCGGCGGCGACCTGAGCGTCAACATCTTCCTCGACGGGGAGCGACCCGGCGGCCAGGCCGACGAGCTGCTCGCGAAGCTCGGCAGCATGAGCAAGCTCGTCGAGCGCAGCAGCAGCATCTACGACGCGGCGCAGATCGCCCAGAACACAGCCGCGTCGATGAGCGCCCAGGCCGAGGTCGCCCGCGGTGAGCGCGAGCAGCTGCGTGTCGCCGCTCAAGACGCGATGGATGCCGCGAACGCCGCCGCCGAGGCCGCCGCCGCCGCTCTCGCCGAGCAGCAGGCCCAGCAGATCACGCTCGAGGAGCAGCTCAAGGCGCTCCAGGACACGACCGCGAAGACGGTCGCCGAGTGGCAGAAGGGCGAGGAGGAGCGGCGCCAGCGCGAGCTGGAGGCCGCACGGCTCGCCGCGGCATCCGGTGGTGGTGGCGGGGGCAGCGGCCCCGGCCCCGGGCTTCCCGGCGGCTACATCAGCGACTCGGGCTGGGCCGTGCCGGGCGCAGGACGCATCACCGACGGCTTCGGCGGTCGCGGCGTCATCTGCACGGGCGGCGGCTGCAGCAGCAGCAACCACCGCGGCACCGACATCGGAACGGGCTGCAGCGCCCCCATCTACGCGGCGCACTCGGGCACGGTCATCTCGGCCGGCCCCTACGGCACCTACGGCAACTGGATCCTCATCGACCACGGCGGCGTGCAGACCGGTTACGCGCACATCCGTCCGGGCGGCATCTTCGTGAGCGTTGGCCAGCAGGTCGAAGTCGGGCAGAATATCGCCAGTAGCGGCACGACGGGCGCGTCGACGGGCTGCCATCTGCATTTCGAGGTTCGCATCAACGGAACACCCGTGAACGCAGTGCCGTTCATGGCAGAGAGAGGCGCGGGACTTGGCTAACAGGAAGCGTACGACCGGTCGGATCACTCCGACCCAGGTGTTCGGCGCGGTCGCTGTCGGGGCTGTCACGGCGAGCATCGGGATCGTGGGTCCCGCGTTCGCCGACGAGGACTACCCCTCGTGGAACGACGTGCAGAACGCCAAGAAGAACGAGGCCACCAAACAGGCCGAGATCGAGAACATCACGAACCTGATCGGCGGGCTGCAGGCCGCGTCCGACGAGGCGGCCAAGCAGTCGGCGATCGCCGCGGAGGCGTACCGCACGACGAAGGACGCCCTCGACGCCGCGACCGAGCGCGAGACATCCCTGCGAAGCCAGGCGGATGCCGCCGCGGCCAAGGCCAAGACGTCGAAGATGCGTGCCGGGCTCCTCGCCGCCCACCTCGCCCGTTCCGGCGGCAAGGACATGTCGCTGAACCTGTTCGTGAACGGCGAGCAGGCCGACGACCTGCTCTACCAGCTGGGCACGATGAGCAAGCTCAGCGCCCAGTCGGAGACCATCTACACGCAGGCGATGGCCGACCGCAACGAGGCCCAGTCGCTCACCGACCAGGCCGGCGTCGCGAAGACGGAGCGCGAGAAGCTCGAGGTCGAGGCGCAGGCGAAGTTCGACGCGGCGAACGCCGCGGCGCAGTCGGCGAACGCCCAGCTGTCGGCGCAGGAGGCGAAGTCGTCCGAGCTCATCGCGCAGCTCGCCGAGCTCAAGGACAGCACGGCGGAGACGGAGCGCGAGTACCTTGCCGGTGTGGAGGCCCGACGGCCCGTCATCGTGCCCGACCCGCCCGCAAGCGGCGGCGACGGCAACACGGGCGGCAGCTCCGGCGGAGGCAACGGCGGCAATTCCGGTGGCAACGGGGGCGGCAACTCCGGCGGAGGCGGGGGTGGTGGCGGCAACGGCGGCGGCAACTCCGATCCCGGCCCCGGCCCCGGCCCGGTGGCCCCGCCGAACACGAGCGCGGTGGAGACGGCGATCTGGTTCGCCGAGCAGCAGCTCGGCGAGACGTACGGGCTCGGCGGCTCGGGCCCCGACATCTGGGACTGCTCGGGCCTGACCCGTGAGGCCTACGCCGCGGCCGGAATCTCGATCGGCACCCACTCGGCGACGAACCAGTACCGCACGATGCAGGCCCAGGGCAAGCTCGTGCCGTTCTCGCAGCGGCAGCGCGGCGACCTCATCTTCTGGGGCGGTGGCGGCGACTACTACCACGTCGCGATCTACGTCGGTGGCGACCGGATCATCGAGGCGGCCGATTACGGCAAGCCCGTGCGCAACTACTTCATCTGGGGCATGGGCGACGTGGCGTCGTACGTGGGGCGTCCCTCGGCGTAGGCCGCGGCATCCGCTCGTTCGACTCGGGCGACGGGACCCAGACGACGGGTCGGACGCGAAAAAAGGGCGAGCCGCGAGGCCCGCCCTTTTTCGTGCCGCCGCGTTCTAGTGGTCGCCCTCTTCGGCGAGCTTCACGATGCCGGCCTGCACGATCGCCTCCGCCTCTGCGGCGTCGCCCCAGCCCTCGGTCTTGACCCACTTGCCGGGCTCGAGGTCTTTGTAGTGCTCGAAGAAGTGCTCGATCTCCTTGCGGGTGTACTCCGGGATGTCGGCGATGTCCTGGATGTGCGCCCAGCGCGGGTCTTTCGCCGGAACCGCGATGACCTTGGCGTCGGAGCCGCCGTCGTCGGTCATGTTGAAGACCGCGACGGGCCGCACCGAGACGCCCACGCCCGGGAACAGCGGGTAGTCGAGCAGCACGAGCACGTCGACGGGGTCGCCGTCGAGGCCGAGCGTGTTCTCGAAGAAGCCGTAGTCGGTGGGGTAGACGAAGGTCGTGAAGAGCACGCGGTCGAGGAACACCCGGCCGGTCTTGTGGTCGACCTCGTACTTGTTGCGGCTCCCCTTGGGGATCTCGATGACGGCGTCGTATGCGGCCATGGGGTGTTCTCCTCTGCGCTTCTGGTGCTTCTGCGTGCTCGGTGGGCTGCGCGTTCGGCGACTCGCGTGACGGAGCCTGCGCGGCTCGAATAACGTTACTGGATGCATCCTGATCGCCGCCCTCGCCTGACGCCCGCGATCGCCGACGTGCGCCGGGCCGTGCGCGACGCCCTCGCATCCGCTCGCCTCGGCGCCCACCTCGCTGCTCATCTCCCCGCGCACTCGTCTCTCCCTCCTCACCCGTCTCTCCCTCCTCATCCGTCCCCCCTTCCTCACTCATCCCTTCCTCCTCAAAACGACGGAGATTCTGCCGATTCCGGGCGTTTTCTGCCAGAAACCGCCGCTGAGGGCGAAAAGTCCGTCGTTTTGGGCGGGAGCGGGAGCGGGGGCAGGGGCGGGAGCGGTGGGGAAGAAGAAGAGGGGGGGCTCGTGCTCGTGGCGCTCAGCGGCGGCCCCGACTCGCTCGCGCTCGCGGCGGCGACGGCCTTCGAGGCGCCGCGGGCCGGCATCCGCGCGGGCGCCGTGGTCGTCGACCACGGTCTGCAGGCCGGGTCGGCGGATGTCGCGGCGCACGCCGCTCGTCAGGCCCGCGCGCTGGGGCTCGACCCCGTGCTCGTGCGCACGGTCGCGGTGGGCACCGGTCCGGGCGCCGGCGGCCCGGAGGGCGCGGCCCGAGCCGCCCGCTACCGGGCTTTCGACGAGGCCCGAGCCGAGACGGGCGCGAGTCACGTGCTCGTGGCGCACACGCTCGACGATCAGGCCGAGACGGTGCTGCTCGGCCTCGCCCGGGGGTCCGGCCCCGCGAGCCTGCGAGGTATGGCGCCGGCGACCGGGCCGTACCTGCGCCCGCTGCTCGGCATCCGCCGGCAGACGACGCACGCCTTCTGCGCCGACTCCGGGCTGGAGCCCTGGCACGACCCGCAGAACGACGACCCGGCCTTCACCCGCGTGCGTGTGCGCCGGACGGTGCTGCCGATGCTCGAGCGCGAGCTCGGCGGGGGCGTCGCCGAGGCGCTCGCCCGCACGGCCGAGCAGCTCCGCGAGGACTCCGACGCGCTCGACGACATGATCCTCGAGTTCGTCGAGGAGATCTGCGAGCCCGCGGAGGCCGGCATCGCCGTTTCGGTGGCGGCGCTCGAGGCGAACCCGCCTGCGCTGCGGCAGCGCATCATCCGCTATGTGGTCGAGAGCGAGTTCGGGGTGTCGATCGACCGGGGCCACACGATGCAGGTGGCCCGGCTCGTGACCGACTGGCACGGCCAGAAAGCGCTCGATCTTCCAGGGGTTAGAGTGTTGAGGGTCGGCGGCCTGATCGTTTTCTCGGCCGCCGAGTAGCGGGCCGCCCGGCCTGCGAACCCCAGAGCGAAGGGCCCGCTGCACCCATGGATTCGAGCGATCTTCCCGGCGATCTTGCGAAAATGCTCGTGAGCGAGGAGCAGATCCGCGCTCGCCTCGCCGAGATGGCCCGCCAGATCGAGGCGGACTACGAGGGCAAGGACCTGCTGCTCGTCGGAGTGCTCAAGGGCGCCGTCATGGTGATGGCCGATCTGGCCCGCGAGCTGAAGCGGCACATCGACATGGACTGGATGGCTGTCAGCTCGTACGGCACGAGCACGCAGTCCTCGGGCGTCGTGCGCATCCTCAAAGACCTCGACACCGAGATCGCGGGCCGCAACGTGCTCATCGTCGAGGACATCATCGACTCCGGGCTGACGCTCTCGTGGCTGCTCGAGAACTTCGCATCCCGCGGCCCGGCGTCGGTCGAGGTGTGCGCGCTGCTGCGCAAGCCGGATGCCGCGAAGGTTCACATCGACGTCAAGTACGCGGGCTTCGAGATCCCCAACGACTTCGTGGTCGGCTACGGCCTCGACTACGCGGAGAAGTACCGCAATCTGCGCGGCGTCGGGGTGCTCGCGCCGCACGTCTACGAGTAGCCCCCTTTTTCTCTCGTTCTTCTCAAAACGACGGACATTTTGTTCCTGAGGGGGCGAAAGGCCGATTTTCGGGCAGAATTCGGCGAAATCTCCGTCGTTTTGAGTGGAGAAAAGGGGTTCATTACGCCCACGGCAAACACGCAGGCCCCGCCCAGTGCCGCCGCGGTAACCTTGCAAGACCATGAACGTCAAGAAGATCTTCCGCGGCCCCATTCTCTACATCGTGCTCGCGGTCATCGCCGTGTGGATCGGGTCGAGCCTGATCACGATGTCCGGCTTCCGGGAGGTCAGCACCCAGAAGGGGCTCGAGCTGCTCGGCGACGGCAACGTCGACACCGTGAAGATCGTCGACGGTGAGCAGCGCGTCGACATCACCCTCACCCAGCCCGACGACGAGTTCGGTAAGCAGGTGCAGTTCTACTATGTGGCACCGCGCGGCGCCGAGGTCGTCGACGCCGTCAACGACTCGAACCCGAAGACCGACTTCACCGACGAGGTGCCGCAGCCGAACTGGTTCCTCTCGGCGCTCGGCTTCCTGCTCCCGATCCTGCTGATCGGCGTGTTCTTCTGGATCATGCTCTCCGGCATGCAGGGCGGCGGCAACAAGGTCATGCAGTTCGGCAAGTCGAAGGCGAAACTCGTCTCGAAGGAGACACCGAAGGTCACCTTCGACGACGTCGCCGGCTCCGACGAGGCCATCGAGGAGCTCGAGGAGATCAAGGACTTCCTCAAAGAGCCCGCGAAGTTCCAGGCCGTCGGCGCCCGCATCCCCAAGGGCGTCCTGCTCTACGGCCCTCCCGGAACCGGCAAGACGCTCCTCGCGCGCGCCGTCGCCGGCGAGGCCGGCGTGCCGTTCTACTCGATCTCGGGCTCCGACTTCGTCGAGATGTTCGTGGGCGTCGGCGCGAGCCGCGTGCGCGACCTCTTCCAGCAGGCGAAGGAGAACTCGCCCGCCATCATCTTCATCGACGAGATCGACGCCGTCGGTCGCCACCGCGGCGCCGGCATGGGCGGCGGCCACGACGAGCGCGAGCAGACCCTCAACCAGCTGCTCGTCGAGATGGACGGCTTCGACGTCAAGACGAACGTCATCCTGATCGCAGCGACGAACCGCCCCGACATCCTCGACCCCGCCCTCCTGCGCCCGGGCCGCTTCGACCGTCAGATCGGCGTCGACGCCCCCGACCTCCAGGGCCGCAAGAAGATCCTCGAGGTGCACGGCAAGGGCAAGCCGCTCGCGAAGGGCGTCGACCTCGAGGTGCTCGCGCGCAAGACGCCCGGCTTCACGGGCGCCGACCTCGCCAACGTGCTCAACGAGGCCGCGCTGCTCACCGCGCGCTCGAACGCCCAGCTCATCGACAACCGCGCCCTCGACGAGGCCGTCGACCGCGTGATGGCCGGCCCGCAGAAGCGCACCCGCGTCATGAAAGACAAGGAACGCCTCATCACGGCGTACCACGAGGGCGGACACGCCCTCGCCGCTGCGGCGATGCGCAACACCGACCCCGTGACCAAGGTCACGATCCTCCCCCGCGGCCGCGCGCTCGGCTACACCATGGTGCTGCCGCTCGAAGACAAGTACTCGATCACCCGCAACGAGCTGCTCGACCAGCTGAGCTACGCCATGGGCGGCCGTGTCGCCGAGGAGGTCGTCTTCCACGACCCGACCACGGGCGCGTCGAACGACATCGAGAAGGCGACGTCCATCGCCCGCAAGATGGTCACCGAGTACGGCATGAGCGCGAACGTCGGCGCCGTGAAGCTCGGGCAGTCGTCGGGCGAGATGTTCCTCGGCCGCGACATGGGCCACCAGCGCGACTACTCCGAGCAGATCGCCGAGCGCGTCGACGCCGAGGTGCGGCTGCTCATCGAGCAGGCGCACGACGAGGCGTGGCAGGTCATCAACGACAACCGCGACATCCTCGACCGCCTGGCGACCGAGCTGCTCGAGAAGGAGACGCTCGACCACGACCAGCTGGCCGAGATCTTCAAAGACGTCAAGAAGCTTCCCGAGCGCCCGCAGTGGCTGTCCAGCTCCTCGCGGCCCATCTCCGACCTTCCCCCCGTCGTCGTGCCCTCCCGGGCGCCGATCGACCAGGGTGCCGTCGACGGTGGCGTCGAGTCCGAGCCGCCGGTCGTGAAGCCCACCCGCAGCCGCCAGACCAAGCCCCGCCCCGCGACCGCGTAGGTTCGATCGTGTCCGGTGTCGACAGGGCGCGTGTCGAAGCTGCCGTGACCGAGCTCCTCCTCGCCATCGGGGAGGATCCGGCGCGCCCGGGGCTCGAGTCGACCCCGCGCCGGGTCGCCGAGTCGTACGCCGAGTTCTTCGGCGGTCTCGGCGAAGATCCGCTCGAGCACCTGCGCGACGCGGTGCCCCTCGGCGACCACGTCGGCGAGCTCGTGCTCGTGCGCGACATCTCGTTCCGCTCGATGTGCGAGCATCACCTGCTGCCCTTCGTGGGCACAGCCCACATCGCCTACCTGCCGAGCACCCGGATCGTCGGCCTCGGCCGGCTGCCCAAGGTCGTCGACACCCTCGCCACCCGGCCCCAGCTGCAGGAGCGGCTGACCGAGCAGATCGCCGACACCCTCGTGGCGGGGCTCGAGCCGCTCGGCGTGCTCGTCATCCTCGAGGCCGTGCACGGCTGCGTCACGACTCGCGGCCCGCGGCAGATCAACAGCTCGACGGTCACGATCGCGAGCCGCGGCGCCCTCAGCGAGCCAGCCGCGCGTGCCGAGCTCATCGCGCTCGCCACGAGGGGCACCGAGTGACGGCACGCACGCTCGTCATGGGCATCGTGAACGTGACGGCGGACTCCTTCAGCGACGGGGGGCGGTACTTCGAGACGGATGCCGCGATCGCCCACGGTCTCGAGCTCGCACGTGCCGGAGCCGACATCCTCGACATCGGCGGGGAGTCGACCCGCCCGGGTGCCGCCCGGGTCGCCGCGGCCGACGAGCAGGCCCGGGTGCTGCCCGTGATCGCCGCGCTCGCCGACGCCGGCCTCGTCGTGAGCGTCGACACCATGAACTCCGAGACGGCGCTCGCCGCCGCGCGTGCCGGTGCCTCGTACATCAACGACGTGTCGGGCGGGCTCGCCGACCCGGCCATGCCGGCGGCCGCGGCATCCACGGGCCTGCCGTTCATCGCGATGCACTGGCGCGGCCCGAGCGACGTCATGACCTCGCTCGCCCACTACGACGACGTGGTCGCCGAGGTGCGCAGCGAGCTGCTCGACCGGGTGCGCACGCTCACGGAGGCGGGGGTGGCCCGCGACAAGCTCGTGATCGACCCCGGTCTCGGCTTCGCGAAGCTCGCCGAGCACGACTGGCGGCTGCTCGCCCATCTCGACGCCTTCACCGAGCTGGGGCTGCCCGTGCTCGTCGGCGCCTCGCGCAAGAGGTTCCTCGGGCCGCTGCTGCCGGCGGGAGCGCCCGCGTCCGATCGCGACGCCGTCACGGCCGTCGTGAGCGCCCTCGCGGCGCAGGCGGGCGTGTGGGCCGTGCGGGTGCACGACGTCGCGGCGACCCGATCGGCCCTCGACGTCGTGGAGGCATGGCAGGGTGGTATGCGTGACTGACCAGGATTCGATCACGCTCACCGGATTGCGCGTGCACGCCAACCACGGCCTCTACGACTTCGAACGCCAGAACGGGCAGGACTTCGTCGTCGATGTGACCGCATGGCTGTCGCTGCTCGCCGCAGGCTCCACTGACGACATCGCCTCGACCGTTCACTACGGCGAGCTCGCCGTCGAGATCCACGACGCCGTGGCGGGCGAGCCCGTCGACCTCATCGAGACGCTCGCCGAGCGCGTCGCCCGGACCGTGCTCGCTCACGACCCCGTCGAAAGGGTGCGGGTGACCGTGCACAAACCGGACGCACCGATCTCGGTGCCCTTCGAGGATGTCGCGGTCACGATCGTGCGCCCCCGATCCGAGCATGCCGTGCTCGCACTCGGCAGCAACCTCGGCGACCGCGAGGCGACGCTCCGAGCCGCCGTGAACGATCTGGACGCGGTCCCCGGCATAACGGTCGACGCGTTCTCCCCGCTCTACGAGACCGACGCCGTGCGCCCCGACGGCGTCGACCCGGATGCCCCGGCCTACCTCAACGCGGTCGCGCTCGTGCACACGAGCCTCACCCCGCACGAGCTGCTCGCGGCGACGGGGGCCATCGAGCTCGCCCACGGGCGGGTGCGCGACGTCCACTGGGGCGATCGCACCCTCGACATCGACATCGTGAGCTACGGCTCGCTGCGTTCGAGCGACGAGACGCTGACCCTGCCGCACCCCCGGGCGGCCGAGCGCGACTTCGTGCTCGTGCCGTGGCTCGACGTCGACCTCCGCGCGGCGATCCCGGGCGTCGGCTCCGTGGCCCGGCTCGTGGCGGGCCTCGGCGGCCCGGGTGCTGGCGGCCCCGGCGGTCACGACGTCTCCCTGCGGCGCTACACCGGGGCGGGTGAGCCCCGATGAGGCGCACGCACGCCACACCGGTCATCGGCCTCGGGGCGATCGGTCTCGTCGTCGGCTTCCTCGCCGAGCTCGCGGCCGCCGCGGCGGGCCAGGCCATCTTCATCCCGCCCGTCTCGCTGCCGGTCACCCTCATCGCGATCGCGGCCATCGTGGTGGGCTTCGCGGTGCCCATCCGCCGGGCGACGCACGGCCACGGCCGCCGCGTCGACCCGTTCCGAGCCATGCGCGTCGCGCTGCTCGCGAAGGCCTGCAGCCTGGCCGGCGCACTGCTCACGGGCGCGAGCCTCGGTGTGCTCATCTACCTGCTGAGCCGCTCGGTGATCCCCGGAGTGGGCTCGATCGTGCTGGCGGCGGTGACCGTGGCGGGTGCGGTCATCCTCCTCGTGGGCGGCCTCGTGGCCGAGCACCTGTGCACATTGCCGCCGGGAGGCGACGACGATCCGGCGGCCGGGGGAGCAGCGTGAGCGACGACAGCACGAGCAGGGCGACCGGCGAGACGGTGGACGTCTCGGCAGGCGGTCTCGGCCCGGTCGGCGTCGACTGGAAGCGGGTCTCGCCGAAGTACGTCGTCGTGGAGGTCGTCGGCACCCTCATCACGGGCGTCGTGATGGGATTCCTCGCCTCGCTCTTCATCTGGCTCTGGCCGGTCTGGTGGGGTGTGCCGGCGCTCGCCGTCGTGGTCGTCATCGCGGTCGTGAGCCTCGTGATCGCGCCGCGCCGGGTGCGCTCGATCGGCTACCGCCTGCGCGACGACGACCTGCTCTTCCGCCGCGGCATCATGTTCCAGCGCGTCGTCGCCGTGCCGTACGGGCGTATGCAGCTCGTCGACATCAACCGCGGCCCGGTCGGCCGTGCGCTCGCACTCGCCGACCTCAAGCTCGTGACGGCCGCGGCGTCCTCGGCCATCTCCATCCCGGGCCTGCCGGAAGCCGACGCCGTCGAACTGCGCGACAGCCTCGTCGAGCTGGCGGAGAGCCGCCGGGCGGGGCTGTGACCTCGCCCCGGCCGCCACGGCTCGCGGATGCCGCCGAGCCCGCGCTCATCGACGGCGAATGGCATCGGCTGCACCGGGCGACCCCGCTGCTGAAGGGCGGCATCGCGCTCGTCGTCGTGGCCGGCGTCATCATCGCGAACCTGCGCGAGCGGCTCATCGACATCTTCTTCAACGTGCCCGAGTACGACGGCGACCCGATCACGCGCATCTACGAGCGCGGACTGGCCGGCTGGGCGCTGCTCGCCGTGCTCGTCGTCGTGCTCATCGCGGTGGTGGCCTTCTACTTCTCATGGCGGATGCACACCTTCCGGGTCGGGTCGGAGTCGGTCGAGGTGCGCAGCGGCATCCTGTTCCGCACCCACCGCAAGGCGAAGCTCGACCGCATCCAGGGCATCAACGTCGCGCGGCCCCTGTTCGCGCGCATCTTCGGGGCGGCGAAGCTCGAGGTCAACGTCGCTGGGCAGGACGCGAACGTGCAGCTCGCGTACCTGCGCTCCGACCTGGCCGACGGGCTGCGTCGCGACATCCTGCGTCTCGCATCGGGAGCCCGCACGCTCCCGGCCGATGCGACGGCCGAGGGCGCGGGACTCGCCGAGGGCGCGGAGGCGCCGGGCGCCGAGGGCGTCGCGGGCGACGGCACCGCGCGGCCCGGTCTCGTCACGCGCCGGGTCAACGAGTTCCTGGCCCCCGAGCTCGACCCGGATGCCGCGCCGCCCGAGTCGGTCGTCACGATCCCGCCCGGGCGCCTCATCGCCTCCATCGTGCTGAGCGGCTTCACGATCTTCCTCATCGTCGCGATCGGCGTGATCGTCTACGGCACCTCGCACGGCTACTACGTGCTGCTCTTCGCGCTGCTGCCCGGCATCCTGGGCTCGGCCGGGTACTACTTCTCGCGCTTCACGAAGTCGCTGCGCTACAGCATCGCCGGCACGGCGGACGGCGTGCGGGTCGGCTTCGGCCTGCTCTCGACGAGCAACGAGACGATCCCGCCCGGCCGCATCCACGCGATCGGGGTGCAGCAGCCGCTCATGTGGCGCCCCTTCGGCTGGTGGCAGGTGCGCATCAACAAGGCCGGGCACTCCTCGGCCCAGGGCGCGGCGGGGCAGGCGAACACGACGACCCTGCCCGTCGGCACCCTCGACGACGTCGAGCGGGTGCTCGCCCTTGTGGCGCCTTCGCTCAGCGCCGAGCAGCGCGAACGGCTCGTGCGCGGGGCCCTGCGGTCGAAGGGGGCCGACGAGTTCACGAACGCCCCGAGGCGGGCGGCCTGGATCCGCCCGTTCTCGTGGAGGCGCACGGGGTACTTCATGACGGAGGGCGCTGTGATCGTGCGCCGGGGCGTGGTCTGGCGGGAGCTCGTTATCGTGCCCCTCGCCCGGGTGCAGAGCGTCGGCATCGAGCAGGGCCCGATCAAGCGCGCGCTCCGCCTCGCCGCCGCGAACGTGCACGTCGTCGCGGGGCCGGTCTCGACCCGCCTGGGAGCGATCGACGCCCAGCTCTCCGCCCGTTTCTTCGAGGATGTCGCATCGGGCGCCGTCGAGGCCGCCGGCGCCGACACCAGCCACCACTGGGGCCGGGCCGAGGCCTCCGGGCCGGGTTCGGACGTCGTCTCGCCTCCCGGTTCGCCTCTCGCCGCGCCTTCCGCCCCGGACGCCCCCGCTCGCCGGGACGGGAGCCCGGAGTGAACGCCGCACAGCGTGCCGGGCGTCTCGGCATCGGCATCATCGGCGCCGGCCACGTCGGCCCCATCCTCGGCGCCGCGCTCGCCGGGGCGGGGCACGCGATCGTGGGCATCTCCGCGATCTCGGAGTCGAGCCGCGAGCGCGCCGACGCGATCCTGCCGGGTGCGCCGATCCTGACGGTGCCGCAGATCGTCCAGCGCAGCGAGCTCGTGCTCATCGCGGTGCCGGACGCGGAGCTCGAAGGGCTCGTGGCGGGGCTCGCCGCGGCATCCGCCTGGCAGGCCGGCCAGCTCGTCGTTCACACCGCCCCGGGCTTCGGCTTCGGAGTGCTCGCGCCCGCGCTGGCCGCCGGCGCGATCCCGCTCGCGATCCATCCGGCTCTCGCCTTCACGGGCACGAGCGTCGACCTCGCCCGTCTCGCCGAGAGCTATTTCGCCGTGACCGCGCCGGGGCCGGTGCTGCCGATCGGGCAGGCCCTCGTCGTCGAGATGGGCGGCGAGCCCGTCATCGTCGAGGAGGGCGACCGGCCCGCCTACGCCGAGGCGATCGCCACCGCCACGAGCTTCAGTCGGGCGATCGTCGGCCAGGCCACCGGGCTGCTGGCTCAGATCGGCGTCGAGCAGCCGGGGCGCTTCCTCACCTCGCTCGTGCGCTCCTCGGTCGACAACGCCCTGGGGCTCGCGGGCGGCCCGACGACGGCCCCTGACCCGTTCTGAGGCCCGTTCTGAGGCGTTCCGCCCCGTTCGACCCGATAGCATCGAGAATCGTGATCACCACCGTTGCCGAGCTGCGTGAGCGGCTCTCCGAGGCCCGTGCGGATGCCGCGACCCACGGCCGAGCCGAGCCGCCCATCGCCTTCGTGCCGACCATGGGCGCCCTGCACGACGGCCACCTGGCTCTCGTGCGGCGCGCGAAGCAGCTCGGCGGCAGCGTCGTCGTCTCGATCTTCGTCAATCCGCTGCAGTTCGGCGCCGGGGAAGACCTCGATCGCTATCCCCGCACCCTCGAGGCCGATCTCTCCGCCCTCGACGCGGAGGGGGTCGACCACGTGTTCGTGCCGAGCGTCGAGGAGATGTACCCGGCGGGTGCGCCCACCACACGAGTGACGGCCGGCCCGGTCGGCTCGCTCTTCGAGGGCGCCGCCCGCCCCGGTCACTTCGACGGCATGCTCACCGTCGTCGCCAAGCTCGTCAACATCGTGCAGCCCACGGTCGCCCTCTTCGGCCAGAAGGATGCGCAGCAGGTCTTCCTCGTGCGCCGGATGGTGGCCGACCTCAACCTGCCGCTGCGGGTCGAGGCCGTCCCGACGGTGCGCGAGGCCGACGGTCTCGCGCTCTCGAGCCGCAACCGGTACCTGGGCGCGAACGAGCGCCGCGCGGCCCGGACGCTGTCGCTCGCCCTCGAGGCCGCCGAGTCGGCGGCCGACGGCGGAGTCGACCGCGCGGTCGCCGCCGGGCAGTCGGCGATCATGGGCGAGACGCTGGCTAAACTGGATTACCTCGTCGTCGTCGATCCCGCGAGCTTCCAGCCGGTCGGCGACGACTTCCGCGGAACGGCGCTCGTGATCGTCGCGGCGGTCGTGGGCGGCACCCGGCTCATCGACAACGCGGCGATCCAGCTCACCTGATCCGCTCCTTCGACCGAGCCGCACCAGAACCCACAACCAAGACCCACACCAGAACCCACAACCAGAACCTTCGCCAGAAGGGCGCTCGGGCCCGGCCCGCGGCGCGGAGAACGCACATGGCCGAGACGCCCCCCACCGAGCACGACGAACCGACAGCGGAGGAGATCTCCGAGCAGAAGTCGGTGCGCCTGGCCAAGCGGGAGCGGCTCATCGCCTCGGCGCAGAACCCCGGCGGCGGCGCATATCCCGTGACGGTTCCCGTGACCCACACCATCCCCGACATCCGCGCCCGCTTCGGCGAGCTCGAGGCGGATGCGACGACCGGCGAGACGGTCGGGGTCGCCGGCCGTGTGGTCTTCCTCCGCAACACGGGCAAGCTCTGCTTCGCGACGCTCCAATCCGGCGACGGCAGCCGTGTGCAGGCCATGGTGAGCCTCGCGCAGGTGGGCGAGGAGTCGCTCGCCGAGTGGAAGGATCTCGTCGACCTGGGCGACCACGTCTTCGTCTCGGGCGAGGTCATCTCCTCCCGCCGCGGCGAGCTGTCGATCCTCGTGCAGAGCTGGCAGATCGCGACCAAGGCGCTGCTGCCGCTGCCCAACCTCCACAACGAGCTGAGCGACGAGAACAAGGTGCGCAGCCGCTACCTCGACCTGATCCTGCGCGAGCAGGCCCGCCGCAACGTCATCGAGCGCGCCACGACCATGGTCTCGCTCCGCAGCACCTTCACCGATCTGGGCTTCATCGAGGTCGAGACCCCCATGCTGCAGACCATGCACGGCGGCGCGGCGGCGCGGCCCTTCGTCACCCACAGCAACGCCTTCGACATGGAGCTCTTCCTGCGCATCGCGCCCGAGCTCTTCCTCAAGCGCGCCGTCGTCGGCGGCATCGACCGGGTCTTCGAGATCAACCGCAACTTCCGCAACGAGGGCGCCGACTCGACCCACTCGCCCGAGTTCGCGATGCTCGAGGCCTACGAGGCCTACGGCGACTACAACTCGATCGCCGACATCACCCAGCGCCTGATCCAGGATGCCGCGCTCGCCGTCTCGGGAAGCCACGTGGTCACGTGGGCCGACGGCACCGAGTTCGACCTCGGCGGGGAGTGGGATCGGATCAGCATGTACGACAGTCTCTCGGAGGCGGCCGGCATCCCGATCACTCCGCAGACCTCTGTGGAGGAGCTGCAGGCGCTCGCCGACCGTGAAGGGGTGGAGGTGCCTCTCGCCAACCACGGCAAGCTCGTCGAGGAGCTCTGGGAGCACTTCGTGAAGGGCTCGCTCACGAAGCCCACCTTCGTGCTCGACTTCCCCGTCGAGACGAGCCCGCTCACGCGCGCGCACCGTTCGATCGAGGGCGTCGTGGAGAAGTGGGATCTCTACATCCGCGGCTTCGAGCTGGCCACGGGCTACTCCGAGCTCGTCGACCCGGTCGTGCAGCGCGAGCGCTTCGTCGAGCAGGCCAAGCAGGGCGCGGCGGGCGACGTCGAGGCGATGCGCGTCGACGAGGAGTTCCTGCGGGCCCTCGAATACGGCATGCCGCCGTCAGGCGGGATGGGCATGGGAATCGACCGGCTGCTCATGGCGCTCACGGGTCTCGGCATCCGCGAGACCATCCTCTTCCCCCTCGTCAAGTAGCTCACGGCCCGCTCACCGCCCGAGCGGCGTATCCTGGAGGGGTTATGGACGATTTCTGGACCAACGCGCTCTGGTCGCTCGCGCCGACGGTACTCGTCGGGCTCATCTTCTGGATGATCATGCGCTCGATCCTCCGAGCCGACCGCACCGAGCGCAAGGTGTATGCCAAGGTCGAGGCCGAGGAGCGCGCGAAGCTCGGCCTGCCGCCCGCGACCGGCGGCGCGGAAAACCCGCCCGCGGTCTGAGTGCCGCTACTGTTGCACTGAGCCGCCCGGTTCAGCTCGACTCGACAGCAGGGGTTACCGTACGATGACGCCCGAAGCGACCACGATCTGGATCGTCGTACCGCTCCTGATCGTCGATTTCATCATCCGCGTGGTGGCGATCATCGTGGTCCCCCGCAACCGCCGCCCGACCTCGGGCATGGCATGGCTGCTCGCGATCTTCTTCATCCCGTACATCGGTGTCATCCTCTTCCTGCTGATCGGCAGCACGAAGCTGCCGAAGCGCCGGCGCGAGAAGCAGCTCGAGATCAACACCTTCATCATCGACAGCACCGAGGGCATCGAGCGCGTGCGCCGCGACCACCCGTGGCCGCCGTGGCTCGAGTCGGTCGTGCACCTCAACCGCAACCTCGGCGCCATGCCGCTCGTGGGCGGCAACCACGCGAGGCTCATCGGGGGTTACTACGAGTCGTTCCAGTCGATGATCGACGAGATCGACAAGGCCAAGCGCTACGTGCACGTGGAGTTCTACATCCTGTCGCTGGATGCCACGACCGGCCCGTTCTTCGACGCGCTCGAGGCCGCGATCGGCCGGGGCGTGACGGTGCGGGTGATGATGGACCACATCGCCTCTTTGCGTCAGCCCGGCTTCACGGACACGAAGAAGCGGCTCACCGCCATGAAGGCGGACTGGCGCCTGATGCTGCCTGTGCAGCCGTTCCGGGGCCGGTACCAGCGCCCCGACCTGCGCAACCACCGCAAGCTGCTCATCGTCGACGGCACCGTGGGTTTCATGGGGTCGCAGAACATCGTCGACCGCAGCTACAACAAGAAGTCGAACATCAAGCGCGGCCTCAAGTGGCAAGACCTCATGACGCGCGTGCAGGGCCCGATCGTCGCGGGTCTCAACGCGATCTTCATCACCGACTGGTACAGCGAGACCGACGAGCTGCTCACGCGCGAGACCGAGCCAATCGTCGACGAGGTGACCGCCGACACGCTGGACTGCCAGATCGTGCCGAGCGGGCCGGGCTTCGAGGGCGAGAACAACCTGCGACTGTTCCTCGCGCTGCTGTACTACGCGCAGGATCGCATCATCATCACGAGCCCGTACTTCGTTCCCGACGAGTCGATGCTCTATGCGATCACGACGGCCGTGCAGCGCGGCATCGTCGTCGAGCTCTTCGTCTCCGAGATCGGCGACCAGGCGCTCGTCTACCACGCTCAGCGCTCCTACTACGAGGCCCTCCTGCGCGCGGGCGTGCGCATCTGGATGTACAAGGCGCCCTACATCCTGCACGCCAAGCACTTCACGATCGACGACGACGTGGCCGTGATCGGGTCGAGCAACATGGACATGCGCTCCTTCAGCCTCAACCTCGAGGTCTCGATGATGGTGCGCGGCCGTTCCTTCGTCGACGAGATGCGCGAGGTCGAGCAGCGCTACCGTGACGACAGCCGTGAGCTGACCCTCGAGGAGTGGATGCGTCAGCCTCTCCGCTCGACGATCCTCGACAACCTCGCCCGCCTGACCTCGGCCGTTCAGTAGGCCCCGGATGTCGCGCACCGGGGTGGAGTGGTCGAGCGGTGTCTGGACGCACGAGCCGGTCTCCGCCGTCGAGCAGGGCGGCGATCTGCTCGTGACCGCCGTGGAGGGCAGCGACGCCTGGCGTCACACCTCCTACGGCTTCGTGCACGACAGCGAGCACACGCTCGTGCGCGAGCTGCCGGATGCCGCGGCCGTCGAGGTCGCGTTCACGGTCGGCTTCGAGGCGCAGTTCGACCAGGCCGGCGTCTTCCTGCGGGTCGACGACGAGAACTGGATCAAGGCGGGCGTGGAGTTCGCCGACGGCTCTCCGCAGCTGGGCGCCGTGGTCACACGGGGCTCGTCGGACTGGTCGGTCGCGCCCGTGCCGGAGTGGGCGGGCCGGGTCGTCACCGTGCGGGCGAGCCGTTCGGGGGATGCCGTGACCGTACGGGCCGCGGTGGAGGGCGAGCCGTTCCGCCTCGTGCGGGTGGCGCCGCTGCCGCCCGGTGCCGTCGTGCACGCGGGCCCGTTCTGCTGCGCGCCCACGAGGGCGGGACTCGTCGTGCGCTTCCACGAGTGGGCGGTCACGGAGCCCGACGGCTCGCTGCACTGACCCGACCCTCGCCGCCGACCCGAGCACATCGACCCGAGCGCATCGACCCGACGATTCAATCGACCCGGCGGCTCGTCGGCTCGGCGGCCCGACTCTTCGGGAGGAGTTCATTCCCCGTTGTCAGTCGATTCATAAGAACGAGGAATAACGAGTTCTTTCGCGGGGCGACACATGTGCGTAACATGCGACGCATAGCGTTTTCACTGGAGAAGGCACCCGGCGCTCGGCCGAGCTACACGCAGAGGGCGCCGTTCTGGCGTGCCCGGCCTAAAATTCTCGCGCAATAATCGCGCATGGAAATTGTGAAGTACGCATTATTTTTGCGAATTCAGACGAATATCGCCATGCGATTGCGTGCAAACTGTTTCCTACGCACAATTGTACACTTGCGGCATCCTGACCCCCTGATGCCGGGGCGACGCTCGACACCCCCGATCGTGGCCGGAAGCACTCGTACCAGTTCGTTAGTCCCATCGAATGGAGAACCATGACGTTCAAACGCGTCCTTGCGGGCATCGGAGTCACCGTCCTGTCGGCGGCAACTCTCACGCTCGGCGCCGACGTGGCATTCTCGGCAGAGAATCCGTCCGCACCGCCGGTCGTCGTACCGATCTCGACGACGATCACCCCGCCCACGAGCTACCCCGTGCAGCACGACCTGCCCGTCGTGCCCGACAACCCCAACGACGCCTCGATCAACCGCGGCGCGATCCCCTACGACGAGATCGCCCCCAAGATCAACAGCCTCATGGACTACAGCAACCGGGTCTCGGCCCAGGTCGTCGGCCAGTCGGCCGGGGGCAAAGACATCTACCTCGTGACCGTCACCGCCCGTGAGACGCCGGAGCAGACCGCCCAGCAGCTCGCCTGGCGCGACAAGATCAAGCACGACTCCGCCGCCGCCGCGACCGACACCGCTCTCAAGGCGGGCTACAAGATGCCGATCTGGTTCAACGGCAACATCCACGGCAACGAGTGGGAGGGCACCGACGCGACCCTCAACTACATCGACTTCCTCGCCAAGGACACCTCGCCGGAGACAGCGGAGCTGCTCGCCAACTACCGCCTGTACTTCACGGTGACGAACAACCCCGACGGCCGTGTCGCGGGTCAGCGTCCCTCCGACTCGGGCTTCGACATCAACCGCGACATGATCACGGGGGCGACCCCGGAGTCGACGATCATCCGCGACCTGTCGGCGATGATCCAGCCGACGTTCTTCTTCGACCTGCACGGGTACACCGGCATCCTGCAGATCGAGCCCTGCGGCCCGCCGCACGGTGAGAACTACGAGTACGACCTCTTCCTGCCGTACGCCTACGACGCGGCGCTCGCCATGGAGAAGGCCGTCGTCGAGGCGAACATCCCGGGCAACACCTACCAGGACGAGAACGGCAACCCGACGCTCGAGAACACCGGGAAGGTCTTGATCCCCTATCGCGACATCCGCGCGGGATGGGATGACTGGCCCCCGATCTTCACGCCGCAGTACGTCGCCTACCAGGGCGCCATCACGAACACCGTGGAGCTCCCGCTCGGCCGCAGCAGCGTCGTCGAGACGAACAAGGCCAACTCCGCTGTCGACGTCCAGGTCGCCGGGGTCGTCATCAAGTCGGCCGTCGACTACGTGGTCGAGAACACGGCTCCCGCCCTCGACAACCAGATCGAGATCTTCCGCCGCGGCTCGGCGGGTGAGCCGCAGCGCTCCATCCCGGCCGACGTCGAGGCGGGGGACTTCCCCGGCCCGACCGAATGGACCGAGATCTGGGACGAGACCGACATCTACAACGCCGAGTTCCCGCGCGCCTACGTCCTGCCCATGGGCGAGGGTCAGCGCTCGGACACCGACGCGATCGCGCTCGTCGACCAGCTGCTCGCGAACGGCGTCGAGGTGAAGAAGACGACGGCGCCCTACACGGCGAACGGCACGACGTACCCCGCCGGCTCGTACCTCGTCGACATGCACCAGCCGCTGCGCGGGATGGCGAACGTCTTCCTCGCGAACGGAACGGACATCTCGGAGCGCGTGCCCGACATGTACGACATCTCGGCATGGAGCCCGGGCCTGCTCTGGGGCGCGACGGTCGACGCCGTCGGCAGCACCACCGACCCGGCCCTCGCGGTCGCGACCGAGGTCGTGAAGGAGACCGCCCCCACGGGCACCGTCCCCGCAGCGGGCAGCTACCTCGAGCTCGAGCTCGAAGGCGTCTCGGAGTACCAGGCCGTGAACTACCTGCTCGAGAACGACATCGCGGTGTCGACGTTCGACGACGGCTCGATCATCGTCGGCCCTGAGGGCCACGACGCTGCCGCCGCCGTCGCGCAGGCGTACGGAGTGCAGTTCGAGGCGAGCGACGGAACCCGTCTGCTCGAGGAGGAGGCCCGCGGGCTCGACGACCTGACGATCGGCTACAGCGGCACGCAGGACGAGCGCGTGTCCCTCACCAAGCTCGGCTTCGACGACCTCGTGCAGGTCACGAGTGCGACGATCACGGCCGGCACGGTCGACCTCAGCACGATCGACGTGCTGTGGCTGGGGGCGAGCCTCAACTTCAACGGCCAGCAGCAGGCCGGCAAAGACAAGGTCACCGCCTACCTGGCGACGGGCAGGGGTGTCGCGGGCAAGGGCACGGCCATCTCCGGCTTCGCCTCGACCTTCGGCCTCGTCACCGCCACGGCCACGAGCGGCACGAGCGGATCGAACGGCATCGTGTCGGTCGACACGCCCGACGACGGCCTCTTCGGGCCGTACGAGCAGGACTCGGCCTTCGTCTACCCGGCCGTCTGGTACACCGGTCTCGGTGAGAACGCCACGGTCGAGCAGCGCTACGCGAGCGAGGACACCTTCGTCTCGGGCCACTGGGTGAGCTCGGAGGGGCGTTCGTACACGGATGCCGCGGGCCAGGCGTCGATCGTCTCCGCCGAGGCGGCGACCGGCAGCAAGGTCGTGATGTTCGGCACCTCGCCGAACTACCGCGCGCACCCGATCGGCGGCTTCAGCCAGATCGCCCGGAGCCTCTTCTGGGTCGGTCCGGAGGGCGCCGAGGTCACGGAGCCGGTCATCACGACTCCGACTCCCACCGCCGAGCCGACCGAGGAGCCGACGGAAGAGCCCACGGAGGAGCCCACGACCGAGCCGACCGACGAGCCGACGACCCCGCCCACCGGCGGAGCCGTGACCCCGGTCGACGAGTCGGAGCTCACGGATGCGGCGAAGGCGGGCGTGACGGTGTCTCCGTCGAAGACCGCTGCCGGCACATCCGTCACGGTCACCGTCGGAGCGGATCACGCGGGTGACGAGGTTTCGGCCTGGCTCTACTCGACGCCCGCCACGCTGGGCGAGCACGCGGTGAGCGCGTCGGGCACGTTCGGGGTCACGATCCCGAGCGACACCACGACGGGGCACCACAAGCTCGCGGTGCTCGACGCCGAGGGCGCGCTCATCGGCTGGGCTGAGATCGAGATCACGGCGCCCGCGGGCCTCGCCTCGACCGGCTTCCAGGCCGGCGGCATGGTCACCCTCGCGGTTCTGCTGCTGCTCTCGGGCGCGGCTGTCGTGATCGTCATGCGATCGAGGAGGGCCCGCCCCGCCTCGCGCGGCTAGGGTCTGACGCCACGAGGGCGGTGCCGGTGCGAGTCTCTCGCGCCGGCACCGCCCTCGTGTGTCCTCGCCTCGTGTGCCTCATCCTCGCCCATCCTCATCCTCGCCCATCCTCGATAACGCCCAAATGGCCGTTGTCGAGAATGCTGAACGGCACTTCGGCGTAGGTCGTCGGGCCATATCGCGCAAATGGACGCATCCTTTTTCGTCTCCACCCCCTAGATCCAGGCCTGCCATCGTTCGGTCGTCTCATCCACGAGGCCGCTCATCGACACACGCCAAATGGTTCGTATCCGACATCCACAACGGCCAAATGGCGGATGTCGATGGACGTTTTGACGCAAGTGGAGTACGCGTCCGTCTCGCGGCGGAGGAATGGAGAGCCGGTCACGTGCGAGGTGCCGTACCCGCATCCTCACGTACGACTCGCGCCATATCGTCCCTCGATGCGAACAGTTTGGCCGATGTGGGATGGGCGGAACAGCCAAATGGCGTCAATCGAGGACGGGGAGGAAAGGGAGGGGTCGAGGACAGGGAAGGGTGACGGGGAAGGATGCTGGGGAAGAAGGAAGAAAGGGAAAAGGAAGAAAAAGGGAAGAAGGGAGGGGTGGAAGACGAGGCCCAGGCCCGGAGTCCCGCCCTACGCGCGCGGCTTGAGCCGCACCGTCGGCAACTCGGGCGCCGGCAGCGCCGAGCCGTCGTACGAGGGGATCGCCCCGAATCGGCCGTGCGGATCCTCGCCGGCGATGACCTCGGCCTGCCACTGCCGCCGGAACTCGACGACCTCCTCGTGGCTGCGGCCGATGAAGTTCCACCACATGACGATCTGCTCGCCGAACGGGACCCCGCCGACGAGCAGCACGCGCGCCGGCGCATCCGTCTCGGCCTCGAGGCGCAGCACGGAGCGGCCGGTGTCGACGTAGGCGAGCTGCGAGGGCTCCGCCCAGGTGCCCTCGACGCGCACGCGCCCGGTGTCGGCGAGCACCCCGTGCTCGAAGGACGCGTCGACGGGCAGCTCGATCCGTGCGCCCGCGGGCAGGTCGATCTGGGCGCCGACGAGGGGCGTGAACGCGGATGCCGCCGAGCCGACCCCGAGCAGCGTGCCGACGATGACGCGCACCGTGGCCCCCTCGAACCACACGGGCTGCGGAACGTGGTGCTCGAAGAACGGCTCGTGGTCGCGGGCGCCGTCGGGCAGCGCGACCCACAGCTGTGCCCCGTGCAGGCTCGTGGTCGCGGCCGTCGACACCTCGGAGTGGCTGATGCCGCGCCCCGCCGTCATGAGGTTGAGCTCGCCGGGCCGCACCATGGCGTGGCTGCCGACGCTGTCGCGGTGCTCGATCTCGCCCGCGAACAGCCAGCTCACCGTCTGCAGGCCCGTGTGCGGGTGCGGCGGAACCTGCATCGCGCCGGCATGGTCGACGGGATCGGGGCCGTAGTGGTCGATGAAGCACCAGGCGCCGATCGTGGAGCGGGCGCGCTGGGGCAGGGTGCGGCGCACGCTCATGGCGCGGGGGCCGCCGAGCGGCACGTCGCGGGGGAACAGGATCTCGACGCCGGTCGCGGCATCCGTCTGCGCGGCGGCGCGCACGACCGTCTCCGCCGGCCGTTTCTCGAGGTTGCTCACAAGGGGAATCCTACGACCGCACGAGCAGCTCGCCCACCTCGCAGTCGAGCGCCTCGCAGATGGCCGCGAGGGTCGAGAAGCGGATGGCGCGTGCGCGGTCGTTCTTCAGCACCGAGAGGTTCACGATGCTCACGCCGACGAGGCCGCTCAGCCGTGTGAGCGTCATCCCCCGCTCGGCGAGCAGCTCGTCGAGCCGGCAGTGGATGCCGCTGAGCTCCGCGTCCGCGTCGGCGTGCGGCACTACACGAGCCCTTCGGTGTCGCGCTGCATCCTCTCGCCGACGTTGAACGCGAAGGCGACCGCCGCGACGCCGAGGCCGATCGTGAGCCAGGTGCCGGGGAAGTCGAAGCGGTAGGCCGTGCCGAGCGGTGTCGTCGTGCTGCCGCCCGTGATCTCCTGGGTGACGAGCGTGTTCGCCCAGGTGCTGAAGAGCTCGACGCCCGAGCCGAAGACGATGAGGGCGAAGGCGGTGACGGCGAGCATGATCGTCATAGACCGCACGAAGGGGCGCCGCCGCAGCACCCGCAGGCACAGGAAGACGACCGAGCCCCCGACGGCCAGGATCATGAGGAGGCCGAGCACGTTCTGCAGCGAGACGAGCCACGCGACGGCGGGACTCACGTGCGAGACGGTGAGCCAGACGTCCGTCGACCGCGAGGCGGTCTCGACGACGGCCGTGCCCGTGGAGGGGAAGGGCAGGGAGGGGGTGGTGAAGCCGCCGGGCAGCTGGAAGGTCCAGATGTCGTCGGCGAGCTTCTGCCTCAGCGAGAGGAAGGCTCCCGTGACGGTGAGCGCGAGATAGAGCACGGAGAGCATGATGATCGCTCTCAGGATCACGCGCTCCACGGTCGTGAGTGCGCGGCGGGCGATGGCGGCGGGGCTCAGAACGGACATGGCAACCTAACGATTATCGATATTAACGAATATCGTTAAGTTACGACTCCGGATGCCGGGAGTCAACCCTGCGTCGTGCGGGCGGCCGCGGCATCCGTAACGCCCACGGCGAACAGGGGACGTATACCCGGCCTCCCGTCGTTACCATCTTTGTAAGCGGCGCCGACCTCTGCCCCGGCACCGCGCAAGGAGTGAAGATGTTCGAGAGATTTACCGACCGTGCCCGCCGCGTCGTCGTCTTGGCCCAAGAAGAGGCCAAGATGCTCAACCACAACTACATCGGAACCGAGCACATCCTGCTCGGTCTCATCCACGAGGGTGAGGGTGTAGCCGCGAAGGCGCTCGAGTCCCTGGGTATTTCGCTTGATGCCGTGCGCGAGCAGGTGCAAGACATCATCGGCCAGGGCCAGCAGCAGCCGACCGGCCACATCCCGTTCACGCCACGTGCCAAGAAGGTGCTCGAGCTCAGCCTCCGCGAGGCTCTGCAGCTCGGCCACAACTACATCGGAACCGAGCACATCCTGCTCGGCCTCATCCGTGAGGGCGAAGGCGTGGCAGCGCAGGTCCTCGTGAAGCTCGGCGCCGACCTCAACCGCGTGCGCCAGCAGGTCATCCAGCTGCTCTCCGGCTACCAGGGCAAGGAGCAGGTCGCCGTGGGCGGCAACGAGCAGGCCGGGCAGCAGGCGGGCTCGCAGATCCTCGACCAGTTCGGCCGCAACCTCACCCAGGCCGCGCGCGACAACAAGCTCGACCCGGTGATCGGCCGCGAGAAGGAGATGGAGCGGGTCATGCAGATCCTCTCCCGCCGCTCCAAGAACAACCCCGTGCTGATCGGCGAGCCCGGCGTCGGCAAGACCGCCGTCGTCGAGGGCCTCGCCCAGGCCATCGTCAAGGGCGACGTGCCCGAGACGCTCAAAGACAAGCAGCTCTACACGCTCGACCTCGGCTCGCTCATCGCCGGAAGCCGCTACCGCGGCGACTTCGAGGAGCGCCTGAAGAAGGTCACCAAAGAGATCCGCACCCGCGGCGACATCATCACCTTCATCGACGAGATCCACACCCTCGTGGGTGCGGGCGCCGCAGAGGGCGCGATCGACGCGGCCAGCATCCTCAAGCCGCTCCTCGCGCGCGGCGAGCTGCAGACGATCGGCGCGACCACGCTCGACGAGTACCGCAAGCACTTCGAGAAGGATGCCGCGCTCGAGCGCCGTTTCCAGCCCGTGCAGGTGCACGAGCCCACGCTGCCCCACACGATCAACATCCTCAAGGGGCTCCGCGACAAGTACGAGGCGTTCCACAAGGTGTCGATCACCGACGGCGCGATCGTCGCGGCGGCCAACCTGGCCGACCGCTACGTCGCCGACCGCTTCCTGCCCGACAAGGCCATCGACCTGATCGACGAGGCCGGCGCCCGCCTGCGCCTCTCGATCCTCTCCTCGCCGCCCGAGCTGCGGGAGTTCGACGAGAAGATCCAGGCCGTGCGCGTCAACAAGGAGGCCGCGATCGAGGAGCAGGACTTCGAGAAGGCCGCGGGCCTGCGCGACGAGGAGAAGAACCTCCTCGGCGAGCGTCTGCGCCTCGAGAAGCAGTGGAGGGCCGGAGAGGTCAAGACCACGGCCGAGGTCGATGAGGGACTCATCGCCGAGGTGCTGGCCCAGGCCACCGGCATCCCGGTCTTCAAGCTCACCGAAGAGGAGTCCTCGCGGCTCATCTTCATGGAGCGCGCCCTGCACCAGCGTGTCATCGGGCAGGAGGAGGCCATCTCCGTGCTGGCCAAGACCATCCGCCGCACGCGTGCCGGCCTCAAAGACCCGAAGCGCCCCAGCGGCTCGTTCATCTTCGCCGGCCCCACGGGCGTCGGCAAGACCGAGCTCGCCAAGGCGCTCGCCGAGTTCCTGTTCGACGACGAAGACGCCATGATCGCGCTCGACATGAGCGAGTACGGCGAGAAGCACACCGTCTCGCGGCTGTTCGGCGCCCCTCCCGGGTTCGTCGGATTCGAGGAGGGCGGCCAGCTCACCGAGAAGGTGCGCCGCAAGCCGTTCAGCGTCGTGCTCTTCGACGAGATCGAGAAGGCCCACCCCGACATCTTCAACTCGCTCCTCCAGATCCTGGAGGAGGGCCGGCTGACGGATGGCCAGGGCCGGGTCGTCGACTTCAAGAACACCGTGATCATCATGACGACCAACCTCGGCACGAAGGACATCACGGGCGGTCCCGTCGGCTTCCAGATCGAGGGCGACACCGCCACCGGCTACAGCCGTATGAAGGGCAAGGTCGTCGAAGAGCTGAAGAAGCACTTCAAGCCCGAGTTCCTGAACCGCGTCGACGAGACGATCGTGTTCCCGCAGCTCAGCAAGGACGAGCTCCTGCAGATCGTCGACCTGTTCATCAAGCGGCTCTCGGACCGCCTGCTCGACCGCGACATGACGATCAAGCTCGAGCTCGCCGCGAAGGAGCAGCTCATCAAGGTGGGCTTCGACCCGGCGCTCGGCGCACGGCCTCTGCGCCGTGCGGTGCAGCACGAGATCGAAGACGCACTGAGCGAGCGCATCCTGCACGGCGACCTGAACGCGGGCGACCACGTGCACGTCGACTTCATCGACGGCGAGTTCGTCTTCACGACGACGCAGCGGGCGGATGCCGTGGGCGTGGGCATCAACGCCAGTGCGGCACTCGGCACCGGAGCTGCCACCCCCGACCTCGCGGCCGCGGGCGAGTAACGCTCCTCGAGCACCCTCACAGGGGCCGGTCCTTCTCGGACCGGCCCCTTCGTCGTTCCTGCACCCCAGCTCCTGCACCCCAGCTCCTGTTCTCAAACCTGTACTCACAACGACGGACTTTTTGCCGAATACGGCCCTGATTGAGGCGAAAGACTCCACTTCCGGCAGTTTCTCCGTCGTTTTGAGGGGTGACGGGTGAGGGGTGAGGGGGTGGCGGAGGAGGGAGGGTGTGGATGTCGCATCCGAGAGCCGGGGTTACCCTGGAAGGATGCCGACCGAATACCAGGTGCGCCGCGCGCGCACGAGCGACGTCCCACGCATCCAAGCGCTTGTGGAGCCTCTCGTGCAGCGACGAATCCTGCTCGGCAAAGACGCGGTCGTCTTCTACGAGGCCGTGCAGGAGTTCCGGGTCGCGGAGCTGCCCTCGGGTGAGCTTCTCGGCTGCGGCGCCCTGCACGTTCTGTGGGAGGATCTCGGCGAGGTACGCACTCTCGCCGTCGGCGATGCGTGGCTCGGCACGGGCGTGGGTCACGCCCTTCTCGACCGCCTCGAGTCCGACGCCCGGGAGCTCGGGCTCAGCCGCCTGTTCTGCCTGACCTTCGAGACCCAGTTCTTCGGGCGCCACGGCTTCGAGCCGATCCCGGAGTCGATCGTCGCACCGGAGGTCTACGCCGAGATGGTGCGCTCGCCCGACGAGGGCGTCGCGGAGTTCCTCGACCTCTCCCGGGTCAAACCGAACACGCTCGGCAACACCCGCATGCTCAAGCACCTCTCCTGAGGCCTGTGCCCACGGCTCGTCCGCCCTCGTCCGAGGATCACCTCCCCGCCCCAGGCCCACATATGAGCAAAGTTGTGTTTGGTTCGCACTTGGCCCTCGTTCGGGTGCCATTAACCTTTTAGACTCCTCGATGTCACGTCATGCGCCTTAGCTGAATAGACGTGGTTTCAATCGACTGGGGAGTTTTTTCGATGACGAATTCTGTTCGACGACTAAGGAGACTCGGCGTCGCCGCGCTCGTGGGGATGGGCCTCGTGGCCGCGCCTCTCGCAGTGATGCCGGCCCTGGCAAGCACCGACGGCACGGGTGTCGTCATCAACGAGGTGTACACCAAGGGCGGTAGCGCGGGCGCACCGTTCAACAAGAAGTTCGTGGAGCTCTACAACCCGGGCGACGCAGCGGTCGACCTGAGCGGATGGTCGCTCCAGTACCGCAGCGCGACCGGCACGGCCATCAACGGGGTGGCGCCGCTCAGCGGAACCGTCGCAGCCGACGGCCACTTCCTGCTCCAGATCAACGGCAACGGCACCACGGGCGCCGCGCTCCCGACCCCCGACCTCGATCTCGGCGGCACGCTCAACCCCTCCGGCACGACGGGCACGCTCGTGCTCGCGAAGACGACGAGCGCCGTCACCTTCGGCACGGGCTCGGTGACCGGCCAGGCCGACATCGCCGACCTCATCGGCTTCGGCGCCTCCAACGCCTTCGAAGGCGCCGTCAAGCCCGTCGACGGACCGAACGGCACCCCGAACTCCCTCACCCGCACGAACTTCGCCGACAGCGACGACAACGCGGCCGACTTCGTCTCGACGACCACGGTGACCCCCGAGAACGCCGCGAGCGACGGCGGCAGCGGCGAGCCCACGGACGAGCCCACCGACGAGCCGACGGATGAGCCCACCGACGCACCCGGCGACGTGATCACGATCGCCGAGCTCCAGGGCACGCAAGACGTCTCGGCCAAGAACGGCCAGACCGTCACGACCCGCGGTCTCGTGACCGCCGCGTACCCGACCGGCGGCTTCAACGGCTACTACATCCAGACCCCGGGCACGGGAGGCGCACTCGACCTGGCTGCGCACACCGCATCCGACGCCGTCTTCGTCTACTCCGCCAGCACCGTCTCGCAGGTCGCCGTCGGCGACTACGTCGAGGTCTCCGGCGCTGTGAGCGAGTTCAACGGCCTCACCGAGCTCACCGTCCCCTCGGCGGCCGGTCTCGAGAAGCTCGACGCGAGCACGGTCACGCCGGTCGCACCCGCGACGGTGAGCTACCCCGCGGATGCCGCCAAGCGCGAGTCCCTCGAGGGCATGCTGCTCGCACCCCAGGGCCCCTTCACGGTGAGCGACAACTACGACACCAACTTCTACGGCGAGATCGGACTCGCGGCCGACACGACGCCGCTCTACAACCCGACCGTCAAGGGTGCCGTCGGCTCCGCCGACTACCTGGCCGCGATCGCGCGCAACGCCGCGATCGGGGTCGTCCTCGACGACGGCGCGAGCACCAACTTCAACAGCGCGGCCAACAAGAGCAAGCCGCTTCCCTACCTGTCGACGACGGCCCCCGTGCGCATCAGCGCTCCCGTGACCTTCACGAAGCCCGTCGTGCTCGACTACCGCAACAACGTGTGGAAGTTCCAGCCCACGACCGAGCTGACCCCGGCCAACGCCGCGACCGTCCAGCCGGCCACCTTCGAGAACACCCGACAGGATCACCCGGCAGATGTCGGCGGCGACATCCGTCTCGCGACCTTCAACGTGCTGAACTACTTCAGCACCACGGGCGACGAGATCCCCGGCTGCACCTTCTACAACGATCGTGAGGGCAACCACATCGCTGTGAGCGGCGGCTGCGACGCACGCGGCGCGGCGAACGAGGAGAGCTTCCTCCGTCAGCAGTCGAAGATCGTCGACGCGATCAACGGCCTGGGAGCGGATGTCGTCTCCCTCGAGGAGATCGAGAACTCGCTCAAGTTCGGCAAGGACCGCGACGACGCCCTCTCGAACATCGTCGACGCCCTCAACGCCGACCTCGGCAGCGAGGCATGGGACTACGTGCGCTCGCCCGCCGTGCTGCCCGCCGATGAAGACGTCATCCGCACGGCCTTCATCTACAAGAAGGACACGATCAAGACGGTCGGCGACGCGAAGATCCTGACCGACTCGCCCGCGTTCACCAACGCCCGCGAGCCGCAGGCCCAGGAGTTCGAGACGGTCGAGACCGGCGAGGACTTCGTCGTCGTCTCGAACCACCTCAAGTCGAAGGGCAACAGCACGCCGCCCGCCACCGGCGACAACGCCGACACGGGCTCGGGCACGGGCGCCTTCAACGGCGACCGCACCCGCCAGGCCACGGCTCTCGTCGCCTTCGCCAGCTCCTTCGCGACGGCAGCCGGAACCGACAGGGTCTTCCTCGTCGGCGACTTCAACTCCTACGCCAAGGAAGACCCGATCGCGGTCGTCGAAGGCGCCGGATACATCAACCAGGGCGCCAAGAGCGGCAAGGAGACCTACGCCTTCGACGGCGCGATCGGCTCGCTCGACTACGTCTTCGCCTCGCCGTCGGCCGACGCCATGGTGACCGGCACCGACGTGTGGAACATCAACTCGGTCGAGTCCGTCGCCCTCGAGTACAGCCGCTACAACTACAACGCGCTGAACCTCTACGCCGCCGGTCCCTTCCGCTCCTCCGACCACGACCCGATCGTCGTCGGCCTGCAGACTGAGGACGCGAACGCGCCGGTCGAGCTCAACCTGCTGAACATCAACGACTTCCACGGTCGTATCGATGCCAACACGGTCAAGTTCGCCGGCACGGTCGAGAAGCTGCGTGCGGCCGCGGGCGAGGAGAACACGCTGTTCCTCTCCGCCGGAGACAACATCGGCGCCTCGCTCTTCGCCTCCTCGTCGCAGCAGGACCAGCCGACGCTCGATGTGCTGAACGCTCTCGGCCTCCAGGCCTCGGCGGTGGGCAACCACGAGTTCGACCAGGGCTTCTCCGACCTCGACGGACGGGTCAGCGACGAGGCGGACTTCCCGTACCTCGGCGCGAACGTCTACGAGAAGGGCACCCAGACCCCGGCTCTGCAGGAGTACGAGACCTTCGAGGTCGACGGCCTCACGGTCGGCGTCATCGGCGCGATCACGCAGGAGACCCCGTCCCTCGTGTCCCCTGCCGGTGTGAGCACCCTCGACTTCGGCGACCCGGTCGACGCGGTCAACCGCGTCGCGGCCGAGCTCTCCGACGGCGACGAGGCGAACGGCGAAGCCGATGTCATCGTGGCCGAGTACCACGAGGGCGCGGGCGCGGGCATCCCGGACGGCGCGACCCTCGAGCAGGAGATCGCCGCAGGCGGGGCCTTCGCCAAGATCGCGACGCAGACCTCGGCCGATGTCGATGCGATCTTCACCGGTCACACCCACAAGCAGTACGCGTGGGAGGGCCCGATCCCCGGTGTGACGGGTCAGACCCGTCCGATCGTCCAGACCGGCAACTACGGCGAGAACATCGGCCAGATCACGCTGACGGTCGACCCGGCCACGGGTGACGTGACCGCCCACACGGCCAGCAACGTGGCTCGCACGACAGACGCCGATGACGCGCTCGTCGCCGCCTACCCGCGGGTCGCCGACGTGAAGACGATCGTCGACGCCGCTCTGGAGCGGGCCGACGAGGTCGGCAGCCAGCCGGTCGGGTCGGTGTCGAAAGACATCACCACCGCATTCGCCGGCGGCAGCTACGTCGACGGGTTCTACACGGGCGGCCTCCGCGACGACCGGGGATCCGAGTCGACGCTGGGCAACCTCGTCGCCGACTCGCTCGTCGCGTCCCTCGGCTCCGACGAGCGTGGTGGCGCTCAGATCGGCGTGGTGAACCCCGGCGGTCTGCGCGACGAGCTGCGCTACGAGCCCGACGGCACGATCACCTTCGCCGAGGCGAACGCCGTGCTGCCCTTCGTCAACAACCTCTGGACCACGACCCTCACCGGTGCGCAGTTCAAGCAGGTGCTCGAAGAGCAGTGGCAGCGCGACGCGGACGGCGCCACGCCCAGCCGCCCGTATCTGGCTCTGGGGCTCTCCGACAACGTGAGCTACACGTACGACGAGACCCGTGAGCGCGACGACCGGATCACCTCGATCACGATCGACGGCCAGCCGATCGACCTCGCGGCCTCGTACCGCATCGGGTCGTTCAACTTCCTCCTGCAGGGCGGCGACAACTTCTGGACCTTCGCCGACGGAGCCGACACCAAGGACTCCGGTCTCATCGACCGGGACGCCTGGATGCAGTACATCGGCGACAACAGCCCGCTGTCACCGTCGTTCGACCGCCGCGGGGTCGCGGTCAGCGGCATCCCGACGGAGTCGGTGCAGACCGGTTCGCAGGTGACCGTCGACGTCTCGAAGCTCAACCTCACCTCGCTCGGCAGCCCGGCCAACACCGAGCTGACGATCAGCTGGCCGGGCAGCGACGCGGAGTTCGCTCCCGTCGCCGTGTCGGCGGAAGGCTCCGCTCAGGTCACGGTCACGGTTCCCGAGGATGCGGCCGGCTCGGCCGGCTTCGTGCTCACGGCGACCGAGTCGGGCACGGTCGTGCGGATTCCGCTGACCGTCGTCGCAGGCCCGGGAACCGGGACGGGCGAGCCGCAGGAGCAGCCGGTGGCGGCTGACGAGTCGGCCATCACTCCGGAGCTCGAGAACCAGGTCACGATCCCGGACCGCGAGTACAAGGCCGGCGACACGGTTGTGGTGACCGTGGGCGCCGAGCACGCCGGCGAGTGGGTGTCGGTGTGGATCCGTTCGACCCCGATCAGCCTCGGCTGGCACCAGGTCAACGCGGAAGGCACGGTCACGGTGACCCTGCCCGCCGATGTTCCCACCGGTGAGCACCGCCTCGTCGTGCAGGCCGCCGACGGAAGCGTGATCGGCTGGACGGCGATCACGATCGTCGCCGACTCGGGTTCGACGCCGCCGCCGACCTCGGGCCTCGCCTCGACGGGTGCGAACGTGGTTCCGTGGATCGTCGGTGGCGGCGTCCTGCTGCTGCTCGGCGCCGTGGCCCTCATCCTGGGTCTGCGCCGCCGCAAGGCAGGCGGGGTGCAATCCGAATAAACGCCTGAGGCAATACCGGCGGCGCCGGTGAACCTGACCTAGCCTGGGGTCATGTCGACGATCAAGAATCCCGTCGGCCCCCAGCCGAGTAAGGTTTACTGGCGCCGCCGTATTGTTGTGGGGCTCGGACTGCTGGCCGTGATCGTCATCGTCGTGCTGATCATCGTGCGACCGGGCTCGGGCGGCGGCTCTCCGACACCGGCCGCGACGACCACGATGACGTCGACGCCCACCGATCCTCCGGTGCCGAGCACCTCCATCCCCACGGACGCCGTGCAGGTCGACGGCGAACCGTGCGATCCGGCGAACGTGCAGGTCGCCGCGATCACGGATGCCGACAGCTACGACCCGGGTGTGCTGCCGCAGCTCTCGCTGAGCATCACCAACTCGGGTGCCGTGTCGTGTGTGATCGACGCCGGCACGGCCGCGCAGGTGTTCACCATCACGAGTGGCGATGAGCAGTACTGGACGTCGACGGACTGCCAGACCGACCCGGTGAGCACCGAGGTGACGCTCGAACCGGGTCAGACCTTGAGCTCGAGCGTTCCCGTGCAGTGGGACCGCACACGGTCCGCAGCCGACACCTGTGACGCGACCGATCGCGAGCAGGTGACCGGCGGGGGAGCGTCGTACTTCCTCACCACGAGCGTCGGCGGCATCGAGTCGCCCGAAGCGAAGCAGTTCCTGCTCAACTGACGCCCCGCCCCGCCCCGCTCGCGGCAGGCGGGTCAGGCCGGGCGGAACTCCGCGCCGAGCTCGGCCGCCGCCTGCACGGTGTCGATCGCCCCGCGGAGCGTCGTCGCGGAGTGGTCGACGATGCGGGTGAAGCCGAGGCGCACCGCCTCGTTGCCGCGTTGGCGCAGGAAGCCGACCTCGCGGATCTCGCCCGCGAGGCTCACCTCTCCGAAGGCGACGACGTCGTGCGGCACGGCGACGTCGAGGGCGGCCGTGGCGATGGCGATGCCGATGGCGAGGTCGGCCTCGGGCTCGCTGAGGCGCACACCGCCGACGGTCGACACGTAGACGTCGCGGTCGCTGAGCTTCAGGCCCACACGGCGTTCGAGCACGGCGAGGAGCATGGCGACGCGCGAGGGGTCGACGCCGTTGGTCACCCGGCGCGGATTGGGTGTGGACGAGGAGACGACGAGCGCCTGGATCTCGACGGGAAGGGCCCGGCGCCCCTCCATCGAGACGGTCGTGCAGGTGCCGGAGACCGAGTTGCGGAGCCGGCTGCGGAACAGGCCGCTCGGGTCGGGCACCTCGTGGATGCCGGCCTCGATCATCACGAAGCAGCCGACCTCGTCGGTCGGCCCGAACCGGTTCTTGAGCGCGCGCACGAAGCGCAGCGTCGACTGCCGGTCGCCCTCGAACTGGCAGACCACGTCGACGAGGTGCTCGAGCAGACGAGGGCCGGCGATCTGCCCGTCTTTGGTCACGTGCCCGACGAGGATCGTCGGCAGGTTGCGGTCTTTGGCCACGCGGATGAGCGTCGAGGCGACCTCGCGTACCTGGCTGGGCTGACCGGGCAGGCCGTCGGTGAGCGAGTTGCTCACGGTCTGCACCGAGTCGACGATGAGCAGCTGCGGCGTGACCGCGTCGATCTGCCCGAGAACGGCGGCGAGGTCGGTCTCGGCGGCCATGTAGAGCTCGGGGTGCAGCGATCCCGTGCGCTCCGCGCGCATCCGCACCTGGGACACCGACTCCTCGGCGCTCACATAGAGCACCCGGCGCCCGGATGCCGCTGCCTTCGCCGCGACGTCGAGCAGCAGTGTCGATTTGCCGACGCCCGGCTCACCGCTCAGCAGGATGGCGGCACCGGGCACGATGCCGCCGCCGAGCACGCGATCGAACTCGCCGATGCCGCTCGGCCAGAACGCGACATCCGCCGCCACGTGCTCGGTGATGGGGCGTGCCGCGCGCGACTCGGTGAGCTGCATGGCCGGTACCGAGCGCGAGATGCCGAGCTGCTCGCTCGCGTCGACGACGGTGCCCCACTCCTGGCACTCGCCGCAACGGCCGACCCACTTGATCGTGGACCAGCCGCACTCGGTGCACCGGAAGTTCGTAGGATTTCTCGCCATTCCCCGAGTGTACGGCGGGGTGCCGACACAGATCTGGCCCTACACAGAATCTGTGGGCACTGCGAGACTGTCCCCATGAACAGCAAAGAATTCGCGCTCGCATCCGAGCGCACGCTGGGGGTCACCGAGTTCGGCGAGCCCGACGGCGAGAACGTGGTCGTACTGTTCCACCCGGCTCCGGGGGCCTCGGTCTTCGACCCGGATCCGACGGTGACGGCCGAGCACGGCGTTCGCGTGATCGCGTTCGACCGGCCCGGCTACGGCACCTCCGAGCCCATGCCGCCGGATGCCTGGGCCACCGTCGCGCACGCCGCGGAGGACGCGGCCGAGTACCTCGCCTCCGAGGGGATCACCTCGGTCGGGGCGGTCGGCTGGTCGGCCGGCGGTCGGGTGGCGCTGGCGTTGGCGGCGCGTCATCCGCAGCTCGTGCGCTCGCTCGCGGTCGTCGCGACGCCCGCGCCCGACGCGGATGTCCCCTGGCACGGCGACGAGATCAACGCCATGCTCGCCGAGTTCGCCGAGCTGGGCCCGGAGGACGCGGTCGAGGCGATCGCCGCCTCGTTCTCGGCGCAGTTCGACGGCGATGAGATCCCCACGGAGGCCCTGTTCGGCATGATCGGCGCCACGGCGGTCGACGGCCCGGTGCTCGAAGACGCGGGCAGCTACGAGCGCCTCGCGATCATGCTGCGCTCCTCGGTGGCGCAGGGCCTCATCGGCATCGCGAGCGACATCGCCGGCTACGCGCTCGCCGACTGGGGTTTCGCGCTCGCCTCGGTGCGGGCCAAGGCGCTGCTGCTCTACGGCGGGGCGGATGCGGCGATCGGCGAGCCGCACGCCCGCTGGTACGAGAAGCGTGTGGCCGGGTCATCCGTCGAGATCGTGCCGGATGCCGGTCATCTCGTGCTCGTGCCGAGCTGGGGCCGGGTGCTCGCCCACGTGACCGCCTGAGCCTGCTCGGCGCCGCGCTGCCGCCCGAGCCCGCCCGGGCTCGCCCGCACTCTGCCGAGTTCTGAGCCGCCCCGCGGGTGTATTAGGATAGTCGGCGGTACCGTGTCCGAGCGGCCGAAGGTGCAACTCTCGAAAAGTTGTGTGGGTGAAAGCCCACCGTGGGTTCAAATCCCACCGGTACCGCCAGCAGTTCTCGAAACGCCCTCCTTCGGGAGGGCGTTTTGTGGTGATCGCGTCGTCGCGGCGCACTGTATTCGTCGCGGCGCATCATCGAACGTGCGCCGCGACGAAAAAGCTGCGCCGCGAGGATGTGCCGGTCACGCCGCTGCCGATAGGCTCCTGACACGACGAGGTGGTGGGGGCAGGAGCATGCGCACGACGATCGCTGCACAGGGTTCATCGGCACAGGAGTCGGCGGGGCTGAGCGCGGCAGAGGTCGCCAAGCGGGTCGCCGCCGGGCAGACCAACGAGTTCGTGGACGCCTCGAGCCGGAGTGCCTGGAGCATCATCCGCGCCAACGTGTTCACGCTCTTCAACGGGATCATCGCGGCCTGCTTCCTCGTGCTGCTGTTGCTGGGCCGCTGGCAGGACGCCCTGTTCGGCGTCAGCGCGGTGGCCAACACGATCATCGGCTCGGTGCAGGAGTTCCGCGCGAAGGCGGCGCTCGACAAGCTCGCGCTGCTGCACGCGCCGTCGGCCCGCGTCATCCGGGGCGGTGAGACGCAGGAGATCGCCGTCTCGGCGGTCGTGCTCGGCGACACGCTCTCGCTGCGGGCGGGCGACCAGGTGCCCGCCGATGCGGAGGTCGTGGCATCCGCTCGCCTGCAGCTCGACGAGTCGATGCTGACCGGGGAGTCGGATGCCGTGGACAAGACGGCGGGCGACGGCGTGCTCTCCGGGTCGATCGTCGTGAGCGGCGAGGGCACGACGATCGTGTCCCACGTGGGCGCCGACTCGTTCGCCAACCGGCTCTCGAGCGAGGCGAAGAAGTTCTCGCTCGTCGCGAGCGAGCTGCGGGCCTCCATCAACACCGTGCTGCGCTGGGTGACCTGGATCATCGGCCCCGTAGCCCTGCTCGTGCTGAACGCGCAGATGGTCGTCTTCGGCGGCTGGCCGGAGGCGATCGAGAGCGGGCAGTGGCGTCAGGCCGCAGTGAACACGATCGCCTCGGTCGTCGCGATGATCCCGCTGGGGCTCGTGCTCATGACGAGCATCGCCTTCGCCGTCGGCGCCGTGAAGCTCGCGCGCCAGCAGGTGCTCGTGCAGGAGCTTCCCGCGGTCGAGGGGCTCGCGCGCATCGACGTGATCTGCCTCGACAAGACCGGCACCCTCACCGAGGGCGACATCGTGTTCGACGCGACCCACCCCGTGGCTGCCGAGCCGCCGCGCGGCTGGCAGAACGTGCTCGCCTGGTACGGCTCCGAGCCGGACGCGAACGCCACGGCGCGCTGCCTCACGGCCGAGTTCCCCGCGAGTCCGGCGGACGGCCCGGATGCCCGGATCCCCTTCTCCTCGGCGCGCAAGTGGAGCGCCGTCTCGTTCGGCGGCGACGAGGCCGGCACCTGGGTGCTGGGCGGGCCCGAGATGGTGTTCCCCGCGCAGGCGGGCGCGGAGGCGCCGGACCCGGCGGATGCGGGAGAGCAGGCGGGCGCGGGCGGCGGCGACCCGCACGCACGGCTTCGTGCCCAGGCCGTCGAGCTCGCGGCATCCGGTCGTCGCACGCTCGTGCTCGCGCACGTGCCGGAGCGCCTGAACGCCGAGCACGTGGACGAGGAGCGGCTGCCCGGCGCGCCGTCGCCCGTCGCGCTACTGACGTTCCGCGAGAGCATCCGCCCCGATGCGCGGGAGACGCTCGCCTACTTCGCCGAGCAGGGCGTGACGGTCCGGGTGATCTCGGGCGACAACCCGCAGACCGTCGCGGCGATCGCCCGTGAGGTGGGCCTCGACGCCTCCGACGGGTTCGACGCCCGGCAGCTGCCCGCCGACCCGGCCGCGCTCGCCGAGGTCATCGAGGCCAACGTCGTGTTCGGACGGGTCACGCCGACCCAGAAGAAGGCCATCGTGGAGGCGCTCAAGGCGACCGGCCACACCGTCGCGATGACCGGCGACGGCGTCAACGACGCCCTCGCGATCAAGGAGGCCGACATCGGGATCGCGATGGAGTCGGGCTCGGCCGCGACGAAGGCGGTCGCGCGGATCGTGCTGCTCGACGGCAGGTTCTCGCACCTGCCGAGGGTCGTGGCCGAGGGGCGCCAGGTGATCGCGAACATCGAACGGGTGTCGATGCTGTTCCTCACGAAGACGGCCTACGCGACGGCGCTCGCGATCGTCTTCGGGGTCTTCCTGCTCGAGTTCCCGTTCCTGCCCCGCCAGCTGTCGGTCATCGACGGGCTGACGATCGGCATCCCCGCGTTCTTCCTGGCGCTCATGCCCAACACCCGCCGTTACATCCCCGGCTTCCTGAAGCGCTCGCTGAGCTTCGCGATCCCCGCCGGCATCGTGATCGCCGCGGCCCTCGCGCTCTACGCCTGGGCATCGACGAGCTCGGGCATCGGCGAGGACGAGCTGCGCACGGGCTCGACGCTCATCCTCACGATCGTGGGCCTCTGGGTGCTGACGGTGCTGTCGCGCCCGATCGACGGCTGGAAGATCCTCATCATCGGCGGCATGATGGTCGGCCTGATCCTGGTCTACGCGGTGCCGATCGCCAGCACCTTCCTGGTCTTCGTCGACCCCTCGCTCACCACGGCTCTGCTCGTGCTCGTGACGTCGGTGCTCACGATCGCCGCGATCGAGGTCATCCGGTTCGTGCACCGCCGCTACGTGCGAAGAAACGTGCAACGCGCCCAGTCCACAGCACGCACACGATCCCAGCCGTGATCGCCAGGTCGACGACCCGGAACCAGGCGTCGTCGGCATCCGCGAACAGCACCACGAGGCCGAGCACGAACGAGATCGAGAAGAGCACCGTGAGCAGGATGCGGGCGTCCCGCCGCCCTCGCGTGAGCCCCGAGGCGAGCGACACGACGAACAGCCCGAGCAGCACGGTCGCCGCTCCGACGATCGTGACGATCTCGCGATCCCCCGTGTCGTCGATGTCGGGCACGTACCGCACGAAGATCAGCAGGATGCCGAGCACGATCTCCGCGATCCCGGCGATGTAGCTCAGCACCGTCGCGACGAGGAGCTCGGCGGGCGGCCTCGTTCGCGTCACGTCCTCTGCGCTGCGGGTCATGAGCGCATCCTATTCCCGGGTGCCGGCGGCTCGCACGCCTCAGGCCGCGGCGAGGCGCAGCGCGACGGCGGTCAGGAGGAGGGCGAGCCGCTCCGCAGCCTAGCCTTCCGTGCTCTCCGCCTTCTCGGTCTCGGCCGCTGTGCTCCCGGCCGCCGAGCTCCGCGGCTCGTCGCCCTCGTACTGCGCGATCAGGGCGTCGGCCGCTCCCTCGCCGATCACGAGGGTGGGAACGGTCGAGTTGAGCAGCACCTCGCGGCTCACCGAGCCCGAATAGAGACGGCTCCAGCTGTGGATGCCGCGGCATCCGATCACGATCATCGCCGGTCTCGGCTTGGCGTGCAGCAGGGCGCTCGCCGCCGGCTCGTTGACGCTCAGCGTCGTGGCCTGCAGCGTCGGGAAGGCGATCTCAAGCCGTGCGCGGGCCCGACTCACGACCTCGGCGTGCTCCGCGGCGATCTGGGCGAGGTGCGGGTCGTCGTACTCGATCGGGCGGCGCCAGACCGTGGGGGCGAACCACGCGTGCACGAGCTGCAGCGGCCAGTCGTGCTGCCGGGCCTCCCGCGCGGCGAAATACGCCGCGGCGAGCGAGGCGTCGGAACGGTCGAGCCCGGCGACGATGCCCGTGCCGCCGGCATCCCAGCCTTCGGGGATCACGGCGGTCGTTCCCAGGGCCGTTGTCGCCAGCCGCGTGCCCAGCGACCAGCCCCCGATGATGTGCTGCGACTCGACCACGGGCGTGCCGACGACCAGAAGAGCGGATGTCTCGGAGAGCCGGTGGAGCTCGCGCAACGGGTCGCCCGAGAGCACCTCCGTGCGCACCCGCACCCCCGGCGCATCGTCGGAGATCCGGGCCACCTCGTCGTCGAGCTCCCGGTGCGCGCGGGAACGATGGTCGTCGTCGAAGCCCGCGCCCTGGTGCTCGGACACCTCGAGGAAGCGGATGACGCGCACCTCGTCCCCGCGGTCGCGAGCTCGTTCCGCGGCCCAGTCGAGTGCGCTTCGTGATGACGGCGAGCCGTCCCAGACCGCGACGATCGTGTCGGACATCCGTGCCTCCTCGAGACGAAGCCCGGTGACGCCGCCGTCTTTCGAGTTGTCCTCGACGATGAGGCGCTCCGGGGTCATGCCGTTCCTGACTCTCAGGGTCTACCAAGCGGGTGGCATGCGCAAGGGCCGGGCGAGCGCGGACGGCCCGGCAGGCGTATCCTCGCCGATGTGGGAAGGCGCAGTGGATGAGCGAGCTCGACGAGATCTACACGGCCATCGTCGACGATCCGCAGAACGCCTGGGCGAAGGAGGCCGGCTACCGCCCGCTGTACGCGGCGGCGGAGTCGGCGAGGGTCGCCGTCATCGGCCAGGCGCCCGGGCGCAAGGCGCAGGAGAGCGGGATTCCGTGGAACGACGCGAGCGGGGTCACCCTGCGGTCGTGGCTGGGCGTGACCGACGAGCAGTTCTACGATCCGGGCCTGTTCGCGATCCTGCCGATGGACTTCTTCTACCCAGGCAAGGGCGCCGGCGGGGATCTGCCGCCGCGCAAGGATTTCGCGCCCACCTGGCATCCGCGCATCCTGGGGCGGCTGCCGGGGCTGCGGCTCACGATCCTCATCGGGGGCTACGCGCAGAAGTTCTACCTGGCCGGGCGGGCCGGCTCGAATCTGACGGAGACGGTTCGCGCGTATCGCGACTACCTGCCGCAGACGATCCCGCTTGTGCACCCGTCGCCGCTGAACTTCCGCTGGCAGGCGAAGAACCCGTGGTTCGCGAGCGATGTGGTGCCCGAGCTGAAACGGCTGGTGGGCGAGGCGCTGGCCTCGTGAGATGTCAGTCGCGCGCGAGCGGTTCGGGCGACGGCGGCTCGAGCACGTCGATGCCGGCCGCGACGGCGGCCTCGCGATACGACGCGGCGAGGCTCTCGACCGTCTCGTGGGCGTTCAGGCCGCTCGGGTTCGGGACCACCCAGAGCTGCGCGCCGCCGATGCTCTCGGGCTGGCGGCCCACGAGGGCCTTCGGGCGCGCGAAGGCGATGCGGTAGGCGGTGATGCCGAGCATCGCGACGGCCCTCGGGCGGATGCGGGCGACGCGCTCGGTGAGCGACAGCGCGCCCGCCGTGAGCTCGCTCGTGCTGAGCTCGTCGGCCCGGGCGGTCGCCCCGGCCACGAGGCTCGTGATGCCGATGCCCCGCTGCTCGAGCCGCGCGCGGTCGTCGGGCGAGAAGCCGGCGGACGCGTCGATCAGGCGGTCGACGATGCCGGCCCGGTACAGCGCCGGGTAGAACCGGTTGCCCCGCCGGCCGAAATGCGCCTGCACGGCGATCGTCTGCAGACCAGGGTTGATGCCGACGAAGAGCAGTCGCACCTCGGGCCCGAGCAGGTCGGGCAGGGTGCCGCCGCGGAACGCGTTCAACTCGGCGCGCGTGAATCCCACCCCTGAACTGTAGCCGCAGCCGAGACCCGCGGATGTCGCGGCGCACGTTGTTCGTCGCGGCGCACCGAAGACCGTGCGCCGCGACGAAGAGGGTGCGCCGCGAGGTTCAGGGCTAGCGGAAGACGCCGCCGAGCGCGATACCCTTCGTGACCTGGCGGTTGAAGATCAGGTAGGCGATGAGCACCGGCACCGTCGCGATGGTCAGGCCCGCGAAGATGGCGCCCGTGTTCGACTGGAACTCGCCCTGGAAGGCGAAGAGCCCGATCGGCACGGTGCGCGACTGCGCCTGCACGAGCATCACGATCGCGACCTGCGTCTCACCCCAGATGTTGAAGCCGTTGAGCATCGCGACCGCCACGAGGGGCCCGCGAGAGAGCGGGCTGACCACCGTGAAGAAGGTGCGCAGGGGCCCGAGGCCGTCGAGGGCCGCGGCCTCCCTGAGCTCGGGCGGGAAGCCCAGGTAGAACGACTGCAGGATGAGCACCGTGTTGGGCAGCACGAGGGCGACGTAGATGATCGCGAGTGCGGGAGGGTTGCTGAGCAGCCCGAGCAGGTTGACGGCCTGATAGTAGGGGATGAGCAGCAGCACGACGGGCGTGATCGTCGTGACGAGCAGGATCACCACGCCGATCCTGCGCACCCGGGCGCTGGCCAGCGACAGGAAGTACGCGGTGAAGCTTCCGAGCACGAGGCTGAGGGTGATCGCGATCGCCGCGACGACGACGGTGTTGATCAGGTAGAAGCCGAAGCCGCCACCGCCGGGCGGGCCGTTCCAGGCGTCGACGAAGTTCTGCGGCTTCCAGTCCACCCCGACGAGGCCGATCGGATCGGTGTAGATGGCGGTCGTCGACTTGAAGGCGAGCAGCACGATGAAGATGAAGGGGAGGACCGAGATCAGGGTCCAGAGGATCGCCCAGCCGTGGCCGACGATCGAGAGAGGTGATCGCGTCGTTCTGGACAATTTAGTCTCCTGTTGATTTCTGGCCGCGCAGCGTGAAGAGGCCGATGGCGAGCAGCACGACGCCGCCGAGGATGCTCATCGCGGCTGCGGGTCCGAAGTTTCCGAAAACGAAGGCCTGCTTGTACACCAGCACGGGCAGCACCTCGGTCGAGTTGCCGGGCCCTCCCTGCGTGATGCCCCAGACGAAGGTGAAGCCGTTGAACGCCCAGATCACGTTGAGCAGGGCCACGATGCCCAGGACCGGCCGGATGAGGGGGAGTGTGATGCGGAAGAACCGCCCGATGGTGGATACCCCGTCGAGCGCCGCCGCCTCGTTGACCGAGACCGGGATCTCCTCCATCGCGCCGAGCAGCAGCAGGAAGGCGAAGCCGACGCCGTGCCAGATGATCACGAAGGCGATCACGTAGATCGCGGCATCCGGCGAACTGAGCCAGGCGTGCGCGTCGCCGAGGCCGATGGCCCCGAGCATCTGGTTGACGAGCCCGGTTCTCGGCTGCACCGAGAGCGCCCAGAAGACCGACACGGCCGAGGCCGGCGCGATCGCGGGAAGGAACCAGAGCACGCGGTAGAACGAGCTGCCCCGGATGCGCGACGACACGAAGGCGGCGAGGACCAGGGCCACGGCGATGGTGCCGGCGGCGCCGATCGCCGCCAGCACCACCGAATGCCACAGCGCCGCGTAGAACGGCTCGTTGGTCAGGGCCGTGACGAAGTTGTCGAAGCCGACCCAGTCCATCTCGCCGACGCCCGACCACGACGACATGGCGATGCGGATGAGCGCGACGAGAGGTACCAGGAAGAAGACGAGGAGCACGATTCCCGCAGGAACCAACGCCCACCCGACCACTCGGGAGGTGTTGCGGTTCAGGCTCCCACGACCGCCGGGTCTGCGGGCGGTGCGCGTTGTGGGTGCTGGCCGGGTGGGCGCTGTTGTCATGACGTCGTCCTCAATCGATCATCCGCTTCGTCACGGATTGGTGGTCACTACTTCGACGAGAGAAATGCTTCGTAGTTCTTCTGCTGGTTCTCCGCCGTCTGGGCCGGAGTCTGCTGTCCGTTCAACTGCTTCTGGATCTCGGGGTCGATGAACCCCTGGCCCAGGGCGCCCGGAACGACGCTCGTCCAGCCGGTGCCGGCGCCGTCGGCGTCGATGGCGGCGAGGATCGAGTTCACGATCGGGGGGAGCACCTCTTGAAGCTTGTCCTCGGGCAGTCCGTTGATCGCGGGCAGCGAGCCGTTGGCTCCCACGTAGGCGAGCGAGGCCTCGGGCGTGTAGAAGAACTCGAGGAACTCCTTCGCCAGCTCGGGGTTCTTCGCGGTCTTGGGGATCACGAAGGTGCTGCCGGCATAGCGGGTGGGGAGGGTCGCGCCGTTGGCGCTGGGGAGTGTGAACCAGTCGTAGGAGTAGTCGACGGCGTTCGCCTCGAGGGCGGTGGTCGTTGTGGCGCCGCCCAGGATCATGCCGCAGGTGCTGGCCGAGAAGTTCGCCAGGGCCGTGTCGAAGTTCTGGCCGAGCACGCCCGCCTGGAAGAGGCCGTCGTCGTACCAGTCCTGGATCTGCTGCAGAGAGTCGACGAAGGGCTTCGAGGTAAAGTCGACGCCTTCCTCGGTCGCGGCCGAGTTGAAGGCGGCGAGCTCGTCGGGCGTGGCGAGGGCGGCGAGCTGCCCGTCGAGCAGCCAGCCGAGCTGGTAGTTGCTCGATCCTCCGATGCAGAGCGCGTCGTGTCCACCTGCCTTGAGCTTGTCGGCGATCGCGAAGAGCTCGTCGTCGGACTGCACGGCGTGGTCGGTCGGCGGCGTGATGCCGAGCTCGTCGAAGAGGTCGGCGTTGTAGTAGACGGTGTTGTAGATGGTCGACTCGAAGAGCGCCGAGTACGGCTTGCCGTCCGCCGTCGTCAGGGTGCTGACGACATCGGGCGAGTAGAGCTCGTTGAGGTTCGCGGCCTCCCAGACGTCGTCGAGGGGCAACAAGGCGTCGCCCTCGAGGAGCTGCTGGTAGGAGTTCGCGTTGATCGGCGCGACCCCGAGGTCGGGTGCGTCGGCCGCCGCGAGGGTCAGGGAGTTGGTGGTCGCCTTCTGATCCGAGGTGATGGTCTCGAGGTTGACCTTTTTATCGGGGTTGGCCTTCTCGAAGAGGTCGACCACCGCCTGCAGGCCGGGCAGCTTGCTGGTCTCGACCTGCACCCGGATCGATGACGCGTCGCCTGCCGCGTCGCCGCCGCTCGCGCATCCGCTGACCGTGAGCACGAGGCCGGCGCTTGCCACGACTGCTGTGAGAGTCACGGCCCGACGACGACTGGTGCCTCCGAAAATATGGATCATCTTGTCACTCCTTCGTAACGGCTAAAAAAATGTTTATTTGGTAACTTACTCGAAACTAGTATGCATTATTCCACAAGAAAGTCGTTGACGGGCTTCTGGAGTTTGCCTAGCCTGTTCGTGAGCAAACGTTTTATCACTTGGGTCCGAGTGGCCGCACAGAAACGAGAACATCAATGGCGATCAGCCTCCCCGACCCCTCCTCGCACGGCCTGTGGTTCGAGAGCCCGGCCCGCAGCTGGACGGAGGCGCTGCCCCTCGGGAGCGGTCTCATGGGGGCGATGGTGTTCGGCGGGGTCGCGGAGGAGCGCATCCAGATCAACGACACGACGGGCTGGTCGGGCGGGCCCGCCACCGAGCTCTCGGGGCGGGTTCCCTCCGCCGAGGTCGCGCAGGCCGGCATCGCCCGCAGCCGGGAGGCCGTCGCCCGCGGCGACTGGATCGAGGCCGACGAGGCGCTCAGGGCCGTGCAGCACGGCTACCCGCAGTCGTTCCTGCCCTTCACCGACCTGATCGTGCGGTTCTCCACGGCCGGGCGCCCGCGCGGCGAGGCCCGCGAGTACCGCCGGAGCCTCGACCTCAGCACCGCGACCCACACGGTCACCTCCGTCGCCGACGACGTGACCGTGCGGATGGTCGTGCGATTGAGCCATGTGCGCAAGGTGCTGCTCGCCGTCATCGACGTCGAGGGCCCCGAGGGCGTCGACGTCGAGCTCGAGCTCGTCTGCCCGCTGCTCGTGCGGGAGCGGCGCGCGGCATCCGACGGTCAGGACGTGCTCGTGCGGCTGCCCGACGACGTCGCCCCCGACAAGCTCGTGACCGACGAGCCCGTGCGCTACGGAGACGGCGAGCAGACCGCGCTCGACGGCGCGGTGTCGCTGCGCTGGACCCATGACGGACACGGCGACGGCCTGAGCGCCGCCCGGGTGCGGCACGCCGAGATCGTGCTCTCGACCGAGACGAACTTCGTCGCGCCCGGTGCCGCCCTGAGCGGCGACGCCGAGACGGCGCTGACTCGCGCGCGCGGGCGGGTGACCGAGGCCGTCGCCGCGGGTGCCGAGGTCGTGGCCGCCGAACAGGAGGCCGACCACGGACTGCTCTACGCGCGCAGCGCCCTCGAGACGGGCGCGGCCCCGGATGCCGGGGTCCCCACCGATCGGCGCCTCGTCGCCGCCTACTCGTCACCGGCATCCGTCGCCTCCGATCCCGGGCTCGTCGGCCTGCTGTTCAACTTCGGCCGCTATCTGCTCATCTGCAGCTCGCGCGAAGGCGGACTGCCCGCGAACCTGCAGGGCATCTGGAACGACAAGATGCAGCCCCCGTGGAGCTCCGACTACACGACCAACATCAACCTCGAGATGAACTACTGGCTCGCCGAGCAGACCGATCTGCCGGAGTGCCTCCCCCCGCTCTTCGAGTTCACGAAGGCGCTCGCGATCTCGGGCACCGAGACGGCCTCGCGGGTCTTCGGGGCGCCCGGCTGGGTGGCCTTCCACTGCAGCGACGCCTGGGGCTACACGCAGTCGGTCGGCGACGGCACCCACGACCCCTCGTGGGCCTTCTCGCCGTTCACGGGGCCGTGGCTGCTGCAGCACGTGCGCGAGCGCATCCGCTTCGGCGGCGACGTCGAGCTCGCCCGCTCGATGTGGCCCGTCATCCGCTCGGCCGGGGAGTTCCACCTGCACCTCCTCGTGGAGGAGCCGGACGGCACCCTCGGCACGAGCCCGTCGACCTCGCCCGAGAACCACTTCACGGCGCCCGACGGCCGGCGCGGCGCGACAGCGGGCTCGTCGACGATGGACGTGACCCTCACCCGCGATCTGTTCCGGCTGGTCGGCGAGGTCGCCCAGCTCATCGGCGTGGCGGGCGACGACCCGGTCGTGCGCGCGGCCACGGCGGCAGCCCGGCGGCTACCCGACCCGCAGATCGGCGCCGACGGGATGATCCGGGAGTGGACCGACGACACCCTGCGAGCCGACCCTGACCACCGGCACACCGCGCACCTCTACTTCGTGCACCCGGGCGACGGGCCGACGACGCCCGAGCTCGCGGAGGCCGCCCAGCGCAGCCTCGAGGGCCGCGGCGACGAGTCGACCGGCTGGTCGCTCGTCTGGAAGATGGCCATGCAGGCGCGTCTCGGCCGCCCCGACCGGGTCAGCAGCCTGCTGCGCCTGCTCTTCCGCGATGCGACCGTCTATCGCGGCCCGTACGTCGGGGGCATCTACCCCAACCTGTTCACGGCGCACCCTCCGTTCCAGATCGACGCGAACTTCGGCTTCGTGGCGGCCATCGCCGAGGGGCTCCTCCAGAGCCACGCGGGGGTCGTCGAGATCATGAAGGGTGTTCCCGAGGAGCTGCCGAGCGGCACGGTCACGGGTCTCGTGGCCCGGCCGGGCATCGTCGTCGACCTCGAGTGGGCCCACGGCGAGCTCGTCTCGGCGACCCTGCGTGCCCGTGCGCACGGTGCGGGCACCCACCTCGTGCGCTACGCCGGCCGCCTGATCGAGGTCGAGCTCGCCGCCGACACCCCGGTGCGCCTGGATGCCGCGGCCTTCGCCGTCCCGGTGCCCGCGCTCTGAGGCGCCCCGCCCAACCGGCCCGCCCCTCCGCTCGACCGCTCGGCCTCCCGGCCTGATCGACCGCCAGACCCGCCAGACCCAAGGAGTACTCCCGTGACATCCCCCACCAACCTGCCCGACGGCACCGTGCTGTTCGGTGCGGCGTACTACCCGGAATACTTTCCGGCCGAACGGCGGGAGCGCGACCTCGGTCTCATGCGAGACGCGCACGTCACCGTCATCCGTGTCGGGGAGTCGGTGTGGTCGACCTGGGAGCCGAGCGACGGCGTCTTCGACACCGAGTGGCTGCGGCCCACCCTCGACGAGGCCCACCGTCTCGGCATCCGGGTGGTGCTCGGCACGCCGACGTACGCGATCCCGCCGTGGATGCAGGCGGCCCACCCCGAGCTGGCGGCCCAGTCGGCGACCGGGCGCCCGGTGCCCTGGGGCGGGCGGCAGGAGGTCGACTTCACGAGCCCCGTCTTCCTGCGCTACGCCGAGCGGATGATCCGCGCCGTGCTCGAGGCCTACGCCGACCACCCCGCCGTCATCGGCTTCCAGGTCGACAACGAGCCGGGCCTGTACCTCTTCCACAACGAGCCGGTCTTCCGCCGGTTCGTCGACGAGCTGCGCGCCGAGTACGGCACCGTCGATGCGCTCAACGAGGCGTGGGGGCTCGTCTACTGGTCGCATCGGCTCGCCGGCTTCGACGAGCTGTGGCGGCCGGACGGCAACACCCTCCCGCAGTACGACCTGGCCTGGAGACGCTTCCAGACCCGTCTCACGACGGAGTTCATCGCCTGGCAGGCGGACATCGTGCGCGAGTACTCGAGCGCCGCGCAGTTCGTGACCACGTGCCTCGCCTACTCCCGGCCGACCCTCGACGACGTCTCGATGATCCGCACCCTCGACGTCAACTCGGTCAACCTCTACTACGGCATGCAGGATCACCTCGACCTGAGCCTCGACCTCCCGCGCATCGCGCCCTGGACCTCCACGGGGGTCTGGGGTCTGCTGCAGGCCGCCGACCGCTCCTTCGGAACGGCGCAGAAGCGCTACCTCGTGACCGAGACGAACGCGCAGGCGATCGGGGCGAGCGACCAGAACTACCCGCCCTATCCCGGGCAGCTGCGTCAGAGCGCGCTCGCCCTCGTGTCGCGCGGCGCCGCGATGATCGAGTACTGGCACTGGAACACGATCCCCTACGGCACGGAGACGTTCTGGGGCGGCGTGCTGCCGCACAACGGCGAGCCCGGTCGCGTCTACGCGGAGGTGCAGCAGCTGGGCGCCGACCTCGACGTGCTCGGGCCGCACACGGAGGGCTACCGGCCCGACCACGACGTGACGTTCCTCTATTCGAACGCGAGCCGCTGGGCCTTCGACTTCTTCCCGCCCATCCCGGGTGCGCCGTCACGGGAGCACGGCGGCGCCTACGGCGTCATCTTCGCGGCGTTCTACCGCGGGGCGATCGCGAGCGGTGCGCAGGCGGCCATCGTGAACGACACCCAGCTGGCCGACTTCACGATCGAGCGGCTCGTCGCCGAGCACCCCGTGCTCGTCGTGCCGGCGCTGTACGTCTCGACCGATGCGACTCTCGGCATCCTGCGGGAGTACGCGCGAGCCGGCGGACACCTCGTGCTCGGGATGCGCACGGGCTACGCCGACGAGCAGGCGCGCTCGCGCACCGAGCGCCAGCCGGGCGGTCTCGCGGACGACGCCGCCGTCTGGTACGAGGAGTCGTCGAACCTCGTCGAAGCGGTGCCCCTGCTCTCCGAGGGGCTGCCCCCCGAGGGCGGGATCGCGCTGAGCGACGACGCGCGCGCGACGCTGTGGGCCGACGGCCTGCTCGTCGAGGGCGCTCAGATCGTGGCGGAGTACGACCATCACGCGCTCGGCCGCTTCGCCGCGCTCACCACGCAGCAGACCGGCTCCGGGCGCATCAGCTACGTCGGCACGATCCCGAACGTCGCGCTCGCCGCCGACCTCATCGGCTGGGCCGCGCCGTCGCGGGTCTCCGCCGGGTGGCAGACCGAGGGCGCCTCGGTGACCCTGCACTCGGGCACGAACGCGGGCGGCGATCGGCTGTGGTTCGTGCACAACTGGTCGGCTGCGGCGGCATCCGTCGTTCTTCCCCGGCGCATGGTCGAGGTCGCGCCCGAGCGGCGCGGCGAGGCCGGCTCCGTCGTCGAGCTCGCGGCCTGGGGTTGCCGGGTGTTCCGCGAGGAGGCCGTCGTCGCTCGTCGATGAGCCCGGCGTCCGGAACCTGCTGCTCTCCCCACTGCAGGAGACCCCACTGCAGGAGACCGCCACTGCAGGAGATCGTGACGGAGGGCGAAATCGCCCTCTTTTATCGGGGCTGACCTCGGTGGCTCCTGCATGCGGGTTACCGGGCGGGCGGTGGCTCCTGCATGTGGGTCGCCGGACGGGGCACGGCGCGCCGAGGTCGTGAGGCGCGGGCCGGCTACGGGGCCGAGGGGGCGTTGCGCACGATGATCTCGCGCGACACCGCCCAGGCCGAGTCGCCCTGACGCCTCTGGATGTGGTTGGCGAGGTCGACGTGCAGCTGCACGTCCTCGTCGTTGACCGGCTGCTCGAGCAGCTGGTGCAGGGCGCGCTCGCGGAGCGCCTCCTGGATGACGTTCGAGAGCCGCGCGAACATCGGGTTGCCGGATGCCAGCAGGATCAGGTCGTGGAACTCCGAGTCGTGCACCAGGAACTCGCGCTGGTCGCCGTGCACGCCGCTCGACCACAGTGCTCCGGCCGAGCTCATGATCTTGCCCGCGAGCTCGGCGGACGCCCGCTCGGCGGCGAGCCGGGCCGCCTCGGGCTCGATCGCGATGCGCACCTCGAGCAGCGCGCGCACCTGCTCCTGGCGGTCGGGCGACATCAGCCGCCAGCGGATCACCTGCGGGTCGAAGAAGTTCCACTCGGTCTGCGGGAGCACTTGGAAGCCGACCCGTTGACGGGCGCGGAACAGCCCCATCGAGGCCAGCACCCGGGTGGACTCGCGGATGATGCTGCGCGAGGCGCCCGTGGCCGTCTCGAGGTCGTCGATCGTCAGCACGGTGCCGGGTTCGAGCAGCCCGCCGCAGATCGCGATGCCGAGCTGGTCTTGAACCTGGGAGTAGGTGCTGCGCCCCCCTGCTCCGCCGTCGCCGGTCTTGCCTCTCGACACCAGCGTCAGGCCGGGAACCTGTTTCATTCGGCCTATCCTAAGGGCTTGAACTCGCGCAGAACGAGGTCTTCGCCCGGCGCCGTCGGAATCGTCACGATACCCGCAGAGAGGGTCTCCCGACGGGTGTCGCCGGTGAGCACGGCACCCGACTCCCAGGGGATGAGGATGCGCAGCTGCTCGCCGGCCTCGCTGTGGATCCGGATGTCGGAGACCACGCCCTCGGCGAGCTCGGCGGAGAGCAGGAACGCGCCGGGAGCGCGCAACGTGCTGAATCTCGCATGCGAGAGCCCCTCGCAGTTGGGGAAGAGCCGCACGGTGCCCGAGTAGCTCTGCAGCAGCAGCTCGTTGATCACGGCCGTGAGGGCGAAGTTCTCGACCCAGACGCCCTTCTTCTCCATGAACTCGAAGTCGGTCGCGTCGTTGTAGCGGCCGTGCACCTGCAGAGCCATGTCGGTGAAGGTGCCGTTGCCCAGCTCGCAGTACCGCAGCTGCCGCGTGAACCTCTCGAGGTCGAGGATGCCGAGACGCGCCGCCTGCAGGTTCGCGAAGACGAGCTCGTTGCCGCCTTCGAGCCGCTGCCGGCGGATCGAGCGGGTGAGCGTGTCGATGGTCTGCGGGTCGGACTCCCAGCTGTGCTGCTCGCCGGGGAAGACGGTCATGCCGGGGATGGGCACGTTGTAGACGGTGTCGGCGGGCTCGCCCGGGATCGAGACGAACACCGGGCCGTCGGGGGTCTGCGCGGTCGGATAGTCGGGAAGCGCCGCGAGGATCCTCTCGGCCTCCGTGCGCAGCTGCGCGTCCGCGCCGTCCAGGCCGAGCTCGTCGCAGCTGCGCGCGAAGGCGTCGAAGACGAAGCGGATGAGCGCGATGTCGAGCAGGCAGTCGGAGTTGCGGCTGAGCCCGGGGGCGAGCCCGTAGAGCTCCGGCGCGACGGTGGGGAAGATGTGGATGAGCCCGTCGGCTCGGCGTGTGGTCTGCGGACGGGAGAGGTAGTCGACGAGGAAGAGCACGACGTCGCGGATGAGCGGCAGCGCCCGATCGCGCAGGTAGTCGAGGTCGCGGGTGTACTGGAAGTGCCACCACAGCGACTGCACGGTCCACGGGCTCTCGCTCAACTCCCACGCCCACACGGGGTTCGGGTAGGGGTTGACCGTCATGGGCGCGTTGTAGGCCGAGTGCGGGTAGGCGGCGCCGCGCATGCCGTAGTAGTCGCCGGCCCAGCCGCGGGCGACGGGGGCGAGGCGTTCGACGAGGTCGACATAGGGGAGGTGCTGCTCGACGCGGTTGCTCGCGAAGCTGCCCCAGTAGGTCTGCTGGGCGTTGTAGTTCATGTGGTAGTCGCCGTGCCAGGCGGCGCCGATGTCGCGGAAGATCCAGTTGCCGAAGAGCCCGGGGGCCGACGAGCCCTCCCGCACGGCGCAGTGCGCGAAGTAGGTGTTGCGGTACCAGACGCTCTCGAGGTAGTCGTCGGAGAGCTCGATGTGCGAGCGCCCCCAATAGGCGTCCCATTCGCGCTCGCTGCGCTGTCGCGCGTCGCTCCACAGCTCGGGCCCGGGAGCCGGCCGGGCGGAGGGGGCCGAGGCGCCGGGCACGACCGCGCCGTGGCCATAGGAGTGGCGGAACTCGAGCACGGCCCAGAACGGCTCGCCCGGCTCGATCCGCTCGAGGTACCGCTCGCCGAAAGCCGGCTCCACCTCGTTGCCGTACCAGTCGCGGCGCGGCGAGCGGGCCAGCCGGGTGCTCGCGGCGAGGCGCGCGTCGATGGCGCCGTCGGCCTCGGCGCCGGGTCCGAGCGCCGGCAGGGTCTCGGTGAATCCCAGCGCGTTCGCGCCCAGCTCGAGCTCGGTGACGGAGTCCCGCATCGGCACGTCGCCCGGGCGGGGCAGGATGAACGTGGTCGGCCCTCCGGCGGCATCCGACTGCTCGGGCGCGGGGCCGTCGGGGTCGGCCATCATCCGCACACGCGTGAACGGCGCGGCGGCGGGCTCGCCCTCGGGGGTCGTGCAGCGCAGGTGCACGTCGTCGTCGTCCTGGTCGACGAAGACCTCGACGGTCACGGCGGTGCCGCGGTCGACGAGATCGACACGGCACAGGCCGGTCAGCACGTCGAGCCGCGTGCCGACGACCTGCACGTCGCGCGGCTCGAAGCCCAGGATGAGGCTGCCGCAGGCGAGCGGCCGGGGGTACGGCTTGGCGTAGGCGGCGACCATCCGGGCGCGGTAGCCGGCGAACCAGGGGTCGTCCTCGATCGCGGCGATGTTCGGGTCGATGGCCTCGACGCGGGCGAAGACCTCGTCGAACGACAGGATCTCGTCGCGATGCGACTCGTCGATCCGCCTGTCCCAGACGTCGTTGTGCGCGAGGTGCAGCACGATCGCGTCGGGCCGGGTCGACAGCGCGACACCGAGGCCCCCGTTGCCGAGCAGGGCGGAGTCGAGGAAGCGGGGCGAAGGCCCCGACCAGGTGATCTCGCGCGAGCGTGGGCTCGGGTTCACCGGGTCGCCGCTTTGCCGGTCGGGGTGATCACGAGCTCGTCGATGCGCACATGAGGCGGGCTGTCGAGCACGAACTGCACCGAACGCGCGATGTCGTCGGGTGTGAGCATCACGGTGCGGGCCTGTGCGTCCGGAACGTTCGGTCGCATGGAGAGGAAGTCGGTGTCGACGTCGCCCGGGCAGACATGGGTCGTGCGGATGCCGTTGACCCCCTCTTGAGCGTTGAGGGACTCGCACAGCGAGCCGAGGGCCGTCTTGCTCGCGCTGTAGGCGACGCCGGCGTCGGGCGAGAAGCGCCATCCCGCGTGCGAGGAGACCACGACGACCACACCGTCGCGCCGCTCGCGCATGCCGGGCAGCACGGCGTCGACGAGACGGGCGGCGGCGATGAGGTTGGTCTGCACGATCTCGGTGAACTCGGTGATCGACTGGTCGCGCCAGTACCGCCGGGGTGTGTTCAGCCCGGCCGCGTAGACGAGATCGGAGACCGGGCTCCAGGTGGATTCGATCGCGGCCCTCGCGGCGGCCACGGCATCCGGATCGCTCACGTCGAGGGGCAGAACCAGGCTCGTGCCGCCGTTCTGCTCGATCAGCCGGGCGGTCTCGGCGAGGGCGTCGGCGCGGCGGCCGCTCACGGCGACCCGGTGGCCCTTCGCCGCCGCGGAGATCGCGACCGCTCGGCCCATGCCGCTGCCGGCTCCCACGACCCAGACGACCCGGGTGCCGATCACGCCGACTTCTCGTGCGTCGCTCTTCTCGGCGCCGGTCTCGCCGGTCTCGTTCCTGTCGCTGGCACCGGTCGGCACGGTATCTCCCTTGATTCGCATAAGTATTCTTTCAAATCCACTATATCGAAGATGATGCGCATGATTAGAAGAAAGAAGCACTTAGAGTATGCTTTTTATGTTTGACGGCGACATCTCTCCGGGTGGGCCTGAATAACCTCTGAGCCCATCGGGAAAGGATGCGGATGCTGTTAGATCTGAGCGACAAAGTCGTCGTCGTCACGGGAGCGGGGCGGGGGATCGGGCGGGTCATCGCCGAGACGTTCGTGCGCGAGGGATCCACGGTCGTCGCGCTCGACCTCCCCGGGTCCGAGCTCGAGTCGTTCGGCGCCTTCCTGCGCGAGTCGGGCGCCGAGGGCGCGAACCTGCGGTGCGATGTGAGCGACACCGCGGCGGTCACGAGCGCCGTCGACGAGGTCGTGCGGCGCTTCGGCCGCATCGACGTGCTCGTCAACAACGCGGGGATCAACGCGGAGGGCCTCGTCGAAGACCTCGACGACGATCTCTGGGCGCGCAGCTTCGACATCAACGTCGCCGGCACCTTCCGCACCTGCCGGGCCGTCATCCCCATCATGAAGCGGCAGGGCAGCGGCCGCATCATCAACGCGGCCTCCTTCGCCGCGATCGTGCCGAGTGTCGGGAACGCGGCCTACGCCGCGGCCAAGGCGGCCGTCGTGCAGCTGACGCGCACGCTCGCCGGCGAGCTGGGCCCCTGGAACATCACCGCGAACTCCTATGCGCCCGGCATGATCCCCACGAGCATCAACGGCTTCGCCGAGATGCCGGAAGGCGCCCAGTCCCGTCTGCTCGACACGCTCTCGCTGCGCCGCTGGGGCACCCCCGACGAGGTCGCGCAGCTGCTGTGCTTCCTCGCGAGCGACGCCGCCGGCTACATCACGGGCGCGCTCATCGACGTGAGCGGCGGCAAGCTCGCCACCCAGATCCCGGGCAAGGCCTACGAGTCGGCGGCGCACGTAAGCGCCTGACCTCCTCCCCCCTCCTTCCCTCCCCGCGAGTAGACGCGAATCGGGGGTGTCGGAGGCATCCGACCCCCGATTCGCGTCTACTCACGGAGGGGGAGAGACGGGGGGCTCGGGTTCGGTGTCGGAAAGACTGCTATTCGGTGTTGCTACTTACCGGTAGTCGGCGTTACTATCTAGTGGTAGTCAGCATCACTGAGTAGTTGCGAGGGGTCCGTGGCCAAACAGATGACCGAGATGCTCAAGGGCACGCTCGAGGGGATCGTCCTGGCGATCCTGGCCGTGCGGCCGGCATACGGCTATGAGATCACGGCGCGGCTGCGCGAGCAGGGCTTCTCCGACATCGTCGAGGGCACCGTCTACGCGCTCCTGGTCAGGATCGAGCAGCGCGGCTTCGTCGACGTGTCGAAGGTCCCGTCTGAGAAGGGGCCGCCGCGCAAGGTCTACGCGCTGAACGCGCAGGGCGCCGAACACCTCGACGAGTTCTGGAGGAGCTGGAGCTTTCTCGTGGAACGGATCGAGAAGCTCCACCACACCACCGAGCGCACGCAGGAAGAAGGAGAGTAGTCATGGCCGCGAAATGGATCGAGGCCCTCACCGGGTCGCTCGAGCAGAAGAAGCAGTACCGGCAGGACAAGGCCCGTATCGACGCCCTGCCCGAGCCCCACGGGAGCGCGGCGAAGGCCATGCACCGCTACCTCATGTACTCCGGCGATGTCACCGACGGCGACACCCTCACGACCATGTTCACCGACCTCGCCGACCTCTGGGAGCGGGCCGCCCTCGACGGAACGCCCGTGCGCGAGATCGTCGGCGACGACCCCGTGGAGTTCACCGAGACCTTCGCGCAGGCCTACGGCGGCAAGCGCTGGATCGACAAGGAGCGCGCTCGCCTGAACAAGGCGATCGAGGACGGCGAGAAGGCGGGCGGCGCATGACCACCGCACCGGCCATCACCGTGCAGGGCATCGAGAAATCGTTCAAGGATCTGCCCGTGCTGCGCGGCGTCGGCTTCGACGTCGCGGCCGGCAGTATCTTCGCGCTGCTCGGCTCGAACGGCGCGGGCAAGACCACGCTCGTGCGCATCCTGTCGACACTGCTGAAGGCCGACGCGGGCACCGCGACGGTGCACGGCTTCGACGTCGCCTCGAACGCAGGGGATGTGCGCGAGTCGATCAGCCTGACCGGCCAGTTCGCCGCGGTCGACGAGGTGCTCACCGGCCGGGAGAACCTCGTGCTGGTCGCCCGGCTGCGCCACCTGAAGAACCCGGGTGCGGTCGCCGACGAGCTGCTCGCCCGCTTCTCGCTCACCGACGCGGGCGACCGCCGGGCGGCGACCTATTCGGGCGGCATGCGACGCCGGCTCGACATCGCGATGAGCCTGATCGGCGACCCGCCGATCATCTTCCTCGACGAGCCGACGACGGGGCTCGACCCCCAGGCGCGCATCGAGGTGTGGCAGACCGTCAAGCAGCTCGCCGGGCAGGGCACGACGGTCCTGCTCACGACGCAGTACCTCGACGAGGCCGAGCAGCTCGCCGACCGTATCGCGATCCTGCACCAGGGCACGATCATCCAGAACGGAACGCTCGCCGAGCTCAAGCGGCTCCTCCCGGCCGCGAAGGTCGAGTACATCGAGAAGCAGCCCTCCCTCGAAGACGTCTTCCTCGCCCTCGTCGGCGACACCGGCGAGACCGGCGAGACCGGCGACGAGGGCCGCGTCGACGGGGCGGCCGCAGCAGGAAAGGAGCACCGATGACCAGCCACGTCCTCAGCGACACCGGCGCCCTGACCGGCCGCTCGCTGCGCCACATCCTCCGCAGCCCCGACACGATCATCACGACCGCGGTCACCCCGATCGCGCTCATGCTGCTGTTCGTCTACGTGCTCGGCGGCGCGATCAGCACCGGGTCCGACGAGTCGTACATCGACTACATGCTGCCCGGCATCCTGCTCATCACGATCGCCTCGGGCATCGCGTATACCGCGTACCGGCTGTTCCTCGACATGCAGGGCGGAATCTTCGAGCGCTTCCAGTCGATGCCGATCGCGAGGTCGAGCGTGCTCTGGGGCCACGTGCTCACCTCACTGGCCGCGAACATCGTCTCGGTCGCGATCGTCATCGGCGTCGCGCTCATCATGGGCTTCCGCACCGGGGCGTCGGTGGGGGCGTGGCTCGCGGTCGCCGGCATCCTGATCCTGTTCACCCTCGCCCTGACCTGGCTCGCCGTGATCGCGGGCCTCTCGGCGAAGACCGTCGACGGCGCGAGCGCCTTCAGCTACCCGCTGATCTTCCTGCCGTTCATCAGCTCGGCGTTCGTGCCCACCGACTCGATGCCCGGCCCGGTCGCCTGGTTCGCCGAGTACCAGCCGGTGACCTCGATCGTGAACACGATCCGGGCGCTGTTCTCCCAGGAATCCGTGGGCACTGACATCTGGGTCGCCCTCGCCTGGCTCGTCGGCATCCTCGTCGTCGCCTACGTCTTCGCGATCGCCGCCTACCGTCGCAAGGTCAGCTGACCTCGCCCCCCGCCCGCGGCAGGGCCCTCCGCGCCGAACGCCTCCGCCCGCCTCCCCCGCACCGGGGTGGCGGGCGTTGTCGTTCGTCCCTCTCGTTTCGCGCGCGTTCCCTCCGCGCGATCGCCGGATGACGGATGCCGCGAGCCGGGCCGCGAACGTAGGCTTCCTGATACGCGGCATCCGCTCACCACCCCGGCGGCGGGCCGCCCGAGCGAGGGAGCGTTATGAGCGCCGTCACCATCAGCGTCACCGGCACCGCGGAGCGCCGGGCGCCCGCCGAGCGCGGAACCGTGTCCGTCGCGATCGCCGTCGAGGTTCCCGACGACGGCTCGAAGGCCACCGAGGCGGCCGTGCTGCTCAGTGAGGAGCTCGCGGAGCAGGCGCGGGGCTTCGTGTCGTCGGGGGAGGCGACCTGGTGGTCGTCGGAGCAGCTCAGCACCCGCACCTTCGACAAGTACGAGAACAGCGACGAGCCCGCCAAGGAGACGAGGATCACGCGCTATCACGGCGCCTACGCCGGGGTGCAGGTGAGGTTCCAGGACTTCGCGGCCCTCGGCCGCTGGGTGACGCGCATCGCCGACATCGACGACGTCTCCCTCGCGGGCGTCTCCTGGGCGATCACGGATGCGACGACGACCGAGCTCGCCGGCCGGGTGCGGGCCGAGGCGGTCGCCGATGCACGAGCCCGTGCCGAGGCGTATGCCGCGGCATCCGGTCTCGGCGAGGTCGCCCTCGTGCAGCTGTGGGAGGCCGGGCTGCGCCCCGACTCCTCGAGCCCGGGCGAGATGCTCATGGCCCGAGCCGCGTTCTCGTCGACGCAGCCGGGCGGCTTCCCGTTCAAGCCCGAGGATGTCGTGGTGAGCGCGACGATCACCGCTGACTACCGCGCGCAGTAGCCCGCCCTCGCGGGGCCCGAGGTCCTCCGCGGCGCACGTTCTTCGTCGGGGCGCTTCGAAGACCGTGCGCCGTGACGAGGACCGTGCGCCGTGACGAGGACGGTGCGCCGCGAGGTGCCGGAGGGGGCGCGGTGGGCGAGAGTATTGACAGTCGGGATTTTATCGATAACATTGCTCTCAAGCGAGGTGCGCAATCGTTTGATCTGTTTGCGTATGACCGGAACGGAACGTCGAGTCGATCGTCTCGACGGTGCTCAGCGAGCGTCGCTGGAGCGTCTGTGCACCGTGCCCTCATCACATTCAATGGCGAACCGTCCGGTGAGCCCGATCCAAGGAGACACAATGAAGTTCTCGAGAAGAACAGGTCTGATCGCCGCAACGGCCGGCCTGGCACTCGTTCTGAGCGGTTGCGCCGGCGCAGACTCCGATTCGAGCGGCGACGGCGTCACCACCATCAACTACTGGAGCTGGGACGGCGCGCCGGGCCAGGACCTCGTCGAACCCATCATCGAGTCGTTCGAGGCCGAGAACCCCGACATCGAGGTCAACTACACCGAGATCCCCCAGACCGACTACAAGGCGAAGGCCGCGCAGTCGCTCGGGGCGGGCGAGGACATCGATGTGCTCACCGTGCAGCCGGGTGCCTGGTCCGGCGAGGTCGAGGACTATCTGCTGCCGGTCTCGGATTGGCCGGTGGATGACGACCTCGAGAGCGAGTTCACCGCCCAGTCGGTCGAACAGGCCAAGCGTCTCTTCAGCGACGGGGAGCTCTACGCCGTGCCGGTCTACTCGACAGGCTCCGTCGTGGGCGTCTACAACGCCGACATCCTGAGCGGTCTCGGTGTGACCCCGCCGAGCACCTGGGCGGAGTTCGCAGCTCTGTCCGACGCCCTCGCAGCACAGGGCGAGGGCATCCTCCCCGTCACCATGCCCTCCGAGGACTGGTTCCAAGACGAGGTCGCGCTCACCGCGGTGGGCCAGGTCGACCCCGACTTCTTCAACGCCGTGCGCTACGACGAGGGCGCATGGAACACCCCGGAGTACGTGCAGGGGCTCGAAGACTACAAGGCCCTCTACGACACGGGCGCCTTCGACAGCTCCACGCTCGACATGGATTACGCGACGGCCATGACGACCTTCGACGAGGGAAAATCCGCCGTCGTGTTCAACGGCTCGTGGGAGGCCGGTCGCATCCTGACCGGCAACTACGGCATCGTCCCCTTCCCGGCCGAGAACGCGGACGATGCGTCCCTTCGCGCCTTCCTCGACGTGATGCTCGGGATCCCCGCCGAATCGACCAAGCAGGATGCCGCTGCCAAGTTCATCGAGTACATGTCGGTCGGCGCGGGCGTGGACGAATGGGCCAGCGCCCTCAAGGGGGTCCCGGCCCTCGACGGCTACGAACTGCCCGACGGCGTCCTGACGACCGATCTGCAGAAGCAGAGCTACGAGCTCCTCGTCGACCTCATCAACAATCCGCACGGCGACCGCAACAACCTGGGCGCCTTCGCCGACTTCGTCGGCGCCAATGTCAAGCAGGTGCTGCACGGCGCGATGACCGCCGAGGAGGCTGCGGACAGCGATCAGGCCGAGCTGGAGAAGGGCAACTTCTGAGCCCGAGCGCCGTCGCAGCGAACACTGCGAGCGGGCCGTCCGATGCCGTCGGACGGCCCGTCCTCGCCGAGACCCGGATCAGGAGAGCACACATGAGCAGCCGGACACGCACCCCACGAAAGAAGCGCCGCAGCGACTGGCTGCTCGGGCTGGTCTTCCTCAGCCCGCTGCTCGTCATCTACGCGGTCTACTACCTCTACAGCATCGTCTTCCTGGGCCAGACCAGCCTGCAGAAGGTCGGGATCTCGCTGCTGCGACCGGTGGAGGTGGGCTTCGACAACTTCGTGCTCCTGTTCACCGACCCGGTATTCGGGCAGTCGATCCTCAACAACCTCGTCTTCGCGGCCATCAGCATCGCCGTCGCCCTGACGATCGGCTTCTTCATCGCGGTGTCGCTGTCAACGGGCGTGCGCGGCCGCAAGCTCTTCTACCTCGTCTTCCTCCTGCCCGCGCTGATGCCGCTGTCACTGGTCGCCACCATCTTCGGCTCGATGCTCCAGGAGCGCTTCGGCATCCTCAACGAGACCCTCCGGGCCGTCGGCCTCGGCGACCTCGCGCAGTCGTGGCTGACCACCCCGGGCCTCGCCTACGGCGCCGTGATCCTCATCTTCTGCTACCTCATCGGCCTGCCGATCATGTACTACACGGCCGATCTCTCCGCTTTGCCGACCTCGTCGCTGGAGGCCGCACTGCTCGACGGGGCGGGAACCTTCCGGATCATGCGCTCGATCATCTACCCGATGATGAAGACGACCCACATCACGGTCATCCTCGCCCTGCTGCTCGGCTCGTTCCGCGCCCTCGAGCAGGTGCTGTTCTCGACCGACGGCGGCCCGGGCTCGACCACGGAGATCGTCGGCACCTATCTCTACGGCTACACGAACTCGGGCGGCAAGACGATCGGATTCGCGGCCGCCGCCTCCGTTGTCGTCCTCCTCATCGCCCTCGTCATCTCGCTGATCCAGATGTACGCCACGCGCACGCCTCGTAAGGAGAAGGCATGACCACCACAGATACGCTGCCGCCCGTCGATCGGACGGTGGGAGAGGGCTCGGACGACGGGCGGAGACGTCGTCGCAGGAGCGTCGACGACAATCCCCTGAGGATGATCATCACCGCGGGTCCCGACCGCTGGGTCATCTACGGGCTGCTGATCGTCATGGGAGTCGTCTTCGCCTTCCCGCTCTATGCGGCCGTCGCGAAGTCCCTGCAGGGGTTCGGGATCGAGAACTACATCAGCCTCATCGCCGAGCCCGTCGGCGGTGTGCCGATCCTGCTGACCTACGTCAACTCCTTCGCCATCGGCGCCCTGCACGCCGTCCTCGTCGTGGCGATCAGCGCGACGGCCGGCTACGCGCTCTCGAAGATCGCCTTCCGCGGACGAGAGCTGGCCTTCGCGCTCATCCTCCTCTTCCTCGCCGTGCCGGGGACGGCCCTGCTCATCCCGGTGTTCCACATCACCGATCAGCTCGGGCTCTTCAACAGCTATCTCGGTGTGGCCCTGCCCGAAGCCGTGCTCACGATCCCCTTCGGCGTGCTGCTGATGAGGAACTACGGGCGCACCATCGACGACGCCCTCATCGAGGCGGCGGAGCTCGACGGCGCGGGCCATCTCCGGATCTTCTGGAACGTCTTCGTGCCCCTGTCGCGACCGGTCATCGCGAACCTCGTGGTGCTCTGCTTCATCTGGTCGTTGCAGGACTTCCTCTGGCCGTCGATGCTCTTCACCGATCCGAGCATCACGACCGCCGCCCAGTCGGTGGCGTCGTTCGCGAACGCGCTCGGCCGTTCGCCGGAGGACTTCGGCCGCTACAACGCGAGCCTCGTCCTCCTCGCGATCCCCGCCGTGCTCTTCGTGCTCTTCGGCCTGCGGTTCATCGTCAACGGCCTCACCAGCGGAAGCACCAAGGACTGAGCCCGTGACACAGCATGAGATCTGGTTCGACCGACCGGCCGAATCGTGGACGGAGGCGCTGCCGCTCGGCAACGGCGTCCTGGGCGCGATGGTCTTCGGAGGCCCCCACCGGGAGCGCCTGCAGATCAACGACGGCACCGCGTGGTCCGGAAGCCCCGCCAACGAGTTCGCCGAGCCCCGCATCGAACCGGCGGTGGCGGCCGAGGCGCTCCGCGAGGCGCGGGAGGCCATCGCCGCGCAGGACTACACCCGGGCGGATGACGCACTCCGTCGTATCCAGCACCGCCACAGTCAGACCTTCCTGCCCTTCGTCGACCTCGAGTTGCGCATCGGCTCCGAGGGCGGAGCGGTCAGCGACTACCGCCGCCGGCTCGAGCTGCGCACGGCGACCCATACGACCGACTACCGGGTGGACGGCCGAGCGATCCGGCAGCGCACCTTCGTCAGCCATCACGACGGCGTGCTCGTGCACGAGATCACGACCGAGGCGCCGGGATCGCTCGAGCTGGTCGCGGGGCTCACGAGCCTGCTGCGGGTGCGCTCGAGCCGGGTCTCGGTCGAGGGGGCCGAGCTGTCCCTGCTGCTCGCGATGCCCGCGGACGTGAGTCCCCTCCACGACGAGGTCGACGAGCCGGTGCGCTATGACGACGACGACACCCTGTCGATGCAGGCCGCCGCCGTCGTCCGTTTCCGGCACGACGGACGCCTCGAGCGCGACGGCCGGTTCGTGCGCATCGTGGGCGCGACATCCGTCACCGTGTTCGTCGCGACCCAGACGACCTTCGCGGGCATCGGCCGCTACCCGGAGGGCACCGCGGCCGATGCCTACGATCGCGCTCGTGAGCGGGCCGAGGCCGCATCGCGTCTCGAGACCGGCGTCCTGCACGCGCGTCACGTCGTCGACCACGCCGCGCTCTACTCGGCCGCCGAGATGACCATCGGCGTCGATCCGGAGCTGCCGATCGACGAGCGTCTGCGGCGTGGGAACGCCCACCCCGGCGGCACCATCGCGGCGGATCCGGCGCTCGCCGCGCTCCTGTTCAACTACGGCCGTTACCTGCTCATCAGCAGCTCGCGGGCCGGCGGCACGCCCGCCAACCTCCAGGGCATCTGGAACGACTCACTGCAGCCGCCGTGGAGCTCGAACTACACCACCAACATCAATGTGCAGATGAACTACTGGATGGCGGAGGTCGGCAACCTCGAAGACTGTCTGCCCCCGCTCTTCGACCTCATCGACGGCTTGAGCCGCACCGGCCGTCGCACGGCGCGCGAGCTCTACGACGCCCCGGGCTGGGTTGCGCACCACAACACGGATGTCTGGGCCTACTCGATGCCCGTCGGCATGGGGGAGCACGACCCGAAGTGGGCCTTCTGGCCCCTGGCCGGCCCCTGGCTCGTCCGCCACCTGTGGGAGCGGGTGCTCTACGGCGCGGATGACGACTTCGTGCGCGCACGTGCGTGGGCGCCCATCCGCTCGGCGGCCGAGTTCGCGCTGTCGTGGCTCGTCGAACAGGAGGACGGATCGCTGGGCACCGTGCCGTCAACCTCGCCCGAGAACCAGTTCTTCACGCCCGACGGTGCGATCGCCTCCTCGGCGCGCTCCTCGGCGTACGACCTGGTGGTCATCGCGGATCTGCTCGACATCCTCGTCGCCGTGGCGAGCCGTCTGGGCATCGACGACGACGAGGTCGTGGCGGCGGCAGCTCGGGCCCGGCCGCGCATCCCCGCACCGCGCATCGGTCGCGACGGCACCGTCCAGGAGTGGGCGGACGACTTCGACTTCCCCGATCCGACGCACCGGCACATCGCCCACCTCTATTTCCTGCATCCGAGCGACGGGGAGCTGACGCCCGAGCGGGCTCGGGCGGCCTCGCTCAGCCTCGACGGGCGGGGCGACGAGTCGACGGGCTGGTCGTTGACCTGGAAGCTCATCATGCGGGCCCGGCTCGGGCAGCCGCACAAGGTCAGCGATCTGATGCGGCTCGTCTTCCGCGACATGGAAGTCGACCGCGGTCCGTGGATCGGCGGGCTCTACCCGAATCTGTTCGTGGCCCATCCGCCTTTCCAGATCGACGGCAACTTCGGCTATGTGACGGGCCTCGCGGAATGCCTGATGCAGAGCCATGCCGGGGGGATCGATCTTCTGAAGGCGGTTCCGGCCGAGCTGCCCTCGGGGCGGGTGCGGGGGCTGAGGGCACGACCCGGCATCGAGGTGGATGTCGAATGGAGCCCGGATGACCGGGGTCGTCCGTCTCTCACCGCGGTGAGCCTGCGCGCAGTGGTCCCTGCCGCACGGGGCGAGCACGCGGTGCGATACGCGGGTGCCGAGATCCGGGTGATGGTGGGAAGCGAGGTGGTGCGGATAGCGGCCTCCGCGTTCGCCGCCGGTTCGCGCGTCTCGTGACAGCTCCGTGACCTCTCTCCGTCACGCCACCTCGTGCCGGGGTTCGTTATCGATAAAATCGACGCTGCTCCGGAAGGTAGCATGATGCGGGGCGCCGAGCCGTATCTCATCCGAAGGGGGATGCTCCGTGACGAGCAGCAGACGCTCTGCAGAGAAGCCGGCGACGATCTACGACGTCGCGCGAGAGGCCGGGGTCTCTCATCAGACGGTCTCACGATTCCTTCTCGGCTACCAGGGCATCCGCCCGGCCACCAGGCGGAAGGTCGAGGAGGCGCTCGAGACGCTCGACTACCGAACCAACATCACAGCCCGTAATCTCCGCAACGGGCGCACGGGGATGGTCTCGCTCGCGATTCCGAGCCTCAACCAGCCCTATTTCGCCGAGCTCGCGCAATCGGTCATCCACGCCGCCCGCGAGGTCGGGCTCACCGTCTTCGTCGAGACGATGGAGAACGACAAGGAGCGCGAACTCGCCGTGCTCTCGGGCACGCGGGGCAATCTCGTCGACGGTGTGCTCTTCGCTCCGACCGCGATGTCGGTCGACGACCTCTCGCGGCTCAAGATCGGCTTTCCGATCGTGCTGCTCGGAGATCGTATCTTCGACAGCGGCTTCGACCACGTGGCGATGGCCAACTCCGAAGGAGCCCGGGCGGCGGTCGAGCACCTCATCGGATTGGGGCGTCGCCGCATCGCCGTCGTCGGCGTCGAGCCCCCGCGCAACCTCGGTGCGGCCCATCTGCGCTTCACGGGCTATCGCGATGCCCTGGATGCCGCGGGGATCGAGTTCGACGAGCGGCTCGCCCTCGGCGGCGGGGGCTGGATCAAAGACGACGGCGTGCACGCCATCGAGCGGTTGATCGCTTCGGGAACTCCCTTCGACGCCGTGTTCGGCTTCAACGACGCGCTCGCGCTCGGCGCATTGCGCGGGCTCCTGCGGGCGGGGTTGCGGGTGCCCGACGACGTGGCGGTCGTGGGCTTCGACGACACCCAGGACGCGCTGTATTCGACTCCGACCCTCACAAGCGTCGCCCCCGGTCGTGAGGAGATCGCCCGTATCGCCGTCGGTCTGATGGACCGGCGGTTGAAAGGTCAGTCCTCGGCGGGCGGTCCCCAGGAGTTCCAGGCCGACTTCCATCTCGTCGCGCGCGAGAGCAGCCTCGGCTGACACGGGCCGCACGGCGAGGCGGTCAGGATGCCGCTTCCCCGCCGTCTTCGTCGTGGTCCTCGTCGAGCAGCATGCCGATCGGGGTGGCGCACGTGTCGCCCTTCCACGCCTCGATGCCTTCGCGCACGGCGAAGCCGGCGATGACGAGGGCGGCGATCGGGTCGGCCCAGGCCCAGCCGAGGAGGGTGTTGAGCGCGAGGCCCAGCAGCACGGCCGCCGAGAGATAGGTGCACAGCAGGGTCTGCTTCGAGTCGGCCACGGCCGTCGCCGAGCCGAGCTCGCGGCCGGTGCGACGCTCGATCCACGAGAGCAGGGGCATGACGACCACGCTGATCGCCGTGATGACGATGCCGACGGTGCTGTGCTGCGCATCCAGCACGCCGGTGAGCGAGAGCACGGCATTGACCGTCACGTAGGCGGCCAGTGCGAAGAAGGCGAGTGCGATCACCCGCAGGGTGCCCTTCTCGTAGCGCTCCGGGTCGGCGCGCGAGAACTGCCAGGCGACCGCTGCGGCCGAGAGCACCTCGACGAGGGAGTCGAGCCCGAAGCCGATCAGCGCGCCCGACGACGCCGCCGTGCCCGCGGCGATCGAGACGACCGCCTCGATGAGGTTGTAGCCGATCGTGATGCCCACGATCCAGCGGATGCGCCCGTGCAGCACCGCCTTCCGCTCGGGGGAGGGGGCCTGGGTCGCGGTGGTGGTGCTCATCGGGCCGGCTCGCAGCACCCGGGAACGGAGCACGCGGCATCCATGCACTCGGCCGACTCGTCGACGGCGAGCACGACGCTCACGAGGTCGTCGAGGGCGCGGGTGAGATGCGGGTCGGAGATCTCGTAGCGCGCCTGCCTGCCCTGCGGCTCGACGACGACGATGCCGCAGTCGCGCAGGCAGGCCAGGTGGTTGGAGACGTTCTGCCGGGTCAGCCCGAGCTGCTCGGCGAGCGCGGCCGGGTAGGCCGGGCCGTCGAGCAGGGTCATGAGGATGCGCGAGCGGCTCGGATCGGCCATCGCGCGGCCGAGGCGGTTCATCACATCCAGGCGAGTCGTCAGCGTGAGCATGAGAAAACAGTACAGCAGGCGCTGTACAGATGTCAGCTGGCACCGCCATGGATGGGGTGCTGATACGGGCGAGCGGCGTCGGGAAGCGGCTCAGCGGGCCCAGTGCGCGGGGCGGGTGAGCGATGCGGGGAGAACCGTCGTGGCGTCCCCCTGGGCCGAGTTGAGCTGCACCTGGGTGAGGAAGAGGGCCTGTGAGACATCCGCCCCGCCCAGCTGCGCGTCGCGCAGGTCGGCGCCGATGAGGTCGGCTCCGCGCAGATCCGCACCGCGCAGGTCGGCGGCGATGAGGTAGGCGCCCCGCAGGTTCGCGCCGCGCAGGTCGTGACCGGCCAGCGTCGCGCCCATCAGATCGGCGCCCGGGCGGAGCGTGCGCCGTGGCTTCGTCGGCGGCGAGGCGGGCTGCGCCCCGGCCCGCACGAGCTCGCTCGCCCGCGCCAGGATCGTGTTCACGGCGTCCCGGTGCGCCCCCACGTCGACCGCCAGGATCTGCCGGGGGCCCAGCTCGGTGAGACGCTCGGTCTCGACGAAAGCCGCTTCGAGCTCGGAGCGGAGGGGCCGGGCCTGCGGCATCGCCATCGCCTCGTTCAGATACCAGAGCAGCTCCTGCAACCGGCGCACGATCGGGAAGACCGCGAACATCTGCTGCCGCGAGTCGGGGTCGTCGCGCCAGCTGCGCCCCTCGAAGCTGTTCTGCGAGACCTTCTGGCCCGCGCCGAAGCAGTCGAAGACCGTGCAGCCCTTGAAGCCCCGGTCGCGCAGCTGGGGATGGATGCCGCAGCGGAAGTCGTCGGCGAGGTTCACGCACGGCTCGCCCGCGCCCTTGTCGAACGCGAAGTCCGCCGACCGGGCGAAGGCCAGGGCGACGCAGCACAGGGCGAAGCAGTTCGCGCAGTCGGCCGTGAGCAGGTTGCGGCGCTCCCTCTCGGAGGTCTCAGGCATCGGCTCCTCCGCTCGTGATCGTGTCGTCGAGCTCGCGGGCGTCGGTGTCGATCTCGCGGACGAGGGCTCGCGCGCGCAGCTCCCGCAGAAAGGCCTCGACATCCGCTCGCACCGCCGCGGGCTCGACCGCGTAGGAGCCGGCGACGTGCGCGACGATCGCCTCGGTGTCGCGGCCGCCGGTGCCGTCGGCGTCGGTGCCGATCGCCCTCCAGATCGCGGCCGCGCTGCCGGCGAGGGCCTGCGGCGTCGCGCTCGCGGGATCGGCGAGATCGAGCACGACGACCCGGTCTCCGCTGTCGACGGCGGCGACGTGCTCGGCGCGACGCCATCGGGATGCCGGGGCATCCGTCGACCCGTCCGCCGGCCCGAGCGCTTCGAGAAGCCCCACCGCGAGCAATCGCGCGATCGCCTCGGAGACCGCCTCGGCGGCGTCCCCGTGCGGCGGGAGGCCGTGGAGCTCGACGACGGAGGCGAGCAGTCGCGTCTCGCTCGCACCGCTGCCGGCCCGCAGCCAGAGCTGCGGCCCGATGCCGCTCAGCACGTGCACGACGCCGTCGCTGAGCACGAGGAGCTCGGGCCCGACGGCAATCGCGTCGAGCGCGGCGCCACGGCGGTAGCCCTCCGCCGCCTCGAGGTCTGTGCGTGCGTCGAGACCCGTGCGCGCGTCGAGGTCCACGGGCTCCCAGCCCTCGGGCTCCGAGTGCGCGGTGAGCAGCTCGGGCACCGCGGCCGCGAGGTGGTCCGCCTCGCCGTAGACCACCCGCCGCACCCCGCCGCTGCGTTCGATGAGGGTCGCGAGATACCGCAGCGGACGGGGGAGCTCGGCGAAGTAGCTCGCCTCCGGCACGATCGCGGCGATCGCCTCGGCGAGCGGAACCTCCTCGACGCGAGGGTCACCGGCGCCCGGGCGGCGGTCGAGCAGGATGATGCCGCCGAGGCGGAGCGATGCGTCGGGGAGAGGCAGCAGGCCGAGCGCGGACGGCGCGAGCTGGCGCTTGGGGCGTACCGCGGCATCCGCGCTGGTCATCGTGCCGGTCGCTGGGTCGGTCGCCGCGGCGCTCGCGGGCTCGATCACCGAGAGGGGCTTGCGGTAGGGCAGCACGGTGCCGCTCGCATCGACGGCGATCGTCTCGTCGGAGACGTAGCCGTAGCGGCTGCCGAGCGCGCGCGCCGCCGTCGTCTTGCCGCGGCCCGACGGCCCGACGAAGGCGAGCACCGCGCCGTCCGCCGTCACGAGTCCGCAGGCGTGCAGCATGAGCAGGCGGCCGCGCTGCCGCTCGATCGCTGCGAGCGTGACACGGGCGGAGAGCGCCGAGGCCAGGGTCGCCGTGTCCGCTGCCGCGACATCCGCTCTCTCGGTCGAGGCCGGGCTCGTCGCCGTGGCCGGGCCGTCGGCGATCCCGGCCGAGATCACGAGCTCGGCCGCGTCGTCGCCGGTGCTCGTCTGTGCCTTTGTGCTCGTCTGTGCCCTTGCGCTCGCCCCGGCCCAGGCTGCGCGGAGCGACTCCCGCTGCGAGCGATCCAGCGAGGCGGCGAAGTCGATGCGGATGCGGCTGCCGAGCGCATCCACGATCATCCCGGGCTCCATGGCTGTCGAGTCTAGCCAGGGTGCCGAGCGCGGGCTTGTTCGCGGGCGACGAGCCTCGGCGGAGCGCGCTCGCGAACAGGCCCGCGCTCGACGGCGCCACGAAGCCCGGGGTGAAATCCGGCGTTACGTTTGGCTCCTCGTCGACCCCGTCGATAGGATCAACCCCGAACAGGTCACAAATCGGTTGCACAAACGTTTGGGGGGCGTGCGCTTATGCGTTCACGCAAGAATTCGACGACATCTCCGGCTGCTCGAGAGGAACGGGGCGGCGAGCCTCGCCGATTCGCGCGGATGCCGCGGCTGCTCTTCGCGGGAGTGCTGACGGCCGCGCTCGCGCTCTCCCCGCTCGCGGCGCAGGCGGCGAACCCGCAGCCGACGGATCCCGCATCGTCCACGTCGACGCCCGCGACGGAGTCGACGGCGACCGAGACGCCCACCTCGACCGCGGTGCCCACCGAGGCCTCCACGGCCGACCCGACCCCCGCCCCCGGCGAGACCCCCGCCCCGAGCGAGACCCCCGCCCCCGGCGAGCTGCCCGCACCTCCGCCGCCGCCCCAGCCCACGACCGGCGCACCGGCTCCGGGCGAGCAGACCGGCACCGGCACGCCGACCGAGCAGAACGGTCTCACGGCTCCCGCCCCTGCCCCCGGTTCCGCGCAGCGCGCCGCTGTGGGCCCGCACTCCATCTCGGGCACCGTCACGCGCGCCGGCGGCGCCCCCGTGACGGCGGCCGACTCCGTGTGGGTCTCGCTCATCGATCAGAGCAGCAGCAGCCTGATCGCATCCACCACCACCGCCATTGACGGCAGCTACACACTGAGCGACATCCCCTCGGGCGACGACATGGTCGTGCAGTTCGGCTCGGGCTCGGGAACCCTGCTCGGCGAGTACTACGACGACGCGCCCAGCGCGTTCTTCGCGCAGGCCTTCACCTTCACCGACGAGGAGCCGCAGACGCTCACCGGCATCGACGCCGAGCTCGCTCTCGGCTCGGTGATCTCCGGTCATGTCTCGGGCAGCGACGGCAGCTCGGTCGACGGCGTGTACGTGAACATTCAGCGTGTGCCGAGCGGATCGGGCAACAGCTTCTTCGGCGGCCAGGTGGAGGCCGACGGCGACTACTCGATCACGGGCGTTGCTCCCGGCGACTACCGGGTGACCTTCTCGGGGACCCCGGGCGGGCTGATGGGCCAGTACTACGACGGCGTCTACGATCAGGGCTCCGCGACCCTCGTGACGGTCGCGGGCAACGGGCAGACCGTGACCGGCATCGACGCGATCCTCGACCCGGGAAGCTCGGTCTCCGGGACCGTCACGCGCAACGACGGCGGGTCGTTCGAGACGAGCCCCGTCACCGTATCGGTGCAGCCGGTCGACAACCAGGGCTTCTCCGTCGACGCGACGGTGGCCGCCGACGGCAGCTACACGGTCGACGGCCTGGCCCCCGGCGTCTACACGGTGCAGTTCAGGCCGCAGGAGGAGGGCAGCAACCTCATCCTCGGCTACTACGGCGGCACCGACTGGTCGACGGCCGCGCGGATCACCATCGGCGCGGGCGAGGCGCAGGACCTCGTCGGCTACGACTTCGGGATGCTGCTGGGAAACGAGATCTCGGGCCAGATCACCCGGGCCGACGGTGAGCCCTGGGAGGAGTTCCGCACACCGCAGGTGATCGTCGAGGAGTGGGACGGCTCGAGCACGAGCGTCACCTCCACCTCGATGGAGGCCGACGGGAGCTACGCCGTCCACGGCATCGCCCCCGGAAGCTACCGTGTGAAGTTCGAGGGCAGCTACAGCGACGACGCCTTCGGCTTCGTCTGGTACGACGACGTGATCGATCCGAGCGCGGCGCATCAGTTCGTCTTCGGGTCCGACCCCCAGGTCGTCACGGGAATCGACGGCCAGCTCTCGCAGGCGTCGAGCGTCTCGGGCACGGTCACGCGCTCCGACGGCAAGCCGATCGAGGAGAACACCTTCGTCTCCCTCGAGCTGCCGGGCTCCGGCTACATCGCGGCCTCCACGCAGGTGCGGGCCGACGGCAGCTACCGCTTCGACAAGGTCACGCCGCGCGACTACGTCGTGCGGTTCGGCGGCACCGACCACGTACGGGAGCAGTACTACCCCGACGTGCAGTACTCCTACGAGGCCACGATCCTCACCGTCACCGAGGAGCCGCTCACGGGGATCGACGCGACCCTGACGGCGGGCGCCCCCGTCACCGGAACCGTGACGCGCTCGGACGGCGCCCCCATCGACTACACGAGCATCGCGGTCTACGCCTACGACGCCGACTACCGCCAGGCCGGATCGACCTGGGTGAACACCGACGGAAGCTACAAGATCCCCGCGCTCGCCGCCGGCAACTACCGGTTCCAGTTCACCCCGCTGGGCACGGGCAACCCGGTCGTCCCCTCCTGGTGGGACGGCAAGGCATCCTTCGAGCAGGCCGACGCCGTCACGATGCCGAGCACGCTCGAGGCCGTGACGGGCATCGACACCGAGCTCATCGTGGGCACGACGGCGAGCGGTCACGTCGTCGATCCGAACGGCGACCCGGTCGCCAACACCTCGGTCTCGTTCGCCGGCGCCGATGGGCGCTACGGCTACGGCACCACGAACGCCGACGGCGACTACACCGTCTACGGCCTCGCCGACGGCGACTACACCGTGCAGTTCAGCACCTGGGACACGGGCCTGATCGGCGAGTACTACGACGACGCCCGCACCGTGGATGACGCGACCCTCGTGACTGTCGAGAACGCCGAGCCCGTCACGGGCATCGACGCCGCCCTCGAGCAGGGCAGCACGATCTCGGGCACCGTGACCCGTGCCGACGGCGGGAGCCTCGCCGACTGCGCCGTGCGGGTCTCCCTCGTGCGCGACGCACCGCCCAGCCAGAGCGGCGACGGCGGGGAGTGCGTGGACGCCGACGGCGGCTACGCGATCGACGGCATCGCGCCCGACCGCTACTTCGTGGCCTTCGGCGGCGAGGGGCTCGCGACCCAGTGGTTCGACGACGTGTCGGTGCGTGCGGATGCCACGGTCCTCGAGTTCGTCGAGGGCGAGCCGCGCGACGAGACCGGTGTCGACGCCGAGCTGCAGCCCGGCGGCTCCATCACCGCGAGCGCGACCCGCAGCGACGGCGGCTCTCTCGACGCCGTGACCGTCGAGGCCGTGCTGGCCGACGGCGGCACGGTCGTCTACAGCCGCGCGGTCGGCAGCTACGAGCCCCAGTTCACACTGAGCGGCCTCCCGCTCGACCGCTACCTGCTTCGCTTCAGCGCTCCCGGCCTGCCGACCCAGTACTACGGCGGCGCCGATGCCGGCAGCGCCACGGTCGTCGACCTCACGACGGAGCCCGACGCGACGGGCATCGCGGTCGCTCTGGCGGCGGCATCCACGGCGGCGCTCGAGGTGACGCGCGGCGGCGGCGAGACGGTGACCGCCGGTCAGACGCTTGCGGCCCTCGCGGTCACGGTCGTCGACGGCGCGGGCGAGCCGGTCTACGGCAAGCGCGTGGTGTTCACGGTCTCGGGCGCGGCGACCTTCGCCGGCGGCGCGACCACGGCGACCGCGCCCTCGAACTCGGCCGGTCTCGCGGTCTCGCCCGCGCTCCTCTCCGGCGAGACGGCGGGCACGGTCACGGCGAGCGCACGCATCTCGGGTGTGTCCGGCAGCTCCGTGGCCTTCGACCCCTCGACGGTGCGCGATGCACAAGACGGCGCGGGCGACCTCAGTGTGACCACGACGGCCACCACGAGCCTCGAGAACGGCCTCGCGGTGCTCACCGTGACGGTGCTCAACAGCGGCCCGGCGGCCGCCGATCTGCGCATCACGACTCCGTTCGGCGCCAAGACCTACACGAACGTCGCCCCGGGCGCCGAGGCGACGCGTGTCTTCCGCAGCTACCGGGCATCCGTCGACGACGGCACCGTGACGGTGCGCGTGACGGATCCCGTGGGCGGGCACAGCATCGACATCTCGACCGACTATGAAGGCGTGGAACTATGAGCAAGAAGATCAACGACGTGACGGCGGACGACTCGTCCCGAAGCATCGCGCGCAGTGTGCTCAGCCGGCGCACGGTCATCAAGGGCTCCGCATGGGCGGCTCCCGTGATCGCCGTCGCCGTGGCGTCACCCGCCGCTGCGGCATCCCAGGGCGACGTCGCGAGCATCCGCTACCTGTCGACCACGATCGGCGGCGGCGACCTGCTCGTCGGGCAGGCGCTCGACTCGATGCAGCAGCCGGTCGCCGGGGTGACGGTCTCGTTCGACATCCAGTCGGGTTCGCTCGCCTTCACGGGCGACCAGTCGGTTCCGACCGACACGACCGGCACCTTCTTCGCGCCGATCGAGTCGACCCTGCAGCCGGGGGCGGGCCCGGAGACGGGCATCATCCTGGTCACCGTCGGCAGCCTTGCCACCGAGCCCATCACGGTGACAGTGTTGCCGGAGGACTGATCCCCGGATCGCCCCGACCTCGTCGATGACCCGCCCGACGACCCTCGTCGACGGGCCGCACCGCTAACAGACCGACCGCACGCTCGAAGGGGCACACGCTGGACCTTCAGGGGTATCTCCGCATCTTCCGCGCCCACTGGCTGGGGATCGTGCTGCTGACCGTGCTCGGGGTCGCGACCGCGGCGGGATGGACCCTGCTGCAGCCGAAGGTCTACACCGCCGATGCGAGCGGCTACGTGAGCTCGGCGTCGAACGGCGACACCAGCTCGGCGCTCATCGGCGACAACCTCGCGCGCGCGAAGGTCACCTCGTATCTCGACATCGGCTCCTGGCGGTCCGTCGCCGAGCACGCCATCGACGAGCTCGGACTGCGGACCACTCCCGAGGCGCTCGTGCAGCGGGTCGAGGTGAGCAACCCGCTCGACACCGTCGTCATCAAGGTCGTGGCATCCGCGAGCTCGCCGGAGGACGCGCGCGATCTCGCCGAGGCCTGGATCCGAGGCATGGTGGTCGAGATCAACACCCTCGAGGGCAGCTCGGACGGCTCGGGCGTCGTGACCCTCTCGGTCGGCGACTCCGCTCGCCTGCCGAGCTCGCCGAGCTCGCCCAACACGCGTCTCGCCCTCGCGCTCGGCGGCCTGATCGGCCTCGTGATCGGGGTGGGCTACGCGCTGCTGCGGCACACGCTCGACCGGCGCATCCGCTCCGCGGAGGGCGTCGAGAAGGAGACGGGTGTGCCGGTCGTGGGCACCATCCCGCTCGAGCGGAGCTTCACCGACGAGAGCCGGCTCATCCCCTTCGACGACGGCAACGCGCAGGCCGGGGGCCGTGCGCCGGACGTCTTCGCGATCGCCGAGGCGATGCGCGAGCTGCGCACCAACCTGCAGTTCATGGATGTCGACAACCCGCCCCGGGTGATCGTCGTGACGAGCCCGCTGCCGGGCGACGGCAAGTCGACCACGAGCGCCAACCTCGCGATCACGCTCGCGGCCAACGACCAGCGGGTCGTGCTCATCGACGGCGACCTGCGCAGGCCCACGATCGCATCCATCTTCCACCTCGTCACGGGCGCGGGCCTCACCGACGTGCTGGCCGGGCGGGCCGAGCTCGCCGAGGTGCTGCAGCCGGCCGGGCCGTCGGGCAACCTGCTCGTGCTGGAGGCCGGGCAGGTTCCGCCCAACCCGAGCGAGGTGCTCGGCTCCGAGCGGATGCGCGTGCTTCTCGAGACCCTCTCGGAGCAGGCGATCGTCATCATCGACGCTCCCCCGCTGATCCCGGTGACGGATGCGACGGTGCTGGCCACGCGGGCCGACGGCGCCTTCGTCGTCGCGAGCGCGGGCAAGACCACCTACGAGGTGCTCGACAAGGCGCTGCAGAACCTGCGGAGGGCCAACGCCCGCACCCTCGGCGTCGTTCTCAACCGCGTGCCGCGCTCCGGCTCGGCGGCCGCCTCTTACGGCTACCAGTACCGGGGCGACTACTACCGCAGCGCCTCGGCGAAGGCAGCCGCCGGAGTGCCTGTCGCCGGAGTGCCTGTCGCCGGAGCGCCGGCGGCTGCGGGGATGCCGGCGTCGATCCCTCTGGATGACGACGACCAGCCGCGCGGCCGCCGAGCCCGACGGGTCTGAGGCGGGGCCGTTCGATGACCGATCTCTTCGCCGCGGGCAGGGACGAGGGCCGGGTGGGGGTGCTGTTCGTCTGCACGGGCAACATCTGCCGCTCGCCGCTCGCCGAGGCGGTGTTCCGGGCGCGCTCGGGCGGGGGTGTGGACGGCGCCGGCCTACCGGTGGGCAGCGCGGGGCTGCACGCCGTCGTCGGCGCGCCCATGGACGGCATCCCCGCGCAGCTCGCCCGCGATGCGGGTGCGGACTCGCAGCACCGGGCGCGGCAGATCGACCGCGACTCCGTCTCCCGTGCGGCGCTCGTGCTCACGATGACGCGCGAGCAGCGCACGCAGCTCGTGCGGGAGTTCCCCTCGGCCCTTCGCCGCGCCTTCACGCTCGCCGAGTTCCTGCGGCTCCTCGGCGACCCGGCCGCGCCCGTCCGTCCGGAGGCCCCCGCTGCTCCCGTCGGGCTCGCCGCCTCGCAGAGGCTCGGGGAGCTCGTCGCCGGGGCGGGCAGCGCACGCGGCTCCCTCGGCTCGCACGACGATGACGACATCGCCGACCCCTACGGGCGCTCCCGGGAGACGCACGAACGGGTCGGCGGCCGGATCGTCGCGCTCGTGGACGAGCTCGCCCGGCGACTCGGCACGCTCTGATGGCCGGCGCTGCTGTGACCGGCAGGGACGGGGCGCCCGAGCCCGCGGTGCTGCTGCAGCGCGGCGAGGCGGTGGAGCTCGCGCACGCGCTCATCGACCGCGTGGCGCGGGCTCGCGGCATCCGTGCCCTGTTCATCAAAGGCCCCTCGCTCGCGCTGCACGGCCTGCGCCCGCCACGCGTCTCAGCCGACGTCGACGTGCTCGTCGACCCCCTCCGCTTCGACGAGCTGTTCGACGCCCTCGTGTCGCTCGGCTGGTCGGAGCGGCCCTCCACCTTTGCGAGCCGCGCCTTCACCACGCACTCCCGCACGCTCGTCGCCGACGGATGGCCGTGCGATATCGACGCGCATCACCGGTTCCCGGGGTTCCTGGCCGACCCGGCCGTCGTCTTCGAGGCGCTGTGGCGGCGGCGCACGACGATGCGGCTGGCGGGGGTGCGCTGCGAGGTGCCGGACCGGGCGGGCAGCATCCTCATCCTCGCCCTGCACTCACTGCGCAGCAGCACCGCCGTGCCCCGGCATCGTGGTGAGCTCGACCACCTGATCGGGGCGGTCGGCCCGGCCCTGAGCGAGACGGAGCGCGCCGACCTCGCCGAGCTCGCGCTCGAGACGGGCTCGGTCGCGACCCTGGACTCGGTGCTGCCCGCCCTCGGTGTCGACGCACGGGCGACGCCCGAGGAGCTGGCCGCGCCCGAGGCGCTCGAGTGGCGCCGCCGGGTCGCCGCGGGTGCGCCGATCACCCACCACTGGCTGAGCGCCGTGATGGACGCCCCGTGGCGGGGCAGGCCGCGTCTGCTGCTGCACGCGCTGTGGCCGAGCGCCCACGATCTGCGGCTCGACCACCCCGACATCGCTCCGGGATCGCTCGCGCTCCTGCGGGCGCGCTGGCAGCGTCTGGGGCGCGGTCTCGACGCGCTCCCGGCCGTGCTGCGTGCCCGCCGACGTGCGTGAGGCGAGCCGGCGGCCCACGTACTGGGGTGCCGTGCTTTCCGATTACGCACGGCCCGGCATCCGCTCCCGCTCATAGGATTCCCCAGTTGCCACGATTTGGGCGTGGTGGCGTTTCGAGCAAGTACCGGGGAGTTCCGTGCCGATTTCTATCAACAATCCTGGATCGATGCGGCGGACCGGGCTGCTGGCCGCCACGGCCGTGCTGGTCGCCTCGGCCTTCGCGGTGATCCCGGCGCTGCCGGCGCGGGCGGCGACGACGGTGGTGACGACCGCCGCCTCGCTCGTCTCCACCTACGCCGCCGCGCGCACGGGCGACGTCATCGTGCTCGGCGCCGACCTCACCTCGTCCGCGGCGCTCGTGCCCCGCTCGTCGATCGACCTCACGCTCGATCTCAACGGGAAGAGGCTCACGGTCGCGCCGACGTCGACCGGTGACCGTGGCGCCGTGGCCGTGCCGATCGAGGGCTCGCTGACGATCCGCGACAGCGGCACAGGCGGCCGCCTGACCGCGACCGGATCCAAGGGCAACGCCGGGATCTACGTCGCCATCGCGGATCTCTTCATCGAAGGCGGTCAGATCACCGCCACCGGAGGCGTCGGCTGGTTCGACGGGCCCTTCACCCGCGGCGGCGGCGCCGGAATCGGCCGTCAGGGCGGCGGCGGCGCCGGTGGAGAGCACATCACGATCACGGGCGGCTCGGTCACCGCGACCGGCGGGAACTCCGTCGACAGCGCCCAGGGGTCGGCTGCCGCGGGGATCGGCGGCGGCGGTGGAGGAACCGCCACCGGAAACGACGTCTCGATCAGCAACGCGACCGTGGTGGCCACGGGCGGCTCCGCTCCCGCGAGCGGCTTCGCGGGAGCCGGCATCGGCGGCGGCGGAGCGGGCAACGGGGGCAACCCCGCGGGCGGAACCGTCGTCATCGGCGCGGGGGCGAACGTCACGGCCTCCGCCTCGACCGGCGCCAATCCCGTCGGCCAGGGCGGCAACGGCCCCGCGGCAGACGCCTCGAGCGGCGACCTCACGATCGAGCAGGGCGCGACCCTCACGATCGCCAACGCGTCGACGGCGCTGAACGTGACCCCCGACGCCCTGGTCAAGAACCGCGGCCGGATCGTGTCGCGCACGGCCTCCGGCGGAGTCAAGGTCATCCAGAACACCGGCGTCTTCGTGAACTTCAACGGCCTCGGGGCGGACTTCGGCCAGATCTCGGCCAGCACGCGGTATCCCGTCACCTTCCCGGGCGCGCCCACGGCCGACTTCACGGTGACGACACCGGTCGCAGGGGTCACCTTCGCCGATCTCGGCGTGAAGCTGCCCGTGCCCGTGCTCGCAGCCGACGTGCTGCTCACGAGCTGGGGCTCGGGCTCGACGACCGTCACGCGGACGTCGGTCCTCTCGCAGCTCGTCAACGGCCCCGGGAACGCGATCGGGCTGACCTCCCGTACCTCGGCCGTGACCGTGACCGGCGACGCCGTTCCGGGCGGCACCCTGACGGCTGCGCTCTCCGCCGTTCCCGGCCTCGGCTACCAGTGGCTCGACGCCGAGGGCGACCCGATCGTCGGAGCGACGGGGCAGACCTTCTCACCGACGGCTGCGCAGTCCGGCGGCGTCGTGTCGGTGCGCGTGACCGCTCCCGACCCCGACTCCTTCTACGCCGCGCCGCGCACCGCGATCGCGTCGAGCCGGCCGATCGTGCCGGGCTTCGACACGGCATCCGTCACGGTCTCCGGCGAGCCCGTCGTGGGCCGCACCCTCACCGCCGACATCGATTTCTCTCCCGAGCCGGACGACGTCGTGTACGAGTGGTCCGCCGGTGGCACGACGCTCGGCACCGGCAGCAGCTACGTGATCCAGGAGTCCGACCTCGGCGAGGAGCTCACCGTCTCGGCGACAGCCACGAAGGAGGGCTACGCCACCACGATCGTGGAATCCGAGCCCACCGAGGCGGTCTCGGCCGAGTTCGGCTCGGCGCCCGTCGTCTCGATCGGGGGGACTCCCGCGGTGGGCGGAACGCTCTCCGCGCACATCGACTCCGAGGCGGTGCCCGTTCCCTCGGGCTACGACTACGCCTGGTTCGCCGGCGGAGAGCCCATCGACGGGGCGGACGACGACGAGCTCGTACTCACGGCGGCGCAGGAGCACCTGACCATCACCGTGCAGGTCACCCCGGTGAAGAAGGGCTACGTCGGAGGCACCGGCAGTTCGGCGGCGACCGCGGCGGTCGCTCCCGGAGCATTCACCTCGCTGCCCGAGGTGGTGGTCGTCGGCGATCTCGTGGTGGGAGGCACCCTGACCATCGGGATCCGCTCCGACGCCGTGCCCCAGCCCACGAGCTATCGGGGCCTGTGGCTCGCCGACGGCGTGCCGATCACCGGCGACGCCGCCGACAGCCTCACGCTCACGGCCGCGCAGGAGGGCGCCGTGATCACGGTCGCCGTCGCCCCCGTGCTGGCCGGTTATGAGGGCGGCGGCGTGGTGTCGCCGCCGACGGCCGCCGTGGGCAAGGGAGGCTTCAGCCAGACGCCCGAGATCTCGATCGTCGGCGACGCCGTGGTCGGTGGAACGCTCACCGCGCACATCGACGTCGACGCGGTGCCCGCCCCGAGCGGGCACACCGTCGCGTGGTTCGCCGACGGCGCGCCGCTCGACGCGAGCGGGGACACCCTCGTGCTCACGGCCGAGGAGCTGGGCGCGCGGATCACCGCGGTCGTGACCCCGGTGCTCGCCGGCTACGCGGGCGGTGCGGGCAGCTCCGAACCGTCCGCTCCCGTCGCCGTGGGCTCCTTCTCCTCGACCCCCGCCGTGTCGATCGCGGGTGACGCCGTCGTCGGCGCGACCCTCACGGCCGTCATCGACTCCGCGGCCGTCCCCGCCCCGATCGGCTACACCTACCAGTGGTCGGCGAACGGCGAGGCGATCGACGCCGCGATCGGCGGCACCTTCGTGCCGACGGCCCAGCAGCTGGGTGCGGCGATCGGCGTCACCGCGACACCCGTGCTCGGCGGCTACGCGGGCGGCTCGGCGGCATCCGCCCGCACGCCCGCGATCGCGCCGGGATCGTTCAGCTCGCCCGCGGACGCCTCGATCACGGGGACGGCCGCTGTCGGCGAGACCCTCGGCGTGGACATCGAGCAGGACTCCGTGCCGGCGCCCGACGGATACCACTACCAGTGGCTCGCGAACGGCGAGCCGCTCGACGGCAAGACGAAGAAGACCCTGCTGCTCGCCGCCGCCCAGCGGAACGCGGTCATCACCGTGCGGCTCACTCCGGTGCTCGACGGCTATGAGGGCGGCACGCTCACGACCGAGCCCACCGCTTCCGTCGCAGCCGGCTCATTCGGCCGCACCGCCGAGGTGTCGATCGCGGGCGACGCCGCTGTGGGGCAGACCCTGAGCGCGCACGTCGACGCCGACGCGGCACCCGCTCCGAGCGGCTACACCTTCCAGTGGTTCGCCGGCGCCCGGCTCCTCGGCGCGGGCGACGACTACACACTCGCCGCCGCGGACCGCGGCGCGGCGATCACGGTCATCGCGACGCCGGTGCTCGACGGCTACGAGGGCGGCGCCTCCGTCTCGCCGGCGACGGCGGCCGTCGGATCGGGCTCCTTCTCGGTGCTGCCCCAGGCGGCCGTCTCGGGCACGGCGCAGGTCGGGCGGACGCTCACGGCGACGGTGTCCGCACACGCCGTTCCCGCCCCGCAGGCCTACGCCTTCCAGTGGCTCGCCGACGGCGAGCCCGTCGAGGGTGCCGTCGAGAGCACGTTCGTGCTGGGCGCGGCTCAGCTCGGCGCCTCGATCACGGTCGAGATCACGCCGCTGCTCGACGGCTACGCGGGTGGCGCAGCCGCTTCGGAGGCGACCGCGGATGTCGCCGTCGGCGCGTTCGGCTCCTCGCCCACGGTCGCGATCAGCGGCGAGCCGAAGGTCGGCACGACCCTCGCCGCCGAGATCACGACGGACTCCGTTCCGGCGCCGAGCGGCTACTCCTACCAGTGGCTGGTCGACGGCGAGCCGCTCCTCGGCGCCGACGACGGCACCTTCCCGGTGACCGCGGCCCAGCTGGGCGCGACGATCGGAGTGATCGCGACGCCCGTGCTCGCCGGCTATGCGGGCGGCTCGGGTGAGACGGCGCTCACGGGCGAGATCGCACCGGGTGACTTCGACGCGGTGGCGGCGGCCTCCATCGTGGGCGCCGTTGTGGTCGGCGGCACGCTCACAGCCGTCGTCGACGCGGACGCGAGCCCCGTCCCGGCCGGCTACGGCTACCAGTGGTCGGCCGACGGCGCGCCCCTCGACGGGCAGACCGCCAACAGCCTGCACCTCATCGCCGAGCTCCTGGGATCGACGATCACGGTCACGCTCACCCCTCTCCTCGGCGGCTACGCGGGCGGTCAGACGACGACGGATGCCACGGCGGCGGTCGGCACCGGCTCCTTCTCGAGCGTTCCGACCGTGACCATCGCCGGCGACGCGGCCGTGGGCACGACCCTCGTCGCGCACGCCGACGGCGCCGTCCCCGCGCCGAGCGGCTACATCTTCCAGTGGTTCGCCGACGGAGCGGCCATCGACGGCGCGACCACCGAGTCCTTCCTCGTGACGGCGGCGCAGCAGGGCGCGGCGGTCACGGTCGCCGCGACTCCCGTGCTCGTGGGCTACACCGGCGGATCCTCGACCTCGTCGGCGACGGCGGAGATCGCGGCCGGCTCCTTCGCCCGCCCCGCGACCCTCTCGGTCTCGGGCGACGCGGCGGTCGGCGGCACGCTGACCGCGACCGTCGACACGGATGCCGCCCCCGTGCCGAGCGGCTACGCCTTCCAGTGGTTCGCCGACGGCGAGCCGATCGAGGGCGCGACGAGCGCCTCGTTCGGCCTCGTCGCCGCCCAGGAGGGGGCGATCGTCACGGTTGTGGCCACGCCCGTGCTCGACGGCTACGAGGGAGGCGCGGCGACATCCCCGGCGACCCCCGCTGTCGCCGTCGGCTCGTTCACCGGACTGCCCGCCGTCTCGATCACCGGCGGCGCGGCGGTCGGCGAGACCCTCACGGTCGTCGTCGACGGCGGTTCCTCCCCGGCGGCACAGAGCTACGACTACCGGTGGTTCGCCGACGGCGAGCCGATCGAGGGCGCCCGGGGCGGCTCGTTCACCCTCACAGCCGCCCAGCTGGGCGCGATCGTCACGGTGACCGTCATCCCGCTCGTCGACGGCTACACGAGCGACGGCGTCGCGAGCGCGGGAACCGAGCCGATCGAGGTCGGCGCGTTCACGGGCGCCCTGACCGTGACGGTCGAGGGCCGGGCACAGCTCGGCGGCACGCTCACCGCGGTCGTCTCGGGCGAGCTCGTCCCCGCTCCGGGCGCGGTCGTCTACACCTGGTACGCGGGTGGCGAGGTCATCGAGGGGCAGTCGGGAGAGACCCTCACGCTCACCGAGGCCCAGCTCGGCGAGCCCATCAGCGTGCGGGTGACGGCGACCGTCGACGGCTACGAGGCGCAGACGACCGGCTCGCCGCAGACCGCGCCCGTCGCCGACGTGCCGGGCGCCGCCCTCTCGACGGGCACCGTGATCGTCGGCCGCACGGTGACGGTGACGGGCACACGCTTCCTCGGCTCGCCCCGCTGCACGCTCGAGCTGCACTCGACGCCCGTGACGCTGGCCACGGTCGCTCCGGATGCCGAGGGCTCGTTCAGCGCGACGGTCACCGTCCCCGCCGACACGGCTCCCGGCGCGCACGAGATCGTCGTCGTCGCACCGGACGGCACCGCGGTCGTGAGCATGCCGCTCACGGTCGAGGCGCTCGCAATCCCGACCGCAACCCCGGTGGGCGCGGATCTCGCGAACACGGGCGTCGAGGTCTCCCCGCTCGTGCTGCTCGGCTCCCTCGGCGCTCTGCTGCTCGGAGCGTTTCTGCTGCTCGGCGCCGTACGGCGGCGTCGGGCCTGATCGCGGAGCCAGGACCCTGAGGCACATTCCCCGTGCCCCCTCAGGGTCCTGGCTGCCGCTCTCGCAGGCGCGCTCATGTGCGCGCTGACATGTGCGCTTAATCTGGCGGCAGTAAGCTTCGTCACGTCGCACGGCGTCGGCCGCAGGCGTCAGCAGAGCAGAAAGCCCAGAACCGTGACCAACCCCTCACCGAAGGTCGTCGTCGTCGTACCGACGTACAACGAGCGAGACAATCTGCCCAAACTCGTACAGGCCCTCGAGGCATTGCGGATGCCGGCACTGCATCTGCTCGTGGTCGACGACAACTCCCCCGACGGCACCGGTGACGTCGCGGACCAGCTCGTGAACGACTCCGCCATCCCCATCTCGGTGCTGCACCGCCTCGAGAAGGACGGCCTCGGGCGCGCCTACGTCGCGGGCATCTCCCGCGCCCTCGCCGACGGCGCCGACATCGTCGTGCAGATGGACGCCGACCTCTCGCATCCGGCCGACGTCATCCCCGCCTTCATCCACACCCTCACGACGACCGACGCCGCCGTCGTGCTCGGCTCGCGCTACGTCGCGGGCGGCTCGGTCGCCGACGACTGGGCCTGGCACCGCAAAGCCCTCTCGGCGGGCGCCAACTTCTACGTCAACGCCATCCTCCGCCTGCGGGTGAAAGACGCGACGGCCGGCTTCAAGGCCTGGCACGCGGCGACGCTCACGGAGATCGACGTGCTCTCGATCCAGAGCAACGGCTACGCCTTCCAGGTCGAGATGAACTACCGCACGGTGCGGCGGGGCATGCGCATCGTCGAGGTTCCGATCCGTTTCGAGGAGCGCACCGAGGGCGCCTCGAAGATGAGCCTGGGCGTGCAGCTCGAGTCGGCTCTGATGCCGTGGAAGCTGCTGCTCAAACGCGCCGAGCTGGGCGGTGCGTCACAGAACGCCGCTCGCGGCGTGAGAATGGAACGGTGACGACCACCACGAGCGAGGAGGGGGCCGCGAGGCTCCACGAGTTCCAGGCGCAACGCCCCCGGATGTTCGGGATCGCCTACCGCATGCTCGGCTCGGCCACCGACGCCGACGACGTGCTGCAGGATGCCTGGCTGCGCTGGCAGGGCGTCGACCGGTCGACGGTGCTCGACCCGGCCGCCTATCTCGCGCGCACGGTCACGAACCTGTGCCTCAACGTGCTGGACTCCGCGCACGCCCGGCGCGAGGTGTACGTGGGGCCGTGGCTGCCCGAGCCGGTGGTCACTCGCGGCACGGCGGAGGAGCTGCCGCTCGGCCCGCTCGACGACGCGGCCCAGCGCGACACGGTCTCGTTCGCCCTGCTGCAGCTGCTCGAACGGCTGACCCCGCAGGAGCGGGCCGCCTACGTGCTGCACGAGGCCTTCGACTACGGCTACCGCGAGATCGCCGAGCTCATCGGCACGAGCGAGGCGAACGCCCGGCAGCTGGGTGCGCGCGCCCGGCAGCACATCGGCTCGGAGCGGGAGCAACGCGTCGACCCGGGCCGGTGGCGCGAGCTCGTCGGCGCCTTCCTGGCCGCCGCCCGCGACGGCGACATCGCCGCGCTCGAGTCCCTGCTCGCCGACGACGTCGTCACGCGCTCCGACGGCGGCGGAGTCGTCAGTGCGGCGCGCAAACCCGTCGTGGGGCGCGATCGGGTGGCGCGCTTCCTCGCGGGTGTCGTCGAGCGGTTCGCCCCGAACATGGCGGCGCGGTTCGAGGAGGTCAACGGCGAGGAGGCGGTCGTGGCGATGCTCGGCGACGAGCTCGGCGGCATCCTGTTCGTCGAGATCCGCGACGGTCTCATCGTGACGATCGACATCGTGGCCAACCCGCAGAAGCTCGCGTTCGCCGAGGCGCAGCTGTCGGGAGCCGAGCCGAGCCGCCCCGAGCCTCAGTAGGAGGCCGCACCCGATGCGGTCGCGAGCTCCCGGCGTCGACGGTCGCGCCTGTCTCTGAGCACGGTCAGCAGGATCACGCCGAGGCCGAGCAGTGCGACGACCGCGTTGCCGCTCGTGAGCAGCACGGCCTCGCCGGCCGTCGCGTGCTCGAGGTGGGCGAGGTGGAAGAAGAAGTGCGGGATCGAGAACATCGAGTAGGCGACCGCGGCGGGGATGACGAAGACCGCCCGCGGAACGATGAGCGCGAAGCCGAGCAGCAGGGCGATGCCGAGGGTCGCGCCCCCGAAGTCCCTCGCGTAGTGCTCGCTGAACGGCGGGGTCAGGTCGACGGTGGGGAAGTCGTCGTAGAAGCTCTGCGGGAACGCCAGGTTCCAGAAGCCCACCGTGAACTCGGTGATGAACAGGAGCGCGAGGCCGATGCGGATGCTGAGGGTCACGGGGTGTCTTCTTTCGTCGAGTGCGGCGCGAGACGCCGGCGGGCCGGGTGGTTCCGGTCGTCAGCTACGACCGGATGCCGCGGCCGAACGTGACAGCGCCGCCGGCCGATCGGCACGGAAGGTGCCGTAGCGTGGGCAGATGAAGATCGGATTCCTCGGCGTCGGCCGGATGGGAGCGCCGCTCGCCGTGGCGCTCGCGGAGCGGCAGACCGTGACGGCGTACGACCCGGTGCCGAGCCGGGCGGGGGCGCTCGAGTCATCCGGTGTGTCGGCCGCCCCCTCGGCACGCGCCGTCGTCGCGGGGGCCGAGACGCTGATCACCGTGCTGCCCGGAGCGCCCGAGTTCGAGGCGGCGGCGGACGAGGTGCTCGAGACCCTCGCCCCCGGCTCGCTCTGGATCGACCTGACGAGCAACGACCCGCGCGTCGCCGATGCCGTCGCCCCGGCCGCCGCCGCTCGGGGCCTGCTCTTCGTGGCGGCCCCGATGGCCGGCGGGCCGGAGGGCGCCGGCTCCCGCCGCCTGCGATTCCTGCTGGGCGGGGACGAGGAGGGCGTTCGCCGGGCGCGGGAGGTGCTCGCGCCCCTCGCGGCGGGCAACGACCGCGGCGCCGATGATGACGGGATCACGGTCGCCGGCTCGCGCGCCGGAGACGCCCACCTCGTGAAGCTGCTGTCGAACCTGCTGTGGTTCGGCCAGGTCGTGGCCGTCTCCGAGGCGATGCTGCTCGGGCGGTCGTTGGGCGTCGATCCTGACCGGCTGCTGGCGCTGCTCGCCGCCGGCCCGGGCACGGGCACCGTGGTCGAGCAGCATTTCGGCGCCGTGCTGCGCGGTGACTACCTCGCCGACTTCGGCCTCGACCGGGTGGTCGAGGAGCTCGACATCGTCTCCTCCCTCGCCGCCGAGCGGGGGATGCCGTTCGAGCTGTCGGAGCTCGTGACCCGCACCCATCGCGAGGCGCTGCTGCGTTTCGGCGCCGTCGACGGGGAGCTGCTCGCGGCCCGGCTCCTCGAGGAGCGCGCCGGAGACCCGCTGTGCTCGGGCGGCTCGAGCTAGAGGCGGGCCGTTCGGGCTGTTCGCGCTGTTCGGGCTATTCGGCCTGAGAGAGCGTCACCTCGACGAGGGGGCTGTCGGCGATCCACGCCTCGACCTCGTTGCCCGGTGTGCTGGTGAGGTCGGCGAGCGGGGCGAGGATGCCCTCGAAGACCGTGGTGCGCTCGGCCGGGTCGGTGACGGGCCGGGCGATGGCGGCGAGGTCGGCCGTGGCGGACTGCTTGAGGTGGAAGGTGAACGAGGGGTTCGCGACCAGGTTCGCGTACCAGCTGCGCGGCCGGCCCGGTGTTCCGGTGATGTAGAGGGCGCCGTCGAGCCGGTGGAACCAGATCTCGATCCGGCGTGGCTCGCCGGACTGCCGCCCGGTCGTGGTGATGTCGATGATCCGGTCGGTGTCGAGGGCCTGCGCCGCGGCGTCGTTCATGTCTGTAGTCGTGCTCTCTGTCGTGGTGGGTGAGCTGTTGTGGTGGGTGAGCCCGATAGTTGACGGACTACAACCAAGAATCTCACGCTCGGCGGGCGTTCAGCGTGCGGGAGCAGCATTGTCTCAGCGTGACTGTCACATCGCAGGCGTCCGCCCGGTCTGAGCTAGTGGACGAAAGGACACGACGATGGCAACAGTTCTGGTGACGGGCGCGACCGGCGACCTCGGCACGCCCACGGCCGCTCTTCTGCGCGAGGCCGGGCACGAGGTGCGGGCGCTCAGCAGGCGCACCGGGGCGGGGCTCGTGACAGGCGACCTCGTGACGGGCGCCGGCATCCCCGAGGCGGTGCGAGGAGTCGACACGATCGTGCATCTCGCCTCCGGCAACGACGAGAGCGACGTGCCCGCGACGGCCCGGCTGCTCGAGATCGCCCGCGCGGAGGGGTCGCCGCGGTTCGTGGTCATCTCGATCGTCGGCATCGAGAAGATCCCGCTCGGCTACTACCGCGGCAAGCTCGCGATCGAGAAGCTCGTGACGGAGTCCGGCCTCGACCACGTGATCCTGCGGGCGACCCAGTTCCACCAGTTCGTCGACATGATCTTCACCGCCCAGCGGTATCTGCCGGTGACCTTCGCGCCCCGCCTCTCGGTGCAGCCGATCGCCGTCGACGACGTCGCCGCACGCCTCGTCGAGCTCGTCGGCACGGATGCCGCCGGCCGGGTGCCCGACATCGGCGGCCCGCAGGTCTTCACCGCCCGTGAGCTCGCGCAGATCTGGAAGCGGGCCGTCGGCTCCCACAAGGCCGTCTGGCCGCTCAGACTGCCGGGCGCGACCTTCGCCGCCTTCGCGGCCGGCGGCAACCTCGTGTCCGGCTCGGGGCCCGCCTACGGGCAGGGGACCTTCGACGACTACCTCGCGGCCCGCTATCCGGCCACGACCCTCTAGCAGCCACGACCCTCCCGAGACCCCACGACCCCGTACCCCGCCCCCCCCAACCGGAAAGAGCTCATGAGCACCATCGAACGCCGCCTGTCCACCTCCGTGCTGGTCATCGGAACCGGGGGCTCCGGCCTCCGCGCCTCCATCGAGCTGGCCGAAGCCGGAGTCGACGTGCTGGCCGTCGGCAAACGCCCCAAATCAGACGCGCACACCTCCCTCGCCGCGGGCGGCATCAACGCCGCGCTCGCGACGATGGACGCCGAGGACAGCTGGCAGCAGCACGCCGCCGACACCCTCAAGGAGAGCTACCTCCTCGCCAACCCGCACACCGTGCAGATCGTGACGGAGGGCGCGGCCCGCGGCATCGCCGACCTCGAGCGCTACGGCATGCCGTTCGCCCGCGAAGACGACGGCCGCATATCCCAGCGCTTCTTCGGCGCCCACACGTACCGCCGCACGGCCTTCGCGGGCGACTACACGGGCCTCGAGATCCAGCGCACGCTCATCAACCGGGCCGCGCAGCTCGACATCCCGATCCTCGACAGCGTCTACATCACGCGGATCCTCGTGCGCGACAACGTCGTGTTCGGGGCGTACGGCTTCGACCTCGATGACGGCACGCGGTACCTCATCCACGCGGACGCCGTCATCCTCGCCGCGGGCGGGCACAACCGCATCTGGCGCCGCACCTCGTCGCGGCGCGACGAGAACACGGGCGACTCGTTCCGCCTCGCCGTCGAGGCCGGCGCGCGGCTGCGCGACCCGGAGCTCGTGCAGTTCCACCCGAGCGGCATCATCGAGCCGGAGAACGCGGCGGGCACGCTCATCTCGGAGGCGGCACGCGGGGAGGGCGGCATCCTGCGCAACGCCCTCGGCGAGCGGTTTATGGCGAAGTACGACCCCGAGCGTATGGAGCTCTCGACCCGCGACCGGGTCGCCCTCGCCTGCTACACCGAGATCAAGGAGGGCCGCGGAACGCCCAACGGAGGAGTGTGGCTGGATGTCTCGCACCTGCCCCGCGAGACGATCATGACCCGGCTGCCCCGCGTCTACCAGACCATGCTCGAGCTGCAGATGCTCGACATCACGAAGGATCCCATCGAGATCGCGCCGACCGCGCACTATTCGATGGGCGGGGTCTGGGTGCGGTCCGACGACCACGGCACCGACGTCGACGGCCTCTACGCGATCGGCGAGGCGTCGAGCGGCCTGCACGGCGCCAACCGTCTGGGCGGCAACTCCCTCATCGAGCTGCTCGTGTTCGGCCGTATCGTGGGGCAGGCCGCCGCCGCGTACTCGGCCGGCCTCGACGCGCAGCGGCGCTCGCCGGAGGCCGTCGCCCGGGCCCGTGCCGAGATCGACGCCCTGCTCGCAGCCGACGGCGAGGAGAACGTGCGAGCCCTGCAACGCGCCATCCGCGACACCATGACCGAGCACGCGGGCGTCGTGCGCGACGAGGAGGGCCTGCTCGCCGGCCTCGCCGAGCTCGACGCGATCGAGGCCCGGATGGCAGACATCGGCGTGCACCCGGACGTCGCGGGCTACCAGGATCTCGCCCACGCCTTCGACCTGAGGTCGGCCGCCCTCGCCGCCCGGGCGACCCTTCAGGCCGCGCTCGAGCGCCGCGAGACCCGCGGGGCCCACAACCGCAGCGACTACCCCGAGCTCGATCCCGCCCTGCAGGTCAACCTCGTCTGGTCGTCCGGCTCCGACGCCCCGGCCGGCGTGGACGTCTCGACCCGCGGCGGAACGGTCAGCCGGGAGGCGATCCCCGAGATCCCCGCTGAGATCGCGGCCCTCATCCGGGAGGTCTCGGTCGCGGGCAAGCTCGTCGAGTAGCGCGCCGGCCGCAAACGCGCTTAGCTGAGTGGTGCAGGAACGCCTCGCCCGACGCATCCCGCCGGCATCGAAGCGGTCGTGACCGGAGAGACATGAGCGGGCGCACGGCATCACCGGCCGAGCTGGACGTACGGGTGAGCGGCGGTGTCGTGCGCGGGGTGCGCGAGGGCGCCGTGCGCGCCTGGCGGGGCATCCCGTACGCCGCGCCGCCGATCGGGCCGCTGCGGTTCCGCTCGCCCCGCGCCGTCGAGGCCTGGACGGGCATCCGCGACGGCGCGCACTTCGGCACGATCGCGACGCAGACGTACCGGGGCCAGCTGCGGCGGGTGGGCCCCGGCGCGGCCTCCGGCGAGGACTGCCTGACGGTCAACGTGCTCACGGCGGCGGAGCACGGCTGCGAGCGGGGGGCCCGGCACCGCCGGCCGCACCGCGGGCTGCCGGTCATGGTCTTCATCCACGGCGGCGGCTACAGCAACGGCTCGTCGCAGGACTTCTCCGGGCAGGGCGAGGGCTTCGCCCGCAGCGGCGAGGTCGTCTATGTGAGCTTCAACTACCGGCTCGGCGCCCTCGGCTACCTCGACTTCACGCGGTACTCGACAGCCGATCGCCCGATCGAGAGCAACCTCGGGCTGCGCGATCAGCTCGCCGCCCTGCGCTGGGTGCGTCGCAACATCCGGGCCTTCGGGGGCGACCCGCACAGCGTGACGGTCTTCGGCGAGTCCGCGGGCGGCAACGCCGTCACGACCCTCATGGCGATGCCCTCGGCCCGCGGGCTGTTCTCCCGCGCGATCGCGCAGAGCTCACCGGCCGACGCGGTCTACTCGCCCGAGCTCGCGGCACGCTGGGCCGAGGAGTTCGTCGAGATCCTGCGGCCGGGCGCCTCCCACACCGCGGATGCCGCGGCATCCGCCATCACGAGCGCCGACGCCGCGCAACTGGTCACCGCCTCGCTCGCCCTGCAGGCACGCACCCCCGACTCCTACCCCGGAACCTTCTGCCTCGCCCCCGTCGTCGACGGCGTGCTGCTGCCCGAGCGGCCGATGGACGCCTTCCGCGCGGGCCGTGCCCACCGGGTGCCGCTCATCATCGGCACGAACGACCGCGAGGGCTCGATCTTCCGCGGGCGCATCGACATCATCCCGCGGTCGTCCGGCCGCATCCGCGCCCTCTTCCAGCGGGCGCCGGCGCCGTCGCGTGCGCCGATGCGCGACGCTTACCCGGGCCTGCCCGCACGGCACGCGGCGGCCGACTTCGGCGGCGACTACGCGTTCTGGTACCCGAGCGTCAAGGTGGCCGAGTTCCACGCCCGGTTCGCGCCCGTGCACGCCTATCGCTTCGACATCGCGCCGCGCCTGATGCACATCGTGGGCCTCGACGCGACCCACGGCATCGAGATGTTCGCCCTCTCCGATCGCACCGACGAGCCCATCGTGCGCGCGATGGGCGTGCTCGGCGGCCGGGAGCCGTTCAGCCAGGCGGGCGAGCGGATGCGGCAGCACTGGCTGCGGTTCGCGCGAAGCGGTGCGCCGGATGCGGGCTGGCCGGGCTACACGGGCGCCGAGCGGGCGACCCTCATCATCGACGAGCTCGACCGGGTCGAGACCGATCCGCGCATGCAGCGGCGCCTCGCCTGGGAGAGCTTCCTGCCCCTCGACCTCCCCGCCGCCCCTTCCCTTTCCCACATGCAGGAGTTCCCCCGGTCGGCGCGGTGATCCACCCGCCGGGAACACCGGATGACCGGGGGAACTCCTGCATGTGGGATGCGGATACTGACGAGAGCTCACAGCAACGGCAGACGGGTGCCCGGCCTCCTCGGCCGGACACCCGTCTCCCGTGCAGCTGCCGAGCTGGGAGCGCTAGGAGCGCTGCTGCCGACGTGCGGTGCGCACGTTCAGCATCACTCCGGCGCCGATGGCGAGCGCGATGAGCGCGAGCACGCCGAGGGGCAGCGGGTCGACACCCGTCGACGCGAGAGCGCCGTTCGAGGTTCCGCCCGCGGAGCCGCCGCCCGCGGTGCCCGTCGACGACGAGGGCGCCGGCGTGGAGCTCGACGAGGGCTCGTCGCTCGGGGTTCCGGGGCCGTCGCTCGGCTCGTCGCCGGGGTCGTCGGAGGGCGCGGGGGCCTCCTGCACGGCGATCCGCACGACCGAGACCTCCTGCGTGGTCTGGCCGATGAAGACCAGGTGGTGTCCGCCGGCCTCGAGCGCGCTCACGTCGAGCCCGGTCACGACGACGGCGCCGTCGACGACGGGGAAGGTCCCGAGGAAGAGCGGCTCGGAGTAGGCGTAGAGGTCGACGAAGTCGTCGCCGACGGGAGCCCAGGGCAGCGAGGCGTCCAGGGGCGCGGTCGGGTCGAGCTCGACATCCTCGCCCGGCGCGGCGTCGCCCACCGAGAACGTCTCGGTCGTGGCGGCGACGTCGATGCCGGCGTCGGCGATGAAGTCCTCGAGCGCATCGGTGGATGCCGCGGGCGGCTCGACCGGCTCGGCGGCGGGTACGGGGGCGTCACCGAAGCGGTAGCTCGCACCGCCGTAGGAGACGCTGCGCACCCAGGCGGATTGCGGGTCGGACGAGCCCGAGCCGGCCGCGACGCCGACTCCGATGACCTTGACCTCGGCGATCTCGGCGAGCATCGACGTGAACGTCGTGTCGAAGGCGTTCTTGGGGATCGCGCCGATGCGGTTGGTCGGCCACCAGCCGGGCTGGGTGACGCCCTTCCATCCGGTGTCCTTGTCGCCGAGGGTCACCGTCGTCCAGGTGTCGACCGAGGTCGCGCCGGGCTCGTATTTGATGACGCCGTAGCACCAGTCGGCGATCGGCACGCCGTCGTCGCTCGCCGCCGTGCACTTGTCGGCCACGCCCGCGGTGGGGCCGTAGGCCGGGTTCACCGGACGGAAGAAGAACTCGAGCTGGAAGTTGACGTTGAGGCCCGAGTAGACGTAGCTCGCGCCGGAGACGATGTCGGCGAGGCTGCTCGGCCGCTCCGAGGGGCCATAGGTGAACAGTGCGCGGGTGCTCGCCGCGGGTGAGGGGATCGACATCTCGAGGGCGGCGCTGCCGTCGAAGGCGGGCGAGACGCCCACCTGTCCGCCGGAGTTCTCCTCGGCGTACCAGCCGTGCGTCGTCGCACGGGTCGAGCTGATCGCCGAGTCGGGCACGAAGCTCGTGTCGGCGGCGTTCGCGGGGGCGGCGACGGCGAGACCGGCGCTCAGCAGTGTGGCGCCGGCGACGAGGGCGGAAGCGGCACGGAGTCGCCCTCCTCTCGAGCCGGAGCGTGCGGGCAGGGGGGATCGTGACATGGAGACTCCGGAATTCTGTGGGTTCGGGACCCCAGCACGTGTAGGGGGAGTGCTTGTGCAGCCGGATAGCATACACGCGGGCCGGTTTAATGCTATCGCTTCTGTCAACTGCGAGCATGTCCCGCTTCCGGGGTACGCGCCGACATCATCCCCGGTCATCGCGGTCGCCCGTGCGACGATCAGGGGATGGACGACACCAACAATCGCGAGACCACCCGGGAGTCGATCGCGCGGCTCGTGACCATGGCCGTCGTGGGGATCGTCGTCGGCGCCGGTCTCGCGATCGTCGGCCTGTGGGACTACGCGATCATCTCCGGCTGGGCCGCGGCATGCCTGGTCTTCATCGCGTGGGTCTGGCTGTCGATCGGCGGGATGGACGCCGAGCGCACGAGAAGCCATGCGACCCGTGAGGATCCCGACCACCGCATCAGCGACCTGCTGCTCGTGCTCGCCGCGCTCGTGAGCGTGGTCGTCGTGATCTTCGTGCTCGTGCGGGCCAACACCTCCCAGACCGACGAGGTCGGCGTCGCGATCACGGCCGTTCTGAGCGTGGCGCTGTCGTGGTTCCTCATCCACACCCTCTTCACCCTCCGCTACGCGCGGCTGTACTACGCGCACGACGGCACGGGGATCGACTTCAACCAGAAGGAGAAGCCGCGCTACACCGACTTCGCCTACCTCTCGTTCACGCTCGGCATGACCTTCCAGGTCTCCGACACCGACCTCGGCAACCACGTGGTGCGCGCGACGGCGCTGCGGCACGGGCTGCTCTCGTACCTCTTCGGCTCGGTGATCCTCGCGACGCTCATCAACCTCATCGGCGGGCTCACCGGCTGAGGCGGCTGCCGGCGGCTACAGCTCGGTACGTACGAGCGGGGTCTCCGAGCCGCCGAGACGGATCTCCACGCTCCGGATGTCGCCGGTGGGCACACTCGACGAGGCCGTGAGCCCGGTGGCCTCCGACCCCGCCGCCGACCAGCTCGCGACGGTCGTCTGGGTGCCCGCGGCATCCGTGACGACCATGTCGTAGCTGGGCGCCGGCCTGTCGCCGCCCTCGTCATCCCAGGTCTTGAGGTACTCGCAGCTCCAGTCGAGGCGGGTTCCCCACGCCTTCGAGGTGAGCTGGAGCTCGGCCGTCATGATCCCGGGCTTCACCGGGGTCATGGCGACCACGGGCGCGACATCGCTCGTGCCGCTCGTGGCGGGAGGGTCGGCGACCTCCACCCGGGAGGTTCCGAGGCTCGTGCCGACGACGATCCCGCCGAGCAGCAGCACCGCGGCGGCGGCGGACGCGGCGGCGATGAGCCGGCGGCGCAGCCGGCGACGACTGCGGGTGGCGGATGCCGCGAGCCGCTGCACGAGGCCGGGCTCGTGCTGCCCGTCGCGAAGGTGCTCGTCGCGGAGCTGCCCGTCGTGTTCGTCGTGCTCGTCGTGCTCGCTCGGCTCGGCGAGGATCGCGAGGGCCTCCCGCTCGCTGAGGGTGCCGAGGAGGCCGGGCATGCCGGCGAGCTCGGCGACGGCGGCGGAGCACGCCGGGCAGGTGGCGAGGTGGCGCTCGAAGGCGCGGCGGTCGTCGGGGCTCAGCGCCCCGAGCACGTAGGCGGCATCCCAGTCGCGGAACGGGTCTCGGTCGTCGGTCATCCTGTCGTCGGTCATTGTGTGACACCCCTTTCCTGGAGGGCGAGTCGGAGCGCACGGAGCGCGTAGTGCAGGCGGGACTTCACTGTCCCCTCGGGTACGCCTTCACGGCGTGCGATCTCGGCCACGGAATGACCCAGATAGTAGGCGCTGACGACGGCCGTGCGGTGCTCGGCCGACAGCGAGCTGAGAGCGTCGGAGAGCAGCCAGGCGTCGAGCGCCGCCTCCGTCTCGTCGTCGCCGGACTGCTCGGGCATCCGGTCGGTGCCGAACTCGTGGGCGTGCCGGGCGCTGCGCCGGTCGTCGATCACGAGGTTGCGGGCGACCGTGAACAGCCAGGCCCGCGCCGCCTCGTCGCTCTGCTCGAGGATCGCGGGGTGTTTCCAAGCGCGCAGCAGGGCCTCCTGCACCACGTCCTGAGCGAAGGCGTGGTCACCGGAGAGGCGCACGACGTAGCGGAAGAGGGCGGCGCCGTGGGCGTCGTGGAGGGCGCGCAGCAGCTCGGCCTGGTCACTGGGCACGGGCACCTCCTAACGGGGCGACACGACGCGGCATGGGGTCCGCTGCTGCGGGCTTCACTGCTGCGTGAGATTCAGGAGGAACTCGACCGAGCCGCTGTTCTCAACGGTAACGAATCCGAGGCTCGGCGCCTGCACCCCGTAGTCGTCGAACGTCACCGGGATGCTTCCCGTGACCTGGCCTCCGTCAGCGGTCAGCGCGGCCTGCAGATCGACGGAGACGTGCTGGGTCACGCCGTGCATCGTCAGGTCGCCCTCGGCGGTGAAGCTCTGCGGCTCACCGGGAGCGGGCCGTTCCGCGGTCACGGGGGCGGTGAGGGTGAAGGTCGCGGTGGGGAATCTCGAGACCTCGAGGGCGGAATCCCTGAAGTACGCGTCGCGCGCGGGCTCCGGGGTCGAGATGCTCGCGACATCCACCGTGATCGTCGCGGCCGTGAGGGTCAGACCGTCGACCGTGAGGTCGCCCGTGACCTGATCGGTGCGCCCGGTCACGGTCACGTGCTGGTCGTAGAGCACCTCGTCGACCCGGTAGCCGGCGAAGGAGCCGGAGCCGATCGCCCAGGCTCCCGAGAGGTCGTCGACGTCGACCGAGCTCGTGCCGCTCGTGGCGCTGAGCGTCGGCGGCGCCGCCTCGTTGCTCTGCACGTAGCCCGCATAGACGTAGGGGCCGACGACGAGCGCTGCGGCCACCACGACCACAACGCCCCCGGTCACCCACAGTGCGATCTTCGTGCTCTTCTTCATGTCACCCTCGTTCTCGTTCAGGACGGCTCTACCCATGACGACGAGGCCGCCCCCGGAAAAGTTCATCGGATCGCGATTCCTGAATTTCTGCTGGGAGCGTGAACGAACGGAGGGGCGATCTCGTGGTTCAGGTAGCGGGCGATTCCGCTCGCTCCGCCGCTGCTTCTGCTCGACTCTCCTCGTTTCGATGCACGGAAGGGGCGGCCGATGCACTCAATCATGAAGGAAGATTTCTCGTGAAGACCAAGCTCATGCTCACCGTGGCGGGATCGGCGATCGCCATCCTCGCCCTCGCCGGATGCTCCGCCCAGACCGACAGCGGCACGGCCGACGACACCTCCTCGTCGAGCAGCTCCTCCGGATCCTCCTCCGGATCGGGCGCCTACGGCGACACCTCCTCCACGCCCTCCGACGCGACGCAGGCCCCCGCCGCGAGCGGCGACGACCTCGCCGTCGCCAGCAGCTCGCTCGGCGAGATCGTCGTCGACGGGCAGGGCATGACCGCCTACGTCTTCGACAAAGACACCCAGAACGCCACCTCCAGCGCCTGCACGGGCGACTGCGCGGCGGCCTGGCCCGCCATCGAGACGAGCTCGGACACCCCGACCGTCACGGGCGTCACGGGCACCGTCGGCACCATCACGGGCGTCGACGGCGGCAAGCAGATCACGATCAACGGCTGGCCGATCTACACCTTCGCGAGCGACAGCGCCGCGGGCGACGTCAACGGGCAGGCCTTCGGCGGCGTGTGGTGGGCCATCTCCCCCGCCGGCGAGAAGATCGCCGGCTGACCCGTTCCGCGCGCTCGCGAGTCGCGCCAAACCGTCGCTGATCCTCATCGTCTGCGACGATATGGCGCGACTCGCGATGGCCAGCGACGGCGTCAAGCCTGGCAGCGGGGGCAGAAGAAGGTGTCGCGCTCGGTGAGGGCGGTGGCGCCCAAAGCGGAGCGCTCGATGGGGGTGCCGCAGCGCAGGCACGGGCGGCCCTCCCTCCCGTAGACCCAGGTGCGGCGGCCGGGCCGGGTGTCGCCCGTCGTCGTGCGGGCGGCACGGTCTCGGTTGGCCGTGATGAGCCGGTGGGCGAGATCGACGCAGGCCGCGACATCCGGAACCTCGCCGAGCGGCCGAGTCGGCAGGATGCCGCGCAGGAACCCCAGCTCGTTGGCGTACACGTTGCCGAGCCCGGCGAGGTTGCGCTGGTCGAGCATCGCGACCGCGAAGGGCACCTCCGGCCGGGCCTCCAGGCGGCGGACGGCTTCTGCCGCATCCCATCGCGCTCCCAGCAGGTCGGGCCCGAGGTGGCCGACGACCGAGCTCTCACCGGCCGTCGGCACGACGTCGAGCGCCGCCAGGTCGAAACCGACGGCCACCCGTTCGGCGGTCTCGAGCACGGCCCGCGCCTGCCAGGCGGGTCGCCGCCACCGTGAGCCGCGGGCGTAGACGTGCCATGAGCCCTCCATCGCGAGGTGGCTGTGAACCGTATATGCCCCGATGTGCATGAGCAGGTGCTTGCCGCGGCTCACGACCTCGTGCACGACCTCGCCGCTCAGGTCGATCGCCGCGACGGCGGGCATCCGCAGATCGCACACGATGAGCGTCTGCCCGGCGAGCGCCTCGTCGAGGGTGCGCGCCGCGCGGTAGACGGTGTCGCCCTCAGGCATGCAGTCGCAGGCCCCGGGGCACGGCCGTGAAACCGGCGTCCTGCAGCGCCGCCGCGAGCGGGGTTCCGAGCACGAACTCGCCGTTGACCTTCTCGACCGTGAGCCGGTCGAGGCGGCCGGCGCGCACGATCCGCGCGAGAGCGGACGCCGCGGCCGTGACATCCGCGCCGTCGCTCGCTGCCCCGCCGCCCGCTGTCGTGCTCGCGGAACCCGCGCCGGAGCCCGAGCCCGCGCCGGAACCCGTGCCCGCGCCCGAACCGGAGCCCGCACCCGTGAAGTCGAGGATCGTCTTGCCCCCGCGCTCCACGTACAGGGCCAGCGCGCCGTCGACCAGCACGACGATGGAGCCCGCCTTGCGCCCGGGGCGGTGGCCCTCGACGGCCGGCCACGGCAGTGCCGCGCCGTACGGGTTCGCCGGGTCGGTCGCGGCCAGGGCGATCGCGTGCGGGTCGCGGGAGGGCCTGTCGTCGCTGCGCACGAACGACCGGAGCCGGTCGACGGTCCCTCCCGTGGAGAACTGCGCGGCGCCGAGCGTCTCGATGAAATAGCCGCGGCGGCAGCGGCCGCTCTCCTCGAGCGCGCTCAGCACCTTGTAGGCGAGCGCGAAGCCGCCCGGCAGGCCTTCGGCCAGAACCGAGCCGCGGGTGACGACGCCGTATCGCTCGAGCAGGGTCTCGGCCGTCGCGTACGCGCGCACGGTCGTCTGCGCCTCGGCGAGGGGCAAGATCGACCAGCGGCCGGCCGCGATCGGGGGCCCGCCGCGCGAGGGCAGCGGGGTTCTCGGCAGGCGCCCCCGATGCAGGCGGGTGCGCGGCACGGCGCGCGGCTGGCGGTGGGCGGAACCCCCGCCGCCGACGAGCGCGCGCACGGGGCTGAGCGTGTCGTTCGTCACGAGGCCGGCCCAGACGAGATCCCAGAGCGCCGTCACGAGTGCGGCGTCGTCGGTGCTGCCGACCGAGTCGGAGAGCTGCCGGAAGAAGAAGGCGCCGCCTCCCGCGAGCGAGGTGAGCACCTCGGTCTCGAGCGCCGTCCTCTCACCGGGCGCGACGGTCGGCAGGGTGAGGGAGGCCGTCTCGGCGAGGTGCAGACTGAGCCAGCCGTCGTTGCCGGGGATCGTGCCGGAGCCCGCCCAGATCACCTCGCCGCTCGCCGTGAGCTCGTCGAGCATCGCGGGCGAGTAGTCGGCGATGCGCGCGGGCAGCACGAGGCTCTCCCAGGCCGATGCGGGGATGGGGACCCCGGCGAGCTGCTCGACGACCGAGGCGACGCCGTCGACCCCGCGCAGCGAGCCGCCGACGTTCTGCCAGGCCGGCAGGAAGCGCCCGAAGGTGAGCGTGTCGACGGGCTCGACCTCGTGCCGCAGCGCGGCGAGCGAACGGCTGCGAAGCCGGCGGAGCACCTCGGCGTCGCACCACTCGGTGCCGTGTGCGGACGGCCGGAACTCGCCCTCGACCACGCGGCGGTCGCCGGCGAGGCGGCGCAGGGCGTCGTGCGACACGGCTGCTCCGAGGCCGAAGCGCTCCGCGACATCCGCAGCCGTGAAGGGCCCGTGGGTTCGGGCGTAGCGGCTCACGAGGTCGCCGAGCGGGTCGGCGACGGGCTCGATGAAGGCGTCGGGAACCCCGAAGGGCAGTGGCACCCCCAGGGCGTCGCGCAGCCGGCTCGCGTCTTCGATCGCGACCCACCACTCGCGCCCGGCGAAGCTCACCCGCAGCGCGCGCTTGGCGGCGACGAGCTCGTCGAGCAGCGCGCCTGCGGCCTGGCCCCGCTCGCCGTCGAGCCGCTCCTCGTCGAGCCGCTCCGCGACCTCCGGCGTCGTGAGCGGGCCGAGGATGCGCAGCAGATCGGCGACGCCCTCCATTCCGTGCACGCGGCGCGAGGGAGCGAGCCGCTGCAGCTCGGCCTCGGTCTGGGCGAGGACGCCGGGGTCGAGCAGCTCGCGCAGCTCCGCGCGGCCGAGCAGCTCGGCGAGCAGGCTCGAGTCGAGCGAGAGGGCCGCGGCCCGGCGCTCGGCGAGCGGGCTGTCGCCCTCGTACATAAACGCCGCGACGTAGCCGAAGAGCAGGCTGCGCGCGAACGGCGAGGCCTCCTGCGTGGTCGTCTCGACGATGCGGATGTCGCGGCTCGCGATCCGCGTCGCGATCTCGCCGAGCGCCGGCAGGTCGTAGACGTCGTGCAGGCACTCGCGCACGGTCTCGAGGATGATGGGGAAGCTCGGGTACTTGCGGGCGACGTCGAGCAGCTGCGAGGCCCGCTGCCGCTGCTGCCAGAGCGGCGAGCGCTTGCCGGGATTGTAGCGGGGCAGCAGGAGCGCCCGCGCCGCGCACTCGCGGAACCGGGCGGCGAAGAGCGCTGAGCCGCCGACCTCCTCGGTCACGATCTCGTCGAGCTCGCCCGGCTCGAAGACGAAGAGCTCGGCTCCGGGCGGCTCGGCCTCGGTGTCGGGGATGCGCACGATGACGCCGTCGTCGCTCGCCATGCACGCGCCGTCGAGCCCGAAGCGCTCCCGCACCCGCGCGCCCACGGCGAGGGCCCAGGGCGCGTGCACGTGCATGCCGTACGGGGAATGCATAACGAGCCGCCAGTCGCCGAGCTCGTCGCGGAAGCGCTCCACGACGAGGGTCTTGTCGGTCGGCACGTGCCCGGTGGCCTGCCGCTGCTCTGCGATAAAGGAGAGCAGGTTGCGGGTGGCGCGCTCGTCGAGCCCGCCGGCCTGCACGCGGGCCGCGGCATCCGCCTGTGTGGCTGCATCGAGCTCGCGCACGTAGGCCCCGATCGCGCGGCCGAGCTCGGCCGGCCGGCCGAGGCCGTCGCCCTTCCAGAACGGCAGGCGCCCCGGCACGCCGTAGGCGGGGGAGACGAGCACCCGGTCGTGGGTGATCTCCTGGATGCGCCAGCTCGTGGCGCCGAGCGCGAAGACGTCGCCGACGCGCGACTCGTAGACCATCTCCTCGTCGAGCTCGCCGACGCGCGTCGCCTTCTCGCCCACCATGAAGACCCCGAAGAGCCCGCGATCGGGGATCGTGCCGCCGCTCGTGACGGCGAGCCGCTGCGCGCCGGGCCGGCCGGTGAGGGTTCCGGCGTCGCGATCCCAGACGATGCGGGGGCGCAGCTCGGCGAACTCGTCGGAGGGGTAGCGGCCGGCGAGCAGGTCGAGCGTCGCCTCGTAGGCCGAGCGCGGCAGGCTCGCGAACGGCGCGCTGCGGCGCACGGTGTCGAACCACTCCTCGACGTCGATCGACTCGAGCGCGGCGGCCGCGACGGTCTGCTGGGCGAGGATGTCGAGCGGGTTCGCGGGCACGGCGATCGCCTCGATGAGCCCGGCGACCATCCGCTCGGCCGTCACGGCCGAATGGATGAGGTCGGCCCGGTGCTTGGGGAAGACGACGCCGCGCGACACCTCGCCGACCTGGTGCCCCGCTCGGCCCACGCGCTGCAGCCCGCTCGCGACCGAGGGCGGAGACTCCACCTGCACGACGAGGTCGACGGCGCCCATGTCGATGCCGAGCTCGAGGCTGCTCGTGGCGACGACGCAGCGCAGGCGACCCGACTTGAGGTCGTCTTCGATGAGCGCGCGCTGCTCCTTGCTCACCGAGCCGTGGTGGGCTCGGGCGAGCACGGGGTCTGCGCCCGCGCTCTGGCCGGAGCCGCCCATGAGCTCCGCGGGGGCGCGGCGTTGGACGGGAGCCGAGCCGGCGATCGCGCCGGCCGCGACCGGCTCGGGCTCGTGCGCCTCCTCGAGCCGCTCCGCGTAGATCTCGTTGAACCGGGCGGTGAGGCGCTCGGCCAGGCGACGCGAGTTCGCGAAGACGATCGAGGAGCGGTGCTCGAGCACCCTGTCGACGATCGCCTCTTCGACGTGCGGCCAGATCGACCCGCTCTGGGGGGCGGATGCCGCGGCCGAGCCCTCGAGCGGCGGTGCGGCGCCGAGCTCGCTCATGTCGTCGACCGGCACGACGACCGTCAGATCGAAGCGCTTGCTCGACGGCGGCGCGACGATCGTGACGGGCGAGCGGCCGGCCAGGAAGCGTGCGATCTCCTCGGGCGGGCGCACGGTCGCCGAGAGCCCGATGCGCTGAGCCGGCCGCGACAGGAGCGCGTCGAGACGCTCGAGCGAGACGGCGAGATGGGCGCCGCGCTTGGTCGCCGCGACCGCGTGCACCTCGTCGACGATGACCGTGTCGACGCCCGCGAGCGTCTCGCGCGCCTGCGAGGTGAGCATGAGGAAGAGCGACTCGGGCGTCGTGATGAGGATGTCGGGCGGCCTCGTGAGCATGGCGCGTCGCTCGGCCGAGCTCGTGTCGCCGGAGCGAACCCCGACGCTCAGGTGCGGAGCGTCGACCCCCAGGCGCTTGGCCGTCTGCGTGATGCCCACGAGGGGCGAGCGGAGGTTGCGCTCGACGTCGACGCCGAGTGCCTTGAGCGGGGAGATGTAGAGCACGCGGGTGCTGCGCGGTGCGTCGCCTGCGCTGCCCGCTGCTCCTGCGCTGCCTGCCGCTCCCGCGGCCGCGTCGGCCGCGGCGAGCCTGTCGATCGCCCAGAGGAAGGCCGCGAGGGTCTTGCCCGAGCCCGTCGGGGCGATCACGAGCGCGTGCGAGCCGCGGGAGATCGCATCCCACGCACCGAGCTGCACCTCGGTGGGCGCGCGGAACGCCCCGCCGAACCACTCACGGGTCGCGGGCGAGAACCGCTCGAGCACATCGCTCATCACCCCATCATCCCCGACCCCGCCGACATTCGGCCGGGATACGAGGGGAGGGCGTCGCGCTCTCACTCACAACGACGGAGAAACCGCCCGAAAGTGCCGCTTTCGGCTAGTACCGCTCAGATTTCAGAGAAATGTCCGTCGTTTTGAGTGAGAAGAGGGAGAAAGGGAGGGCGAGCGCGGGTCACGGTGCGAGCTGCTCGCCGATGAAGGCACGGATCTCGCTGAGCTCCTCGCCCGAGATCGAGTGGCCCACGCCCTCGTAGATGCCCTGGCGCAGGGTCGAGTGGCCGGGCAGCCAGGCGTCGGTGCGCTCGACGGAGGCGCGCGGGATGACGGCGTCCTCCGTGCCGCGCCCCCAGAACACGGGAACGCCGCGGTCGGCGAGCAGCGCGTCGCCGTCGTGGGCGCCGTCGGCCACGAAGCCGCTCAGCTGCACGGCGTAGTCGAAACGCTCCGGCGCGAGCCTGAGCAGCTGCAGCGCCATGACCCCGCCCTGCGAGAAACCGAGCAGGCCGACGGATGCCGCGGGCGCCACCCGGCCGAGCCAGGCGAGCACGGCGGCGGCAGCGGCATCCACGTTCCGGGCCTCCGGGTCGCCGGGGGTGTTGTCGAGCCGGGAGAACCACGCGTAGCCGCCGTTCTCGCGGATCGGCGCGCGTACCGAGGCGATGACGGGCGCGAGCGGGAGGTAGGGGGCGAGGCCGAAGAGGTCGCCCTCGTGCGAGGCGTAGCCGTGCAGGAGCACGAGCAGCGGCCTGCCCCGCCTGTCGCGCTCGGAAGCCGACCAGAGAACGGCCTCGTCGTCGATGCGGAGACCCGCCGTGCCGCTCATGCCGTGCCGCTCATGCCGTGCCGCTCATGCCGTGCCGCTCATCGTTCGTGTCGCTCGGTTCGCTGTCGCTCATGGCTCGCTCCCACTCTGCGGCCGAGACGCGGGCGCCGGCCACCCCCCCCCATACTTCCACCGTTCGCTTCCACCGCTGCCCCGTCGTCACTCCACACGTCACTCCGCAGCCGCCAGACGGTTCACTCCACGGCCGCCCGACCATTGTGTCTCTCGCCCCTGTCCTGTCTGTCGCGCACCGCCCGCGCCCGTCGTGGGACACAATGAACTATGAGCGTGCGCACCCCGGACCCCAACCCTGGCTGGCTCTCCGACGAGGAGCTGGCGAACTTCCGCCTGAGGATCCCGCTCCTCTACGTCGAGGCCCTGCCGGTGCGGGTCGACGGCCTGGGGCAGGTGACCGAGGTCGGCATCCTGCTGCGCGCCAACGACGTCGGCGAGATCACCCGCACGATCGTCTCCGGGCGGGTGCTCTACGGCGAGACCCTGCGAGATGCGCTCTTCCGCCATCTCGAGAAGGATCTCGGCCCCATGGCCTTCCCTCAGCTGCCGGCCTCGCCCGTTCCGTTCTCCGTCGCCGAGTACTTCCCGATGCCGGGGGTGTCGGCGTTCCACGACGATCGGCAGCACGCCGTGTCGCTCGCCTATGTCGTGCCCGTGACCGGCTCGTGCGATCCGCGGCAGGATGCCCTCGAGCTCACCTGGATGACGCCCGAGGAGGCGTGCTCGCCCAGCATCTCCGCCGAGATGGAGGGCGGCCGCGGCGTGCTCGTGCGCAGCGGCCTGGCCTCCGTCGGCCGGCTGGTCTGAGCCTTCTCCATGTGCTGACCCTCGGCCTGACCCTCGGCCTCGCGTTCACCCCTTGCCCACATGCAGGAGATTCGCCGCAATCGGGGCTGCAGGGGCGTCGAAACCGAAACCCGACCGGGTGGATTCCTGCACGGGGGATGGGGCACGGGGGATGGCGGGTTAACGGCAGGATGCCGCGACCCTGAGGTCGCGGCATCCAGTGTGTGAAGCGGTGCTGGGTGCTGGGCTCAGCGCCCGCGGCCCCGCTGGCCGCCCTGCGTGGAGCTCGAGCGCACGAGGCTGCCGACGCGCAGGGCGCCGCCCGCTCCGCCCGAGTGCGAGGCGCGACGCGAGCCCGCGCGTGCGGGGGCCTGCGTGGCCTGGGTCTGACGGCCGGCGTCACCGGTCGAGGCCGTGGCGGGTCGTGCCGAACGGTCGGTGCGCTCCGTGCGATCGTTACGGGCGCCGCCGCGCGAGCCGGCCGGAGCCTGCGAACGCGAGCCGGATGCCGCGGCGGTGCGGTTCTCGTCGCGGCCCGAACGGCCGCGGCCGCCTGCCGAGCGTCCGCCGTCGGAGCGGCCACCCTCGGAGCGTCCGGCGCGCTTGCGCTGGGCGTTGGCGCCCTGCGAGCGTCCGCCGCCGTTGCCGCCGAACGAGCGCTCCTCGCGCACGGCGCGGGGGGCGGGCTTGACGAAGGCCGCGACGTCGCCCACGAGCTCGAGGACGGCGGCCGACGTGGCCGTGACCTCCTGCGGGGTGACGGTGATGGCGGCCTTCTTGAGCAGTGCGGCCGTGTCGCGCTTCTGCACGGGCAGCACGATCGTGACGACGTCGCCCTCCTCGCCGGCGCGGGCGGTGCGGCCCGAGCGGTGCAGGTAGGCCTTGTGCTCGGCCGGCGGGTCGACGTGGATGACGAGCTCGATGTTGTCGACGTGAACGCCGCGTGCCGCGACATCCGTCGCCACGAGAACACGGACGGAGCCGTCGGAGAACGCGGCCAGGTTGCGGTCGCGCGCGGCCTGCGAGAGGTTGCCGTGCAGGTCGACGGCGGGGATGCCGGCGTCGGTGAGCTGCTTGGCGAGCTTCTTGGCGTGGTGCTTGGTGCGCATGAAGAGGATGCGGCGGCCGGTTCCCGAGGCGAGCGTCTGCACGAGCTCGCGCTTGGTCTCGACCGTCTCGGTGAGGAAGACGTGGTGGGTCATGGCGGCGACGTGCGAGGTGGCCTCGTCGACGGAGTGCAGAACCTCGTTGTGGAGGAAGCGCTTGACGAGCTTGTCCACGCCGTTGTCGAGCGTCGCGGAGAAGAGCAGGCGCTGGCCGCCGCTCGGGGTCTTGTCCATGATGCGGGTGACGACGGGCAGGAATCCGAGGTCGGCCATGTGGTCGGCCTCGTCGAGCACGGTGATCTCGACGGCGTCCAGCGTCACGAAGCCCTGCTTCATGAGGTCTTCGAGGCGTCCGGGGCAGGCCACGACGATGTCGACGCCGGCGCGGAGGGCCGCGACCTGGCGGCTCTGCGAGACGCCGCCGAAGATCGTGGTGGTCTTGAGGTTGTAGGCGTCGGCGAGCGGCTTCATGGCCGTCTCGATCTGGGTCGCGAGCTCACGGGTCGGCGCGAGCACGAGGCCCAGGGGGCGTCCGGCGCGGCGCTTGCCGCCGGCCAGGGCGCCCGCGAGGCGGGCGACCATGGGGATGGAGAAGGCGAGGGTCTTGCCCGAGCCGGTCTTGCCCCGGCCCAGCACGTCGCGGCCGGCGAGCGTGTCGGGCAGGGTGTCGGCCTGGATCGGGAAGGGCGACGTCTTGCCGTCGGCGGAGAGCACCGCGACGAGCGGTGCGGGAACGCCGAGCATGGCGAAGGTGGTCGTGTCGGCGACGGTCGTGTCGACGAGGGTGTCAGAGACGGTGTTGTCCAAGAGAATGGTGCCTTTCGGGCAGGGATCCGAGCGGCATCGTGCACAGGCATCCGCGGAGTTCGAGGATGCCGGAGGCTCGATGCGACCGGAAGATGGCGAAGGTGTCGGTGGACACATCCGTTCGCCGTAAGAAAGTTTCAGCGGTTTCGACCCGGACTCATGATGCCGGCCGTCGAGGGTGTGAGGGGCGTTCTACGACGCAGGGAGTGCGCTGTTGCACTCGCAAGTGCTTCCAGCTTAGGGCATCGGGGCCGGATCCGCTCGTTTCACGTCGGAATGGCCGCCCGACGATTGCCCGAGCCCGCCCGACCGCGCCCGAACGGCAGGCGACGAGGCAGTCGAGCGCACGCTCGGCTGGGCCTCGTCCTGGGCTCGGCTGTGCCTCGTTTTGGGTCCGGCTGTGCCTCGATCGCGGGGCGACGCGGCCGCAGGGACGCCGTTAACCTGGGGGTACATCATGCGGCGCGTCGTGAACCGGGGACCCAGCGCGCCCATACGGACGATGGTTATCAAGGGGTCAGTACACGAATGTTGGACGATGCAAGCATGTTCCGCCCGGCCAAACGCGGCTACGACCGCGACGAGGTCAACAGGGCGTTTCTGGAGATCACCGATCGCATGGAGAGGGTCGCGACCGAGCGGGATGAGGCGAGCGACACGATCGCACGCCTGGGAAGAGAGCTGAAGACCGCCCAAGACGCCCTGCGCCGGGTGAACTCGAAGCCGAGCTTCGCGGATCTGGGAGCCGCGTTCGAGCAGACGCTTCGAACCGCCGAGGAGCAGGCCGCGAAGATGGTCAAGGATGCCGGATCCGAGGCGCTGCTCATCCGCGAGACGGCTCGCGCGGCGAGCGAGGAGTCGCTGCGCTCGGGCCGGCAGGCCGCCGACGCGATCCTCGCCGAGGCGAAGGCCAAGTCCGACGAGCTGCGGCTCGAGACCGACCGCCGCAGCGCCGAGATCCTGCACGAGGCGGACTCCCGCCTCGTCGAGGCGCAGGAGAGCTTCTCCACGGCCGAGCGCCGGGCGGCCGCCATGGTCTCCGAGGCCGAGCGCGCTGCATCCGAGATCCGTTCGCGGGCCCACGCCGAGACCGAGGCCGTGCGCAGTGAGATCGAGGTCATGCGCACGGCGATGGAGCGCGAGAAGTTCCAGGCCGAGCAGGAGGTGCGCGCCAAGCGGGACGCCGCCGAGCAGGAGTACCTCTCGATCCACAAGGACGCCGTGGCCCACGCCCAGCGCATCCAAGAGGAGGCGGCCGCGCAGGCGCACGAGGCGGTCAAGCGCGCCGGCGACGTGTCGCTCGAGGCCGACGCCGTTCTCGGCCGGGCGCGCGCCGAGGCGGAGCGCATCGTGGCCGACGCCCGCGGGATGGCGGCCGGCATGGTCTCCCGGTCACGCGAGCGCGCCGAGGAGCTCACGGTGCAGGTCGACGCCCACGCCCGCGCGTTCATCCGCGACGCCGAGGAGCGCCTCGCCGAGCTGCACGATCAGCGGCGGTCGATCGACGACTTCAGCGAGCGGCTCCGCGGCCTTCTGAGCGTCGACTCGACGGTCTCCCTCGACGAGTCGGAGCTGTACATGCAGACGCAGTAGCGCTCTGCCCGTCGTTCGGATGCCTCGTGTTGCTCAGATGCTGCCCGTCGTCGTTCAGGCGGCGGCTCACTCGCCGTCGCCCGTGTAGCGCTCGCCGACCGGGATCTCGACGGCGAGCGTGTTGCTCGCCGGCGCGAGCGGGCACGCCCACATCGGGTCGTAGGCGCAGCTCGGGTTGTAGGCGAAGTTGAAGTCGACGATGAGCGAGTCGGGTGATGCGCCCGAGCCGAGATCTGCGCCTTTCACGGTGTCGAGCAGGTAGCGCCCGCCGCCGTAGGTGCCGCCGCGCACCCGGGAGAGCGCGTCTTTGACGGGGATGAAGATGCCTCCGCCGTAGGAGGCGAGCCGCCAGACGTTCAGGGTGCCCATGAGCGGCACCCGCACGGTTCCGATGAGCTCGAAGGGCACCAGTCCGTCGGTGCCCGTCTCGAACTCGAAGGTCTCCGGGGTCGCGCCGGGCACGACCTCGAGCTCGAAACGCCAGTCGGGGTCGTAGGCCGCGACCGAGAGACCCGTGAAGTCGTCGCGGTCCTCGGGCAGCAGCGGCGTGGCCGGATGGCTGGCGAAGAGGTCGTCGCGGGCGGAGACCCAGGCGGCGTGGGCGGCGACGGGGTCGCTCGCGCTCATCCGGCGCACCCCGCTGTAGAGGCCGAAGACCCGACGTCGCCAGTCGGCGACCTGAAGCGCAGTGATGGTATCGCTCATGTCGTCACAGTACTCGTCACATCGCCCGCAGAGCCGGAACATCGCCCGCAGGGCCTGAGGCGGATGCCGCGACGAGCTCGGGCTCGAACGACCACCCGGGCGCGAGCTGGCGCAGACGCAGCCCCCGCCACTGCCAGAACGCCCACAGTCCCGCCCAGGCGGCGGGGGTGAGGATGCCCGCCGACACCGTCAGCTGGTCGCGGTAGAGGGTCTTGGCGGTGCCGTCGTCGCTGCCCGGCGCGGGGGAGACCGCCATCCGGTGGTCCCACAGCGTCACCGCCCGGAGCGCGCCGGAGACCCCCTCGCCGCGGTCGCGGAGGATCCGCACGCCGTCGGCTCTGCGGTCGTCGAGGCTCACGCGGATGAGCTGCCGCCCGATCGGGAGGAGCCCGCCGGCCCGCACCCGCACGGGGTGCTCGCCGGGCTGCCAGATCGTGGGGAAGCCGGCATCCTCGAGCGAGGTCATGCCGAGGAGCGGGGCGGCGACCTCGCGGAACACGGCGGGGCTGCGGAGGGCGCGCCAGGCGGCATCCGGATCGGTGTCGAGCACGAACTTGAGCAGCACACGCATCCTCACATTCTCGCGCCGCACCCTGACAGGGAGCCGGTGATCGGCGACCGGCACGGTACAACTGGTGTCATGGCGATCCGGTACTGGCTCGGAGTGGTGCATCGCGATCACGTCGAGCGCGCGGCTCGCCTCGGCTTCGCGCAGCTCAACCACGGCTCGCGCTCGGCGGTCGCCGGGCTGAGCGAGAGCGACGGCCTCGTCTACTACTCGCCACGGGCCTCGGTCGCGAGCGAGGAGCCGCTGCGCGCCTTCACGGCGATCGGGCGCGTCGAGCCGGGCGAGATCTGGCAGGCGGAGGAGGGCTCCTTCCGGCCGTGGCGGCGGAGGGTCGACTACTTCGACGACGCGGTCGAGGCGCCGATCAGGCCGCTCGTGCCGCTGCTCGACCTCACGCGCGACAACCCGCACTGGGGATACCAGCTGCGCCGCGGCCTCCTGCCGCTCACCCGGCACGACTTCGAGCTCATCCGCCAGCAGATGCGCCGGCCCTCGGCCGACGACCGCCGCTGAACGGTCGGCGCCGAGCGGTCGGAGTCGGCCCGGCCGTTAAGATAACCGTTGTGAACGAGCCCACCCCCGCAGCACCGACATCCGCCCCCCTCGCGCAGAGCAAGTACCAGGTGCGCTTCGAGTGGGGTGCCGAGGGTGCCGCCGACATCGCCGAGGGCGCGCACGTGGCCGTCCTCGTCGACGTGCTGCAGGATGCCGCGGCCGCAGCCGCGCCCTGGAACGCCCAGCGCGGGGCCGCCGTCGCCGACGCCTTCCCGACCGCGGCCGTCGTCGGCGCCTCCTTCACCAACCGCCGCGCCGTCGCCCAGTGGATCCTCGACCACCAGGTCGCCGCCGGGGAGCGCGTGATGATCGCGATCGTCGCACTCGGCGAGCCGCGCGCCGACGGCAGCACCCGCTTCGCCGTCGAGGACTACCTCGCGGCGGGCGCCCTCATCGACGCCCTCGCCGAGCTCGGCATCGACTACTGCTCGCCGGAGGCCGCAGCGGCGAGCGCGGCGTACACGGGCCTCGCCCGTGCGACCTCGCACCTCGTGAGCGCCTCGGGCAGCGGTCAGACGCTCATCGCCGCCGGCCTGCGCGAGGCCGTCGCGGCTCAGACCGTCCTCGACTCGAGCACCGAGGTCTCGCTCAGGGGTTGAGGTCGCCCCGCGAGCGGGCTCGGGAACCCTCGGGAATCCTGAGCCTTCGGAATCCTCGGGCGCCCTCGGGTGTTGAGACGAGTGGGCCGTTCCGCACGTCCGGGGGTCCGGTCGCGTACGAAGAGAGGAATGCCGTGAAAGCCGTACTCAATGGAACCGTCATCGCCGAGGCTCCCCAAGACGAGCTCATCAAGATCGAGGGCAACTGGTACTTCCCGCCGTCGAGCGTGAACTCGGAGCTGCTCGTCGAGAGCCCCACGCCGTACACCTGTCCGTGGAAGGGCGAGTGCCAGTACTTCACCGTGCGTGACGGCGACACCCTTCTGCAGGATCGCGCCTGGAGCTACCCCACGCCCTACCCGACCGCATTCGAGCGCGTGGGCAAGGACTTCAGCAATTACGTGGCGTTCTGGAAGGAAGTCCAGGTCGTCGACTGAGTCGCGAGCGATGAGCTGAGACGGGCCGGGCCGCCGCTGAGCGGCCGCTGCGGCATCCGTGGCTCGCACCGCTGAAAACGACGGAAGATCGCACCTTCCCGGGATGAAAAGGGCTGAACGCCCCCCGGAAGGGAGCAGTTTTCCGTCGTTTTCGCTTTTGTACGGCAAATACTCAGCAGATTCAAGAATTAACGTTCCGACTTCTGTGCCACATCACATACCATGGGGATGCTGGCCCTGTGACGCCCTCACGAGGGGCATGGGTCAGCCCTTTCGGCTCCCGCATAGCAAGTTCCGAGAAATTGCTACGGAAAGCTGCAGCAGAACCCTCTTAACTGAGCGGGCATCGGCTACAGTCGGCGTCACCGAGAGGTTTTGTGTCTGTTCAGGAGGGAAAAGACCAATGACCATCGCGCCATCATCTATACAACGGTTGGAGCAGGCGGTAAGCCTGCGAGATTCGGTCGAACGTTCGCTGTCCGCAGCAATCATTTCGGGGGAACTGGAGCCGGGAACGCTTGTTTCCGTGCCCACCCTCGCCGTGCAGTTCGCCGTCTCGGCGACACCGGTTCGTGAGGCCATGCTCAATCTGGAGAAGCGTGGCTTCGTCGAACCCGTGCGCAACAAGGGATTCCGGGTCACCGATGTGAGTGAGCGGGATCTCCTGGAGATCGTGCAGGTTCGACGCATGCTGGAGGTCCCGGCGATGCGCGTCGTCGCGGAGCACTTCCCGCACGAGCTCATGTCGAGCTATCGGGCGAAGGCCGATGCGATCATGCAGGCTGCAGCGCGCTCCGACTTCCTCGCCTATCTGTCCGCGGACTCCGAGTTCCATCTCGCGCTGCTGCGGGTGACGGGCAACGAGCGTCTCGTCGAGCTCGTCGCCGAGCTACGGAGCCAGACCCGCATGATCGGGCTCGCGAACATGACCGACACGGTCGAGCTGCAGCAATCGGCGAACGAGCACCACCTGCTCCTGGACTACCTGTCCGAGGGGCGGGCGGACGACGCCGAGAAGCTCATGAACGCGCACATCGGCCACGTCGTGGGCTGGTGGGCGGGTCTCACCGAGAACGAGCCGTCGCCGGAGTCGATCTAGCTCTCGACCGCCTCGCATCCGTCTCGCGGGCCCGTGCTCCGGGCTCTCGGGGTGGGGCGGCGGTCGATTGCCGACTTCGTATAGTGTGTGACATATTATTAGCTGGACCAGAAGGCAGAAAGGCAGACGCAGGATGCAAGCGGGTGGCAATGACTTCACGCCCGTCGACGCTGTGCCGGTCGACACTGCGCCGGTTGATGTCGCGCCCGTCGACGTCGTGATCGTCGGCGCGGGAATCGTCGGCGCAGCATGCGCCCGCGCCCTCGCCCGCGAAGGCCTCAGCGTGATCGTCGTCGACCGCGGGCAGACCACGGGCGCGACCTCCTCGAGCGGCGAGGGCAACCTGCTGCTCTCCGACAAGGCGCCCGGCGCCGAGCTGCTGCTCGCCCAGTACTCCGCCTCGCTCTGGCCCGCTGTCGTCGACGAGCTCGCCGACGAGCTCGGGGCCGGGTTCCCGTCGGTCGAGTACGACCGCAAGGGCGGTCTCGTGGTCGCGACGACGGATGCCGGCGCGGCCCCCCTCCTCGCGTTCGCGCAGTCGCAGCGCGGGGCCGGTGTCGACGCCCGCGTGCTCTCCACGGCCGAGGCGCTCGAGCTGGAGCCGCAGCTGAACCCTGCGATCACGGCCGCCGTGCACTACCCCGACGACGCCCAGGTGCAGCCGGTCATCGCGAGCGAGGCGTTCCTCGCCTCGGCGAGGCGAGGCGGCGTGCGCGTGCTCACGAACGCCGTGGTGACCGGTCCCGTGCTCGACGCCCGAGGCGCCCTCATCGGCGTCACGACCTCTCGCGGAACCGTCCGCGCCGCCCGGGTGCTCGTCGCCGCGGGACCCTGGTCGGGCGAGGTCTCGGGGCTGCTCGGGGCGCCGCTGCCCGTGCGCCCGCGCCGCGGGGTCGTGCTCGTGACCACCCGGATGCCGCACCGCATCTTCCACAAGGTGTACGACGCCGACTACGTGGGCGCCGTCGAGTCGAACGCCGCCGATCTGCAGACCTCGAGCGTCGTCGAGTCGACGGGGTCCGGCACGGTTCTCATCGGCTCCTCCCGCCAGCAGATCGGCTTCGACGACCGGTTCCGCGTCGACGTGCTCCGCGAGCTGGCCGTCAAGGCCCTGCGCCTCTTCCCCTTCCTCGCCGGGGCTCCGGTCATGCGCTCCTACGGCGGCTTCCGTCCCTTTATGCCCGACCACCTGCCGATCATCGGCGAGGACCCGCGGCTGCCCGGCCTCTGGCATGCGACCGGCCACGAGGGGGCCGGGATCGGCCTCTCCCTCGGCACGGGCGCCATGATCGCCGACCTCATGGCGGGTCGCACCCCGGGCCTCGACGCCACCGCCTTCTCCCCCGCCCGCGGCTCCCTCGCCGCCCATCTCGAAGGGGCACGCCCATGACCGCACGGCGACTCCCGCCTTCGGCCGACCCGATCGAGCCCGGCGAGGCCGGCGCGCTCTCGATCCTCGTCGACGGCCGGCCCCTCGACGGCCTTCGCGGCCAGACGATCGCGGGCGTTCTCCTGGCCTCGGGTGAACTCGCCTGGCGGCGCACCTCGGTCGCCGGGGCGCCGAGAGGGCTGTTCTGCGGCATCGGCGTCTGCTTCGACTGCATCGTGACGGTCAACGGGGAGCGCGACATCCGCGCCTGCCAGCGCCGGGCGGTCGACGGCGACCTGGTCGAGATCCAGCACGACGAGCTGCCCGAGCTGCCGGGCCTGCCCGAGCTGCCCGCGAACGGCGGTGCGCGATCGTGACCGAGACAGAGCAGGCCCGCCCCCAGGTGCTCGTCGTCGGCGCGGGTCCGGCCGGGCTCGCCGCCGCCGTCGCCGCACGTCGGCGCGGGGCATCCGTGATGCTCGTCGACTCCGCAGACCAGCTCGGCGGCCAGTTCTGGCGGCACCTGCCGCCCGAGCGCCCGTCGCGCCGCGAGGCCCGCCTGCACCACGGCTGGGCGCGGTTCCAGCAGTTGAGCACCGAGGTGAACGACGACCCCGGATGCCGCGTGCTCACCTCCGCGCAGGTCTGGGCCCTCGAGCCCGCCGCCGACGACGAGCCGTGGGCGGCGACCGTGCACGTGCTCGTGGGGCCGGCCGACTCACGGCGCCGAGAGCCCCTCACGATCCGCCCCGACGCCCTCGTGATCGCGACGGGCGCCTACGACCGCACCCTTCCGTTCCCCGGCTGGGATCTGCCCGGGGTCTTCACGGCGGGGGCCGCCCAGGCGCTGGCCAAGGGCGAGCGCGTCGCCGTGGGCGAGCGGGTTCTCGTCGCGGGCGCCGGGCCGTTCCTGCTGCCCGTCGCCGAATCGCTCACCCGGGCCGGCTCGCGGGTTCTCGGCGTGCTCGAGGCGAATCGCCTCGGAAACCTCGTGCGGGGCTGGTCGCACAAGCCGTGGCAGCTGCTGCGTGCGGCGCGCAAGGGCGGCGAGCTCGCCTCCTACGCGACGGGGCAGCTGCGGCACCGCATCCCCTACCGCATGGGCGAGGCCGTCATCGAGGCCCACGGCACCGACCGTGTCACGGCCGTCACGGTCGCCCGGGTCGACGCAGAATGGCGCCCCGTGGCCGGGACCGAGCGGCGCGTCGAGGTCGACGCCGTGTGCGTGAGCCACGGCTTCACCCCCCGCCTGGAGCTGCCGATCGCCGCGGGCTGCGCGATCGGGAGCGACCGTTTCGTCGTCGTCGACGAGGATCAGCGCACGAGCGTGCGGGGAGTCTTCGTGGCGGGGGAGCTCACGAGCATCGGCGGGGCCGACCTCGCGCTCGCCGAGGGCACGATCGCCGGTCACGCTGCGGCGGGCGGCGCCGTCGTCGGTTCAGCGGATGTCGCGGCGGCGGTGCGCGAAAGGCGGGTGTTCCGGCGCTTCGCCCTCCGCCTCGAGGCCGCTCACGGCATCCGCCGCGGCTGGACGTCGTGGCTGCGCGACGACACGACCGTCTGCCGCTGCGAGGAGGTGACCGCGGGCGCGCTGCGCCGCACGGGCGTCGCGACCCCCGATGCGGGCCTGCGCTCGATCAAGCTCACGAGCCGCGCCGGGCTCGGCATCTGCCAGGGGCGGGTGTGCGGGCGCACGGTCGAGGAGCTGCTCGCGAGCGGCTTCGCCGGGGCGCCGCGCAACGACCCCACCACAAGCGACCGCCGCCCGATCTTCTCCCCGATCACGATCGGCGAGCTCGCCCAGGGCGCGACCGGCGACGCAGACTGACCAGCACGAACCAGACCCAGACCAGCACGAACCCAGACCAGCAACATCCGAACAGACAGTACGAAAGGACCACAGTGAGCAAGAACTTCGACCTCGGAGGCGTCATCGTCGCCACGACCCTCGCCTTCAAGGAGGACGACTCCGCTCCCGCCGGGCTCGCCGTGGACTACGACAAGTTCGCCGAGCACTGCAACTGGCTCATCGAGAACGGCTGCCGCGGCGTCGGCCCCAACGGCTCGCTCGGGGAGTACTCCTCGCTCACCGACGAGGAGCGGCGCACGGTCATCCAGGTCGCCGTCGAGACCGTCGGGGGCCGTGGCCTCGTCGTCGCCGGCGTGCACGGTGTGGGCTGGCACCAGGCCAAGCACTGGGCGGAGCTCGCGGCCGAGGACGGCGCCGACGGCGTGCTCCTCCTGCCGCCGACGATCTACCGTGCCAACCGCAGCGAGGTCATCGAGCACTACACGAAGGTCAACGAGGTCGGCCTGCCGATCATGGCCTACAACAACCCCATCGACACGAAGGTCGATCTCACCCCCGATCTGCTCGCCGAGCTCTCGCACCTCGAGAACCTCGTGGCCGTCAAGGAGTTCTCGACCGACATCCGTCGTGTGCTCGAGATCCAGGATGTGACCGACCTCGACGTCATCGCCGGCGCGGACGACCTGCTCTTCGAGTCCCTCGTCGACGGCGCGACGGGCTGGTTCGCCGGCTACCCGAACGCCTTCCCCAAGGAGGCCGTCGAGATCTACACCCTCGTGAAAGACGGCAAGATCGCCGAGGCGCGCGAGCTGTACAAGAACCTCGTGCCGGTGTTCAGCTGGGATTCGAAGACCGAGTTCGTGCAGGCCATCAAGCTGTCGATCGACATCGCCGGCCAGAGCTTCGGCGGCCGCACCCGCCCGCCGCGCGGCCCGCTGAGCGCCGAGAACGAGGCCGCCGTGCGGCGCGACACCCAGCGCGCGCTCGACTACCTGGCCACCCGCTGACCGACGCGTCTGACTGCGCGGCTGACCGACACGGCTGATCCGTCCGACCCGGACGGTGCGAGGATTGCATAATGCGTTCGAATCGAGTTCTCACGGCGGTCGACTCCCACACCGAGGGGATGCCGACCCGCGTCATCACGGGCGGAGTCGGGGTGATCCCGGGGGCGACGATGAATGAGAAGCGCCTCTACTTCATCGAGCACCTCGACGACATCCGGCTCTTCCTGATGAACGAGCCGCGCGGTCACGCGGCCATGAGCGGCGCCATCCTGCAGCCCTCAACCCGCGACGACGCCGACTGGGGCGTCGTCTACATCGAGGTCTCCGGATGCCTGCCCATGTGCGGGCACGGAACGATCGGCGTCGCGACCGTGCTCGTCGAGACCGGCATGGTCGAGGTCGTCGAGCCGGTCACGACCATCCGGCTCGACACCCCGGCCGGGCTCGTCATCGCCCGGGTCGCCGTGAGCGACGGGCACGCCGACTCCGTGACGATCGAGAACGTGCCGAGCTACGTCGTGCGTCTCGACGACACGATCGAGGTGCCGGGGCTCGGCACGGTGCCGTACAGCCTCGCCTTCGGAGGCAACTTCTACGCGATGGTCGACCTCGACGCCGTCGGGCTGCCCTTCGACCGCTCGCATCAGCAGGAGATCCTCTCGGCGGGGCTCGCGATCATGCAGGCCATCAACGAGACGGCTCCGCCGCGGCACCCGACGATCGACGGCGTCGACCACTGCCACCACGTCGAGTTCATCGCGCCGGGCTCGGATGCCGCGCTCTCGCGTCACGCGATGGCGATCTACCCCGGCTGGTTCGACCGCTCGCCGTGCGGCACGGGGACCTCGGCGCGGATGGCGGAGCTCTGGGCCCGCGGCGAGCTGCCGCTCGACACGGACTTCGTCAACGAGTCGTTCATCGGCAGCCGTTTCGTCGGCCGCCTCGTCGCCGAGACGACGGTCGACGGCGTGCCCGCCGTGATCCCCACGATCACCGGGCGCGCCTGGGTCACGGGCATGGGGCAGTACCTGCTCGACCCGTCCGACCCGTTCCCGACCGGCTTCCAGTTCTGATCATCTTCGATCACCTTCCATCGACCCCACACTTCCCGTTTCCCGTTCGAGGAGAGCACCAGTGACCACCACCCAGCAGGATCTCGAGACCGTCGCGGCCAATGCCGCGGCGGCAGCCGATGCCTACGCCGCCGTCGAGCCGTCGCGGCGCGCCCGCGCGCTCGTCGCCGTCGCCGACGGACTGACCGAGGCGGCCGACGAGCTCGTCGGCATCGCCATGCGCGAGACGGGGCTCAGCGAGGCGCGTCTTCGCGGCGAGCTCAAGCGCACGGCCGTGCAGCTGCGCCTCTTCGCCGAGGTCGTCGTCGAGGGCTCCTACCTCGACGTGCGCATCGACCGCGCCGACCCCGCCTTCGTGCTCGGCCCGCGACCGGACGTGCGCCGCTACCTCGTGCCCGTCGGCCCGGTGCTCAACTTCGCGGCGAGCAACTTCCCTTTCGCCTTCTCGGTCGCGGGCGGCGACAGCGCCGCGGCTCTCGCGGCGGGTGCTCCCGTCGTCGTCAAGGCGCACGGCGGCCACCCCGAGCTCTCCCGCCGCACGGCCGAAGTCGTGCAGGCCGCGCTCGCCGGGGCGGGGATGCCCGAGGGCGTCTTCCAGCTCATCGAGGGCCGCGAGGCCGGGGTCGAGCTGCTCAAGGATCCGCGGATCAAGGCGGGCTCCTTCACCGGCTCGATCCACGCCGGGCGACTGCTGGCGGATGTCGCGGCATCCCGCCCCGCGCCCATCCCCTTCTACGGCGAGCTCGGCAGCGTCAACCCCGTCTTCGTGACCCGCGCGGCCATCGAGGAGCGCGGGGCCGCCTTGGCCTCGGGGCTCGTGACGAGCGTCTCCGGGTCGGCGGGCCAGCTGTGCACGAAGCCCGGTTTCGTCTTCGTGCCGACCGGCCACGCGCTCGACGAGGCGATCGTCGAGGGCACCGCCCCCATCGCCGAGCACCGCCTGCTCAACCCGGCGATCGCCTCCGGCTACCGCGCCCGCCGCGACGCCGTGCTCTCGACGCCGGGCATCACGGTGCTCGCCGAGGGCAGCCTGCGCATCGACGACGAGGGCCAGGGCTGGGCGACCCCCACCTTCGTCTCGGTGAGCGCGGAGACGCTCGAAGAGCAGGGGAGCCGCCTGCTCGACGAGAGCTTCGGCCCGCTCTCGATCCTCGTCGAGTACGGCGACGACGCCGATCTGGGCGCCATCGCGACACGTCTCTTCGAGGGAAACCTGACGGCCACGCTGCACGCGGGCGACGGCGAGGCGAGCGACTCCGTGCGCTCTCTCGTGCAGGTGCTCACCGAGCATGCCGGCCGGGTGCTCTTCGGCGGCTGGCCGACCGGTGTCGCGGTGACCCCCGCGATGCAGCACGGCGGCCCGTGGCCCGCGACGACGAACGACTCGAGCACCTCCGTGGGCACGGCGGCCATCCGCCGCTTCCTGCGCCCGGTGGCCTACCAGGACGCCCCGCAGGCCCTCCTCCCGGCCCCCCTGCGCGACGACAACCCGTGGAACGTGCCGCAGGCGATCGCGCCCGCGGGCGAGTCGTCCGAGTGGGGAACGCTCTAGGGCGGTTCTCTCAGAGGGCAGCGCCACCGGCTCCGCTGCGCCGCTATTCCGCGGCGCCGTCGTGTGCCGGGCTCGCCGTACGGGCCCGGTGCGCGCGCACCTTCGCGCGGTTGCCGCAGCGCTGCATCGAGCACCAGCGCCGGTTCGCCGATCGCGAGGTGTCGAAGTAGACGATTCCGCAGTCGTCCGCCGAGCACTCGCGGATGCGGCCGGCCACCTGACCGCCGAAGAGCGCGACGGCGTCGCGGGCGACCGTCGACAGCGCCTGCGTCACACGCGGCCGGGATCCCCCGGCCTGCAGGCTGCCGCCGGAGAGCGACGGCGGGATGTCGGGCGTCGCCGCGAAGAGGTTGATCGCGTCGATGTCGTCGCCCCGGGCGCCCTCGCCGCGAACGCTCGCCATCGTGAGGTTCGCGATGGCCGCGCGGAGCTGGCCCGCCTCGATCAGGTTGCGCTCGTTCGCCTCGCCCGCGAGCCGCTCGAAGCGTCCCGTGAGCCATTCCGTCAGATCGGCGGGGCCGTGCAGGCGCTCCCAGGCCGGGTTGTCGCCCATGGCGCCGGTGTACGCGAAGTCGAGCGCGAGGGAGCCGGAGTCGAACCACCAGCGGTGCCCGTCGGATCCGGTGAACCACTGGCCCGTGCTGTGCTGCGCCATTGCCTCGATCGTCATGTAACCAATATAGTCAGTTACACGGAATTGCTGGGCATGACCGGCTGACCCCCGTCGGCGATGAGGGGGTGAGGGCGATGAAGCGGAGGAGAAGATGGCGGACACGACGGGCCTCACGAAGGATGCCGGCTGGGAGATGGGCGCGCGGCGCACCTTCCCCGTGCCGCTCGCTCACGCATGGAACACCCTGCTCGGGCCGGCGCTGCCGACCTGGCTGGGTGTCGACAGCCTCGGCACCACGGTGGGTGAGGAGTACACGACGGTCGACGGCACCCGCGGACGCCTGCGCAGCTACACCGAGGGCAAGCGCCTGCGGCTCAGCTGGCAGCCGGCGGAGTGGACGCACGACTCGACGCTTCAGCTGACGGTGCTTCCCGCGGCATCCGGCACCACGATCGCCTTCCATCACGAGCGTCTCGCCGGCCGCGAGGAGCGCAAGCAGATGCTCACCCACTGGCACGGTGTGCTCGACAGCCTGGAGACGCAGCTCGGCTGAGCCGCGTGGCTGCTGAGCCCGGCAGCGTTCACTCCGGCAGTGCTCACTCCGGCGGCGCCGCCGCGGCCCGCCGGCGCATGGCGGGCGTGATCGTGCGCCGCTCCCACACGATGAGGTGCGCCGCGCTGAAGCCGCGCGAGCAGACCCCGCAGGAGAGCGGCCTCTTCGGCTCGCGGTAGCGGTAGTGCAGGTGGCCGGCGGGGCAGCGCCCGATCCAGGGCGCGAGCTCGTCGGCGATCGCGCCGTCGTGTGTGCGCTTCCCCTCGTAGCCGAGCTCGGTCGCGATCGAACGCCAGCGGGGGCCGTGCGCGGCCTGCGACCCGGCGATCGCGTGCGCCACCTCGTGCAGCAGGATCTGGTGGATCTCGTCGTCGTCGTAGCGCGCCGCCAGGTAGCGCGAGACCGTGATGCGCTTCTCGGTGAAGTTGCAGAGCCCCGCGCGCTTCTTGGCGTTGTCGTAGGCGAACGACCATACGGAGGGGTCGAGGTGCAGCCGGATGAGCGCATTCGCCCAGGTGCGCACGCGTTCGAGATCAGCCACGAGAAGACACTAGTCCGAGTGGGCGACAGCGGATGCCGGAGCCGGGGTCTTCGGTGGAACGGCAGCTCGCGACATCCTGTGCAGGAGCAGTCGTCGGCGTCTCAGAGCGTGTTGCGCGCCTCGGCGAGACGCGCCTCGACGACGGCGACCGCGTGCAGGGAGCCCGCGAGCTCGTCGGCTCCGACCCCGAGCTTCTGGCGCAGGAACACCGTCGCCGTGAAGTCGCTCAGCGCGAGCTCGTCGTCGCCGCGGTCGAAGTGCACGAGCGCTCGAGCGCTCGTCGCCTCCAGCTCGAGCTCCGTCCAGTCGTGGCCGTTCGCCTCGTCGACGCAGCCCGACAGCTCGATGACCGCGTCGTCCATCTGCACGAGCGCGTACCGCACCCGGCCGCGCAGGATCCTCGCCTCGAGGGCCTGCTTCCGGTCGCCCGTGAACCGTGCCAGGCGCACGGCCTCGTTCGCGGCGTCCCAGGCCTCGTCGGGGCGCCCCACGAGCACGAGCAGCTCGGCGCGCTCGACGATCCCGCTCAGGCTGCGCAGCTGCCCGAGCTCCTGCAGACGCTGCCCCGCGGCGAAGAGGTCGACGCGCGGATGCAGGGTGACAGGATCGACCCCCAGAACGATACTCATCCCAGCCAGGTTATCCGCCGTCGAGGCCAATACAGGGGAAAGCCCTCCGCGTGCCTCGGAACCGAGCGGAACCGAGCGGGACCGAGCGGACCGGGCTCAGCCGCGTGGCGCGAGCGGCAGCTGCAGGATGCGGTCGTCGCCGTCGCGAGGATCCCCTCGGCCATCGGTGTTGTTGGTGACGATCCACAGCGCCCCCGGCCCCGCGATGACGTCGCGGAGACGCCCGAACTCCCCGATGAAGTACGGCACGGCCTCCGCGGGCGCTCCATCGGGCCCGGGATAGACGGCCCACAGCCGCTCGCCCCGCAGGCTCGCCATCATGATCGTGTCGCCGACGATCGCGAGGCCGCTCGGGCTCGCCTCCGCCGTCGGCCACTGGTAGACGGGGTCGACGAGAGCGGGGTCGGGGCCGACCCCCTCCTCGATCGGCCAGCCGTAGTCGGCGCCCGGCCGGATGAGATTGAGCTCGTCCCAGGTGTTCTGGCCGAACTCGCTCGCCCAGAGCCGGCCACGGGAGTCCCAGGCGATCCCCTGCGGATTCCGGTGCCCCATCGAGTAGGCGTGATTGCCCCACGGGTTGTCGCCCGGCACACCGCCATCCGGGGTCATCCGCAGGATCTTGCCCGAGAGCGAGGCGGGATCCTGTGCCGCGTCGCCGTCGCCCGCGTCGCCGGCCGTCGCGTAGAGCATCCCGTCGGGGCCGAAGGCGAGGCGCCCGCCGTTGTGGTTCCCGGCCGAGGGGATGCCGGTGAGCACATCGCTCGGCGGGCCGAGCGTGTAGCCTCCGGGGCCTCCGGCGAGCGGCATCCGCACGATCCGGTTGTCGTCGTCGCCCGTGAAGTAGGCGTAGAGCTCGTCGCCCGCGGGGGAGACGGCGAGCCCGAGCAGGCCGCCTTCGCCCTGCGGTGCCACGCCGTCGACGGCGCCGACGTCGCGCAGCTCACCGCTCGGGGTGAGCTCGCGCACGAGGCCGGTGTCGCGTTCGCTCACGAGGGCGGAGCCGCTCGCGAGCCGCACGACCGACCACGGGGCGTCCAGCTCGCCGACGATCGTGGACGACTCGCCCGTCGGCTGCACGGGCACCACGGCCGGCTCCGCCGCGGCGGGAGTGCTCGGCGTGGGGCGGGGTGTGCTGCTCGCACTCGCGCTGGGTGTCGGCGCGACATCCGCTTCGCCGGTGCAGGCGCTGAGCAGCCACACGAGCGCACCCGCTCCCGCGATCGCCGCGCCTCTGGCGCCTCCGGTGTTTCCGCGCACACCTCACTCTCTCTCGAACGCTCGCAAATCGCCAGGCTTGTGGCCGAGGTCCGCGGGTCGCGAGTCGCGTCGAATCGTTCGAAAACGACCCGGGAAGGACGATCTGCCGCGACTCGCGGCCGAGGTTCGCGGGCGAGCAGGCCTCAGTCGCGGAGCTGGAAGACGCTGCGCGCGGGCGGAGGGGAGGGGATCGCGGTGGCGTCGGTCGTGATGGGGGCGGAGGCGATGAACGCCTTGAGCTCGGCGCCCGCGAGCGCCTTCGAGGGGTGCGGGCCGGCGGCGAGCAGCCTCGGCAGCCATTCCATGGGCAGCGGCGCGGGGGAGCCGACGAGCACGACGTTGCCGAACCGGCGCCCTTTGAGCACCTGCGTCTCGGCCAGTGCGGCGACGTTGTCGACGACGGTCTGCAGGGTCGCGGTCTGGCTGCGGGCGAAGGCGAGCCCGGGACCGTCGGCGACGTTCACGAGCACGACCCCGTCCGGCGCGAGCAGGGAGACGGCCTCGCGGTAGAACTCGAGGCTCGTGACGTGCGCGGGAGTGCGGGCTCCGCTGAAGATGTCGATCACGAGCAGGTCGACGGAACCGCGCAGCCCGGACGGGAGCTTGCCGAGCACCTCGCGCGCGTCGCCGTGCCGCACCCTGATCTGAGCGGATGCCGGCAGGGGCAGGTGTTCGCGCACGAGGTCGACGAGATCGCTCTCGAGCTCCACGACCTGCTGGCGCGAGTCGGGACGTGTCGTCGCGACGTAGCGGGGCAGCGTGAACGCGCCCGCGCCGAGGTGCACCGCCGTGATCGGCTCGCCGGGCATCCGCATGAGGTCGATGACGTGACCCATCCGCTGCACGTACTCGAAGAAGAGGTTGGCGGGGTTCTCGAGGTCGACGTGCGACTGCGGTGTGCCGTCGACGACGAGCTGGAAGCATCCCGGCTGGAAGCGGTCGGGCTCGATGACCGCGTGGTACCCGCTGAAGCGCAGCGTCGTCGAGGGGTTCTCGTCCGCTCCGCCCCGCCTGCGCTCAGCCATGCTTCGACCCTACGCGATCGACGGCATCGTGAGCGATGCCCGGACGGGGACAGACGTCCCCCGCCGTTCGCGTTGCCGCTTGTGGTGCTGCCCGTTCGGTGCGGATGGGGGAGGCGGGGGGATCTCCACCCGTACCTCCACCCCCGGGTGGTGGTCGCGTAAGCGCTCCGCGACGAGGCTGGATCATGCCCGGAGATCCTCGGACCCCGGCCCCGAACCCACCGGGCGCAGACCCGAACCCACCGGGCGCAGACCCGAACCCGCCGGGCGCAGACAACCCACCGGGCGCGCCCGGAACCTCGATCAGAAAGCCGCGTATGTCCGTCCAGATCCTCACCAACACCCTCCTCATCGCCGTGCTCCTCGTCTGGATCTCGACCCGCCAGTTGAGCTGGCGCGCCGTCCGCGTCGACAGCGTGTGGCGGTTCCCCGCGATCCTCGCGATCGTCGGCGTCGTGGTCACGGCATCGCAGTACGGCAGCCTGGTGCTCGCCCCGATCGACGTCGCGGCGGTGCTCGTGGAGGCGGCCGCCGCGGTCGCTGTCGGCATCGCGATGGGGCGCATCGCGATGCTCCGCTCCACCGGCGGCACGGTCGAGACCAGAACGGGCTGGTGGGGCGTCGCGCTCTGGGTGGTCTTCATCGCCGTGCGAGTGGGCATGGATGTCGCCGCAGCTCGACTCGGCTCGGATCTGGCGGCATCCACGGGGCTCATCATCGTGATGATCGCCGTCAACCGCTTCGCGCGCGCCGCAGTGCTCGTGCACCGTCTGCGCCGGGACGCCGCCGTGGAGGTGGAGGCTGCGCGATCGCGCGTATGACCGCGATCGAACGCATGATGGAGTATGGCCGCACCCGCTAGCCCCGCAGAAGGCGCAGAATCCGCAGGAGGCGCAGACCTCGCAGACCTCCGCGACGAGCCGCCGACCCTCGGGGTCACGCCCCTCGCTCGCGCCCTCAACCTCATGGCGATCGCCGGTGTGTCCTACGGGCTGTCGACTCTCGACCCCGGACCGGTCTGGCCGATCGTGCTGACCGCGACGGCCCTCGTGCTGTGGCTCGTGCTCGTCGTCACGCCGAGGCGCCTGGTGCGCTTCCAGGCCGGCCTCGCGCTGGCTATGGCGGTGCTCGGCGGCGCGGCGGCGGGCGGCACCGCGGGGCTGGGGCTCGTCGTCGTCGCCGTCGGCATCCTGCGGCTCGTCGGCTCGGTGCGGCAGCCGCTCTGGCTGGGCCTCACGACCGTCGCCGCATCGTTCGCCGCCCTCCTCGTCGGCAGCCTCGCGCTCGGAACGGGCGAGGCCGAGCGCCTCGGCGTGCTGCCCGCCGCGGCCATCGTCGCGATCCTCGCCCTCGTCGGCTTCTCGCGCCGGGAGCGCGCCCGCGGCGTCGAGCAGTCCCGGCGGCTCGCCCGGAGCGCGGCCGAGGTGCGCCAGGAGCAGGCGCGATCGGCTGTGCTGCTCGAGCGGGCGCGCATCGCCGGCGAGCTGCACGACGTGCTCGCGCACAGCCTCGGCGCTCTCGTCATCCAGCTCGACGCGGCCGACGCCCTGTACGAGTCGGGCGACGTGGATGCCGCGGCCACGCGCGTGCGGCAATCCCGCACCCTCGCGGCGGAGGGTCTCGTCGAGGCCCGTCGCGCGGTGCGGGCGCTGCGCGACGACGTCGAGCTGTCGAGCGGCATCGCGGCCCTCGTCGCGGGCGAGCGGGCGCTCGGCGCGGATGTCGTGTGGAGCGAGAGCGGCCCGCCCCGCCGTCTCGGGGATCCCGAGCACACCGCCCTGCTGCGCGCGGCGCAGGAGGCGCTCAGCAACGCCCGCAAGCACGCGCCCGGAAGCGCGGTGCGGGTCGAGCTCGCCTGGCGCCCGGGCTCCGTCGCGCTGAACGTGACCACGGAGAACACGCGCTCGGGCCCGGACACCCGGCTCGCGGCATCCGGCGGCGGTGTGGGCCTCGTGGGCATGCGCGAACGGTTCGCGCAGCTGGGCGACCGTGCCAGGCTGAACGTCGGGCCGGTGCGCGACGAGAACGGCGCGCACTGGATCGTGAGCGCGGAGGTGGACGACGAATGAGCGACGACACACGAATCCGCATCGTCGTGGCCGACGACCAGGCCATCGTGCGCGACGGCCTCGTGACGGTGCTCTCGCTGCAGCCCGACTTCGAGGTCGTGGGGGAGGCCGCCGACGGCGAGCAGGCCGTGGCGATCGCCCTCGCGACCCGGCCGCACCTGGTGCTCATGGACCTGCGGATGCCGGTGCTGGGCGGCGCCGCGGCGACCGAGCGCCTGAGCCGCGAGCTGCCGCAGACCCGCGTGCTTGTGCTCACGACCTTCGACGACGACGCCTCCCTCGCCGACGCCCTGCGGGCCGGCGCGCGCGGCTACCTCACGAAGGACGCAGGCCGCGTCGAGCTCGCCGCGGCCGTGCGTGCCGTCGCGAGCGGGCAGTCGGTCTACGACGCGGCGGTCGGGGATCGGCTCGCCGCCGCGCTCACGGGCGGCGCCGCGATCCCACCGGGCGAGGCGCACGCGGGTGACGCGCCGCCGGCACCGCAGCCGGCGCACCCCACGATCGCGAGCCGGGCCGGCGCGGATCGCTTCCCGGCACTGACCCCGCGCGAGCGCGAGGTGCTCGCCCTCATCGCACAGGGAGCGAGCAACACCGAGATCGCGAGCGCGCTGTTCGTGAGCGTCACAACGGTCAAGAGCCACGTGAACGGCATCTTCTCGAAGCTCGGCATCCGCAGCCGGGCGCAGGCTGTCGCCCTCGTTCTGGGCGAACTCCCAGGCGCGCTCCCGGCCGGCGTCCCCGGCGACGACCGATAGCCCGCCGATGGCCCGCCGCAGAACTCACAACGACGGAGATTTCTCGCTCTGAGGCACGTTTCGCCCGGAATAGCACGCATTCGGGGCAAAACTCCGTCGTTTTGAGAAGCCCGGCGAGAGGAGCCGAGCAGCGTGGCGAGGGAGGGAGATCCGCGGGAATCCGGTCATCCGCGGGGGAATGCGCGACGCCTGCGCGCGGTTATACCGGACAAAGCGAAACTTCGCAAGGATTTTACTGGACATGCGGATCAATCCCGCATATAGTTATCCTTTGCGCTCCCAGACATACCTATGCCTTCATATTGCGGTCGGCTTCGCGTGCGAGGGCATCCGTCCGGCTCCGAGAGATTTCGGAGCTCGACCGATGCCGAGGCACCACTCTACAGACGTCTGGAGAGTTCATGCCCACAATGACCGACAGTAATTGAGACCCGACGGGGTCCACGGAGGTTTTCCTTGGCTGCTGCGCGCAACGCAACCACCAACTCACCCAAGAACGGCCGGGCAGCGTCTCGGCTCTCGTTCGCAAAAATCACGGACACGCTGACTGTTCCCGATCTGCTCGCTCTGCAGACGGAGAGCTTCGACTGGCTCGTGGGCTCGGAGGCGTGGAAGACCCGCGTCGAGGAGGCCAAGAAGGTCGGTCGTCAAGACCTTCCGGGTCGCAGCGGTCTCGATGAGATCTTCGAGGAGATCTCGCCGATCGAAGACCTCGGCGAGACGATGCAGCTGAGTTTCACGAACCCGTACCTCGAGCCCGAGAAGTACACGATCGACGAGTGCAAGGAGCGCGGCAAGACCTACGCCGCCCCCCTCTACGTCGAGGCCGAGTTCATGAACCACCTCACCGGTGAGATCAAGACCCAGACCGTGTTCATGGGTGACTTCCCCCTCATGACCGAGAAGGGCACGTTCATCATCAACGGCACCGAGCGTGTCGTGGTGTCCCAGCTCGTGCGCTCCCCCGGTGTGTACTTCGACCGCGCGATGGAGAAGACGTCCGACAAGGACATCTACTCCGCTCGCATCATCCCGAGCCGCGGCGCCTGGCTCGAGTTCGAGATCGACAAGCGCGACCAGGTCGGCGTTCGCATCGACCGCAAGCGCAAGCAGTCCGTGACCGTCTTCCTCAAGGCCCTCGGCCTCACGAGCGAAGAGATCCTCGAGGAGTTCAAGGGCTTCCAGTCCATCGAGCTCACCCTCGAGAAAGACGCCATCCTCACGAAGGAGGAGGCGCTCAAGGACATCTACCGCAAGCTGCGCCCGGGCGAGCAGGTCGCCGCCGAGGCCGCGCGCGCGCTCCTCGACAACTTCTACTTCAACCCGAAGCGCTACGACCTCGCGAAGGTCGGCCGCTACAAGATCAACCGCAAGCTCGGCATCGACGCGCCGCTCAGCGACTCGGTGCTGACCACGCAGGACATCCTGGCGACGATCAAGTACCTCGTGGCGCTGCACGACAACCAGACGACGCTCTCGGGCGTGCGCGACGGCAAGCCCGTCGAGCTGCGTCTCGACGTCGACGACATCGACCACTTCGGCAACCGTCGTATCCGCGCCGTGGGCGAGCTCATCCAGAACCAGGTCCGCACGGGTCTGTCCCGTATGGAGCGCGTCGTGCGCGAGCGTATGACGACGCAGGACATCGAGGCGATCACCCCGCAGACCCTGATCAACGTGCGCCCCGTCGTCGCCGCGATCAAGGAGTTCTTCGGAACCAGCCAGCTCTCGCAGTTCATGGACCAGAACAACCCGCTCGCGGGCCTGACCCACAAGCGCCGCCTGAGCGCGCTCGGCCCGGGCGGTCTCTCCCGTGACCGCGCCGGCGTCGAGGTGCGCGACGTGCACCCCAGCCACTACGGCCGCATGTGCCCGATCGAGACACCGGAAGGCCCGAACATCGGCCTGATCGGCTCGCTCGCGTCGTTCGCGCGCATCAACTCCTTCGGCTTCATCGAGACCCCGTACCGCAAGGTCGTCGACGGTCTCGTCACCGAGCAGATCGACTACCTGACCGCGAGCGAGGAGGACGACTTCATCGTCGCCCAGGCCAACGCCCCGCTCACGGCCGACTCGCGCTTCGCCGAAGACCGTGTGCTCGCCCGCAAGAAGGGCGGAGAGGTCGACCTCTTCCCCGTCGACGGCATCGGCTACATGGACGTCTCGCCGCGCCAGATGGTCTCTGTCGCGACATCCCTCATCCCCTTCCTCGAGCACGACGATGCGAACCGGGCCCTCATGGGCGCGAACATGCAGCGTCAGGCCGTCCCGCTTCTGCGCAGCGACAGCCCGCTCGTGGGCACGGGTATGGAGGGCTTCGCCGCGGTGGATGCCGGTGACGTTCTGACCGCGAACCGTGCGGGTGTCATCGCGGAGGTCTCGGCCGACGTCGTCACCATCCAGACCGACGAGGGCGGCACCGACACCTACTACCTGCGCAAGTTCGACCGCTCCAACCAGGGCACGAGCTACAACCACAGGGTCATCGTCTCGGCGGGCGACCGCATCGAGGCCGGCGAGGTCATCGCCGACGGCCCCGCGACCGACAACGGCGAGCTCGCGCTCGGCAAGAACCTCCTCGTGGCGTTTATGCCGTGGGAGGGCCACAACTACGAAGACGCGATCATCCTCAGCCAGAACCTGGTGAAAGACGACGTGCTCTCCTCGATCCACATCGAGGAGTACGAGGTCGACGCGCGCGACACGAAGCTCGGCAAGGAGGAGATCACCCGTGACCTCCCCAACGTGAGCCCCGAGCTGCTCGCAGACCTCGACGAGCGCGGCATCATCCGCATCGGCGCCGAGGTCCGCCCCGGCGACATCCTCGTCGGGAAGGTCACGCCGAAGGGCGAGACCGAGCTCTCGGCCGAGGAACGCCTGCTTCGCGCGATCTTCAACGAGAAGAGCCGTGAGGTCCGCGACACCTCGCTCAAGGTCCCCCACGGCGAGCAGGGCACGATCATCGGCGTCAAGGTCTTCGACGCGCAGGACGGCGACGACGAGCTCGGCTCGGGCGTCAACCAGCGCGTGGTCGTCTTCATCGCCCAGAAGCGCAAGATCACCGAGGGCGACAAGCTCGCCGGACGCCACGGCAACAAGGGCGTCATCTCGAAGATCCTCCCGGTCGAAGACATGCCCTTCCTCGCCGACGGCACCCCCGTCGACATCATCCTCAACCCGCTGGGCGTGCCCGGTCGAATGAACTTCGGCCAGGTGCTCGAGATCCACCTCGGGTGGATCGCCAAGCAGGGCTGGGAGGTCAAGGGCAAGCCGAAGTGGGCCGGGCGCCTCCCGGAGGCCGCGCACAGCGCCGCCCCCGGAACCAAGGTCGCGACCCCGGTGTTCGACGGCGCGCTCGAGGAGGAGATCGCGGGTCTGCTCGACTCGACGCTCCCCACGCGCGACGGCGACCGCCTCATCGACTCCTCGGGCAAGACGCAGCTCTTCGACGGCCGCTCCGGCGAGCCGTACCCGCGCCCCGTCTCGGTCGGCTACATGTACATCCTGAAGCTCCACCACCTCGTCGACGACAAGATCCACGCGCGTTCGACGGGCCCGTACTCGATGATCACCCAGCAGCCGCTCGGTGGTAAGGCGCAGTTCGGCGGTCAGCGCTTCGGTGAGATGGAGGTGTGGGCGCTCGAAGCCTATGGCGCCGCGTACGCGCTGCAGGAGCTCCTCACGATCAAGTCCGACGACATCCTCGGCCGCGTCAAGGTGTACGAGTCGATCGTCAAGGGCGAGAACATCCAGGAGCCCGGCATCCCCGAGTCCTTCAAGGTGCTCATCAAAGAGATGCAGTCCCTCTGCCTGAACGTCGAGGTGCTCTCGGCCGACGGCACGGCTGTCAGCCTCCGCGACACGGACGACGAGGTCTTCCGTGCCGCCGAAGAGCTCGGCATCAACATCTCCACCAGGTTCGAGAACTCGTCGATCGACGAGATCTAGGCCCGGCCAGACACATCAACGTCTTTTACTCCAAGGAGAGAAGGAACATTGCTCGACGTAACAACTTTTGACGAGCTTCGTATCGGCCTGGCGACCGCCGACGACATCCGTCGTTGGTCACATGGTGAGGTCAAGAAGCCCGAGACGATCAACTACCGCACGCTCAAGCCCGAGAAGGACGGCCTCTTCGGAGAGCAGATCTTCGGCCCGAGCCGTGACTGGGAGTGTTCGTGCGGCAAGTACAAGCGCGTGCGCTTCAAGGGCATCGTCTGCGAGCGCTGCGGTGTCGAGGTCACGAAGTCGTCGGTGCGCCGTGAGCGCATGGGCCACATCGAGCTCGCCGCCCCCGTCACGCACATCTGGTACTTCAAGGGTGTGCCGAGCCGTCTCGGCTACCTGCTCGACATGGCGCCGAAGGACCTCGAGAAGGTCATCTACTTCGCCGCGTACATGATCATCTCCGTCGACGAGGATGGTCGTCACTCCGACCTCCCCGGTCTCGAGAACGAGCTGCGCCTCGAGATCAAGACCCTCGCCGACCAGCGCGACTCGCGCATCGCCGACCGACTCCAGAAGCTCGAGACCGACCTGGCCGAGCTCGAGGCCGAGGGCGCGAAGAGCGACCAGAAGCGCCGCGTGAAGGATGGCGCCGAGAAGGAGATGGCTCAGACCCGCAAGTCGTACGACGAGGACATCTCTCGTCTCGAGCGCGTCTGGGAGGAGTTCCGCAACCTCAAGGTGGGCGACCTCAAGCCGGAAGACGCGGTCTTCAACGAGCTCATCGACCGCTACGGCATCTACTTCGAGGCCTACATGGGCGCCGAGGCGATCAAGCGCCGTCTGCTGAGCTTCGACCTCGCGACCGAGAGCGATCTGCTGCACACGCAGATCTCCGAGGGCAAGGGCCAGAAGAAGATCCGCGCCATCAAGCGCCTGCGTGTCGTCAACTCGTTCCTGCAGACGGGCCACTCGCCTGCCGCGATGGTTCTCGACGTCGTACCGGTGATCCCGCCGGAGCTGCGCCCGATGGTGCAGCTCGATGGTGGCCGCTTCGCGACATCCGACCTCAACGACCTCTACCGTCGTGTGATCAACCGCAACAACCGTCTTCGTCGTCTGCTCGACCTCGGCGCCCCCGAGATCATCGTCAACAACGAGAAGCGGATGCTGCAGGAGGCCGTCGACGCGCTGTTCGACAACGGTCGTCGTGGTCGCCCCGTCACGGGTACCGGCAACCGCGCCCTGAAGTCCCTGAGCGACATGCTCAAGGGAAAGCAGGGTCGTTTCCGCCAGAACCTGCTCGGCAAGCGCGTCGACTACTCGGGCCGTTCGGTCATCGTCGTCGGCCCGCAGCTGAAGCTGCACCAGTGCGGTCTGCCCAAGCAGATGGCTCTCGAGCTCTTCAAGCCGTTCGTGATCAAGCGCCTCATCGACCTGAGCCACGCTCAGAACATCAAGGCCGCGAAGCGTATGGTCGAGCGCAGCAACCCGCACGTGTGGGACGTGCTCGAGGAGATCATCCGCGAGCGCCCCGTGCTGCTGAACCGCGCACCCACCCTGCACCGCCTGGGCATCCAGGCCTTCGAGCCCCAGCTCGTCGAGGGCAAGGCCATCCAGCTGCACCCGCTCGTGTGCGCCGCGTTCAACGCCGACTTCGACGGCGACCAGATGGCAGTCCACCTGCCGCTGTCGGTCGAGGCTCAGGCGGAGGCGCGCATCCTGATGCTCGCGTCGAACAACATCCTCAAGCCGTCGGACGGCCGCCCGGTGACCCTGCCCACACAGGACATGATCATCGGTCTGCACCACCTGACGACCCTGAAGTCGGATGTCGCCGGCGAGGGCCGCGCGTTCGCGTCGGTCGCCGAGGCGATCCTCGCGCACGAGCAGCACACGCTCGACATCAACGCGAAGGTTCGTATCCGCCTCTCCGACGTGGTCTTCGCCCCGGGCACCGAGCCCGAGGGCGCCGAGCTCGTCGACGGCCGCTCCTCGCGTCCGATCCTCGTCGACACGACGCTGGGCCGCGCGATCTTCAACGAGGCGCTCCCGGCCGACTACCCGTACGTCGAGGCCGTGGCCGACAAGGGCCAGATCTCCGCGATCGTCAACGACCTCGCGGAGCGCTACCCGAAGGTGGAGGTCGCAGCGACACTCGACCGCATCAAGGACGCCGGCTTCTACTGGGCGACCCGCTCGGGTGTGACCGCCGCCCTCTCCGACTTCCTGACCCCGCCGAACAAGCGCGAGATCATCGGGGGATACGAGAAGCAGGCCGCCAAGGTCCAGAGCCAGTTCGAGAAGGGCCTCACGACCGACGCCGAGCGTCGCCAGGAGCTCATCGAGATCTGGAACAAGGCGACCGCCGAGGTCGCCCGGGCCATGGAGGACAACCTTCCCGCCGACAACAACATCAACCGCATGGTGTCGTCGGGTGCTCGTGGTAACTGGATGCAGGTTCGTCAGATCGCCGGTATGCGCGGCCTCGTGTCGAACCCGAAGGGCGAGATCATCCCCCGCCCGATCATCTCGAGCTACCGCGAGGGCCTGTCCGTCGCCGAGTACTTCATCGCGACCCACGGTGCCCGCAAGGGTCTGGCCGACACGGCTCTCCGTACGGCCGACTCGGGGTACCTGACGCGTCGTCTCGTCGACGTCTCGCAGGATGTCATCATCCGCGAAGAGGACTGCGGAACGAGCAAGGGCCTCGACATGCCGATCGCCGTCCAGGACGCCACCGGCGCCTGGGTGCGTGACAGCAACGTCGAGAACTCGGTCTACGCCCGCAGCCTCGCCGCCGCCGCCGTCGCACCCGACGGCACGGTCGTCGCCGAAGCCGGGGACGACGTCGGAGACGTGCTCATCGACAAGCTCCTCGCGGCCGGTGTGAACAACATCAAGGTGCGCTCGGTGCTCACGTGCGAGTCATCCGTCGGTGTGTGCGCGGTCTGCTACGGCCGTTCGCTCGCGACCGGCAAGATCGTCGACATCGGCGAGGCCGTCGGCATCATCGCGGCCCAGTCGATCGGCGAGCCGGGAACCCAGCTCACGATGCGCACCTTCCACACGGGTGGTGTCGCGTCGGCCGATGACATCACGCAGGGTCTGCCCCGCGTGCAGGAGCTGTTCGAGGCGCGTACCCCCAAGGGTGCGAGCCCGATCGCCGAAGCCGCAGGAAAGATCACGATCGAGGACACGGATCGCAGCCGCAAGCTCATCCTGACCCCCGACAACGGTGACGAGCCGATCGCCTACCCGGTGCTCAAGCGCGCGAGCCTCCTCATCGAGGACGGCCAGCACGTCGAGCTCGGCCAGCAGCTGCACGTCGGCGCCGTCGACCCGAAGGAGGTCCTGCGCGTTCGCGGTGTTCGTGCCGTGCAGATCCACCTCGTGTCGGGTGTGCAGGGCGTCTACCGCTCGCAGGGTGTGCCGATCCACGACAAGCACATCGAGGTCATCGTTCGTCAGATGCTCCGCAAGGTGACGGTCGTCGACCACGGTGACACCGGTCTGCTCCCGGGTGAGCTCGTCGACCGCCAGAAGTACAACGAGCTCAACCGTGCCGCCCTCACCGAGGGCAAGCGCACGGCCTCGGCTCGCCAGGAGGTCATGGGTATCACGAAGGCGTCGCTCGCGACGGAGTCGTGGCTGTCGGCCGCTTCCTTCCAGGAGACGACCCGCGTGCTCACGCAGGCCGCCATGGAGGGCAAGAGCGACCCGCTCGTCGGCCTCAAGGAGAACGTCATCATCGGAAAGCTCATCCCGGCGGGTACCGGCCTCGGCAAGTACCGCAACGTCACGGTGGAGGCGACCGAGGAGGCGAAGGCGGAGCGCTACCCGAACCGCATCTTCGCGGACGACTCGGTGTTCAACGAGTCCGACCTGAGCTTCGTCGACTTCGACAGCTTCTCGTCTGACGACTACACCCCGGGCAACTACAACTAGCAGTCGCCTGTCCACGACGGAAGGGCCCTCGCTTCGGCGGGGGCCCTTTCTCGTGCCCGCCCGCCCATCCCTCGCTCGCCGACCCAACCTCAACCTCAACCTCAACCTCAAACTCAAACTCAAAACGACGGACTTTTTGCCGAATCTGTCCGTGATCGGGGCGAAAAACGTGATTTCCGGCGCTTTCTCCGTCGTTTTGAGTGGGCAAGCGGGTGAGTGAGGCGCCAGGGTGAGGTCGTGGGTGAGGCATCGGAGAGTCAGGGGTGCCGCCGGCATCCGCGTTGCTAGAGTGTCACCCAATACGGATGCCCGATGTGGGCGCCGGCAAGGAGTGGCATCATGAGCGACACGACACCCCGTTCCGAGGAACCGGTCGAGCCCGCCGACGAGACACGCGAGATCCCGGCCGTCGAGCCGAACGACGGCACCGCCGACGAGCCGATCGTCGTGGCCCACGAGGTCGCAGCGGTCGCCGACGAGAACGGCGATGTCGTCGCTGTCGAGGAGACCATCGAGACGGTCGAGCCGATCGTCGCCGAGCCCGCGCAGGATGCCGCGACCGCGACTGCTGCGTACGAGACGGCTGCTGCTGAGACCGGCGCTGCTGAGACCGGCCCTGCTCAGACCGGCCCTGCCGAGACCGCCCTGCCCGTTGCCGAGGCCGTCGCGGCCCCCGTGATCATCGACCACGCCGTCGCCCCGGCCCCTGCGCCCGCCGGGCCCGTCGCCGAGGCCTACCCGGCCACCCCCATCTATGTGCAGGCGCCCGTGGCGCCCGTGAAGAAGAGCAATCGGGGAATCGGCTCGCTCATCGCGCTCGTCGGCGCCGTCGTCTACGGCGTCGTCTACGCGGGTGTCGCCGCGCTCATCATCGGCGTCGGCTCGACGCCCGAGGAGTTCGGCGAGGTCTTCACGCAGTACCTGCTGAGCCCCGCCTTCTACGTTCCCGTGATCTTCTACGCGATCGCGCTCATCGTGCTCGTGCTCATCGCCAACCGGGCGAACTGGTGGGCCTACGTGCTCGGCGGTTTCCCCGTGGCGATTGTCGTCTACTTCGCCTACATCGGCGGAGCACTGCTCACGGTGAGCGCCTGGGAGCTCACCCCCGACGAGGCGTCCTCCTTCATAGGCACGCTCTACACGAACGGCCTGACGCTCGCCGCCGCGATCATCGCCCGCGAGGTCACGATCTGGATCGGCGCCTGGCTGGCTGCCCGCGGTCACAGGCTCAAGGTGCTCAACGCCGCGGCCCAGGCCGACTACGAGCGCACTCTCGCCGAGCGTCCCACGGTGCAGCAGCCGTACTACGCGCAGAGCTGAGGCCATGCCGGCGCCCGCTGAGGATCGCCGTTACGCAACACTCGTGGCCGCGTTCTCCGCGATGGGCTACGGTGCGCTGCTGGTCGCGGCGTTCGGCATCCTGAGCCTGCTGACCGATCGGGACGTCATCGACGACCCGGATGCCGGCCCTCTCGTCGGTCCTGTGATGACGGTCGCCGCGATCCTGTTCGTGCTGCTCGTGCTCGTGCGCGTGGGGCGTGCGACTCCGCTCGCCCGTCAGCGGCCCCGGCTGTGGCTGAGCCTCGGCGTGGGTCTCGGCGCCTACCTGGTCTTCGCGCTCGTGGGCGCTCTCGCATTCTCGATCGGCACGGGCGCCGTGCTCGGTTTCCTGGGGTTCGCCTTCTCGCAGCTCATCAGCCCGTTCGCCGTCGCCGCGGGGGTCGCGGCGATCGTCGTGACGCTGCTGTTCTCGCTCATCCTGGCCTCACGCGGCGGCGGCTCGGAGCGCCCCGAGTGGCCCTGGGAGCACAACGAGCAGTAGGCGCTGCCGGGGTCTCCGGGTTCGTGCTCACAACGACGGACTTTCTGCCGAAAACGGCCGTGAACGGCGCGAACAACTCGATTTCGAGCAATATCTCCGTCGTTTTGAGTAAGGCAGCGGAGGAGGAGGGGATGAGGCTCGGGCAGCGCGTCAGCCGAGCAGGGCGCGCAGACCTGTGCCGAGTGCAGAGATCGCCCGCGCGGTCGAGGCGTCGAGGCGCGCGCCGATCACGGGGCCGCCCGCCGCGAGCGAGTGGTCACGGGGCAGCACGGCGGGGATCCGCGCGCCGTGGGTCGCGCTGAGCTGCTTGAGGGCGGCGCCGATGTCGTGCCGGCCGTGCACGGCGACGGGAACGACGAAGAGCCGGCGCGGCGCGGCATCCCCGGCGGCGGTGCGCAGTCCGGCGATGGCGCGCTCGGCGAGTGCGCAGCCCAGGGGCGTCGCCGCTGTGACGATCACGGGGATCGCCCCGGGCGCGACGAGCGCCGCCGCGCCCTCCCCGCTCGCGAAGGCCCCGAGGTCGTGGATGGCGAGCGCGCCGGCGCCGAGACCCCGTGCATCGCGCACGGTGGCGGGCAGCCGTTCGGCGAGGGCGCCGTCGCTGTGATCGAGGATCGCGGGCGCGCCGCCGAGCGCGAACTCGGAGACGAGCAGGGCTGCAACGGTCGTGGTGCCGACACCGCCGGCCGTGCCGGCGACGACGATGCGCGGTGCGCCGCTCATGCCTCGGCGTCCGGTGTGAAGCGGGCGACCTGCACGAGGCGGGGCCGGTCGCCGCGCCGCACGAAGCGTCCGCGGCCGGCGACCATCTGCTCGGCGTAGAGCTGAGGCAGCAGCTGGCCTTCGCTGCGCTCGCCCGACATCACGAGGGCCGAGCCGCCCGTGTCGCGCACGGTCTGCATGGCCACGTCGTACATCCCGCGCGAGGCGCCCGCGACGGGCCGGGTGATGAGCACGTGCAGGCGCAGATCGCGCGCCGACGGCAGATAGGGCAGGAGCGGCTTGAGCGGCTCGGTGCCGCCCGAGGCGAGCACGTCGTAGTCGTCGGCCACGACGACGATGCGGGGGCCGGCATCCTTGTTCGCCCCGGCGCCCTGCCGCTTCTCGAGCTCTTCGGCGATCGCGGCGGCGAGGGAGCGGGCCTCGCGGCTCGAGGAGGCGTGCCCGCCGAGATAGTCGTCGGGGATGTCGGCCACGAGCTCCCCGCGGATGTCCATCAGCGCGATGACGAGCTCGTCGGGTGTGTGCCGATCGACGAGGCCCTGCAGGAGGCCGCGCAGCAGCGTGGTCTTGCCGGATTGGGTGTCGCCCCAGGCGATGAGGTGCTGGTCGCGCGATCCGAGCTCGAGGAAGGCGGGCTCCATCGTGTCCTGTCGCAGGCCGAACGGCACTCGCACGGGCTCGTCGAGCGCGTCGGGCAGCTCCTCGGGCGAGAGGTCGTCGGGCAGCAGCCGGATGGGCGCGGCGGCCGGCCCCTGCCAGCTCGCTGCCGTTCGGGCGGCGAGGGCGTCGAGCGCATCGCCGATGCCCGCGTCGTCGGTCTGGTCGAGCACGGGCAGCGAGATCTGCGCGAGCAGGCTCTGGTCGGTGAGCACACGCCCGGGCTGGTCGGCGCGCAGGGTGGAGGCGAGCTTGCGCGAGATGACCGAGTCGGCCGGGTCGTTGATGCGCAGCTCGAGGCGCGTGCCCACGAGGCTCTGCAGGTTCATCCGCAGGTCGTTCCAGCGGTTCATCGTCATGACGACGTGGATGCCGAAGCTCCCGCCGCGCCGCAGCAGGTCGGCGATCGGCTCCTCGAGCTCCTCGAAGTCGCTGCGCAGCGTCGCGAAGCCGTCGACGAGCAGCACGACGTCGGCCGAGATGAGCTGCGGGATCCGCCCCGCGGCGTGCGTGGCGCGCAGGGTCTGCAGGGAGTCGATCGCGTGCTCGGCGAAGATCGCCTCGCGGGTCGCGAGCATCGCGTGCAGCTCTTCGAGCAGGCGCTGCAGCCGCCCGCGGTTGGAGCGCGTGGCGACACCGCCGACGTGCGGGAAGCCCTCGATGCGCGCGAGGCCGCCCCCGGTCAGGTCCATGCCGTACATGGTCACGTGCCGGGGCGTGTGGGTGAGGGCGATGGATGCCGCGACCGTGCGCAGGAACGTCGACCGCCCCGATTGCGGCGCCCCCATGAGCGCCACGTGTCCTCCGGCGACGTTGAGGTCGAGCAGCCAGGGGTCCTGCCGCTGGGCGCGGGGGTCGTCGAGGAGTCCGATCGGAACCCGGAGGGTCGCGGCATCCGTCGCCGAGCCGTGCTCGCGCGCCTTCTCGGTGATGACCTCGCTGAGGGTGAGGCGGGAGGGCAGCGGCGGCAGCCAGACGGGCGTCGTGGCCCGTGAGGAGCCGCGCAGGCGGTCGACGCACTCGTCGATGAGCGCCCGGCCGAGCGCGGGTCGGCTGAGCTCCTCCTCGCTGCCGCCGGCCTGCTCCTCGTGGCCGATGCCGTTGTAGGTGGGCAGCAGGAGCGCCTGCGGCCGCTCGTCGTCGTCGAAGCGCTCGACCATGTCACCCGGGATCGGGCCGGAGACGTAGCCGGCGCGGAACCGCCGGTACACCGAGGTGTCGACTTTGAGGAAGCCGTAGCCGGGGATGGCGGGCAGGTGGAAGGCGTCGGGGGTGTCGAGCACGACGGCGCTCTCGGCCTCCGAGAAGGTGCGCAGACCGAGGCGGTACGACAGGTAGGTGTCGAGCCCGCGCAGGCGGCCGGTCTCGATGCGCTGGCTCGACAGGAGCAGGTGCACGCCGATGGAGCGTCCGATGCGTCCGATGGTCAGCAGCAGGTCGACGAAGTCGGGCTCGGCGGTGAGCAGCTCTCCGAACTCGTCGATGACGACGAAGAGGTGCGGCATGGGCGGCAGCTCGGGGCGCTGGGTGCGCAGCTCGCGGTAGTGGGTGATCGAGGGCGAGCTGTCGGCGTCTTTGAGCTGCTGCTGCCGGCGCACGACCTCGCCCGCGATGCTCGTGCGGGCGCGCTCGGTGAGCTGGGGGTCGTCGGCGAGGTTGTCGATGATGCCCGCGACGTGCGGCAGGCCGCGGAACGGCGCGAAGGCCGCCCCGCCCTTGTAGTCGACGAGGACCATGCTGAGGTCGTCGGGCGGATGCGAGAGCGCGAGACCCAGGATGAGGGTGCGCAGCATCTCGCTCTTGCCCGAGCCGGTCGCACCGATGCAGATGCCGTGCGGTCCCATGCCGAGCTGCGCGGACTCCTTGAGGTCGAGGAGCACGGGCGCCCCGTAGTCGTCGAGGCCGATCGGCACGCGCAGGAAGTCCCGCGGGGATCGCGGCGCCCAGCTGGTCCTCCCGGCGAGGGAGGAGAGGTCGGTGATGCCCAGCAGCTCGGTGATGCCGACCGCCTGCACGGCCTCGGCCTCGTCGCGGCTCGACAGGCCGAGCCGCAGCGGGGCGAGGGCGCGCGCGACCCCGTCGACGAGGGCGGGGGTGACGCGGTCGAGGGTGACGGCGTCGATCCGCCCGCCCACCGTGGCCGGCCGGCGGGTGTCTTCGACGGTAGCGAGGCCGTCGCGGGCCGTCACGCGGACGGTGACGTCGGAGGGCTCGTGCAGCCGGTCGCTCACGAGGTGCACGATCGTGACGCCGAGCTCGGTGAGCGACAGCTCGGCGTCGGGAACGGGCAGGGTCGACGCCGTACGGCCGTAGTCGTCGACGAAGACGACGAGGCGCGAGACCGATCCGCGGGTGGCCCCTGCGCTGCGTTTGGCCGCGGCCGCCTCCTGCGCGCGGTCGCCGAGCTCGCCGCCGAGCACCCGCGCGAGGCCGGCGACGCTCGAGGCCACCCGGCGGGCGGGCACCGGACCGTCGTTCAGCTCGCCCATGATGGCGTGCGGGAGGAGGGAGAGGCCGGCCCAGTCGGCGGAGTGGTGCTCGGGGAAGGCGGCGGCGATGTGCACGTCGTCGGGGGAGTGCAGGCTCGCGAGCTGCAGCACGAGGGCGCGCGCGGCGGCCAGCACGTCGTCGCGGCCGCCGACGATCGAGACCGTCCCGGCCCTGTCGAGGTCGAGGGTGACCGGCATGCCCTGCACGAGGGAGTAGTGGCGGGCGACCGAGCCGGCCTCCTCGAACATGATGGGGTCGAAGGGCTGCACCGGGTTCGACTCGGCGGGCAGCTGGAGCTCGAACCAGGGCACGTCGCCGTGGCCGAGGCGAACCCGCAGGAAGTCGGCGTCGCCGCGTCGCCGCTCCCAGAGGCGCGCAGGGTCGCGCACGATCTCGAGCAGCGATTGCGGCGAGGGGTCGAGCAGCTGGGCGGTCTCGCGCACCTCGCGGCTGCGCTCCCGCATCGCGGCGCGGGTCTTCTCGAGGAAGTCGAGGTAGCGCTCCCGCTGGGTGCGACGGGTGCGCGCGGCGTTGCCCCGTTGGGTGAAGGCCATGCCGACGCCGCCGACGAGCGCGACGACGAGCACCATGGCGCCCACGACGACCATGACCGGGTTGGCGCGCAGCACGAGGATCATCGTGACGCTCGAAACGGCGCCCAGCACCGGCAGCATCGTCTGGATGGGCATGCCCCCGACGGGGCCCTCGGCCATCTGCGGGGGCGCCGCGATCTCCTCCGCCTCGCCGCGTCGCAGCGGCGTGGTGACGCGGGCGGGCCTGTGCACGATCCTCACGCTCACAGTGCGGCACCTCCCGTCGGCGCAGCGCTCGTGCGGGCGGTGCTGGTGCGGGCGGCCGGGTGACGGCGGCCCGCAGCGGGCCGGGCCGCGTGCAGCAGGGTCGCGGCGAGCCTGCGGTACGCCATCCGGGTGCGCGTCGCGAGCCGGTCGCTCGTGACGGGCGAGGCCTGAGCCCGTGCCCGGTCGTAGGGAACGGGCACGACGTGCTCGGGATCCTGAGCCTCGACGACCGCGGCGGCCCGGCCGGCCGTGTCGCCGACGTCGACGAGCGCGACGACCACACGGGGCGACTCGGGGTGTGCGCGAAGCGCGGGCACGAGGGCGAGGGCCTCCTCGGCGGAGCGGCGGTCGGCACGGGCGACGAGGCAGACGACGTGACTGGATGCCGCGACCTCGGCCAGATCGGCGTTCCAGGGCCGCACGCCCCAATCGGTGCACACGACGTCGAAGAAGCGGGAGATGCCGGAGAGCTCCTCGAACCAGGTGCTCGCTCCGGGCAGGGCGCCCGGAACGGCGGTGCGCAGGCCCAGTGCCGCGAGACCTGCGGCGGTGCGCGGCAGGCCGTGCGCGGCATCCTGGGCGCTTCGCGGTCGTCTGCGTCGCTCGCTCGGGGCCGTGGGGGCCTGCTCGAGGCCCGAGTGCCAGAGCAGACCGGCCGGCCCCGCGGTCGCGTCGACGGCGAGCACGAGGCCCGAGCGCCGTGCAGCGAAGACGCTCGCCACGCTCGCCGCGGTCGCCGAGGCGCCGCTGCCGCCGTGCAGCTGCACGAAGCCGATGCGCCTGCTCGTGGCGATGGGCTGGGTTATCGCGGCGTCCCACTCGACCAGGCGGCTCACCCGCTCGCTCGTGCTGCCGAGCAGCGCGAGCGGCACGGCCTGGAGCGCGGAGGCGAGGCGGGGCATCAGAAGGTCCCCAGCAGCAGGGCGTAGACGTCGAAGACGCCGAGCAGCAGCGGCAGCAGCGCGAGAACGGCGAGGGCCTCGATGAGGTTGCCGAGACGCCGCAACGACGCCCGCTGGTGCGCGGCCGCGGGGGTGCCGACCACGATCGCGGTCACGAGGGCGAGCACCGCGAGGGCCGCGATCGCGAGCCAGGGCTCGATCGCGAAGAGGGGGAGGATGCCCGCGACGGTCACGACGCCGGCCGCTGCCCAGAGCGCCATCGACTCGGCGGCCCGCGGGAAGGCGCGGGTGCGCAGCGCCGCGATCAGGGCGATCGCCCAGCCCAGCCCGACCGCCCAGCCGTTCGGCGACGCGACGAGCAGGCCGGCGGTCACGGCGAGGGGCACCGCGATCGCGAAGGTCGTCCAGCTGAGCGCGCGGTAGGCGCTGTGCAGTGAGGTGAGCACCACTCGGCGATTGCGGCTGACACCGGTGCTCACCTGATCGTCGAGGCCCGTGAGACCCGAGGTCGACATCGCGTACCAGGGCACGAGACCGAGGCACACGCTCGTGACGACGGCCGTGACCGCGAACGATCCGAGAGGATCGACGCCGATCGCCAGCAGCACGACGGTGAGAGCCGGCAGCACGATGCCGACGGCGGCCGCCCACAGCGCCGGGCGGATCGCCAGCCCGATTCCGGTGCCGATGCCGAGCGACAGCCAGGCGACGATGAGGCCGAGCCCGAGCGCCGCGAAACCGGGGTCGACGATCGAGCGGCCGAGGGTCGCGAGCAGCGCATCGCCCACGGGGTACGAGAGGCCGAACGCCGCGGCCGTGAAGGCGACCGCCGGCCAGCGGTAGCCCATGCGCCCCAGGACGACGGCCGCGAGGGCGAGCACGAGCCAGGCGATCCCGACGACGGCGAACGGCTGGATGCCGGGTGCCGAGAGCACGAGGCCACCGGCTGCGAGGCTCAGCGCGCCGACCCCGACGGCCCCCACGATCGCGCGGGAGCGGTCGGACCACAACCCCGTTGTGTCGGTCAGCGACTCGGAGACGACGTCTGTGACATCCGAGACCTCGGGCGGCGGCGGCGCGTCGGAGAGGCGCATGAGCCACAGCAGCTCCCCGTCGTCGAGGGCCTGCTGCTCGCTCGAGAGCGAGAGGTCGAGCTGCTCGCCCGTCACGCGCACGAGCGTGAGGGGCCGGGCGGCCGAGGCGGTGCGCTCGCCGAGCAGCTCCATGAGCCGGGGCAGCACCGCCGCCAGTGCGTCTTCGCTCGGCACGACGACGTCGGCCCTGCGCTCGCTGCCGACGATCGTCAGCCGGGTGAACTCTGTCATGGAGCTTTTTCCTCCGTCGGGAGCGGGGCCTGGAGCGGGGTCGGGCCTGTCGACGACGACACGGCCGATGGGCCGGTCGCGGCCGGGTTCTGGTCGCCGATCACACTCATCACGAACGAGACGCCCACGCACACGGCGCAGGCGACGGCGGCCAGCACGATGCTGCCGACGAGCCGTTTGACGTTGTCGCCTGCGACCCGGCGCTCGGTCAGCTCGCCGAAGAGGAAGGCGGAGCGCAGCCGGGCCCGGTGGGTCTTGACCGACTCGAGGAGGATGGCGTCGTGGTTGTCGGGCATCAGGCGAGACCTCCCGGCGGAACGAGGGCGGTGATGGTGCGGTCCCCGGGCGAGATCGACCACTCGGCGGGCACGAGGGTGCGGTCGTGGGCGCGCACCTCGACACTGCGGCCGTCCGGGCTCGTGAGCGTCGTTCCGTTGGTCGAGCCGAGGTCGGTGACCCACAGTCTGCGGCCGTCCCATTCGAGCAGGGCGTGGGTCTTCGAGAGCGTGCGGGAGAGGTCGGGCCAGGCGAGCAGAGGGCGCTCCTCGTGCGGCTCTCCTCCGGGGGCGCTGGGGTTGCGCCCGATCAGCAGGCTCGACTCGAGCACGTGCCGCTGACCCGTGTCGAGCAGAAGGGTGACGCTCGTCGCGGTCGCGGTCGCGGTCGCGGTCTCGGCCACCGCGACGGGCGCAGGGGCTGCTGCGGGCGGGGTGGGCGCGTCGGGTGCGGCAATGATCGGCACGGATGCCGCGAGCACGACGTCGGGCGCGACATCCGCCGTCTGCGCGTTAGCCGTCGGCGCATCCAGGATCGGCGCATCCGCCGGCGGCCCCTCGACGTGCCGCAGCAGGCCGGGTTCGAGCGGCGCGAAGGCCCGGCTGTGGGGGTCGCGGCCCGTCGCGAGGTCGAGGGTCGTGGCTCCTGTCAGGCCGAGGCCGAGCGCGCGTGCGCCGCCGATCGGCGAGGCCGTCTCCGAGTCGACGGTGCGCAGGCCCGCGGCGAACCGCCCGATGCTGCGGCCCCAGCGGCCGAGCAGCACGAGGTTCAGGGCGATCCAGGCGATCGCGCAGACGAGGGCGGCGATCACGGCGCCCGTGGCGACCGCCGCGTGGCTCTCGGCGCCGACCACGAGGATCGCGACGGCGGCGATCACGAGGGCGAGAGGGGGCGCGACGTCGACCACGAGGGCCAGAGCCCGCTTGCCGCCGGGGGCCGGCCGGGTGTTCGTGAAGAGAGGCTCGGAGAGCAGGTCGTTCGTCTGGCGAGGGGACGTCGTCGTGGTTCCGCAGCGGGGGCACCGGCGGTCGCCCGGCTCGATCGCCCGGCCGCACCGCCCGCAGGAGGCGGCGAGGATGACGACGTCTGTCACTGCTTCCTCACATTCGCGCATGCCCGGTGATGGGTTTCGTGCGGGCGCGGAGCGGCCCCCGGCTCCCTAGGCTAGCCGTCCACGGCCCTCCGCCGGGGGTATCGGCGAGCGGCTCGGGGTGAGGCCCTGGGTGATCTCTCCACATCCCGCGTACCCCGTACGGGGGACTGTGTAAGAATAATCGGGATGTCTGCTCCGCAAAACTCGCGGAGCTCGCTCGGTGGTCGCCGTTGCGGCCGTGACGAAGGGGTGGGATTGACGTGAAATTCGCAATGGGGTCAGAGACCCTGACCGTTCTGACCAAGAAGACGACGACGTCCAACGACGACCTCGGGGCCCTCGTCAAAGAGCTCGCCGCGGCGGCCGAACCGCTGCAGGGCCAGTTCAACGGTGCGGGGCGACTCGCGTTCGACAACTTCAAGGGGCGGGTCGACGGCATCGCCGCCGGCCTGAACGGCGCGCTCGCCGCGGTTCTCGGCGGCATCGGCGGTATGGACAAGGCCTTCATCGAGGGCGACCAGCAGATGGCCGACGAGACGCGGGCGGCCATGGCCGGCTCGAACTTCGACGCCGCCAAGTTCGGCTCGAAGGCGTAGGGGGAATCATGGCAACCGGAAACGACCGTCGCGACTACAACATCGGTGCGTCGCAGAACGCCCAAGACAACTTCAACCGGGTCGCCTCGCGGCTCGAGGCGCTCATCGAGCAGCGCAACGCCGACGTCAACGCGGCGATGTCCGACTACCAGGCCGACGGCGTCTCCGACGAGTACCGTGCCAAGGAGCAGGGCTGGCGCACCGCGGCCGACGAGGTCAAGGGCATCATCGCCACACTCCGCAGCTCGATGGAGAAGAACGACGGCTCCGCTCAAGACGCCCTCTCACGGGGCAAGGCGGCGGTCAACAACATCGGCTAGCCGGGTCGTCCGGCCCGGCTGCAGATAGAACACCCGGCTCTCGTCATGATCGACGAAGCGGCCGTTCCCGGGGGAAACGTGTCTCAATCAACCGTTCCGCACCCTCTCGTCGACGAGGCGGGTGAGGGCTTCGTCGTGTCCCGATCCGATGCCCCGCTCGTGGGCTTCGGCGCGGGGCGCGCCGGGCTGCTCGTCGAGGCCGCGCGGGCGGGGGTGCGCGTCATCCTGCTCACCCCGGCGTCGTCGCGGCTCACCTTCGCGATGCTGGGCTTCCTCGAGCTCGTCGGCGGCGTGTGGGTCGTCGAGGGCTCCGACGGTGGTCTGCGCCTCGGGCTCTCGGGCCAGAGGATCGCGGCCCTCGCCGCGGCCCTCGCCGTTCCGGTCGACGCCGAGGTCGAGGTCGACGCGCTCCGTTCCTCCCCGGCTGCGCAGAACGTGCTGACCGTCTCGATGACCGTGAGCCACAAGCCGACGGTCGACACGCAGCTCGGGCGCACGACCGAGCTCATCGCCGAGGAGCTCGCCTCCAGCCGGCCGAGCGGCTGGGGCGTTCACGAGCCGGCCGGGCTGCATTGGAACACGCAGAACGTCACCCGGTTCGCCCGCCAGCGGATGCCGCGCGACTCTCGTCTCGTCGTCGCCGCAGAGAACCCCGCCGCCCTGAGCGGCCTGCTCACCGTGCAGCGCTCGGCGAAAGGCGTCACCGAGACCACCAAGGCCCTCGTAGGCGTGGGAGACGAGCAGCAGACCTGGGCCGCGATCGAGGATCGGCTGCCGCGTCTGCTCGGCTCGCTCGCCGAACGGCAGTTCCCGCTGTTCGGCACCGTCTTCCTCGGGCGGGGCGAGAGCGATCTCACGACCGCCGCCCGTCTGCCGCAGCCCCCGTTCCCCGTCGCCATGCTCCTCGGCCCGCAGGCGGTGCGCGACCTCGGCATCGACACGGATGCCGCGACCGAGCGCTTCGGGGCGACCGTCGTCGGGCGGCGGCGCATCCCCTCGCTCATCGTGCCGTTCACGAGCGATCGCACCGTCGGCTGGCATCGGTTCCGCGACTTCGCCGGGGCGTTCGGCTCCGAGCGATTCGCCCGGGCGCTCGGTTTCGGCTCAGCGCTCTCCGACGCGCAGGGAGCGAACCGTGCCTCGTGAACTCGTGATCGTGTCCGAGCGGCCCATCGAGGTCGCCGACCAGGTCCTGGCCGCCGTCGCGGTCGACCCGGCTCTCGGCATCCGCACCGTCTTCGACGGTGGCGGCACCCAGATCACGGATGCCGCGGGCGAGACCATCCTCACCGTGCTGAGAACAGACGGGGTCGATGTGCTCTCCGTCGCCGAGGCGCTGCTCGAATCGCCCCTGGCGCCGGGCGAGGTCTTCTGGACGGAGGCGTACCTGCCGCTCACGGCAGGCGCGCAGGCGGGCCTGGAGGTCGCGGCGTATCTCGCCGATGCGGTCGCCGGCCGAATCATCGTGAGAGGAGAGACGTATGACGCAGTGGAGCATTGACGCCGAGGGCGTGCAGGGCGTGCTGATCAGCGTCGAGACCGAGGCGACGACGCTCGCCACCCAGCTCGACGGCATCGTCGGGGTGCTCGACAACGTCTATGCGGGCGGCGGGTCGAGCGGCGTGGTCTACTCGGCGCTCGAGGCACTCATCCTCGATCAGCAGGCGAAGGTCAAACGCATCAACACGCAGATCGCGGCCGGCTGCTTCGGCGCTGCGGAGGCGACCACGGCATACGTCAACGGCGACAACGAGATGGCCGCGAACGCCCAGACGGCCGCGGCATCGTCCGCGGTCTCGGGCGACTTCAGCTACTTCGGTGTGGAGGCGGGCTCGTGATCGACGGCGGTGGGGGCGGTGGCGTCGTGACCTCGACCGACGGGCGCATCAACCCCGCGCTGATCCCCGGGCCCGATCTCGACCCCGAGAAGCTCGGCACCGCGGCATCCGCTCTCACGACCACGGCGAGCGGGGTGCGCACCTCGGGCGCCGCCGTCGTCACGCAGTGGGGCGGCCTCGCTGGGGTCTACTCGGCTCCCGAGTCGGGGCAGCTTCTCACGGTCATGGCGGATGTCGGCACCGACAGCACGACGTTCGGAGACAAGCTCGACGCCGCCTCGCGTGCCCTCAGCACCTATGCCGACGCGATCGAGCCCATCAAGAAGAAGCTCGAAGACCTGCGCATCGAGGCGCAGGAGTTCGTCGACTCGATCGCGAACGGCGTGCTCGTGCAGCCGTGGGATCCCGATCACCCCCTCTACTACGCGACCTATGGCAACCCCGACGGCGGCGCGATGGGCGCAGCGATCAATCCGCCCGACCCCGAGCGCATCAGCTGGCTCGACCACGGGCCCTCCGTCGACCGCAACCGCGAGCTCATCCACGCCGTCGCCGACCAGTACGCGCTTCTCGATCAGGCGCAGGTCGCGTGCGCGAACACGATCAACGGCCTTCTCGAGAACTCGTGCGCCGCGCCGCTCGAAGCCGTCGAGGCCTGGCAGCTCAAGCAAGACGGCGTCGAGCTGCCCTGGGGCACCGCCGTCGAGAAGAACCGCGACTGCGGCGAGTCGTTCGTGCACGGCGTGGGTGAGGCGTTCGTCGGCATGGGCGAGGGCCTCGGCTCGCTCGTCGGGCGGAACGCGCTCACGGGCGAGTGGGGCGACGGCGACTTCGCCCTCCAGGCCTGGAGGGGGCTCGGCATGACGCTCGTCGGTGTCGCGACGGTCGGCCCGCTCACACTCGGCATCCGCTTCGCTCCCCCCGGAGTCGTTCCGCAGGGCCTGCAGGATTTCGTCACCGAGTCGCAGGACTACGCGGCCGGTGCGGTCAAGGGCATCGTCGCCTTCGACACCTGGAGCGAGAACCCGGCCGAGGCGGCGGGCACGGCCCTCGTCAACATCGGCACCTTCTTCATCCCCGGCGGTGCGGTCGTCGGCGGCATCAAAGCGGGCTCGATCGGTGCCCGACTGGCATCCGTCGTCACGCACGTCGCCGACTTCGCGGTACCCGGCGGCTCGTTCATCATCAAGGGCGGCGCGAATGTCGCCGCCCACGTCGGCGGACTCTTCAACCTGGCCGGGGATGCCGCGAGCGGGGGCGTCAGCGCCATCCGCGGCGCACTCGCCAACGCCCTGCACAATGCCGCCGACCACATCCCGACGGTGCACGTCGAGCTGCCCTCGGGCATCACGCCCGACGGAATCTCGGTCGGTGCCTCGGCCCCGCAGATCCACATCGGAGACCCGGGCAGTGGAGGCGGCTGGCTGCACTCGATCGCCGACCGCGTCGACGGCGACTCCGGAGCTTCGACGTCCGGAGTCGGTCACGGTGGCGGCCCCGACGCGGACGCCGGTCCCTCGACGCCGAGCCATGCCCCTGCCCCCGACGGCTCCCCGACGGGTTCGGGATCCTCGGCAGACGGGTCCGACAGGCCTTCCGCGGTCGATGACGCGCCAGTGCACGGCGACTCACCCGCATACGGCGATACCGCATCGGGCTCCGGCGACGCCTCCCCGGACGGCTCGACTGCCTCCGGCGTCGATCCCGCAGACCAGCTGCCGATGACGATCGACAAGAACGGCCACGGCATCGATGAGCTCGACCTCCCGTCGAACGTCAACCCCGACGACGTCGCCTGGTTCGACTCCGAGAAGGGCACCTGGGTGACCTTCGAGCAGAAGGCCGTCATCGACGATTTCCTCGATCACTCGACGCAGGTCGAACCGGCCATCAGCGATGCGATGCAGTCCATCAAGGCCGATGTCCCCGGTGCTCAGATGCTGGGTTGGGACTATCGCCTGAAGACGGCCGATTCGCTCTACGGCAAGTTCTACAGCGAGATGCTCGACAACCCGGGTCTGAGCCCCGAATCCCTCGTCGACCGGATGCGGGACACGGTTCGATACACCTTCGGCTTCGACGCAGGAGATTATGTCTCCGGTACTCGGTCAGCCGTGCAGCATCTCCTCGACGAGGGCTTCCAACCGGTTGCCGACAAGTTCAAGAACACCTGGGAGAATCCCGGCTACGTCGGCATCAACAGCTCCTGGATCGACAAGAGCGGCCGGATCTTCGAGGTCCAGTTCCATACGGGGCAGAGCTTCGAGGCCAAGACGATCACCCACGCCTACTACGAAGAGCTGCGATCGCCGGGCATCACGCCGGAGCGATACGCTGAGTTGAACCGGCTGCAGAACGAGATCTCCTCACAGGTGGTGCGCCCTGATGGGGCGTCCGACATACGACTCGCCGATTTCATCAGCGGTGACGGCGCGCGTTCCTCGCGACCCGGAGCGACCGAAGCCGGAATGCCAGCACGAGAGGAAACCCGGTGAAGTACTTCGGCAGTTTTGACGGCATCGCACCCGATCGGCGGATGGTGGGCCTCTTCCGTCGTGAGATCGAGGGCGACTTCTCGGGCGACGCCGTCTTCCGCGCGGATGGAGCCTGGCATTTCTCGCCGCGGTTGGACCTGTGGTTCAAGGGTCAGGACGACTCCGACTTCGAGGAGGTCTCCGAGCAGGATGCTCGCGAGTTCATGGAGAAGGTCGTTCGAGGGTCCTGATCTCCGCTCACCTCCCTCCGCCCCTCCCGCCGACGCGATGCGTGCCGAGGCGGTTCGAGAACGAAGCGCGTGATTTCACGGTTCGCGAGCGCGTACGGGTTGGCGCAGCGGTCCGCGCCCGGTAGCGTGATTTCCCATGGAGCCGTCGGTCGAGGGTCGCGTCAGTCACGCCGTCGACCTCTGGATCAGATGGCTGCCGCGGTGGCATCCGGCATCCGTCGCCACCCGCTCGCGTCTGTGCCGCCGCTGCTTCGGCTCCCCGGTGATCGCGGCGGCCGGCCTCGCCGACGATGTGCCCCACGCGGTGCAGCACGCCTTCTCCACGCGCATGAAACGCATCGTGGATGACGCGGTCGAAAGTTACACGTCGAAGAACCTTCCGTTGCTGAGCCGTGAACTCCGCGATCTCGACCGGCGCAGCGCGGCGCTGCCCTACCGGCCTCGCGAGGGGCTCGACCCCGAGTACGACGGGCTCGACATCGACCCGGAGCCGCTCGCCGGCCAGCCCTTCCTGTTCACACTCGACGAACTCGCAGAAGACGAGGCCGCCGAGGCCCAGCTGGCACCGCAGACCGAGCTGACCCCGGAGGAGAAGTCGGCGCTGAGGCTCGAGATCAGGCTCGCCGACGAGTACGCCAACGAGATCGGCGCGCTCGTGTGCCGGGAGCTCGCGGGCCACCGGGTGCGCATCGTCGAGGCCGTCGACACCTACGTGGAGCCGCAGATCGCGCAGCTGATCGCCGACCTCGCCGTCGAGCTGGACTCGCCGATGCGGTTCGACGGCGACGCGTGAGCATGACGTGAGCGCGGCATGAGCACGGCGAGAGGTGAACGAGGAGCACGCCCTGGGCGAACGGCACCCGCAGCCATTTGACGCTATAAGTCCAGGCGGGTAACATTTCCGGAGTGTGCGCTTTGTCGTGCGCTTGTGCCGTGCCGTCAAACTCGCGGTAACCGGCCAGACGCGCATGATGCAAAGCAGGGAATTGCTCCCCATGGAGCAGCCCCCACGGCATATCCACTCTGAGCTGCAGGAACAATTCTGTGGGGCGAGTGGGTCAACATGAGTTCGACACGCCTCAGTTCGACGGTGTCGCGGGAATCCTCCGGGATTCACGAGAACTCGTGAAGCACCAAGCTGTCACCGTGCAGTAAACACAAGGAGTAAGAAAACCAGTGCCAACCATTCAGCAGTTGGTCCGTAAGGGTCGCAGCCCCAAGGTCGTCAAGACCAAGGCTCCCGCCCTGAAGGCCAACCCTCAGCAGCGCGGTGTGTGCACCCGCGTGTACACGACCACGCCCAAGAAGCCGAACTCGGCTCTGCGCAAGGTCGCCCGTGTCAAGCTGAGCAACGGTACCGAGGTCACCGCCTACATCCCCGGTGAGGGCCACAACCTGCAGGAGCACTCGATGGTGCTCGTTCGCGGCGGTCGTGTGAAAGACCTCCCCGGTGTCCGCTACAAGATCGTTCGCGGCGCGCTGGACACCCAGGCCGTCAAGAACCGCAAGCAGGCTCGCAGCCGCTACGGCGCGAAGATGGAGAAGAAGTAATGCCTCGTAAGGGTCCAGCCCCCAAGCGCCCCGTCGTCGCAGATCCCGTCTACGGCGCACCGATCGTCAGCCAGCTCGTCAACAAGATCCTCCTCGACGGCAAGAAGGGTCTTGCCGAGAAGATCGTCTACGACGCGCTCGCCGGCGTCGCAGCCAAGAACGGCCAGGATGCGGTCGTCACCCTCAAGAAGGCGCTCGACAACGTGCGCCCCACCCTCGAGGTGCGTTCGCGCCGTGTCGGTGGCTCCACGTACCAGGTGCCGGTCGAGGTCAAGCCTCACCGCGCCAACACCCTCGCACTGCGTTGGCTGACCACGTACGCGAAGGGTCGTCGTGAGAAGACCATGACCGAGCGTCTCACCAACGAGATCCTCGATGCGTCGAACGGTCTTGGCGCTGCCGTCAAGCGTCGTGAAGACACGCACAAGATGGCCGAGTCGAACAAGGCCTTCGCGCACTACCGCTGGTAACGAATCCTGCTGATCGGCTCGTCGACATCCCCGAGAAAGGGATGCCGACGAGCCCGGTCGCACGGATGCGTCGCCGATCCCGTCGCTCGATCACCGTTTCAACAGACAACTTCCCGGAGGAACCCCAGTGGCACAAGATGTGCTCACCGACCTGAGCAAGGTCCGCAACATCGGCATCATGGCGCACATCGATGCCGGTAAGACCACCACGACAGAGCGCATTCTGTTCTACACGGGCGTCAACCACAAGATCGGTGAAACCCACGACGGCGCGTCGACGACCGACTGGATGGAGCAGGAGAAAGAGCGCGGCATCACGATCACCTCGGCCGCGGTGACCTGCTTCTGGAACAAGAACCAGATCAACATCATCGACACCCCGGGTCACGTCGACTTCACGGTCGAGGTGGAGCGTTCGCTCCGCGTGCTCGACGGTGCCGTCGCCGTCTTCGACGGCAAGGAGGGCGTCGAGCCCCAGTCCGAGACCGTGTGGCGCCAGGCCGACAAGTACGACGTGCCCCGCATCTGCTTCGTCAACAAGATGGACAAGCTCGGCGCGGACTTCTACTACACGGTCGAGACGATCGTCAGCCGCCTCGGCGCCAAGCCGCTGGTCATCCAGCTGCCCATCGGCTCCGAGTCGAACTTCGAGGGTGTCGTCGACCTCGTCGAGATGCGCGCGCTCACCTGGCGCGGAGACGCCAAGGGTGACGTCCAGATGGGCGCCAAGTACGCCGTCGAGGAGATCCCGGCGGATCTCGTCGAGAAGGCCGCCGAGTACCGCCAGGCGCTGCTCGAGACCGTCGCCGAGACCGACGACGCGCTGCTCGAGAAGTTCTTCGGCGGCGAAGAGCTGACCGTCGCCGAGATCAAGGGCGCGATCCGCAAGCTGACCATCAGCAGCGAGATCTACCCGGTGCTGTGCGGCTCCGCGTTCAAGAACCGCGGTGTGCAGCCCATGCTCGACGCGGTCATCGACTACCTCCCCTCGCCGCTCGACGTGCCCGCCATCGAGGCGCACGACCCGCGCGACGAAGAGAAGGTCATCCTCCGTCACGCCGACGCCGCGGAGCCGTTCGCGGCTCTCGCGTTCAAGGTCGCCGTGCACCCCTTCTTCGGTCGCCTCACCTACGTGCGCGTCTACTCGGGCCAGATCCCCTCCGGCGCCCAGGTCGTCAACTCGACCAAGGGCAAGAAGGAGCGCATCGGCAAGATCTTCCAGATGCACGCCAATAAGGAGAACCCTGTTGACTTCGTCACCGCGGGCAACATCTACGCCGTCATCGGTCTCAAGGACACGACGACCGGCGACACGCTGTGCGACCCGGACAACCAGGTCGTGCTCGAGTCGATGACGTTCCCGGAGCCGGTCATCGAGGTGGCCATCGAGCCGAAGACCAAGGCCGACCAGGAGAAGCTCGGCACCGCCATCCAGAAGCTCGCCGAGGAAGACCCGACGTTCCGCACCGAGCAGAACCAGGAGACCGGTCAGACGGTCATCAAGGGCATGGGCGAGCTCCACCTCGACATCCTCGTCGATCGGATGAAGCGCGAGTTCAACGTCGAGGCCAACGTGGGCAAGCCCCAGGTCGCGTACCGCGAGACGATCCGCCGCACGGTCGAGAAGCACGACTACACCCACAAGAAGCAGACCGGTGGTTCCGGTCAGTTCGCCAAGATCCAGATCGCGATCGAGCCGATGGAGGTGACCGCGGAGAAGTCGTACGAGTTCGAGAACAAGGTCACCGGTGGTCGTATCCCCCGCGAGTACATCCCCTCCGTGGACGCGGGCATCCAGGATGCCCTGCAGGTCGGCGTTCTCGCCGGCTACCCCATGGTGGGCGTGAAGGCGTCGCTTCTCGATGGCGCCTCGCACGACGTCGACTCCTCGGAGATGGCGTTCAAGATCGCCGGCTCGATGGGCTTCAAGGAAGCCGCTCGGAAGGCGAACCCCGTTCTGCTCGAGCCGCTGATGTCGGTCGAGGTGCGCACCCCTGAGGAATACATGGGTGACGTCATCGGCGACCTCAACTCGCGACGCGGACAGATCCAGACGATGGAGGACGCGAGCGGCGTGAAGGTTGTTCGCGCGCACGTTCCGCTGTCGGAGATGTTCGGCTACATCGGCGACCTGAGGTCGAAGACCTCCGGCCGCGCGGTGTACTCGATGACCTTCGAGAGCTACGCGGAGGTCCCGAAGGCTGTCGCCGACGAGATCATCCAGAAGAACAAGGGCGAATAACCCTTCGTCAGCGCGAGTCATCCGGTTCGCGTAACATAGGTACACACTCCAACCCGTAGAGCATCCGGTCATGTCGACCGGATGCATTACACCAGAGTCCTGAGGAGGACCCACAGTGGCTAAGGCCAAGTTCGAGCGGACTAAGCCGCACGTAAACATCGGAACGATCGGTCACGTCGACCACGGCAAGACCACGCTCACCGCAGCGATTTCGAAGGTTCTTGCTGACAAGTACCCGTCGGCTACCAACGTGCAGCGCGACTTCGCATCGATCGACTCCGCTCCTGAAGAGCGCCAGCGCGGCATCACGATCAACATCTCGCACGTCGAGTACGAGACGCCGAAGCGCCACTACGCGCACGTCGACGCCCCGGGCCACGCGGACTACATCAAGAACATGATCACGGGTGCCGCCCAGATGGACGGCGCGATCCTCGTGGTCGCCGCGACCGACGGCCCCATGGCTCAGACGCGTGAGCACGTGCTCCTCGCCAAGCAGGTCGGCGTTCCGTACCTGCTCGTCGCCCTGAACAAGGCTGACATGGTCGACGACGAGGAGATCCTGGAGCTCGTCGAGCTCGAGGTCCGCGAGCTGCTCTCGAGCCAGAACTTCGATGGTGACAACGCTCCCGTCGTGCGCGTCTCGGGCCTCAAGGCTCTCGAAGGCGACGAGAAGTGGGTCGAGAGCATCGTCGAGCTCATGGACGCGGTCGACGAGTCGATCCCGGACCCGATCCGCGACAAGGACAAGCCGTTCCTCATGCCGATCGAGGACGTCTTCACGATCACCGGTCGTGGAACCGTCGTCACGGGCCGCGCCGAGCGTGGAACCCTCGCCATCAACTCCGAGGTCGAGATCGTCGGCATCCGCCCGACGCAGAAGACCACGGTCACCGGTATCGAGATGTTCCACAAGCAGCTCGACGAGGCGTGGGCAGGCGAGAACTGTGGTCTGCTCCTCCGCGGCACCAAGCGCGAGGACGTCGAGCGCGGCCAGGTCGTCGTGAAGCCGGGTTCGGTCACGCCGCACACCGACTTCGAGGGCACCGCCTACATCCTGTCGAAGGATGAGGGTGGCCGTCACAACCCGTTCTACGCGAACTACCGTCCGCAGTTCTACTTCCGCACCACCGACGTCACCGGCGTCATCACGCTGCCCGAGGGCACCGAGATGGTCATGCCCGGCGACACCACCGACATGACCGTCGCGCTGATCCAGCCGATCGCCATGGAGGAGGGCCTCGGCTTCGCCATCCGTGAGGGTGGACGCACCGTGGGCGCCGGTACGGTCACGAAGATCATCAAGTAGCACCGACGGGCTCGCGAGAGCTCATCGAGACCGAAGGGGTCGGGCCGAGAGGCCCGGCCCCTTCGTCGTCTGCGGGCTCGGTCGGCCTCTGCGGGATCGGTCGTGCGGGGGATCATCATAGGGGCGGTCGAGACGCAAAGCATTGCGGCGCCGTCCAGGGTCACGGCGTAACCTGAATAGGGTGCACACGTCATCCCCCCTGAAGCGTGCCGCGATCCGACCCGAGATACAGGCGCTTCGCGCTCTGGCGGTGACCCTCGTCCTGCTCAACCACAGCTGGCCCGTTCTGGCGCCGGGTGGTTTTCTCGGTGTCGACATCTTCTTCGTGATCTCGGGCTACCTGATCACCGGGATGCTCCTGCGCGAGCACCGGGACACCGGCAGGATCCGCATAGCCCGGTTCTACGGCCGCCGTGCGAGGCGCCTGCTGCCGGCCGCGTTCGTCGTGCTGCTCGCGTGCGTTGTGCTGACCTTCCTCGTCGTGCCGCGGCGCCAGTGGGACGAGTTCTTCGTCGAGATCGGCGCGAGCGCGTTGTATGCGCAGAACTGGGCCCAGGGGCTGGGACCGTGGACGACCAGCCCGGAGAACTACGACATCACACCCGTCATGCACTTCTGGTCGCTGTCGGTCGAGGAGCAGTTCTACCTGGTCTGGCCTCTGCTCATGGTGGCGGTCATCGTGCTCGCGGTGCGTTTCTGGCGCAATCGGGTGGGTCTCGCGCTGCTCGTCGTCATGGGCGCGCTGTCGATCGCCTCCTTCACGCACGCCGCCGTGCTCGTGGTGAGCGATGGCGATCTCGCCTACTTCAGCACCTTCACCCGAGCGTGGGAGTTCGGGATCGGCGCACTGCTCGCGGTCGCCGCGAGCCGGCGTGCCGCGGCATCCTCGGCCCTCGTCGTGACGCGGCGTGCGCTGCTGACGCGGCAGCTCGTCTTCTGGGGCGCGTGCGCCGTGATCGTGGCCTCGGTCTACCTCGTCGTCGACGATGTGCGCGTGGCCGGGTGGCCCGCCCTCGCGCCGACGGTGGCGACCGCGGCGATCATCTGGGCCGCCGACTCGGGCGTGCCGCTCGGGGCCCGGTGGCTCGTGCACGCCGGGCCCGTGCAGTGGGTCGGGGATCAGTCGTATTCGCTGTACCTCTGGCATTGGCCCGTGCTGCTCTTCGTGCCCTTCATCACGGGTATTCCGAGCCCGAGCTGGCTGATGGCCATCCTCATGGCGCTCATCGTGCTGCTCGCCTGGGCGACCCGCCGCTACGTTGAGGACCCCCTCCGCTACGGTCGAGGCGTCGCGCGGGCGGCCGCTGTTCCAGCCACCTCGGTCGAACGTCGCAGGCAGCGCTGGGTGACGGTCGGGATGGGGGTCGTCGCGATCGCGATCGTCGGCTCCTCGGTCGCGGGAGCCTGGGTGAATCTCGACGAGCGAGCCGCCCGGTCGGAGTGCACGGGCGGCTCGGTCGTGCTTCGCGACTAGGCGTGCTGGGCGCCGGTCGGCCTCCTTCTCACCGGGTCGTCACACGGTCAGCGGGGAACGGGGGGCTTGTGCTCATCCCGCCGTGGTCAAAGAATGGGCTTGGCCGTCGCGTGACGGTGCTCAGTCAGTGTCAAGGAGGGCATCATGGCAGGATTCGACGACATCACGAAGAAGGCTCAAGAGTTCCTGAACGACGACAAGGTGAAAGACGCCTTGAACAGCGAGCAGGCCGAAGACATCAGCGACAAGGTGCTCGACGGCGTCGCGGGTGTGGCCAACACGGTCACGGGCGGCAAGTTCGAAGAGCAGATCGAGGGCGCGCGTTCCGCCGCCGACGAGAAGATCGGCAACGAATAGCAGCGGGCCAGGATGCCGCGGCTACGGCGCAGTGACACATCGGGTCGCGGCTACCGGCGCGTCCGTTCCGGCCGGGGCTTCAGCTACAAGGACGATTCGGGCGGGACGCTGCGCGACCCGCAGCTGAGGCGCCGCTTCGAACAGCTCGCGATCCCGCCCGCATGGACCGACGTCTGGATCGCCCCCTACGAGAACGGGCACATCCAGGCGACGGGTGTCGATGCGGCCGGTCGCCGGCAGTACATCTACCATCCGACGTGGCGGCAGCAGAAGGACCGCGTCAAGTACGACCGCGCCCTGAGCCTGGCCGAGTCTCTGCCCGTCGCACGACGGATGGTCACGGTGGATCTGCGCGGTGCCGAGCCGACGCGCGAGCGAGCGCTCGCCGCGGCCTTCCGCATGCTCGACACCGGATCGCTGCGGGTCGGCAGCGAGCGCTACGCCGAAGACCACGGCAGCCACGGCCTCTCGACCCTGCTCTGCGAGCACGCGACCGTGCACGGCGACACCGTCTCGCTCGCCTTCCCCGCCAAGAGCGGCCAGGAGTGGGACTCGCAGATCACGGATGCCGACCTCGCCTCCGTGGTGCGCGGGCTCAAGCGGCGCGGGCGCACCGCCCGGTTGCTCGCCTGGCGCGCAGACGACGGCACGTGGCATCCTCTCTCCGCCGCGGAGATCAACGACTACGTGCGGGAGCGCACGGGCGGGGAGTTCACCGCCAAGGACTTCAGAACCCTGCACGGCACGGTCGCGGCCGCCGTGAGCCTGGCCCGTCACGGTCCGGAGCGCACGAAGACCGGCCGCAGCCGCGCCCTCGCACAGGCGATGCGCGACGCGGCCGCCGTACTCGGCAACACCCCCGCGATCGCGAAGAACAGCTACGTCGACCCCCGGCTCGTCGACCACTTCCGCGCCGGCGAGACGATCGACCCGGATCGTCTGGGCGCCGCCGAGAGCGAGTTGCGGGCGCTGCTCTACCGATGACGGACGTGCGTCCGGAATCTCCCTCAGGTAACGTGAACTGGAGGTTAACACGGCGAGTGCCTGTGCGGCCTCTCTGCGATACCGATTGGAAACACGCTGAATACCGTTCGTATCCCCTGGATCGATGCTGCTCGTGGGGTCGCAGTCGTCCTCGTCGTGATGATGCACTTCTGCATCTTCGTGGCCTATCCGGCGATGCCGGACGGCGCGGCGAAGGATTTCTGGACTCCGATCATCAGCGAACTGGCGCTCATCAGGATCCCTTTGCTGCTGGTCTTGTCGGGCATGCTCGTCTCCGGCTACGTGCGTGACGGGTGGCGTAATGCGAAGACTCGCAGCCGAGTGCGCTCGACCGCCTACATCTATCTGATCTGGGTGCTCGTGTACGCGGTGCTCTCGAAGATCTTCCCCGAGGGGATGCCGTATCAGATCATCGGTCTGCCCGACATGTTCAGCCAGCTCTACCAGCCCGACACCCCGCTCTGGTTCATTTTCGCGCTGACGCTCTACACAGCGGTGTTCGCGACGATGAGCAGGCTGTCTCCGGCTCTCGTGCTGACCGCGGTCGCCGCCTTCTCGCTGTGGTCTGCGACGATCCCCGGCGACCGCGGGGCCAACTTCTGGTACCACATCCTCACCTACGGGATCTATTTCGGCATCGGCGTCTACGGGCGTTCCCTGCTCGCCTGGCTCGCCTCGCCATCCCGGTGGTGGGCGACGGGTGCGCTTCTGGTCGTGGGGGTGGTGCTTCGCAGCGCAGTGCTGGCGACGCCCATGCCGTGGGCGCTCGCCTCCGCGCTTCAGGAGGTGACGAGCACCTTTCTCGTGCTCGGGGTGATCGGCGTGATCGTGGTGTGGTGCCAAGCCGGGTGGTTCACGCGGTCGGCGTCCCGTCTCGGCACCCGGACTCTTCCCATCTACGTTCTGCATCTGCCGATGATCTGGCTGATCCTGGTCATCGATCGACGGCTGCCCCTCGCGAACCTGTCCGGAGCCTGGGCCTGGCCCATCGCCGGGACGATCGTGGTGATCGCAGGATGCCTGGTCGCCGAGTGGGCGATTCGTCGCGCACATCTGGGCTATCTCTTCGACCCGCCGAGCTGGGTCGGGCAGCCGCGTTGGGTGACCGTCAAAACGAGCAGAGCGGAGGAGGTCGCGCGCAGCGGCCCGCGCGTCGGCTCCGAGACTGTCGTCCTCCGGCACCGGATGATCGACCCCCGCGGTGCGGCGAAACGGGTGCACGCCTCGTGTTCGTCCGATGTCGGCGCACGCTCCGGGTAATGTGAGGTGGATGGGGTGGATCCGGGAGTTGAATCGTGCGTGTTAGCGCGATCGTGCTCAACTGGAGAGACAGTATGCGCACGATCCGTTGTCTCACGTCCCTTCTGAGGAGCGAGGACATCGAGCACGTCTACGTGGTCGACAACGAGTCGACGGGTGAGCTCGACGCTCTTCTCCGCGACCTTCCTCTCGACGGGAGACGTTGGTCGCTGCGCCCTTTTTCCGAGAACAGGGGATTCGCCGCCGGTGTGAACCCCGCGCTCCGTGAATCCCTGAGAGAAGGATTCGACGCCTGTCTCGTGATCAACAACGATGCCTCGATCGAGCCGCGAGCGGTCGCGCAGCTCGTCCGTGAGCTCTCCTCATCTGCGGAGCTCGCCCTCGTCGCCCCGCGGATCATCGGGTCGGACGGCATCCCGGAGTCGGCGGGCGGGTACCTCAGGCCGGCGTGGGGGATGACCACTCACGCGGCACGCGACGGTGCCGAGCCCGATTTCGTCACGTGGGCCTGCGTGCTCGTGAAAGCGGACGCCCTGCGTCAGGTCGGGCTGCTGTCCGAGAAGTTCTTTATGTACTGGGAAGACGTCGACTACTCCGTCCGGCTGCGCGCAGCCGGACGCCTCTTCTCGGTGAGCGCGATCGCGTCGGCGACGCATGAGACCTCGAGCAATCGCCGGGTCTACCCGACGGCGATCAAGGCCTATCACACGTGGGCGGCGCTTGTCTTCGCGCGAAGCCAGGGCGGGCGCTGGCGGCTGGGCGGACTGGTGTGGATCGCGGTGAGCGCCCTCTCGAATCTCGTCCGGTTCCGTGGTGGAACTCTCAGAGGACTCTGGCTGGGAATCCGGCTGGCACGGGAGAGGGCGGATCCGGCATTCACCAGTCCCTTGCGGTCGTCGGCCTTCGAATGACGATCTGAGGCGAGCGAATGTAGGCTTCTTGGGTCGTGGCGCGAGCCGCGGCCTTGACACGTGAATGGAGAGCGATTGATGCCGGGCCTTCTCGTTCACGAATGGCTGTCCAGACGGGGCGGTTCGGAGAACGTGCTCGAAGAGCTGTCGCGGGTTTTCCCCGACGCCCCGATAACGGCGCTGTGGGATGACGCACCCGAGCGTTTCGCGGCAGGACGCGTCACAGAGACCTGGTTCGCGCGCACCCCTCTGCGGCGTTCCAAAGCGCTCGCGCTCCCTCTTATGCCGACGACGTGGAGGCACCTCGGCCCGCGCGATGCCGAGTGGGTTCTGTGCAGCAGCCACCTCTTCGCGCACCACGCACGATTCTCCGGCTCGGCTCGCGATGTGCCGAAGCTCGTCTACGCGCACACCCCGGCTCGCTACATCTGGACGCCGGAGCTGGACGCACGTGGTGACAGCCGCCTGGCACGCCGAGCCTCTCGGCCGCTCAGGGCTCTCGACAGGAAGCGCGCTCAGGAGGCCGTGTCCGTCGCGGTCAACAGCTCGTTCGTCGCCGCGCGAGTCGCCGAGAGCTGGGAGCGCGAGAGCATCGTGATCTACCCACCGGTCGATGTGGCGAGGTTCGCCGAGGACACCCGGACGCTTCTGACCCGGGGCGAGGAGGAGGTGCTGGCCGCCCTCCCGGCTGATTTCGTTCTCGGGGCCTCACGGTTCGTGCCGTACAAACGACTCGACATCGCGATCGAGGCGGGAGCCGCCGCGGGTGTGCCGGTCGTCATCGCGGGGGAGGGGCCGGACGAAGCCCGTCTGCAAGCGCTGGCCGACGAGCATCCGGGGCTCGTGACTTTTGTGCACCACCCGTCGTCCGCGTTGCTGGGCCAGCTCTACCGCAAGGCCATCGCGCTCGTCTTCCCCGCCGTCGAGGACTTCGGAATCATGCCCGTCGAGGCGATGGCCGCGGGAACACCGGTGATCGCCAACGCGGTCGGCGGAGCGGCGGAATCGGTCATGGAGGGCGTCACGGGCACGCTGCTCCGCTCGTTCGACAGAACGTCGCTGGAGGACGCCGTGGGGCTCGCTGCCGGACTCGACTCCGCGCGGTGCACTGCGCGGGCCTGGGAGTTCGACAGCGCTGTCTTCGACGCCCGGATCCGCGGCTGGGTGGGCGAGTACACGAGCTATGAGCCGCCGTCGGAATCCTCGGGCGTCGTCCCGGAGCCGTGCGTCGGCGGACGGGAGAACGAATGACCGATCTGGGCTCGCGTGTCGTCGTCGACGACCGATGGAGAGGCGAGCACGGAATCGGCCGGTTCGCGAGAGAGATTCTGGCTCGCCTCGACGGCCGGTGGCGCCCCCTCGGCGGAGACGGCTCGCCCACCAGGATCCTGGATGTCGTCGATCGCCATAGGATCGCTCTCGATTCGCAGACGATCGTCTTCAGTCCGGGGTTCAACGCCGGGATAACGCGTGCTCGCCAGCTTCTGGTCGTTCACGATCTCATCCATCTGAGCGATCCTCACGAGCGATCCGTCGCGAAGACGCTCTACTACAACACGGTCGTGAAGCGGGCCATCCGCCGTTCTCGAGTGGTCATGACGGTGTCGGAGACCTCCGCCCGTGCTCTGTCGGACTGGCTCGACGACCCGGAGATCGAGATCGTCGTCGTCGGCAACGGCCGGTCGGCGCAGTTCACTCGGACCGGTGCTCGAGAGAGGTTCGCTCGACCCACTTTCCTCTACGTCGGCAATCTGAAGCCGCACAAGAACGTCGCCGTGCTGCTCGACGCGCTCGTGGCGAGGCCGGAGTACGGCGCCGTGATCGTGACGAGCGATCGTGACGAAGCCAGAGAGCTCGTGCGCGCCATGGGGCTGAGTTCGAGAGTGGAGATCCGCGGTGGTATAGGCGATGACGAGCTCGCGGAGCTGTATCGGGGCGCGACCGGGGTCGTGCAGCCCTCCTTGCTCGAGGGTTTCGGCCTGCCCGTCGTGGAGGCGATGAGCTGTGGGACGCGGGTCGCATACTGGGCGGGTTGCGAGAGCGTGAGGGAGATCGTCGACGGCGTCGGGGTCGAGGTGGGCTCGCCCTCGGATCCCGCGGGATGGGCGGCAGCGCTCGACGCTCTCGTGTCGGCGGCCGAGGCGGGCCCGTTGTCGATGCCTGCCGAATGGGGAGCCCGATACGACTGGGACGAGGTCGCCCGCAAGATCACCCGGACGGTCGACCGCGCAGCCTCGAGGTGACCCCGGGCAGGGGCACGGTGAGGGAGGGAGGGCCTCTCGGCTAGGCTTCATGGTGGAAACAGGGCGGAGAGTACATGTTTTTTGTCGGATCATCCGGCTTCTTGAGTACCCACTCGACGTCAGAGCTCATCTGGATCGGCATCGCCGCCCTCGTCGTCTTCGTGACAGGCGGATACTTCTCCTTCAAGATCCCGAAGCCGGTGCTGCTGGCCATCCTGCTCGGCGTGGCCGTCCTCCAGGTGTTCGAGCCCATCGGCTACATCTCGATCGCGCTGCTGCTGCCCATCGTCTTCGCCCCGGCGATACTCCGATCGAGCAGACGCGCCCACTGGAATCTCTGGGTGATGGTGCTGCTCGCCGTTCTTGCCTGGCAGCTGGTCTCGGTGCTGTGGGCCGCCAACGACGGCACATGGGCGCAGGCGGTGCTTTCCACGGTCTCGCTCGTGTTGTGCTATCTCGCGGCAAGACAGGTCGTCGCAACTCGCGGCGGCCTCACCAGGGCTCTCGTGATAGCTGCTCCCGTCATCCTGCTCGAGATCGCTCTCGTCGTGCTCTTTCGGTTCTCTCCCGCGCTGGAGGCGCTCTATCTGCGATCTCCGATCGCCGCTCTCTTCTCCGAGCCGGACGTCGAGCTGATCTTCTCGCGAGTTCCTCAGAACGTTCTCGATCCCGACAAGGCGGGCGGCTTCCTGCTCAACGGGAACATCGCCTCCCTCCTGCTCGCCGCAGTCGCCTTCCTGTACGGATACGCGTATTTCCGGTCGCGTCGACGTGTCCTGCTCGTCGTCGCGGCCGCGGGGCTGATCGGGTGCGTGGCGACGGGCTCGAAGACGGCGCTCGTGCTGCTCATCCTGTTGCCGAGCCTGACGCTGTTCTTCCTGCTCCTTCTGCGGCGCAGCCGGGCGGCATTCGCGCTTCTTGGACTCGTGGTCGTGGGCTTCATCGTCACAGTCATCGTCCTGGCATCCGCGGGCTCGCCTTTGATCAGCACTTCACTCAGAACGCTGGGCGAACGGGGCCAGCTCTGGGCTCTTGCGGGGAAGGGTTTTCTCGAGCATCCTTTCCTCGGCCTGGGTTATGGAGGATGGGCAGGCTATCTCCGTGAGAACGCCGATGCCGTCTTCGCCTCCGGGCGTCAGTTCCAAGACCTGCCGACCCACAACGTCATCGTTCAGGCCTGGGCCGATGCGGGCATCCCGCTGGCGGTCCTCGTCGTCGCGGCCGCCACGATCCCCATCGCGGTCGTGATCGCGGAACTCGTTCGGAGGCGCTCGCAACCCGTTCTGTCGTCGTCTGCTCTGGGGCTCGGCTGCCTGCTCATCGCGATCGTATGGTTCTTCGCGCACGCGATGGCCGATACCATCGGCTTCTTCGGTGAGAACCACACCCTTCCCTATTTCGGGGTCATCGTCGCGGTGATCTATTTCGAACGCGAACAGGGCGCTCGGCGAGAGGACGCGGTCGCCGAGGCCGCCGAGGGCTCGGCGATCCGCTCGGCTCGACCGGTATAGGGCCAGCAGGAGGAGTATCGGCTATGGCATCGATCGCAATCGTTCTTCTGGGTTTTCCGGTCGAGCCCGGCGGCGGCTACAAGGTCGCCTATCAGTACGCGAATCACCTCGCGCGGTCGGGGCATGTCGTGGACATCGTTCACATGAGGCCGGACCGATTCAGGTCATCAGGCTCCTCCGTCCTGAAGAAGCTCGCGCGCCCGATCCAGTATCGACTGGGTCGACACCTGCGCCCGAGATGGTTCCCTCTCGATGCACGTGTCCGCGTGACCAACTACGATCGTCAGTTCATCGATGGCATCCCTCAGGCGGATGTCCTCGTGGCGACGGCCGTCGAAACGGCCGAGATCGTGTCCCGAGCGGCTGGCGAAAGAGGAACGCCAGGTTTCTACTTCATCCAGCACTACGAAGACTGGTCGGGTGATTCGGCTCATCTGGACATGACCTGGCGGCTTCCCCTTCGGAAGATCGTCATCGCTCCGTGGCTCCAGGAGAAAGGCCGGGAGCTCGGCGTCGAGACCGTGCTGATCCCGAATGCGATCGATGCCGCGGCGTTCCCGCGCGGCCTTCCGATAGCACAGCGTCCGCTCCAGGTCCTCGCGCTTGTATCCGACCTCGAGTGGAAGCGCTCCGACCTGGTCGCAGAGGCCTTTCACACCATCGCCGAGGCCATCCCCGAGGTTCGATTGAGAACGTTCGGAGTGATCGACAAGCCTCGCTCTCTGCCTGCCCAGACCGTTCATGTCCGTAATCCGGGAGCTGCCCAGCTCAGCGAGCTCTACCAGGCTTCGCGGGTCTACCTCTGCGCGAGCGACGGAGAAGGCTGGCACCTGCCTCCCGCCGAGGCGATGTCATCCGGCGCGGCGGTCGTCTCGACCGATATCGACGGCGTGCGCGCCTACGGTGACGGAGTGGCTCTGTTCTCGCCGATCGGGGATTCTTCCGCCCTCGCGCAGAATGCCCTCGGCCTGCTCTCCGATGAGTCGGCGTGCGATGCCGTGGCGGCCGCCGGATTCGAACGTATGAGCTCGTACTCTCCCGACGACGCTGCAGAGGCCTTCGAGCGCGAACTCCTGAGCCGCCTTGCCTGAGCAGTCTCGTACCGGTCGCCGAATGACGCTCGGGAGGCGACGATGAGACGATTGATCCTGCGATTCGGTGGTTTTGCGACGCTGCCCCTGCTGTCGGCGGTCGCGCCGTTGCTCCTGCTGCCCATCATCGCCCGAGTCGGTGGCGTCGACGGCTGGGCGAGCATAGCCACGGCACAGGCCATCGGAACCTTCGGGGCGGTCGCTGTGAGCTTCGGCTGGGCCATCGCCGGCCCGCCGCTCATCGCTCAGGAGACATCGGAGGAGCAGCGGCGCGCGAGCTACAGGCGATCCTTCAGCTCACGGATGATCGTGTTCGTGGTTGCGCTTCCTCTTCTCGCCGTGCTCAGCGGTGTGCTCGCCGCCCCGAGGTATGTTCTCGACTCCGTGCTGATGACCGTCGCGATGGCATTCTTCGGCTTCTCGTTTTCGTGGTTCGCGATCGGGCTCGGGCGCCCGGGGCTGATCGCGAGCTTCGAAGCCGTGCCGAAGGTCGTGGCGACTCTGCTCTCAGCGGTCCTTCTCCTGATCGGCGTTCCGATCTGGGCCTATCCCGCACTGCTCCTGCTGGCGTCCGTGAGCGGGCTCCTCCTCTTCCAGCGTCGCCACATCGGGGCGCTCCTGCCCTGGATGAGGCGTGCCGATGGAACCCTGCGCGGGAGTCTGCGCATCATGGTGGTCCCGGCGCTCGTCGATCTGTCCGGGGCGAGTTACGCCGCGACCCCGCTGCCGATCGTCAGCGCTACGAGCAGTTTTCTCATGACGAGCATGTTCGCCTCCGCCGACAAGCTGTATCGCTACGGGCTCTTCGGGATCTCGGCGCTCGCGAACGCGTTGCAGGCCTGGGTGCTCGATCCGGCGCGTCCTGCCCAGCATCGACGCCAGGTGGCCGCCATCATCGCCCACCTGGTGCTCGGGACGATCGGAATGCTCGTTCTCGCTGTCGGGGGGCCGTGGGCGACATCTCTTCTCTTCGGCGAGGATGTCGCGGCCGCCGGATACGTCTGCTTCTGGTTCGGGATGGCCTACCTGATGCTCTCCGTGTCCACGCCATTTATGCGTAATCTGCTTCTTCCCCACGGCCGTGCTTCGGTGATTTTGAAGGCGACCGTCGCTGGAGCGATCATTGGTGTTCCGATCATGATCTGGGGCGCGTTGACGATCGGGGGCGTCGGGGTCGCGATGGGCCTCGCGTTGAGCGAGTTCGTGATCCTCCTCGGAGTCGTTCCGCCATCGCTCAAGCATTTGGGTGGATCGAGGGCACCTGATCATGGATGAGGTCGCACGAGTCGACAGACGATGGAGGCAATCATGAAGGCCCGAGCGACTCATCGACGCCGACGATCACGGTGGCTGATACCCGGCATCGTCGCGGCCTCGGCCCTCGTCGTCGCAGGTGGCACGGCCCTCGTGTTCGCTCTGACCGCACCCGCCGCGCCGGCCGTGATCGCGAAGACGTCGACCCCGACTCCGTTTCCGACGCCCACCGGCCCACCCCCGTTCTACGCTGCCGCAAGCTTCGGCAGCTGGAACGTCGCCAACGAGGCCGACGTCGGCACTCAGTTCAGCGTGAACGGCGACGCGGCGGCGGACGGCCCTGTCTCGCTCCGGGTCGACAGCACGACCACGGGCCCCGGCCGAAGGGCGCTCACACAAGTCGTTCCGGCGGAGCCGGCGACGGCCTATGCCTTCAGCGCCCGTGTGAAGTCGTCCTCGAGCACGGAAGAGGCCGCCCCGGTCTCCATCACCATGGGCACCGACGGCGCGCAGTCTTTCGAGCTCCCCGTCGAGGCAGCCGACTGGGCCGAGGTGAGCTGGTCGTACACGACCGGGGCCGACCAGACGGAGATCCCCGTCGCCATCGTTCCCGGCGGTGCCATCGAGGGATTCCTGATCGACCAGCTGCGTGCCGTGCCCGCGGGCGGAGCCGACAGCGTCGTCGCCAACGGATCGTTCGACGACTTCTCCTCTCCCAGATACATCGCCAACGACACCCTCGTCCTCGAAAGCGGTTCGGCGGGAATCGACGTCGCGTGGTTCGCTCGTGCGGTCGACTGGGCTGTCACCGACGACACCGGTGCTCCCGTGACGGCGGGAACCCTGCCGCTGGCCGGTGGTGTGGGCACGGTGCCGCTCGAGGACCTGCAGCAGGGCTACTATCGCATCGCGCTGACGGTCGTCGGCGACTCCACTCCGCTCGGCGCCGCGTTTATGGTGCTCGGCAGAGGCGACCCCGGCGATCCCGTGTCCGACGAACGCTTCGGCGTCGGCACGCACATCGGAGAAGCCGATTACGTCGATTCCGAGCGGGTGGCGGCGCGTATGGGTTTCAGTGGTATGCGAACGGACGCCTACTGGCAAGCGGTGGAGACCACGCCCGGCGAGTACGCCTATCCGGCATACTACGAGAGCCAGTTCCCGGCGTATGAAGCGCTCGGCGTCTCGGTCCTGCCGATCAGCAACGGCACGAACCCTCATCACGACGACGACCAGATCCCGCACACCGCAGAGGGGGTGCAGGCCTATGCCGCGTATACAGCCGACCTGGCCGAGCACTACTCCCTGCCGGCTGTCGAGATCTACAACGAGTTCAACAATCTGCGCTTCAACAACAGCGAGTGCGGTTCATCGCCGGACTGCTATATGCCGCTCTTGAGCTCGAGCTACGCCGCGGTCAAAGCCGCGAGTCCGGGCACGAAGATCGTCGGCCCGGCGAACGCCAATCAGGATGACCCCTGGCTGACGGGCTTGTACGCGCAAGGCGGGCTCAGCTACCTCGACGTGGTGAGCTACCATCCGTACGTGGCCGCCCCCGAGGAGCTCGTCGGCAACATCCAGCAGGCGCAGGCGAGGATCGCGGAATACAACAACGGGCAGCCCAAGCCGATCTGGCTGACCGAGTTCGGATGGACATCCAACTCAGGCCCTGACAGCGAGGCGATGCAGGCGAGATATCTTGTGCGCGCCGAGACGATCGCGCTCGCGAGCGGCGTGGAGAAGCTCTTCTGGTACGACCTCGTCAACGACGACCCCGACCCCACCGATCATGAAGGCAACTTCGGCCTCTTCCGGCCGAAGACCGACGCGGTGCGGGCTTTCGAGCCGAAGCCTTCGGGTGTGGCTCAGGGTGTGCTCATCCGGAAGCTCGCGGGCAAGCCGTATACCAGCCAGGACTCGATCGCCGACGGCGTGTACTCCTACGCCTTCGGCGCCGGCGTCTCGACGACCCGGGTCGTCTGGTCGACGGCTCCGGCGTCCGTCAGCTTCGCCTCGACCAAGCCGCTCATCGTCACGACCGGTTTCGGCACGGCCACGGAGGTCGCGCCCATCGACGGCCAGGTCACGGTCCAGGTCGCCGATCAGCCTCTCTACATCGACGGCGCGGTCACCGCCGCCGTTGTGACCCCGGCGGGCTGAGCGTGGGGCAGGTCGAGAGGATGCTGACGTGAGAGCTGCGGCCAGACCGCCCAAGAGTCTGGTGCGCGAATGGTTCACCGGCGCAGCCTTGGCGCTCTGCCTGACTCTGGTGCTCGTCGCCACCATGTGGCCGACTCCGCTCGACCAGGGCTACGAGGGGTCGATCGACCGGCTCCTGGCGGTGCTGCATCGAAACGGCGTGCCCGAATGGTTCGGATATGACAAGCTCGAGTTCTCCGCGAACGTGCTGATGTTCGTTCCGCTCGGCTTTCTCCTGTCGCTCCTTCTGCCAGCGAAGGTGTGGTGGCTCGCCCTTCTCATCTGCCCGGGACTCTCGATCGCAATCGAGCTCGCGCAGGCGGCCCTGCTCAGCAGCCGATTCGCGACCGTCTCCGATGTCGTCGCGAACTCGATCGGAGCGATCATCGGTTCGCTCGTAGCCGTCAGCGTGCGTGCGCTTGTGCACTCGCGTGATCAGAAGATCGTCGCGCGGGCGCTTTGGGAGAGGAACGGCGCAGGCCCGGTCTAGCTGTACTGACCTCGACCGTTGTTGATTCGGTCGATGGGGGTCTTGCCTCTGATGCCGAGGTGGTGTCTGTCTAGGTTGTAGTGATCGAGCCAGGCCGTCAACCCTGCTCTCCGGTCGTCGTTCGAGGTCCAGGGGCG
>NZ_PGFB01000002.1 GCF_002797855.1 Compostimonas suwonensis
ACGTGAGCGACCGCTCGCCCCGACCCGATGCGTTGGACCATGATCAACCTGCCGGCCGGAGCCAGCCGGGCATTAGCGTGAGACACGAGAGACCTCCGTGGGATCGAGGGAACCTAGACAGCTCCAACTCGACCTCGGAGGTCTCTCCTACGTCAACAACGATCCGGGTCAGTACACCTAGCGGCCGAGTGCCTGCAACCAGATGCGACGGGCGTCCAGGGCCTCCTGGGCTGCCGCGATCTTCGCGGTGTCGCCGCTCGCCGTCGCCTCGGCCAACTCGGACTCGAGCTTCGCGATCGCGTCTTCGAGCTGACCCGCCAGACCCTCGGAGCGGGCCTTCTTCTCCGGGTTGTTGGTCTTCCAGTGGTCGTCTTCGAGCTTGCGGACGGCCGTCTCGACCTTGCGGAGGCGGTCTTCGATGACGCGCACCTGCTCGCGGGGGACCTTGCCGATCTCGTCCCAGCGACGCTGGATCGCCTGCAGCGCCGTGCGGGCCTTCGCGAAGTCGGTCTCGGCCAGAAGCGGCTCGGCCTCGTCGAGGAGCTCGAGCTTGAGCGTCAGGTTGCCCTGGAACTCCTCGTTCTCCTTGGCGTCGACCTCGCTCTTCGCGGCGTAGAGCTCGTCGCCCGCCGCCTTGAACCGGGCCCAGAGGGCGTCGTCCTGCTTCTTGCCGGCCCGGCCCGCACGTTTCCACTCATCGAGCAGATCGCGGTAGACGGGGATGCCGGCCATGCCCTGGGGGATGAGCGACTCGGCCTGGTCGATGAGGGCCTGCTTGCGCGTGCGCGCGTCACGGTGCACGCTGTCGAGCTCGGCGAAGAACGCCTTGCGGTTCTGCTCGATCGTCGTACGCGCGGCCCTGAAGCGCTTCCAGAGCTCGTTGGCATCGTTCTTCGGCAGGCGCGGACCGTCTTGCTGGTGGGCCTGCCAGCGCGCGTAGAGAGCATCCAGCGAGGCGGTGGTCTGCTTCCACTGCGTCTTCGCGGGGTCTTCGGCGGCGAGCGCCTCCGCTGCGACGACGATCTCGGTGCGCTCGGCGATCGCGGCGGCGATCGCGGCCTTCGCCTCGGCGCTCTGCTGCTCGGTGAGCTCCTCGACGGCGCCGCCCAGCTTCTCGAGCCGGGTGGAGAGCGACTCGAGGTCGCCCACGGCGTTCGCCGTGGCGACCGACTCGCGGAGGGTGGAGACGGCGCGCGCGATGTCGGATGCCGGAGCACCGCGCTTCGCCCGCTGCTCGAGCAGGGTCACCTGGCCCTCGAGATCGGTGAACTTGCGCTGGAAGTACGCGAGAGCCTCCTCGGGCGTGCCATCCGGGTACTGACCTACAGCGCGTTCACCCGTGGAAAGACGGACGAAGACGGTACCGGTGTCGTCGACACGACCCCAGGCCTGTTGTTCACTAGACAAGAGCCTCACCTTGCTGGAATTGGATGCTGCCAGCCCACGAGGGGCATTGCCGTCAAGCCTATTGCACTCCCTGCGGGGGAGTGTCGCCCCGTTATTGCAGGGTGAAGCTCGTGATCGTCGTCGCGACGGCGGGCGCGCCGTCCGAGCCGCCGCCAGTGATGCCCTTGTCGGTGATCTCGGACTTGAGCTGGTCGAGCCCGCTCGTTACGTGACCGATGACCGAATAGCCGCCCGCCGCGTCCGAGGGGATCGTCGTGTCCTCGTAGACGACGAAGAACTGGCTGCCCATGCTCTCGGCGTTGCCGCCCTGGCGGGCCATCGCGATGGTTCCCGCCGGGTAGAGGTCGTCGGCCGGGGCGTTCTCGATCGGGCCGTAGCTGTAGCCGGGCCCGCCGCTGCCGTCGCCTGCGGGGTCGCCGCACTGCAGCACGAAGAAGCCTCCGTTGGTGAGGCGGTGGCACGAGACGCCGTCGTAGAACCCGCTGTCGGCCAGGCTGATGGTCGACGAAACCGCCTGCGGGGCGAGCGCGCCGTCGAGCTCGACGCCGAGGGGCACGTCGTTGAGCGTGAGGGTGCCCGTCCAGCTGCGGTTCTCGGCGAGACCCGGGCTGGGCACGCCGTCCGCGGCTGCGGAGGCCGACGGCGACGGGCTCGCGGTGGGCTCCGGCGCGCCGGGGCCGCCGGTGAAGTAGACGACCTGTGCGCCGACGGCGATGACGAGCACCACGAGGAGGGCCGCTCCCGCGATCACGTTGTCGCGCACACGCCGCTTGATGCGGTGCTCGTGCACGCTCTGCCGGGCCTGATAGGCACGCAGCCGCTCTCGCGCTTGGCGTCCTTCACGGTCGTTCTGCTTGCTGGGTGCCACGGCATTCCTCTTACCTGGGCGCCGACGATGGCGCGAAGACAACGGGTCGGGATCGGGCGCCAGAGGGACGGGCGCCGAGAACCCCAGATGAACTTTACGCACCTCGTGGTGATGCGACCAAATGACGCGGGCCGACCGGCGCGGCGCGTGTCGGAGGCAGCAACTACCCTGGGGTGATGGCACAGGCTCAAACGGGGTTGCTGAGCGGGGCGACCCCGCTCGCGGTGCGGATGCGACCCACGAGCCTCGACGAGGTCGCCGGTCAGCGGCACCTGCTCACGCCCGGCTCTCCCCTCGTCAACCTCGCGAGCGACGTGACGGGGGAGCAGGGCTCGGTCTCCGTCATCCTCTGGGGCCCTCCCGGTACGGGCAAGACGACTCTCGCGCAGGCGATCGCGCACTCCTCCGGCCGGCGTTTCGTCGAGCTCTCGGCCGTGACGGCCGGCGTGCGCGACGTGCGCCGGGTCATGGAGGAGGCGATGACGACCCGCGACCTCTACGGGCAGTCGACGGTGCTCTTCCTCGACGAGATCCACCGTTTCACCAAGGCGCAGCAAGACGCCCTGCTGCCCGGCGTCGAGAACGGCTGGGTGATCCTCGTCGCGGCGACGACCGAGAACCCCTCGTTCTCGGTCGTGTCGCCCCTGCTCTCCCGTTCGCTGCTGCTCACGCTGCAGCCGCTGAGCGACGACGACCTCGGCGTCGTGGTCGACCGCGCCGTCGCCGACCCGCGCGGGCTGGGCGGGCGATTCGAGCTCGAGGCCGAGGCCCGTGCGACCCTCATCCGTCTCGCATCGGGCGACGCCCGACGGGCACTGACCGCGCTCGAGGCCGCCGCGGTGACCGCCGCGTCGATGAGCGCGGCAGCCGCGGAGACGGGTGAAGCGGAGACGGACGAAGCGGGCGACGAGGGTGCCGGTGACGAGAGCGCGGGCGACGAGAGCGCGGGCGACGAGGGCGCCGAGACGGGCGATGAGGATGCCGCCGAGCCGACCGCCCCGCCCGAGCCCGACAAGCCCGTCATCACGGCCGAGCACGTCGCCCTCGCCGTCGATCGTGCGCTCCTGCGCTACGACCGCAACGGCGACGAGCACTACGACGTCATCAGCGCCTTCATCAAGTCGGTGAGGGGCTCCGACGTCGACGCATCGCTGCACTATCTCGCACGGATGATCGAGGCCGGCGAAGACCCGCGGTTCATCGCCCGCCGCATCATCGTGCTCGCCTCGGAGGACATCGGCATGGCCGACCCGCAGGCGCTCCTCGTGGCCGTGGCCGCAGCAGACGCCGTGCAGTACATCGGCATGCCCGAGGGCCGCATCTCGCTCGCCCAGGCCGTTGTGCACCTCGCCACGGCGCCCAAGTCGAACGCCGCGTACATGGCCCTGGACGCCGCGATCGCCGACGTGCGCGCCGGCCGCATCGGCCGCATCCCCAAGCACCTCCGCGACGCCCACTATCCCGGTGCCAAACGCCTCGGCCACGGCAAGGGCTACCAGTACCCGCACGACGACGCGCTCGGGGTCCTGCGCCAGCAGTACGCGCCCGACGAGCTCGCGGGGGCCGTCTACTACCGGCCCACCGAGCACGGCAACGAGCGCGACGTCTCGGCGCGGCTCGCGAAGCTGCGCCGGATCGTGCGGGGAGTCGAGTGAGCCGGGATCGAGTGAGCCCGCGAGCAGGGTCGGGCGGGACGTCCTGTCGTCTGCTATGATTTCTGTTGCCTACAGCGGGTTTTGTCGTGCGGCTGCGTACGAAACTCTGCTGGATGGGGAACGCCTTGTAGCCGGGCATCCCGTGGCAACATCCCTCTTCATACTTTCGCAGTCCGTCTGCGCCTGTGCTCGTGCGCTGTTCTCAGCAGTTCAGTGCCCACCGGTACGCCCAGCGGCTGCGGTCCCGAAGACCGATGTCGTAATTATTGAAAGGAAACCGTGTCTACCAAGTCACGTACCCGTAGCAAGACCCGCCTCTCCCGGTCGCTGGGCATCGCCCTGACCCCGAAGGCAGCCAAGTACCTCGAGAAGCGTCCCTACGCTCCGGGCGAGCACGGGCGCACCAAGCGCAAGGCCGACTCGGACTACGCCGTTCGTCTGCGCGAGAAGCAGCGTCTGCGTGCCCAGTACGGCATCCGCGAGGCGCAGCTCAAGATCGCCTTCCAGGAGGCCCGTCGTGGCACCGGCCTGACCGGTGAGAACCTCGTCGAGCTGCTCGAGATGCGTCTCGACGCGCTCGTGCTGCGCGCGGGCTTCGCCCGTACGACGGCTCAGGCCCGCCAGATGGTCGTGCACCGCCACATCCTCGTCGACGGCCAGCTCGTGGACCGCCCCTCCTTCCGCGTGAAGCCGGGCCAGCTCATCCACGTGAAGCCGAAGAGCGAGGGCATGGAGCCCTTCCAGGTCGCAGCGGCCGGCGGTCACGTCGACGTGCTCCCGAAGGTCCCGGCCTACCTCGAGGTCGAGCTCGACAAGCTGCAGGCGCGCCTCGTGCGTCGCCCGAAGCGTGCCGAGGTGCCCGTCACCTGTGAAGTACAGCTCGTCGTCGAGTACTACGCCGCGCGCTAGTCTCACGCACCACCTCGAAGGAGGGGTCACGGCTTCGGCCGTGGCCCCTCCTTTCGTCTGCGCGAGTCGGCTGCGCGAGGCGACTGCCCGGGTCGTCTGCGAGGCGACTGCTCGGGCGATCGAGGGGCCGACGAGACCACTCGAGATCGAGGAAGGTGTGACCGGCGTGCCGAGGGGGCGGTGACGCCGATCACACCTCCACCCAAGAGACGCGCCGGGGCCGAGATCATGACGCGGGTCTTCGGCGATTCGAGGGAGCTGCGGGGGATTTCGGGGGAGGCGGACGTCGGCCTCGGTGTGTACAGTGTCCACATGATTGATTTCCCGTGACCGTCGACCACGCGAACCGGAGATGACCTGTGGACTTCATCGAAGCGATCGGCCTCGCCAAGAGCTACACGCCCAAGCGCGCCGAGCCCGTGCACGCCCTCGACGGGCTCGAGCTGCTCGTTCCGCAGGGCACCGTCACAGCCCTGCTCGGGCCGAACGGCGCGGGCAAGACCACAACCGTCAAAGTGCTGACGACCCTCATCCGGCCGGACGCCGGCACGGCCACGATCGACGGGATCGACGTGCTCGCGCACCCCGAGCGCATCCGCCCGATCATCGGGGTCTCGGGGCAGTACGCGGCCGTCGACGAGAACCTGACGGGCCTCGAGAACCTCGACATGGTCGGGCGGCTCTACCATCTCGGCGCGCGGCAGTCGCGGGCGCGGGCGAAGGAGCTCATCGAGCTCTTCGACCTGAGCGACGCGCAGAACCGGGTGGTCAGAGGCTTCTCCGGCGGCATGCGGCGGCGGATCGACCTCGCCGGCGCGCTCGTGACCCGCCCGAAGGTGCTGTTCCTCGATGAGCCGACCACGGGCCTCGACCCGCGCAGCCGCCTCGGCATGTGGGACATCATCACGAGCCTCGTGGGCGAGGGCACGACGGTGCTGCTCACCACCCAGTATCTGGAGGAGGCCGATCAGCTCGCCGACAGCATCTCGGTGATCGACGACGGGAAGGTCATCGCGAAGGGCACCTCCGACGAGCTCAAGGCCTCGATCGGCGGCCAGCGGGTCGAGATCAACCTCGTCTCGGCCGACGATCGCGGCGCGGCCGTCGAGATCCTGCGCCGCTTCGGCACCTCCGAGCCGAGCGTCTCGCCCGAGGGCCGAGAGCTGACCGTCAGCTCGGACGACGCGCCCGTGGCCCTCCAGCACATCCTCGCCGCCTTCGGCGAGCAGGGGGTGCGGCTGTACGACGCCGGCATGCGGCGCCCGACCCTCGACGACGTGTTCCTGCGGCTGACCGGGCACATGGCCTCCGATGAGGGGGAGGGCGAGGCATCCGGCCCCGAGGCCTCGGGTGAGAAGAGGGGCGGGAAGAAGAACGACGCGAGCGAGAGGAGGGCGTCATGAGCGCCACGACACGGGCGGCCCACCTCGACACGCCGGGCCCCGGCACTCCGCGCACGCCATCGCCCATCGCCGACTGGCTCAACGACGGCTGGATCACCACGCGCCGCAACCTCATCAAGATCAAGCGCGTTCCCGACATCCTCGTCTTCACGCTGCTGCAGCCGATCATGTTCGTGCTGCTGTTCACCTACGTCTACGAGGGCGTCATCGACATACCGGGCAGCAGCTACACCGAGTTCATCATGGCGGGCATCTTCGCGCAGACCGTCGTCTTCGGCTCGACCTACTCGGGCTCGGCCATGGCGCAGGATCTCAAAGACGGCATCATCGACAGGTTCCGCACGCTGCCGATGAGCCCCTCGGCCGTGCTCGTCGGCCGCACGAACGGCGACCTCTTCATCAACACGGTCTCGATGGCGGTCATGATGACGACCGGCTTCATCGTGGGCTGGCGCATCCGCTCGAGCTTTCTCGAGGCCGTCGCCGCGGTCGCCCTGCTGCTGCTCTTCGCGTACGGGCTCTCGTGGGTCATGGCCTTTCTCGGTATGAGCGTGCGCAGCCCCGAGATCATCAACAACGTCTCCTTCCTCGTGCTCTTCCCGCTCACCTTCATCTCGAACGCCTTCGTTCCGGCCGACACGCTGCCGCCGCCGTTGCGGGTCTTCGCCGAGCTCAACCCCGTGTCGGCACTCGTGCAGTCGGCCCGCATCCTGTTCGGCAACGTGCCGCCGGGCGCTCCCGAGCCGGATGTCTGGACGCAGCAGTACCCCATCCCGACCGTGCTCATCGGCGTGGCCGTGATGCTGCTCGTGTTCGTCCCGCTCGCGATCCGCAAGTACGCGCAGGTCAGCACCCGCTGACATCCCGCCCCACGAGGTCGGTCGTGGCCTGTACCGTCGAGGCAGACGGATGCCGCCCACGCGATCCGTCGTGACCAGGCCGACACCACCAGGGGGTGACGATGATTCTGCTCGGCACAGACACCGGCCCTGCTGTCGTCTACTCGGCGAGCGATCTGGTCGCGGCCTCGAGGTGCGAGTGGGCGGTCGTACGCAGGCTCGACGCACGGCTGGGCCGGATCGAGCAGCCGCCCACCGCCGAGGACGACATGCTCGCGCGAACGGGCGCGCTCGGCGACGCCCACGAGCGGCGGATGCTCGAGCGGCTACGCGAGACGTGCGACGTCGTCGAGATCGAGCGCCCGCAGCTCGACGAGATCACGACGGCGACGGAGGCGACCACGGCCGCCCTCGCCGAGGGAGCGGGCGTCGTCTTCCAGGGGGCCTTCTTCGACGGCCGCTTCCTCGGCTACGCCGACTTCCTCATCCGCGGCGGCGACGGCCGCTACGAGGTCTACGACACCAAGCTCGCACGCTCGGCCAAGATCACGGCGCTCCTGCAGCTCGCCGCCTACGCGGAGCAGCTGCAGGCGCTCGGCGTGCCCACCGGGGAGCAGGTGCACCTCGTGCTCGGCGACGGGCGCACGAGCACGCACCGCCTGCGCGACATCCTGCCGGTGTACCGCCGGCGCCGGGCGCGTCTCGAGCGGATCCTCGACGAACGGCTCGCCGACGACGCGGCGAGCGAATGGGGCGACCCCCGGTACACGGCGTGCGGGCGCTGCGAGGTGTGCGAGGAGCAGGTGCAGCTGCACCGCGACGTGCTGCTCGTCGCCGGTCTCAGCCTCGTGCAGAGGGCGAAGCTGCGGGCGGCCGGCATCATGACGATCGAGCAGCTGGCGGGCGCGGCGCCCCGCGCGCCATCCGACGCGGCATCATCCCTCACGCCCGTCGCGGTGCCCGGCATGGCGGCGGCGACGTTCGCGGCGCTGAGCGAGCAGGCCCGCTTGCAGATCGCGCCCGTCGACGCGCGGCATCCGCTGGCCTGGGCCGTCGTGAGCCCGCGTGCGCTCTCGGCGCTGCCGGCGCCCGACGAGGGGGACATCTTCTTCGATTTCGAGGGCGACCCGCTGTACCAGCAGGGCGAGTCCTGGGGCCTCGACTACCTGTTCGGGCTCGTCGACGCCCGCGGCCGGTTCCGCGCCTTCTGGGCCCACGACCTCGCCGAGGAGCGCCAGGCGCTCATCGACTTCCTCGCCTATCTGGCCGAGCGGCGCGCGCGGTTCCCGGCCATGCACGTCTACCACTACGCGAGCTACGAGCGCACCCATCTGCTCACCCTCGCCGCCCGGCACGGCGTGGGCGAGGAGGCGGTCGACGATCTGCTGCGCAACCACGTGCTCGTCGACCTCTACCCGATCGTGCGGCAGGGCCTGCGCATCGGCAGCCGCAGCTACTCGCTCAAGAAGCTCGAGCCCCTCTACATGGGCTCGCAGCTGCGCTCGGGGGTCGCCAACGCCGCCGACTCGATCACCGAGTACGTGCGGTCGCGTGAGCTGCTCGCCCAGGGCGACGCGGATGCCGCGGCATCCGTTCTCGCGCAGATCGCCGACTACAACGCCTACGACTGCCTCTCGACCCTGCGCCTGCGCGACTGGCTGTTCGAGCGCGCCGCCGAGAACGCCGTGAGCCTGGCCGGGGCCGACGAGCTGACCCTTCCGGTGCCGATCGCGGAGCCGGACCCCGTCTATCTGGCGCTGACCGCGCAGCTCGCGGCGGTGCCGCCGGGGGAGCGCACGGCCGATCAGACGGCCCTCGCGCTCGCCTCGGCGGCGATCGACTACCACCGGCGGGAGGGCAAGAGCTTCTGGTGGGATCACTTCGCCCGGCTGCGCGATCCCATCGAGGAGTGGGCCGACACCCGCGACGTCTTCGTGATCGACCGGGCCGAGGTGCTGCGCGACTGGGCCGTCGAGCCCGGCAAACGCACGGCCTCGCGGGTTCTCCGGGTCGAGGGCACGGCGGCGCCCGGCAGCTCGTTCGGGGCCGGCGCCTCGCCGTTCGTGCTCTACGACCCGCCGTTCCCGCCGATCGAGCAGAACAGCGAGCCGGGCGCACGACGCGCCCACGATCGCGCGACGCTCGTGCAGGACGACGACGGGAACTGGCTGCTCACCGAGCGTCTCAAGCGGGATGCCGCACCCTACGACCAGCATCCGGTCGCCGTCACCCCGGGCAAGCCGCCGCCCGCCGGATCCCAGATCGGCGCGATCGGCGAATGGGGCCGCCGGGTGCTCGACGCGCTGCCCGGGATGCTGCCGGACGCCGCCCTCGACATCCTGCGCCGCGAGCCTCCGCGGGGTGGGCTCGTCGCGGTGGGCTCGTCGGTCGGCGACGCCATCCGCGACTCGCTGCTGCGCATCGACCACTCCTATCTCGCTGTCCAGGGCCCGCCCGGCACGGGCAAGACGTACACGGGCTCACGCGTGATCGCGGAGCTCGTCAACGATCACGGCTGGAAGGTCGGGGTCGTCGCGCAGTCGCACGCGACCGTCGAGAACATGCTCGAGGCGATCGTCGACGCGGGGGTCGACGCGCGTTCGGTCGGCAAGAAGCCGAAAGACGGCGACACGCGCACGAGGCCGTGGCAGAGGCTCGACGGCGCGGGCACCGCGGGCTTCCTCGCCCGGCCCGGCGGGCGCGTCATCGGCGGCACGGCCTGGACCTTCAGCAACGCCGGCACGGTTCCCCGAGAATCGCTCGACCTGCTCGTCATCGACGAGGCCGGGCAGTTCTCGCTCGCCGCCACGATCGCGGCGGCCGTCTCGGCGAGACGGCTGCTGCTGCTCGGCGATCCGCAGCAGCTGCCGCAGGTGAGCCAGGGCACTCATCCCGAGCCCGTCGACGTCTCGGCGCTCGGCTGGCTCTCGCACGGTCACGACGTGCTGCCCGCGGAGCTCGGCTACTTCCTCGAGACGAGCTGGCGGATGCATCCCGCCGTCTGCGAGCCCGTCTCCCAGCTCTCGTACGAGGGCGCGCTGCGCTCGCACCCCTCCGACCGGCGTCTCGACGGCGTCGAGCCGGGGCTGCACACCGTGCCCGTCCCGCACGTCGCCAACTCGACGTCGTCGATCGACGAGGCGGATGCCGTCGTCGCGATCGTCGCGGAGGTGCTGGGCCGCGAGTGGTCGTCGAAGGGCTCGACCGCACCTCTCGGCACCGACGGCGTCATCGTCGTCGCCCCCTACAACGCGCAGGTCGAGCTCATCCGCTCGCGGCTGGCCGCGGCCGGCTACGGCGAGGTCGCGGTCGGAACGGTCGACAGGTTCCAGGGGCGGGAGGCGGCGATCGCGATCGTCTCGCTCGCCGCCTCGTCGGCCGCGGAGGTCCCTCGGGGCATCGAGTTCCTGCTGCTGGCCAATCGGCTCAACGTCGCGATCTCGCGGGCGCAGTGGGCGGCCTACCTCGTCTACTCGCCGTTCCTCACCGACTACCTGCCCACCTCGATCGGCGCGCTCGCGCAGTTGAGCGCCTTCCTCCGGCTCGTCGAGGGCGGCGAGGGCGGGGGCGCCGGCGGGGGCGAGGTCGGCCCGGGCGGGTGAGCAGCACAGAACAGCACAAGCACAGAGCAGGTCAGCACAGAGCAGGGCAGAAGCGGCAGAACAGATCTGTGGATCGTGCCCTGAGGCGCACGGCTGTCCACATCTACGCGTAACGTAGAGGGTGTGACCCTTTTCCGTAGCGGACGGGCGCGTACGGAAGGCTGTGCAGTGGGCGACGAATGTATTCACGGGTTCGAGAACGGGCTCTGCGACTCGTGTTACCCCAAACCGGCACCGGTGGTCGACGCCCTCGCGGCGGCGCCGCGGGCGAGCCGGGCCCGCTCGACGCGCGCCCCCTCGCTGCGCGCGGGAAGCTCGTCGCGATCGTCGACGTTGTCCAAGCCGGCGGTCGACGTCGGGGAGCAGCGCATCTACCACATGACCCACATCGACAACCTGCCCGGCATCCTCAGCAGCGGCAGCCTGTTCTCGCAGGCGGGTCAGGCCGAGGCGTCCCAGCCGGCCATCGACATCTCCTCGGCGCCCAACCGCGTCTCGCGCACCACGATCGTGGTCTCCGACGACGGCGACAGCGTCGCCTCGTACGTGCCGTTCTTCCTGAGCACCGACGCGACCGTCTGGCAGAACCTGCGCACACGCACGGCCGACCCGCGGCTGGCGAAGGCCGCGAGCGGTTACGCGGCCACCGAGTTCGTGGTGCTCGTCAGCACGATCAAGGCCGTGGCCGGGGGGATCGTGCACGACGAGTACTCCGGCCCGGCGATCGCGGTGACCGACGGCGACGCCACGGGGGCCCTCACCCGGTTCGCGACGGCCCCCTACGAGACGCGGCGTATGCTGCAGACCCTGCGCGACGAGGACGAGGCCACGCGCATCCTCGACGCCGAGTACCTCGTGCACGACGCCTTCCCCGTCGAGCTCGTGACCCTCATCGGCGTCGCGAACGTGAACGTGCGGCACACCGTGAAGACCATGCTGCAGGCCGCGGCCATGCCGACGAAGCTCGTCGTGCACCCGCCGTGGTTCCAGCCGGCCGAGGTCTGAGCGGCTGCTCGTGGCCGCCTCCGTGAGCTCGGGGTCGTGAGAGGCCTGCGATGAGCGTGCTCCGCGGCATCCGCAGTCTGGTCTCGGCCTTCTCGCGCACGCGGTTCTTCCGTCGTGTGGGGCCGGTCGTCATGCCGCCGCTCGAGCGCGGGATGGCCTGGCTCACCCGGGGCCGCGTGCAGATGAGCGGGCTCATCGTGCCGACCCTCGTTCTCACGACGATCGGCGCGAAGTCGGGGCTCGAGCGCGAGACGACGCTTATGTACTGCCCCGAGGGGCACGGCAGGATGCTCGTCACGGGCAGCAATTTCGCGCGCGAGGATCATCCCGCCTGGACGGGCAACCTCCTCGCCCACCCCCAGGCGACGGCGACCGTGCACGGACGCCCCGTGCCCGTGCGCGCGACGCTCATCGGCGACGAGGAGCGCGAGGAGGTGTGGCGCACGATCGAACGGCAGTGGCCGGGGTATCGCGGGTACGAGCGCTCCTCGGGGCGGACGCTGCGGATCTTCCGGCTCGAGCCGGTCGCGTAGGGCGTAGGGATCGGGGCATCCTCTTGACCCTCTGCGGTCGATCGACCGCTCAGGCGCGCAGGGCCAGCACGAAGGGCAGCACCTCGGAGGCTCCGCCGAGCCGCAGCGCCCGTGACACGACCGTGAGCGTCCACCGGCTGTCGGCGAGGTCGTCGACGAGCAGCACGGGATGGCCGGCGGGTGTGTCGAGCCCGTCGGCGGCGAACCGCTCCCACACGCTCGCGAGCCGGTAGGCGCTGTTGCCGCCCGGGTCACCGCTCGGGCCGCCGTTCGCGATCGGCACGGAGCCCAGGTAGGGCAGCCGCCCCGCCCCGGCCAGGCCCCGGGCCACCGACTCCACGAGCAGCGGATGCCGCTGCGACGGCACGCTGGCGACGGCGACGGGCCGCTCCTGCCAGCCCCACTCGGCGAGCACCCGCACGCACGCGGCGATGAGCGCAGGGCTCGCCGGGGCGTCGACGGCCCCGGGGGCGAAGAGCTCGCGGAGCGTGCCGCCCCAGCCGAGATCGGTGAGCCGGGCGAGCGCGCGCCCCGCCGACATCCTCTCGCCCGCGGCGATGTTGCCGCGCACGGGGACACCCAGCCTCTCCATGCCGCCGGGCCACTGGGCGCGGGGCTCGAGCTCGACGCCGACCCGCTCGAGCGAGGCGGTCGCGGCGACGGCCGCCTGCTCCTCGATGCCGTTCGGGTACCAGGGCCCGGCGCAGTTGTCGCATCGGCCGCACGGCACGGCCGTCTCGTCGTCGAGCGCCCGCTGCAGGAACTCCATACGGCAGCCGGTGCTGCCGGGGCCGAGCCGCTCGTAGTCGAGCATCGCCTGGGCCTCGGCGACCCGCGCTGCGGAGATCCTCGCGTAGCGCTCGGCGTCGTAGCTCCAGGGCTCGCCGGTCGACACCCAGCCGCCCTGCACCCTCCGCACGGCGCCGTCGACGTCGAGCACCTTGAGCAGCAGCTCGAGGGGGGTGCGCCGCAGGTCGACCCGGGCTTCGAGCGCGGGCGTGGAGAGCGGCTCGTCGCTCAGCTCGGCGATGACGGCCTTCGCCTTGCGCTCGTCGGGCATCGAGGCCGTCGCGAAGTACGACCAGATCGCCTCGTCTTCGTTGCCCGGCAGCAGCAGCACCTCGGCGTTGGCGGTCGCACGGCCCGCGCGACCGACCTGCTGGTAGTAGGCGACAGGGGAGGAGGGCGCCCCGAGGTGCAGCACGAAGCCGAGGTCGGGTTTGTCGAAGCCCATTCCGAGTGCGCTCGTGGCGACGAGCGCCTTGACCTCGTTGTTCTTGAGCCTGCCCTCGAGGGCCTCGCGCTCCGCCGTGTCGGTGCGGCCGGTGTAGGCGTGCACCGCGTGACCGGCCTCGCGCAGCAGCCGGGCGGTGTCCTCGGCGGCCGAGACGGTGAGCGCGTAGATGATGCCGCTGCCCGGGAGCGAGCTCAGATTGGTCAGGAGCCACGCCAGGCGCGATCCCGAGTCGGGCAGCCGGAGCACCCCGAGCCGCAGGGACGCCCGGGCGAGCGGGCCGCGGATGGTGACGACCGGCTCGGTCAGCTCGGTCACGGAACCGGCGCCCGGACCCGACGCGGGATGAGCGAGCTGCTCCGCGACATCCGCGACGACCCTGCTGTTGGCCGTCGCCGTCGTGGCGAGCACGGGGACTCCCGGCGGCAGGCTCGCCACGAGGTCGCGCAGCCGACGGTAGTCGGGGCGGAAGTCGTGCCCCCAATCCGAGATGCAGTGGGCCTCGTCGACGACGACGAGCCCCGCACGGCTCACGAGGGTGGGCAGCTGGTTCTCGCGGAACGCCGGGTTGTTGAGGCGCTCGGGGGAGACGAGCAGGATGTCGACCTCGTCGTCGCGCAGGCTCTCGAGGATCTGCGACCACTCGTGGGCGTTCGCCGAGTTGATCGCCACGGCCCGCACGCCGGCGCGGGCCGCCGCGGCGACCTGATCGCGCATGAGCGCGAGCAGCGGCGAGACGAGGATCGTCGGCCCCGCGCCCCGCCGCCTCAGCAGCAGGGTCGCGACGAAGTAGACCGCGGACTTGCCCCACCCGGTGCGCTGCACGACGAGGGCGCGGCGGTGCTCGTCGACGAGCGTCTCGATGGCCTCGTACTGGCCCTCGTGGAACTCGGCGTCGTCACTGCCGACGAGGCTGCGCAGGACGGCGAGGGCGGAGGTGCGGGTGTCGGTCATGCACCCAGCCTGTCAGGTGCCGGCGACACACGCGGCGGCCGAGCGGATGCTGTGGAGGATCCGTGCCCGTTGACGCCTGGGGAGGAGGCCGGGCTAGGCTTGTCGAGGCGCGAACGACGCGCGGTCCGCATCCGGCGGCCGACGCATGCCAACGAGGGAATGAAGGTGCCCATGTCGGGTGGAGATATCGCAGGGCTCATCGCCGCGGGCGTTTTCGCCGTCCTCGTGGCCATCATCGCGGTGCCGCTCCTGAAGCTCGGCCGGGTCTTCGACCAGACGACCGAGGCCATCAAGGAGACGAGCGAGAACGTCGTGCCGATCCTCGAGGAGAGCGCCACGACGCTCCGCGAGACCAACAAGCAGATCGCGCGCATCGACGCCATCACGAAGAACGTCGAGGAGGTCACGGGCAACGTCTCGGCCCTCGTCGCGCTCGTCGCCGCGACCGTCGGCGGCCCGCTCATCAAGCTCGCCGGGTTCAGCGCCGCGGCCAAGGCCGCCTTCTTCCCGGGATCCCGTCGCTCCCGCAGAGCGGGCGGCGGCGCGGGCGCCCCGGGAACGGGCGGCGGCCGCGCGAGCGGCAGCGGCCCGCGCGGCTGAAAGAGTTTCCCCTAAACTTGAGGGCAGGGTTCGCGCCGCTTCCCGGCACCCACATCCAGGAGTTGTCCATGAAGAACGTCATTTGGCTCGCCATCGGTATCGGCATCGGCTTCGTCGTCGCCCACAACGTCAACAAGACACCGCAGGGCGGCCGCTTCTTCGCCGATCTGGATGCCAAGGCGCGCGAGTTCGGCGCGGCCATCAGCGACGGCTATCGCGCCCGCGAGGCCGAGCTGCGCGACGCCATCGAGAACGCGGACTGAGCCTCCACACCCTTCGGCGGACCGCCGCCCGGCTCGCCCGGTCGTCTCCCTACGCCCGTCCTCCCCTGCCCACCTCCCTCCACACCATCGGACCTCATGCAGACTGCTGACATTCGCCAACGCTGGCTCGACTACTTCGGTTCACGCGGACACACGGTCGTGCCATCCGCCTCTCTCGTGAGCGAAGACCCGACCCTGCTCTTCACGGTCGCCGGCATGGTGCCGTTCATCCCGTATCTCACGGGTCTCGTGCCCGCGCCCTTCCCGCGCGCGACGAGCGTGCAGAAGTGCATCAGGACGCTCGATATCGACGAGGTCGGCAAGACGACCCGTCACGGCACCTTCTTCCAGATGAACGGCAACTTCTCCTTCGGCGACTACTTCAAGGAGCAGGCGATCGAGTTCGCCTGGGAGCTCCTGACGACGTCGGAGGCCGACGGCGGCCTCGGCTTCCAGGAGAAGGACCTCTGGGTCACCGTCTACAAAGACGACGACGAGGCCGTGAACTTCTGGAAGAAGACGGCCGGGCTGTCCGATGAGCGCATCCAGCGCCTGGGCATGGACTCCAACTACTGGTCGACGGGCGTTCCCGGGCCCGCGGGCCCGAGCTCCGAGATCTTCTTCGACCGCGGGCCGGCCTACGGGGTCGACGGCGGCCCCGAGGCCGACGAGAACCGGTACATCGAGATCTGGAACCTCGTCTTCATGCAGTACCTGCGCGGCGAGAGCACGGGGCCCAAGGAGTTCCCGATCCTCGGCGAGCTGCCCAAGAAGAACATCGACACGGGCATGGGGCTCGAGCGCGTCGCCTTTCTCAAGCAGGGCGTCGAGAACCTCTATGAGATCGACCAGGTGCGCCCGGTGCTCGACGCGGCCGCCGAGATCTCCGGCATCCGCTACGGAGCCGAGCACGACCACGACGTGCGCATGCGCGTGGTCGCCGACCACGTGCGCTCGGCGCTTATGCTCATGTCCGACGGCGTCACCCCGTCGAACGAGGGCCGCGGCTACATCCTGCGCCGCCTGCTGCGCCGCTCGGTGCGAGCCATGCGCCTGCTCGGGGTCGACACGGCCACGCTCCCGCTGCTGCTGCCCGCCTCCCGCGACGCCATGAAGGCCGCCTACCCCGAGGTCGAGGACGACTACGCGCGTATCGCGCAGACCGCCTACGCCGAGGAGGAGACCTTCCTGCGCACACTCGAGAGCGGCACGAGCATCCTCGATCTCGCGGTCACGAAGACGAAGGAGTCGGGCGCCGACAAGCTGCCCGGCAACACGGCCTTCCTGCTGCACGACACCTACGGCTTCCCGATCGACCTCACGCTCGAGATCGCCGACGAGGCGGGCCTCTCGGTCGACCGCGCGGCCTTCGACACGCTCATGGCCGACCAGCGCAGCCGGGCGAAGGCCGACGCGAAGGCGAAGAAGACCCACCTCGCAGACCTCTCGGTCTACAGCGAGTTCCGCGCCCAGGGCGAGACCGTCTTCACGGGCTACGAGCTGCTCGAGACCGAGTCGAGGGTGCTCGGCATCATCGTCGACGGCGCCTCGGTCTCGCGGGCGGGCGAGGGGCAGATCGCCGAGGTCATCCTCGCCGAGACCGCCCTCTACGCGGAGTCGGGCGGCCAAGAGGCGGATGCCGGCACCATCGTCGGTCCCGGCTACGAGCTCGAGGTGCTCGACGTGCAGAAGCCCGTCAAGGGCCTCATCAGCCACAAGGTCATGGTCACGAGCGGCGAGGTCGCCGTCGACGCCCCGGCCACGAGCCTCGTCGACCAGGATTGGCGCCGCGGGGCCCGTCAGGCGCACTCGGGAACGCACATCCTGCACGCGGCCCTGCGCCAGGTGCTCGGTCCCAATGCTCACCAGTCCGGTTCGTACAACAAGGCCGGCTACCTGCGTCTCGACTTCTCGTGGAACCAGGGGCTCTCGAAGGAGACCCGCAGCGAGATCGAGGAGATCTCCAACAACGCGATCCGCGACGACCTCGAGGTCGTCACCCGCGAGCTGCCGATCGCCGAGGCGAAGGCGCTCGGGGCGATGGCGCTGTTCGGCGAGAAGTACGGCGACACCGTGCGGATGGTCGACATCGGCGGCCCCTGGTCACGCGAGCTCTGCGCGGGCACCCACGTGACGCACAGCTCCGAGGTCGGCATCATCAACCTCGTGAGCGAGGCCTCGGTCGGCTCGACCAACCGCCGTGTGGAGTCGCTCGTTGGCCTCGAGGCCTTCAACGACCTCGCTGCCGAGCGGGCGATCGTCACCGAGCTGACCTCCTCGCTCAAGACGCCGCGCGAGAAGCTGCCCGAGCGCATCGCCGATCTCGTCGCCAACCTCAAGGCGGCCGAGAAGAAGATCGCGGCCTACGAGGCACGCGCTCTCAGCGACCGGATCCCGAGTCTCGTCGGGGCGGCGGAGCAGCGCGACGGCCTCACGATCGTGGCCGCGAGCGTCGACGGCCTGACCTCGCCCGACGAGCTGCGCACGCTCGTGATGGGCGTCCGCGAACGCTTCGGCACCGAGGCATCCGTCGTGGCCCTCGCCTCGGTCATCGCCGACAAGCCCGTCGTGATCGTCGCGACGAGCCCCGCGGCGCGGGAGCGCGGCATCAAGGCCGGCGCCCTCGCGAAGCTCGCGGCCGGCGTCCTCGGTGGCGGTGGCGGCGGCAAGGACGACCTCGCGCAGGGCGGCGGCTCGAACCCGGCGGCGGTGCCGGAGGCCCTGGCGGCGATCGCGGCATCAGCGAAGGGCTAGGCGTGCGTTCGGGCGTGCGGCTCGGAGTCGATGTGGGCAAGGCCCGCATCGGCGTGGCCCGCAGCGACCCGCACGGGATGCTCGCGACGCCCGTCGAGACCGTCGCGCGCGACGACGGCGGGAGCGCCGACGTCACGCGCATCGCGGGGATCGCGAGCGAGCTGGAGGCCGTCGAGGTCATCGTCGGCCTGCCGCTCGCGCTCTCGGGCAACGTCACGGCCTCGACGACCGACGCGCTGGAGTTCGCCCGGCGGCTCTCCGACGCCCTCGCCCTGCCGGTGCGGATGGTCGACGAGCGTCTGACGACCGTGAGCGCCCAGTCGGCGCTGCGCGCCTCCGGGCGGTCGTCGAAATCCTCCCGTCCGGTGATCGATCAAGTCGCTGCCGTTATAGTTTTGCAACAGGCCCTCGACATGGAGCGTTCGTCCGGTACCCCCGCCGGCCGACTCGTCGGCGAACACGAAGGACCATGAGCTTGTCGAATCCCCCCACTGGATCCGCCGACGACGGCGACCGCGACGGGCGTGACAACGCACCCCTCGACTGGGATCAGTTCCTGAGCGCGCAGGCCGTGCCGCCCCGTCCCGCTCAGCCGGCCGTGCCGTCGTCCGCCACCCCCGCATCCGCCGCCGTGCCTCCCGCCGTCCCGCCCGCATCGGAGACCGGCGTGCCCGCGACCCGTCGCGAGGCGCGCGAGCTGGCGCGAGCCGGCGAGTCGGCGCGAGCCGGCGAGTCGGCGACGGGACAGACCGCGACGGAGCAGTCGGCGACGGGCGCTCCCGCGCTCGGCGGGCCGCTGGCGGGCGGGCCGCACGAGGAGCCGCTGCCCTCGACGCACTCGGCGGGTCGCGCGTCCCGGCGGGCCGCCGTCACGAGCTATCCGCCGCGCGAGAAGCGCCCAGGCCGCGGCCGGGGCGCCTGGGGCTGCCTCATCGTCCTGGTCGTCTTCGTCGCGCTTATGGTCGCCGGGTTCTTCGCGATCCAGGGGCCGCTCGCGAGCCTCATGGGGCCCGGGGAGTCCAACGACTACGAGGGCTCGGGAACGGGCGAGGTCACGGTCATGATCCACGAGGGCGACATCGGCGAGACGATCGCCCAGACGCTCGTCGACGCGGGCGTCACCAAGTCGTTCGACGCCTTCTACGACCTGCTCATCGCCCAGACCGACGAGCCCGTCTTCGCCCCCGGCGCCTACCGGCTGGCCGAGAAGATGAGCGCCGCGGCCGCGCTCGACGCCCTGCTCGATCCGGCCAACCGGATGGAGGACACCGTCGTGATCCCCGAGGGCACGGCGGCGGCCGTCGCACTCCAGGACATCTCAGAGGGCACCGGCGTGCCACTCGCCGATCTGCAGGCGGCGGCCGCGGACTACGGCTCATACGGTCTCCCGCCCGAGGCGACGAGCGTCGAGGGCTTCCTGTTCCCCGCGACCTACACCTTCCCACCGGGAGTCACGGCCCACGACATCGTCAAGACCCTCGTCGACCGCATGTTCCAAGCCCTCGACAGCGCGGGCGTCGCCCCGGAGGACCGCTACCGCGTCGTCGTCTTCGCCTCGCTCGTGCAGCGCGAGGCGGGTCTGCGCGACGACTACTACAAGGTCGCCCGGGTCTTCCAGAACCGTCTCGATCAGGACATGCTCCTGCAGTCGGACGCGACGGTCGCCTACGGCACGGGCAACACCCACCTCGTGACGACCACGGATGCCGAGCGGGCCGACGCCAACAACCCCTACAACACCTACGTGCACCCCGGGCTGCCGGTGGGGCCCATCTCCAACCCGGGCGATCTCGCGATCGACGCCGTGCTGCATCCCGCCGACGGGCCCTGGCTGTACTTCGTGACCTGGAACCTCGACACGGGGGAGACGATCTTCTCGGCCACCCTCGAGGAGCACGAGGCCGCCGTCGAGAAGTGGCAGGCGTGGATGGCGGACCACCCCGAATATGGCTGAGCGCGGGAACGCGGTGCCGGCCCGCCGTCTCGCCGTCCTCGGCTCGCCCATCGCGCACTCGCGGTCTCCGCGCCTGCACGCGGCGGCCTACGAGGTGCTCGGCCTGCCCTGGAGCTATGAGGCGATCGAGGTCGACGAGGCGGGTCTCGGGCCCTTCCTCGACTCCCTGACCCCCGAGTGGCGCGGGCTGTCGCTCACGATGCCGCTCAAGCGCGAGGCCGTGCGCCTCGCCGGCCGCGTCGACCGGATCGCCGCCCTCACCGATGCAGCGAACACGATGCTGCTGGGTGCCTCGTCCGGCGAGCCGCGCTCCCGCGAGGTCTTCAACACGGATGTCGCGGGCATCGTCGGCGCGCTCGGCGACGTGGGGCTCGTCGAGGCGAGACACGTGGAGATCCTCGGGGGAGGCGCGACCGCGGCATCCGCCCTCACGGCCGCCGCCGAGCTCGGCGCCGAGCACGTGAGCATCTCGGCGCGGAACCCCGCCAAGCTCGGCCCCCTCGAAGACCTCGGCCGGCAACTCGGCCTCGCCGTCGCCGTCGGCGCGCTCGGCGAACGCGCTGAGACCGAGGCGGAGCTCGTCGTGAGCACCCTGCCCGGAGACGCGACGGATGCCGGACAGCTGCGTGCAGCGGACCCCGCCCGTTCGGTGCTGCTCGACGTCGCCTACGACCCCTGGCCGAGCGCGCGCGCGCAGCAGTGGGAGCGCCGGGGCGGTACGGTCGTATCCGGGCTCGGCATGCTCGTGCACCAGGCGCTCGTGCAGGTGCGGATCTTCGTGGAAGGGGATCCTCTGGTGCCCCTCGACAGGGAAGAGCCCGTGCTCGCCGCGCTGCGCGCGGCTGCAGGAATCGACGAACGCGGCGCACACCTCGCGTGACGATCGGCGTCGGCGGGAGGCCGCGACGCCTATGGGAGAATGACAACTATGCTTCGTTGGCTCACAGCCGGAGAGTCTCACGGCCCGGAACTCATCGCAATCCTCGAGGGACTCCCCGCCGGTGTCCCCGTGCTCCTCGACGGCCTCCGTGCCGACCTCGCCCGGCGCAAGCTCGGCTACGGCCGGGGCGCGCGGATGAAGTTCGAGCAAGACGAGCTGAACCTCTCGGGCGGAGTCGTGCACGGCGTCTCGATCGGCAGCCCCATCGCGGTGCGCGTCGGCAACACCGAGTGGCCCAAGTGGGTCGACGTCATGAGCCCCGAGCCCGTCGAGGCCGAGCGCCTCACGGGCGCCCGTGCGGCGGCGCTCACGCGCCCGCGCCCCGGCCACGCCGATCTCGTCGGAATGCAGAAGTACGGCTTCGGCGAGGCCCGCCCCGTGCTCGAGCGCGCGAGCGCCCGCGAGACCGCCGCCCGCGTCGCGCTCGGCGCGATCGCCCGCGCCTTCCTCGCCGAGCTCGACGTGCGGCTCGTCAGCCACACCCTCTCGATCGGCCCCGTGCGTGTTCCCGAGGGCAGCGCGCTGCCCGGGCCCGACGACGTGGAGGCGCTCGACGCCGATCCGCTGCGCTGCTTCGACCCCGCGACATCCGCTCTTATGGTGGCCGAGGTCGACGACGCGAAGAAAGACGGCGACACACTCGGCGGCGTCGTCGAGGTGCTCGCCTACGGCCTGCCGCCGGGGCTCGGCTCCTACGTGCATTGGGATCGCCGGCTCGACGCCCAGCTCTCCGCGGCGCTCATGGGCATCCAGGCCATCAAGGGCGTGGAGGTCGGCGACGGATTCCTCACGACCACGCGGAGGGGCTCGCAGGCGCACGACGAGCTCGTCGCGCGCGATGAGGTCATCACCCGCACGAGCGACAAGGCGGGCGGAACCGAGGGCGGCATGAGCACGGGGACCGTGCTGCGGGTGCGCGCGGGCATGAAACCCATCGCGACCGTTCCGCACGCCCTGCGCACCGTCGACATCGCGACCGGCGAGGCCGCGGCCGCTCACCACCAGCGCTCCGACGTCTGCGCCGTGCCCGCCTCGGGCGTCGTCGCCGAGGCCATGGTCGCCCTCGTGCTCGCGAACGCCATGGTCGAGAAGTTCGGCGGCGACTCGGTGATCGAGACGAGGCGCAACCGCGACGCCTACCTCGCGAGCATCCCCGAGTCGCTGCGCACCGAGTGGTGACCGTCGCGCTCATCGGGCCTCCCGCCGCGGGCAAGTCCCGGATCGGGCGGCGGCTCGCGAAGAGGCTGCGCCTGCCGTTCGTCGACACCGACACGGTCGTGGCCACGAGGCACGGCGACATCTCGCGGATCTTCGCCGAGCACGGCGAGCCCGTCTTCCGGCACTGGGAGCGCGAGGCCGTCGTCGAGGCGCTCGAGCAGGAGGCCGTGGTCTCGCTCGGGGGCGGCGCGGTGCTCGACGAGCGCACCCGCGACGACCTCGCATCCTGCCGCGTCGTGCTGCTCGAGGTGACCGCCGAGGCCGTCGCCCAGCGCATCCAAGACGACAAACGTCCTCTCGTGACCGACCTCGACTCGTGGCGCGCCCTTGTCGAGTCCCGGCGCGAGCTGTACGAGTCCCTGGCCGACTACCGCTGCGACACCTCGGAGCGGTCGATCGACATCATCGTGAGCGAGATCGCCACGTGGTTGAAGGAGAGCCGATGAACGAGCCCGTCACCGCCATCCCCGTGCCCGGTGCACGCCAGTACGACGTCACGATCGGCCGCGGCCAGGTCGCGGACGACCTCGCCCGCTATCTGCCGTCGGGCGCCGCCAAGATCCTGATCGTGCACCCTCCGACCCTCGGGGCGGCGGCGGCGAGCCTGCGCGAGAGCCTGCTCGGGCGCTACGAGGTGCTGCTCGCCGAGGTGCCGGACGCCGAGGCGGCCAAGCGCGTCGAGGTCGCCGCCTTCTGCTGGCAGATCATGGGCCAGGCCGACTTCACCCGCAGCGACGCCGTCGTGGGCTTCGGCGGCGGCGCGGTCACCGACCTCGCGGGCTTCGTCGCCGCGACCTGGCTGCGCGGCGTCGCCCTCGTGCAGGTGCCGACGACGCTGCTCGGCATGGTCGACGCGGCGGTGGGCGGCAAGACCGGCATCAACACGGCCGAGGGCAAGAACCTCGTCGGCTCGTTCTACGCGCCGCACGCCGTCGTCGCCGACCTCGAGCTGCTCGCCACCCTGCCGCGCAACGAGATCCTCGCGGGCTTCGGCGAGGTCGTGAAGTACGGCTTCATCGCCGAGCCGGAGATCCTCGACATCATCGAGGCGGATGTCGCGGTCGCGACCGACCCCGCGAGCGACGAGTTCCGGCGTCTCGTCGAGCTCTCGGTCGGTATCAAGGCGCGAGTGGTCGGAGAGGACTTCACCGAGGCGGGCCTGCGCGAGATCCTCAACTACGGCCACACCCTCGGCCATGCGATCGAGCACGCCGAGCGCTACCAGTGGCGGCACGGAGCCGCCGTCGCGGTCGGGATGGTCTACGCGGCCGAGCTCGGTCGCCTCACGGGCTCCCTCTCCGACGCGGTCGTCGACCGTCACCGCTCCATCCTCGAGTCGCTCACGCTGCCCACGAGCTACCCGCTGGGCCGCTGGCAGACCCTGCTCGCGACGATGCAGCGCGACAAGAAGGCGCGGGGGAGCATGCTGCGCTTCATCGTGCTCGACGACCTCGCGCGGCCGAGCGTACTCGCCGGCCCGGAGACCCCGCTGCTCTTCGCGGCCTACCAGGAGATCGCCTCCTAGGCGCACCCGGGCGTGCAATAGGCTTTCTCGAATGAGCACAGTGCTGGTTCTCAACGGTCCCAACCTCGGTCGTCTCGGCAGCCGCGAACCCGAGGTGTACGGCGACGGCAGCCTCGCCGACCTCGAGGTGCTGCTGCGTGCCTCGGCGCCCGAGGGCGTCGAGATCGACCTGCGTCAGACCGATGACGAGGCGGAGCTCGTGCACTGGCTGCACGAGGCCGTCGACACCGGCCGCCCCGTCATCCTCAACCCCGCGGCCTTCACGCACTACTCCTACGCGCTGCGGGATGCCGCGGCCCTCGTCACGAAGGCCGGGCTGCTGCTCATCGAGGTGCACATCAGCAATCCGCACAGCCGCGAGGAGTTCCGCCACACGAGCGTCATCAGCGGCGTCGCCACGGGGGTCGTCGCGGGCTTCGGCTTCGACTCCTACGGACTCGCCCTCGACTACGTGACCCGCGCCGACTGACGATCTTTGGCCGAAAGGCCGCCCGCCAACTACACTCGTCTTTCGGGCATTCGGCCCGCCTCGGGGGCCACCAGCCCCAAGCATCTTTCCAATTGAACGGATTTTCTTCAGTCATGGCTGATTCAACCAGCGACATCCGCAACGGCGTAGTCCTCAAGATCGACGGCCAGCTCTGGACCGTCATCGAGTTCCAGCACGTCAAGCCCGGAAAGGGCGGCGCCTTCGTCCGCACCAAGATCAAGAACGTCGTCTCGGGCAAGGTCGTCGACCGCACCTACAACGCGGGTGCCAAGATCGAGACGGCCAATGTCGACCGCCGCGACTACCAGTACCTGTACCGCGACGGCAACGACTACGTGTTCATGGACACGGCCGACTACGACCAGCTCACCGTGAGCGAGGTCGTCGTGGGAGACGCAGCGAACTTCCTGCTCGAGCAGCAGGCCGCGACGGTCGCGCTGTACGAGGGCGCTCCGCTCTACGTCGAGCTGCCGGCATCCGTGGTTCTCGAGATCACCTACACCGAGCCGGGCCTGCAGGGCGACCGCTCGACGGGCGGCACCAAGCCGGCCACGGTCGAGACGGGCTACCAGATCCAGGTTCCCCTCTTCCTCGAAACCGGAACCAAGGTCAAGGTCGACACGCGCACAGGTGACTACCTGGGCCGCGTGAACGACTAGTCCCGGATGGGCGCCAGAACCAAAGCCCGCCGCCGGGCCCTCGACATCCTCTACGGGGCCGATGTGCGCGGGATCCCGATCCTCGACGCGCTCTCGGCCGAGGCCGAGCGAGCCGCGAGCGAGCCGGAACGGCAGTCGTCGTGGCTGTATGCCCGCGAGATCGTCGACGGCGTCGTCGATCACCACGCCGAGATCGACGAGCTCATCGAGACCTATTCGCAGGGCTGGTCGATCTCGCGTATGCCGATCGTCGACCGCGCGGTCGTGCGGATCGGCATCTGGGAGGTGCTCTACAACGACGAGGTGCCCACGGCCGTCGCGATCGACGAGGCCGTCGAGTCGGCGAAGCTCCTGAGCACCGACGACTCCCCGGGTTTCGTCAACGGGCTGCTCGGCCGGATCGCGCAGACCAAGCGCGACTAGCCGCACTTTCACCGAGCGCGGGTTTGTTCGCGAGCGACGAGCTTCGGCGCACCGCGGTCGCGAGCAAACCCGCGCTCGGCGGGAAGACCCGCGTGTGGGGTAGGGTTGAACGAAGTTGTAGGCATCCTTTAACAGCCGTCCTGTGAGGCGGGGAAGGAGGTCGACTCAGTGGAGCGCATCGTGCTTCAACGGGCTGACATCACTCGGGCGTTGACTCGGATCTCTCACGAGATCCTCGAGTCCAACCGGGGCATCGCCGATCTCGTCATCCTCGGCATCCCGACCCGCGGGGTCGTTCTCGCGCAGCGCATCGCGGCGATCGTCGCCGGGATCGAGGGCTCGCAGGCCCAGGATCCGTCATCTCGCGCCGACGCGCTCGTCGGCTCGCTCGACGTGACGATGTACCGCGACGACCTGCGCCGCAATCCCACGCGCGCACCCGCGCCGACCCAGGTTCCCCGTTCGATCGACGGAGCCACGGTCGTGCTCGTCGACGACGTGCTCTTCTCGGGGCGCACCGTGCGAGCCGCCCTCGACGCCCTGAGCGACCTCGGCCGTCCCCGTGCCGTGCGCCTCGCCGCCCTCGTCGACCGCGGCCACCGTGAGCTGCCGATCCGCGCCGACTTCGTGGGCAAGAACATGCCGAGCTCTCTCTCGGAGCGCATCAACGTGCGCCTCGACGAGATCGACGGCGACGAGTACGTGAGCATCGAGGAGAGCCCCTCCGCATGAGACACCTGCTTTCGACAGCGCAGCTCGACCGCGACACGGCCATTGAACTGCTCGACATCGCCGAGACGATGGCGGATGTCGCGGACCGGGAGGTCAAGAAGCTGCCGACCCTGCGCGGCAAGACCGTCGTCAACCTCTTCTACGAGGACTCGACGCGCACCCGGATCTCGTTCGAGGCCGCCGCGAAGCGCCTCTCGGCCGACGTCATCAACTTCAGCGCGAAGGGCTCGAGCGTCTCGAAGGGCGAGAGCCTCAAAGACACCGCGCAGACCCTGCAGGCGATGGATGCCGACGCCGTCGTCATCCGTCACAGCGCCTCGGGCGCCCCGCAGGTGCTCGCCGACAGCAACTGGATCTCCGCGGGCATCGTCAACGCGGGCGACGGAACCCACGAACACCCCACCCAGGCCCTCCTCGACGCCTTCACGATGCGGCGCCGGCTGCACGGCTCGGCGAGCAGGGGCCGCGATCTCGACGGCGTGCAGGTCACGATCGTCGGCGACATCCTGCACTCGCGGGTCGCCCGCTCGAACCTGTGGCTGCTCACGACGCTCGGAGCCTCGGTGACCTTCGTCGGCCCCGCGACGCTCATGCCGGTCGGCGTCGATAGCTGGCCGGCGACGGTGAGCTACGACCTCGACGACACGCTCAGGAACAATCCGCCCGACGTGCTCATGATGCTGCGCATCCAGAGCGAGCGGATGAACGCGGCCTTCTTCCCCAACGAGCGCGAGTACTCGAGGCAGTGGGGTCTCGGCGACGAGCGTCTCGCCGCCCTCGGCCCGGATAGCATTGTCATGCACCCCGGGCCGATGAACAGGGGGCTCGAGATCTCCGCGGCCGCCGCGGACTCGCCCCAGTCGACCGTCCGCGAGCAGGTGGCCAACGGGGTTTCGGTGCGGATGGCTGTGCTCTACCTTCTGCTGTCCGGCGAACGAGAGGTGCGGTTGTGAGCTCTGAACGACTTCTGGTGCGAGCGGCGACCCTCGCCGACGGAACCCGGGCCGATCTGCTGGTCGAGGGCGGGCGCATCGCTGAGCGCGGAACGGGGCTCTCCGCCGGGGGAGCGACGGTCGTCGACGCCGACGGCCTTCTCGCCCTGCCGGGTCTCGTCGACCTGCACACCCACCTGCGCGAGCCGGGCTTCGAGCAGTCCGAGACAGTGCTCACGGGCAGCAGGGCTGCGGCCGCGGGCGGCTACACGGCCGTCTTCCCGATGGCGAACGTCATGCCCGTGGCCGACTCGGCCGGTGTCGTCGAACAGGTCATGACCCTCGGCGACGCCGCGGGCTTCGTGCGGGTGCAGCCGATCGGCGCGGTGACCCAGGGCCTCGAGGGCAAACGTCTGTCCGAGATCGGGGCCATGGCTGACTCCCGGGCACATGTGCGCGTCTTCTCCGACGACGGCAAGTGCGTGCACGACTCGCTGCTCATGCGGCGGGCCCTCGAATACGTGAAGACCTTCGGGGGCGTGATCGCGCAGCACGCGCAGGACCCCCGGCTCACCGAGAACGCCCAGATGAACGAGAGCGCCCTCTCGAGCGAGCTGGGACTCGCCGGCTGGCCGGCCGTGGCCGAGGAGTCGATCATCGCGCGCGATGTGCTGCTCGCCGAGCACGTCGGCTCCCGCCTGCACATCTGCCATCTCTCGACCGCGGGCTCCGTCGACGTCGTGCGCTGGGCGAAGGCCCGCGGCATCGCCGTGACGGCCGAGGTCACCCCGCACCACCTGCTGCTCACCGAGGAGCTCGTGCGCGGTTACGACGCCCGGTACAAGGTCAACCCGCCGCTGCGCCGCGAGGAGGACGTGCTCGCCGTGCGCGAGGGCCTCGCCGACGGCACGATCGACATCGTCGCCACCGACCACGCCCCGCATCCGCTCGAGGCGAAGGACTGCGAGTGGGATCACGCGGCCTTCGGCATGGTCGGCCTCGAATCGGCGCTCTCCGTCGTGCAGGAGGCCGTCGTCGAGACGGGCCTGCTGTCGTGGCAGGATGTCGCGCGCGTGATGTCGACCGCCCCCGCGACGATCGGCCGGCTGCACGGCTTCGGCCACGAGCTGCTCGCGGGCGCGCCCGCCGAGTTCACGCTCTACGACCCGAGCGCACGCAGCCGTTTCACGGTCGACCGGCTCGCCGGCAAGAGCGTCAACAGCCCGTACCTCGACGTGACCCTGCCGGGCGCCGTCGCCTGGACCGTGCACGACGGTTACGCGACCGTGCGCGACGGGATCGTCGCCGACAGCGAAGACGTGGCCCGCAGGGCCCGCGCAGCGAAGGAGTCCGCTCATGGATAGGGTCGTTCCCGGCATCGTCGTGGTGATCGTCCTGCTCGTCGTGCTGTTCGCGATGTGGTGGGGCTGGCGGCGACGTCGACGCGCGCGCCCCGGCATCGCGCCGCTCGGCGTGCCCGCGGAGCTCGGCGTCGAGCGCGAGGGCGCGACCGTGCTCTACGTGGCCACGACCCAGCTGCTCGAGCCTCTCGAGCGGGTCGCGGTCACGGGCCTGGCCTATCGCGCGAAGGCGCGCCTGGCCGTGCACGACGCCGGGGTCGTGATCGCGATCCCCGGGCAGGCCGACGTCTTCGTGCCCGTCTCGGCCGTCGTCGAGGTCGGAACCGCGACGTGGGCGATCGACCGGGTGGTCGAGCCCGGCGGCCTCCTGTTCCTGAGCTGGACGCTCGGGCCGGAGACGGTCGACAGCTACTTCCGTGTGCAGACCCCCGCCGACAAGCCGCGTCTCATCGCGGCCGTCGAGGGGATCGCACCGCATGCAACACAGTCCGCCGCGCGCGGAGAGAGCACTGAGGTCAACAAGTGAGTATCGAACACCCGAGCACTGAACAGAACGCAGCCACCCGGCCGGCCGTCCTCGTCCTGGAGGACGGTTCGCGCTATGTCGGCCGCGCCTACGGGGCGGAGGGGCGCACCCTCGGCGAGCTCGTCTTCGCGACGGGCATGACGGGCTACCAGGAGACCCTCACCGACCCGTCGTACGCGGGGCAGATCGTGCTCATGACGGCGCCCCACATCGGCAACACGGGCGCGAACGACGACGACATGGAGTCGTCGAGGATCTGGGTGGCCGGCTTCGTCGTGCGCGACCCGTCCCGCACCGTGTCGAACTTCCGCTCGCAGCGCAGCCTCGACGACGACCTCGTCTCGGGCGGCGTCGTGGGCATCAGCGGTGTCGACACGAGGGCGATCACCCGCCACATCCGCTCGGCCGGGTCGATGCGATCGGGCATCTTCTCGGGCGGGCTCTTCGACCTCTCGGACGAGGAGCAGCTCTACCAGGTGCGCAGCGCCCACGAGATGTCGGGCCTCAACCTCTCGGCCGTCGTCTCGACGGTGGAGCCCTACCTCGTGGAGGCCCGGGGCGAGAAGGTGGGCTCGGTGGCGGTTCTCGACCTCGGGGTCAAGACCTCGACCGTGAACTACCTCGCCGAGCGCGGCTTCGACGTGCACGTGCTGCCGCAGCAGGTCACGGCCGACCACGTGCTCTCGCTCGAGCCCTCCGCCCTCTTCTACTCGAACGGCCCCGGCGACCCGGAGGCCTCGCAGGCCCACGTCGAGCTGCTGCAGGAGGTGCTGCGCGCGGGCGTGCCGTACTTCGGCATCTGCTTCGGCAACCAGCTGCTCGGCCGGGCCCTCGGCTTCGGCACCTACAAGCTGCCCTTCGGTCACCGCGGCATCAACCAGCCCGTGCTCAACAAGGCGACGGGGCGGGTCGAGATCACCTCGCAGAACCACGGCTTCGCGGTCGACGCCCCCATCGAGGGCGAGCTCGACTCGCCGGCCGGCTTCGGCCGGGTCGAGGTGAGCCACTTCAGCCTCAACGACAACGTCGTGGAGGGTCTGCGCTGCCTCGACATCGACGCCTTCTCGGTGCAGTACCACCCGGAGGCGGCGGCCGGCCCGCACGACTCCAACTACCTCTTCGACCAGTTCCGCCAGATGATCGTCGACCGCACCGAGCGCTCGGCATCCGCCAGTACGACCACGGGAGACGCCCAGTAATGCCACGCAGAGAAGACATCAACAGCGTCCTCGTCATCGGCTCCGGCCCGATCGTCATCGGCCAGGCCGCCGAGTTCGACTACTCGGGCACCCAGGCCTGCCGGGTGCTGCGCGAGGAGGGCGTACGCGTCATCCTCGTCAACCCGAACCCGGCGACGATCATGACCGACCCCGACTTCGCCGACGCGACCTACATCGAGCCGATCACGACGGCGGTGCTCGAGACGATCATCGCCAAGGAGCGGCCGGATGCCGTGCTGCCGACGCTCGGCGGCCAGACGGCCTTGAACGCGGCGATCGCGCTCGACAAGGCCGGTGTGCTCGAGAAGTACGGCGTCGAGCTCATCGGCGCGAAGGTCGAGGCGATCGAGAAGGGCGAGGACCGCCAGATCTTCAAGCAGCTCGTGCTCGACGCGGGCGCCGACGTCGCTCGCTCGCACATCGCCCACACGGTCGACGAGGCGCTGGGCTTCGCCGACGACCTCGGCTACCCGCTCGTCATCCGCCCCTCGTACACGATGGGCGGGCTCGGCTCGGGCTTCGCGTACACCCCCGACGACCTCGTGCGCATGGTCGGCGACGGCCTGCACCAGAGCCCGACGACCGAGGTGCTGCTCGAGGAGTCGATCCTCGGCTGGAAGGAGTACGAGCTCGAGCTCATGCGCGATGCGGCCGACAACACGGTCGTCGTCTGCTCGATCGAGAACGTCGACCCGGTCGGCGTGCACACGGGCGACTCGATCACCGTCGCCCCCGCGCTGACCCTCACCGACCGCGAATACCAGAAGCTGCGCGACATCGGCATCGACATCATCCGCGCCGTCGGCGTCGACACGGGCGGCTGCAACATCCAGTTCGCCGTCGACCCGGCCGACGGGCGCATCATCGTCATCGAGATGAACCCCCGGGTGTCGCGCTCGAGCGCCCTCGCGAGCAAGGCGACGGGCTTCCCGATCGCGAAGATCGCGGCCAAGCTCGCGATCGGCTACCGCCTCGACGAGATCCCCAACGACATCACGAAGGTCACGCCCGCGAGCTTCGAGCCCACGCTCGACTACGTCGTCGTCAAGGTGCCGCGTTTCGCCTTCGAGAAGTTCCCGGCCGCAGACCCCACCCTCACGACGACCATGAAGTCGGTCGGCGAGGCCATGGCGATCGGCCGCAACTACACGACCGCCCTGCAGAAGGCCCTCCGCAGCCTCGAGAAGCGCGGCTCGAGCTTCCACTGGGGCCCCGAGGAGCGTTCGGTCGAGGAGCTGCTCGAGGTCGCGAGAACCCCCACAGACGGGCGCATCGTGACCGTGCAGCAGGCGCTGCGCAAGGGCGCGACGATCGAGCAGGTCTTCGAGGCGACGGGCATCGACCCGTGGTTCATCGACCAGGTGGTGCTCATCAACGAGGTCGCCGACACGATCGCGAACGCGGGCATGCTCGACACCCCCACGCTCGTGCTCGCGAAGGACCACGGCTTCTCCGACGCCCAGATCGGCGAGCTGCGCGGCTTCGGCGAGTCCGACGTGCGCGAGGTGCGCCACATCCTCGGCGTGCGCCCGGTCTACAAGACGGTCGACACCTGCGCGGGCGAGTTCCCCGCCTTCACGCCCTACCACTACTCGAGCTACGACACCGAGACGGAGATCGCCCCGAGCGACCGCCGGAAGGTCGTCATCCTGGGCTCGGGCCCCAACCGCATCGGCCAGGGGGTCGAGTTCGACTACTCCTGCGTGCACGCCTCCTTCGCCCTCTCCGACGCGGGTTACGAGACGATCATGATCAACTGCAACCCGGAGACGGTCTCGACCGACTACGACACCTCCGACCGCCTGTACTTCGAGCCGCTCACGCTCGAGGACGTGCTCGAGGTCATCCACGCGGAGAGCCAGTCGGGCGAGCTCGTCGGCGTCGTCGTGCAGCTCGGCGGCCAGACCGCCCTCGGCCTGGCCAAGGGACTCGAGGCGGCAGGCATCCCGATCCTGGGCACGAGCCCCGAGGCGATCGACCTCGCCGAGGAGCGCGGGCTGTTCTCCGGCATCCTGGATGCCGCGGGGCTCATCTCCCCGCGCAACGGAACCGCCACCGACTACGCGGGCGCCGTCGCCGTGGCCGAGGAGATCGGCTACCCCGTGCTCGTGCGCCCCAGCTACGTGCTCGGCGGCCGCGGCATGGAGATCGTCTACGACAGCCCCTCGCTCGCCGACTACTTCGTGCGCGTCGCCGATCAGGGCATCGTGGGGCCCTCGCATCCGCTGCTCGTCGACCGGTTCCTCGACGACGCGATCGAGATCGACGTCGACGCGCTCTACGACGGCACCGAGCTCTACATCGGCGGCGTCATGGAGCACATCGAGGAGGCCGGCATCCACTCGGGCGACTCGAGCTGCACCCTCCCGCCCGTGACGCTCGGCCGCGGCGAGATCGACCGGGTGCGCGAGGCGACGCTCGCGATCGCGCGGGGCATCGGCGTCAACGGCCTGCTCAACGTGCAGTTCGCGATCGGGGCCGGGGTGCTCTACGTGCTCGAGGCCAACCCGCGCGCCTCGCGCACCGTGCCCTTCGTCTCGAAGGCGCTCGGCATCCCGCTCGCGAAGGCCGCCTCGCTCATCATGGTGGGGAAGACCATCGCAGAGCTCAAGGAGTCCGGCCTGCTGCCGCAGATCGACGGCTCGCGGGTGCCCATGGACTCGCCGGTCTCGGTGAAGGAGGCCGTGCTGCCGTTCAAGCGGTTCCGTACGCGCGACGGGCACATCGTCGACTCCGTGCTCGGCCCGGAGATGCGCTCCACGGGCGAGGTCATGGGCATCGACAAGGACTTCCCCCGCGCCTTCGCGAAGAGCCAGGAGGCGGCCTACGGCGGCCTGCCGACCTCGGGCACGGTCTTCGTGTCGGTCGCCGACCGCGACAAGCGCGCGATCATCCTGCCGGTGCTGCGCCTGCAGCAGCTCGGCTTCGAGATCCTCGCGACCGACGGCACGGCCGAGGTGCTCAACCGCAACGGCATCACGACGCGCGTCGTGCGCAAGTACAGCGACACGAACGAGGAGGCCGGCCCGACGATCGTCGAGCTGATCTCGCGCGACGAGGTCGACGTCGTCATCAACACGCCGAGCGGCCGTTCCGCGCGCGCAGACGGCTACGAGATCCGGGCCGCCGCCGTCGCGGGCGACAAGCCGCTCTTCACGACGATCGCGCAGCTCGCGGCCGCGGTCGCCTCCTTCGAGGCGATCGGCTCGGGCTTCGAGGTCACCTCGCTGCAGGACTACGCCCTGGCTCGCGAGGCGAGGCTGAGGTGAGCAACGCGGCCCCGAGCCCGGCGATGAGCTTCGGCGACCGCCTGACGCAGGCCTTCGCGCGCTACGGCAGGCTCTGCGTGGGCATCGACCCGCACGCCTACCTGCTGCGCGAGTGGGGGCTGGAGGACTCGGCGGCGGGGCTGCGCGAGTTCGGGCTCAGGGTCGTCGACGCGGCGTCCGGGGTCGCGGGCATCGTCAAGCCGCAGGTCGCGTTCTTCGAGCGGCACGGCTCGGCGGGCTACGCGGCGCTCGAGGACGTCATCGCGGCGGCGCGCGCGGCGGGGCTGCTCGTGATCGCCGACGCCAAGCGCGGCGACATCGGCACGAGCGTCGAGGCCTATGGCCAGACCTGGCTCGAACCCGGCTCGCCCCTCGAGTCCGACGCCATGACGGTGAGCGCGTTCCAGGGCGTCGGATCGCTCGCGAAGCCCCTCGACCTGGCCCGATCCGCGGGAAAAGGCCTCTTCGTGCTCGCCGCGACCTCCAATCCGGAGGCCGCCGCGATCCAGAAGGCGACGGTGCGTGTGGACTCAACTCGCGAAAGCACGGTGGCTCGTGCCATCATCGATGAAGTGACGACGTGGAATCACACGGAGGCGCGATCGGCGATCGCATCCGTGGGTGTCGTGATCGGAGCAACGCTCGATCTCACGGAGTTCGGCATCGACACGGTGTCCGGCTCCACGGGGCCGGCGATGCCCGTTCTCGCACCGGGTTTCGGGCAACAGGGGGCTCGTGTCACACAAGCGCAGGAGATCTACGGAACCCTCACGAGGGCCGTTATCGTCAGCGAGTCCCGCAGTGTCTTGGGGGCCGGTCCTTCCGGTCTCGCCGAGGCGGTGGAACGTCGCACACAGGAAGTGAGAGAGGCCATTGGCTGAGGTCGCACGCACGCCCCCCGAAGTCGACCGGATCGCCGCGTCGCGAGCAGCTGTCGCAGCCCGGCGGGCCCGTGCCGCCGTCAAGGCGGATGTCGCGGCCGGAGTGAGATCGTCGCTCTCGGTGCTCGACACGGCGATCGCCGAGCCGGAGAGTGCGGAGGGGCGGCTGCGGGTGACGGAGTTCCTCACGAGTGTCCCCGCGATCGGCACGACGAAGATGCAGCGCGCCATGGTCGAGCTCGAGATCGCGAGCTCCAAGCGCCTCGGGGGACTGGGCAAGTACCAGCGGCAGCGCCTGCGCGAGTTCCTGTCGAGCCGTGAGGCCGTCAACCGGGGCCGGCGCTCGGGCCAGCTCATCGTGCTCGCCGGGCCCACGGCCGTCGGCAAGGGCACGGTGTCGAGCTACATCCGCGAGAACTACCCCAACGTGCTCCTCTCGGTCTCGGCGACGACGCGGCCGCCGCGACCCGGCGAGATCGACGGCGTGAGCTACTACTTCGTCGACGACGCCGAGTTCGACCGTCTCATCGCCGACGGCGAGCTGCTCGAGTGGGCGACGGTGCACAACGCCTACCGCTACGGCACGCCCCAGGCGCCCATCCAGGCGGCTCTGGATGCCGGCACGAGCGTTCTGCTCGAGATCGACATCCAGGGCGCCCGCTCCGTGCGAGCCTCCATGCCCGAGGCGAAGCTCATCTTCCTGCTGCCTCCCAGCTGGGACGAGCTCGTGCGCCGGCTCATCGGCCGGGGCACGGAGGACAGCGCCGAACAGCAGCGCAGACTCGAGACCGCGAAGGTCGAACTGGACGCCGTCGGGGAGTTCGATCACAGCGTCGTCAACGGCTCCGTGCCCGAGGCGGCGCGCGAGGTCGTAGAATTGATGGAATCTCGCCGCTCGGCGCCCGCACGCCAGGCCTGAGCGCGCCGCACGAACGCGGTTCGTGAACCGCAGCGCAGTACATGAACCGCACGAACAGAGTGCCGCGACGTCGTCGCCGGCACACCCTCAGCACGGAACACCAGCAAGGAGCAGTACCGCTATGGCCGACAAACTCACAGGAATCATCGATCCGCCCATCGACGAGCTGTTGTCGAAGGTCGACTCCAAGTATCAGTTGGTGATCTTCGCCTCCAAGCGCGCGCGCCAGATCAACGACTACTACGCCGACCTCCACGAGGGAAGCCTCTTCGACAACGTCGGCCCGCTCGTCGACTCCGCGATCGACGACAAGCCGCTCTCGGTGGCCATGCACGAGATCAACGAGAACAAGCTCGAACTCCGCCCGATCGCGGAATAGCACCCCGGTCCGGCTGCCGTTATGACCAGGCCGCTCACGATCGTCGTGGGTGTGACCGGTGGCATCGCCGCGTACAAGGCGGTGGGCGTCATCCGCGCACTCGTGCTCGCCGGTCACTCGGTGCACGTGGTGCCGACGGAGGGCGCCCTCCGTTTTGTGGGCAAGCCCACGCTCGAGGCGATCTCGCGCAACCCGGTGCACACCGAGCTGTACGAGGGCGTGGCCGAGGTGCGCCACGTCGCCATCGGGCAGTCGGCCGATCTCGTGGTGATCGCCCCGGCGACCGCGAACAGCATCGCGAAGCTCGCCGCGGGCCTCGCCGACGACCTGCTCGGCAACACCGTGCTCGCCACGAAGGCGCCTCTCGTGATCGCTCCGGCGATGCACACCGAGATGTGGCACAACCCGGCGACCGTCGCCAACGTCGAGACCCTGCGCTCGCGCGGCGTCACGATCGTGGGCCCGGCCTCCGGACAGCTGACGGGCACGGATGCCGGACCCGGCCGGATGGAGGAGCCCGAGGTCATCGTGGCGGCCGCCCTCGCCGTCGTCGAGCGCTCGCTCGGTGCCGTGGGGGAGCTCGGTGCCGTTCGGGATCCCGGTGCCGTCCAGGATCCCGGTGCCGTCCAGGACCCCGGTGCCGTCCAGGACCTCCGTGGCCGGCGGATCGTCGTGACCGCGGGGGGAACCCGTGAGCCGCTCGATCCCGTGCGCTTCCTCGGCAACCGCTCGAGCGGCAAGCAGGGCGTCGCCCTGGCCGAGCGCGCGAAGGCTCGCGGGGCCGAGGTGACGCTCATCGCGGCGCACCTCGACGTCGCCGCGCCCGAGGGCGTGCGGCTGGTCGAGGCGGGCACGACGGAGGAGCTGCGCACCGCGGCGCTGGCTGCGGCATCCGTTGCCGACGTCGTCATCATGGCCGCCGCGGTCGCCGACTTCCGCCCGGCAGAGGTGCAGCACGTGAAGATCAAGAAGGATCAGGTGGGGGAGCGGCTCACGCTCGAGCTCGTCGCGAACCCCGACATCCTCGTCGAGCTCGCCGCGACGACCCCGCCGGAGGTCACGGTCGTCGGCTTCGCCGCCGAGACCGCCGCGAGCCGTGAGGAGCTCCTCGAGCTCGGCCGCCGCAAGATCGGGCGCAAGGGCTGCGACTACCTGGTCCTCAACACCGTGGGCTGGAGCGAGGGTTTCGCACAGGACCGTAACACAGTCGTCGTGCTGGACAGGCTCGGAGATATAGTTGGTGAGGCTTCCGGGAGCAAGATGTCGGTGGCGGATGCCATCCTCGACGTCATCGCGTAATCCACGTCTCGGCGCAGGTCATCGGTGCCTGGGCATTCGGCGCGGAAGCATGCCCAGCCGTTAGACAGAGCCCTTTAGCACGATAGAGATCAGGTCACATGAGCGAGCTCAGACTGTTCACCTCGGAGTCCGTCACCGAAGGTCACCCCGACAAGATCTGCGACCAGATCTCCGACAGCATCCTCGACGCGCTCCTCGCCGTCGACCCGCACAGCCGGGTGGCCGTCGAGACCCTCGTGACGACGGGGCTCGTGCACGTCGCGGGCGAGGTCACGACCTCGGGCTACGTCGACATCCCCTCGATCGTGCGCCGCCGGATCTCCGAGATCGGCTACAACTCGTCCGACGTCTGGTTCGACGGCCGCTCCTGCGGCGTCTCCATCTCGATCGGGGGCCAGTCGCCCGACATCGCCGACGGCGTCGACAACGCCTACGAGGCCCGCGAGGAGGCGAGCATCGACCTGCTCGACCAGCAGGGGGCGGGCGACCAGGGCATCATGTTCGGCTACGCCACGACCGAGACGCCGCAGCTCATGCCGCTGCCGATCTGGCTCGCCCACCGGCTCTCCGAGCGCCTCGCCGCCGTGCGGCACGAGGGCGTGCTCTCCTATCTGCGCCCCGACGGCAAGACCCAGGTGACGATCGGCTACGAGGGCATCGTCCCGCGCTCGGTCGAGACGGTCGTGGTCTCCACCCAGCACGCGCCGAGCGTGAGCACCGAGCAGCTGCGCGCAGACATCGCCGAGCACGTCATCCGCCCCGTGCTCGACCTCATCGAGCTCGACACCTCGCGTGTGCGTCTGCTCGTCAACCCGTCCGGCCGCTTCGAGATCGGCGGCCCCCAGGGCGACGCCGGGCTCACGGGCCGCAAGATCATCGTCGACACCTACGGCGGCGCGAGCCGTCACGGCGGCGGGGCGTTCAGCGGGAAGGACCCGTCGAAGGTCGACCGCTCGGGCGCCTACGCGATGCGCTGGCTGGCCAAGAACGCCGTCGCGGCGGGCTTCGCCGAGCGCCTCGAGGTGCAGGTCGCCTACGCGATCGGCAAGGCCGCCCCCGTGGGCCTCTATGTGGAGACCTTCGGCACCGGCGTGCTGCCCGACGATCGGATCATCGCCGCGATCAACGAGGTCTTCGACCTGCGGCCCGCCGCGATCATCTCCTCGCTCGACCTGCTCCGGCCGATCTACGCGCAGACGGCCACCTACGGTCACTTCGGCCGTGAGCTGCCCGACTTCACCTGGGAACGGCTCGACCGCGTCGACGAACTGCGCAGCGCAGCGGGGCTCTAGGCACCATGTCGGCCGAGACGGTCGCGCGGGTGCTCATCGACTCACCCCTGCCCCAGCTCGATCGGCTCTTCGACTACGCGATCCCGGAGGAGCTGCGCGCCGAGGCGCTGCCGGGCGTCCGGGTGAAGGTGCCCTTCCGCAGCGCCGGCCGCTCGGCCGAGGGCTACCTCGTCGAGCTCGGCGAGCCGGGCGAGGAGTACAGCGGGCGGCTGAGCCCGCTCGAGAGTGTCGTCTCCATCGTGCCCGTGCTGAGCCCCGAGCTCTGGTCGCTCGCCCGGAAGGTCGCCGACCGCAGCGCCGGCAACGCGAGCGACGTGCTGCGCCTCGCGATACCGCCGCGTCAGGTGCGGGTCGAGAAGGCTTTCCTGCGCGACGGTTCGGCTGCGGCATCCGCCCCGCTGCCGCTGCCGCTCACCGAGCTCGACGGCTACGGCTCCGAGGTGCTTGAGGCGGTCGCCGGGGGCGCGCGCCTCGCGGTGGCCGCCGTGCCCCGGCCTGTGCGGCTCGACTCGGGCGAGAGCGTCGGGCACTGGGCGCTGACCCTCGCCCAGCTCGCCGCCGACACCCTCGCACGGCGTCGCTCCGCGATCCTCGCGGTGCCCGACTTCCGCGACCAGGACCAGCTCGAGGCCGCACTGCACACGCTCGTGCCGGAGGCGCGCATCCTGCGCAGCGACGCCCGGCAGGCCAACGCCGACCGCTATCGCTCCTTCCTGAGCGCTCTCGGCGATGAGCCCGTCGTGATCGTCGGCAACCGGTCGGCCGTCTACGCCCCCGCCCCCGCGCTCGGCCTCATCGCGCTGTGGGACGACGGCGACCCGCTCTTCTCCGAGCAGCTGAGCCCGTATGCGAACGCGCGGGATGCCGCCCTCATCCGCCAGGAGTCGAGCGGCGCCGCGCTCGTCCTGCTCGCGCACTCGGCGAGCATCGAGGCGCGCAGGCTCGTGCAGCTCGGCTGGCTCACCGTGTGCGCGCCCACGAAGGTCTGGACGCCGCACATCGTGCCGACGGCCCAGCAGGCCGGGGGGGACGCGCAGTTCGCGGCCGCGAGGATCCCGTCGACCGCGTGGACGCAGGCTCGCGAGGCGCTCGCACACGGGCCCGTCCTCGTGCAGGTCGCCCGCCCCGGCTACGCACCTGCGCTCGCGTGCGCGAGCTGCCGTCACTCCGCCCGCTGCGGGGTCTGCCAGGGGCCGCTCGGCCGGCGCTCGGCGAACGCCGTGCCGGCCTGCCAGTGGTGCGGAACCCTCGCCCCGTCCTGGCACTGCGGCAACTGCGGCGGAACCGAGCTGCGGACGGTCGGCGTCGGCGCCGGACGCACGGCCGAAGACCTCGGCCGAGCCTTCCCCGGCGCGAAGGTCGTCGTCGCCGACGGCGAGCGCCCGATCCTCACGATCGGCTCCGAGCCGGCCCTCATCGTGGCGACCCGCGGCGCCGAGCCGCGCGCCGAGGGCGGCTACCGCGCCGTGCTGCTGCTCGACGGCGAGAGGATGCTCGCACGCGAGAGCCTCGGCGTCGACCTCGACTGCCTCAGGCTGTGGTCGAACGCCGCCGCTCTGAGCGCGCCCGGCGCCCCCACGATGCTCGCCGCGGTCGCCGGCCCGATCGCGACGGCTCTCGCGACCTGGCGGCAAGACCAGTACACCGATCGTGAGCTCGCCGATCGCCGCACCCTGCGCTTCCCGCCCGCCGTGCGCGTGGCCTCGGTCACGGGCTTCCCCGACACGGTGGCCGCCGCGATCGACGCCCTGCCGCCGTCGGAGCACCTCGACGTGCTCGGCCCCGTGGGCGTCGACGACGGCCTCACCCGGGCGATCGTGCGCTTCGACTACGGGCTCGGCCCCGAGGTGGCCTCGTCGCTGCGGGCCTCGGTCGTGGCGGCGGCCACGAGCCGCCGCAAGCCCGCACCCGGGAAGCCCGCCTACCGCACGCCGAATACACTCAGAGTACGTTTCGACGATCCGGAGATCCTGGCATGACCCACCCCACCGACCAGCACGGCAGCGGCGAGCGGGGCACCCGGTGAGGCTCGTCTTCGCAGGAACCCCGGATGCCGCCGTGCCGAGCCTGCGCGCCCTGCACGCCTCGGCGCACGAGGTCCACGCCGTCGTCACCCGCCAGGACGCCCCGCTCGGCCGCAAGAAGGTGCTCACTCCATCGCCCGTCGCGCGCGCCGCTGACGAGCTCGGGCTGCCCGTGCTCAAGGCCAACCGGCTCGACGAGGAGGCGACCGAGCGGATCGGCGCCCTCTGGCCCGAGCTCGGGGTCATCGTCGCCTACGGCGGCCTCATCCGCGAGCCGCTGCTCTCGACGCCGACCCACGGCTGGATCAACCTGCACTTCTCCGTGCTGCCCCGCTGGCGGGGCGCGGCGCCCGTGCAGCGCGCGATCATGGCGGGCGATCCCGTGCTCGGCGCGAGCGTCTTCCAGCTCGTCGCGGGCCTCGACGAGGGCCCCGTCTTCGCGACGCTCGAACGCCCGGCGCTCCCTGCGGAGACGGCCGGTGACGCGCTCACCGATCTCGCCGGGCGCGGCGCCGCTCTGCTCGCGGACGTCGTCGACGCGATCGCCGCGGGGACCGCGCGCTCCACGCAGCAGCGCGGCGAGTCGAACTACGCCGCGAAGCTCGGCATCGACGACGCCCGCATCGACTGGACCCGCAGCGCCCAGGAGGTGTCGCAGCGGGTGCGCGGCGTGACCCCCGAGCCGGGCGCCTTCACGACGATCGACGAGGAGCGCTTCAAGATCCTCGCGATCGGCGGCGCGCACGACACCGTCACCCTCGCCCCGGGTGCGATCGAGAGCCGCGACGGCGCGGTGCTCGTGGGCACGGGCACCGTCGCACTCGAGCTCGCCCTGGTGCAGCCGGCCGGCAAGCGCCCGATGGAGGCCGCCGCGTGGTGGCGGGGGCACGCGGCATCCGAGACGGTCGTCGCCCGATGAGCGGCGTCACGCGCCCCGGAGGCGGAGGCCGTCACCGTCAGGGCCCTTCGAGCCGCCCGCGCCTCACCCCCGCGCAGCCCGCGCGCCGGGTCGCCTTCGAGGTGCTCGAGGCCGTGCGCGAGTCGGATGCCTACGCCAACCTCCTGCTGCCCACCAAGATCTCCCGCGCGGCGCTCGACTCCGCCGACGCGGCGCTCGCCACCGAGCTCACCTACGGCACCCTGCGCATGATGGGCTACTACGACCGGGTCATCTCGATCGCCGCCGGCCGGCCCGTCGACCAGATCGACCCGCCCATCCTCGACGTGCTGCGCCTCGGCGTGCACCAGATCCTCTCGACGCGCATCGCGCCGCACGCGGCCGTCAACGAGTCGGTCTCGCTCGCGCGCACGGTGGGCTCGCAGTCGGCGACGGGCTTCAGCAACGGTGTGCTGCGCACCATCAGCCGCAGCACTCCGGAGGAGTGGCGGCAGCGTGTGCTCGACGCCGCGAAGGGCTCGGACGACCGGCTCGCCGCGGAGTACTCGCACCCGGGCTGGGTCGTCCGCGCCCTGCGCGACTCCCTCCAGGCCGAAGGCAGGGGCGAGGAGCTCGAGGAGCTGCTGCTCGCCGACAACACGGCCCCGCGCGTCAACATGGTCGCGCTTCCGGGGCTCGCGACCGAGCACGACGTCGACGTCGCCGGATCGAGCCCCAACCGCTTCTCGCCCCTCGGCTTCGTGCTGCGCGGCGGCGACCCGCAACAGCTCCCGGCCGTGCACAGCGGCACCGTGCGGGTGCAGGACGAGGGCTCCCAGCTGGCCGCGCTCGCCCTCAGCCGCGCGCGCGGCATCCGGCCGGGGGAGAGCTGGCTCGACCTCTGCGCGGGCCCCGGGGGCAAGGCCGCCCTGCTCGCCGCCGAGGCCCGGCAGGGTGGGGCGACCCTCGTCGCCAACGAGCTCATCCCGGCCCGCGTCGACCTCGTGCGACGCGCTCTCGGCCGGCTCGAGAGCGAGGTCGAGGTGCACGAGGGCGACGGGATCGAGTTCGCCCACGACAACCCCGGCCGCTTCGACCGCATCCTGCTCGACGCGCCGTGCACGGGGCTCGGGGCGCTGCGGCGCCGGCCGGAGGCGCGCTGGCGCAAGACCCCGCGAGACGTCGCGGAGCTCACCGGCCTGCAGGCGCGACTGCTCGACGCGGCGCTCGGCGCGCTCGCGCCCGGCGGGATCGTCGCCTACGTGACCTGCTCGCCCCACCTCGCCGAGACGCGCCTGATCGTGGACGACGCCGTCGCGAAAGGCGACGGCCGGGTGCGAACGCTCGACACCGCGGCCGTTCTCGAGTCCCTGAGCGTCGAGCCCCTCGACCTCGCGGGCGCCGACGGCATGGTGCAGCTCTGGCCGCACCGGCACGGCACCGACGCCATGTTCATCGCGCTCCTGACCCGCGACTGAGCCGCGCGACCCGCCCCCGCGGCTACGCTGAGATCATGCCTACGCCGATCCGGATCAATCCGAGCATCCTCGCCGCGGACTTCGTCAACATGCAGAGCGAGCTCGGCCGGATCGCATCGGCCGATCTCGTGCACGTCGACGTCATGGACAACCACTTCGTGCCGAACCTCACCTTCGGCCCACAGATGGTGGAGCGCATCCAGGCGGTGTCGCCCATCCCGCTCGACGTGCATCTCATGATCGACGATCCGGAGCGCTGGGCACCCGGCTACGCCGAGCTCGGCGCCTTCTCGGTCACCTTCCACGCCGAGGCCTCGGCCGACCCGGTCGCGCTCGCCCGCCGGCTCCGCGGGATCGGCGCGCGCGCGGGTCTCGCCCTCAAACCGGGCACGGCGGTCGAGCCGTACCTCGAGCTGCTCGGCGAGTTCGACCAGGTGCTCGTGATGACGGTGGAGCCGGGCTTCGGCGGCCAGAGCTTTATGCCGAGCACGATGCCCAAGCTGCTCAGCCTGCGCGAGGAGGTTGCCCGCCGGGGCGTCGACGTCTGGCTGCAGGTCGACGGCGGCATCACCGCCGCGACGATCGGGATGGCGGCCGAGGCGGGGGCCGACACCTTCGTGGCCGGCTCGAGCGTCTTCTCGGGCGACGACCCGGCATCCAACATCGATGCACTGCGCCGAGCGGCACAGAGCCACTCGCACTGACGGTAGCCTTAGACGGTGAAAACCTTCGACGACCTCTTTGCTGAACTCAGCGAGAAGGCCCAGACCCGGCCCGAAGGCTCGGGAACCGTGCGCGAGCTCGACACGGGTGTGCACGGGATCGGGAAGAAGGTCGTCGAAGAGGCAGCCGAAGTCTGGATGGCCGCAGAGTACGAGTCGGATGAGCGCACCGCCGAGGAGATCTCCCAGCTGATCTACCACGTGCAGGTCCTCATGATCGCGCGCGGGCTCAGCCCGGCCGACGTGTACCGACATCTGTGATGGTGAACTGCTGTGATGCAGAACAGAACAACTGAGCATCCTCCCCGTCGATGTCCACCTCCAGCCTAGGAAGTACACACATGCTGCGCATCGCAGTGCCCAACAAGGGCTCCCTCTCAGAAACCGCGGCCCAGATGCTGCTCGAGGCCGGCTACTCCGGCCGGCGCGACCCCAAAGAGCTCCACCACTCCGATCCGCGCAACGACGTCGAGTTCTTCTACCTGCGCCCTCGCGACATCGCGACCTACGTGGGCTCGGGTGCGCTCGACGTCGGCATCACGGGCCGCGACCTCCTGCTCGACTCGGGCTCGTCCGCCGTCGAGACGGCGAGCCTGGGCTTCGGCCGCTCGACCTTCCGCTTCGCCGGGCCGGCCGGGGAGTTCTCCGAGCTCGCCGACATGGCGGGGCTGCGGGTGGCGACGAGCTACCCGGGCCTCGTGGGCGACTTCCTCGCCGAGGCCGGCGTGTCCGTCGCGCTCATCAAGCTCGACGGCGCGGTCGAGTCGGCCGTGCGCCTCGGCGTCGCCGACGTGATCGCCGATGTCGTCGAGACCGGCACCACGCTCAGGAACGCCGGGCTCGAGGTCTTCGGCCCCGTCATTCTGCAGTCGAACGCGGTTCTCGTGAGCTCGCCGGAGGAGAAGCCCGGCGTCGCGACCCTGCTGCGCCGCCTGCAGGGCGTGCTCGTGGCGCGCGAGTACGTGCTCATGGACTACGACTGCCCCGTCGCGATCCTCGACGAGGCCACGGCGCTCGTGCCCGGCTTCGAGTCGCCGACCGTCTCGCCTCTGCACGACCCCGAGTGGGTGGCCGTGCGGGTCATGGTGCCGCGCACCGAGACCAACCTCGTGATGGACAGGCTCTACGATCTCGGGGCGCGTGCGATCCTGGTCAGCTCGATCCACGCCGCCCGGCTCTAGGAGCGGCCATGTCTCTCGCTGTCAGAGTCATCCCGTGCCTCGACGTCGCCGACGGGCGGGTCGTCAAAGGGGTCAACTTCCAGAACCTGCGGGATGCCGGTGACCCGGTCGAGCTCGCACGCCGCTACTTCGAGCAGGGCGCCGACGAGCTCACCTTCCTCGACGTGACCGCGACGGTCGACGACCGCTCGACGACCTACGAGGTCGTGCAGGCGACCGCCGAGCAGGTCTTCATCCCGCTCACGGTCGGCGGGGGCGTGCGCAGCGCCGAGGACGTCGCTCGTCTGCTCGGCCACGGCGCCGACAAGATCGGCGTCAACAGCGCCGCGATCGCGCGCCCCGAGCTCCTCTCCGAGATCGCCGACCGCTTCGGCGCGCAGGTGCTCGTGCTCTCGCTCGACGTCACCCGCAACGCGTCCGCCGAGTCGGGCTTCGTCGTGACGACGCACGGCGGCCGGGTCGAGACCGACCTCGACGCCCTCGTCTGGGCGCGGCGCGCCATCGAGCTGGGTGCGGGCGAGCTGCTCGTCAACTCGATCGACGCCGACGGCACCAAGGAGGGCTTCGACCTCGAGCTCGTCGCCGCGATGCGGGCGATCAGCTCGGTTCCCGTCATCGCGTCGGGCGGAGCAGGAGCCCTGCGGGACTTCGCGCCGGCACTTCGGGCGGGCGCGGACGCCGTGCTCGCGGCATCCGTCTTCCACTCGGGTGAGCTCACGATCGGCCAGGTCAAGAACGAGCTGGCCGCAGAAGGGATTGTGGTGAGGGCATGAGCACGCAAGACGTCATCGACAGGGTCGCCTTCACGGCCGACGGGCTCGCGCCCGCGATCATCCAGCAGTGGGACTCGAAAGAGGTGCTCATGCTGGGCTGGATGGACGCGGAGGCGCTCCGTCGCACCCTCACCGAGGGCAGGGTCACCTTCTGGTCGCGCTCCCGGCAGGAGTACTGGCGCAAGGGCGACACCTCGGGCAACCCCCAGTACGTGCGCTCCGCCGCCCTCGACTGCGATGGCGATACCATTCTCGTGCAGGTCGACCAGATCGGCGTCGCCTGCCACACGGGCACCCGCACCTGCTTCGACGGCGATCCGGTCGACGTCGTCGTCGGCTCGCCCGACCTCGTTTGACGCCTCTTCCACGCCGGAGTAGTTCCTCATGACAAGCACGCTGCCACGCCACCCGAACGGCACGACCACACGCGATCAGTTCGAGAGCCTGCTCGAGGAGCACCGGGTGATCCCCGTCGTGCGCGAGCTCTTCGCCGACGGCGAGACGCCGGTTGGCATCTACCGCAAGCTCGCCGCGGGCCGTCCCGGCTCGTTCCTGCTCGAATCGGCGGAGCAGGGCGGCATCTGGTCGCGTTTCTCCTTCGTGGGGGTCTCCTCCTTCGGCGCCCTGAGCCAGAGCGGAGACGAAGCGGTCTGGCTCGACTACGGGCTGAGCGCCGAGCGCGCCCTCGGCGACGGCGTGCACGGAGCCCCGCTCGAAGCCCTCGCGGCGCTCTACGAGCGCTGGCAGACACCGCGGATCCCCGGCAACGCGCCGCTCACGGGCGGTCTCGTCGGATTCATCGGCTGGGAGGCGATCCGTCAGATCGAGCGGCTGCCGAACCGCCCGCCGGCCGACTACTCGGTGCCCGGGCAGACGCTCTGCTTCGTCGCGGAGCTCATCGTGCTCGACCACAAGATCGGCACGGTGCAGCTCGTCTCCAACGTGCTCAACGACGGCACCCAGAGCCCCGACGAGCTGTGGGCGGCTGCGCAGGCGAGCCTCGACACGATGCAGTCGGCGCTCGCGCAGCCGAGCGAGACCTGGCTCGGCGACGTCGACTTCGACGCCCCGTCGAGCGCCGCCTCGCGCACCCTCGAAGACGACTTCCTCGGCTCGGTCGTGACCGCCAAGCGCCACATCGTCGACGGCGACATCTTCCAGGTCGTCATCTCGCAGCGTTTCGACCAGCCGACCGACGCCGATCCGCTCGACGTCTACCGGGTGCTGCGCACGCTCAATCCGAGCCCCTACATGTACCTCCTGCACCTCGAGTCGCCCGAGGGCGAGCCGTTCTCGATCGTGGGCTCCTCGCCCGAGGCGCTCTTCAAGGTGCAGAACGACCGGGTGTTCACCCACCCGATCGCCGGCTCGAAACCGCGCGGGGCGACCCCGGAGGAGGACTCGGCCCTCGCGACCGAGCTCATCTCCGACGAGAAGGAGCGCGCCGAGCACCTCATGCTCGTCGACCTCGCGCGCAACGACCTGCTCAAGGTGTGCCGCGCGGGCAGCGTCGAGGTCAGCGAGTTCATGCGCATCGAGCGGTTCAGCCATATCATGCACATCGTCTCCTCGGTCGAGGGCGAGCTGCTCCCGGATGCCACGGCCATCGACGTCTTCCGTGCGACGTTCCCCGCCGGAACGCTCTCCGGCGCTCCGAAGCCGCGAGCGCTCGAGATCATCGACGACCTCGAGCCCGCCCAGCGCGGCGTCTACGGGGGAGTGGTCGGCTACTTCGGCTTCGCGGGCGACGCGGATCTCGCGATCGCCATCCGCACGGCGACGATCATCGACGGCGTCGCCCACGTGCAGGCGGGAGGCGGCCTCGTGGCCGACTCGAACCCGCGCTCCGAGTTCCAGGAGTCGCAGAACAAGGCCGCGGCGCCCCTGCGGGCGGTCGCGGTCGCCAACACTCTCAGACGGGTGCAGTGAGCATGACGACGTCACAGCAGGCGAAGCGCGGCTCGGCGCGCGTCAAGTACCTCATCCTGCTGCTCGTCGCCGTCTCGAGCGGCATCGGCCTGCTCGCCTGGTCGCAGCCCTGGTCGACCCTCACGCTACTCACGGGTGCGACGATCCCGGTCGACGGCTCGGTCGCGGCGCCGGCACTGAGCGCCCTGTCGCTCGCGGGGCTCGCCCTGGCCGCGGCGCTCGCGATCGCGGGGCCCGTCTTCCGCATCGTGCTCGGCATCCTCGACATCCTCCTCGGCGGCTGCGTGCTGCTCTCCGCCTCGCTCGCGCTGGCCGATCCGGTCGCCGCCGGAGCGTCGGCGGTCACCACCACGACGGGTGTGGCGGGCTCCGACTCCGTCTCGGCGCTCGTCGACTCGTGGTCGTCGACCGCGTGGGGCGCGGTGGCGGTGGCGGGCGGCATCCTGACCGTCGTCGGCGGCCTCGCGGTGTGCGTCACCTCGCGACGCTGGCCGGCGTCCTCCCGACGGTACCAGCCCGTCGTGCTCGTGCCCGCCGACGGCAGCGCGGCTCTCGCGACGGAGGAGACCGAGGCCGACCGCAACGTCGACGCCTGGGACGAGCTGAGCCGGGGAGACGACCCGACGCGCCCCGCATGAGTTCACCCGGGGCAGACGAATCTGTAGACTTGCCGCGAGGCGCTCGTCGCCTCGTGCACGACTTCCCGGCACGACCAACACCCGCACGACCAACGGCAGCGCAGACCCACACCGGCGCCGACCACGACCACGAGGACGAACACATGAGCATTGAGTCAGCAGATCCCGGCCACGGCAACTCGCCCGCCGCATGGACGGCTGTCATCATCATGCTCGTCGCCGTGACGATCGGCACCTTCGCCTTCTGGTTCGATCTCGCGTGGCTCGTCTGGGCCTCCGCAGCACTCCTGGTCGTCGGCCTCATCGTGGGCTGGGTGCTCTCCCGCGCCGGCTACGGAGTCAACGGCTCGAAGTACGCCGCCAAGGTCCACTAGAGCCGTGTTGGACGATCTCGTCGCCGGCGCCCTCGCCGACGCAGAAGACCGCCGTGCGCTCAGACCCCTCGACCTCGTCGAGGCGGCGGCGCACGCGGCGCCGCCCGCACTCGACGCCCTCGCGGCGCTCGCACCCGCGCCCCGGGTGAAGATCATCGCCGAGGTCAAGCGCGCGAGCCCCTCGCGCGGCGCCCTCGCCGAGATCGCCGACCCCGCCTCGCTCGCCGTCTCGTACGAGACCGGGGGAGCGAGCGCGGTGAGCGTGCTCACCGAGGGCCGCCGTTTCAAGGGCTCCCTCGACGACCTCGACGAGGTGCGCGCGGCGATCTCGATCCCCGTGCTGCGCAAAGACTTCATCGCGAACCCCTATCAGGTGTTCGAGGCGCGCGCAGCGGGAGCGGATCTCGTGCTGCTCATCGTCGCCGCCCTCGAGCAGAGCAGGCTGAGCGAGCTGCACGAGCTCGTGACGGGCCTGGGCATGACGGCCCTCGTCGAGACGCACAGCGCCGAGGAGGTCGAGCGGGCCCTCGACGTCGGAGCGGCGCTCGTCGGCGTCAACGCCCGCGACCTCTCGACCTTCGAGCTCGACCAGGATCTCTTCGGCCGTCTCGCCGACAGCATCCCCGCCGGTGTCGTGCGGGTCGCGGAGTCCGCGGTCAAGAACGCCGCGGATGTCGCGCACTACCGTTCCGCCGGGGCCGACGTCGTCCTCGTGGGCGAGGCCCTCGTCACGAGCGACCCCGTCCGAACCCTCTCCGAATTCTTGGCGGTCTGATGCCCCTGCGCGACGAAACCGGTCCCTATTTCGGCGAGTACGGCGGGCGCTTTGTGCCCGAATCGCTCATCGAGGCCCTCGACGAGCTCGCGGAGGCCTATGCGCAGGCGCGCGTCGACCCCGTGTTCGTGGCCGAGCTCGACGAGCTCAACCGCAACTACACGGGCCGCCCGTCGATCATCACCGAGGTGCCGCGCTTCGCGGAGCACGCGGGCGGCGCTCGCGTCATCCTCAAGCGCGAGGACCTCAACCACACGGGCTCCCACAAGATCAACAACGTGCTCGGTCAGGCCCTGCTCGCCCGCCGTCTCGGCAAGACCCGCCTCATCGCCGAGACCGGAGCGGGCCAGCACGGCGTCGCGACGGCGACCGCCGCGGCCCTCTTCGGCATGGAGTGCGTCGTCTACATGGGCGAGGTCGACACGGAGCGCCAGGCGCTCAACGTCGCACGGATGAGGCTCTTGGGGGCCGAGGTCATCCCGGTCACGAACGGCTCGCGCACCCTCAAAGACGCGATCAACGAGGCGCTGCGCGACTGGGTCGCGAACGTCGACACGACCCACTACCTGCTCGGCACGGTCGCAGGCCCGCACCCCTTCCCGGTCATGGTGCGCGATTTCCACAAGATCATCGGCGAGGAGGCCCGGGCCCAGGTGCTCGAGCTCACGGGCGCCCTCCCCGACGCCGTCGCGGCGTGCGTGGGCGGCGGCTCCAACGCGATGGGCATCTTCCACGCCTTCCTCGACGACCCGGATGTCGCGCTCTACGGCTTCGAGGCCGCGGGTCTCGGCGCCGACACCGAGCAGCACGCCGCCACCATCACGCGCGGGCGACCCGGCGTGCTGCACGGCGCACGGAGCTACATGCTGCAGGACGAGGACGGCCAGACGATCGAGTCGCACTCGATCTCGGCGGGCCTCGACTACCCCGGCGTGGGCCCCGAGCACGCCTGGCTGGCCGACATCGGCCGTGCGCGCTATCTGCCGATCACCGACGCCCAGGCCATGGAGGCGCTCCGCCTGCTCACGCGCACGGAGGGCATCATCCCGGCGATCGAGTCTGCGCACGCCCTCGCGGGCGCGATCGACCTCGGCAAGCGCCTGGGCCCGCAGAGCACGATCCTCGTGAGCCTGAGCGGTCGCGGCGACAAGGACATGGACACGGCGGCCCGCTACTTCGGCCTCTTCGACGAGGGAGCAGCCCAGTGACCGAGCACGTCTCTCCTGTCGCCACCCGGATCGCGCAGCGCGTCGCCGACGGCAGCGGGGCGCTCGTGGGCTACCTGCCCGTGGGCTTCCCCGACCTCGAGACGAGCATCGAGGCGGCTGTGGCGCTCGTCGAGAACGGCGTCGACGTGCTCGAGCTGGGTGTGCCGTACTCCGATCCGGTCATGGACGGCCCCGTCATCCAGGCCGCGACCCAGACCGCTCTCGCGGGCGGCTTCAAGCTGCGGCACGCCTTCGAGGCGGTCGAGGCGATCACGGCCCGCGTCGACGCCCCCGTCCTGCTCATGACCTACTGGAACCCCGTCGTGCAGTACGGCGTCGACCGCTTCGCGACCGATCTCGCCGCCGCCGGGGGAGCCGGGCTCATCACCCCCGACCTCGTCCCCGACGAGGCCGACGACTGGCTCGCCGCCTCCGAGACCCACGGGCTCGACCGGGTCTTCCTCGCGGCTCCCTCGTCGACGCAGACGCGGCTCTCACGTGCCGTCGAGCTCAGCAGGGGATTCGTCTACGCGGTCTCGACGATGGGCATCACGGGCGCGCGCGCCGACGTCGACGCCGCCGCTCGTGTGCTCGTCGGGCGCCTGCGAGAGGTGGGCGCCACGAGCGCCTGCGTGGGGATCGGCATCTCCACGGCCGAGCAGGTGCGCGAGGTCATCGGCTACGCGGACGGCGCGATCGTGGGCTCCGCCCTCGTGCGCGCGCTGTCCGAGGGCGGTGTCGATCGCGTCGCCGAGGTGGCCCGTTCACTGTCACGCGGCACGCTCAACGCCAACTAGGCTAAATTGGCCGGGGCGGTCCACGCCCACAGTCCACACTCGGCGGCGACGCTCCACAGCATGAAAGGTGAGCATCTCGGTGTTTGCGACCCAGAGTCTTCTCGAGGGCATCCTCGGGCAGAGCATCCCCAGTCCCGATCCTGCGTGGCAGTCGTTCTCCGTCTGGATCTTCTCGATCCACACGTACGCCCTGTGCATCCTCGCGGGCATCATCGTCGCCACGATCTGGACCTCGCGCCGTCTCACCAAGCGCGGGGCCGAGCCGGGCATCGTGCTCGACATCATCCTCTGGGCGGTTCCGCTCGGCATCGTGGGCGCGCGCTTCTACCACGTGCTCACCCACCCCGGCGACTACTTCTACCCGGGTGCCGACCTGCTCAAGGTGCTGTACATCTGGGAGGGCGGCAACGCGATCTTCGGCTCGCTCATCGGCGGCGCCGTCGGCGCGTACATCGGCTGCCGGCTCACGGGCCTGCGTTTCTGGTCGTTCGCCGACGCCCTGGCTCCCGGCCTCCTGCTCGCCCAGGCGCTCGGCCGCTTCGGAAACTACTTCAACCACGAGCTCTTCGGCGTTCCCACCAACCTGCCCTGGGGCCTCGAGATCGAGACCACCAACCCGGCGTTCCCGGTCGGGCTGCCCGAGGGCACGCTCTTCCACCCGACCTTCCTCTACGAGATGATCTGGAACGTCGTCGGCATCGTCGTCATCCTGGTGCTCGAGCGTCGCTTCAACCTGCGCTGGGGCCGCGCCTTCGGCGTCTACCTCATCTGGTACGGCCTCGGCCGCTCGTGGTTCGAGTCGATCCGCATCGACCCGAGCGAGATCTTCCTCGGCATCCGCACCAACGTCTGGGCGGCTTTCGCGGCGATCGTCATCGGCATCGTCGTCATCGCCGTGCAGTCGCGCCGCCACACGGGACTCGAGCTGAGCCCGTACCGGCCGGGCAAGGAATGGAACCCCTCCAAACCTCAGGTAGACTCTGACAGTACCGATTCAGACACTGAGGGCGATGGCGATGATGCCGCCCAGCTCGTCGAAACGGGTGCAGCCACTGCCACAAGCAATACCGGCTCACAGTCCTAAGGCACGGCGACCCCCGATCCTTCCCCTCGGTTGCGTCTGACGCACAGAGTTTCCTTGCACACAGGGGCTCGACAGCGTGAGACAGTGCCATCCAGACAACGGGCCGACGTCGTCCCATCTCGGTAACTAGTTCGTGAGGACGGTACGAAATGGCACTCCTGCCTCCGTATTCGCGCTTCAGCGCATTCCCCCAGAAGCAGGGTCTCTACGACCCCTCTGACGAGCGCGACGCCTGCGGCCTCGCCATGGTCGCGACCCTGCGCGGAACCGCGGGCCACGACATCATCGACAACGCCTTGGGCGCCCTGCGCAACCTCGAGCACCGCGGCGCGATCGGTTCGGACGCCGGCACCGGCGACGGCGCGGGCATCCTCACCCAGATCCCGCACGAGTTCCTCGACGGCGTGACCGACTTCGAGCTGCCCGAGTCGGGGCACTACGCCGTCGGCCTGACCTTCCTGCCGACCGACGAGGCCGAGCGGGCTGCGGCCGTCGAGCGGATCGCGCAGCTCGCCGCGAGCGAAGACCTGCGGGTCCTCGGCTGGCGCGAGGTCCCCGTGCGCCCCGAGGTGCTCGGCAAGCTCGCGCGCGACGCGATGCCGCATTTCGCCCAGCTCTTCGTCGAGAGCACCCACCACGACGACGAGGGCGGCACGCTCTCGGGCATCGCTCTCGACCGCGTCGTCTACCGCCTGCGCAAGCAGGCCGAGCACGAGCTCAACCTCTACTTCGTGTCGCTCTCCTCGCGCACCCTCGTCTACAAGGGCATGGTCACGACGCTCCAGCTGGAGCCGTTCTATCCCGACCTCTCCGACGAGCGCTTCGCGTCGATGCTCGCGATCGTGCACTCGCGCTACTCGACCAACACCTTCCCGTCGTGGCCTCTCGCGCAGCCGCTGCGCCTGATGGCGCACAACGGCGAGATCAACACGGTCGCCGGCAACCGCAACTGGATGCGGGCGCGTCAGTCGCAGCTGCACTCCGAGCTCATCGGCGACATCGAGCCCCTCCTGCCCATCGTCACCCCCGGCGCGAGCGACTCCGCGTCGTTCGACGAGGTGCTCGAGCTGCTCTCGCTCTCGGGCCGCTCGCTGCCGCACTCGATGATGATGATGGTCCCGACCGCCTGGGAGAACCAGACCGACCTCGACCCCGCCGTGCGCGACTTCTACGAGTACCACTCGATGCTCATGGAGCCGTGGGACGGCCCCGCCGCCCTGACCTTCACCGACGGCACGCTCGTCGGCGCGACGCTCGACCGCAACGGGCTGCGCCCGGGTCGCTACCTCATCACCGACGACGGGCTCGTCGTGCTCGGCAGCGAGACGGGCGTGCTCGACATCGACCCCGCGAAGGTCGTGCGCAAGGGCCGCCTGCAGCCGGGGCGGATGTTCCTCATCGACACGGCCGAGGGCCGCGTGATCGAAGACGAGGAGGTCAAGGCGCAGCTCGCCGAGCTCGAGCCCTGGGGCGAGTGGCTCGACGAGGGCCGCATCAACCTCAAAGACCTGCCCGAGCGCGAGCACATCGTGCACACCCCCGCCTCGGTCACCCGGCGTCAGCGCACCTTCGGCTACACCGAGGAGGAGGTGCGCATCCTCCTGCAGCCGATGGCCCAGAACGGCGCGGAGCCTCTCGGCGCCATGGGCTCCGACACCCCCATCGCGGTGCTCTCGCAGCGCCCGCGGCTGCTCTTCGACTACTTCACCCAGCAGTTCGCGCAGGTGACCAACCCGCCGCTCGACTCCATCCGCGAAGAGGTCATCACCTCGCTGCAGCTGGGCCTCGGCCCCGAGCGCAACCTGCTCGACGCGAGCGCGGAGCACGCGCGGCAGGTCGTGCTCGACTTCCCGGTGATCGACAACGACGAGCTCGCGAAGATCCAGCACATCGACCCGTCGCCCGGTAGCAGCATGACGACGACGGTCAAGGGCCTCTACCGGGTCGACGAGGGCCCCCAGGCCATGGAACGCCGGATCGCCGCGATGTGCGCCGAGGTCGACGAGGCCATCGAGCGCGGCGCGAGCTTCATCGTGCTCTCCGACCGCGACTCCAACAAAGACCTCGCGCCCATCCCGTCGCTGCTTATGCTCGCGGCCGTGCACCACCACCTCATCCGCACCCAGAACCGTATGAAGGTCGGCATCGTCGTCGAGGCCGGCGACGTGCGCGAGGTGCACCACGTCGCCCTGCTGATCGGCTACGGCGCGTCGGCGATCAACCCGTACCTCGCGATGGAGAGCTGCGAGAACCTCGTGCGCAGCGGCATGATCGCGGGGATCACGCCCGAGAAGGCCGTCAAGAACGTCATCAAGGCGCTCGGCAAGGGCGTTCTCAAGATCATGTCGAAGATGGGCATCTCCACCGTGTCGTCGTACGCGGCGGCTCAGGCCTTCGAGGCCGTCGGCCTCAGCCAGGAGTTCGTCGACGCGTACTTCACCGGAACGACGACGAAGCTCGGCGGAGTCGGCATCGGCGTCATCGCGGCCGAGAACGCCTCGCGTCACGAGGCCGCCTATCCCGAGGACGCCGCGTCCCTCGCGCACGAGCGCCTGGCGACGGGTGGCGAGTACCAGTGGAGACGCGACGGCTCGCCGCACCTCTTCAACCCCGACACGGTCTTCCGTCTGCAGCACGCGACCCGTTCGCGCCGCTACGACATCTTCCGCGAGTACACGAAGCTCGTCGACGACCAGGCCCAGGAGCTCATGACTCTGCGGGGCATGTTCCGCCTCGACTCGAAGCGCCCGCCCGTTCCGCTCGACGAGGTCGAGTCGATCGAGTCGATCATCAAGCGCTTCTCGACGGGCGCGATGAGCTACGGCTCGATCTCGAAGGAGGCCCACGAGACCCTCGCGATCGCGATGAACAGCATCGGCGGCAAGTCGAACACGGGCGAGGGCGGCGAAGACGCCGACAGGCTCCTCGACCCGCAGCGCCGCAGTGCCATCAAGCAGGTGGCGTCGGGCCGCTTCGGCGTCACGAGCATGTACCTCACGCACGCCGACGACATCCAGATCAAGCTCGCCCAGGGCGCCAAGCCGGGCGAGGGCGGTCAGCTCGCGCGCGCCAAGGTGTACCCCTGGGTCGCGCGCACCCGTCACGCCACGGCCGGGGTCGGCCTCATCTCGCCGCCTCCCCACCACGACATCTACTCGATCGAAGACCTCAAGCAGCTCATCTACGACCTCAAACGGGCCAACCCCTCGGCGCGTGTGCACGTCAAGCTCGTGAGCGAGTCGGGCATCGGCGCGGTCGCGGCGGGCGTGACGAAGGCGCTGGCCGACGTCGTGCTCGTCTCGGGCCACGACGGAGGCACGGGCGCGAGCCCGGTGAACTCGCTCAAGCACGCGGGCACCCCGTGGGAGCTCGGCCTGGCCGAGACCCAGCAGACGCTTATGCTCAACGGCATGCGCTCGCGGGTCGTCGTGCAGGTCGACGGCCAGCTGAAGACCGGGCGCGACGTCATCATCGGCGCGCTCCTGGGCGCGGAGGAGTTCGGTTTCGCGACGGCCCCGCTCGTCGTGTCGGGCTGCGTCATGATGCGCGTCTGCCACCTCGACACCTGCCCCGTGGGCGTCGCGACCCAGAACCCCGAGCTGCGCTCGCGTTTCACGGGCAAACCCGAGTTCGTCGTCAACTTCTTCGAGTTCATCGCCCAGGAGGTGCGCGAGTACCTCGCCGAGCTCGGCTTCCGCAGCATCGACGAGATCGTCGGCCGCAACGAGATCCTCGACGTCAACGGGGCCGTGCGGCACTGGAAGGCCTCCGGGATGGACCTCGCGCCCATCCTCGTCGGGCCGCGCTTCGCCGACGACGAGCCGCGTAAGAACGAGCGCACACAGGATCACGAGCTCGAGAAGCACTTCGACAACCAGCTCATCCACTTGAGCGCGGATGTCATCGAGCACGGCGGGACCGTCGAGATCGCGCTGCCCATCCGCAACACCGAGCGCGCCGTGGGAACCATGCTGGGCTACCACGTCACCACCCGCCACGGCGTCAACGGCCTGCCGGCCGGATCGATCGACGTGACCCTCACGGGCTCGGCGGGGCAGTCGTTCGGCGCGTTCATGCCGAGCGGCATCCGGCTGCGCCTCGAGGGCGACTCCAACGACTACGTGGGCAAGGGGCTCTCGGGCGGCGAGATCATCCTGCGACCCGCGCGCACGAGTACCTTCCCCGCCGAGGAGAACGTCATCGCCGGCAACGTCATCGGCTACGGCGCGACCCAGGGCAGCATGTTCATCCGGGGGATGGTCGGCGAGCGGTTCCTGGTGCGCAACTCCGGGGCCACGGCCGTCGTCGAAGGCGTGGGCGACCACGCGCTCGAATACATGACCGGCGGCCTCGCCGTCATCCTCGGCAGCACGGGTCGCAACCTGGGCGCGGGGATGTCGGGCGGCACCGCCTACGTGCACGGCCTGCGCGAAGAGAACGTCAACCGCGACTCGCTCGCGAGCGGCGAGCTCGAGCTGCTGCCGCTCGGCAGTGCCGACGAGGAGATCGTGCGCGATCTGCTCGAACGGCACGTCGCCGAGACCGATTCGACGCTCGCGGCTGCACTGCTCGCGAACGTCGAGGAGACCATGAAGAATTTTGTGAAAGTACTGCCGCGTGACTACGCCGCCGTGCTCGCGACCAGGCAGGACGCCGTCGACGAGGGTCTCGACCCCGACGGCGAGATCGTCTGGGGACGGATTTTGGAGGTGACAGGTGGCTGATCCCAAGGGCTTTCTGAAGGTGCAGGAGCGGGAGCTTCCCGCTCGGCGCCCCGTCTCGGTGCGGATCATGGACTGGAAAGAGGTCTATGAGCAGGGCGACCCCGCCCAGTTGCGCCGCCAGGCCGGACGCTGCATGGACTGCGGCATCCCGTTCTGTCATCAGGGCTGCCCCCTCGGCAACCTGATCCCCGAGTGGAACGACCTCACCTGGCGCGGCGAAGGCCGCCAGGCGATCGAGCGTCTGCACTCGACCAACAACTTCCCGGAGTTCACGGGCCGGCTCTGCCCGGCGCCCTGCGAGTCGTCGTGCGTGCTCGGCATCAACCAGCCCGCCGTCACGATCAAGCAGGTCGAGGTGTCGATCATCGACGAGGCGTTCGCGAACGGCTGGGTGCAGCCGCACCCGCCGGAGCGCCTCACCGGCAAGACCGTCGCCGTCGTCGGCTCGGGCCCCGCGGGCCTCGCTGCCGCCCAGCAGCTCACGCGCGCCGGCCACACGGTCGCCGTCTACGAGCGCGACGACCGCATCGGCGGCCTGCTGCGCTACGGCATCCCCGACTTCAAGATGGAGAAGAAGCACCTCGAGGCGCGCCTGAACCAGATGATGGCCGAGGGCACCCGCTTCCGCGCGGGCGTCGACATCGGCGTCGACATCACCTGGGACGACCTCCGCTCCCGGTACGACGCGGTCGTCGTCGCGACCGGTGCGATGGTGCCCCGCGACCTGCCCATCCCGGGCCGTGACCTGCCCGGCGTGCACTTCGCCATGGAGTACCTCGTGCAGCAGAACAAGGCCGGCGCGGGTGACACGGTCGTCGACCAGATCACCGCGGAGGGCAAGCACGTCGTTGTGCTCGGCGGCGGCGACACGGGCGCGGACTGCATCGGAACCGCGCACCGTCAGGGCGCGGCATCCGTCACGAACCTCGCGATCGGCACCCAGCCGCCCACCGAGCGCCCCGAGAACCAGCCGTGGCCGATGAGCCCGACCCTCTTCGAGGTGTCGAGCGCGCACGAGGAGGGCGGCGTGCGCCAGTACCTCGCCTCGACCGTCGAGTTCCTCTCCAACGAGGCGGGCGAGGTGCGCGCGATCCGCGTGGCCGAGACCGAGTACCTCGACGGGCGTCGCGTTCCCAAGGCCGGCACCGAGCGCGAGATCCCCGCCGACCTCGTGCTGCTCGCCATGGGCTTCACGGGGCCGGAGTCGCAGGAGCTCAGCGGCCAGCTCGAGCTGCCCTTCGACGGCCGCGGCAACGTCGAGCGCGACGAGGACTACCAGACCAGCCAGGCCGGCGTCTTCGTCGCGGGCGACGCGGGTCGCGGTCAGTCGCTCATCGTGTGGGCGATCGCCGAGGGGCGCGCGGCCGCGGCATCCGTCGACCGCTACCTCGAAGGCGAGACCGAGCTTCCCTCGCCGGTGAAGCCGACCGATCGCGCCATCTCGATCTAGTACCCTGCCTAAGGGCACGCTGCCTTCAGACATCACCCAGTGCCACTCGAGCGCCAGCCACCGGCGCAGAATCACGGAGTTGAACCACCATGAGACGAGCGAAAATCGTCGCGACCCTCGGCCCGGCGACGGCCAGTTACGAAGACATCCGTTCCATCATCGATGCCGGTGTCGACGTCGCGCGGATGAACCTGAGCCACGGCAGCTACGACGTGCACGAGGGCGTCTACGCGAACGTGCGGAAGGCGGCAGAGGACTCGGGCCGCGCCGTCGCCGTGCTCGTCGACCTGCAGGGCCCCAAGATCCGCCTCGGCAAGTTCGAGGACGGCCCCTACGACCTCGCCGTCGGCGACATCTTCAAGATCACGACCGACGACGTGCTGGGCACCAAGGAGCTGTCGAGCACGACCTTCACAGGCCTGCCCGCCGACGTCTCGCCGGGCGACTACCTGCTCATCGACGACGGCAAGGTGCGCGTTCGCGTCGTCAGCGTCGACGGCAACGTCGTGACGACCGAGGTCATCGTGGCCGGTCCCGTCTCGAACAACAAGGGCATCAACCTCCCCGGCGTCGCAGTCAACGTGCCGGCGCTCTCCGACAAGGACGAGGCCGATCTGCGCTGGGGCCTGCGCCTCGGAGCCGACTACATCGCGCTCTCCTTCGTGCGCGATGCGAGCGACATCGACCGCGTCAACGAGATCATGGCGGAGGAGGGCCGCAAGGTCCCCGTCATCGCCAAGATCGAGAAGCCGCAGGCCGTCGACGCGCTCGAGGGCATCGTCGACGCCTTCGACGGCATCATGGTCGCCCGTGGCGACCTCGGCGTCGAGCTCCCCCTCGAGGCGGTTCCGATCGTGCAGAAGCACGCCGTCGAGCTCGCCCGTCGTATGGCCAAGCCCGTCATCGTCGCGACGCAGATGCTCGAGTCGATGATCTCGAGCCCCGTGCCGACCCGCGCCGAGACCTCCGACGTCGCGAACGCGGTGCTCGACGGCGCCGACGCCGTGATGCTCAGCGGCGAGACGAGCGTCGGAGCCTACCCGACGATCACCGTGCAGACCATGGCTCGCATCGTCGATTCGACCGAGGAGCACGGCCTCGAGCGCATCCACGCGCTCGGCACCAAGCCGCGCACCCAGGGCGGTGCGATCACCCTCGCCGCCGCCGAGGTCGCCGACTTCGTCGACGCCAAGTACGTATGCGTCTTCACCGAGTCGGGGGACTCCGCACGACGGATGTCGCGGCTGCGCTTCCGCATCCCCATGAAGGCCTTCACGCCCGACCCCGCGATCCGCCGCCGGATGGCCCTCACCTGGGGCATCGAGTCGTTCCTCGTCGACCGCGTGACCCACACCGACCAGCTCTTCGTGCAGGTCGACGACGTGCTCCTCGGCGAGGGCCTCGCGGTCGTCGGCGACAAGGTCGTTGTGATCTCCGGCTCCCCTCCCGGAATCGCCGGCTCGACCAACGACCTGCGCGTGCACATCGTCGGCGACGCCCACCGTGGAGTCGCACCCGCGTACCAGTCGTAGTGCCGGCCGGCCTCGTGCTCGACGGCGCGCTCGGCGGAGGCACGGTGACGTGCGTCCGCTGAGCGAGGCCGAGGTGCGCTCGGCGATCGGCAACGCCTCGCTCAGCGAGCTGCAGAGGATGTCGTTGCCCGAGGAGTTCGACTTCCTCGACTGGGAGAGCCTCGACTTCCTCGGCTGGCGCGACCGCAAAGACCCGCTGAGGGCCTTCCTCGTGGTGGCCGGGCCGGGGGAGCCGAAGGGCGTGATCCTGCGTGCCGCGACATCCCGTATGTCGTCGCGGATCGCCGCCAGCTGCATGCTCTGCCGCTCCACCCAGCCCGCCGACCAGGTCACCCTCTTCTCGGCCCGCCGCGGCGGGGACGCCGGCCGACGGGGCGACAGCGTCGGCAGCTACATCTGCGACGATCTCGGCTGCTGCGCCCTCGTGCGCGTGGCGCCGTCACGGTCGGAGCTGCACCCCGAGCCCGCTCTCGTCGTCGCGGAGCGCATCGCCGGGCTCCGGCACCGCGCCATCCGCTTCGTCGACGGTGTCCTCGAGGTTTAGCGGCGGCATCCGCCTCTGCCGGTCGCGCCGATCCTTCTCGCGACGGGGCAGGTGATCCCACCCGGTTGGGGGGCGTCCGGCGGCCACGAGGGCCGTGGGGTTGTGGATACTGTCGTCTTGAGGGGACATCTCCCGGAGGTTCGGGCGGAGGCATCCGGCTCCGACCCGCGGTCGTGAGCATCGTCATCTATGTGAGGAAGCGGATGGATCGCAGGCGGCTGCTCGAGACGGTCGCCGCCGTCGCCGCGGAAGCCGGGTGCGTCGACGACGTCATCGCCCCCTTCGGCTTCGAGGTCGACTCGGGTTTCGACATCGGGCGTGCGAGCCCCCAGCGCGTCTACCTCTACGCCCGTCTGACGCAGGGCACGGATGCCGTCGCAGCCGATCATCGGATCGCGACGGCCATGCGGTCCCAGGCCGGCGGTCTCGCGCTCGCGCTGGGCACGCCCACCGCCTATCTCAGCTTCCGTGGACGGCGGAACGCCCTCTCGCTCACGAACGGCACCGGGCACTCGGTGTTCGTCTACTACGTCCCGTCGACGGCCGAGACGCTCATCGACCAGTACGCGCGGTATCTCGTGCTGCTGCCGGCGGCCATCGCCCGCGGGGAGCTGAACGAGGCGGTGCACTTCCCGACCCGATCGTCGTGCAGGCGTTTCGTCTATCAATCGGTGCGGATGTTCCCCTCCGTGCACGGGATCGCGCTTCCTTCGGGAGCCGATGCGAGGCTCCTCGACCTCGCGCGGGCGAACGGGGCGCACGATCACGGCCGGATGCGTGTGATGCAGGAGTCGACGCCGGAGGACGAGAAGGCCTTCCACGAGATCGTGCTGCCCCTGTGCGCCGAGCTCGCCCGCGATCTGCTCGACGACGCGGAGCCGGAGACGGTGTGGCACGACTTCCACTCCGGGCGGGCCGTGTCCCTGCGCGTCGACCCCGTGGCTCTCGCGTCGCGGGCCGCTCGAGTCGCCGAGGCGTACCGCTCTGCGGGCCTGGAGAGCGACACGGAGGAGCGCAGCCATGTCGCTTGAGGCCTGGGTCGGTCTGCTGGCCACGGTGGGCACCGCTCTCCTGTCGATCGCCGTCGCCGTGTGGCTGGAGTTCCGCAAACGTCGGACGTCGGGCGAGGGCACAGCCCCTTCGGCGCCGGCCGTGCTGCGTCTCGACCGCGTGCGCGCCGCAGGGGTCCTGCGCGCCGGCGTGGTCCATCATCCGCCGCTCTCGTGGGTCGACCACTCGGGAGGAGAGGCCGTGTTCGGCGGCTACTACATCGACCTGGCCCGCAGGGTCGGGCTTGAGCAGGGCCTCGAGGTGGAGTTCGTCGCGCTCGACTGGGGCGTGCTCCCGAACGCGCTCGACGACGGCGGGGTCGATCTCGTGCTCTCCATCTTCGAGACCCGTGCCCGGCTCGGCTACGCCGACTTCGTGGCCGCCTTCCACAAGATCGGGGTCAGCGGGGTCACGAGGGAGGGGCCGAACCCCATCCGCGAGGTGGCCCAGCTGAGCGAGCCGACGACGAGGGTCGGCGTCGTGGTCGGCGAGGTCGGCTGGGAGTTCGTCGTGCACGAGCTGCGCCTGCCGCGGCATCAGATCGTCCAGGTGGACTCCGGGACGCTCAAGACGGCCTTCTCGCCGTTGCTCAGCGGAGACGCCGACGTGGCCATCGTCGACGACGTGACCTGCGCGACCTGGGTTCGCGATCATCCCGGCTATCTCCACGTCTTCACCGAGAACTCGCTCTACCTGTGCAAGAACTCCATCATGGTGCCGAAGGGCGAGCCCCATTTCGCCCGGTGGGTGGACGACGTGTTCCAGCAGGCTCGACGGGATCCGGAGATCATGGCGCTCGAGGAGCAGACCCTGGAGCTGTCCGAGGGATGGGTGAAGAGGTTCCGATGACGCAGACACCGTTCGACCCCCTCGTCGTGCAGGGGATATGCCGCCCGATCGTCGACCGCACGCTCGTCGTCGACCGTGCGGACGCCGAGGCCGTGCTCGCCGAGGTCGGGGTGCCATCGGGGGTGACGTTCCCGGGCGATCGCGTCGTCCGCGCCGCGCGCGCCGGTGCGCGGACACGCGGCTACCGCAACGAGCTCTCGTCGCCGGGCGGGCCGGTGAGCAACGCGATCTACGCCCTCGCCCAGTCGCTCGGCGCCTACCCGCGTCGTCTGGTGCCGGAGTGGGCGGGCCCCGTCGACCCCCGCCAGCTCAACGTCATCGACGACCCGCTTCCTCAGCTCCGCGCTGCGGGCATCCGGATCCGGGCCGTCGAGTCCTCGGCGGCGGCGCTGCCGGAGTCGCTGTGCTTCGTCGACAGGGAGTCCGGGGAGACCATCGCGATCCTGGTCGGCGACCGCGAGGGGATGCCCGCCATCGACGATGCCGGGGTGCATCTCCAGCTCGTGCAGCTCGCGGATCTGCCCGCCGTCTCCTCCGGGTCGTCGGCCGTCGCGGTCATGACGGCGGATGCGCGTGAGCTCACCCCCGCGCTGCGCGCACGGCTCGAGGAGCTGCAGGCGTCCGGGCGGCTCCACTCCGTGTTCGGCTCTCTCGACGAGTTCCGCCGGCTGGGTGTGCTGGATGCCGACGGGCGAGCATCAGGGGTCTTCGTGGCTCCGGAGCTCGTGGCGACGGACGCGGGCAACCCGGTGAGGCTCTGGGCGCGGGATGCGGCCGACGCGATCCTGATGGACGTCGACCGCCTGGATGACTCGGACCGGGTGTTCCTCGGCGCGGGCGACGCCTACACCGGGGGATACCTCGGAGCCCGCCTCCAGGGCATGACGATCGCCGAGTCCCACGCCGCCGGTCAACGGGAGGCGCGTCTGACGAGCTACCACATGCGCGCCCGCGCGCCCATGCAGGTCAACATGAACGAGCTCTTCGGCGCGTTCATCGAGCGATCCTCGACGACGACGGACTGGCACCTCAGCGAGCGTGTGCGCCAGGCCCCCGGGCCGACCATCATCAGCTCCATGAACTCGGGCGTCGACACCCTCGCCTCGGAGGCGGCCGCGATGCTGGGGCTTCCCTTCTTCGGCATCATGCCGGAGGGCGGGCGGCGCGAGGACGACGGCCTGGATCTGGGCGGCCTGCACCTCATCGAGCTGGGGAGCCCGTCGTTCCGGTTCTGCACCTGGGCGAACGTCTACCTGGGCGACGGCACGGTGCTCCTCGACGTCTCGGGCGGCGAGGGCTCGGCCGAGACACGCCGGGCGAGCACGGCTCTCGGCAGGCCTCTGCTCGAGCTGAGCCTCGACGACTCCGCCGAGGTCGCCTTCCGCCGAGCGAGGGAGTGGGCGGCCTCCGCCGCCGTCCGCACCGTGCACATCGCGGGCAGCCGGCACACCCACCTGTCGCACGACCAGCTGCTCGTGATGAAGCAGCTGGTGCTGGCGGCCGCGCAGGGTGTGGCGAGCCTGTTCGAGGATCAGGACGAGACCCGTGCAGACGCCGGCGGCTTCCTCGAGCCCGTTCGCATCGGCATACCCGCGCTGCGGGAGGTCAGCGCCGCGATCCGGCGTCACCTGCTCGGCCTCGGCGGCACCGACGGCCTTCCCTTCGACTCCCTCGTCTGGGAGTTCGGCCGGGCGACCCTCATCCGTGCGCGCAGCCGTGATCTCGTGCGTGCCGTCGCTGCGGGGGAGCTCGATGCCGCTCTCGTGGGGGAGGACATGGTCCTCGACGAGGACGACGATCGCGTCGAGGTGGTCGCCCGCGCGGGCCTGCACTGGTCGAGCGTGGCGGTCGTGATCCCGCGGAGCCCCCGGCGGGAGTCGGGGGTCATCGGCGCCCAGTATCCGGGGATCGCGGGATGGCTCGATCCCTCTGCCAGTCGTGTGGTCGTGCCCGTGGTGGGAGCCGGCGAGGGCTGGGTCTCGGCCGGCCGGTTCGACGCGGTCGTCGACACCTGGCGCACGGGACGCACAGCCGAGGCGAACGGGCTGGCACTCGGTCGCGAGCTGCTCAGGGCGCCGCTGTGCGTCATCGTCCCGCGTGAGACGCCGTCCGCCGCGGCCTCGGGCGCCGCGCGTTCCCTGCTGCTCGGGATCTCGCGCATCGGCGCGTCGCCGCCGTCATGAGGCGATCTCCGCAGGACGGAACGACCGCCCTGTGGTGCCGGTGGTGGGACTCGAACCCACACGCCCTCTCGGACAAAGCATTTTGAGTGCTCCGCGTCTGCCATTCCGCCACACCGGCTCACAACAACCTTGGAAAGAATACCGTAGGCTTTTAGCGTGACCGACCAAGAAACCTCCAGTTCAGCACCCCGTCGGGTGGTTGTTGCCGAAGACGAATCACTCATTCGCCTCGACATCGTAGAGATCCTCCGCGACAACGGTTTCGAGGTGGTCGGTGAGGCCGGAGACGGCGAGACCGCCGTCGCCCTCGCGACCGAGCTGCGCCCCGACCTCGTGATCATGGACGTCAAGATGCCCCAGCTCGACGGCATCTCGGCGGCCGAGCGCCTGACCAAGGCCCACATCGCCCCGGTCGTGCTCCTCACGGCGTTCAGCCAGAAGGAGCTCGTCGAGCGTGCGAGCGAGGCCGGTGCGCTCGCGTACGTCGTGAAGCCGTTCACGCCCAACGACCTGCTGCCGGCGATCGAGATCGCCCTGTCGCGCTACGCGCAGATCATCACGCTCGAGGCCGAGGTCGCCGACATGGTCGAGCGCTTCGAGACCCGCAAGCTCGTCGACCGGGCCAAGGGGCTGCTCAACGAGAAGATGGGTCTGAGCGAGCCCGAGGCGTTCCGGTGGATCCAGAAGGCCTCGATGGATCGCCGTCTCACGATGCACGACGTCGCCCAGGCGATCATCGAGCAGCTCAGCGCCAAGAAGTAGCCGCGCGGGCCCGGGCTACGGGCGCGCGTCGAGCCGCTTGATGAGGTTCGTGATGCGGATCGTCGAGCACCGGCGCCCCTGATCGTCGGTGATCGCGATCTCGTGGGTCGTGAGCGTGCGCCCCAGGTGAATGGGGGTGCAGACGCCCGTGACGAGACCGGATGTCGCGGAGCGCGTGTGCGTCGCATTGATCTCGATGCCGACCGCGAGCCGCCCCGGGCCCGCGTGCAGGTTCGCGGCCATCGAGCCGAGCGACTCGCCCAGCACGACGTAGGCGCCCCCGTGCATGAGGCCGGCAGGCTGCGTGTTGCCCTCGACGGGCATGGTCGCGACGGCCCGCTCGATCGTGAACTCCAGGAACTCGATCCCCATCTTCTCGGCCAGGGCACCCGCACCCCTTTTCCGCACGTAGTCGAGAGGGTCCGGGTCGAGGCGGTCCGGATCTCGGGCCCCCTGCCCGGGGGTGTCCTGCGAGAGCTCGGTCATGGATTCCTTCACTCGGATCGGGCCTGATCGGCTGTCGGCGACGGCTTGTAGGCTGGGGCTGTGTCGGACTCAGAAAAGCCTACCCTTATGATCATCGACGGCCATTCGCTGGCCTTCCGGGCGTTCTACGCTCTTCCGGTCGAGAGCTTCCAGAACCGCGAGGGGCAGCACACCAACGCGATCCACGGCTTCCTCGCGATGCTCATCAACCTGCTCAAGAACGAGAGTCCCACCCACGTCGCCGTGGCCTTCGACATCTCACGGTTCTCGTTCAGAACCCGCGAATACCCGGAGTACAAGGGCACACGCGGCGAGACCCCGCCCGAGTTCGTCGGCCAGATCCCGCTGCTGCAGGAGGCCCTCGCGGCCATGAACATCACGACCATCTGGAAAGAGGACTACGAGGCCGACGACATCCTCGCGACCCTCGCCAAGCAGGGTGAGACCGAGGGATTCCGGGTGCTCGTCGTCTCGGGCGATCGCGACGCGATCCAGCTCATCACCGACGAGGTGACCCTGCTCTACCCCTCGGCGCTCGGCGTCTCGCAGCTCACGCGCTACGACGCCGAGAAGGTCTTCGAGAAGTACGGCGTGCAGCCGGCCCAGTACCCGGACGTCGCGGCTCTCGTCGGTGAGACGAGCGACAACCTCATCGGGGTCGACAAGGTCGGCCCGAAGACCGCCGCGAAGTGGCTGGCGCAGTACGGCAGCCTCGACGCGATCATCGAACACCGCGACGAGATCAAGGGCGTCGTCGGCGACAAGCTGCGGGAGCAGTACGAGAACGCGGTGCGCAACCGCCGTCTCAACCGGCTGCTCACCGATGTGGAGCTCCCGTGCGGTCCGGGCGATCTGGAGCGCAAGCCGATCGACGAGCTCGCCCTCCGCGACGTCTTCGCGAAGCTCGAGTTCAAGACCCTGCTCGACCGCGTGCTCAAGCTCGACGGCGAGACGCGCCCGGCGGTCGACGGCGAGGCCCCGGTGCAGGATGCCTCGACCACGGCTCCCCCCGTGCAGGCACTGCTCGACGAGGAGCTGCGCGCCTGGATCACCCGGGCGAGCGCGTCGAGCCCGCGCGGCCTGGCGCTCTCGGTCGACGTCGTCGACGGCATGGCCGTGGGCTTCGGCCTCGCGACATCCGCCGAGGCGATCGGGGTCTCCTGGATCCCCGAGCGTGCCGACTACGCCCCTTTCGAGGAGTGGCTCGCGAGCGACTCGCCCAAGATCATGAACGACGCGAAGCCGCAGCTCAAGGCGATCAAGCGTGCCGGCCTCATGTACTCGGGCGTCGTGAGCGACACGCTCATCGCCGGCTGGCTGCTGCGCCCCGGCCACCCCGACAAAGACCTCGCCGCCCTCGTGCTGCGCTACCTCGAGGAGTCCCTGCCCGAGCCCGACGCCAACCAGCTCGTGCCCGTCGACGAGCCGCTGAGCACGGCCGTCGAGGCGTGGTACGTGCACCGGCTCGACACGGTGATCGCCGGCATCCTCGACGAGTCGTCGGCCGGGGTGCTCACGAACATCGAGATGCCCACGCTCACGACCCTCGTCGAGATGGAGCTGCGCGGTGTGGCCGTCAACCACGAGCAGCTCGCCGAGCTCTCGGTGCAGCTCGGGGAGCGGGCGGCCGAGCTGGCCACCGGGGCCTACGCCGAGATCGGCCGCGAGGTGAACCTGGGCTCGCCCAAGCAGCTGCAGGAGGTGCTCTTCGAGCAGCTGCAGATGCCCAAGACCCGGGCCAACAAGACCGGCTTCTCGACGGATGCCGCGTCCCTCGCCGATCTGCAGGAGAACAACCCGCATCCGTTCCTCGACCTGCTGCTGCAGTACCGCGACGCGACGAAGCTGCGCCAGATGGTCGAGACGGTCGACAAGGCGATCGGCCCGGAGGGGCGGGTGCACACGAGCTACGGCCAGACCGGCACCAGCACGGGCCGCATCTCGTCGACCGACCCCAATCTGCAGAACATCCCCGTGCGCACCGAGGAGGGCCGTCGCATCCGCGCCGCCTTCGAGGTCGGCGAGGGCTACGAGACGCTGCTCACGGCCGACTACTCGCAGATCGAGATGCGCATCATGGCGCACCTCTCGGGCGACGAGGGCCTCATCGAGGCGTTCAACGGGGGAGAAGACCTGCACCGTTTCGTCGGCGCGCGGATCTTCCACGTCGAGCCGGCCGAGGTGACCCCGGCCATGCGCAACAAGGTCAAGGCCATGTCGTACGGCCTCGCCTACGGCCTGAGCGCCTTCGGGCTGTCGAAGCAGCTGCGCATCGACACCAAGGAGGCCCGTCAGCTGATGGCCGACTACTTCACGCGCTTCGGCGCCGTGCGCGACTACCTGCGTACGGTCGTCGAGCAGGCGCGCGTCGACGGCTACACCGAGACGATCTTCGGGCGGCGCCGTCCGTTTCCCGAGCTGCACAGCACCAACCGCGTGCTGCGCGACAACGCCGAGCGGCAGGCGCTCAACTCGCCCATCCAGGGTTCGGCAGCCGACATCATGAAGATCGCGATGTTCTCGATCGAACGCGAGCTCGAGCAGGCCGAGATGGCCTCGCGCATGCTCCTGCAGGTGCACGACGAGCTCGTCTTCGAGGTGGCCGAGGGGGAGTGGGACGCCCTGAGCGAGATTGTCTCGACGCGTATGGCGTCGGCCGCCGAGCTGAAGGTGCCGCTCGACGTGCAGATCGGCCGCGGGCCGAACTGGGACGCCGCTGCCCACTAGAGCACCCCGCCGAAATGGCCGTGTGTAGGCTCGACGCATGACGGACACGGACACCGGGGCCACCGCGCCCACGCGAACCCCCACGGCCATCGACGCGATCGCGGAGACCTGGGTCGACACGGTCGTGGAGCTCGATCCTCTCATCGGCACATACATCGGCCGTCCGGGCGGCGAGGGTCGTTTCGGCGACTACTCGCCCGCCGGTCGCGAGCGCTACCTCGATGAGGCGCGGGCGGTCATCCGGCAGCTGGATGCGAGCGAGGCGGTCGACGAGGTCGACAGGGTCACCGCCACGGATCTGCGCTCGACACTCTTGCTCGACCTCGAGAGCGCCGAGGCCGGCCTGCACCTGCGCGACCTCAACGTGATCGCGAGCCCCGCCCAGGAGATCCGGGACGTCTTCGACCTCATGCCCACGGCGACGGTCGAGGACTGGGAGGCGATCTCCTCGCGGATGCACGCGCTGCCGGCCGCGGTCGAGGGCTATCTCGAGACGCTGCGCCTGGGCATCCGCCGTGACATCACCCCGGCCCAGCGCCAGGTGCGCGAGGTCGTCGCCCAGGCCCGCAAGCTGGCGGCGGAGGACGGCTTCTTCGTGGGCCTCGCGGCGAACGCGGGGCTCGACGAGGGCTCCCTGCCCGCCTCGCTCGCACGGGATCTGTCCGCGGGGGCGGGGGAGGCCGTGCTCGCCTACGACCGCCTCGCCGACATGCTCGCCCACGAGCTCGACCCGGTCGCGACGCCGGAGGACGCGGTGGGGCGCGAGCTCTACGCTCTGCAGTCGCGCCGGTTCCTGGGGGCGACGATCGACCTCGATGAGACCTACGAGTGGGGCATCGAGGAGCTCGCCCGGATGACGGCGGAGCAGGAGGCCATCGCCCGCGAGATCCTGCCCGGGGCGAGCGTGCACGAGGCCATCGCCTTCCTCGACGGCGACGAGTCGCGCAAGCTGCACGGCACCGACGCCCTGCAGAAGTGGATGCAGGCCACGAGCGATCGCGCGATCGAGGAGCTCTCCCGGGAGCACTTCGACATCCCGCAGCAGATCCGCACCCTCGAATGCCTCATCGCACCCACGCAGGAGGGCGGCATCTACTACACGGGGCCAACGGACGACTTCTCCCGGCCGGGGCGCATGTGGTGGTCCGTTCCGCCGGGCGTCACCGAGTTCGACACCTGGCGCGAGCTGACGACGGTCTACCACGAGGGCGTTCCGGGCCACCACCTGCAGATCGGTCAGGCGGTCTACAACCGCGCGCTGCTCAACACCTGGCGCCGCCAGCTCGCCGGCACCTCGGGTCACGCCGAGGGCTGGGCGCTCTACGCCGAGCGGCTCATGCAGGAGCTCGGCTACCTCGACGACCCGGCCGACCGTCTGGGCATGCTCGACGGCCAGCGGATGCGGGCGGTGCGCGTCGTGCTCGACATCGGCGTGCACCTGGGCAAGCCGCGACTCGACGGCACGGGCGTCTGGAACGCCGACTACGCCCTCGATGTCATGCGCGAGAACGTCAACATGAACGACGGCTTCATCCGCTTCGAGGTGAACCGCTACCTGGGCTGGCCGGGTCAGGCCCCCTCGTACAAGGTGGGGCAGCGCATCTGGGAGCAGCTGCGCGACGAGTACCGCCGCCGGGAGGGCGCCGGTTTCGACATCAAGCGGTTCCACCGCACGGCCCTCGACCTCGGTGGCGTCGGCCTCGACACCCTCCGCTCCGCGCTGCTGGACTGACCCGACCCGCGCTGCCCCTTCACCGCTGCCCATCTCACCGCTGCCCACTCAAAACGACGGAGATACCCTTCGAATCTCTCGTTTTGCGCCGGAAACAGCTCCTTTTCGGCAGAAGTTCCGTCGTTTTGAGTTCGCCGAGTGGGACGTTCTGGCGGCAGGGGCGACCGCTTGCCAGGCCTCCGAGAATCCGGCTAGACTTGAACGTCACGTTTGTGACGTCCTATCCGCCTGCCGTTTGCGGAAATCGAAGAAGCACAACCTCGCAACCGGCCTGAACTATGTCCATACTGGAGCACTTACTACATGACAATCGCAACGACCGACAGGGCGCCCAAGCAGGTCGCGGTCAACGACATCGGATCTGCTGAAGACTTTCTCGCCGCGGTCGAAAAGACGCTCAAATTCTTCAACGACGGAGACCTCATCGAGGGTACCGTCGTCAAGATCGACCGTGACGAGGTCCTCCTCGACGTCGGTTACAAGACCGAGGGTGTGATCCCCTCCCGCGAACTTTCCATCAAGCACGATGTCGACCCGAGCGAAGTCGTTCAGGTCGGCGACAGTGTCGAAGCCCTCGTCCTCCAGAAGGAAGACAAAGAAGGCCGTCTCATCCTGTCGAAGAAGCGCGCTCAGTACGAGCGTGCGTGGGGTGACGTCGAGAAGATCAAGGATGCCGACGGCGTCGTGACCGGTTCGGTCATCGAGGTCGTCAAGGGCGGCCTCATCGTCGACATCGGACTCCGCGGCTTCCTCCCGGCCTCGCTCATCGAGCTCCGCCGGGTTCGCGACCTCACGCCGTACCTCGGCCAGGAGATCGAGGCGAAGATCCTCGAGCTCGACAAGAACCGCAACAACGTGGTCCTGTCGCGCCGCGCCCTGCTCGAGCAGACGCAGAGCGAGAGCCGCACGACCTTCCTCAACAACCTGAGCAAGGGCCAGGTCCGCAAGGGCGTCGTGTCGTCGATCGTCAACTTCGGTGCGTTCGTCGACCTGGGTGGCGTCGACGGCCTCGTGCACGTCTCCGAGCTCAGCTGGAAGCACATCGAGCACGCCAGCGAGGTCGTCGAGGTCGGTCAGGAAGTCACCGTCGAGATCCTCGAGGTCGACCTCGACCGCGAGCGCGTCTCGCTGTCGCTCAAGGCGACGCAGGAGGACCCGTGGCAGGTCTTCGCCCGTACCCACGCGATCGGTCAGGTCGCCCCGGGTAAGGTCACGAAGCTCGTTCCCTTCGGCGCGTTCGTTCGCGTCGCAGAGGGCATCGAGGGCCTCGTCCACATCTCCGAGCTCTCCGGCAAGCACGTCGAGCTCGCAGAGCAGGTCGTCTCGGTCGGCGACGAGGTGTTCGTCAAGGTCATCGACATCGACCTCGAGCGCCGCCGCATCTCGCTCTCGCTGAAGCAGGCGAACGAGGGCGTCGACCCCGAGGGCACCGAGTTCGACCCGGCGCTGTACGGCATGCTCACCGAGTATGACGAGGCGGGCAACTACAAGTACCCCGAGGGCTTCGACCCGGAGACCAACGAGTGGCGCGAGGGCTTCGAGGCCCAGCGCGAGAAGTGGGAGCAGGACTACGCTGCCGCCCAGGCTCGCTGGGAAGCGCACAAGAAGCAGGTCGCCGCTGCGGCCGAGTCCGAGGTCGCCGAGAGCAGCACGGCTTCGGCCGGCTCGTCGTTCTCGAGCGAGTCGACCGGCGCGGGAACCCTCGCCGACGACGAGTCGCTCGCGGCTCTGCGCGAGAAGCTCTCGAGCAACAGCTAGCACCAGCAGTTCACTGAACGGCCGGATCCCTCAGGGGGTCCGGCCGTTCTTCGTCGTGCGCCGACTCTTCGTCGAGCGCCGACGCCCGACGTCGGACCCTAGGATGGATCCGTGTACGAGATCGGGTTGACGGGGGGCATCGCCTCGGGCAAGTCCGTGGTGGCGCGCAGGCTCGCCGAGCGCGGGGCCGTGCTCATCGATTCAGACGTGCTGTCCCGCGAGGCGGTCGAACCGGGGATGCCGGCGCTCGCCCGGCTCCGCGACCGCTTCGGCGACGGGATCATCACCCCCGACGGCGCTCTCGATCGCGCGGCACTGGGCGCGATCGTCTTCAGCGACGAAGCGGCGCGTCACGACCTCAACGCGATCGTGCACCCCGAGGTGCGCCGCCTCAGCGCGCTGCGCGAACGGGAGGCGCGGGAGCGCGATCCGCACGCCGTGATCGTGCACGACATCCCGTTGCTCGTCGAGTCGCCGGCCCGCTTCCACTTCGACCTCGTCGTCGTCCTCGCCGCCGACGAGGCGACGCGAATCGAGCGGCTCGTGACGCAGCGGGGCATGTCCCCGAAGGATGCCGCGGCCCGCGTGGCCGCGCAGGCGAGCGAGCAGCAGCGGCTCGCGATCGCCGACGTCGTCATCGACACGACGGGCACACTCGAGCAGACCCTCGAACAGGCGGACGCGGTCTACGACCGGGCCGTCCTGGCGGCGGCCGGATCGGACTGAGCGCCGTGACGACCGCGCCGCGCTCCTCGATCGATCTCAACAGCGACCTCGGCGAGGGCTTCGGATCGTGGCGGATGGCCGACGACGCCGCGCTGCTCGACGTGGTGTCGAGCGCCAACATCGCCTGCGGTTTCCACGCCGGGGACCCCCTCATCATGCTCGACACCGTGGGGCTCGCGGCCGAGCGCGGCGTGTCCGTCGGCGCCCATGTCGGCTACCGCGACCTCGTCGGCTTCGGCCGCAGGGCGATCGACGTCTCCGAACGCGAGCTCACCGCCGACGTCGTCTACCAGCTCGGTGCGCTGCACGCGGCGGCGGCGGTCGCCGGCACGACGATGGATTTCGTGAAACCGCACGGTGCGCTCTACACCGTGATCGGAAGCGACGAGCTGCAGGCCCGCGCCGTCGTCGAGGCGATCGCGAGCTACGACCCCACCCTGGCCTTCGTCGCGCCGCCGGGCTCGCTCGCCCTCGAGCTCGCCGAGGATCGCGGCATCCGCGTCGTGCGCGAGGCCTTCGCCGATCGCGCCTACACCGCCCACGGCACCCTCGTGCCCCGTGGCGAGGAGGGCGCCGTGCTGCACGACCCCCAGACGATCGCCGCACGGGTCGTCGAGCTCGCGACGACCGGCCGGATCGCCGCGATCACGGGCGACGTGCTCGAGCTCGATGTCGAGACGGTGTGCCTGCACGGCGACACACCCGGCTCGGTCGCGATCGCTCGCGCGGTGCGTGCCGCACTCGACGCGGCGGGGATCGCCGTGAGGGCTCCTGTGCGATGATCGTGCTGCCCGCCGGAGGGCGCGCCCTGCTCGCTGAGTTCGACGATCTCGACGAGGCCCTCTCGGCCTACCGGGCTCTGCTCGCCGCTCCTCCGCGCGGTGCGATCGACATCGTCCCCGCGGCGCGCACCGTGCTCGTCTCCTTCGATCCCGGGGCCACCGACGAGTGGGCGGTGCGGCAGGCGCTCGTCGCCGCGCAGCAGCCGGCGAGCGTGTCGGCAGGCGATCCCGGCCCGCTCGTCGAGCTCCCCGTCATTTACGACGGCGCCGATCTCGCGGAGGTGGCCCGGCTCACCGGCCTGAGCGTCGACGGCGTCGTCGAGGCGCATGGCTCGGCCGTCTGGACGGTCGCGTTCTGCGGCTTCGCTCCGGGCTTCGCGTACCTCGCAGGCGGCGGCGACCGCCTCGCCGTTCCCCGTCGCGCGACGCCGCGCACGCACGTGCCGGCCGGGGCCGTCGGTCTCGCGGGCGGGTTCTCGGGTGTCTATCCGAGGGAGTCGCCGGGCGGCTGGCAGCTCATCGGCCGCACGGACGCGGTTCTGTGGGACGCGGGCAGGATGCCGCCCGCCCTGCTCTCTCCCGGGACGCGCGTGCGGTTCGTGCCCGAGCCTCCGGGCGGGGCAGCACCATGAGCGCCCCGGTCGGAGCCGCGGCGCTCGAGGTGCTGGCCACCGGCATCCTCGCCCTCGTGCAGGACGAGGGCCGCGCGGGCCTCGCCCACCTCGGGGTCCCGCCCTCGGGAGCGGCTGACCGATCCGCCTACCGGGCTGCGAATCGTCTCGTCGGCAATCGGGCCGGCGCCGCGACGGTCGAGGTCGTGCTCGGCGGGCTCGAGGTGCGCGCTCTCGGCGGGGTCACGATCGCCGTGACCGGCGCGCGGTGCCCGCTCAAGATCGTCCGGGCCGACGGCTCCGTGCGGGGCGCTGGGTCGTGGTGCCTCGAGCGGCTCGAGGCCGGCGACATCCTGCGCTGCGGGCGAGCGGATGCCGGGCTTCGCAGCTATCTCGCGGTGCGTGGCGGCGTCGACGTGCCCGCCGTTCTCGGCAGCCGTTCGAGGGATGTGCTCTCGGGGCTGGGCCCACGACCGCTGGGCGTCGGTCAGCTGCTCGCCGTCGGGGAGCTCGCGGGGGAGTGGCCGGCCGCGGCGAGCATCCCGGCGCCGCTCGTGGCCGCCGGACCGGTGGTGCTCGACGCGCGACGCGGGCCGCGCGACGGCTGGTTCACCGCCTCATCGCTCGACGCGCTCTCGGCCGAGGTGTGGACGGTGAGCTCGGAGCTCGACCGGGTCGGCGTGCGCTTGCGCGACGGGGCGCCCCTCGACCGGAGCATCGAGCGCGAGCTGCCGAGCGAGGGAGTCGTCACGGGTGCGATCCAGGTTCCCGCTGACGGCCTGCCGATCCTGTTCCTGCGCGATCACCCGGTGTCGGGCGGCTATCCCGTGGTCGCCGTGCTCGACGACCGCTCGATCGACCGCGCTGCGCAGCTCGTGCCGGGCGAGCGCGTGCGCCTCCGCCTGCACGCCTGACCGCCCCCACCCCGATCGCCCCCACCCCGGTCGCCCCCACCCCGGTCGCCCCCACCCCGATCGCCCCCGCGCCGGTCGCCCCCGCACCGATCGAACTCAAAACGACGGAGATTTCGCGAATTCCGGGCAGTTTCGGCGCCATCGGGCGGTTTTTGGGGGAAATCTCCGTCGTTTTGAGTGGGGAGAGAAAGAAAAGGAGGGAGAGGAGAAGAAGAGAGAGGGGAGGGGATCAGCCGAAGAGGACGGCGGCCTCGTCGTAGCGGTCCTGCGGAACGGTCTTGAGCTTGCCGAGGGCCTCGGAGAAGTCGACGTGCGCGATGTTCGTGCCGTGCAGCGCGACCATCCGACCCCAGCGCTCGTCGCGCACCGCATCGCTCACGGCCATGCCGAGGCGCGTCGCGAGCACCCGGTCGAAGGCCGTCGGCACGCCGCCGCGCTGGATGTGGCCGAGCGTCGTCGCACGCGTCTCGATACCCGTGCGCTCCTCGATGATGGGGGCGAGGCGTTCGCCGATGCCGCCCAGCCGCGGGCGCCCGAAGGCGTCGAGGCCGCGCTCGGAGTGCGGGTCGTCCATGGTGTCGGGCATAAAGCCTTCGGCGACGACGACGAGCGGGCCGCGTCCGCGGTCGAAGGCCTTCTGCACCCAGTCGCAGATCTGGTCGATGCTCGTCTTCTGCTCGGGGATGAGGATGACATGGGCGCCCGCGGCCATGCCCGAGTGCAGCGCGATCCAGCCCACGTGGCGGCCCATGACCTCGGCGACCATACAGCGGCTGTGCGCCTCGCCCGTTGTGCGGAGGCGGTCCATGGCGTCGGTCGCGATCTGCACGGCGGTGTCGAAGCCGAAGGTGTAGTCGGTGGCGTCGAGGTCGTTGTCGACCGTCTTGGGCACGCCGACGATCTTGAGGCCGGCATCCGTGAGCCTCTTCGCGGCGGCGAGCGTTCCCTCGCCGCCGATCGCGATGATCGAGTCGATGCCGCGTTCGGCCATGTTGCGCTTGATGGCCTCGACACCGCCCGAGCCCTCGAAGGGGTTCGTGCGCGAGGTGCCCAGGATGGTGCCGCCCTGCTTGGCGATGCCGCGCACGGTGCCGCGGTTGAGCTCGATGATGTCGGAGGTGACGACCCCCCGCCAGCCGTCGCGGAAGCCGACGAAATCCTGGCCGTTGATCTCCGTGCCGCGGAGCACGGCGCCCCGGATGACGGCATTGAGCCCGGGGCAGTCGCCGCCGCTGGTGAGGATACCGATAGTCATGGTGGTGGTGGTCTTTCTCTCGGCCGAAAGGTGCTCTCAATCTACTGTCTGTGGCCCTGCCTAAACTAAACGCATGCAACCCACGAGCGCAGTTCATCCTTTCGAGGTCGTGAGCGAGTACACGCCGAGCGGTGACCAACCCGCGGCCATCGCCGAGCTGAGTGCCCGCATCAACGCGGGCGAGACCGACGTCGTGCTGCTCGGCGCCACGGGAACGGGCAAGTCGGCGACGACGGCCTGGCTCATCGAGGCCGTGCAGCGCCCGACGCTCGTGCTCGCGCACAACAAGACGCTCGCGGCGCAGCTGGCCAACGAGTTCCGTGAGCTCATGCCCAACAACGCCGTGGAGTACTTCGTCTCGTACTACGACTACTACCAGCCCGAGGCCTATGTGCCCCAGACCGACACCTTCATCGAGAAGGACTCCTCGATCAACGCCGAGGTCGAGAGGCTGCGGCACTCGACGACCAACTCGCTGCTCAGCCGGCGCGACGTCATCGTCGTCTCGACCGTCTCCTGCATCTACGGCCTCGGTGCGCCCGAGCAGTACCTCAACGCCATGATGGCCTTGCAGGTCGGCCAGCGGGTCGACCGCGACTGGCTCATTCGCAAGTTCGTCTCGATGCAGTACCAGCGCAACGACGTCGACTTCTCCCGCGGCAACTTCCGGGTGCGCGGCGACACGATCGAGATCATCCCCGTCTACGAGGAGCTCGCGATCCGCATTGAGATGTTCGGCGACGAGATCGAGGCGCTCTACACGCTGCACCCGCTCACGGGCGACATCGTGCAGAAGCACGAGGCGATGAGCGTCTTCCCCGGCTCGCACTACGTCGCGAGCACGGATGTCATGCACCGGGCCATCGGCTCGATCCGCGACGAGCTCGACGTGCGCCTTCCCGAGCTCGAGCGAGAGGGCAAGCTCCTCGAGGCCCAGCGGCTGCGGATGCGCACGAGCTTCGACCTCGAGATGATGGAGCAGATCGGCTTCTGCTCGGGCATCGAGAACTACTCGCGGCACATCGACGGCCGCGCTCCCGGCGAGGCCCCGCACTGCCTGATCGACTACTTCCCCGACGACTTCCTCGTCGTCATCGACGAGTCGCATGCGACCGTGCCGCAGATCGGCGCGATGTACGAGGGCGACTCCTCGCGCAAGCGCACGCTCGTCGAGCACGGCTTCCGGCTTCCGAGCGCGCTCGACAACCGGCCGCTGCGCTGGAACGAGTTCAAGGAGCGGGTCGGCCAGACCGTCTACCTCTCGGCGACGCCGGGCAAGTACGAGATGGGCATCGCCGACGGCGTGGTCGAGCAGATCATCCGCCCGACGGGCCTCATCGACCCCGAGATCGTGGTCAAGCCGACGAAGGGCCAGATCGACGACCTGCTCGAGGAGATCCGCCTGCGCACCGAGCGCGACGAGCGCGTGCTCGTCACGACCCTCACGAAGAAGATGGCCGAGGAGCTCACCGACTTCCTCGCCGACGCCGGTGTGCGGGTGCGTTATCTGCACTCCGACGTCGACACGCTGCGCCGCGTCGAGCTGCTCACCGAGCTGCGGGCCGGGGTCTACGACGTGCTCGTGGGCATCAACCTCCTGCGCGAGGGCCTCGACCTTCCCGAGGTCTCGCTCGTCGCGATCCTGGATGCCGACAAAGAGGGCTTCCTGCGTTCGGCGACGTCGCTCATCCAGACGATCGGGCGCGCCGCCCGCAACGTCTCGGGCCAGGTGCACATGTACGCCGACGTGCTCACGAACTCGATGAACATCGCCATCGAGGAGACCAACCGCCGCCGTGAGAAGCAGGTGGCGTACAACCTGGCGAACGGCATCGACCCGACTCCGCTGCGCAAGCGCATCGCCGACATCACCGACGTGCTGGCCCGTGAGGGCGCCGACACGGCGGCGCTCCTGGCCGGGCGCGACGGCCGCAAGAAGTCGCCGACGCCCAACCTGCGTCGCCAGGGCAAGGCGGCGAGCGGGGCCAACGAGCTCGAGTCGCTCATCGCCGACCTCAACGACCAGATGCTCGCCGCGGCGGGGGAGCTCAAGTTCGAGCTCGCCGCCCGTCTGCGCGACGAGCTCGGCGACCTCAAACGCGAGCTGCGCACCATGGAGAAGGCCGGCCACATCGACGCCCGATAGCGGGCTCACAGCGCCGATCAGCAGCGGGACGGCGGGCGATCGTCGGGTGACCGGCGAGCGGAAACCCCCGTCGATCCCGCTGTTCGCTGTGGGCGCGTGCCCGCGCGACAGGAGTGTCGGTGGCGGTGCGTAAGATTCCAAGGGTGTCGATTTCGCGTGTGGATTCCCTGGGTAAATTGAGTGTTCGAGGAGCACGCGTGCACAACCTGCACGACGTGGATCTGGAGATCCCGCGAGACTCGCTCGTGGTGTTCACGGGCCTCTCGGGCTCGGGAAAATCGTCGCTCGCCTTCGACACGATCTTCGCCGAGGGCCAGCGGCGCTATGTCGAGTCGCTCTCCGCCTACGCGCGCCAGTTCCTCGGCCAGGTCGACCGCCCCGACGTCGACTTCATCGAGGGACTGAGCCCCGCCGTGTCGATCGACCAGAAGTCGACGAACCGCAACCCGCGCTCCACCGTCGGCACGATCACCGAGGTGTACGACTACATGCGCCTGCTGTGGGCGCGCATCGGCATCCCGCACTGTCCCGTCTGCGGCGAGGTCATCGCGCGCCAGACGGTGCAGCAGATCGCCGATCAGCTCATGGAGCTCGAGCAGGGCATGCGCTACCAGATCGTGAGCCCCGTCGTATCGCAGAAGAAGGGCGAGTTCGTCGACCTCTTCCGTGAGCTCGCGGCATCCGGCTACTCGCGCGCGCTCGTCGACGGCGAGACGGTGCAGCTCAGCGAGCCGCCGACGCTCAAGAAGCAGTACAAGCACGACATCTCCGTCGTCGTCGACCGGCTCGTCGCCGGTCCCGAGATCCTGAGTCGGCTCACCGACTCGCTCGAGACGGCGCTCGCCCTCACCGATGGTCTCGTGCAGATCAACTTCGTCGATGAGGAGGGTCCGGAGGCCTGGCGCAACTTCTCCGAGAAGCTGTCCTGCCCCAACAACCATCCGATCCAGCTCACCGAGATCGAGCCGCGCACCTTCTCGTTCAACGCGCCGTTCGGGGCCTGCCCCGAGTGCTCCGGCCTCGGCACGCGGATGTCGGTCGATCAAGACCTGCTGCTCGGCGACCAGGATCTGAGCATCGCCGAGGGCGTCATCCTGCCCTGGACGACCCAGGGCAAGGGGCTCTTCAACTACTACGAGAAGCTGCTCGACGGCCTCTCGCGCGACCTCGGCTTCTCGCTCGACACACCGTGGAAGAAGCTCCCCGAGAACGTACGCGAGGCCGTGATGAACGGCGACAACTTCGAGGTCAAGGTCAAGTGGAAGAACCGCTACGGCCGTGAGATGAGCTACACCTCGGGCTTCGAGGGCGTCGTCCCCTACATCGAGCGCCAGTACCTCCAGGCCGAGACCGACACGCAGCGCACCCGCTGGGCCGACTACCTGCGCGAGATCCCGTGCCCCGTCTGCGACGGCGACCGGCTCAAGCCCGAGGTGCTCGCGGTGCGGGTCAACGAGCACAGCATCGCCTCGGTCTGCAACCTGAGCCTGACCGACGCCCGTGCGTTTATGAACGAGCTCGTGCTGAGCGACCGCGAGGCCGCGATCGCCGCGCAGGTGCTGCGCGAGATCAAGGTGCGCCTCGACTTCCTCATCCAGGTCGGGCTCAACTACCTGAATCTCGCGCGCGCGGCGGCCTCGCTCTCGGGCGGCGAGGCTCAGCGCATCCGCCTCGCCACGCAGATCGGCTCCGGGCTCACGGGAGTGCTCTACGTGCTCGACGAGCCGAGCATCGGTCTGCACCAGCGCGACAACCGCCGGCTCATCCAGACGCTCGTCGCCCTGCGCGACCTGGGCAACACCCTCATCGTCGTCGAGCACGACGAAGACACCATCCGCACGGCAGACTGGATCGTCGACATCGGGCCGGGCGCGGGGATCAACGGCGGTAAGGTCGTGCACTCGGGCTCCTACGACGAGCTGCTCGCGAACACCCACTCGATCACCGGCGACTACCTCGCCGGCCGCAAGACGATCGAGACGCCGAAGAAGCGCCGGAAGATCGACAAGAAGCGCCAGATCACGGTCGTCGGGGCCCGGGCGAACAACCTGCAGGACGTCACCGTCGACTTCCCGCTCGGCACTCTCACCGCCGTGACAGGTGTGAGCGGCTCGGGCAAGTCCTCGCTCGTCAACGACATCCTCTACCGCGTGCTCGCCAACCGGCTCAACGGGGCGCGCAAGCTGCCCGGCAAGCACACCCGCGTCGCGGGCCTCGATCACCTCGACAAGGTCGTGCACGTCGACCAGAACCCGATCGGCCGCACGCCGCGCTCGAACCCGGCGACCTACACGGGCGTCTTCGACCGCATCCGCACGCTCTTCGCCGAGACCATGGAGGCGAAGGCGCGCGGCTACCTGCCCGGGCGCTTCAGCTTCAACGTCAAGGGCGGCCGCTGCGAGGCCTGCTCGGGCGACGGCACGATCAAGATCGAGATGAACTTCCTGCCCGACGTCTACGTGGCCTGCGAGGTCTGCGGGGGAGCGCGCTACAACCGCGACACCCTCACCGTGCACTACAAGGGCAAGAACATCGCCGAGGTGCTCGACATGTCGATCGCCGAGGGCGCGGAGTTCTTCGAGCCGATCTCGGCGATCCACCGCTACCTCAAGACACTCGTCGATGTGGGCCTCGGCTACGTCAAGCTCGGCCAGAGCGCCACGACCCTCTCCGGCGGCGAGGCCCAGCGCGTCAAGCTCGCGACCGAGCTCCAGCGCCGCTCGAACGGCCGCAGCGTCTACGTGCTCGACGAGCCGACGACGGGTCTGCACTTCGAAGACGTGCGCAAGCTCCTGCTCGTGCTCGGCAGCCTCGTCGAGAAGGGCAACACGGTCATCGTCATCGAGCACAACCTCGACGTCATCAAGTCGGCGGACTGGGTCATCGACCTGGGGCCGGAAGGCGGCTCGGGCGGCGGTACTATCCTGGCGACGGGAACACCCGAGCACGTGGCATCCGTGCCGGAGAGCCACACGGGGAGCTTCCTCAAGGAGATCCTTGCGGCGGGTTAGGGAAGGGCGAGGCCGTGGCTGAAGCGCTGAGCTACCGGCCCCGGGCGGGCGAGATCCCGACCGAGCCGGGCGTCTACCGTTTTCGCGACGGCCAGTCGCGAGTGCTCTACGTGGGCAAGGCGAAGAACCTGCGGGCCCGGCTGAGCAACTACTTCGCGCCCCTTCCGAGCCTGCACGAGCGCACGCGGCGTATGGTCACGACCGCGACGAGCGTGGAGTGGACGGTCGTCGCGAACGAGTTCGAGGCCCTGCAGCTCGAGTTCACCTGGATCAAGGAGTTCAACCCTCCCTTCAACGTGCAGTTCCGCGACGACAAGACCTACCCCTACCTCGCGGTGACACTCGGCGACGAGGTGCCGCGCGTGCTCGTCACCCGCAACCGCAAGATCACCGACGCACGGTACTTCGGGCCCTACACGAAGGTCTGGGCCATCCGCGAGACCCTCGACCTCATGCTCAAGGCCTTCCCGATGCGCAGCTGCTCCGACGGCGTCTACAAGCGCGCCCAGCAGACCGGCCGGCCCTGCCTGCTCGGCGACATCGGCCGCTGTGCCGCGCCCTGCGTCGGCCGGGTGAGCGTCGAGCAGCACCGCGGCATCGCCGACGACTTCGTGGCGTTCATGGCAGGCAACGACACGCGCTACATCGCCGAGCTCGAGATCGAGATGAGGGCGGCGGCCGAGAAGCAGGACTACGAGACGGCCGCGCGCCTGCGCGACAGCATGCAGGCGTTGCAGACCGTGCTCGAGAAGACGGCGATCGTGCTCTCCGACGCGGTCGACGCCGACGTCTTCGGCATCGCCGACGACGAGCTCGCGGCCGCCGTGCAGCAGTTCATCGTGCGCGGCGGGCGCATCCGCGGTGTGCGCAGCTGGGTGGTCGACAAAGAGCTCGATGTGAGCGAGGGCGATCTCGTCGAGACCGTGCTGCACAACGCCTATGAAGACGACGCGGCCCCGCCGCGCGAGGTTCTCGTGCCGGTGCTGCCCGACGACTCCGCCGAGCTCGAGCTCTGGCTCACGGCCCGGCGGCAGGATGTCGAGGGCAGCTCAAAGGGGCGGGTGACCCTCAAGACGGCGCAGCGCGGCGACAAGGCGGCCCTCGCCCAGACCGTGTCGAACAACGCGAAGAACGCGCTCATCCTCTACAAGACCCGGCGCAGCTCCGACTTCGTCGCGCGCTCCCAGGCGCTCACCGATCTGCAGGAGGCGCTCGGCATGCCCGAGGCGCCGTTGCGGATGGAGTGCTACGACGTCTCGCACCTGAGCGGAACCAACATCGTCGCCTCGATGGTCGTCTTCGAAGACGGGCTGCCGCGCAAAGACCAGTACCGCCGGTTCAGCATCCCCGAGTCCACCGACGACACCGACTCGATCTATCAGGTTCTGCGCCGTCGTCTCGCCTATCTGGCCCCGAGCGTCGGCGACGACCCGGAGCCGGTGGGGCAAGACGGGCAGGCCGCCTCCGAGCTCGACATCACTCAGACCGGCACTCCCAAGAAGTTCGCCTACCCGCCCAACCTGCTGCTCGTCGACGGCGGGCAGCCGCAGGTGGAGGCCGCGCAGCGCGCACTCGTCGACTCGGGGGTCACCGGCATCCAGCTCGCAGGCATCGCCAAACGTCTCGAAGAGATCTGGCTGCCCGATTCGGAGTACCCGGTGATCCTGCCGCGCAACAGCGAGGCGCTCTTCGTCGTGCAGCGCATCCGCGACGAGGCGCACCGTTTCGCGATCACCTATCAGCGGGCGAAGCGCAAGCGCGACATCGCCTCGGTGCTCTCCGAGATCCCGGGTGTCGGCGAGTCGCGGGTGAAGGAGCTGCTCAAGCACTTCGGCTCCGTCGCGAAACTGCGCACGGCCGAGCCCGCGCAGATCCAGGAGGTGCGGGGCGTGGGCCCGGCTCTCGCACAGACGATCCATGACCGCCTTCGTGCTCCCTGAGGCCCGGCCAGCACACGGAGTCGCTAGGCTAGAAGCTCCCACCAGCACCCGAATCAAAGGCGCGTACGATCGATGACAGCGGAGACTGAGCAGCAGGAGGTGCTGATCGTCACGGGGATGTCCGGCGCCGGACGGTCCACCGTCGCCAATGCGCTCGAGGATCTGGGCTGGTACGTGGTCGACAACCTCCCGCCGCAGATGCTCCGGCCTCTCGTCGAGCTCGTGGAGCGCGCGGGCACGACGCTGCCCAAGATCGCGGCCGTCGTCGACATCCGGGGCCGGTCGTTCTTCTCCGAGATGCAAGACATCGTGCAGGCGCTGCGCAGCGGCACGCACTTGCGCGTCATCTTCCTCGAGGCGACGGATGCCGCGCTGGTGCGCCGTTTCGAGGCCGTGCGCCGCCCCCATCCGCTGCAGGGCGACGGCACCCTGCTCGACGGCATCGCCGCGGAGCGCGCGCGGATGACCGACATCCGCGCCTCCAGCGACCTCATCATCGACACATCCGACCTCAACATCCATCAGCTCGCGACGACGATCCAGGAGCAGTTCTCCTCGGAGTCGCGCGCGGGCGTGCAGGTCACGGTGCTGAGCTTCGGCTTCAAGTACGGGCTGCCGACCGACGCCGACATGGTCGCCGACGCGCGGTTCCTGCCCAACCCGTTCTGGATCCCCGAGCTCCGCCCGCACACGGGCCTCGACGCCGATGTGAGCGAGTACGTTCTCGCCCAGGCGGGGGCCGTGGAGTTCGTCAGCGCCTACGCGACCGCGCTCGAGCCCGTGCTCGCGGGCTACCAGCGCGAGAACAAGCGGCACGCGACGATCGCGATCGGCTGCACCGGCGGCAAGCACCGCTCGGTGGCCCTCGCCCGTGAGCTCGCGGGGCTCCTGAGCGCGCTTCCCGGCGTCGTCGTGAGCGTCAAGCACCGCGACCTCGGGCGAGAGTAGCCCGGCGCACGCAGCACCACCAGCACCACCCACAGGTTTCACGAGATAGGACAGTCATTGGCACTAACCGCCGACGTCAAGGAAGAGCTAGCGCAGTTCGAGGTCAGCAAGACGACCGTTCGGGCGGCTGAGCTCACCACCATCCTCCGGTTCTCCGGCGGCCTTCACGTCATCTCCGGGCGGATCGCCGTGGAGTCCGAGCTGGACACCGCCCAACTGGCCAGGCGGGTGCGCCGCGACCTGGCCGAGATCTACGGGGTCGGCAGCGAGATCTCGGTGATCTCGGCCTCCGGTCTGCGCCGCACGAGCCACTATCTCGTGCGCGTGCTCGACGGCGGGGAGACCCTCGCCCGGCAGACGGGCCTGCTCGACGCTCGGCGCCGGCCGATCCGAGGCCTTCCCAACCGGCTCACGACCGGCTCCAAAGAGGAGCTGCAAGCCGTGTGGCGCGGAGCCTTCCTCGCGAGCGGCTCGCTCACCGACCCCGGCCGTTCCGCCGCCCTCGAGGTCACCTGCCCCGGCAACGAGTCGGCGATGGCCCTCGTCGGCGCGGCAGGGCGCCTCGGCGTCGCCGCGAAGGCGCGCGAGGTGCGCGGTGTGCACCGTGTCGTCATCCGCGACGGCGACGCGATCGGCGCGATGCTCGTGCACATGGGCGCCCACGCGACGGTCGTCGCCTGGGAGGAGCTCCGTCAGCGCCGCGAGGTGCGTGCGACCGCCAACCGCCTCGTCAACTTCGACGACGCCAACCTCCGGCGCTCGGCGCAGGCCGCGGTGGCGGCGTGCGCCCGGGTCGAGCGCGCCCTCGAGATCCTCGACGGCGACATCCCCGACCACCTGCGCTACGCGGGGGAGCTGCGTCTCGCCCACCGCGACTCGAGCCTCGACGAGCTGGGTCATCACGCAGACCCGCCCATGACGAAGGACGCGATCGCCGGCCGCATCCGCCGCCTGCTGGCGATGGCCGACAAGCGCGCCGTCGACCTCGGCATCCCGGGCACGGACGCCAACCTGCCGGCCGACCTGGACGACGTCTGAGCTGGGCGAGGTCTGAGCGGCATCCAGCGATGAGCTGAGTGGTTGCGGGAAGTATTTCCGGAGCTGATGGTTGTCCTAACTAGACTGAGAAAGTCACTCACCGAGGAGCCCGCCGACGCGCGCTCCCGATCTGAACGAGGAGATATTCCATGGCTGACTACACACTTCCTGAGCTGTCCTACGACTACTCGGCACTCGAGCCGAGCATCAGCGGGCAGATCATGGAACTCCACCACAGCAAGCACCACCAGGCGTACGTGACGGGCGCGAACACCGCTCTCGCGCAGCTGGCGGAGGCGCGCGACAAGGGCGATCTGACGTACGTCAACAAGCTGGAGAAAGACCTGGCGTTCAACCTCGGTGGCCACGTGAACCACTCGATCTTCTGGACGAACCTCTCGCCGGACGGCGGCGACAAGCCCACGGGCGAGCTCGAGTCGGCGATCGCCGACAACTTCGGATCCTTCGACAAGTTCCAGGCCCACTTCACCGCCGCCGCGCTCGGCGTGCAGGGCTCCGGATGGGCGGCGCTCGTCTGGGACTCGATCGGCCAGAAGCTCATCATCCAGCAGTTCTTCGACCAGCAGAGCAACTTCGCGGCGGGCACGGTTCCCGTGCTTCTCCTCGACGTCTGGGAGCACGCCTACTACCTCGACTACAAGAACGTGCGCGCCGACTACGTCAAGGCGTTCTGGAACATCGCGAATTGGGCGAATGTGCAGGAGCGCTTCACGACAGCGCGTGAGAAGACCTCCGGCCTGCTGATACTGTCGTAGCGTTACGGGTGCCTGCACCCGCGTCGACAGCGACGACTCCACACACCACCCAACCGCGCCTTCGGGCGCCCCAGTAACAGGAGCTCTCCGTGTCCGTAAAGATCGGCATCAATGGATTCGGCCGTATCGGCCGTAACTACTTCCGCGCAGCTTTGGCGAAGGGCAGCGACCTCGAGATCGTCGCCGTCAACGACCTGACCGACAACAAGGCTCTCGCCCACCTGCTGAAGTACGACTCCATCACCGGTCGCCTGGACGCGAAGGTCGAGCTCGACGGCGACAACATCGTCGTGAACGGCAAGCCCATCAAGGTGCTCGCAGAGCGCGACCCCGCCAACCTGCCCTGGGGCGACCTGGGCGTGGACATCGTCATCGAGTCGACCGGTCGGTTCACCGACTCCGCGTCGGCCCGCAAGCACATCGAAGCCGGCGCCAAGAAGGTCATCGTCTCGGCGCCGGCCAGCGGTGCGGATGTCGCGACCCTCGTGCTCGGCGTCAACGAGGGCACGTACGACCCCGCCACGCACGACATCATCTCCAACGCCTCCTGCACGACGAACTGCCTCGCGCCGCTCGCGAAGGTGTTCCTCGACAACTTCGGCATCGAGCGCGGCCTGATGACCACGGTCCACGCCTACACGGCCGACCAGAATCTGCAGGACGGCCCGCACGGCGACCTGCGCCGCGCCCGTGCCGCCGCGATCAACATCATCCCGACGTCGACGGGTGCCGCCAAGGCGCTCGGCCTCGTCATCCCCGAGCTCGTCGGCAAGCTCGACGGCTACGCGCTGCGGGTTCCGGTCCCCACCGGCTCGATCACCGACCTCACTGTCGAGTCGAGCACCCCGGTCACCGTCGAGCAGGTCAACGCCGCGTACAAGGCCGCTGCCGAGGGCCCCCTCAAGGGCATCCTCAGCTACACGGAAGACCCGATCGTCTCGAGCGACATCGTCTCCGACCCGCACTCCTCGATCTTCGACGCCGGCCTCACGAAGGTCATCGGCTCGCAGGTCAAGGTAGCGTCGTGGTACGACAACGAGTGGGGCTACTCCAACCGCCTCGTCGACATCACCGAGTACGTGGCCGAGCGCCTCTAACCCGGACGAAGAACCGTGTCGCTTCGCACTCTCGAGTCCCTCGGCTCGCTTGCGGGCAAGAACGTCATCGTCCGATGTGATCTCAACGTGCCGTTGAAAGACGGCTCGATCACCGACGACGGTCGCGTCCGCGCCTCGCTGCCGACCCTCAACACGCTCATCAACGAGGGCGCGCGCGTCGTCATCGTGTCGCACCTCGGCCGGCCCGATGGCACACCCGACGCCAAGTACAGCCTCGCCCCGGTCGCCCAGCGGCTGAGCGAGCTGCTCGGCAAGCCCGTGACCTTCGCCCACGACACGGTCGGCGGCGCCGCGCGCGACGCCGTCGAGGGGCTGGAGGACGGCGACGTCGCCCTTCTCGAGAACCTGCGTTTCAACGCGGGGGAGACGAGCAAAGACGAGGCGGAGCGCACCGAGTTCGCGGCGAAGCTCGCCGCGTTCGGCGATGCCTTCGTCTCGGACGGCTTCGGCGTCGTGCACCGCAAGCAGGCGAGCGTCTATGAGCTGGCGAAGGCGCTCCCGAGCGCGGCCGGCGCCCTCATCACGACCGAGCTCGACGTGCTCGACCGTCTGACGGAGAGCCCGGAGCGTCCCTACACGGTCGTGCTCGGCGGGTCGAAGGTCTCCGACAAGCTCGGCGTCATCGGCCACCTGCTGCCTCGGGTGAACTCGCTGCTCATCGGCGGCGGAATGGTCTTCACCTTCCTCGCGGCCCTCGGCTACAAGGTCGGCTCGAGCCTGCTCGAGACCGATCAGATCGAGACCGTCAAGGGCTACCTCGGCCAGGCCGAGGAGCTCGGGGTCTCGATCGTGCTGCCGAGCGACATCGTCGTGGCGGCGGCGTTCGGAGCCGACGCCGAGCATCTCGTGCGCCCGGCGACCGAGATCGAGGAGACGCCGTTCGGCGCATCCGGTCTCGGCCTCGACATCGGGCCCGAGTCATCCGCTCGTTTCGCCGAGATCATCGCCGCCTCGCGCACGGTGTTCTGGAACGGCCCCATGGGCGTCTTCGAGCTCGCCCCCTTCGCGGCCGGCACGAAGGCGATCGCCCAGGCGCTCACCGAGGTCGACGGCCTGAGCGTCGTCGGCGGGGGAGACTCCGCGGCGGCCGTTCGGGCCCTGCACTTCACCGACGATCAGTTCGGTCACATCTCGACGGGAGGCGGTGCGAGCCTCGAATTCCTCGAGGGCAAGCGTCTCCCCGGACTGGAGGTCCTCGGATGGCAGTAAAACGCACGGCGCTCATCGCCGGCAACTGGAAGATGAACCTGGATCACCTCCAGTCGATCGCCTTCGTGCAGAAGCTCGCCTGGAGCCTGGGCGATGCCAAGCACGACTTCACGACGGTGGATGTCGCGGTGTTCCCGCCGTTCACCGATCTGCGCTCCGTGCAGACGCTCATCTCGGCCGACAAGCTCTTGCTCACTTTCGGGGCCCAAGACCTCTCAGAGCACGACTCAGGGGCCTACACGGGTGAGATCTCGGGTGCCTTCCTCTCGCAGCTCGAGTGCCGGTACGTCATCATCGGGCACTCCGAGCGCCGCACCCTGCACGGCGAGACCGACGAGGTCGTCGCCGCGAAGGTGGCCGCGGCCCTGCGTCACGGTCTGACGCCCGTCATCTGCGTCGGCGAGACCGCCGACGACCTCGAGACGCACGGACCGAGCGCCGTGCCCGTGGCCCAGCTGCGTGCTGCGCTCGAGACCGTGACGTCGGCTGCCGACATCGTCGTGGCCTACGAGCCGGTCTGGGCGATCGGCTCCGGCCAGGCGGCCACCCCGCAGCAGGCCGAGCAGGTCGCGGCCGCACTGCGCGCCGTGCTCACCGAGACGCTCGGCGACGACGTCGCGGCGAAGACCCGCATCCTCTACGGAGGATCGGTCAAGTCGGGCAACATCGCCGGTTTTATGCGCGAGCCGAACATCGACGGCGCTCTCGTCGGCGGCGCGAGCCTCGACGTCGCCGAGTTCTCGAGCATTGCGCGTTTCGAGAAGCACGTCGGCTTGTAACCGCCCGGTATACTTGTCGATGGTCTGAAAAGGATGCACCGGCATCCCGCATTCTTCGAAAGGTGACTCGTGGAGATTCTCCAGGTCGTACTCCAGGTCTTGCTCGGTATCACGAGCCTGCTCCTGACTCTCCTGATCCTGCTGCACAAAGGTCGCGGCGGCGGTCTCTCCGACATGTTCGGCGGGGGAGTGACCTCCAACCTCGGCGCCTCGGGCGTCGCAGAGAGGAACCTCAACCGCATCACGGTCATCCTGGGCCTGCTCTGGATCACGTGCATCGTGGTTCTCGGACTCATCACGAAGTTCGACACCGGCGCGTAGTCGGAGCGCACGCTCAGCACGTCACGTAACACCCAGAACGTCCTCGCAGACGTCACACGCAGCAACGAGAGGGTTGGCAATGGCAGCAGGAGGCAGCGCCATCAGGGGCTCCCGAGTAGGGGCCGGGCCCATGGGCGAACAAGACCGCGGGTACCACGCGGATCGCATCAAGATCTCGTACTGGGACGCGCTCGGCAACGAGACCGTCCGCTACTTCGCGGCGAACCTGCCCGAGGAGGAGATCCCCGAGATCATCGACTGCCCGTCGTCGGGGCTTCCGGCCGGGCGCGACAAGGAGAATCCTCCCGAGGTCGCCAAGCTCGAGCCGTACAAGACGCACCTCGCCTACGTGAAGGAGCGTCGCACCGAGGAAGAGGCGGCGACACTCCTCGAGGAGGCGCTGCAGCAGCTGCGCGCCCGTCGTGGCACGTTGAGCGCACAGAACTGAGCAGGTCTTATATCAACGCAGCCTTATATCAACGCAGAAGGCCCCGCCGGACAACCGGCGGGGCCTTCTGCGTTGTACAGGTTCTTGTACGAGCGGGCTGCGTTCTAGTAGCTCGGCGCGATGAGCGACTCGGGAACCTCCGCGGCCGCCTCCTGGTCGACGAAGAACACCGTGCGCTTGCGGCCCTTGGCTCCGGCCGCGGGGACGTCGGTGTAGCTTGCACCGGCCAGAGCGAGTCCGAGCGCCGAGGCCTTGTCGGCGCCGGCCAGCACGAGCCAGATGCGCTCCGAGGAGTTGATCGCCGGTCGGGTGAGGCTGAGGCGCTCGGGCGGAGGCTTGGGCGAGTTGCGCACCGGGATCGTCGTCGTCTCCGTCACCCGGATGCCCGGCTGGTCGGGGAAGAGCGAGGCGATGTGCCCGTCCGGGCCGACGCCCAGGAAGGTGATGTCGAAGCGGGGGAGCGAGGCCCCGTCTTCTGCGTGCTCGGCGAGCTCCTCGGCATAGGCGAGGGCCGCCGTGTCGAGGTCGAGGCCGGAGTCGGAGGTCGCGAAGGGATGCACGTTCTCGCCGGGCACGGCGATGTGATCGAGCAGGGCGTCAGCCGCCTGCCTGTCGTTGCGCTCGGCGTCGCCCTCGGGCAGCCATCGGTCGTCGCCCCACCAGAAGTGCACCCGAGACCAGTCCACCGTGTCGCGAGCGGACGAGGAGTTGATCGCGGCGAGAACCGCGATCCCCACGCTGCCGCCGGTCAACACGATGTGAGCCTCTGCGCTCTCCTCGAGGATGTCGACCGTCTTGGTGAGGAATCGCGCCGCCACCGATCCGGAGAGCGCATTCTTGTCGGAGTGCACAAGCACCCTGCGTTCGTTCGTCACGCTCGCGTGCCGTCCTATCTGTCGCTTGCCGTGAGCTGATCCAGCCCGCGGGTGATGACCTCACCGTAGAGGTCGTCCGGGTCCAGTCTACGTAGCTCCTCCGCGAGGCAGTCGCGCAGGTTGCGGCGCGGCAGCGACAGATCGTGGGTCGGCTGGTTCGGCTGCTCGAGCGTCGCGACGTTCGGGATGGGCCGTTCGAGCTTGATGAGGCCCGAGGCGCGCTTGAGCTGAACACCGTGGATGCCGCTCGATCCCGTCGAGTGGTTCGTCAGGTCGTACTGAACCGGAACTTCCAGCTGAAGCTGCAGCCAGGCGGCGAGCAGCGTCGTCGACGGCGAGTCGACTGCTCCCGACACCTCGACGGCCTCGACCGTCTCGTAGGGCGGCTGGTCGAGCACGGCGGCGAGCTGGGCCCGCCACAGGGTCAGCCGGGTCCAGGCGAAGTCGGTGTCGCCGGGGGCGTAGGTGGCGGCGAGGTGCCGCAAGGCCTCCTGGGGATTCGGCTGGGCCGAGGCATCCGTGATCCTGCGCTGGGCGATACGGCCGAGCGGGGAGGTCGCGGGCACCGCGGGGGCCACACCCGGCCACCAGGCGACGACGGGCGCGTCGGAGAGGAGCAGGCCCGTGACGAGCCCCTCCTCGTCGCTCGCCGCGTCGCCGTAGGCCTTGAGCACGATGACCTCGCTCGCGCCGGCGTCGCCGCCGACCCGGATCTGGGCGTCGACTCTCGCCTCCTCGGTCGCGGCCTCGCCGTTCGGGCGGGTGGAGACCACGATCACGCGCATGGGGTGCTCGCGCGAGGCCTCGTTGGCGGCCTCGATGGCCTCCTCCTCGGCGCCGAGCGATGTCGAGATGACGAGAGTCAGAACACGTCCGAGGGCGACAGCGCCGCCCTCCTCGCGGATCTTGACGAGGGCTTTGGAGATCTTGCTGACAGTGGTGTCGGGCAGATCGACGATCATGGACGCCTCCAGGTTCTACCGTCGCGGGCGAGCAGGGCATCAGCCGAGCTCGGCCCCCAGGTTCCCGGGCGGTACTGCTCGGGCTGCCCCTGGGTCGTCCAGAAGGCTTCGATGGGATCGAGGATCTTCCACGAGAGCTCGACCTCTTCGTGGCGGGGGAACAGGGGCGGGTCGCCGAGCAGCACGTCGAGGATGAGCCGCTCGTAGGCCTCGGGGCTCGCCTCGGTGAAGGCGTGGCCGTAGCCGAAGTCCATGGTCACATCGCGCACCTGCATGCTCGTTCCGGGCACCTTGGAGCCGAAGCGGATGGTGACGCCCTCGTCGGGCTGGACGCGGATGACGAGAGCGTTCTGACCGAGTGTCGACGTCTGGCTCTCGGCGAAGAGGTACTGCGGCGCACGCTTGAACACCACGGCGATCTCGGTGACCCGTCGGCCGAGCCGTTTGCCGGCGCGCAGGTAGAACGGCACGCCCGCCCACCGACGGGTGCCGATGTCGAGGCGCATGGCCGCGTACGTCTCCGTCGTGGACTGCGGGTTCATGCCGTCTTCGTCGAGGAAGCCGACGACGCGTTCGCCGCCCTGCCATCCACCCGAGTACTGGCCGCGTGCGGTGGCAGCACCCAGGTCTTTCGGAAGACGCACGGCGGCGAGCACCTTCTCCTTCTCGGCACGCAGGTCTGCCGCGTTGAAGGAGATGGGCTCCTCCATGGCGGTCAGGGCCAGCAGCTGCAGGAGGTGGTTCTGGATGACGTCGCGCGCGGCGCCGATGCCGTCGTAGTAGCCCGCGCGGCCTCCGACACCGATGTCCTCGGCCATCGTGATCTGCACGTGGTCGACGTAGTTGGCGTTCCAGATGGGCTCGTAGAGCTGGTTGGCGAAGCGCAGCGCGAGGATGTTCTGCACCGTCTCCTTGCCCAGGTAGTGATCGATGCGGAACACGGAGTCGGGAGGGAAGACCGACTCGACGACGTTGTTGAGCTCACGCGCCGTCGTGAGGTCGCTGCCGAAGGGCTTCTCGATGACGACCCTGCGCCAGTGGCCCTCCTTCTGCTCGGCGAGCCCGGAGCGGCGCAGCTGCTCGGTGACGAGCGGGAACGCCTTCGGCGGGATCGAGAGGTAGAAGGCGTGGTTGCCCATGGTGCCGCGGTCGCGGTCGAGCTCGTCGATCGTGTCCTTGAGGCGTTCGAACGCCGCGTCGTCGTCGAACTCGCCCTGCACGAAGCGGATGCCCTGTGCGAGCTGCTGCCAGACCTCGTCGCGGAACTCGGTGCGCGCGTACTGCTTGACCGCGTCGTAGACGACCTTCTCGAAGTCCTGGTCCTCCCAGTCCCGTCGGGCGAAACCGACGAGGGCGAAGCCCGGGGGCAGGAGCCCCCGGTTCGCCAGATCGTAGACCGCGGGCATGAGCTTCTTGCGGGACAGATCGCCGGTCACCCCGAAGATCACGAGGCTGCTGGGCCCTGCGATCCGGTTGAGGCGACGGTCCGTGGGCAACCTCAGCGGGTTGAACTCCGAGGTGATTTCCACCGGTGGCATACGACTCCTTGGTTCTCGAGACGGCCGGTCAGTTGAGGGCCGTGAACAGCGCCACGAGGTCGGCCTCGGGGTCGGTGAGCGTCAGCGTGAGCACGGGGCGGCCGTGCTCGGCGAGAACGCTCGCGTCTCCGGCGGCCTGGGCCTGGATGAGCTGCCCGAAGGTGAACGGCCGGCCCGGGATCTCGAGGTCGTCGGGCGCGGTCTCGGTGATCTGCAGGAAGACGCCGTCGGCGGGGCCGCCCTTGTGGTACTGGCCGGTCGAGTGCAGGAAGCGCGGGCCCCAGCCGAAGGTGACGGGACGCCCGGCCTTGGCGGCGAGCAGATCGCGCACCCCCGAGAGCTGCGGCAGCGCGAGACGGTTCACGTAGGCCTGGATGGCCACGTAGCCGTCTTCGCCGAGCTGGCCGAGCAGCGCGTGCACGGCGCCGTCGAGAGTCGTGGCGCCGGCGAGGAAGTCGCCCTGCTCACGGACCTCGACGCCCTCGGCGGTGAACGCCGCGGGCGTGGGCTCCGGGCGGTTGTCGAGCAGCGCACGGGTCGCGACCTTGGCCGACTCGACGTCGGGCTGGTCGAAGGGGTTGATGCCGAGCAGGCGCCCGGCGACGACGACGGCGTACTCCCAGACGAGGATCTGCTGACCGAGCGTTCCGCTGATCAGGATCTCGCCGTGATGACGGTCGTGGGAGAAGAGGTGGTGGGCCTCGGCGTTCTCGACGAGGCGCACGATCTGAAGGTCGGGCAGCTCCTCGGAGAGCTCGGGTGCGAGCGTGTCGAGCACGACGGGCAGGATGCCGGTGCCCTGCTTGCCCGTCGACTCGGCGATGAGCTGCTCGGCCCAGTCGGCGAAGCCCACGATGTGGGTTCCGTCGGAGACGATCCCGAGCTTGTCGCGCCGCGGGGCGGTCGCCGCGATGGCGGCGCCGAGGATGAGCCCCGGGTTGACCGGGTTGTCGATCGCGAGCTCGAGGGTGATCGCCTCGGCCTCGTCGAGCAGCTCTCCGATGTTGGCGCCGGCCAGGCCCGAGGGCACGAGGCCGAAGGCGGTGAGCGCCGAGTAGCGGCCGCCGACGTTGGGATCGGCGTTGAACACACGGTAGCCCGCTTCGCGAGCGGAGACGTCGAGGGGCGAGCCCGGGTCGGTGACGACGACGATCCGCTCGCGCGGGTCGATGCCGGCATCCGTGAAGGCCTTCTCGTAGGTGCGTCGCTGGCTGTCGGTCTCGGCGGTGGAGCCCGACTTCGACGAGACCACGAGCACGCTCGTCTCGAGGCGGTCGCCCAATGCGGAGAGCACCTGGCCGGGCGCGGTCGAGTCGAGCACCGTGAGCTCGACGCCCGCGGTCTGCGTGATGACCTCGGGGGCGAGCGACGAGCCGCCCATGCCCGCGAGCACGAAGTGGTTCACGCCCGTCGCGAGGAGCTCGGCGCGCAGCGCCTCGACCTCGGCGACGAGCGGACGGGAGATGGAGACGGCCTGCACCCAGCCGAGGCGCTTGGAGGCCTCGGACTCGGCGTCGGGGCCCCACAGGGTGGGGTTGCCGTCGGTGATGCCCGAGGCGACGAGCTCGGAGACGAGCTCGGGGACGACGCGCTTGACGGCCTCCTCCGGAGCGCCCGTCACAGTGATCTTGAAGCTCATTTCGCACCCTTCAGAGCGGTGTCGACGGTGCCGAGGAGCTCGTTCCAGGAGACGATGAACTTCTCCACGCCCTCGTTCTCGAGCAGGAGCGTCACGTCGTCGTAGGAGACGCCCTGTGCGGCGACGGCGTCGAGCACGGCGTTCGCGTCGTCGTAGGCACCCGTGATGGTGTCGCCCGTGATCACACCGTGGTCGAAGGTCGCCTCGAGGGTCTTCTCCGGCATGGTGTTGACGATCTCGGGGGCCACGAGCTCGGTGACGTAGAGGGTGTCGGGCAGGCTCGGGTCTTTGACGCCCGTCGACGCCCAGAGCGGGCGCTGCTTGTTGGCGCCGTCGGCCAGGAGCAGCTTCGCTCGCTCGCTCTCGAACGACTCGGTGAACACCTGGTAGGCGAGGCGCGCGTTGGCGACGCCGGCCTTGCCCTTGAGCGCGAGGGCCTCGTCGGTTCCGACGGCCTCGAGGCGCTTGTCGATCTCGGTGTCGACGCGCGACACGAAGAAGGAGGCGACCGAGTGGATCGTCGAGAGGTCGAGGCCGGCGGCCTTGGCCTTCTCGAGACCGGTCAGGTAGGCGTTGATGACGCCGCGGTAACGCTCGAGGCTGAAGATGAGCGTGACGTTGACGCTGATCCCCGCGCCGATGGTCTCGGCGATCGCCTCGAGGCCCTCGACCGTCGCCGGGATCTTGATGAGGACGTTCTCTTTCGCGACCTTGTCGTGCAGCTGCTTGGCCTGGGCGATCGTTCCCGCGGCATCGTGGGCGAGACCGGGCTCGACCTCGATCGACACGCGGCCGTCGAAGCCGTTCGAGGCGTCGTAGACCGGGCGGAAGATGTCGCTCGCGTTCGCGACATCCTGCGTCGTGATCTCGAAGACGGCCTCGTTCGCGTCTTTGCCCGCGGCGGCGAGCTCGCGCACCTGCGCGTCGTAGGCCTCGCCCTTGGCGAGTGCGGCGGCGAAGATCGAGGGGTTCGTCGTCACGCCGACCACGTCGCGGTCGTCGATGAGCTTCTGCAGGCCGCCCGACTCGATGCGCGAGCGGGAGAGGTCGTCGAGCCAGATGCTCACGCCGGCGGCGGAGAGCTGGGCGGTGGGGCTTGTTGTCTCGGTCATTTCTCTTCTATCTCCTTTGCCGGGCCTACAGAGAGGCCAGCGAATCCTTGGCTGCGGCGACTGCTGCTTCGGTGGTGATCCCGAACTCGCGGAACAGGGTCTTGTAGTCGGCCGATGCGCCGAAGTGCTCGATCGACACGCTGCGGCCGTGGTCGCCCACGTAGCTCCTCCAGGTCAACGCCAAGCCGGCCTCGATCGATACCCGCGCCTTGATCGCTGTGGGCAGAACCGACTCCCGGTACTCCTCGCTCTGCTCGGCGAACCACTCGAGGCTCGGCGCCGAGACGACGCGTGCGTTGACGCCCTCGCCCTTGAGCACCTCGCGGGCCTCCACGGCGATCTGCAGCTCGGAGCCCGTGGCGATGAGGATCACGTCGGGGGTTCCGCTCGGAGCCTCGGCGAGCACGTACGCGCCCTTCGAGACGTTCTTCGCCGAGGCGAAGACCTCGCCGGATGCCTCGCCCTCACCGCGCTCGAACACCGGGATGTTCTGGCGGGTCAGGGCGATGCCTGCCGGGCCCTCGCGGCGTTCGAGCATCGTCTTCCAGGCCCAGCCGACCTCGTTCGCGTCGCCGGGGCGCACGACGGCGAGCCCGGGGATCGCGCGCAGGGTGCTGAGCTGCTCGATCGGCTGGTGCGTCGGGCCGTCTTCGCCGAGCGCGACGGAGTCGTGCGTCCAGACGAAGATCGACGGCACCTTCATGAGCGCGGCGAGACGCACCGCCGGGCGCATGTAGTCGCTGAAGATGAGGAAGGTGCCGCCGAAGGGGCGGGTCTTGCCGTGCAGCACGATGCCGTTGAGGATCGCGGCCATCGCGTGCTCGCGGATGCCGAAGTGCAGCACACGGCCGTAGGGGTTGCCCGACCACTCGTGCGTCGAGTGCTCGGTGGGCACGAACGACGCCGCGCCCTCGATCGTCGTGTTGTTCGACTCGGCGAGATCGGCCGATCCGCCCCAGAGCTCGGGGATGACGGGGCCGAGGGCCGCGAGCACCTTGCCGGAGGCCGCGCGGGTCGAGACGTCTGTGCCGGCCTCGAAGACGGGGAGGGCCTCGTCGACGCCTTCGGGGAGCGCGCCGGACTCGATGCGGTCGAAGAGCGCCTTGCGCTCGGGGTTGGCCGCGGCCCAGGCGTCGAAGGCGACGTTCCACTCCGCGTGCTCCGCCTGACCGCGCTCGACGGCCTTGCGGGTGTGCTCGATGACCTCGTCTGCGACCTGGAAGGTCTGCGCGGGGTCGAAGCCGAGCACCTCTTTGACGGCGGCGAGCTCGTCGGCGCCGAGGGCCGATCCGTGGATCTTGCCCGTGTTCTGCTTCTTCGGGCTCGGCCAGCCGATGATCGTCTTGAGGATGATGAGCGAGGGCTTGTCGGTCACGGCCTTGGCGGCCTCGATCGCGGCGTAGAGCTCCTCGACGTCTTCCGTGTAGACACCCGTCTTCTTCCAGTCGACGACCTGCACGTGCCAGTGGTAGGCCTCGTAGCGGGCGCGCACGTCTTCGGTGAAGGCGATGTTGGTGTCGTCTTCGATCGAGATCTGGTTGCTGTCGTAGAAGGCGATGAGGTTGCCGAGCTGCTGGTGGCCGGCGAGCGACGAGGCCTCGCTCGTGACGCCCTCCTCCATGTCGCCGTCGCCGGCGATCACGTAGACGAAGTGGTCGAAGGGGCTCGTCCCGGCATCGGCGTCGGGATCGAAGAGACCGCGCTCGAAGCGGGAGGCGTAGGCGAATCCGACGGCCGAGGCCAGACCCTGGCCGAGCGGTCCTGTCGTGATCTCGACGCCCTTGGTGTGGCCGTACTCGGGGTGGCCCGGTGTGAGCGAGCCCCAGGTGCGCAGCGCCTTGAGGTCGTCGAGCTCGAGGCCGTAGCCGCCGAAGTAGAGCTGCACGTACTGCGTGAGCGAGCTGTGGCCGACGGAGAGGATGAAGCGGTCGCGACCGATCCAGTCCATGTCCGAGGGGTCGCGGCGCATGACCTTCTGGAAGAGCAGGTAGGCGGCGGGGGCGAGGCTCATCGCCGTGCCCGGGTGCCCGTTTCCGACCTTTTCGACGGCATCTGCCGCGAGGACGCGAGCCGTGTCTACTGCTTTGCTGTCAATGGGATCCCATTGGAGAGCTGCCACTGGAAATTGACCCTTCTGATCACACGGAGGCAGATTCGTAACAACCGATATCGCCCCCTATCGAGGTGTAGCGCGCCGTGGTCGTCATCGGCTCCGTCAAGACGCACAAGAACCCCGGGCGGGGAATTCGGCTTGTATGCCTCGACAGCTGGCGGGCACCACAATTATAGGTACCGCACAGCGGACGCCGCTCTTGTGCTGACATGAAATGTGGGCAAACGCGGCCGGGGATGGCGCGGTTTCCGATGTTCTAGAATCAAGGGACATCCCCGGTCGTTAGAGGAGTAATGGACGTAGCCGTAGACAGCCGTGTCGAGACCGACAAGATCGGCCTGGCGCGAAAGATCAAGGCGTACATCGCCCTCACGAAGCCGCGGGTCATGGAGCTGCTGCTCGTGACCACGATCCCCGTCATGATCCTCGCGCAGGGCGGCATCCCCGACGTCTGGCTCGTGATCGCGACGGTCGTCGGCGGCGCGATGAGCGCGGGCTCGGCCGCGGCGTTCAACTGCTACATCGACCGCGACATCGACCGCGTCATGAAGCGCACGCAGAGCCGGCCGCTCGTGACGGGCGAGCTGAGCGACCGCGAGGCCCTCGTCTTCGCGTGGACCCTCGGCGTCGTCTCGACCGTCTGGCTGCTGGTGACCACCAACTGGCTCGCTGCGACGCTCTCGCTCGGCGCGATCCTCTTCTACGTCTTCGTCTACACGCTCTGGCTCAAGCGCCGCACATCGCAGAACATCATCTGGGGCGGCATCGCGGGCTGCTTCCCGGTGCTCATCGGCTGGGCGGCGGTCACGGAGTCGCTGAGCTGGGCTCCCGTCATCCTCTTCGGCGTCGTCTTCCTCTGGACCCCGCCGCACTACTGGCCGCTCTCGATGAAGTACCGCGAGGACTACCGCTCGGTCGGCGTGCCGATGCTCGCGGTCGTGCGCGGCCGTGCCGTCGTGGGGCTCCAGGTCATCCTCTACGCGTGGGCGACGGTCGCGTGCTCGCTCCTGCTCGTCCCGGTCGTGCCCATGGGCCTGCTCTACACGGTCGTCGCGGTGGGCAGCGGCGGCTGGTTCATCTACGAGACGCACCGCCTCTACAACCGGGCGATCCGCCACGAGAAGGTCTCGCCCATGCGCGTCTTCCACGGCTCGATCAGCTATCTGACCCTGCTGTTCCTCGCGATCGCGATCGATCCGCTCCTTCCGTTCTGATCATCCCGTTCTCCCGAGAGAACACCCCCGAGAGGACATCGTGCGCACCCCGTTCGCCTACCTGGCCGACCGCTACACCCTGAGCCCGCGCACCCTGCGCTGGGCCACGAGCGCGGCGCTCGTCGCGAGCATCCTCATCGTGCTCGGCGGCGGGATCGTGCGCGTGACCGGCTCGGGCCTCGGCTGCCCGACCTGGCCGGCCTGCGACACGAGCTCGCTGACCCCCACGCCCGAGCTCGGCATCCACGGCGTCATCGAGTTCACCAACCGGGCGCTCACCGGCCTGCTCTGCATCGCCGTCGGCTGGGCGATCATCGCGGCCCGCCTGCAGAAGCCGCAGAACCGCAGCCTCACCCGCCTCGCCTGGTCGCAGTTCTGGCTCGTCGTCGCGAACGCGCTCATCGGCGGCGTCACGGTGCTGCTCGAGCTCAACCCCTACGTGGTCGCCTTCCACTTCGTCGCGGCGATCGCCCTGCTCACGACCTCCGCGCTGACCTGGCACCGCGCCCATCGCGGTCAGTCGCCGGATGCCGCGCTCCCGCGTTCCGCGCGGGCGCTCAGCGTCGCGCTCGTCGCCGTGACCCTCGTGCTCATCCTCGTGGGCACGCTCGTGACGGGCTCGGGACCGCACTCGGGCGACTCCGCCGACGTGCCGAGGATGGCCTTCGACTGGGCGGGCGTCACGGTCGTGCACGGGGTGCTCGGCACCGCCACGCTCGTGCTCGCCGTCATCCTGCTGGTGGTCCTGCGGCGCACGCCGGGAGCCGAGCTCGCCCGCCAGCGCACCGTGACCTTCGTCGTCGTCGTGATCCTGCAGGCCGGGATCGGGCTCGTGCAGTCGCTCATCGGGCTGCCCGAGGTGCTCGTGGCGCTGCACCTGCTCGGCGCGGCGCTCGTCTGGGTCGGCGTTCTGCGAGTGCTCCTCGACGTGAACCCCCAGCTCTTCGCCGAGGCCGACGGTCGCGGGGCGAAAACCGCCCAGCCGAATTTAGTGGGCTAATTCTCTGCTTGGGCGGGTGATTCACCTGTAGAATTCATAGTTGGTTCAAGGTGCGCGTACGCAACGCGTACAGCCGCTCTTATCGATGAGACGGCCGGGGCAACGAGGCCCGTGTCCTTGAGCATCGCAGGTACATGCAACAGCCACCCGCACAAATCCGCCGCCCCAGGGTCCACGAGAGTGGTGCCCGGCGAGGGAATGACTCGGCAACGCGACACGTTGCCGGTTAAGGGTAGGAAAACGAGGTAGATATGTCAGACATCCTGATTGACCGCCCCGAACTCGAAAGCCTTGGGCAGTACGAGTTCGGCTGGGCAGACTCCGACGCGGCGGGAGCGACCGCGAAACGCGGATTGTCGCCCCAGGTCGTTGCCGACATCTCGAAACTCAAGAACGAACCCGAATGGATGCTGCAGCGGCGCCTCAAGGCCCTGCAGATCTTCGATCGCAAGCCCATGCCGACATGGGGCGCCGACCTCTCCGAGATCGACTTCGACAACATCAAGTACTTCGTTCGCTCTACGGAGAAGCAGGCCCAGACCTGGGAAGACCTGCCCGACGACATCAAGAACACCTACGAGAAGCTCGGCATCCCCGAGGCGGAGCGCCAGCGCCTCGTCTCCGGCGTGGCCGCGCAGTACGAGTCCGAGGTGGTCTATCACAAGATCAACGAGGAGCTCGAGGCGCAGGGCGTCATCTTCCTCGACACCGACACGGCGCTGCGCGAGTACCCCGAGGTCTTCGAGGAGTACTTCGGCAGCGTCATCCCCTCCGGCGACAACAAGTTCGCGGCCCTCAACACCTCGGTGTGGTCGGGCGGCTCCTTCGTCTACGTGCCGAAGGGCGTGCACGTCGAGATCCCGCTGCAGGCCTACTTCCGCATCAACACCGAGAACATGGGCCAGTTCGAGCGCACGCTCATCATCGCCGACGAGGGCAGCTACGTGCACTACATCGAGGGCTGCACGGCCCCGATCTACAAGTCGGACTCGCTGCACTCCGCGGTCGTCGAGATCGTCGTGAAGAAGAACGCCCGCGTTCGCTACACGACCATCCAGAACTGGTCGAACAACGTGTACAACCTCGTGACCAAGCGGGCGACCGCGGCCGAGGGCGCGACGATGGAGTGGATCGACGGCAACATCGGCTCCAAGGTCACCATGAAGTACCCGTCGATCTTCCTCATGGGAGAGCACGCCAAGGGCGAGACGCTCTCGGTCGCCTTCGCCGGCCCCGGCCAGCACCAGGACGCCGGGGCGAAGATGATCCACATGGCCCCGTACACGCAGTCGTCGATCGTCTCGAAGTCGATCGCACGCGGCGGTGGCCGAGCCGGCTACCGCGGCGAGGTGAGAGTGGATGCCGCGGCACACCACTCCGCGAACACCGTGCGCTGCGACGCCCTCCTGGTCGACACGATCTCGCGCTCCGACACCTACCCGGCGATCGACATCCGCGTCGACGACGTGCAGCTCGGCCACGAGGCGACCGTCTCGCGGGTGAGCGAGGAGCAGCTCTTCTACCTCATGTCCCGCGGTCTGCCCGAGGACGAGGCCATGGCCATGATCGTGCGCGGCTTCATCGAGCCGATCGCCCGTGAGCTCCCCATGGAGTACGCACTCGAGCTCAACAAGCTCATCGAGATGGGCATGGAAGGCTCCGTCGGATGACTTCCCCCCTCACCTCGAAAGCCTCCGCCCGTCGAAAGGAAATGTCGGCTCGATGACGACAGCTGTCTCACCTGCCATGCCCACGAGCGAGCAGCACGGGCTGAAAGCACACAGCGACGGCGCCTGGAGCGCCGTGCCCGTGCAGACCCGTTCCGAGCGCTTCGCCTCCGTCGAGGTGTCCGACTTCCCGGCCGTCACCGGCCGGGAGGCGGTCTGGAAGTACACCCCCGTCGCGAAGCTCGCCGACCTCATCTCCGGTGAGCTCGACGGCTCCGCCTACGAGTACACCGCCACGGAGCACCCCGATCTCACGGTCGCGTGGGTCGCCCGCGACGACGCCCGCATCGGCGGCGCCGGGGTTCCCGAGGAGCGTGCGTCCGCGAACGCGTGGACGTCGTTCGACTCGGCCCTCGCGATCACGATCCGCGGCGAGGAGCAGAAGGAGCTCACGGTCAGCCGTTCGAGCCTCGGCTCCGGCGCACGCGCCGCGCACACGGTCGTCACGGCCGAGCCCTTCTCGAACGCCGTGCTCATCCTCGAGAGCTCGGGCGGCGCCCGGCTCAGCGAGAACCTCGAGATCATCGTGGGCGAGGGCGCGCAGCTCACCGTCGTCTCGGTGCAGCAATGGGACGACGACGCCGTGCACCTCGCGAGCCACTTCGCCCGGATCGCCCGCGACGCCAAGCTCAAACACGTCGTCGTCACTCTCGGTGGCGGTATCGTGCGGGTCAACCCCTCGACGCATCTCGCCGAGCAGGGGGCGGACGTCGAGGCCCTCGGCCTCTACTTCGCCGATGCCGGCCAGCACTTCGAGCAGCAGGTCTACGTCGACCACGACGCCCCCAACACCCGCAGCCGCGTGACCTACAAGGGCGCGCTGCAGGGCGAGGGCGCGCGCACGGTCTGGATCGGCGACGTGCTCATCCGCCAGAGCGCGCCGGGAACCGACAGCTACGAGCAGAACCGCAACCTCGTGCTGAGCGAGGGCACGCGCGCCGACTCGGTGCCGAACCTCGAGATCGAGACGGGCGACATCCTGGGCGCCGGCCACGCAAGCGCGACCGGTCGTTTCGACGACGAGCAGCTCTTCTACCTGCAGTCGCGCGGCATCCGCGAAGACGAGGCCCGCCGCCTCGTCGTGCGCGGCTTCCTCGTCGAGGTCGTGCAGCAGATCCCCTCCGAGCAGTTGCGCGAGCGCCTGCTCGAGGCGCTCGAGGCGGAGCTCGCGCAGGCGCCTCTGCTCGCGGCATCCCAGCGTGCTCAGCCGGAAGCCGCGGTGTGAGCGACGTGACGACCCGAGTTGCCGCACTGTCGGAGCTTCCCGTGAACCAGGCCGTGCGCGTCGTCATCGACGACGTGCCGATCGCCGTCGTGAGGGATGCCTCGGACACGGTTCACGCGATCGGCGACGTCTGCACCCACGGTGACATCTCGCTCTCCGAGGGTTTCGTCGAAGACGACACCCTCGAGTGCTGGGCTCACGGCTCGCGCTTCCAGCTGACGACGGGCAAGCCGCTGAGCCTGCCCGCCTACGAACCCGTTCCCGTCTACAAGGTGGACGTGGTCGACGGCGACGTGTTCATCGACCCCACCGTGCTGATCGAACAGCAGTGACCATCGCGGTCTGACGCCGCACACGACACACGCGGCATCCACGCCACGATAGAAAGAGATAAGAATCATGTCCGTTCTTGAGATCAAGGACCTTCAGGTCAGCGTCGAGACCGAGCAGGGCACCAAGCAGATCCTGCGCGGCGTCGACCTCAGCATCGCCACGGACGAGATCCACGCCATCATGGGCCCCAACGGCTCCGGCAAGTCGACTCTCGCCTACACGATCGCCGGCCACCCGAAGTATCACGTCGACGGCGGATCGATCCTGCTCGACGGCCGCGAGGTGCTCGAGATGACGGTCGACGAGCGGGCTCGCGCGGGGCTCTTCCTCGCCATGCAGTACCCGGTCGAGATCCCCGGCGTGACCAACACGAACTTCCTGCGCACGGCGAAGACGGCCATCGACGGCGAGGCTCCTGCTATCCGCAGCTGGGTCAAAGAGGTGCGCGAGTCGATGACGAACCTCAAGATGGACAGCTCTTTCGCCGAGCGCAACGTCAACGAGGGCTTCTCGGGCGGCGAGAAGAAGCGCAACGAGATCCTCCAGCTCGAGCTGCTCAAGCCGGCGTTCGCCGTTCTCGACGAGACCGACTCGGGCCTCGATGTCGACGCGCTCAAGATCGTCTCCGAGGGTGTCAACCGCGCGAAGGCCAACACGAAGCTCGGCGTGCTGCTCATCACCCACTACACGCGCATCCTGCGGTACATCAAACCGGACTTCGTGCACGTCTTCGTCAACGGCCGTGTGGCCGAGGAGGGCGGCCCCGAGCTCGCCGAACGCCTCGAAGACGAGGGTTACGATCGCTATTTGGCCGGCACGGTCGTAAAATAACAAGATGGTAACAACCCTGAGCCCCCAGAAATTCGATGAGGTCGAGGAAGCCCTCAAAGATGTCATGGATCCCGAGCTGGGTGTCAACGTCGTCGACCTGGGCCTGATCTACGATCTCGCCTGGGATGACGACAACAGCGCCCTCATCATCCACATGACTCTCACATCCGCGGGATGCCCGCTGACCGACGTGCTCGAAGAGCAGACCGCGGAGGCCCTCGACGGCGTCGTGGACGCGTTCCGCATCAACTGGGTGTGGATGCCGCCGTGGGGTCCCGAGCGGATCACGGATGACGGGCGCGACATGATGCGCGCGCTCGGCTTCGCGATCTGATCGTCTCCCGGAGGCCCTGAGCACCTTCGAGAACATCGTCCGGCACCGACCCCGCATCGTTTCGATGGCCGTTCGGTGGTGTGCGGTGGCCGTCGTGCGGTCGGAGTTTCGCGCGGGGCAAATATACTGTTGAGTCTGCCCCCACTTTATTGCGCCCCTTGGCGCGCCTGCAGAACCATCACAACCTGCAGAACCGTCGAACCCCGTCGAACCCCATCAGAAATGGACCATGCCTGTGCTGAGTGTGCACGATCTCGAGATCCGTGTAGGCGCGCGCGTGCTCATGGAAGGCGTGAGCTTCCGCGTCGCGGCCGGTGACAAGGTCGGGCTCGTCGGGCGCAACGGCGCCGGCAAGACGACGCTCACGAAGGTTCTCGCGGGGGAGTCGCAGCCCAACACGGGAACCGTCGACCGTTCCGGCGAGATCGGCTATCTGCCCCAGGATCCCCGTTCCGGCAACCCGGAGGATCTCGCCCGCACGCGCATCCTCGACGCCCGCGGTCTCGGCCAGCTCGTGCTCGGCATGCAGAAGGCGACCGTCGACATGGGCAGCAGCGACGAGGCGGTGAGCGCGGCGGGCATGAAGAAGTACGGTTCGCTGACCGATCGCTTCCTCGCCCTCGGCGGGTATGCGGCCGAGGCCGAGGCCGCGTCGATCGCGAGCAACCTCAACCTGCCCGACCGCATCCTCGACCAGCCGCTCAAGACCCTGTCGGGTGGCCAGCGCCGTCGTATCGAGCTCGCGCGCATCCTCTTCTCTGACGCCCAGACCCTCATCCTCGACGAGCCCACGAACCACCTCGACGCCGACTCCGTCGTCTGGTTGCGCGAGTTCCTCAAGGGCTATTCGGGAGGCTTCATCGTCATCAGCCACGATGTCGAGCTCGTGGGGGAGACCGTGAACCGGGTCTTCTACCTCGACGCCAACCGCCAGGTCATCGACATGTACAACATGGGCTGGAAGCACTACCTGCGTCAGCGCGCCGCCGACGAGGAGCGCCGCAAGAAGGAGCGTGTCAACGTCGAGAAGAAGGCCTCCGTGCTGCAGACGCAGGCCGCCAGGTTCGGTGCGAAGGCTAGCAAGGCCGCCGCCGCCCACCAGATGGTGCGTCGTGCCGAGAAGATGCTCTCGGGGCTCGACGAGGTCAGGACCGTCGACCGGGTGGCGAAGCTGCGCTTCCCGACTCCCGCGCCGTGCGGCCGCACTCCGCTCATGGCCTCCGATCTCAGCCGCAGCTACGGTTCGCTCGAGATCTTCACGGCCGTCGACCTCGCGATCGATCGCGGCTCCAAGGTCGTCGTGCTCGGGCTCAACGGTGCGGGCAAGACGACCCTCCTGCGGATCCTCGCGGGCATCGACACCCCGGACACCGGCGCCGTCGAGCCCGGCCACGGCCTGCGGATCGGGTACTACGCGCAGGAGCACGAGACGATCGACGTCAAGCGCAGCGTGCTCGAGAACATGGTGTCCTCCTCGCCGAACCTCACCGAGACCGAGGCCCGTCGCGTGCTCGGCTCGTTCCTCTTCACGGGCGACGACTCGCACAAGCCGGCCGGCGTGCTCTCCGGCGGCGAGAAGACGCGTCTGGCCCTCGCGATGATCGTCGTCTCCGGCGCGAACGTGCTGCTGCTCGACGAGCCCACGAACAACCTCGACCCGGCCAGCCGTGACGAGATCCTCGACGCTCTCGCGCACTACGAGGGCGCCGTTGTGCTCGTGAGCCACGACGAGGGGGCCGTCGAGGCGCTCAACCCCGAGCGCGTGCTCATCCTGCCCGACGGCGTCGAGGACCACTGGAACAAGGACTACCTCGAGCTCATCTCGCTCGCCTGATCGGGCCCGTCGAACTCCCGGCCGTCCGGGTCACCGGCTGCCGAGGATCTCGTCCTCGATCTCGCTGTCGCTGCGCTTGCGTGCGGAGCGGCGCCGCTCGCGTTCGGCCGCCCGCTCGCGTTCCTCGGGGTCGTCGGCGTTGACGGTGCGGTACTCCTGGCGCACCGCGTAGCCGAGGCCGACGAAGGCCATGAGTCCGAAGACGAACCACTGGAAGGCGTAGGAGAGGTGCGGCCCCTCGTCGGGCTGGGGCTTCGTCACGGCCGCGGGAGGCTGGTCCCGGGCCGCGGGGCTCTCCGAGGCGAGAAGACCGTAGGCGCCCGTGTAGGTGTCGGCGCCGACGCGCGCGGCGATGTCGTCGAGCTGGATGGTCGCGATCTGCCCCTCACCGGCCGTGCGGCTCGGGATACTCGGCTCGCCCGCTTTCAGGCGGGCGACCACGGTGACCTCCCCGCTCGGCGGCGCAGGCACCTCGTCTGGCGCGTCCTGGGCGGAGCCGATGGGCAGCCAGCCCCGGTCCACGACGAAGACCGTGCCGTCGTCGAGCTTGAGGGGCGTGAGCACCTCGAAACCCGGATTGCCGTTGAGCGGACGGTTGCGCACGAGCAGCTGCTGGTCGACGAGATAGCTTCCGTGCATCTCGACGGGAAGCCACTTCTGGTCGTCGTCGTCGTACCCGGCGAGATCGGGCAGCGCCTCCGCGACCGGCACCGGATCGGAGTCGTAGTTGTCGGCGACGAGCGCGATCTCGGCGAGAGCCTCGTTGCGGCGGGCGAGCTGCCATACCCCCAGGCCTGCGCAGACGCAGGCGAACAGGATCGTCAGTGCGAGGTACCCCGCCCACCGGCGGGTGAAGGCGAAAGCCCAGCCGTTCATCGTGCGCTCTCGTCTCGGTGCGGGATGGGAACCTGCGGGGTGGGGACAGCTGCCGCATCCAGCGCCGACACGGTCAGCGGGAAGTCTCGCGCGCTCAGGAAGTCCTCGAGAAAGCCCCGGTGCTCGTCGCACGCGAGCCACGTCTTCGTGCGGCCCTCCTCGTGGATGCGGGGGTTGCGCCATTCGATGCGCCATAACGCCGCCTCGCGGCATCCCGCCCGTGAGCACGTGAACTGCTCGAGCGTTCCTCCCAGCTCGATCATGCGGCGCCCCTGCCCGCGCCGTGATCGCCCGTGTTGTGAGGGCCCGTGTTGTGAGGGCCGGTGTCATGAGGGCCCGCAGTGCGAGGGCCGGCGCCGGCGCCGTTGTTCGTCGTGCCGTCCTGCCGGGGCAGTCGCACCATCGCGCCCGGACGCTCGACCGTCGCCGGCTGCACCTTCGCGCCCACATTGGCGATGACGACGGCGAAATAGGGCAGGAAGATCGCGCCTGCCGCCACGACGACGAGCCACCAGCCGCGTACGACCAGCAGGAGCAGCACGCAGACGACACGGATGCTCATCGCGACGGTGTATTTGATCATCCGTGCGCGACGTTCCGCGTCGGGCGACTGCGGAAGGGAGGTGATCGACGGCTGCTTCATGATTGCTCCCCCTAAGCCTACGTCTCGCGCTGCCGGATGAACGCCGGATGAGCGGGGCGGGACGGCTCGGCCTAAGCTGGTGAGGTTGTCGCGCGCCGGAAAGAGGGGCCGCGAACAGGGAGGATTCAGGGCATGACCACAGGCACGAGCGCAGTCGCGGGCACCAGCGCGAGCACACCCAGGACGGTCGTCGTCACGGGAGGGAACCGGGGGATCGGCCACTCGATCGCCGAGGAGTTCGTCGCGGCGGGCCACCGGGTGGCCGTGACCGCGCGTTCGGGCGAGGGCCCCGCGGGCTCCCTCACGGTGCGTGCCGACGTCACCGACAGCGCGAGCATCGATGCGGCGTTCACCCAGATCGAGAGCGAGCTCGGCCCCATCGAGGTCGTGGTGGCCAACGCCGGCATCACGCGCGACATGCTGCTCATGCGGATGGGCGACGACGACTTCGACGCGGTCGTCGACACCAATCTCGGGGGAGCCTTCCGCGTCGTCAAGCGCGCCTCCAAGGGCATGCTCAAACAGCGTTTCGGCCGGATCCTGCTCATCTCGAGCGTCGTGGGGCTCTACGGCTCGGCCGGGCAGGCGAACTACGCGGCATCCAAGAGCGGGCTCGTCGGCTTCGCCCGCTCGATCACGCGCGAGCTCGGCGGGCGTGGGATCACGGCCAACGTCGTCGCCCCTGGCTTCATCGAGACAGACATGACGGCCGAGCTGCCCGAGACCCAGCAGGCCGAGTACAAGAAGGCGATCCCCGCCGGCCGTTTCGCCCAGCCCTCCGAGGTCGCGAAGGTCGTTCTCTGGCTCGCGGGCGACGACGCCGGCTACATCTCGGGCGCGGTCATCCCCGTCGACGGCGGAATGGGCATGGGGCACTAGGCCGTGGGCGCTCCGCTCGCTGCGGGGCGGGCCTGCCCGCGGCGGCCCTAGCCGCCCAGCTCGCTCACGAGCGACTCGAGGACGGACAGCCGCTCGTCTCGGCTGCCGACGAGCTCCACGACCCTCAGGTGCGTGCCGACGAGATCGGGGTCTTCGATGAGATCCATCAGGACGTCGTTCATCGCACTCCTCAGCTCCGGATGCTCGTCGTCGTCGACCTCGATCGGATCCGCGGCGGTGAGCGGGAGCACAACGAGCAGGTCGACATGGCCGAGCGCCTCGGCGGTGATGATCATCGAGCGCTCGAGGAGCTCGGGCGAGCTGGAGGATCCCGCCCACTCGTCGAGGGCCAGCAGGTAGGCGAGGAAGTCGAGCGGACCGCGCTCGGCGATGACGTCGGATGCGACGTCGTCGGAAGCGAGCCGATCCGCCGCGACACGGAGCTGTGTCGCGAACATCGCCGCACTCGGGCGGTCCCACGCCTCATCGATGAGCTCGAACGGATCGGGCAGCACGGTGAAGCCGGGATGGCGAAGGGCGAAGTCGGAGATCAGCGTGCTCTTCCCGCTCGCGTGGCTCCCGGAGACGACTATCCGCATGTCGCAACACTAGCGGTGCATCGCGGCCGGACCGCATCACGCGCTCGACCCGCGCCGAGAGCGTCGTGCGGCCGGGAGCGCCGGCCCGGCGCGGCTGAGGGGAGGCCCGTTCCTAGCCGCGCAGGCCGAGGAGCGGCAGGAGCGTCGTCATGTCGATCGTGTCGACGACGACGTTCGCCTCGTCGCGCACCGGCGCCTTGCCGTTGAACGACACCGCGAGACCGGCGATCGCCATCATCGTGAGATCGTTGGCGCCGTCTCCGACCGCGATCGTCTGGCGGAGAGGGATGCGCATGTCGGCCGCCCACTCGCGCAGGGTCTGCGCCTTCGCCTGCGCGTCGATGACCGGGCCGACGAGACCGCCCGTGAGCCGGTCGTCGGCGAGCTCGAGGCGGTTGGCGCGCCAGTGGTCGAGCCCCAGCTGCTCGCCGAGCGGGTCGAGGATCTCGTGGAAGCCGCCGGAGACCACCCCGACGCGCCCACCCGCAGCGTGCACGGCCTCGATCATCTCCGGCACGCCGGGCGTGACGACGACGCGCCGCCCGGCCTGTTCGAAGGCCTCCGAGCCGAGTCCCGCGAGGGTCGCGGTGCGCGCCCGCAGGCTCTCCTCGAAGTCGAGACGGCCGTTCATGGCCTCCTCGGTGATCCGAGCCACCTCGTCGAGACTGCCCGCCGCCTCGGCGAGCAGCTCGATCACCTCGTTCTGGATGAGCGTCGAGTCGGCGTCGAGCACGACGAGGAAGCGGGGGGAGCCGGATGAACCATCGAGCGCGCTCATGGAACGACGTGCACTCCCTTGCCGACGACGGTGATGCCGGATTCGGTGACCGTGAAGCCGCGTGCCCTGTCGCGGGCGGGGTCGACGCCGATGCCCGCGCCGGAGCCGACGACGACGTCCTTGTCGAGGATGGCGCGGCGCACGATCGCGTCGGGCTCGACCCGCACGCGGTCGAAGAGCACCGAGTTGACGACCTGGGCTCCCGACTCGAGCAGCGACCAGGGGCCGAGGACACTGCGTTCGACGTGCGCGCCCGAGATGAGGCATCCGAGGGACACGATCGAGTCGATCACGGTTCCCAGGTTGCCGCGGGCGTCGCGCACGAACTTCGCCGGCGGCGAGTTGAGCTGCTGGCTGAAGATCGGCCACTCGCGGTTGTAGAGGTTGAACACCGGGAGCGTGGAGATGAGGTCTTGATGGGCGTCGAAGAAGGAGTCGATCGTTCCCACGTCGCGCCAGTAGTAGCGGTCGCGGTCGGTCGCCCCGGGCATGTCGTTGCGCTGCAGGTCGTAGACGCCCGCCTCGCCGCGCCCCACGAAGTAGGGCACGATGTCGCCGCCCATGTCGTGGTTCGAGTCGGTGCGCTCACCGTCGCGCTCGACGGCCTCGATGAGGGCGTCGGCGTCGAAGACGTAGTTGCCCATCGAGGCGAGCACCTCGTGCGGCGCGTCGGGCAGTCCCTGCGGCTCGAGCGGCTTCTCGAGGAAGGCCGCGATGCGTGTGGGGTCGTTCTCGTCGACCTCGATGACCCCGAACTGGTCGGCGAGCGAGATCGGCTGGCGGATGGCGGCGACCGTCGCCTTGGCCCCCGAGGCGATGTGTGCCTCGATCATCTGGCTGAAGTCCATGCGGTAGACGTGATCGGCGCCGACCACGACGACGATGTCGGGCTTCTCGTCGCGCAGCAGGTTGAGGCTCTGCAGGATCGCGTCGGCCGATCCGCTGAACCAGCGCTTGCCGAGCCGCTGCTGCGCCGGCACCGAGGCCACGTACGAGTTCAGCAGCCCCGAGAGGCGCCAGGTCTGCGACACGTGCCTGTCGAGGCTGTGCGACTTGTACTGCGTGAGCACGACGATCTGGGTGAGCCCGGAGTTGATGAGGTTCGAGAGCGCGAAATCGATGAGGCGATACTGGCCCGCGAACGGGACCGCGGGCTTCGCCCGGTCGACCGTGAGCGGCATGAGCCGCTTGCCCTCCCCACCGGCGAGGACGATGCCGAAGATCTTTGATGCCACCATGCGTCCAGCCTAGATCGCCGGGCGGTGATGACCTACCGCCGACGCGATGCTTGACGTGGCGGCGGCCCTGTGCGTGAGCGCTGCGCAAGCGCCCGGCAGCCGGCCCGACCCCGTCGGCCATCCGGCTCGACGCTGCGCTCGGCGCTGTACTAGCTTTGCAGCATGCGCGTAGACCTGCTGACCAAGGAGTATCCGCCCGAGATCTACGGGGGAGCGGGGGTTCACGCCGCCGAGCTCGTGAAGGCCCTGCGTGTCGACACCGAGGTCGTCGTGCGCTGCTTCGGCGCCCCCCGCGACGAGCCGGGCACCCATGCCTACCGGGTGCCGGCCGAGCTGCAGGGCGCCAACGGCAGCCTCGAGACGCTCGGGGTCGACCTGCAGATCGCCCAGGATGCCGCGGGCGCCGACATCGTGCACTCGCACACCTGGTACGCGAACGGCGCGGGCCATCTGGCCAAGCTCCTGCACGGCATCCCGCATGTCGTCACCGCCCACAGCCTCGAGCCCCTGCGTCCGTGGAAGGCCGAGCAGCTCGGCGGCGGCTACCGCGTCTCGAGCTGGATCGAGAAGACGGCCTTCGAGAGCGCGGATGCCGTGATCGCGGTGAGCGACGGCATGCGTCGCGACATCCTGCGCTCCTATCCGGCGCTCGACCCGCAGCGGGTGCAGGTCGTCTACAACGGCATCGACCTCGAACGGTGGATGCCGCGACCCGACGACGAGCTCGTGCGATCGTTCGGCATCGACCCCGACCGCCCCTCCGTCGTCTTCGTGGGCAGGATCACCCGTCAGAAGGGCCTGCCCTACCTGCTGCGCGCCGCCGCCGCGCTTCCGGAGGACGTGCAGCTCGTGCTGTGCGCGGGAGCCCCGGACACCCCGGAGATCCTCGCAGAGGTCAGGGAGCTCGTCGGGCAGCTGCAGAGCGAGCGCGCGGGCGTCGTCTGGATCGAGCGGCTGCTTCCGCAGCCGGAGCTCTCGAGCATCCTGACCGCCGCGACGGTCTTCGTCTGCCCGTCGGTCTACGAGCCCCTCGGGATCGTCAACCTCGAGGCCATGGCCTGCGGTGCGCCCGTCGTGGGCACGGCGACGGGAGGCATCCCCGAGGTCGTCGACGACGGCGTCACGGGTCGTCTGGTGCCGATCGAGCAGTTGCAGGACGGCACGGGGACCCCGGTCGATCCCGACCGTTTCGTCGCCGATCTCGCGGCGACCCTCACCGAGGTCGTGAGCGACCCGGAGACGGCCGCGCGGATGGGCGCCGCCGGTCGCGCGCGGGCCGAACGGGAGTTCGGCTGGGACCGAATCGCCGCCCGCACGAAGGACGTCTACGCCTCTCTGCTTCGGTAGGCTTGAGGCATGCCCACTGTTCTTCAGCTGTCCGACGTGTCCTTCGTGCGGGACGGAAACACCATCCTCGATTCGGTCACCTGGAAGGTCGACAGCGACGAGCGGTGGGTGATCCTGGGGCCGAACGGCGCGGGGAAGACGACCCTCCTGCAGATCGCCGCGGCGCTCGTGCACCCGAGCTCGGGCAAGGCCGAGGTGCTCGGCGACCGGCTCGGCACGGTCGACCTCTTCGAGCTGCGGCCGCGCATCGGCTTCGCCTCGAGCGCGATGGCCAAGCGCATCCCCGCGCACGAGAAGGTCATCGACGTCGTCATGACGGCCGCGTACTCGGTCACCGGCCGTTGGAACGAGAGCTACGAAGACATCGACCTGCGCCGCGCCCAGCGGGTGCTCGCCGAGTGGCGGCTCGACCACCTGGCCGAGCGCACTTTCGGTCACCTGAGCGACGGCGAGCAGAAGCGCGTGCAGATCGCCCGCGCGGTCATGACCGACCCCGAGCTGCTGCTGCTCGACGAGCCGGCGGCGAGTCTCGACCTCGGCGCCCGCGAGGAGCTGCTGCAGCTTCTCGGCGGCTACGCGAGCGCTCCCGACTCGCCCGGCATCGTCATGGTGACCCACCACGTCGAGGAGATCCCGCTCGGCTTCGACAGCGCGCTGCTCATCGCCGACGGCGGGATCGTCGCCGCGGGCCCGATCGCCGAGGTCGTGACGTCGCAGAACCTGAGCACGACGTTCGGGCTGCCGATCGAGCTGAGCGAGTCGAACGGCCGGTACGCGGCGCGAGCCGTCTGAGCTGCGCGGGCGCCCACCTGATCTGCTAAGATAGGTAGCTGGCCCGCGGGCCTGAGAACTTCACTACACGTATTTACCGACAGCACCTGAGGAACATCTGATGAAGACTGGCATCCACCCCGAGTACGCCCCCGTGGTCTTTCGCGACCTCGCTTCGGGCGCCACGTTCCTGACCCGTTCGACGGTGGGCAGCTCGAAGACCATCGAGTGGGAAGACGGCAACACCTACCCCGTCATCGACGTCGAGATCTCCTCCGAGTCGCACCCGTTCTACACGGGCAAGCAGCGCATTCTCGACTCGGCCGGCCGCGTCGAGAAGTTCAACTCGCGCTACAAGAACTTCGGCAAGTAGAAGTCGGGCGGGCTCGTCCCGCCGGCAGAAAAGGCAGTCGGTTCGCCGACTGCCTTTTCTGCGTTAACCTCCCGCTTACGCGTCAACCCCGTACGTCACGCGAACGGCCGCTCCGGCCATGACCCGGATGCCGTGAAGCTCGGGTCTTTCGTGCGGCGCATGTAGTCCTGGAAGCTCTCGGCCTGCTCGTGGAACCACTCCACCTGGCGGTCGTGGAGCTCGGCGGCGGTGAGTGCGAAGATCTCGGCGTTGACGCGGGCGATGGCCTGAGCGACCCGCCCGGCGGCGATCGCGTCGGCTCCCGCGTCGTGGGCATCGGTGAGGGGCACGCCGTAGAACTCGGCCGCGGCCTCGAGCGTGCGCTTGCCCTTGCGGTAGCGGTCGACGGCCTTGTCGATGACGAGGGGATCGATGATGGGCAGCGGGGCCTCGAGCGGAGGCACGCCGTAGCGGCGGGCCTCGCGGTTGAGCAGCGTGAAGTCGTAGGGGGCGTTGTAGGCGACGACGGCGATGCCGCGCAGGAAGATCGAGGCGATCGTCTCCACGATCTCGGAGACGCCCGTGCCCGCGGGCATCCCGGCGAGCCGCGCGTGCTCGGTCGTGATGCCGTGCACGTTCGTCGCCTGCTCGGGGATGTCGATGCCGGGGTCGAGCAGCCAGTCGCGCCTCTCGACGACCGCCCCGGTCTCGTCGATGAGGCCGACGTGCGCCGTCACGATCCGGCTCGTCTCGACGTCGATGCCTGTGGTCTCGAGATCGAAGACCCCGAGCAACCCGGACCAGTGCGCGGCGCTCTGTGCGCTCGAGCTCTGTGCATTCGAGCTCTGCGCGCTTGAACTCGGTGCGTTCGAGCTCCGTTCGTCCCGTCCCGGGTCGTCCAGCTCCAGACCGCTGAGCTGCACGCTCGCGGTCTCGAAGCCGGCGGCCCCTTCCCTCTGGAGGTCGGTCGTCTCGTAGCCCTTGCCGTCGTTCATCCTGTCACTCTACGGCGGACCACCGTCATCCTCGGGCACGACGGGCGGGGCTGTGCAGGGAGCGTGCCGCAGCGTCCGCCGTCGCAGCCGTTCAGCACCCGTCTAGCGGTCGGCACGGCCCACGTGCAGCCAGTAGAAGTTCTGGGTGCCGAGGGTCAGGGTGAGCACGCCGTCGTCGCTGAAGCTCGGGAAGACGCTGCCGCCGAACAGGTCGTAGAGGCGCGCGCCGCCGAAGTCCTCGTCGTCGATCGTGACCGCGACGGGGTTGTGCGCGAAGCTGAAGACGCACAGCACGTCTTCGGGCTGGTCGCCGAACTGCGAGCCCGATCCCTCGTAGCTGCGCACGAAGGCGAGCACCGACTCGTGGTTGGTGCGCAGCACGCGGATCGAGCCGAGGCCGAAGGCGGGATGCGCCTTGCGCACGTGGATGACGTTGCGGATCCAGTGCAGCAGCGAGCCCGACTGCGCGAGCTGCGACTCCACGTTGATCTGGTTGTAGTGGTACACGAGCGACTGCACGACGGGCAGGTAGAGCTTGCCCGGGTCGGCGGAGGAGAACCCCGCGTTGCGGTCGGGCGTCCACTGCATGGGCGTGCGCGAGCTGTCGCGATCGGGCAGCCAGATGTTGTCGCCCATGCCGATCTCGTCGCCGTAGTACAGGAACGGGCTGCCCGGGAGCGAGAAGAGCAGCGCGTGCGCGAGCTCGAGCTCGGCGCGCGAGTTGTCGAGCAGCGGCGCGAGACGACGGCGGATGCCGATGTTCGCCCTCATACGCGGATCGTAGGCGTACCAGCCGTACATGGCCTGCCGGTACTCCTCCGAGACCATCTCGAGGGTGAGCTCGTCGTGGTTGCGCAGGAACACGCCCCAGCCGGCCCGCTCCGGGATGTCCGTCGTCTCCGAGAGCACGCGCACGAGCTCGGTGGCCTGCTGGGAGCGCAGCGAGTAGAAGATCCGGGGCATCACGGGGAAATCGAAGGCCATGTGGCACTCGGGCTCGTCCTCGGTGCCGAAGAACGCGGCGACCTCGCGCGGCCACTGGTTCGCCTCGGCGATCATCACACGGCCGGGGTAGTCGCGGTCGACCATGGCGCGCAGGCGCTTGAGGAACTCGTGGGTGGGCGGCTCGCCCTCGCCGTTGCCCTCGTCCGACTCGTAGAGGTAGGGCACGGCATCCAGGCGGAAGCCGTCGACGCCCATGTCGAGCCAGAACCGCACTATCTCGAAGACGGCGTCGTGCACGGCCGGGTTGTCGAAGTTGAGGTCGGGCTGGTGCGAGAAGAAGCGGTGGAAGAAGAACTGCCGCCGCACGGGGTCGAAGGCCCAGTTCGACTCCTCGGTGTCGGTGAAGATGATGCGGATGTTGGGGTACTTCTCGTCGCTGTCGCTCCACACGTAGAAGTCGCCGTACGGCCCCTCCGGCTCCTCGCGGGACTGCTGGAACCAGTCGTGCTGATCGGAGGTGTGGTTGAGGGGCAGGTCGATGACGACCCGCATGTTGCGCTCGTGGGCCTTCGTCACGAGGTCTTTGAACTCCTCGAGCGTGCCGAACTCGGGAAGGATGGCGCGGTAGTCGGCGACGTCGTAACCGCCGTCGCGCAGGGGCGAGGTGAAGAACGGCGGCAGCCAGAGGGCGTCGACGCCCAGCCACTGCAGGTAGTCGAGCTTCGAGATGAGCCCCTGCAGATCGCCCGAGCCGTCGCCGTTGCTGTCGACGAAGGAGCGGACCATGACCTCGTAGAAGACGGCACGCCGATACCACTGAGGATCCAACGTCAGGCCGGGCAATTGGATGGGTGCGGTGAAGCTCACTCTGCTCCTCGTCACTGTTGTGGCGTCTGTGGCGTCGCCGGCGATTCGCGGCAGTTCTTCGAGTCTAAGACGCCCGCGGGGTGCGCTGTCCATACCAATCAGCGCGCCTAGACTTGGACGACGATGACCGTGCCCTCGCCCTATCACGAACTCCTCGACCGGATCCCGGTGCGAGCGGAATCGCTTTCCCTCGACGGCGGTCTCACCCGCTACTGGGTCTACGGCGACGCGGATGCCCGCACGACGATCGTCATGGTGCACGGCTTCCGAGGCGATCACCACGGTCTCGAGCCCGTCGTCGCGCAGCTCGGCTCCGACTACCGCATCATCTCGCCCGACCTGCCCGGTTTCGGGGAGTCGACGCCCCTGCCCGGCAGAACGCACGACATCGACACCTACGCGCGCTGGCTCGACGACTTCGTGCAGGCGCTGGGCCTCAACCGCGCCCGCACGATTGTGCTCGGGCACTCCTTCGGCTCGATCGTCGTCTCCGCAGCCCTCGCGGCGCCCTCCGGCACCATCGCGGGATCGGTGCGCTCCGTCATCCTCGTGAACCCGATCGCCGCACCCGCCCTCGCCGGGCCGCGCGGCATCCTGACGAAGCTCGCCGTCTTCTACTACCGCCTCGGCGCGGCGCTTCCCGAGAGGCTCGGCTTCGGGCTGCTGCGCAACCGCGCGATCGTGCGGGTCATGAGCGTGACGATGGCCAAGACCGGCGACCGAGGCCTGCGGCGCTGGATCCACGACCAGCACGACCGCTACTTCTCGGCCTTCGCCAATCGCCGGGTCGTGCTCGAGGCGTTCGAGGCCTCGGTGAGCAACGACGTGAGCGAGTACGCGGAGCGCATCACCCTGCCGACCCAGCTCATCGCCGCCGACAGAGACGACATCACCCCGGTCGCGGCCGAGCGCCGGCTCGCGACCCTGTTCCCCGACGCGCGGCTGCACGTGATCGAGGGCGTCGGCCACCTCATCCACTACGAGGCGCCGGCCGAGGCGGCAGGTGTCATCGAGGGCTTCATCGCCGAGGTGCGAGCGTGAGCCTGCGGATCGTCTTCGACTGCCGGTACACGCGATTCGACCGGCACGACGGCATCAGCCGCTACACCTCGAGCCTCGTGGAGGCGCTCGGCAGGCTGCATCCGGTGATCATGCTCATCAACGACCACCGTCAGCTCGCGCTGCTGCCCGATCTGCCCTGGGAGCTCGTGAGTGCGCCGACGAGCGCGCGCGAGCCCTTCGTGGCCCGGCAGGTCAACCGCCTGAAGCCGGATGTCGTGTTCAGCCCCATGCAGACGATGGGCTCGTTCGGCCGCCGCTACCGCCTCGCGCTCACCGTGCACGACCTCATCTACTACCGCAACCGCACGCCCCCGCGCGAGCTGCCTCAGGCGATCCGCCTGCTGTGGCGGCTGTACCACCTCGCCTGGTGGCCGCAGAGGATGCTGCTGAACCGCTCGGACGCCGTCGTGACGGTGTCGCAGACGACCGAGTCGCTCATCGAGGAGCACCGCCTGACGCGGCGGCCGATCACGGTCGTGCGCAACGCGGCGGGGCGGGCACGGGTGCCGTCGGGGGCAGCCGATCGCTCGGCGGGACCGCTGAGCAGGAGCCTCGTCTACATGGGCTCGTTCATGCCGTACAAGAACGTCGAGACGCTCGTGCGCGTCGCCGGGCGCCTGCCCGACTACGAGCTGCACCTCATGAGCAGGGTGGGCGACGCCGATCGCGAGCGTCTGCGCCGCGTGGCTCCGGGCGCTCGGCTCGTCTTCCACGACGGCGCGAGCGACGAGGAGTACCGCGCGGTGCTCTGGAACGCCACGGCACTCGTGAGCGCGTCGCTCGACGAGGGCTTCGGCATCCCGCTCGTCGAGTCGATGTCGCTCGGCACGCCGGTCGTCGTCAGCGACATCCCGATCTTCCGCGAGATCGGGGGAGAGGCCGCGCTCTTCGCGGAGCCGCACGACGACGCGGCGTTCGCGACGGCGATCCGCTCCCTCGAGAGCCCCGACGAGTGGCTCGCGCGCTCGGATGCCGCGAGGGCCCGGGCAGCGCTTTTCGACTGGGACGCCTCGGCCGAGGCGCTGCTCGAGCTGCTCAGCGAGCTGGGCGCGAGGTCTGGACGAGGCTCGGGCTCAGACCGCCGCCGCTGAGAGGCTGAGCCGGCCGAGCCGTTCCGACACCGCCAGGAGCGTCTCCGAGGTTCCCGCGTCGACCTTGATGGTCGCGCGCCCGTCGCCCCGGGTCGCCCCGCGGTTGACGATGACGATCGGCATACGCCGGCGCCGGGCCTGTTCGAGCAGGCGGATGCCGGAGTTGACGACGAGCGACGAGCCCGCGATGAGCAGCACGTCGGAGGCGTGCACGAGCGCCTTCGCCTCGGCGAACTTCTCGGTCGGGATGAACTCGCCGAAGAAGACGACGTCGGGTTTGAGGATGCCGCCGCACACCGAGCAGGTGGGAACGACGAACTCGTCGACCCGGGTGACCTCCGCGTCGCCGTCGGGGGCCATGACGACGGAGTCGGGCAGCTCGATCCACGGGTTGGCGGCGAGGATGCGGTCGGAGACGCTCTCGCGGGCGAAGGTCTGGCCGCAGTGCAGGCAGCTCACCTGGTCCATCGAGCCGTGCAGGTCGACGACGTGACGGGAGCCCGCGCGCAGGTGCAGGCCGTCGACGTTCTGGGTGATGACCCCCGCGACGACGCCGCGCTGCTCGAGCTCGGCGAGGGTCGTGTGCCCGACGTTGGGGCGCGCGGCCGAGAACGCGCGCCAGCCGAGGTGGCTGCCCGCCCAGTAGCGCCTGCGGAAGCTCTCGGAGGCGAGGAACTGCTGCACGGTCATCGGGGTGCGCTGGGGCGCACCCTCGCCGCGGTAGTCGGGGATGCCGGAGTCGGTGCTGAGACCCGCCCCCGTCACGACCGCGGTGCGCTTGCCGGCGAGGATGTCGGAGATCCGCTCGATCTCGTCGTCGCTCGGTCGACGCGCGGATGACCCGCCCACGTCCGTCGCTGTGATCGTCGACACGGTACCTCCAGAGCCCGGAGCTCGTGCGCCGGTCTTGCCGAGCGGATGGTCCGCCCTTCCATGATTCTAAACAGCACAGTTTTCCGGTTTGTTTCCGGCACCTGGCAGTCTGGGAAATAGCGATGCGGAAACCGGGCCCGCGGCGACCCGTCAGCGGCACCCCGACACCCACACGATGAATGGAGAAGCGTGCAGATCATCGAGATCTCGAGCCTCGACGACCCCCGGCTCGACGACTACGCACGGCTGACCGACGTGGTGCTGCGCCGGGTGTCGGAGCCGGAGGGCGGCCTCTACATCGCCGAGAGCTCGAAGGTCATCACCCGCGCGATCGCCGCCGGTCACCGCCCGCGCTCGGTGCTGCTGCAGCGGCAGTGGCTGCCCGACGTCGAGGCGGCCCTCGAGCCCTTTCCCGACACCCCCGTGTTCGTCGGCGAGAGCTCGCTTCTCGAGCAGCTGACCGGTTACAAGCTGCATCGCGGCGCTCTCGCGGCGATGCACCGCCCCGTGCTCCCGGAGCTGCCGGAGGTGCTCGCGGGCGCCCGGCGGGTCGTTGTGCTCGAAGACATCGTCGACCACACGAACGTCGGCGCGATCTTCCGTGCCGCGGCAGGCCTCGGCGCCGATGCCGTGCTCGTGACCCCGCGCTGCGCCGATCCGCTCTACCGCCGCAGCGTGCGGGTGAGCATGGGCACGGTGCTGCAGGTTCCCTGGACGCGCATCGGGGAGTGGGATGCCGCAGCGCCGGCCCTGCACGAGGCGGGCTTCCAGATCGCCGCCCTGGCCCTGAGCGACACCGCCGTCGATCTGGGCGTGTTCGCGGCATCCGCACCGGAACGGGTCGCCCTCGTGCTCGGGACGGAGGGGGACGGCCTGAGTCGCCAGGCGCTCGCGGCCGCCGACACGACGGTGACGATCCCCATGCTGCACGGCGTCGACTCGCTCAACGTCGCCGCGGCGAGCGCGGTGGCGCTCTGGGCGCTGCGCCCGGATGCGGGACCGGGCGCGAGATCGGGTGCGAAACGCGCGCTCTAGGGGTGGTGTGGTGGCGGGCGGGCGGTTGTATGCTCACCTAAACATCCAGAGGAGGATGGCCCATGGCTTCAGGCGCCCGCACGAAGACAGCACCTGCGAAGACGGCATCGGCACGCACGGAGAGCACCAGAGCGCCCGGTGAGGGCAAGGGCCTCGCGACCGGCACCCTCGGGCTCATGGGCTCGACCGTCATCGGCCTCGCCTCGACGGCCCCCGTCTACTCCCTGGCCGCGACCCTCGGCTTCGTCGTGCTCGCCGTGGGGGCCCAGGCGCCCATCGCGTTCATCATCGCGTTCATCCCGATGCTCCTGACCGCCTACGCCTACCGCGAGCTCAACCGCGCCGTGCCCGACTGCGGCACGACCTTCACCTGGGGCACGAAGGCCTTCGGGCCCTGGGTCGGCTGGATGGGAGGCTGGGGCGTCGCCGTCGCGGGGATGGTCGTGCTCGCCAATCTCGCCCAGATCGGCGGCAAGTACTTCTGGCTGCTCATCAACGAAGACCTCGCCTCGAACACCTGGCTCGTGACGGCGACGGGCGTCGTCTTCATCGCCATCATGACCTTCGTGAGCTACCGCGGCATGGAGATCGGCGAGAAGGTGCAGAACGTGCTCCTGGGCGCGCAGTACCTGGCCCTCGCGCTCTTCACCGTCTTCGCCCTCGTCGCGGTCTTCACGGGTACGGCTCCCGAGGGCTCGGTCATGCCCGACTGGTCGTGGTTCAATCCCTTCGCCTTCACCGACGTCTCGGCGTTCACCGAGGCGATCCTGCTCGCGCTCTTCATCTACTGGGGCTGGGACACCTGCCTCGCGCTCAACGAGGAGACGAAGGATCCTCAGCGCACGCCGGGTCGTGCGGCCCTGCTGTCGACCGTCATCCTGCTGGTCACCTATGTGGGTGTGACGGTCGCGGCGATGGCCTACGCCGGGCTCGGAACGGGCGGGATGGGGCTCGGCAACGACGCCAACGCGGAAGACGTCTTCTTCGCCCTCAAAGACGCGATCTTCGGCCCGTGGGCCTGGATCCTCGTGGTGGCCGTCATGGTCTCGGCGATCTCCTCGACGCAGACGACGATCCTGCCGACGGCACGCGGAACCCTCGCGATGGCCGCGTACAAGGCTCTCCCCGCTCGGTTCAGCCGGGTGCACCCCCGCTACAAGACCCCGGGCTTCTCGACGATCGTCATGGGCGTCGTCGCGACGGTGTTCTACGTGGGCATGACGATCATCAGCGAGAACATCCTGGCCGACACGATCCTGTCGCTCGGGCTCGCGATCGCCTTCTACTACGCCATCACGGCCTTCGCCTGTGTCTGGTACTTCCGCCGCACCCTGTTCTCCTCGTTCCGCAACGTCGTCTTCCGCGGGCTCTTCCCCTTCGTGGGCGGGGTGCTGCTCGTCGCGGCGTTCGTGCAGTCGGCGATCGACATGTACGACCCCGAATACGGCTACACGGTGCTCTTCGGCATCGGGGGAGTGTTCGTGATCGGGATCGGCTCGCTCGCCCTCGGCGTGCTGCTCATGTTCCTCTGGTTCACCTTCACAGCGTCGAAGCCGTTCTTCCACGGCGAGACGCTCACCGAGGACTCCGCGGTGCTCGTGCCCGACACCGAGCTTCCCACGATCCGCTCGGTCGACGGCGGGATCGGCTGAGCGCGGGGCGACCCCACGGGGCGGGTTCACGCGGCGGCTTCACAGCGAGCGGGAGCACCAGCCCGTAGGCTTGCCACGTGTCATCCTCTCGTCCCCTGCCCGGCCCCCAGCTGTCCGGCCCGCGACAGCCCGGCCCGCAGCTGACCCGCCGGCAGATCTATCGCAGGCGGCGCCTCGTCGTCTTCGGCGGTCTCGCCGTCATCCTCGCCGTTGTGCTCAGCGTGTTCGTCTACGGCGTCTCGGCGTTCGCGGCCCCGGTTCCGGCCACGGCCGCCGTTCTGCAGCAGCCCGCGGCCGCCGCCCAGCCGGCGGCCCAGCTCGCGTGGCCCGGCTACGGCTCCGCGGCCATCGGAGCGGTGGGGCGGACCGAGCTCCTCGGCACGAGCGGCGACCAGGCGTCGGTGCCCATCGCGAGCATCACGAAGATCGTCACGGCACTCGTCATCCTCGACGCGAAGCCCCTCGCGGCGGGTGAGGCCGGCCCCGACATCCAATTCACGGATGCCGACGTCGACATCTACTACGACACGATCGCCGAGAACGGCTCGTCGGCCCCCGTGACTGCGGGAATGGTGCTCACCCAGCGGCAGGCGCTCGAGACGATGCTCCTGCCCTCGGCCAACAACTACAGTGTCTCGCTCGCGGTGTGGGCCTACGGCTCCGTCGACGCCTACCTGCAGGCCGCGACGGCCTGGCTCACCGAGAAGGGGCTGACCCAGACATCCGTGGCCGACACGAGCGGTCTGTCGCCGGCGAGCGTGAGCAGCCCCGGCGACCTCGTGAAGCTCGGCATGATGGCGGTCGCCGACCCGACGCTCTCGACCATCGTCTCGGAGGCGACGGCCGACATCCCGACGATCGGGGCGATCGAGAACACCAACACCCTGCTCGGCACGGGCGGCGTCGACGGCATCAAGACCGGCACGACCGACGAGGCCGGCGCCTGCCTGCTCTTCTCGGCAGACGTCGTGGTCGGCTCGCAGACCGTGACCCTCGTGGGCGTGATCCTCGGCGGTCAGGACCACACCGAGGTCGACGCCTCCGTGCTCGCGCTCGTCGCGAGCGCGCAGGCGGGCTTCCACGAGGTCGTGCTGACCACGGCGGGCACGACGTTCGGCAGCTACACGACGGCGTGGGGCCAGAACAGCTCCCTGGTGGCGACGGATGACGCGACGGCGCTCATCTGGTCGGACACACCCGTCACGGCCGTCGTGACGGCCGCACCCGTGCAGCTCGCGGACGCCGACGAGAAGACCGGCACGGTCAGCTACACGATCGGCGATCAGACGATCGACGTTCCGCTCGAGACGAGCGGGGCGATCACCGACCCGGGCCTCGGCTGGCGGCTCGGCAACCCGGGCGAGCTGTTCGGCTGAGCCGCCTGGCCGAGCCCCGGGCTCACGCGAAGGGGCCGGCCTCCGGGCGCTTCGGCAGCACGTGATCGCCCGAGGACTGGTGCCGGATCCTGCGGATCACCCACGGCACGAGGTACTCGCGCGCCCAGGCCAGGTCTTCGGAGCGGGCCTGCCGCCAGCTCGCCGCGGGCAGCGGCTCCGGCTCCATCGGCTGCAGATCGTTGTCGACGTTGAGGGCCGCGAGCACCATGCGGGCGACCTCGTGGTGCCCGAAGGAGTTGAGGTGCAGCCTGTCGGGCGCCCACATCCGGGTGTCCTGGATCTCGCCGAGCGACCACTGGTCGGCGACGATGCAGTCGTGCCGGGCGGCGACCGCGCGGACGTTCTCGTTGTAGATCGCGACCTTGCCCCTGATGCCCCGGAAGACGGGGGAGAAGCCGACATCCACGCCCGTGAAGACGACGACGGTCGCGCCGTCGGAGCGGAGGCGCTCGACGGCCTGATCGAAGCGCACGGCGATCTCGTCGGGGTCTGTTCCGGGGCGGATGACGTCGTTGCCGCCCGCCGAGATCGTGATGAGGTCGGGATGCAGGGCGAGGGCGGGCTCGACCTGGTCGTCGACGATCTGCGTGATGAGCTTGCCGCGCACGGCGAGGTTCGCATAGGCGAAGTCGTCGGTTCCCCGGCTGAGCACCTCGGCGACCCGGTCGGCCCAGCCGCGGTGTCCGCCCGGAAGGGTGGGCTCGGGGTCGCCGATGCCCTCGGTGAACGAGTCGCCCAGTGCGACATAGCGCTGCCACGGGTGGTGCTGTTGTGTCATCCCTCCATTCTGCCCCTGCGATCGCCCCGGTATCACAGCCGGCTATCGAACCCTGGCGTCGGATGTCGGAGCGAGCGGGTAACGTGGATGCAAGTGAGCACAGAGTCTTCGTTCGGGCAGCAGGGGCCCTCCGAGCACCCCGGGCTTCCGGCGCATTCCGAACCTCCGACGCACCCCGAACCTCTCGTCGGCCCCGTCGGCCCGCCGATCGGAACCTCGGCCGCCGAGCACCTGTCGCCATCGTTCCCGGAGCGCGCCGCCTGGGGAACCGCGAGCAAGCTCCGCGCCTGGCAGGCCGAGGCCCTCGACGCCTACTTCGCCACCGAGCCGCGCGACTTCATGGCCGCTGCGACACCCGGCGCCGGCAAGACGACCTTCGCGCTGCGGCTCGCGACCGAGTTGCTCGCACGGCGGGTCGTCGACCGCGTGACCGTCGTGGCCCCGACCGAGCACCTCAAACGGCAGTGGGCCGACGCGGCGGCACGGGCGAGCATCCGTCTCGACCCCGGTTTCAAGAACAGCCACGGCCGGGTCGCCCGGCATTACCACGGGGTCGCCGTGACCTACGCGCAGGTCGCCGTGCGCGCCGCGCTGCACCGTGAGCTCACCGAGACGTCGAGGACCCTCGTGATCCTCGACGAGGTGCACCACGGCGGTGACGCCCTCAGCTGGGGCGACGCCATCCGGGAGGCGTTCGGCCCCGCGACGCGCCGCCTGCTGCTCACGGGAACCCCGTTCCGCTCCGACACGGCTCCCATTCCCTTCGTCACCTACCTGCCCGACGAGCACGGAGTGCGCACCTCGCAGTCCGACTACAACTACGGCTACGGGCGGGCCCTCGAAGACGGCGTCGTGCGCCCCGTGATCTTCATGGTCTACGCGGGCCACATGCGCTGGCGCACCCGCATGGGCGAGGAGATGGAGGCGCGTCTCGGCGAGGGCAACACCAAAGACGTGACCTCGCAGGCGTGGCGCGCCGCCCTCGACCCCGCCGGCGAGTGGATCCCCGCCGTGCTGACCGCGGCCGACCGGCGGCTGAGCGAGGTGCGGCAGTCGATCCCGGATGCCGGTGGCCTCGTGATCGCGACCGACCAGACCACCGCCCGCGCCTACGCCGCCGTGCTGCGCGAGCTCACGGGCGAGAGCGTGACCGTCGTGCTCTCGGACGAGAAGGAGTCGAGCGACAGGATCGAGGAGTTCTCGAAGGGCGACAGCCGCTGGATGGTCGCGGTGCGGATGGTGTCGGAGGGCGTCGACGTGCCCCGGCTCGCGGTGGGCGTCTACGCGACATCCGCTTCGACACCGCTGTTCTTCGCCCAGGCCGTCGGTCGTTTCGTGCGTGCCCGCCGGCGCGGTGAGACGGCGTCGATCTTCCTGCCCAACGTGCCCTCGCTCATGGCCCTTGCGACCCTGCTCGAGCTGGAGCGCGATCACGCCCTCGACAAGCGGGAGACCGGCGACGAGGCCGAGAATCTCGACGACTCGATGCTCGACGACGCGAACCGGCAGGAGAAGGCGTCCGAGGCGCTGCAGGACGAGTTCACCTTCCAGGCGCTCGGCTCGGAGGCGAACTTCGACCGGGTGATCTACGACGGCGACGAGTTCGGCGGCTACGCGGAGCCGGGCAGCCTCGAAGAGCTCGATTTCATCGGCATCCCCGGTCTGCTCGAGCCCGAGCAGGTGCACGAGCTGCTGCAGCACCGCCAGTCGCGGCAGTCACGGCGCACCGAGACCCGCCAGCAGGCCGCCGCGGCCGCGGGCGAGCCCGACCCCCAGCCCGCTCCGCTCTACCGCACGCTCAAGGAGCAGCGGACGCTGCTCAACAGCCTCGTGGGGCTCTGGTCGAAGAACACGGGGGAGCCGCACGGCATGATCCATGCTGAGCTGCGCCGGGTGTGCGGAGGGCCCGCCGTTCCCCAGGCGAGCGTGACCCAGCTGCAGGCGCGCATCGAGTTCCTGCGCCGCCGGCTGGGTCACCGGGTCTGATTCGGGTCACCGGATGGCGTCTGGAGCGGCGACGAGCACGCCGATTCCGCCCAGAAGGCCGGTCGTGGCGGGGCCGCGTCGGTATCCCTCCAACTTCGCGGCATGACTGACACCGATTCCGCCTTGGGCGATCGCGATGATCGCGAGAGCCATCGCGATCAGGAATCCGGTCCAGGACACGAGTACGCCCAACGCCTGCGTTGACGTAAGTCCGCCGACGGCGAGTCCGGAGCCGACGAGAACGCCGAGCGCCCAGAGGAAAGAGCTCTGCGCCTTCAAAGCGATCTCGTTGTCATTCCAGGCATCGGAGGGGACCGAAGCCGGTGGTGTCCACTGGGTCGCAGCGCTCATGCCAACAGAGTGGCGACGTTCTCACGGCCGCGCGAGCCCGGGAGCAGTAAGCGATCCAGAATCGGTTGGATGATCGGGATCCGCCGGGATGAGCGGCGTCGCCACGAGCGGCACGAGCGCGACGATCGCGAAGGCGAGCGGATACCCGATCGCCGCGATGAGTCCGCCGATCACGGGGCCGACGATCGAGGCCGAGATGAACTGCCCGGTGTTCTGGGTGCCGAGCGCGCGCCCCGACCAGTGCGGGCCGGAGATCTCGGCGACGGCCGTGTAGCCCAGGCCGTTGTCGGCGACGGTCACGATCGCGGCGAGGATCAGCGCGACGGGCGCCCAGGACGGCTCGAGCCAGCCCGCCGCCGCCATGAGCGCCATGACCCCGACGGCTGCGAGCGAGACCCAGCGCAGCGGCCGCAGACGGCTGCCGATCCTGTCGCTCAGAACGCCGACGCCGATGCGGCCGAGGGCTCCGAGGAACTGGCTCACGGCGATGACGAGGCCGGCTGCGGCAGTGGAGTATCCGACCGTCGTCAGCCAGATCAGCCCGAAGATCGACACGGTGAACTGGGGGATCACGAGCAGCATCGACACGGCGTGGATGCGCCAGAGCAGTGCGTTGGCACGGTACGGGTTGGCGATCGGCGCGGGGGCCGCCGAGGGCGGGTCTGTCGCGGCATCCGCGCGTTGCTGTTGCTGTTGTTGGCGCGGCGGGTCGACGATCCAGATCGCGCACAGGATGGCGGAGATGCCCGTGAGCACGGCCGGCACGAGCAGCGCGAGCGCGATGCCGCCGGCAGCGGCGAGAGGCGGGATGGTCAGAGCTGCGACCGCGACGCCGAGAGGCTGGCACATCTGGCGGATGCCCATCGCGAGCCCACGACGCTCCCGCGGGAACCAGCCGACGACGACTCGACCGCTGGCCGCGTTCGGGCTGGCCGCGGCCATGCCTCCGAGGAGCATGAGCGCCCCCACGCCGATCGTGCCACTCGCGAACATGGCGGCGAGGGCGGCGAGAGCCGTCAGGGCGAGGCCCGCGGCGATGACCCGTCGCTCGCCGATCCGGTCGCTCAGAGCGCCCCAGGCGATGAGGGTGAAGACCATGCCGATCGTGGGGGCGGATGCGAGCAGCCCCGCCTCGGCGAGGCTGACACCGCGCTCGGTGTGCAGCAGTGGGATGAGGAAGGCCGGCGTGCTGACGAAGACCGTCGAGCTGGCCTGCCCGACGACCCCGAGCCCGAGCATCAGCCAGGGCCTCGGCGTTCGGACGCGCTGGGTGATGAGCGACATGACGATCCTCCTCTGCGCTGCTGACGCATGTGCTGCTGACGCGATCTCGGTATACACTAACGGTATCCCAACTTGGTATACCAATCGAAGGAGTCGGACTGTGGCGCAGATCTCGCAGACGGTTCTGATCTACGACCGCCTACGGGCGGAGATCCTCGACCTCGACCGCACACCCGGTGCCCGCCTCACGGAGCGGGGTCTGGAGACGGAGTTCTCCGCCTCGCGCACGCCCGTCCGTGCTGCGCTCGTGCGTCTCCAGGCAGAGGGACTCGTGCAGAGGGACGGCCGCGCCTGGCAGGTGTCTCCCATCGACCTGGGCGAGATCGCGGCGCTCTCGGAGTTCCGGGAGGCCGTCGAGACCGAGGCGGTGCGTCTGGCCTGCGAGAGGGCGAGTGACAGCGAGATCGCCGCACTCGACGAGCTACTGGACGAGTTCCGGCCCGGCGAGACGAGCGATGAGGGTGTGCGGATGGGGACGAGTTTCCATGTCGAGCTCGCCCGCCTCTCGCAGAACCGTTTTCTGGTCGAGGGGCTCGAACAGGCGATGACCCGTCTCGCGCGCACGCGCTGGCTCGAGGTTCGCACTGCTCAGGCCCGGCAGGCAGCCTGGCAGGAGCACCGCGACATCGTCGCGACGGTCGCCGCTCGGCAGACGGACGCGGCCGTCGCCCTCGTGCGCGCCCACATCGTCACCACCCACGAACGGCTCACCGCCTCCCTGAACGCCGAACAGCGGATGCTCCGTGCCCGCGGTCTCTCGATCGTGGGCGCCTGAGCCATTCGCCCGGCGCATACGACCGACCGGGTGGGTTCCGCCGTATCGCCCACCCACAACCCCAGATCAGGGTTACTTTACCTGTGCTCACACCGCCTGTGCGGCATCTCCTGCAAGACAAGCGGGCGGATGGGACGATGGTCGCAGGCGGCGCGGCGGAGCGGTCTACGCTGGGCAGATGACGTCACAACAGCGGCTCGTCCTCGTCGTCGCCATCCTCGCGTCGTTCGTCGCCTTCCTCGACGGCTCGGTCGTCAACGTCGCCCTCCCGGCGATCCAGCGCGAGCTCGGGGGAGGACTCGTCGTTCAGCAGTGGGTCGTCGACGCCTATCTCGTGACGCTGGGCGCGCTCATCCTGCTCGCCGGTTCGCTCTCGGACGCATACGGCCGCCTGCGGATCCTGCGGATCGGCCTTCTCGGCTTCGGCGTGACCTCGCTGCTGTGCGCCTTCGCCCCCGACGCGCTCGTGCTCATCATCGGGCGCGGTCTGCAGGGCGCGGCGGGCGCGCTGCTCGTGCCGAGCTCGCTCGCGATCATCATATCGACCTTCTCGGGAGTCGCTCAGGCGAAGGCCATCGGCATCTGGACGGCCTGGACGGGCACCGCCATGATCGCCGGCCCCGTGCTCGGCGGCATCTTCGTCGACACCCTCAGCTGGCGCTGGGTCTTCGCGATCAACGTCGTTCCCATCGCGCTCACGCTCGTGCTCATGATGCGCATCCAGCACAAGGACGTGCGCACGCCCGGCGCGAGGATCGACATGGTCGGCTCGGTGCTCGGGATCGTGGGCATCGGGGCGCCCGTCTTCGCGCTCATCGAGCAGGGGCGTTACGGCTGGGGCAGCCCGGCCGTGTTCGTTCCGCTCGTCGTGGGCCTGCTGAGCCTCGCCGGGTTCCTGTGGTGGGAGAACCGCGCCACGAACCCCATGCTGCCGCTCGGCCTCTTCCAGGTGCGCAACTTCTGGGTCGGCAACCTCGCCACCGCGGCGATCTACGCGGCCCTCTCGTTCGGCTTCTTCTCGATCGCGGTCTTCGTGCAGCAGACCGGCGGCCTCTCCGCGACCGCGGCCGGTCTCGCCACCCTGCCGCCGACGATCATCATGCTCCTGCTCTCCTCGCGGTTCGGAACGCTCTCGGGCAAGTACGGACCGAGGTTCTTTATGAGCGTCGGGCCGTTCGTCGCGGGCATCGGCTTCCTGCTGATGCTGAGCGTCACGGGGGAGTTCGTCTACTGGACCCAGCTGCTGCCCGGCATCCTCGTCTTCGGGCTGGGACTCTCGATGACGGTCGCACCGCTGACGGCCGCGATCCTCGGATCGATCGACTCGCGTCAGGCCGGCATCGGCTCGGCTGTGAACAACGCGGTCTCGCGTATCGCCGGTCTCATCGCGATCGCCTTCACGGGCATCATCGTGGGCTCGGGGCTCGACGTGGACGGCTTCCACCGCGCCGTGCTCGCGACGGCGATCATGCTCATCGCGGGCGCGATCATCTCGGCGATCGGCATCCGCAACCCGAAGCGCATGGCCGGTGGCGCGCCGTCGGCGACGGACGGCGCGGAGGTGGAAGGCCAGGCGGGCAGCCGGCCGGAAGGCAGCCCGACGGAGGGTCACCAGGGCGCGGGCTCGTAGTCCTTCAGGAACACGCCGTAGAGGTCTTCGCCGGCCTCGCCGCGCACGATCGGGTCGTAGACCCGGGCCGCTCCGTCGACGAGGTCGAGGGGTGCGTGGAAGCCCTCCTCGGCCAGGCGCACCTTGGTGGGGTGCGGCCGCTCGTCGGTGATCCAGCCGGTGTCGACGCTCGTCATGAGGATGCCGTCGCCGAACATCTCCTTCGCGCTCGTGCGGGTGAGCATGTTGAGAGCGGCCTTCGCCATGTTGGTGTGCGGATGCCCCGGCCCCTTGTAACCGCGAGCGAAGACGCCCTCCATGGCGCTCACGTTGACGATGTAGCTGCGCCGGGCGCTCGTCGCGGCCATCGAGGCGCGGAGCCTGCTCACGAGCAGGAAGGGTGCCGTCGTGTTGCACAGCTGCACCTCGAGCATCTCGAGGGGGTCGACCTCGTCGACGAACTGCGTCCAGCTGTTGGAGGAGTGCAGATCGGGCACGAGGCCGCCCGCGTCGATCGCGGTTCCGGCCTCGAGCCGCGCGAGCGAGGAGGAACCGGCCGCCAGCGCGAGCGAGGTGAGCTCGTCGGCCGTCATCCTGCCGGGGACAGCGGTCGCGAGCAGAGGATGCGCGGCCACGGATGCGGCGAGAGCAAGCGGATGCGCGTCGTTGGTGTGCCCGAAGGTCTCCATCTCGGGCAGCGGGCCGTCGGGCAGGGGCTCGAGCTCGGCGTCTGCGAGCGGAGCGTAGGAGCCGGGTGAGCGCCGCACGGTCTGGGCGGCGTTGTTGATGAGGATGTCGAGGGGCCCCTGGGCGGCGACCGAGTCGGCCAGGGCGATCACCTGGGCGGGGTCGCGCAGGTCGATGCCCACGATGCGCAGGCGGTGCAGCCAGTCGGCCGAGTCGGGCATGGCCTGGAAGCGACGTACCGCGTCGCGGGGGAAGCGGGTCGTGATGGTCGTGTGCGCGCCATCCCGCAGCAGACGCAGCGCGATGTGCATGCCGATCTTGGCCCGGCCGCCCGTGAGCAGGGCGCGCTTGCCGCTCAGATCGGTGCTCGCGTCGCGCTTGGCGTGGCTCTTCGCCGCGCAGTCGGGGCAGAGCTGGTGATAGAAGGAGTCGACGATCGTGTAACGCTGCTTGCAGATGTAGCAGGGCCGCGGGGTGAGCAGCGTGCCAGCGACGGGCGCGGCGGTGCGCACGGCGAGGGGGATGCCCCGGGTCTCGTCGTCGATGCGGTCGGGAGCCCCCGTCGCGGTGGACTCCACGACGGCGCGGTCGGCGGCCTGCACCCGTTCGCGTTTCTCGAGGCGACGGGAGCGCTTGACCGACTTGAACATCGCGGCGGTGGCGTGCCGCACGGCGATGAAGTCGTCATGCGTCTCGTCGAGCCGGTGCAGCTCTCGCAGGACCCGCAGGGTCGTCTCGAGATCGTGCGGGTCGATCGCCGAGCCGGCGCCGTCGGAGGCGCCGTCGAGCTCGGGAGCAGCGTCGGACTCGAAGTCGGCGGGGGAGGGGATCATCACGGTCTCTGTCGAAGGGGACGAACGTCGTCGGAAGCAGAAGAACGTCGTCGGAAGGGAAAACGTACCGACGAAGTCTAGCCGCCGATGCCGGGAGCCTCCCGTTCCCCGCGTGTTCCCCGTGTCTTCTCACCGCGCGGCTAAAGTTGTGAGTCATGGATACCAGTGCTGGTCTGAGCCACGAGAGCGTCGCAAACGTCTACGCCGAGAAGCCGTGGCTGCGGAGCACGCCCGAAGGCGTGCCGCAGGAGATCGATCCGGTGGGGTTCGCCTCCATCCCCGAGCTGGTGTCGTGGACGTGCGAGCGATACGGCGACCGTCCGGCCTTCTCGAACATGGGCCATTCGCTGACCTTCACCGAGATCGACGAGCTCTCCACCCGGCTCGCCGCGTATCTGCGCACGGTGCTGGGCCTCGCACCGGGGGAGCGCATCATCCTGCAGATGCCCAACCTGCTGCAGTACCCGGTGGCCATCTTCGGCGCGCTGAAGGCCGGTCTCGTCGTCGTCAACGCGAACCCGCTGTACACGACCCACGAGATGGAGGTGACGTTCCGCGACTCGGGCGCCGCCGCGATCATCGCCCTCGAGAACTTCGCCGACAAGATCGAGGCCGTGCTGCCGTCGACGTCGATCAAGCACGTGATCATCACCGAGGTCGGAGACCTGCTGCCGACGCCTCGGCGGGTCGTCACCAACTTCGCGGTGCGCTACGTGAAGCGCCTCATCCCGCCGCACGAGCTGGGGTCGGTCATCCGGTTCCGCGACGCCCTCGCCGAGGGCGCCCGGGCGCAGTTCCAGCCGCCGCAGATCGGGCAGGACGACCTCGCCTTCCTGCAGTACACGGGCGGCACGACGGGCGTGACGAAGGCCGCGGAGCTCACCCACCTCAATCTGCTGTCGAACCAGTACCAGATGATGGGGCCGATGAGCGTCTCGCTCGACCCCGGCCACGAGACGGTTCTGGCCGCGCTGCCGCTCTACCACGTCTTCTGCCTCACGGTGAACTGCCTGGGGCTCTTCCACTACGGATCGCACAACGTGCTCATCACCAATCCCCGTGAGACGGATGCCCTCATCAGCACGATGGCGCGCTACCGGCCGAGCGTGCTCATCCTCGTGAGCACCCTCGCCGGCGCGCTCGTCGAGAAGCCGAAGTACGCCCACCTCGACTTCTCACAGCTCAAGCTCGCCGTCGCCGGCGGCATGGCCGTGCGCACCTCGGTCGCCGAGCGCTGGAAGGACGTCACGGGCGTCGAGCTCGTCGAAGGCTACGGTCTCACCGAGGCCTCGCCCGTCGTCTCGGTGAATCCGACGGTCGGCTCGCCCCGCCGTGGCACGATCGGCCTGCCCCTGCCGTCCACCGAGGTGGAGCTGCGCGACGAGAGCGGCGCGCTCGCCCCGCTCGGCGAGCCCGGCGAGCTGCTCGTGCGCGGCCCCCAGGTCATGCGCGGCTACTGGAAGCAGCCCGAGGAGACGGAGCGGGTGCTCGAGGCCGACGGCTGGCTGCACACGGGCGACATCGCGACCATGGACGCCGATGGCTTCCTCACGATCGTCGACCGCAAAAAAGACATGATCGTCGTATCGGGGTTCAACGTGTACCCGAACGAGGTCGAGGACGCCGCCCTCCTGAACCCGAAGGTCGCCGAGGCCGGTGCCATCGGCATCCCGAGCGAGCACTCCGGCGAGGTCGTGAAGCTCTTCGTCGTGAGGCGCGACCCCTCGCTCACGGAGGAGGAGCTCCGCGCCTTCCTCACGGACTACCTCGCGGGCTACAAACGGCCGAAGGCCATCGAGTTCCGCGACGAGCTGCCCAAGTCTCCGGTCGGCAAGGTGCTGCGACGCGAACTGCGCACCGGCGAGGACTCAGCGGCCGCGACATCCTGAGCCGCTACAGTGTGGACGGCACCGCGAGCGTGCCCCGAGCCCGTGGAGGAGTGAGGCCCATGCCCATCGTCGACAACGCCGTCTATCTCGACGGGCATCGCACGGGCGAGCCGGCGACTCTCGAGGAGACGTTCCGGCTGCTGCGCGAGACGAACGGCATGGCCTGGATCGGCCTGTACCGCCCCGACGCCGAGGAGATCCAGGAGCTGGCCTCGGAGTTCGACCTGCACTACCTGGCCGTCGAAGACGCGCTCACGGGCCATCAGCGCGCCAAGCTCGAGCGCTACGGCTCCACGCTCTTCGTCGTGCTGCGCCCCGCGCGCTACCTCGACACCGAGGAGGAGGTGGAGTTCGGCGAGCTGCACATCTTCGTCGGCCCCGACTTCGTCGTCACCATCCGTCACGCCGAGTCCCCGGATGTCGCGAAAGTACGCGAGCGTCTCGAGAAGACCCCCGCACTGCTCGCCAACGGGCCCGAGGCGGTGCTCTACGCGCTGCTCGACCAGGTCGTGGACGAGTACGAGCCCGTCGTCGCCGGCCTCGAGAACGACATCGACGAGATCGAGGACGAGCTCTTCGGCGGCGACCCCGACGTCTCGCGCAGGATCTACGAGCTCTCCCGCGAGGTCATCGAGTTCCAGCGCGCGACGCGGCCGCTCGGCACGATGCTCGAGGCCCTGCTGCGCGGCTCCGACAAGTACGGCGTCGACCTGGAGCTGCAGCGCTCGCTGCGCGACGTGCTCGACCACGTCACGGGCATCATCGGCCGGGTCGACTCCTTCCGGGTGCTGCTGCAGAACGCCCTCACGGTGCATTCGACCCTCGTGGCCCAGACCCAGAACACCGAGATCACCCGCCTCACCGAGACGAGTCTCGCCCAGGGCGAGCAGGTGAAGAAGATCTCCTCCTGGGCGGCCATCATCTTCGCCCCCTCGCTCGTCGGAACGGTGTACGGCATGAACTTCGACTACATGCCCGAGCTGCACTGGAGGTACGGCTACCCCTTCGCCCTCGCGCTCATGGCCGGGCTGGCGATCGGGCTCTACACGATCTTCAAACGCAACCACTGGCTCTAGAGCCCGACACGCGCGCGTGAGACGATCGAAGACGTGAGCGCGGACATCCAACTCGCCCCGGCTGCGCGGGGCACGGGCATCCGGCACTATGCGGCCGGGGTGCTGCTCGCCGTGGCCGCGGTGCTCGTGTTCGGCTTCGAGCAGCGCGGCTGGGGTTACGCGGTGGTGGCGCTCGGTCTCGTGACGGCGTGGTGGGCCGGTCAGGAGCTCTTCCGTGACCTGTGGCTCATCGCCTTCGGGCTGCTCGTGATGAGCGCGGTGCCGATCACGACCGACATCGCTTTCGAGCACATGCTCGTGATGGGCGCGGCCATGATCGTGGCGGTCGCCGTGCCGTATCTCGTCTCCCGCTACGGATACCGCGACCACGCCATCCGCTTCCCCGTCGCCACCGGTAAGCGCTGGACGCGCGCCGAGCGCTGGTACCTGCCGATCGTCGTCGTGATCGCCTATTTCGTGCTGCCCGTCTACCTGATCGGCTCGGGGGTGTACGAGAACTGGCCGGCCGTGACCGACGCGAGCAGCGTTCTCCGCCTGTTCATCGGCACGAACGCGCTCGGCATCTGGGACGAGCTGTTCTTCATCTGCACGGCTTTCACGCTACTGCGGCGGCACTACCCGTTCTGGGCGGCGAACCTCCTGCAGGCCGTGCTGTTCACCGCGTTCCTCTACGAGCTCGGGTTCCGCAGCTGGGGCCCGCTGCTGATCTTCCCCTTCGCCCTCGTGCAGGCGTACATCTTCCGGCTCACCAAGTCGCTCAGCTATATCGTGAGCGTGCACCTGCTGTTCGACGCCGTGCTCTTCCTCGTGCTCGTGCACGCGCACAATCGTGAATGGTTCGACGTCTTCGTGTACTGAGCCGTCGCTGCCGGGGCGCCGTCGCTGCCGGGCGCATAACAAACCGTCGGGGCGCGCACGAACAATACGAGCCTGCCGGAACCGGTGAAACCGGCGCCGACAGGCTCGATGGGCAGACGAACTGCCTGAATTAGATGGGGCGAATGTTCTCAGCCTGCGGGCCCTTGGCGCCCTGCGTGACCTCGAACTCGACGCGCTGGTTCTCTTCGAGACTGCGGTAGCCGCTCGTCGCGATCGCCGAGTAGTGGGCGAAAACGTCGGGGCTGCCGTCCTCAGGCGCGATGAAGCCGAAGCCCTTTTCCGCGTTGAACCACTTGACGGTACCTGTTGCCATTGTTGACTCTCCTGTGTGCTGTTCGATTCCGACTGCCGGAAACGCTCTTTGCGGTCTTCGTCGTCCACACCCGAAACAAACACGCTGCCGACCGAGGCCGGAAAACATTCACTACGTGCGAGGCAACACAACTGCTGCACAGAGACTATCTCACCGACCCCCTCCAAGGGAAAGATGTCTTGCACTCGTAACACTGTGTGTCGCGAAGCGCTCGGTACCGGAAGCGGCTACCGTCGGACCGATGAACGACGACCGCTACGGTTCGGACGTGCTCGCGGGCGACTGGCGGGCGCAGGGCCGACGACAGATCCCCACCGTGCCCGCGACGAGAGAACTCGTCGTCGAGCTCGCCGAGTCCGGCTTCTGCGGGGCGGTGGTGGGGGTCGACAAGGTCACCGTCGAGCTCGAGGACAGAGGCGGCAATCGCAGGACGTTCCCGCTCGGGCACGGTTTCCTCATCGACGGCGAGGCAGTCAACCTCGTGGCGCCCACGCGTGCGCCGGGGCGGCAGCCCGCCCGGCGCACCGCCTCCGGCTCCTTCGCGGCCCCGGAGGCGCGGGCACGGGTCGCCCGCGCGAGCCGGATCTACGTCGAAGGACGCCACGATGCCGAGCTCGTCGAACGGGTCTGGGGAGACGACCTGCGCGTCGAGGGGGTCGTCGTCGAGTACCTCGGCGGGATCGACGACCTCGACGGCATCGTGCGCACCGCCCAGCCCGACGCGAAGCGCCGGATCGGCGTGCTCGTCGACCACCTCGTCGCGGGCTCGAAGGAGTCGCGCATCGCCGAGACCGTGCGCCGGGGCCCGTACGGCGAGCACGTGCTCGTCGTCGGCCATCCCTACATCGACGTCTGGCAGGCGGTCAAGCCCGAGCGGCTCGGTCTGCGCGCCTGGCCGACCGTGCCCCGCGACATCCCCTGGAAGCACGGCATCTGCGAGGCGCTGGGCTGGCCGCACGAGACCCAGGCCGACATCGCGAACGCGTGGAAGCGCATCCTGGGCCAGGTGCGGTCGTTCGCCGACCTCGAGCCCCAGCTGCTCGGACGGGTCGAGCAGCTCATCGATTTCGTCACGGTCGGCGGAGAGGACTAGTTTTCCTCTCGACGCCGTTGGACCCTGTGAACGGGCGCGAGGGGCGCTGAGCGGCTGCTGCTGAACGGCGGCGGAGCAAGGGGAGGGGCACGACGATGGACGGATCATCGACGGCGGAGATCATCGCCTGGGCCGTGGTCTTCGTCGTGGCCGTCGTCACGGTCACGGGTCTCGCGCGCAGGGTGGGTTGGTCGGCGCCCGTCGTGCTCGTGCTCGCGGGTGTCGCCGCGGCGTACATCCCCGGCATCCCCCGGGTGGAGCTCGAACCCGAGGTGATCCTCGTCGGAGTGCTGCCGCCCCTGCTCTACGCCGCCGCGATCCGCACCTCCTTCATCGACGTACGGGCGCGCGGAGACTCGATCATCAACTTCTCCGTTGTGCTCGTGGTCGTGACCACGATCGTCATCGGGCTCATCACCTGGGCGATCGTGCCCTCGCTCACCCTCGCCGCCGCGTTCGCCTTCGGCGCGATCGTGGCCCCCACGGATGCCGTGTCGGTGGTCGCCATCGCGGGGCGGGCCGGTCTGCCCCGGCGGCTCGTGACCGTGCTCGAGGGCGAGAGCCTGCTCAACGACGCGACGGCGCTCGTCGCGCTGAACGCCGCCATCGCGGCCGTCATGGTCGCGGTCACGCCGGGAAGCCTCGCGATCGACTTCCTGCTCGCGATCGGCGGCGGCGTCGCGGTGGGACTGCTCGTCGGCTGGATCCTCGCCGCGATCCGCACGAGGCTCAGGGCGCCCGTGCTCGACACGAGCCTGTCGCTCGTCACCCCGTACCTCGCCTACTTCCCGGCCGCGGCGATCCACGGCTCGGGATTCCTCGCCGTCGTGGTCGCGGGGCTCTATCTCGGCTTCCGCTCGCCGATCGTGCAGTCGGCGCAGGCGCGCATCGCCGAGCGGCTGAACTGGCGCACCGTCGCGTTCCTGCTCGAGAACGCCGTGTTCCTGCTCATCGGCCTGCAGCTGCCGAGCATCCTGTCGGCGGCCGCGGAGAGCGAGCTCGGGGTCTGGCCGACCATCGGGATCAGTCTCGTCATCGTGGTCTCGCTGATCGTCGTGCGCACAGCCTGGGTGCTCGCGACGACCGCCGTCTACCGCTGGGGGCCGAGGGCGCTCCGCAGCCGCGGCTGGAGCTGGGGCACGGCCTGGGCGGCCTCCTTCGCCGGCATGCGCGGAGTCGTGACCCTGGCCGCCGTGTTCCTGCTGCCGGAGGACACGCCTCAGCGCGGGGTCCTGCAGCTGCTCGCGTTCGTCGTGGTGGTCGTGACGCTCGTGCAGGGTCTGGCTCTTCCCCGGTTCGTGCGTGCCCTGAAGCTGCCGAGTCCCAACGTCGCCCAGGAGGACATGGAGCGCCGCCGCCTCGTCGCCGAGGCGAAGCTCGCCTCGCTCGAGGTGCTCGAGTCCCAGCGCCGCGACGACGACCCCGAGATCGTCATCTCGACACTGCGCGACATGTCGACGCTCGGCGTGCAATCGGGCCAGCTCGACGAGGAGGGCAGCGGCCTTCCGCCGTCGGAGGCGCTGGGCCGCCTGCGGCAGGCGATGATCGACGCGGAGCGCGCGGCCGTGCTCGCCGCGCGACGGGAGCGACGGTATCAGGAGCGGGCCATCCAGGCGGTGCTCGCCACGCTCGACGCGGAGGAGGCCGCGCTCCGCTCGCGGCATCGCGACTAGCGCGCTTCAGCTCTGCCCGGCCTGGCTGCCCGGCCCGGCTGCCCGACTGCCCGACTGGCTGACTCCCCGTGACTCAAAACGACGGACTTTTTGCCCGAAAGTGCTCTGTTCGGGCGAAAAAGGCACGTTCTGCCGCGAATCTCCGTCGTTTTGAGGAGGGAGGAAAGGAAAGAAAAAGGGGGGAAGGGCGTCAGGCCGGTTCGATGAACCTCGCGCGCAACGCGGCGAGGGTCGTGTCGTCGATGCCGAGACCCTCGCGCAGATAGCCGTCGATCGAGCCGTGGCGCTCCCGGACGAGATCGAGTGCCGTCTGCAGGTACTCGCGTTCGACGCCGAGCACCGGCAGGAGCACCGCGGGGTCGCCGCCGGCCGCCTCGAAGGAGTCGATCACAGGCTGCAGCGCGGGGATGAGCAGCTCGTTGGTGAGCAGGTAGTCGGCCATCACGAGCTCCTCGGAGACGCCCAGGGCCAGGAGTGTGACCGCCGTCGCCCAGCCCGTGCGGTCTTTGCCGGTCGTGCAGTGCACGATCGCGGGCATGCCGTCGTCCGTCGCGATCGCCCGGACGAACGCCGCGAACGACTGCCGTGCGCTGTCGAGGGTCACGAACTCGCGGTAGGCCTGATCGAAGATCTCGTACACCCGGCGTCCCGAGAGCGTGCGGGTGGCCTCGACCGGGTCGTTCATGACCGCGATGAGCTGCGCGGGCGCCGAGTCGGCCGAGTCGGCGAGCACGTCGAGCACGACGGTGTGGGCGCCGGCGGGGAGTCTGTCGGGCGCGGCCTCGCGTTCGGCCGCCGTACGCAGGTCGAAGACCGTCGTGACGCCGAGAGCGGCGAGGGCCGCGACATCCGGGCCGTCGACGTGGTCGAGGGCGACGGACCTGTAGAGGATGCCGCGACGCACCGTTCCCCCCGATGCGACGGGATACCCGCCCACGTCTCTGAGGTTCGGCACCGTAGCGATGCCCAGCGAGCTTCCCGGTTCGAGTCCTTGATCCGACATGCTTTCACCTTAGGCCCCGGCGTGACCGGAGTCACGGGCGACGGCGGGTCAGCGGCGGTCGAGTCGTACCGATCAGGGCGTCGGGTCGAGGGCGTCGTACCGGGTGAAGGTCCTCTGCATCCTCACGATGACGCCCACGGCGACCATGATCACGAGGCCGCCGACGAGGGGCGGGAACCAGAGCGCCCCGGCGACCGCGAGAACGCCGACGTAGAGGTCGCCGAGGCGAGGGCCGCCGGCGACGACGACCGTGAAGATGCCCTGCAGGCGCCCGCGCATGCCGTCGGGAACCGAGGACTGCAGGATCGTCATACGGAAGATCGCGCTCACGTTGTCGGCCGCGCCCGAACCCGCCAGAAGGAGGGATGCGGCGACGAGAGCGACCATGTCGACCTGATCGAACGACTGGCCGGCCGGCCCGGCGGTGTTCAGCGCGACGACCCCGAGAACGATGCCGAAGCCCAGGATGCAGGCTCCGTAGACGATGATCGCCTGCGAGATCGCCCTGCCCTGCTGGCGCACGTGGCCGAGCCGACCCGAGAAGATGCTCGACACGAGGGTTCCGACCGCGGCGGCCGCCGTGAGGATGCCCACCGAGACGGCGCCGCCTCCGATGAGCAGGGCGCCGACCGCGGGGAACAGCGCGCGGGGCTGGCCGAAGGTCATGGCGATGATGTCGAGCAGGAAGGTCATGCGGATGTTGGGGGCCGTCTTCAGGAACCGCAGCCCGAAGAGCACCGATTCCAGGCCGGCCTTCTGCCGCTCTCCTTCGGGCACGATGCGCGGCAGTGTGAAGATGCCGAGGAAGGCGGCCAGGAACATCACGACGTCGATCGTGTACGTCCAGCTGAAACCCACGGATGCCACGAGCAGCCCCGCGAGCGCAGGGCCCACCGTGACCATCACCCCCATGCTGATGCCGGTCAGCGCACTCGCCGCGGGCAGGAGCCGGGTCGGCAGCAGGCGCGGGGTGATCGCCTGCCGTGTGCTGCCGATGACCGTGCTCGCGACCGCGTTGACCGTCGAGAGCACGTAGAGGGGCCAGACGACGTCGACGTTCAGCCAGGAGAGGGCGGCGATGCCGGCCGTCGACGCCCAGGCGATGATCGCGGTCACGAGCGCGACCGTGCGGCGGTCGAAGGAGTCGGCGAGAACGCCGCCGTAGAGGCCGAAGACTATCATCGGGCCGAGGGCGAACAGGGCGACGAGAGCCACGGCGAGGGTCGACTGGGTGAGGTCGTAGATGTGCAGGCCCACGGCGACGATCGTCATCTGGCCGCCGATGCCCGAGATCGCGCCGCCGATCCACAGGCGCGCGAAGGCGGGGCTCTCACGCAGCGGCGACAGGTCGACGAAATGGCGTCGCCGAAGAGGGGCGGAACCGTCGGGGTCCGCGAGGGAGGGCTCTTGTTCGGTCACGTTCCGTCTCGCACAGGCGCGTCGCGCCAACCCTTCGACGCTACACCGTGGCCTGACGCGGCCCTGTCGCCGAGGCATCCGGTGCGCGGTTTCGGGGATGAGACGCGCGACATGCGAACGAAATCCGTGGGTTCGCCGTGGCCGGACAATACGGTCGCAAGGACGCCGCGGTCTGCGAGACCGCCTTCTCGCGTCGCAATCCCCGCCGAACCCTCTTCTAGAAGTGGATCACCCATGACCTCTCCCATCGAACCCCAGGCGCCGTCGATGACCGCTCGGCTCATCGCCGAGATCGCCGGAACCTTCCTGCTCGTCTTCGGCCTCGTCGGCACCGCCGTCTTCTCGGCGGCGTTCCCGGGCGGCGACGCGGGCAACCCGCTCGGCGTCGGATTCCTCGGAGTGGCGCTCGCGCTGGGCCTCACGGTCATGATCGGCGCCTTCGCGTTCGGCCCGATCTCGGGCGGCCACTTCAACCCGGCGGTCACGCTCGGCCTCGCCGCCGCCGGCCGCTTCTCGTGGAGGGACGTGATCGGCTACATCCTCGCGCAGCTCATCGGCGCGATCCTCGGTGCGACGGTGATCTTCGCCCTCGCCGCGAACGGCCCCTCGGGCTTCCTCGACTCCGCCGTCGCGGGCGGCTTCGTCTCGAACGGCTACGACGAGCTCTCGCCGGGCGGCTTCGGCATCGTCGCGGCGATCGTGATCGAGATCGTCATCACGGCGCTGTTCCTCTACGTCATCCTCGGGGTGACCCACACCCGCGCGACCGCCGGCTTCGCGCCCATCGCGATCGGCTTCACGCTCACCCTGCTGCTGCTGGTCGCCATCCCGGTCGACAACGCCTCGATCAACCCCGCGCGCTCGATCGCGACCGCGATCTTCGGCGGCGGCGACTGGCTCGTGCAGCTCTGGGTGTTCATCGTGTTCCCGATCGTCGGAGCTCTCATCGCCGGCTTCAGCTACCGCTTCCTCTTCGACGGCCTCAAGCGCTCCTGACCCTCGTCCGCCGGGTCGCGGGCCCTCCTCGCATAGGTCGTCAGGGCGGCGATCGCCGACCACGAGACCCACCGCTGAGTGTTCCCGCGACCTGCCTGCGGGAGGGCTGAGGCGTCCGTTCCGTTGCGGAGGTCGTCGTCGTGGGCGTGGCTGTCGCGGGTGCTGTCGCTTGCGCTCGCTTACACAAAGAGGATGAACCTCTTTATAAAAAGGCACTTGGCTCGTTGGCGACAATCAGCGGCTATTAGGGCATCTTTCGCTATTTGACGAACCTCAGTGCTCGTGTGATACTCAACCGTACGCAAAGAGGTTCAACAACTATGGCAAAGGAGCGATCGTTGGTCAAAGCGGCACCTGCGGATACCGCCTCGCGGCGCGCGATGACGCTCATCCGTCAAGGGATTGCAGAGGGACGCTTCGCGCCGTTGTCGCAACTGCCCCGAGAGATCGACCTTGCGGGCGAACTGGGAGTCTCACGCGGCGCTCTCCGCGAGGCGATCCGTGCGCTGGAGCTCGTCGGAATCCTGGAGAGCCGACACGGTTCGGGCACCTATGTCACGGGGCTGACCGCCGCTGACATCATCCGCAGTGCTGCGACCGACAACCTCCACATCGACGCGACCTCGGCGCTCGAGCTCATGGAGTTTCGCCGCGTGGTCGAGCCCGGTTCCATCGTTCTCGCCGCCGGATCCGCGAGCCCCGAGCAGATTCGCGAGATCCGCGCGATCTACGAAGCGAGTGAGCAGACCGACGACCCCGCCGTGTACCTCGAACTCGACAACGACCTGCATCGCGCGATCGTGCGTGCGAGCGGCAACTCGATCCTCACCTCGGTGATGGAGTCAGTCGCCTACGGAGCGGCCTGGGACCGCATGTGGTCTCTCGTGTTGCGTCCGACCATCCCGGAACGCACCCGTCGGGAGCACGAAAGCCTTGTGGTCGCGATCGAGACCGGCGACGTGCAACTCGCCCTTGCGACCGCTCAGGCGCATCTCGCCGCCGCCCAGCGGCAGGTGCGAGCCCGTTTCGACGATGCGAGCGAGGAGTCGTGACCAGAGTGCGCGACGCCCGCTTCGAGCTCCTCGGCGTCGACGACAGAGACGCCCTCGGAGAAGGGCCGTGGTGGGACACCATCGGAGAACGGCTCTGGTGGGTCGACATCCGGGGTGCAGTGATCCGCAATGCGACTCTCGACGGTGTTGAGGCCGCTCGCCTCCAGGCCCCGTCATCGGTCGGCTTCGCCGTGCCGGACGACACGGGAGGCCTGTTCGCCGGGCTTCGCGACGGCCTCTACCGACACACCGCGGTCGCCGGCTGGCGACAGGTCTGGGCAGGCGACTACGACTCGTCTGACCATCGCGTGAACGACGGCAAAAGCGATCGCCACGGAAATCTCTGGTTCGGCACGATGCATGATCCCGAGACGGAGCAGAGCAGCGCCTTTTATCGCACCGTCGACGGCCGGGTCGAGCGTGTCTTCTCCGGCGTCACGACCTCCAACGGGCTCGGCTGGGCTCCCGACGGGGGCACGTTCTACTACACCGACAGCCTCGCACGGAAGATCTGGGCATTCGACTGCGATCCCGAGTCTGGTGCGTTGTCGAACCGCCGGGTGTTCGCCGAAGACCCTCGTGGCTATGTTCCCGACGGGCTGACGGTCGATGCCGATGGAGCCGTCTGGGCCGCGAAATGGGATGGCGGCAAAATCGTGCGCTATCGCCCCGACGGGACGACGGATGTCGAGCTGCGGCTGCCGGTGAGGCGACCCACGAGCGCCATGTTCGTCGGTGCCGACCTCTCGACACTCGCCGTCACGAGCGCGAACCTCACGCCCGACGACGGGGAGCTCGCCGGCGCAGTCTTCCTCATCCCGACCACGACCAGCGGACTGCCCCAAACGCGCGCTCGCGTGGCGCCGGAAGGAGGGGCATCCCCAGCGATCACCGAATGATCGGCCGTCCCCGACGGCCAGACGATCACCGTCGACGTCATCATCAGAACCACAGCAGTTACCTGGAGGTAACCCCCTCATGAAGACCACCCACTCGCGGGCGCTGCGCCGAGGCATCGCCACCGCAGCGGCCCTCACCACGGTCGCGCTCATCACAGCCGGATGCTCCACCGCGGGCACGCCCGAGGGCACCGGCGCCGCCGGCGACTCCTCGTACATGGTCGCGCCCAAGGACGGCAAGCTCACCGTCGGCTTCTCGAACTCCTTCGCCGGCAATGCGTTCCGCACGCAGATGATCTATGAGCTGCAAGACGAGGCGGCGAAGATGTCCGACGACGTCGCCGACCTCATCGTCACCGATGCCAACAACTCGGTGGACAAGCAGCTCTCCGACATCAACGACCTCCTGACCAAGGGCGTCGACATCCTGCTCATCGACGCGGCATCCGAGACGGCCCTGAACAGCGCCGTGCAGCGTGCATGGCAGCAGGGCGTGCTCGTGGTGTCATTCGACAACACGGTCTCGAGCGAGCACTCGATCACCGTCAACACCGATCAGACCGAGTTCGGCCAGATCGGCGGGGAATGGCTCGCCTCGAAGCTCACGAGCGGTGACACCGTCGTGACACTCGACGGCACGTCCGGCAGCCCTGTCAACGATGCGCGGCTCACGGGCGCGACGGATGAGCTCGACGCGGCCGGAGTTTCCGTCGTCGGCAGTGCCGACACCGATTGGGATCAGGCGAAAGGGCAGTCGGCGGCGGCAGACCTGCTCTCGGCGAATCCTGACATCGCGGGAATCTACTCGCAGGGTGGTGGACCGAGCCTCGGTGCGCTGAACGCCATCGAGCAGCGCGGATCCGCTCTCGTCCCGATCACGGGCGAGGGATACAACGGCTTCCTCAAGAAGTGGAAGGAGCTGAAGGACAGCCAGGGCTGGGAGTCCATCGCCCCCTCGAACCCGCCCTATCTCGGCGCGATCGCGCTCGACTACGCGGTGAAGGCGGTGCGAGGCGAGGATCCGGGACAGGCTCCGCACATCGACCTGCCGGTCATCACGCAGGACACACTGGAGGACTATGTCCGGCCTGACCTCCCGGACGCCTTCTTCCTGCCGACCCAGCTGTCGGAGGAGTCCATCCAGAAGTACTACGGCGGCAACTGACCGATGAGCGATCGTCGTCAGGCGGACTCGGAGCTCGGCCCTGTGGTCGAGCTCCGAGGGGTGCGCAAGAGTTTTGGCGGAGTGCACGCGCTCAAGGGAGTCGACCTCGTTGTGCCATCCGGAACCGTGATCGGTCTCGCCGGTGAGAACGGGGCGGGCAAGTCGACCCTCCTGAAGGTCTTGTCGGGCATCTACCAGCCGGACGCCGGCGAGGTGCTCTACGACGGCATCCGCCAGACGAACCTGATGCCGGCGACCGCCCGTGCCGCAGGCATCGCAGCCGTGGCACAGGAGCTTTCGCTCTTCGAGCACCTGCCGGTCGGAGAGAACATCCTGATCGGCCAGGAGCCGATGCGGGGTCCTTTTGTGAACGCCGCGAAGCGCGACAGGATGGCCGCGGACGCGCTCGTCGAGGTCGGGTCGACTGTCTCCGTGCACGACATGGTCCGCGACCTCGAGTTCGCGGAACGCCAGCTCGTTGAGATCGCGAAGGCCCTCGTGTCGCAGCCGAGGGTCTTGATCCTCGACGAGCCGACCTCGGGGCTGCGCGAGTCGGAGGTGGATCGGCTGCTCGAGCTCATCAGGCGGCTCAGAGAACGCGGCACCAGCGTTGTGTTCATCACTCACCGCCTGAGCGAGATGTTCGCGGTCTGCGACACCTTCACCGTCTTGAAAGACGGCGAGTCGGTCGCGAGCCGGGCGGCGTCCGATATCGACGCAGACACCCTCGTGAGCCTGATGGTCGGTCGCAAGCTCGAGGCGCTGTTTCCCTCGAAAGACGTGCACTACAGCGGCCCGACGGATGTCCCGTTACTGTCGGCACGCGAGTTCAGCGTCATCGGAACCCGCGTCAAAGACATCTCGCTCGACCTCCGGCCCGGTGAGATCGTCGGGATCGCGGGCCTTGCCGGGAACGGCCAGAACGATCTTCTCGAGGGACTGGCGGGAATCCGTGCGTCGAAGGGAGAGCTGCGAGTCGGGTCGGCAGCCGGACCGTTCCGCAATCCACGGAAGGCGTTGCGTGCGGGGGTCTCCCTTGTGCCTGAGGATCGCAAGCGGCACGGCCTCGTGCTCGCGTTCTCGATCTTCAAGAATCTCACGCTCCCGACCCTGCCGGCGTTCTCCCGAGCCGGCGTGCTCTCCTCTCGCAAGGAGCAGGCGGCGGCGACGACGAGCATCACCGCCATGGCGATCCGTCCCCCTGACGGCAGCCTCATCGCAGGCGGCCTGTCAGGCGGGAACCAACAGAAGATCGTCATCGGCAGAACCCTGCTGGCCGACCCCTCCGTGTACCTCTTCGCCGATCCCACCCGGGGCATCGACGTCGGCACCAAATACGAGATCTACGTGCTCATGCGCAGACTCGCGGCCGAAGGCAAGGGGATCGTGCTGATGTCCACCGATCTCAGCGAGACCATCGGCGTGTGCGATCGAGTGCTCGTGATCTCGGGCGGACGGATCGTGGCCGAGCTCGCGGGCGAGCGGCTGACGGAGGAAGAAGTGACAAAAGCCTCCTTCGAGGCAGGAACGGAGGCGGCATGATCTCCGCGTTCACCCGGTACGTCCGGCGCGAGCCGTCAGCACTGATCGCGTACGGAGTGCTCGCCGTCATCCTCGTCGTCTGGGTGGTGGCGACCCCCAACCTCGGCATCGTGTCGGTGACCAACACCTTCGCACAGAAGCTGCCGTTGGCCTTGGCCGCGATCGGGGCAACGATCGTGATCGTCTCGAAAGGCATCGACCTCTCGATCGGCGGCACTCTCACCCTTGTGAACGTCATCGTCGCCAACGGCACGATCGTCGGTGGCGACCTCGTCATCTGGATCGTGATCGCGATGGTGGTCGCTCTTCTCGCCGGGGCGGTGAACGGCTTCCTGGTAGCAGTGTTGGGCCTTCCCGCATTGATCGTCACCCTGGCCACGCAGTCGGTGATGCTGGGCATCGCGCTCTACATCCTGCCGACGCCCGGCGGCGAGCTTCCCGTCTGGTTCACGAACCTCCCGCTACAGCTCGTCGGCCCGATCCCGCTCGTGATCCTGCTCTTCATCGTGATCCCGCTCGTGCTCTGGTGGCCGATCCGGCGCAGTCGTTTCGGCACCGCCCTGTACGCCGTCGGAAACGATGAGGGCGCTGCCTTCACCAGCGGGGTCGCGGTGGTGCGCACAACGTTCCTCGCCTATGTGCTCGCTGCATTCTTCGCCGGTCTCGGAGGTCTCTTCATCACCATGAACGCCGGCTCGGGCGACCCGTCGATCGGGGTTCCTTACACACTCAACGCGATCGCGGCGGCCGTGATCGGAGGCGTCGCGCTTTCCGGAGGGCGGGGAACCATCGCCGGCCCCATCGCCGGAGCGCTCGTACTCAGCTTCATCAACAACCTGCTCTTCTCGCTCGGAGTCAACACGTACTGGCAGTACCTCGTGACAGGGGTGCTGCTGATCGGCGCCCTCGCGATCCCCTACGTGATCCGGCGGCTGCGGCAGAGGAAGGCGGCGCTCGTATGACGAACACCGGCATCGATCCCATCCCGTCAGCCGACGTGAGCGCACGGCGACCGGCATTCCTCACGGGGGAGCGACTTCGCCTCGTGCTGCCGTTCGCGTCGCTCGTCGTGCTCTACGTCATCACGGTTCTGGTTTCGCCGGGCTATCTGGAAGGCGCGCAGATCGGGAGCCTGCTGCAACTCGCCACGATCCTCGGGATCGTGGCGATCGGGCAGACGCTCGTGATCCTGATCGGAGGCATCGACCTCTCGGTCGGAGCCGTCGTCACTCTGAGCAACCTGCTCACCGCCGCGATCCTCGACGGCGACGACGCGAACCTGCCGCTCGCTCTGCTCGTGTCGCTCGCTGTCGGCGCGCTCGTGGGGCTCGTCAACGGCGGGATCATCACTCTGATCAAGATTCCCGATCTCGTGGCCACTCTCGCGACGATGACGGTTGTCGTCGGCGTGGGCTACCTCATCACCAACGGCAGTCCGCGCGGCTCGTCGAGCGGTGCGCTGAACTGGTTTGTGACCGGCAGGTTCGCTGGCTTTCTCACCTCCGGGTTCCTGCTCTGGGCGGTACTCGCCGCGGTGACGATCTTCGTGCTGCGCAAGACGGTCTTTGGCCGTCGTGTCTACGCGGTCGGGCTCAACCGCGAGGCCAGTCACTTCGCCGCCGTGCCGGTGACTCGCACGATCGTGACGCTCTACGTCGTCTCGGGCGTCGCCGCTGGGTTGGCCGGATTCCTGCTCACCGGCTACACCGGCTCGAGCTATCTCGGGTCGGGAACGAGCTACCAATTGTCGACGATCGCCGCTGTCGTGCTCGGCGGCACGAGCATCTTCGGCGGTAAGGGCGGCTACACCGGAACCATCGCGGGTGTGCTGATCACCGTGCTGCTCCTGAGCATCCTGAGGGTCGTCGGAATTCCGCAGGCCGGGCAGAACATTGCCTACGGCCTGGTCATCCTGCTCATGCTCATCCTGTTCAGCGCGCGGACCATCCGTCGTCGCTGAGCCGCATTCCACTCATATCCGCAACACGAAAGACACGAATGAAAATCGACAAAGCCGAAGTGATCGTCACGAGCCCGGGACGGAATTTCGTCACGCTGCGCCTCACGACCTCGGACGGAGTCGTCGGTATCGGCGACGCCACTCTGAACGGCCGTGAACTCGCTGTCGCCGCCTACCTGAACGAGCATGTCGTCCCACTTCTCATCGGACGTGAGGCGAACAACATCGAGGACACCTGGCAGTATCTCTACCGCGGCGGATACTGGCGGCGAGGGCCGGTCACGATGGCCGCCATCGCCGCGGTCGACGTGGCCCTGTGGGACATCAAGGGCAAACTGGCGGGATTGCCCGTGTATCAGCTGCTCGGAGGGGCATCACGTACAGGAGCGCTCGCCTACGGGCACGCGTCGGGGAGCGACATCCCGGCTCTGTTCGATTCGATCAATGAACACCTGGCGCTGGGGTACCGCGCCGTACGCATTCAGACCGGGGTGCCGGGACTGGGGCAGATCTACGGCGTCGCTGACGCGACCAAAAAGGGCACGCGCTACGACTACGAGCCGGCCCAGCGTTCGGCTCTTCCCAGCGAGGAGACCTGGGACACCCGTGCCTATCTGCGTCACGTACCCACGGTGTTCGAGGCCGTGCGCAACGAGTTCGGTCCGGAACTCCCGCTTCTTCACGATGGCCATCACCGGATGACCCCCAATCAGGCTGCCATCCTCGGAAAGTCGCTCGAGCCCTATGACGTGTTCTGGCTGGAGGACTGCACACCGGCGGAGAACCAGGAGGCGCTCCGTCGCGTGCGTTCGCAGACGACCACGCCGCTCGCCATCGGCGAGATCTTCAACACCGTCTACGACTACCAGACGTTGATCACCGAGCAGCTGATCGACTACGTGCGCTCGGCGGTGACGCATACCGGCGGGATCACCGCTCTGAAGAAGATCATGGAGTTCGCCGCGATCTATCAGATCAAGTCGGGCTTCCACGGTCCGACCGACATCTCGCCGGTGGGAATGGCAGCGGCGCTGCATCTGGACCTCTCGATCCACAACTTCGGGATCCAGGAGTACATGCGGCATTCACCCGAGACCCTCGAGGTATTCCAGACCAGCTACACATTCGAGAACGGGCTGCTCCATCCGAGCGATGCACCCGGTCTTGGCGTGGAGCTGAACGTGGAGGCGGCGGCGAAGTTCGAGTACTCAACGGCGTACCTTCCGGTGAACCGTCTCACCGACGGGACCATGCACGACTGGTGATTCCGGGAGCGGACGCGTTCGCTCTGTGAGCCACAACGAACAGCACGCACTCGCGAGGCGAGCGCGACGTTCAGCAGGCCGTATCCGAGGCTCCGCCCACGGTCATCTGACTTCTCGAGGTCCGATACGTGAGATCGCGCACGATTCGCGATTGGTGTGTGACGCCGAAAACGAGGGTGCGGGCTGGCGCTTCTACGACCACGGGCTCAGATGCGTCGCAGAGTTGGATGTCATCTTCGTTATTAGAGGATGAGGTCGATCGCGTTATGGCAGCCCAAGGAGTCGATGACTTTCTTGGAGCGCAGAATATTCAGTTCCCTTCCCTCAAGGGTTTCACCAGGATGCAGAGGAGTCGTGGCGGCACGGGGCGGCGTCGTGTTAAACCAGGAAAGGCCTCGGGCGATCCCGAGGCTGCCGCAAAGCGGCACCGACTGTCTCAACCAGTACTGATTCTTCGTGTGTCCGAGGGGGGACTTGAACCCCCACGCCCTATACGGGCACTAGCACCTCAAGCTAGCGCGTCTGCCATTTCCGCCACCCGGACGAGTGAACTTTTTCGGCTGTTTTTCTCGCCGACGTAAGACAATAGCACGAATTCTGTGACCGTTTTCGACACCCTGAACGTACCGTCGCCGGGGGCCGGGTAGCGTTGAGGTCATGAGCCCAGAGACCGCGGAAACAGGCCTCGAGGAGACCGCGTCGATCGCGCGCGACCTCATCCGATTCGACACCACCAACTACGGCGAAGGCCGGTCGAAGGGCGAGACCGAGGCGGCGGAGTACGTCGCCGCGCACCTCCAGTCGCTCGGGCTCGAGACGCAGCTCTTCGACGCGGCGCCCCGGCGCACGAGCGTCATCGCGCGGGTCGAGGGGCGGGACTCGTCGCGCGGCGCCCTCGTCGTGCACGGGCACACCGACGTCGTTCCGGCCGATCCGGCGAACTGGTCCGTCGACCCGTTCGGCGGGGTCATCGCCGATGGCATGCTGTGGGGCCGGGGGGCGGTGGACATGAAGAACATGGACGCCATGATCCTGACGGCGCTCGGTGACATCCTGCGTTCGGGGCGTCAGCCGGCACGCGACCTCGTGATCGCCTTCTTCTCCGACGAGGAGGCCGGGGGAGTCGAGGGCTCGCACTACCTCGTCGACAGCCACCCGGAGCTCTTCGCCGGAGCGACCGAGGCGATCAGCGAGGTCGGGGGCTACTCGATCACCCTCGGCGGCGAACGCGCCTACCTGCTGCAGACGGGGGAGAAGGCCCTCGTCTGGATCAAGCTCGTCGCGCGCGGCACGGCGGCCCACGGCTCGCGGGTCATCTCCGACAACGCCATCACGAAGCTCGCCGAGGCCGTCGCGCGGCTCGGGCGCACCGAGTGGCCCATCCGGCTCACCGAGACGACCACGCAGCTCATCGGCGAGCTCGCGAGGATCCTCGGGCGCGATCCGCAGCGGGTCGGGCCGGATGACATCGTGCTCGAGACGGGCACGGCGGCCGGGTTCATCCAGGCCACCCTGCGCACGACCACCAATCCCACGGTGCTGACCGCCGGCTACAAGCACAACGTCATCCCCGACACGGCGGAGGCGCTCGTCGACGTGCGCACCCTTCCGGGCGAGGAGGACGCCGTGCTCGCGCAGATCCGGGCGATCGTCGGCGACGAGATCGAGATCGTCGTCATGCACCGCGATGTGGGGCTCGAGAACGAGTTCGAGGGCCCGCTCATCGACAAGGCCGTCGAGGTGCTGCACCGACACGACCCGGGAACCCCGGTTCTGCCGTACCTGATGTCGGGCGGCACCGACAACAAGGCCTTGAGTAAGCTCGGCATCAAGGGCTACGGATTCGCACCATTGAAGCTGCCCGCCGAGCTCGACTTCCCGGGAATGTTCCATGGGGTTGACGAGCGTGTGCCCTTGGACGCATTAGTCTTTGGCAGGCGTGTTCTGACGGACCTCCTGCTCGACTACTGAGACTATCGAGTCCGTCCGTCGACCGACCACCGGCCACGAAAGCGAAGCATGGGCATCATCGAAGCACTCATCCTGGGCCTCGTCCAGGGTCTCACCGAGTTCCTCCCCATCTCGAGCAGCGCTCACCTCCGCATCCTCGGCGAGCTCTTCCCGAATGCACAGGATCCGGGCGCCGCCTTCACCGCGATCACCCAGATCGGCACCGAGGCGGCGGTCGTCGTGTTCTTCTGGCGTGACATCGTGCGCATCGTGGGGCAGTGGGGTCGCTCCATCGCGGGCAAGGTGCCGCGCAACGATCCGGACGCCAGGATGGGCTGGCTGATCATCATCGGCAGCATCCCCATCGTGATCCTCGGGGTCCTCTTCCAGGACCTGATCGAGAACCAGCTCCGCAGCCTGTGGATCATCGCGACGACGCTCATCGTCTTCGGCATCCTGCTCGGCATCGCCGACTGGGTGGGAACGAAGACCAAGCGGCTCAAGAACATGACCGTCGGCAACGGCATCATCTACGGCCTCGCCCAGGCGCTCTCGCTCATCCCGGGCGTCTCACGCTCGGGCGGAACCATCACCGCCGGGCTCTTCATGGGGTTCGAGCGCAAAGCGGCCTCGCGCTACGCGTTCCTGCTGGCGATCCCCGCGGTCTTCGGCAGCGGCTTCTACCAGCTGTTCAAGAGCCTCGGCGAGCCGAGCGTCTACTCTCCCCTCGAGACGGGCATCGCGACGCTCGTCGCCTTCATCGTCGGACTGCTCGTCATCGCCTTCTTCATGAGCTACATCTCGCGCCGCAGCTTCCTGCCGTTCGTGATCTACCGGGTGCTGCTCGGAGGAGTGATCATCGTGCTCCTCTCGACCGGTGTGTGGACAGCGTAAGCCGTGCGCGCATGGCAACGACCGGTCATCCCGGTCCTTCCCGGGCGGTCGGAGGCCCCTCTCGTCTTCGACACCGCGAGCAACGGGCTCGTCGCGGCTGAGACGCACGACATCGCACGACTGTACGTCTGCGGCATAACACCCTACGACGCCACCCACCTGGGCCATGCCTCGACCTACCTGGCCTTCGACACGCTGCACCGGGTCTGGCTGGACGCCGGGTACCACGTGCACTACGCGCAGAACATCACCGACGTCGACGACCCGCTGCTCGAGCGCGCGGCCGTGACGGGCGTCGACTGGCGTGCACTCGCCGACGAGCAGATCGAGCTTTTCCGCACCGACATGCTGAGCCTGCGGGTCATCCCGCCCGACAACTACGTGGCCGTCACCGAGGCCGTCGAGCCCATCGCCCGCGCCGTCTCGAAGCTCTGGGAGGCGGGACTGGCCTACGCGGTCGAGAGCCCCGATGCCGTCTCCGACAGCGACATCTACTTCGACACCGAGCTCGCGAGCGAGCGTTCCCCGTGGACGCTGGGTGACGAGAGCAACCTCGACCGGGCGACGATGCTCGCGCTCTTCGCGGAACGCGGGGGAGACCCCGAGCGGCCGGGCAAGCGGCATCCGCTCGACCCGCTGCTCTGGCGCGCCGAACGTGCCGGCGAGCCCGCCTGGACGTCGGCGTTCGGGGCGGGGCGACCCGGCTGGCACATCGAGTGCTCGGTCATCGCGCTGCAGCACCTCGGCCGCGACTTCACCGTGCAGGGCGGCGGCTCAGACCTCGTCTTCCCGCACCACGAGATGAGCGCGGGCCACGCCGCCGCGCTCTCGGGCCAACCGCTCGCCCAGCTCTACAGCCACGCGGGCATGGTCTCGTACCGGGGCGAGAAGATGAGCAAGTCCCTCGGCAATCTCGTGCTCGTCTCACGGCTGCGCGAGGCGGGCGTCGACCCCCGTGCGATCCGGATCGCGGTGCTCGGCGAGCACTACCGCTCCGACTGGGAGTGGACGGATGCCGCCCTCGCCGGCGCGCAACGCCGGCTCGGCACCTGGTCGGCGGCGTTCGCGGCGCACGACCGCGGAACGGGCGAGGAGGGCAGTGCACGGGAGCTCCTTGCGGCGGTTCGAGCGGTGCTGCACAACGACCTCGACACCCCGGCCGCGCTTGTGTTCGTCGACCGTGCGGCCGAGGCGGGTGTCGACGACAACAGACTCGTCGTCGAACTGCTCGACGCGCTCGTCGGCGTCGACGTACGAGCCGGCTCGGCTCGCCCGGGCGCTCAGCCCGAGTAGGGCGGGAGCTCGACGGGGAAGGCGGGTAGGCTGCCCCCGCCGGTCAGCTGCCCCCGCCGCCCCGCCAGGGCTCGTCGGGGCGCCCGTCTCCGCGACGGCGCAGGTACTGCTCGAACTCGCGGGCGATCGCCTCTCCGCTCGCCTCGGGGGAGTCGACCGTGTCGCGGGCCTGCTCGAGCTGCTCGATGTAGGCGGCCATCTCCTCGTCCTCGCCGGCGAGCTGGTTGATGCCGGTCTCCCAGGCGGAGGCCTCTTCGACGAGGTCGCCGCGAGGGATGACGACGTCGATGAGCTCCTCGAGCTTGTCGATGAGGGCGAGCATGGCCTTGGGGCTCGGCGCGTTGTGAACGTAGTGCGGCACCGAGGCCCAGATCGACAGCGTCGGGATGCCGACCGTCTCGGCGGCATCCGCGATGACGCTCAGGATGCCGACGGGGCCCTCGTAGCTGCTGCGCTCGATCTGCAGCTCGGAGCGCAGCTGATCGTTCTCGGTCGAGACGAAGATGGAGATCGGACGGGTGTGCGGAACGTCGGCGAGCATGGCGCCGAGGAAGACGATGCCTCCGATGTCGGCCGCGAGCGCGGCATCCACGATCTCGGCGGCGAAGCTCTTCCAGCTGCGCGAGGGCTCGACGCCGAGCACGAGGTGGATGTTGCCGGCGTTGTCGCCGCTCATCTCGAGCTCCGCGTCGGCGGCGATGCCCGCACCGGCGTCGCGGGGCGCGACCGGGCCGTAGATGGTCGTGCCCGGCCATTCGAGGAAGCGCACGCCGTTGTCGTCGCTCGTCATCGTCGGGCGATTGAACTGGTAGTCGTAGTACACCTCGGGGTCGATCTCGGCGATCGGCGAGAGATCGAGCAGCTCCTGGAGCGTCTTGACGGCCCCCGTCGCGGCTTCGCCCGCGTCGTTCCAGCCCTCGAAGGCCACAACGAGCAACCGACCGCGCAGGAAACCCGTGTTGTCTGCCACTGCGTTCACCTCGCTCACCGAGCACGGCTTGTTCGCCACGCCCTCTGACCAGGATAGAACGAGATGCGGCCGGTAGCATGGGACCCCGTGACTACTCAGCTACCCGCAGCAGTGCTCTGGGACATGGACGGCACCCTCGTCGACACCGAACCGTACTGGATGCAGGCCGAGACCGAGCTCGTCGGCTCGTTCGGCGGCACCTGGACCCACGAGGACGCCCTTCAGATGGTCGGCCTCGGCCTGTGGGTCGCCGCCGCGCGGCTGCAGGCCGCCGGTGTGGCCCTGAACGCCGACCAGATCGTCGACCGGATGACCGGCAGGGTGCAGGAGCTCATCGCCGAGCAGGGCGTGCCGTGGCGGCCCGGGGCCCGCGAGCTCGTCGAGGCGCTGTACGCCGCGGGCGTGCCGCTCGCCCTCGTCACGATGTCGATCGAGCGGATGGCGCGGCAGATCGTCGACGCCCTCCCCGTTCCGGCTTTCGGCGTCGTGGTCGCCGGCGATCTCGTGACCAACGCGAAGCCGCACCCGGAGCCCTATCTGCGCGCCGCCGAGCTTCTCGGCGTCGACATCGCCGGCTGCGTCGCCATCGAGGACTCGCCGACGGGCCTCGCCTCGGCGACGGCCGCCGGCGCGATCGCGATCGGCGTGCCGCACATGATCGCGCTCGACGACGCGCCGTACTCGGTCCTCTGGGCGAGCCTCGAGGGTCACGGTCCGCAGGATCTCGCGATCCTGCTCGCCGAGCGGGCCCACGGCGAGACGACCGTTCCCGATGTCAGCGAAGCGAGCGCACCATGAGCACAGTGAACCCGGACAGCACGACCGGCCCCGACGCCGCCCCTCCCGCGCCGCGTCCGCAGTCCAGCGGCCCGTTCCAGCCGGGCGACAAAGTGCAGCTCACCGGCCCCAAGGGCAAGCTCAACACGATCCAGCTCGTTCCCGGGCAGCTCTTCCACACTCACCGCGGCGCGGTCGAGCACGACGCCGTCATCGGTCAGCCCGACGGCTCGATCGTCACCAACACGGTCGGCATCGAGTACCTCGCGCTGCGTCCCCTCCTCAACGACTTCGTGATGTCGATGCCGCGCGGAGCGGCGATCGTCTACCCCAAGGACGCCGCGCAGATCCTCGCCCTCGCCGACATCTTCCCCGGCGCCACGGTCGTCGAGGCCGGGGTCGGCTCCGGCGCCCTCTCGCTCTGGCTCCTGCGCGCGATCGGCCCGGAGGGAACCCTCATGTCGTTCGAGAGGCGCGAGGAGTTCGCCGACGTCGCACGCGGCAACGTCGCGACCTTCTTCGGCTACGACCCGCAGAACTGGTCGGTCACGCTGGGCGACCTCACCGAGGCCCTGCCGACCGTCGCGGCCGCGGCATCCGTCGACCGGGTCGTGCTCGACATGCTCGCGCCCTGGGAGTGCGTGGGGGCGAGCGCCGAGGCGCTCAAGCCCGGCGGAGTGCTGCTCTGCTACGTCGCGACCGTGACCCAGCTCTCGCGGGTGGCCGAGGCGATCCGCGGCACGGGCCAGTTCACCAACCCCGACTCGAGCGAGACCATGGTGCGCGGCTGGCACGTCGAAGGCCTCGCCGTACGCCCCGACCACCGCATGATCGGCCACACGGGCTTTCTCATCACCGCGCGCCGGCTCGCTCCCGGCGCCGTGCTGCCCGAGCTCAAACGCCGGCTCTCGAAGTCGGAGTTCAGCGACGAGGACGTCGAGGCCTGGACCCCGGGTTCGCTCGGGGAACGGGGCGTCAGCGACAAGAACCTGCGCAAGCGGGCGCGCTCGGCCGTGGCCAGCGCCGGGCTCTCGAAGGCCCGTTCGACGACGGATGCCGCGGAGCCGGCGACAGGGCGGCCGGCAACGGATTCTCCCGCCCCCGCCGACCGCCCCGAGGCTGGGGACGGCCTGAACGACGGCGGCGAAGCCGTCAACTAGACTGATCGACGGTTTCCACTCACAGCATCGAAACGAGGACCCGTGCGCAAAACATCCGCGCTCATCGTCACCGCCGGCCTCCTGGCCGTGGCACTCTCGGCGTGCAGCCCGAGCTCGGGCTCGACGGGCGATTGCACGCCCGAGGCGTCCTCCGGTGCCACCTCCGATGCCGTGACCGTGTCCGGTTCGCTCGGCTCCAATCCGACCGTCGACTTCCCGACGCCGCTCAAGACGAAGACGACCGAGGTCACCGAGGTCATCCCGGGCTCGGGAGACGTCGTGAAGTCGGGCCAGAAGGTCGCGACCGAGATGACGGTGTTCAACGGAACGACGGGCGAGTCGATCCAGGACACCGGCGCGGCGGCCTTCGTGCTCGGCCAGACCATCACGGGCATCACCGACGGCCTCGTCTGCTCCACCACCGGCTCGCGCGTCGTCGTCGCGGTGCCGCCGGAGGACGGCTTCGGCACGGAGGGCAACGCGCAGCTCGGTATCTCCGGCACCGACACCCTCGTCTTCGTCTTCGACGTCACGAAGTCGTACCTGAGCAGGGCCGACGGGGCCGACCAGCCCGCACAGGCCGGGTTCCCCTCGGTCGTCACGGCTCCCGAGACCGGCCAGCCGGGCATCACGATCCCCGCGGGCGACGCTCCGACGGAGCTCAAGGTCGCGGTGCTCAAGAAGGGCGGCGGCGAGCCCGTCGTCGAGGGCGACTCGGTGACCGTGCACTACACGGGTGTCATCTGGGACAGCAAGACGGTCTTCGACTCCTCGTGGGAGAGCGGATCCCCGGCGACGTTCCTGGCCGCCGACGGCTCCAAGGTGCAGGGCGGCGTCATCCCCGGCTTCGCGAACGCCCTCATCGGGCAGACCGTGGGATCGCAGATCATCGCGATCATCCCGCCCGACCAGGCCTACGGCGAGGCCGGCAACCAGTCGGTGCCCGCGAACGCGACCCTCGTCTTCGTCGTCGACATCCTCGGAGTCGACCCGGCGCCGGCGGCGCCCCAGCAGTAGGCGGCAGCCCGCTCACCGGGTTCGGCGCGGCCTCGCCCTGCGCCTCGACCCGGCGCGCCGAGCCGTAGACTGGAGGGGTGTCGCCCGCCAGCAGCCCAGCACCCCGCATTCCTGTGGAGGAGCGACTCTTCAGCCTCGTGCTCGCGCTTCTGGCGACCGAGAAGGGGCTGACGAAGTCCGAGATCCTCTCCTCGGTGCAGGGCTATCGCCAGCGCTATTCGATGTCGGGCAACAACGCGAGCCTGGAGCGCCAGTTCGAGCGCGACAAAGACGACATCCGCGAGCTGGGCGTGCCCCTCGAGACGGTGGACGCCCCCGAGCAGTCGGGCAACAACCAGAACCTCCGCTACCGCATTCCGCGCGGGGCATATGAGCTCCCGGCCGACATCACCTTCTCGGCGGAGGAGATCACGTTGCTGGGCCTCGCCGCCACGGTCTGGCGCGAGGGCTCTCTGTCGGCGGAGTCGCGCCGGGCGATCATGAAGCTGCGCTCGCTCGGCATCGAGTCGGACGAGCCCGTGCTCGGCTATGCGCCGCGGCTGCGAGTGCGCGACTCGGCCTTCGATCCGCTGGGAGTCGCCCTCGAACGCCACACGATCGTGACCTTCGCCTACCTGAAACCCGGGGAGACGAAGCCGCGCAAGCGCACCGTCGCACCGCTCGCCCTCGTGCAGCACGAGGGCCGCTGGCATCTGCACGGCATCGATCAGGATGCCGGGGGAACACGTACCTTCCTGCTCTCGCGTTTCATCGACGGCGTGCAGCTCACCGCGCGCACCTTCGAGCCGGAGGGCGAGGATCACGCCGAGCGCGCTCTGCGCGAGCTCAGCGAGATCTGGGAGGCCAACGTCGCCGAGGTTCGGGTGGTGCCGGGAACCGACGCCGCCACGCGGCTCAACCGACGGTACGGGGGAGAGGGTCCGGCGAACACCGCGCTGAGCGTGCACTACACCGACATCAACATCCTCGCCGACGAGCTCGCCGGCTACGGCCCCGAGGTCTACGTCGTCTCCCCGGAGCGCCTGCAGAGCGCGGTGCGCGACCGTCTCCTGCGCACGCTCGCGAACCACGACGACTCGGAGCCGCACGACGACACGCGGCACGGCACGACTCAGAAGCGGGAGGCCGCGCATGGCTGAGAAGCCCCCCGCGCTGCAGGCGCAGGACAAGCTCGCCTTCCTGCTCTCGCTCGTTCCCTACCTCATGGACCACGACCGGGTGAGCGTGCAGGCGGTCGCCGAGCACTTCGGCGTGCCGCAGGACCAGATCCGGTCGGCCGTGAGGCTCATCGCCGTCTCGGGTGTGCCGGGCGAGACGAGCCAGTACCAGCACGGCGACCTCTTCGACATCGCCTGGGATGACTTCGAAGACAACGACCAGATCGTGCTGACCCACCTCGTCGCGATCGACGACACCCCGCGGTTCTCCTCGCGCGAGGCCGCGGCGCTCATCGCGGGCCTGCAGTACCTGTCCGCGCTTCCCGAGAACGGCGACAGAGACGTCATCGGCGCGTTGATGGCGAAACTCTCGCGCGGGTCGTCCGGTTCGCCCAGCCAGGTGGCGGTCGCGGGCTCCGCCTCCGACACGACGCTCGCCCTCATCCGCACCGCGGTCGACGAGGAGCGCCAGATCGAGTTCGAGTACGTCGACTCGCGGGGCGAGCACGAACGCCGCCGGGTCGATCCCCTCCGCATCGAGTCGGTCGACCAGGACTGGTACCTGCGCGGCTGGTGCCATCTCCGCGAGGCGGTGCGCACCTTCCGCCTCGACAGGATGAGCGGTCTCGAGGTCACGGGCGAGCCCATCACCCACCGGGCCGGCGAGATCACCCTGCCCGAGCGGCTCTTCGAGGGGTCGCCCGACGATCTGACCGTGGTGCTGGATGTCGCGGCATCCGCCATGCCCCTGCTCGCCGACTACCTGCCCGACGCACAGCCCGTCCCCTCGGGCAAGGGGCGGGTCGAGGCGACCATCCGGGTGGCGCACTATCACGGCCTCAAACGGCTCGTGAGCCGGCTGCCCGGGGTCGTTCGCGTCGTCTCGCCGCCGGAGGCCCGCCGGGTGATCGCGGAGTGGGCGGATGCCGGGGCCGCGCAGTACCCCCGGGCGCCGTCGGCCGGCACCGGGTAGGCTCGCAGCATGCCGTGGTGGTCGTGGGTGCTGATCTGGGGATTCCTCGTCCTCGGACTGCTCGCGATGCTCGTCTTCTTCGCCTGGTGGCTGTTCCGCAAGCTCATGACGGCTCTGACCGAGCTCGAGAAGCTCACCGCCCTGACCGACGCCCTCGACGGCGCCCGCGACGAGGCTCCGCCCGAGCGCCCGCACATCGCGCTCTTCGACGATCCGGTCGAACTCGACCGCCGGCGACGACACGAGCGCTACCGCAGGGAGCGCCGCCGGGCCTATCGCAGGGAACTCGCGGTCGCGCGCGGTAAACTACTGGTACATTCCGATCCGAGCCGGAGGATGGACCCCAATGCTTAACAACCTCACTGGATGGCATTTCCTCATCATCCTTGCCGTCGTGCTCCTTCTCTTCGGGGCTCCCAAGCTTCCCGCTCTCGCTCGCAGCCTGGGCCAGTCCATGCGCATCTTCCGTGGCGAGGTCAAGACCATGAAAGACGAGAACAAGCCTGCGGAGGGCGAGGGAACCGCCGCCAACACGAGCGACAGCGCTGCCACGACGCCCGTTCAGGGTGACAGCTCTCAGCAGCCCAAGCCCTAGGACTGTGCCCACTCGCCAGACGCGAGGCAGGAGCCGGGACGCACGGATGTCGCTGGCCGGCCATCTGCTCGAACTGCGTAAGCGTCTCTACATCGCGGCTGCTGCGCTCGTGGTCGCTTCGGTCGGCGGCTGGTTCGTCTCGGATCTCGTCCTCGACATCCTCAACAAACCCATCGAGTTGATCGTGGAGAATCAGGGGCGCAACGCCGCGCTCAACTACACGGCGATCACCTCGAGCTTCGACCTGAAGATCCAGATCGCGTTCACGGTGGGCGTGATCGTGTCGAGCCCGGTGTGGTTGTACCAGATCTGGGCCTTTCTGGTCCCGGGGCTCACGCGCAAAGAGCTGCGGTACGGCCTCGGCTTCTTCCTGACCGCGGTGCCGTTGTTCCTGGCGGGATGCGCTGCGGGGTGGTTCGTGTATCCGCACATCGTGGAGCTGTTGACGAGTTTCGCGCCGTCGGAGAGCACGTCGTTCATCAATGCGAAGGACTACTTCGATTTCATCCTCAAGCTCGTGCTGGCCGTCGGCGTCGCGTTCATCCTGCCGGTGTTCCTGGTGCTGTTGAACTTCGTGGGCGTGCTGAGCGCGCGGTCGATCATCAAGGGGTGGCGGATCGCGATCCTGGCGATCGTGCTGTTCACGGCGATCGCGACGCCGGCGGCGGATGTGTTCTCGATGTTCCTGCTGGCGATCCCGATGGTGCTGTTGTACCTGCTGGCCGCGGGCGTCGCGTGGCTGCACGACCGCCGCGCCCAGAAGCGCGCCCTCGACTTCGACGACGTCGAAGCGATCGCCTGAGCGCCGCGCCATGACCCAGGAACTCTCGCCCGCCGAGCGCTACGCGGCATCCCGATCACGGCAGTCATCGCCCAAGCTCGAGACGTTCCGCGCGGGTCTGGGCTTCGAGCTCGATCCCTTCCAGCTGGGGGCCTGCACGAGCCTCGAACAAGACAGGAGCGTTCTCGTGGCGGCGCCGACGGGAGCGGGCAAGACGATCGTCGCCGAGTTCGCCGTGTTCCTCGCCATGCAGTCGCCGACGGCGAAGGTCTTCTACACAGCGCCCATGAAGGCGCTCAGCAACCAGAAGTACCAGGAGTTCGTGGCCGAGTACGGCTGGAGCGAGGTCGGGCTGCTGACCGGTGACACGAACGTCAACTCCGGTGCGCGCATCGTCGTGATGACGACCGAGGTGCTCCGCAACATGCTGTATGCCGACTCCGATCTGCTGAAAGACCTCTCCTTCGTGGTCATGGACGAGGTGCACTACCTCGCCGACCGCTTCCGGGGCGCGGTCTGGGAGGAGGTCATCATCCACCTCCCGCAGAGCGTGCGGCTCGTCTCGCTGAGCGCCACCGTGTCGAACGCCGAGGAGTTCGGCGACTGGCTCCAGGCGGTGCGCGGCGACACCGACGTCATCGTCTCGGAGGAGCGACCGGTTCCGCTCGATCAGCACGTGCTCGTGCGCACGAAGATGCTCGACCTCTTCGACTCCTCGGGGCTCGCCGCCACGCACCGGGTCAACCCGGAGCTCGTGCGGCTCGCCGGCTCGGGCGGTCGGGGCCCCGCCGGCAGCCGTCGGGGCGGTCGCTCGGGCCGCTATCGGGACAAGCCCCCGCCCGACAGGATGCGGATGGAGCGCTCCGAGATCGTCGCCCTCCTCGACGGCAAGCAGCTCCTGCCCGCGATCTTCTTCGTCTTCAGCCGGATGGGCTGCGACCAGGCGGTGCGCCAGGTGCTGCGCGCGGGAGTGCGTCTGACCCAGGCGCACGAGCGCGAGGAGATCCGCCAGATCGTCGAGGACCGCTGCCGCACCCTGCTCGACGAGGATCTCGCCGTGCTCGGCTACTGGGAGTGGCTCGAGGGCCTGCAGCGGGGCGTCGCCGCGCACCACGCGGGTCTGCTGCCCGCCTTCAAAGAGGTCGTCGAGGAACTCTTCCAGAAGAAGCTCGTCAAGGTCGTCTTCGCGACCGAGACCCTCGCGCTGGGCATCAACATGCCGGCGCGCACCGTCGTGCTCGAGAAGCTCGAGAAGTTCAACGGCGAGGCGCGGGTGCCGATCACCCCCGGGGAGTACACGCAGATCACCGGTCGTGCCGGCCGCCGGGGCATCGACATCGAGGGCCACTCGCTCATCCAGTGGCACGACGGGCTCGACCCGCAGGCGGTCGCCTCGCTCGCCTCCCGTCGCAGCTATCCGCTCAACTCGAGTTTCCGGCCCACCTACAACATGGCCGTCAACCTCATCGACCAGTTCGGGCGGGAGCGCACCCGCGACATCCTCGAGTCGTCGTTCGCGCAGTTCCAGGCCGACCGGGCCGTCGTCGACCTGGCCCGCAAGGTGCGCCAGCAGCAGGAGTCGCTCGCCGGGTACGAGGAGGCGATGACCTGCCACCGCGGGGACTTCCGCGAGTACGCGGCGCTGCGCCGCACGCTCACCGACCTCGAGCGTCAGGGCGCCCGCACCGATCAGCAGACCCGCGGCGAACGCGACAAGCGGCAGCACGAGCTCACCGAGCTGCGCAAGCAGATGAAGGCGCATCCGTGTCACGGTTGCGCCGAACGCGAGCAGCACGCCCGCTGGGCTGAGCGCTGGTGGCGCCTCAAGCGCGAGACCGACGCCCTCGGCCAGCAGATCGCGTCGCGCACGGGAGCGGTCGCCAAGACCTTCGACCGGGTCACCGACGTGCTCATGGAGCTCGGCTACCTGAGCGTCGACGAGTCGGGCGCCGTCGCCACGAACGTGCACGGCCGCACCCTCAAGCGCATCTACGGGGAGCGCGACCTGCTCGTCGCAGAAGCGCTGCGCCGCAACGTGTGGAGCGAGCTGGATGCCGCTGGCCTCGCCGCGATGGCGTGTGCGATCGTCTACGAGCCCCGCCGCGACGACGGCCTCGGCAGCGACCGCCACCTGCCCCGCGGCGCCTTCCGCCCGGCGCTCGAGAAGACGCAGGACCTCTGGGCGAGACTCGACGAGATCGAGCGCGACAACAGGCTTCCCGGCTCCGAGCCGATCTCGACGGGGCTCAGCCTCGCGATGTACAAATGGGCACGCGGCAGCGGGCTGAGCGAGGTGCTCGAGGACGCCGACATGGCGGCCGGCGACTTCGTGCGCTGGGCGAAGCAGACCATCGACCTTCTCGACCAGCTCTCGAACGTGGCGCAGGGGAGTGTCGGCCGAACGGCGCGCCAGGCCCTCGACTCCGTGCGCCGCGGCATCGTCGCCTACAGTTCGGTCGCCTGAGTGTCCGTCTCGTCTCGAACAGCTCCCGTGTCGCCGCCCCTCGTGAGAACCGGGGCGCCGGTGACCCGCCCGCTCTGGCTGGCGCTCGCCCTCGCGGTCGTCTCCGGCCCCATCACGGATGCCGCGCACCCCGACCAGGGGATCTGGCCGCTCGTCTTCGTCGGGGTCGCGTGCGTGCTCGTGGCGCTGCGCGGCCGCACCTTCTGGTCGGGAGCTCTCGTCGGCTTCGTCGCCGGGCTCTCGTTCTACCTCGTGCACATCAGTTGGGCGTCGCTGTACCTCGGCCCGGTGCCCTGGGTCGCCCTCTCGACGCTCGAGTCGCTCTTCGTCGCGGTCGGCGCCGGGACGATCGCCGTGGTCTACCGCTATGCGGGCCGGGCCTGGCCGACCGCGCTCGGCCGACTGGGGCTCGTGCCGGTCGTCGTCGCCGGCCTCTGGACGGCCCGTGAGGCCATCTCGGCCGTCTGGCCCTACGGCGGCTTCTCCTGGGGGCGCATCGCCTTCTCGCAATCGGAGAGCCCCTTCGCGCCTCTCGTGGCCTGGGTGGGGGTCTCGGGGCTCAGCTTCCTGCTCGTGTGGCTCGTCGCCCTCGCGATCGAGCTCGCGCTCTGGGTGCCGCTGCCCTTCGGCACGTTCTCGGGCGATGCGCGCGGAGAGGAGCGCTACCGCGCGCCGCTCGGAGGCTCTGCCCGCACGCTCGTCGCAGTCGGGGCCGTCGCGCTCGTGCTCGTGGTGCCCGCGTGGCCCACGATCACCGAGGGGAGCATGCGCGTCGCCGCGGTGCAGGGCAATTCGAAGGCCGGGTACTTCGACGTACGCGATCCCGGCGACATCCTGACCGACAACATCAGCGCGACGCTTCCCGTCGTCGATGACGACCTCGACGTCGTCGTCTGGCCTGAGAACGGCAGCGACCTCGATCCGCTCGAGGTTCCCCAGGCGGCCAAAGCGCTCGATTACGTGAGCGACGCGGCGAACGCCCCGCTCGTCGTCGGCACCGTCACGCAGCGCGGCGACGAGATCTTCAACACCTCGATGCTCTGGCGGGCGGGGGAGGGGATGCTCGACTTCTACGACAAGAAACACCCCGTGCCGTTCGGGGAGTACGTTCCCGACCGTGCGTTCTGGGAGCCCTTCGCCCCTGAGCTGATCGGGCTCATCCAGCGCGACTACACACCGGGCACGACCGACCCGGTCTTCGACATCGACGGGGTGATCGCGGGCATCTCGATCTGCTTCGACATCGTCGACGACCAGCTCATCCACGACATGATCGACAACGGCGCCGATGTGATCTTCGCGCAGACCAACAACGCGGACTTCGGCCGCACCGATGAGAACGAGCAGCAGCTCGCCATCACGCGTCTGCGCGCCATCGAGACGAGCCGGAGCGTCGTCAACGTGTCGACCGTCGCGGCCACGGCGCTGCTCGGCCCCGACGGCTCCACGATCGGCGAGCTGCCGTCGTTCGAGGCCGGGGCGCTCGTCGGCGAGGTGCCGCTCAGCACGGTCGTCACCCCGGCGATGTCGCTGGGGCGGGGTATCGAGTGGCTCGTCAGCGGGCTCGGCCTCGCGGGGCTCGTGCTCGCACTGACCGTGCGGCCGCGGCGGCCCGGGCAGCGAAAAGGGCCCCGGTTGTCACCGAGGCCCTGAAACTGCTGGGTTCGAGCTCTCTACGCGCCGATCTTCTGTTCGCCGCGACGCGAGCGAAGGTAGTCCAGACGCTCCTGGAGGAGATCCTCCAGCTCTGCGCGCGTGCGACGCTCGAGGAGCATGTCCCAGTGCGTGCGCGCCTCTTTCGGCGCCGGCTGGTCGCTTTCGATGACCTGGCCTTCGGCGTCGAGAAGCTTGCCCTCTTGACCGTTCTTGGGGGACGCCCAAATCTCCGGTACTTCAGCCTCTGCGGAGAACATCACCTCGAAGGTGGTGCCGTCCTCGCATCGGTAAACAGCCATCTGTCGTGGGGAAAACTCCACGCCCTCCTCGCTCTGTAGGCTTTGGGCACCGAGTCTCATTCCGCGCAAGCTGCGATCCGCCATTGTGTGGTCCTCTCTCGCTATTGCATCCACAGTTATAAACCCCCAAGCTGGGCGTTAGCTTTCCGCGGCTCCGCCTTTCGGAGAGAACTCCCAGGGTCGGCGGTGTTGTCCGGGCGTTCACTCCGCGTTTATGCGGCTGCGTTCATCCGGTCTGCGTTCATCCGGCGCGGGACGCCACGAGCCGGCTCGCGAGATCGCAGCGGTCGGTCACCAGGCCGTCGACTCCGCGGTCGAGCAGAAGGGCCATCTCGCGGGGATCGTCGACCGTCCAGACGTGAACCTCGACCCCGGCCTCGTGGAAGGCGCGCACGGTGCGTCGCGTGACGATGCGCACGCCGGCGACATGTTGCGGGATCTGCACGGCGTCCACGTCGGCGAGCGTGCGGCGCAGGGCGCCCTGGGCGCCGAGGACTGCGAGGAGAAGCGCTCGCGCGACCGTGCGAGACGAGGCGGATGTCGCGACCCCGGGCAGGCGGTCCACCGCCGCCCGGCGCCGAGCGTCGTCGAAGGAGGTCACGAGCACCCGGTCGACGGCGGCGAGAGCACGGATGGCCTGCGCGGTCGGCCCGGCCGCGGCATCCGACTTCACATCGATGTTGAAGCGGGCGCCGGGAAACGCGTCGAGCGCCTCGCGCAGGGTGCGGAAGGAGCCGGGCGGCACGTCGCGCCTCGCCTGCAACTCGGCGACGGTGAGGCTCGCGACGACGATCCGCCTGCCGTCCGCGCCCGCGAAATCGGGATCGTGGCTGATCACGGACTCGCCGTCGGCGCTCGCGTGCACGTCGGTCTCGAGGTGGGTGGCGCCGGCCGCCAGAGCACGGGCGAACGCCTCGAGGGTGTTCTCCGCGGCATCCGTCGCCCGCCCGTCGTGGGCGAGCCCCCGATGCGCGAAGATCCGGGGGAGCGGGGGAGCGAAGAACCCCGAGCGCAGCCGATCCGGCATCGGCCGGCGGTCAGTGGCGGGGTTCGGCGGCGGGTGCGACGTCGGCGGCTCCCGCTGCCGGACCGGCGTTCGTCGTCTGAGCAGCGCCCGCTGCGGCATCCGACGCCGTCGGAGGCTCGCCGACCCCACCCCGCGACCCGAAGGCCGTGCCGATGCCCTTGAGCGCCTCGGTCAGCTCGCTCGGGATGATCCAGAGCTTGTTGGCCGAGCCGTCAGCGAGCTTGGGCAGGGTCTGCAGATACTGGTAGGCGAGCAGCTTGGGATCCGGATCGCCTCGGTGGATGGCGCCGAAGACCGTCGTGATGGCCTCGGCCTCGCCCTGCGCCCGCAGAACGGCGGCCTTCGCATCACCCTCGGCGGAGAGGATCGCGGCCTGCCGTTGGCCCTCCGCCTGCAGGATCGAGGCCTGCTTGGTGCCCTCCGCGGTGAGGATCTGGGCACGGCGGTCACGCTCGGCGCGCATCTGCTTCTCCATCGAGTCCTGGATGGAGAGGGGCGGGTCGATCGCCTTGAGCTCGACGCGCCCGACGCGGATGCCCCATTTGCCGGTCGCCTCGTCGAGCACGATGCGCAGCTGGCTGTTGATGTTGTCGCGGGAGGTCAGCGCCTCCTCGAGGTTGAGGCCGCCGACCACGTTGCGGAGGGTCGTGGTCGTGAGCTGCTCGACGGCGCCCAGGTAGTTGGCGATCTCGTAGGTCGCGGCACGGGCATCCGTCACCTGGAAGTAGACGACCGTGTCGATCGAGACGACGAGGTTGTCCTCGGTGATGACGGGCTGCGGCGGGAACGAGACGACCTGCTCGCGCATGTCGATGAGCGGCCGCACCCGGTCGATGAAGGGCACGAGGATGTTGAGGCCCGGCATAAGCGTCTTGTGGTACTTGCCGAGGCGCTCGACGACGCCGGCGCTCGCCTGGGGGATGATCCGGATCGCGCGGAAGAGGGTGACGAGCACGAAGATCACGATCACGGCGACGATGATGATCACGATGATCGTCACCACGAGGTTGGAGTCATCCACTGTTTCAGTTCCTTTCGGCGGGGACGACGACGGCCGTCGCCCCATCGATGGCGGTCACGAGCACACGCTCGCCGGGTTCGATGTCGCGGCGCTCGGTGATCGCGGCACTGCGGGCAGTCCAGGTCTCGCCGTTCGCCAGCCGCACCTGCCCGCCGATCGACGTCACGACGGAGACGGCCTGGCCTTCGAGGCCCAGCAGCGCGTCGACGTTGCTCCTGGCGGGATCGGCGCCGCGCTTGAGCACCCGCAGCAGAGGCGGGCGGATGAACAGCAGCAGGATCACCGCGAGAGCCGCCGCGATCACGATCTGCAGCCACCAGGGAGCCCCGAGAAGCCCCGAGAGCAGCCCGCCCAGAGAGCCGATCGCGATCATCAGGAAGGTGAACTCGAGGGTCAGCATCTCGACCGTGATGAAGATGAGGATGAGCACGATCCAGACGATCCATGCGTACTGTGAGACGACGTCCATGTGCGGCTCCTTTCTTCGAGCAGTGCACTCTCGACGCTATCAGGTGCACCCGTGAGACCGTCGGTGATCTTGATAGTCTCGGTTGCTGGCGGCGGCTGCTCCGGGATCCGGATGCCGGGCTGCCTCCGTTCTGCGAACCCAAGGAGAATCTCGTGAGCAATCCCCTCGAGCCCGGCGCCCTCGACGGCACGCGCATCCTCGTGACGGGCTCGTCCCGTGGCATCGGAGCCGACACCGTGCGCTACGCCGCCGACGCCGGCGCGAAGGTCGTCATCAACTTCCGCAACAAGGAGGCGCGCGCGGTCAAGCTCGCCGACGCGATCCGGGCCGACGGCGGCACGGCCCTCACGGTCGGCGCCGACCTGACCGATCCCGCATCGGTCGCGGGCATGTTCGAGCAGATCCGGGCCGAGCTCGGCGGCCTCGACATCCTCGTGCTCAACGCCTCCGGCGGCATGGAGTCGGGTATGGCCGAGGACTACGCGATGACGCTCAACCGCGACGCCCAGCTGAGTGTGCTGGATGCCGCGCTGCCTCTGCTGCACGAGGGCTCGCGCGTCGTGTTCGTGACGAGCCACCAGGCCCACTTCATCCGCACGACGGCGACGATGCCCGAGTACGAGCCCGTCGCCCTCAGCAAGCGGGCGGGGGAGGACGCGCTGCGTGAGCGCATCGCCGAGCTCGAGGAGCGCGGCATCCAGTTCGTCGTCGTCTCGGGCGACATGATCGAGGGCACCATCACGGCCACCCTGCTCGTGCGGGCGAACCCCGACGCGATCAACGCGCGCAAGGAGGCCGCCGGCAAGCTGTACAACGTGAGCGAGTTCGCGGCCGAGGTCATCTCCGCGGCGGTCGAGCCAGTTCCGGCCGACAACACGCGCTACGTCGGCGACGTCTCGGATTTCCTGAAGGATCTCTAGACCCTCAGCACGACGAAGGCCCGATGCTCGCGAGCACCGGGCCTTCGTCGTCGAATCCGGGTTACGCGGCTTTCGCCTTGCGCCCGAAGGTGAAGGCGCGAACGATGCCGATGAGGCCGATGACGATGAGCGAGATGCCTCCGAAGAGCACGAGCACGGCGACGGTGCCGAGTGGAACGAAGAGCACGATGATGCCGGCGATGAGGCTCACGATGCCAAAGAAGATCGCCAGGCCCCGCGACGACGCGCCCGAACCGGACTCGGCGAGGGCGACGACGCCTTCGATGATCCAGCCGAGGCCGATGAGGATGCCCAGGATCGCGATCGAGTCGAGCGGGTTCTTGAGCGCGAACACGCCCGCGATCACGAGCAGCACGCCGAGGATGATGTCGAGTGCTCGGATGCCGCCGGACAGGTCTTTGCCGAAGATGCCGATGGCCGCGCGCACGACGCCGACGATCAGGAAGTAGAGCCCGAAGAGCACGGCGACGACCTGCAGGGTCGCTCCCGGCCAGACGAGCACCAGGACTCCGATCACGAGCGCGACGAGCCCCGAGATGCCGAAGACGAGGCGGATCGTGGTGATCGTCTGCTGGGTCAGTTTCTGCGCGTTGAGCGAGAACGACGAAAGGAACGCGTCGGCGCTCGGTGATGCCTGTGACATGGTTGTGCCCCCTTGGTTGCGGCTGTTAGCACGATTGTGGCGCAGAACGCCCTCCGATGACAGCACTGCGTCGCCGTGTTGCGCCGATGGTGTTTCACTTAGCGGTATCGAGCTGACACCCCAGTTATGGGGGTCTCCACGTTGAGTTGAACTTATGGTTAAACCATAAGAAATTCATGCAAATAACCGGTTGATCTGTATATATAGATTGTTTACAGATTATTTTTCCGAATTGTGGGGCAATAATAAACAATTGCATTCGGATAAGAGGCTCCATCATCCTGAATACGCATGTGGCATGCCACACGTGTTCAAGGGGGGAATGTGTCAAATTCAGGTAGAACGATAACGGCAATCGTCGCGGCGTTTGCAATGAGCGCCTTGCTTTCGGGATGCATAGCTGACGGGGAAATCCAAGGAATGACGTCGGACATCCAAACGGGGCCAGATGTCCTGATTACTGATCCTGTACATACGCCTGTGATGGGGGACTACTCTCCCTCACGATTTGTAGAGGCCGCGGCCACGTTCCCCACGGAACTAGCGTATGAGATTTGCGCCGAATTTCGTCCCTGATCCAGATCTCGGGTTTTCATCGAACCCATTGCTTGCTCGAGTGTTGGCCGTCATCCTGCCGATTGCTGTGTTTGTCGCCGCTCCGTTCGTTTTCGTGCCGATCTACATCGAGCGGCGTGAAAGCCTGGCTACTCTCTGTTTCGAGCGCTTGCATCTTTCAGAAGGCGGTCGCGTCGATGCCGGGTTCTCGTGGTTCCCAACGGTCGGCGCAATCTGCAGCACGGAAGGGGAAGGAACGATCGTGACTGCCTATCCGCCGCTCTGGATCACGGTGGTCTTCTACTCATGGGTCGTTGTGCTTCTACTGTGGGTGGCCGTTCTCTACTACCGAAGCTCGATGGAGCCTTTCTCTGGTCACCGGAAAAAACGAAACAGTTGGTGGTGACCGTCTGATGCCGTGAACGCGTTCTAGTCGGGTTGAGACAGCCGCCACAATAGGAGGGCGACGCCGTTGCGTCGGCATTCGAGCGATGGGGAGCACATGTCGGGCAGTTCGCGGGAGACACTTTTTCTGGGCACGATCCTGACCATGGACGAGTCGCGTCCGCGGGCGGAGGCGGTGCTCGTTCGCGAAGGCCGCATCGTCGCGGTCGGTGACGAGGGCGACATCCGCTCGCAGGCCTCGGCGGATGTCGCGGTCGTGAGCCTGGGGGAGCGGGTTCTGCTGCCCGGCTTCATCGAGGCCCACGGTCACCCCACCGACACGGCAGCCGTGTTCTCGGAGCTGATCGCCGACATCCGGCCGGTCACGATCGCGACAGCCGAGGGCGTGCACGAGGCCCTGCGCGCGGGTGTCGCCGCGCACCCTGAGGGCGCATACTTCAACGGCTGGGACGGCCTGCTGCAGAAGGGGCTGACCGACCCGACGCTCGCCGAGCTCGACGAGCTCGGGGGAGGGGCGCCGGTCGTCATCCTGCACAACTCGGGCCACGTGGTCTACTTCAACACCGCGGCGGCGAAGGCGGCCGGCATCGACAAGAACTCGCCCGACCCCGTCGGCTCGCACTGGGAGAAGGATGCCGCGGGCGAGCTCACGGGCAAGGGTTTCGAGGTGGGCTGCGTCTTCGCGATCGCGGAGTCGGTGCTCGTCGCCGCGCAGAAGGAGCTTCCGCAGCTGCTCCACACGTATCTGAGCTCGCTCAACGCCGTCGGCATCACAACGGTGAGCGACATGAGCTGGAGCGAGGCCAAACGCCCGGCGCTCGACGCGGCCCGCGCGGCGGGGCTGACCGCCCGCATCCGGCTCTACGAGATGTCGGCGCCTGGAGCGCACGCGAGTGTGCCGCTCGACAACGGAGATGATCTCGTGTCTCAGGTGGGGGTGAAGACCTGGGCCGACGGTTCGCCGTGGGTCGGCAACATCCAGCTCTCGTTCCCCTACCTCGACACACCCGCGACGCGGTCGATCGGCATCCCCTCCGGGTCGCACGGCTCCTCGAACTACACACGCGAGCAGATGGACAGCGTGGTCGAGCAGTACTTCCCGCAGGGCTGGCAGCTGGCCTGCCACGCGCACGGCGACCTTGCGATCGACATGGTGCTCGACGCCTGGGAGGCCATGCTCGAGCGGCATCCGCGGGTCGACCACCGCCTGCGCCTCGAGCACGTCGGAACGATGTCCGCGACACAGTTCGAGCGTGCGAAGACCCTGGGTGTAACCGTGAGCATGCTCATGGACCACGTGTACTACTGGGGTGAGGTGCTCGTCGACGACCTGTTCGGTGCCGAGCACGGGGCGCCATGGACGAACGCTCGCGCCGCGTTGGATGCCGGGCTGCGCGTCTCCTTCCACAACGACGGCACGGTGACGCCGGCCGAACCGCTGCGCAACATGACCGTCGCGATGACCCGCACCACGCGTTCCGGCCACCGCTATCCGGGCGTCGACGGCGTGACGATCGAGGAGGCCCTGCGCGCCCAGACCATCGACGCGGCGTGGCAGCTCTTCTCCGACGACATCATCGGAAGCATCGAGGCGGGCAAGTACGCTGACTTCGTTGTGCTGTCGGCCGATCCGCACACTGTCGAGCCGCAGGATGTCGCCGGGCTCGACGTCGTCGCCACCTATCTCGCGGGCGAGCTCGTGCACGGCGGGCTCTGAGCTGCTCGGGGTTGCCCTCGAGTTTCCGCCTCGGCCCGCAACGCCCGGATCGATCGGGTTTCGAGAAGCACGGGGTCGGATGCCGCCGCTAAAGTGACTGCATGACAACGACAGACCCGCAGCCGTCTGCGCTGCACGATGCCGACAGCCATGACCTGATCCGCGTGCAGGGCGCACGCGTGAATAACCTCAAAGACGTCAGCGTGGAGATCCCGAAGCGCCGTCTGACGGTGTTCACGGGTGTCTCCGGCTCGGGCAAGAGCTCGCTCGTGTTCGGCACGATCGCGGCCGAGTCCCAGCGCATGATCAACGAGACCTACAGCGCATTTCTGCAGGGTTTTATGCCGACACTCGCGCGTCCGGATGTCGACGTGCTCGGCGGCCTGACGACGGCGATCATCGTCGACCAGGAGCGGATGGGCGCGAACGCCCGATCCACCGTCGGCACGGCCACCGATGTCAACGCGATGCTGCGCATCCTCTTCAGCCGGCTGGGGGAGCCGCACGTCGGCTCACCGCAGGCGTTCTCCTTCAACGTCGCCTCGATCTCGGGAGCGGGCGCGGTGACCATCGAACGCGGCGGCTCCACGACCAAGGAGCGGCGGAGCTTCAGCATCACGGGCGGCATGTGCCCGCGCTGCGAGGGCATGGGCACGGTGAACGACATCGACCTGACCCAGCTCTACGACGACTCCAAGTCGCTCAACGAGGGCGCGCTCACCATCCCCGGCTACACGGCCGACGGCTGGGGCGTGAAGATCTTCACGGGCTCCGGCTTCCTCGACGCCGACAAGCCGATCCGCGACTACAGCGAGAAAGAGGTGCACGACTTCCTCTACCGCGAGCCGGTCAAGGTCAAGGTCGGCGACATCAACATGACCTACGAGGGCCTCATCCCCAAAGTGCAGAAGAGCTTCCTCTCGAAAGACCGTGAGGCGATGCAGCCGCACATCCGCGCCTTCGTCGATCGGGCGGTCACCTTCACGACGTGCCCCGACTGCGGCGGAACCCGGCTCAACGAGGGGGCGCGATCGTCGCGGATCGCGGGGCTCAACATCGCCGAGGCCTGCGCGATGCAGATCAGCGACCTGGCCGAGTGGGTGCGCGGGCTCGACGAGCCGTCGGTGGCGCCCCTGCTCGCCACACTGCGGCACACCCTCGACTCCTTCGTGGGGATCGGCCTGGGCTACCTCTCGCTCGACCGGGCGTCGGGCACGCTGTCGGGCGGTGAAGCGCAGCGCACGAAGATCATCCGCCACCTCGGCTCGTCTCTCACCGATGTCACCTACGTCTTCGACGAGCCGTCGATCGGCCTGCATCCTCACGACATCCAGCGCATGAACGAGCTGCTGCTGCTTCTGCGCGACAAGGGCAACACCGTGCTCGTCGTCGAGCACAAGCCGGAGATGATCGCCATCGCCGACCACGTCGTCGACCTCGGGCCCGGCGCGGGTTCCGCGGGCGGCACGATCTGCTACGAGGGCACTCTCGAGGGGCTGCGGGCCAGCGGCACGCTCACGGGCCGCCACCTCGACGACCGAGCCGTGCTCAAGAAGACGGTGCGCACACCCAGCGGAAAGCTGCAGATCAGGGGAGCGACGGCCCACAACCTGCGGGATGTCGACGTCGACATCCCGCTCGGAGTGCTCGTCGTCGTCACGGGCGTCGCCGGCTCGGGCAAGAGCTCGCTCGTGCACGGGTCGATCCCCGCCAGTGAGGGCGTTGTGTCGATCGACCAGGGCGCGATCCGCGGCTCCCGGCGCAGCAACCCGGCGACCTACACGGGAATGCTCGAGCCGATTCGCAAGGCCTTCGCGAAGGCGAACGACGTGAAGCCCGCGTTGTTCAGCGCGAACTCCGAAGGCGCGTGCCCGAACTGCAACGGCGCCGGCGTCATCTACACCGATCTGGGGATGATGGCGGGTGTCGCCACGACGTGCGAGGTGTGCGAGGGCAAGCGGTTCCAGGCATCCGTGCTGGAATACCAATTCGGTGGACGGGACATCAGCGAGGTGCTCGCGATGTCGGTGACCGAGGCCAAGGAGTTCTTCGCGGAAGGGGAGGCGCGCACACCGGCCGCGCACGCCATCCTGGAGCGCCTCGACGACGTCGGCCTCGGCTATCTGAGCCTCGGCCAGCCGCTCACGACTCTCTCGGGCGGCGAGCGGCAGCGTCTCAAACTCGCGACGCACCTGGGGGAGAAGGGCGGGGTCTACGTGCTCGACGAACCGACCACGGGACTCCACCTCGCCGACGTCGAGCAGCTGCTCGGCCTGCTCGATCGACTCGTCGACTCCGGCAAATCGGTCATCGTCGTGGAGCACCACCAGGCGGTCATGGCGCACGCGGACTGGATCATCGACCTGGGCCCCGGCGCGGGCCACGACGGCGGCCTGATCGTCTTCGAGGGCGCGCCGGCCGATCTCGTCGCCGAGCGCTCGACACTCACGGGAAAACACCTCGCGGCCTACGTGGGCGCCTAGAAATAGGTTCGCGTCCCTGTTAATGACCGTGGGACGTGAAGACGACCCGATGGGTGTCATCCGTTTCGGGTGATGTGTCGATGGTCGCCGAGCAATAGCTTCGAGCCAGGCGGGAGTGATCGGCACTCCGCGAGATCGGAGCTTCGACATGAGCGTCTGGGAGTTCTTCGTATGGTTTTTCTGGTTCTACATCGTCATCTCGTGCATTTCGATCTTCATACGGGTCATCATCGACGTGTTCCGGGATCCTGAGCTCAGCGGTTGGGCGAAGGCGCTGTGGTTGCTTTTCCTGGTCTTCTTGCCGTTCCTCGGAGCTTTCATCTATGTGATCGTCCGCGGCCGCGACATGGGTCGACGTGGGATGACGGCTTCGCGCGAAGCCGAAGAACGGATTGACGATGACATTCGTTCGGCCGCGACATCGACCTCGGCTGTCAGCGACATCGAGACTGCGAAACGACTTCTCGACAGCGGCGCTGTCACCCCGGCCGAGTACGACGCCCTGAAGGCCAAAGCCCTGCGGGGAACGGCGTAGATCCCACCCCACCTCTGAGCGCGATCGTTATCGCCGATAATGCACATTATGTCAGTTAAAAGTCACAGCACCGGTTGGCGAGCTGCGATCGCCTCCCCGCACGCCAGCGGACCGCCCTAAAGTTGGTGCGAAAAGGAGCACCGATGAGAATGGCGCCGGCGGCCGCCTCCGTACCGGCGCGGTAACCCGGGCACGCATCGCGCATCAAGGAGAGCAACGAGATGAGACCACTTCGATACTCGATCGACGTCACGCTCGACGGCTGCTGCCATCACGAGGCGGGGCTCCCGCCGGACGAGGAGTCGATGCGCTACTGGACGGCTGAGATGGAGCGGGCCGATGCCCTGCTCTTCGGCCGGGCGACCTACCAGATGATGGAGTCGGCGTGGCGGAGGCCGGCCACGGGCACATGGCCCGGCTGGATGGATGAATGGGAGGTTCCGTTCGCCGAGGCCATCGACGGGGCGAAGAAGTATGTCGTGTCGAGCACGCTGAGCGGGGTCGATTGGAATGCCGAGCCGCTTCGAGGCGACGTGGGGCAGGCGGTTCGGCGGCTCAAGCAGCAGCCGGGTGAGGGCCTGTGGGTGGGTGGCGTGACGCTCCCCCTGGCGCTGGCCGATCTGGGGCTGATCGACGAGTACGAGTTCGTTGTGCAGCCGGTGCTCGCCGGGCACGGGCCGACGTTGCTCGCCGGTCTGCGCGAGCGCATCCAGCTCGAGCTCGTGGAGCGCCGTGAGTTCCGATCGGGGGCGGTCGCCGTGCGATACCGGCCCGTGCGAGTTGCGGCGTGACATGATCGTGTTCGCGCGGCGACCGAAGCCGCGCGCTGTATCCGCCGACTCCTGCGGGAATCGGGCATGCGGGAACGGCGGGCCGACGCGAGGCTATTCGGGCGAGGCCTGGAGGCCGCTGAACACCGTTGCGATGAGCCGGCGCCCCTGGGCCTCGCCGGCCTCGTCGGGCGCGACCCGCCAGAGGAAGCTCATGAGCATGATGATGTCCGACGGGTCGTGACCCGGCGCGATCGTGCCCTCTGCGACGCAGGCGTCGACGAGCCTGCCGACGGCTTCCGACGCGGGCCCCCAGGCGGAGGCGACCATGCTCTGCGCGGCGGCGCTGTGCAGGGCGTCCCCCAAGCCGTGCTTGATCTTGATGCTGGCGGCGAGCACGTCGAACCACTCGATGAACGCCTCCTTCGCTGAGGAGTTCCGAGCGAGGACCTCGTCGACGGTGATGCTGAGGCGGTCGATGTCGCGCTGGTAAGCCGCGAGGATCAGATCTTCGCGGGTCGGGAAATGCCGGTAGAGCGTTCCCGCCCCCACCCCCGCGCGCTTCGCCACGTCGTTCAGCGGCACCAGCGGGTTCTCGGTGAACAGCTCGCGCGCGGCGTCGATGATCGCGATGCGGTTCTGCGCGGCCGCTCGGCGCTGCGTTCCGTAGGTGGCGGGAGTCTCTGCGGTCATAAGTCGATGATGCCCTCAATTGACTTGCGGAGAGTTCTCCGCTAGTTTCGTCTCAGATGCGGAGAATTCTCCGTGATATGAGGATAGCAGGAGGAACACTTGTGGACTACGTGAAGCTCGGCACAACCGGCCTCGACGTCTCCCCCATCGCCATCGGCGCCATGAGCTATGGCGAGCCCGGCCGCGGCCACCCCGTCTGGTCGAAGGGTGAAGACGAGGCGAGGCCGCTCATCAAGCATGCGCTGGATGCCGGCATCAACTTCTTCGACACCGCCAACATGTACTCCAACGGCTCCAGCGAGGAGATCCTGGGGCGCGCTCTGAAGGATTTCGCGAACCGTGACGATGTGGTGATCGCGACGAAGCTCCGCCACCCGATGCGCCCAGGCCCCAACGGCCGCGGGCTGTCGCGGAAGGCGATCATGACCGAGGTCGAGCACTCCCTCGACCGGCTCGGCACGGACTACATCGATCTGTACCAGGTGCACCGCAATGACCATGCGACCCCGCTCGAGGAGACCCTGGAAGCGCTCAGCGATCTGGTGAAAGCGGGCAAGGTGCGCTACCTCGGTGCATCGTCGATGCACGCCTGGGAGTTCGCGAAGGCGCTGCACCTGCAGAAGCTCAACGGGTGGGCCCGTTTCGTGACGATGCAGGACCATTACAACCTGCTCGCCCGCGAGGAGGAGCGCGAGATGATCCCACTCTGCAGCGACGAGGGGGTCGGAACCATCGTCTGGAGTCCCTTGGCCCGCGGCCGTCTCGCCCGCGCGTGGGACGACGCGAGATCCACCGACCGCTCGTCGACGGACGGAGCCTACGCGGACACCCTCTACTCCCCCGCCGAGGAAGAGTCGAACCGGGCCATCATCGATGCGGTCGGTAAGGTCGCTGAGGCGCATGGCGTCAGCCGTGCGACGATCGCTCTGGCGTGGTTGCACAGCCGGCCCGTCGTCACCGCCCCGCTGGTCGGTGCCGGATCCACGCGGCAGATCGACGACGCCGTCGCGTCGCTCGACGTGACACTGACGGACGACGAGGTGACGTCACTCGTCGAGCCGTACACACCCCGCTACGACTGGCAAGGCGTCTCGGACGAGGCCGAGCTGGACGCGATCCGCGCACGCATTCCTGGAATGGCACTCCGTTGAGCGCCGGTCGCCGACTCGATCGAGGACACGGCTGAGAGCATCCTGGCGCACGCCTCGCCCTGACGGCCGGCCGGGCTCTCCGCCGCTACCGGCCGGGGTCGGTACCGGGTGTGCGGCGCCTGGCGGACAGCGCCAGTACGCCTCCGACGGCCAGGAGCGCTGCAGCGACGAGTCCGGGGGCGATGAAGTCGGATGCCGCGTATCCGGTGTCCGCGAGGGTGGCTTTGTGCGGCGTCCGGGCGTCGTCCTCGGCTTTGTGCGGCCTGTCGGGGTCGTGTGACGGAGTCGGCGCCGGGCCCCTCCGATCGGCGACGAGCAGCGCGAGGATCGGGACGGCGAGCTGCTCATCACCCACCCGTTGCATGTTGAACATCGTGGTGACGCCTGTTCGCAGGCTCGGGGCGAGCGCCGTGTCGGTGCTGGACCCGGCCGTGCCGCCGTTCTTGAAGGCCCAGGGCGCACCCACCTCCGACGACCTGGCGGAGTAGAGCTGCCATCCGAGCCCCATCTGGAAATCGGCCTCCTGGCACTGCGAGGGCGATGAGCACAGGGTGGTGATGGTGCTGACCGGCTCGAGCGTGTTCGCCATCGTCTGCACGCCGAGCGGCGCGGCCGGTGGGATGTAGCCGAGGTGGGCGGCGACCCAGGTGCCCATGTCGGCGGCATCGGAGATCAGGCCGCCGGCTCCGCTGATCGCATTGGTGTTGTCCCAGTAGTACGTCGGCTCCCCGGAGGCCATGTACGGAGGGGCGAGGCGCGGGCCAGGGGTCTCGATCATCGTGGAGGACATCCCCAGGGCGTCGAGGAACGCCCCGTCGATCGCTGACTGGTAGGCGGGCGGCTGCGATGCCGGGACGGGCTCGACGACGTTCGCCAGGATGGTGCCGAGCAGGCCGAACCCCCAGTTCGAGTAGAGCCACCGGGTGCCCGGCTGCCACAGCAGCGACTGCTGCGCGATGGCGTCCCACAGCATCGTCTGCGTGTAGCCGGGGTGCGGGTTCTCGCAGCCCGGGGTGCTGCCGCAGCCGTCCTGGAAGTTCGGGGGCACGTCGGGGAGCCCGGCCTGGTGGGTGGCGAGGTCGCGCAGGGTGATCGGTGTGGTCGTGCCGGTCTGCGGGTCGGCCCACTCCGGCACCGTGATCCCGGCCGGCGCGTAGAGCTGCACCGCGTCGTCGAGCGATACGCGGCCGGATGCGACGAGGTACGACAGCAGGTCGGCCGTGAAGACCTTCGTCTCGGATCCGAGCTCGAACTGCGTCGAGGCATCCACCGGCGTCGCCGATCCCGGGACCGGCTGACCGGCGGCGAACGTCGTGATCACCGGGCTCGACCCGGCCGGGTCCGGGGTGACCACCGCCACGGACAGGCCCGGGAGACCGTGGGTCGTCCTGAAGGACTCGACCTTCTTCTGGATCTTCTCCTTCAACGCGGGTGTCATCTCCACGACGGCCGTGGACGCCGGGTCTGCCGCGGCTTCCTCTGCGACTGCAGCGATCGGCGCCGCGCTCACCGAGAGCGCGACGAACGCCACGGCTGCGATCGCAGCCGCGGATCGGGGCCGGCGGCGTCGCGAGATGCTCATGGTCACAGCTGTCTTCCTTCGCTCAGGGGCTGACGTCTCCGTCGTGCGAGACCGGGGCGCGGGGCGCCGGGCGAAAGTCAAGCGCAGGAAATCGCTCGTCGTCAATCACCATTTCGCGGGTCGTTGCGCAGGGAGCGGATCATGCTCTGCAGGATCCTGAAGGCATCCGACTGCTCGTCCTCCGTCATGCCGCCCAGCATCCGGAGCTCGACGGCCCGGACCGCAACGGTCGCTTCCTCGAGGCTTCGCCGACCGAGTGGCGTGAGCCGCGTGGGAAGAGCCTTCCCCACGGGGGCCTCCCCCGGCCTGCTCACGTAACCGTCCCGCTCCAGGGCCTGCAGCAGCACGTTCATCGACTGCCGTGTCACGAACGCCCCGCGAGCGAGCTCGGAGTTCGACAGGCCCGGGCGCTGGGCCAGCAGCTCGAGGCAGGAGTAGTGCGTCACGCTCATGCCGAGCGGCCGCAGCACTGCCTCCATGGCGGTGCGCAGGGCACTCGACGCCTCTTTCAGCAGGTAGCCCAGCGACGTCTCCAGGTCGACTCCGGTTCGATCTTGACTCATGTCAGTATTCTGACATAGATTGACCTGTGTCAGAAAACTGACACAATACGAAGGAGCAACACCATGCCCGTCACCGGCCCCGACTTCATCTCACTCCAGACTCGCGATCTCGACGCGTCGCAGGCGTTCTACGAGCAGTACCTCGGCCTCGTCCGTTCGCCTGCAGGCCCTCCGCACGCCGTCGTCTTCAAGACGACGCCGATCGCGTTCGCCCTGCGGGACGTCGTTCCCGGCACCGACCTGGCATCCGTCGCTCAGCCCGGCATCGGCGCCGCGATCTGGCTCCACGCCACCGAGGTCCAGGCCATTCACGACGCCCTCGCCGCCGACGGCCACACGATCGTCTCGGCTCCGATCGACGGCCCCTTCGGTCGCACGTTCACCTTCGCCGACCCCGACGGATACCACGTCACCCTTCACGACCGCGCCTGAGGGGCCTGCGCCGTCAGTCCGTGACGGCCAGCCCCTTCCTGAGGCGGCACTGTCGATGCGTTCCAGCGTCCAGGCCGCCCATCCGCGACCGCCTGACAGCGATGACGGCTCCTGAACGGGCGCGATCACAGCCCAGGAACGCTGCTTCGCGATTCTCGGAACCTTTTGCTCGATCGTGGACACTTCATAGTGTGAGTGTCAATGACGAGGAAGCCTGGGCCGAGGCTCTCGCGGGCAGAGGGAACGCCTTCGGGGAGATCTTCGACCGCCACCGCGCCCGTGTGTATCGGCACTCCCGCGGCTTGGCCCCGTCGTGGTCCGACGCGGACGACGTCGTGGCCGTGACCTTCCTCGAGGCGTGGCGCAAACGCAATGACATCCAGTTCGTCGACGGCTCGATGCTGCCGTGGCTCCTTCGGACCGCCACGTTCACCGCGAGCAATCTCACCCGCGCCGCGCGACGCTACCGTGCCGCGCTGCTGCGCCTTCCCGCGGGCGACGTGCAACCGGACCACGCGGAGCAGCTCGACGACGGCGAAGCGGTGGCGGCCCTGAGAGGGCTCTCCTCCATCGACCAGCAGGTTCTCACGCTGTGCGTGCTCGAGGGCCTCAGCGCGGAGGACGCCGCCCGAGTGATGGATGTGCGCGTCGGCACGATCAAGTCCCGGCTCTCGCGAGCCAAAGGGCGGCTGCGCGAGGCCGTCAGCGAATCGACCACAGCACTGCGGCCGGAAGGTGTGAACGATGTCCTCTGAGATGCCACACGGCGAACGCGACACCGAGCTGCGGCGGATGCTCGTCGCGACCGCATCAGCCGCCCCCGTCCGCCCCCGCCGCCGATGGAGCATCGGCGCACCGATCGTCGCCTTCGCTCTCGCCGGGGCGCTGACGGGAGCGGTGTCCGCCGCCGCGTTCAACGCGCCTCCGGAGCGTGCGCCCGTGAGCGTGGACGCGTTGGTCGACTCGTTCATCCCCGACGACACGCAACTGTTCGGAGCCCCCGTGGTCGTCGACGGGCACCGCGACACCGCCGTGCCGCTCGGTGCGATGCCCGAGGGAGCAGTCGAGCTCGCGGTCGTGTTCCGCTGCGAGGACCCGGGGAACTTCGACCTCCTCGTCGACGGAAAGGCCGTGATGACGATGATCTGCGATGAGGGCTCGACGGCCTCTGGCGGGGGCGGAGGCTATTTCAGCGTGAACGACGCGTCTGCGCACACCCTGGCCATCTCCGACGGAGAGGGGAGACGCTACGTGGTCTGGGCGTCGTGGGTCGCTCGCGCCGTTCCTCTCCCGCTTTCGCCCGAGCAGGCAGCAGCGTTGGCCGACGGCGCGGTCACCCAGGCGGATTACCACACGCAATTCGACCGATACGCGGAGTGCATGGCCGTGGCCGGACACCCCCTGGAGGGCGTCGACACGTCCGGCACGATCATCCGGTACGTCGCGTCAGGCGCTGCCGTCTCCTCGGGTGCAGCTGACCGCTGTTACGCGCAGGAGTTCGCTCAGGTCGACAGGGCGTGGCAGAGCGAGCACCAGGACACCTCCGACGACGACCGGGCGCTGCGTGCCTGTCTCGAGGTCGAAGGCATAACGCCCGTCGAGGGCGGCGACCCGGCATCCCTCTGGCGGCAGGTCCAGGCGGCCGGCATCGATCCCGTGAGATGCCTCTTCGACGACAACGCACGCCGGTATCCTCTCGGCTCCAACTGACATCCAGGGTGTGGATGTCTGGTCAGAACTCGCCGAGCCGTTCGGCGAAGGCCCGGCCTTGCTCGTAGCCGGCCCGGGCGGCGGGCGGACGCAGCGACGGATCCATCGCGTTGACGCCGAACAGATGCTCGGAGTCGCTGCCCGGGACGATCGTCTCGACGCTGCTGCCGCGTGAGCGCAGCTCGTCGAGCTGCGTGGCGAGATGCGTGCCCCACTCCACCGGGGTCAGCGCTCTGCCGCCGAACGGCGACAGCACCAGAACCCGTTCGTATCCGTCCGCCAGATCGGCGTTCTCGGCATTGGCCCGGTAGCCGCCGTCGATGTACAGCGCGTCGCCGATCCGGTAGGGAAGGCCGCTGGAGCAGCTGGCGGCGACGGCGTCCACGAGCTCGACCCCGCTGTCGCGATCGAACACCACCGGATCTCCGGTGCGGGCGTCGACCGCCGTGATGAGAGTCCTCCGGCGCGGCCAGTGCTCACTGGGCAGCCGCGAGGCGACGGTCGCGCGCCACTGCGCCTGCCAGGTGCCGTCTGCCGCGGCGTCCCTCTCGAGCGCCGCCGCGCCCGATCTGCGGCGTAGCTCGGCCGCGTCCCCCGCGGAGGCGATGATCGCTCTCATCCTCTCCATGTGGTCGACCACCGGCCTGGCCGACGCGCCTCCCCGGTCTGATCCGGGCGCTCCCGTCCGGGGCTGAGGAGCAGCGGCGAGGATGTCGGCGAGCAACCCGGTGGGGGTGGCGCCGCCCAGCTGGGCGGCGGCTGTCGCGCCGGCCGACGTCCCGATGATCAGGTCTGCGGTGGTCACGTCGCGCCCGGCGTCGAACAGGCCGGCGAGCACGCCGATGAGCCAGGCATTGCCGGTCGATCCGCCACCGCCGAGCACCAAGGCCGTGCGGGCTGTGAGGGAGGGATGTGCCGAGACGGTGTCGGAGCTCGTCTCCGAGGTGAACTGAGGTGTGTGGTTCATGATCGTAGCTTTCTGAGGGTGCGTGCAGCGCTCCCCGCGACGGCTACGTCAGTCGCGCGATCGTGAACTCGAAGGAGCGCCCGGAGTGGACGGTGTGTGCATCGGGCTCACCTCCTCGAATCGTGTCACGTTCGACGAGAACTCTACCGCTCGGGGCTCGGTGGGCCAATCGCCGATGCCGTCTGGGCCTTCTCCAATCCGGAGCGCAAGCCATCGCGCCGGAGTGCAGGGCCGTCGAAGGCTGTTATGAAGGCGGCCACATCCGGAGTGATCGAGTCGAGCAGCGCCCGGCGAACCGCACGGGCGTGCACGCTGTCCGCGTGCTCGATCGTGTCCCGTCCGAACGGGCTCAGCTCGACGAGCATCTGCCTCCCCTCCCCCGCCTCGAGCCGGGTGAGGAGGCACCGTGAACGCTGACATGCTCCCGCTCTTCGTCGCGTTCCTCCACTCGGTTCTTCCGTTCGGTCAGTTCATCGAGGCGACTCGCGCAGTGGCCTACTTCGGCTCATCCGGACTCGCTCCCCACCTCCTGGTCCTTCTTGCCCGGGCGGCCGTGGGCGCGGCTGTCCTCGCGACCGCCATGGCGGTGAGCGCCACGCGGCGATCGGGATCGTCGGCAAGGGTCAGGAGCAGGTCGTGCGTGACGGGGCCGCGCAGCTCGGCGAGTGCCTGCGTGAGCCGCAGTCGGGTGTCGAGGGAGACCGTCCCGCGACCGAGCTCCTGCGCGAACGCGGCGGCGATCCGATCGTCGAGGTCGTGATCACGGGCGAGGGCGCCGAGGGTCTCGGCAGCCTCGACGTCGTGGGCCCCGGCGACGACCATGCCGATGAGCTCCGGGATCGCTCGGGTGTCGCGGCGAGCCCCCAGGGCGAGGGCGGCATGTCCGCGCACGACGGGGTCGGCGTGGGTCAGCGTGCCGACGAGCAGCGCGACGGCGGCCTCGGTGCCGGAGTCCGCGATCGCCGTCACGGCTCGGTGCCGCCTCTGCGCCACGGATGACGTCAACGCCGGGCCAAAGACGGCCAACGCGTCATCCGAAGCACGACCGCGCGATCGCCGCAGCGCCCATCGGAGCGCCCCGGACACATTCGGGTCGTCCTCCTCGAGCAGGGCCTCGGCGAGAAGCCCGACGGCCGGAGCCGAGCCGTCGGCAGTGGCGAGAGCGCTCTGCTGGCGTCTCGACGGATCGTCGGAGTCCAAGCCGCGTATGAGCGAGACGATGCGCAGCACCTCCGTCCACGCCGCCGGGTCGCTGTTCCGCACGTGGTGCAGCCGTCGGAGCAGCTCTCGTTCGCGGTCGATGCGCTCCTGCGTGCTCGCGATGAGCTCATCGACGAGACGGGCGGGGCGGCATCCGCGTCGTCGAGCGCGCGCCGCAGATCGCGCAGCGACATTCCGAGCGACCGGAGGCTCTCGACCTGGAACAGACGGTGGATGTCGGCTGCCGAGTACTCCCGGTACCCGCCCGTCGTGCGCCCCGTCGGCGAGACGAGTCCCAGGGAGTCGTAGTGCCGCAGCATGCGGGTGCTGATGCCCGCATGCCGCGACACCTCACCGATCAGCACGATCGTCGCCCGTGATCGGGCTGTCCCGCAGTGCGACGAGGCGCTTCGCCTCGACGATCGCCGCCTCGAAGCCCTCGTGCGGGTCGCGCAGGAGGCGTTCGGTCGCGATCGCGTGCGCTCGCACCTCCGGGTCGCCGTGCTCTGCGGCATCCGCCAGCACCGGCGTCGCAGCATCACCGAGATCGGCCAGGGCGCGGCTGAGGCTCAGGCGAACCTCCCGGTCTCCGCGGGCGAGCTGGGAGGCCAGAGCCCGGGCGAGTTCTGCCGCGCCGTCGTCCGGCACGAGCACGACCGCGGCTCGCCATGCGCTTCGGGCCACGTCGTCGTCGGGGTCGCGCAGAAGCCCGGGCGTTATCGCCGCCCACCCTCGAGGGTCGCCGATCTTCGACAGGGTGTGCAGCGCCTGGCTGCGGGCCTGGGGCCGCTCCGCCGTCGTCTCGCGGAGCAGGCGGGGCACGGTGTCGGCGGCGGGATGCCGGGTCAGCGACCAGGTGAGCATGTCGCGCACGAAGAAGTCCGGTTCGGTCGCGCACCTCTCGACGAGGATCTCGATGTAGCCGGGATCGGGGTTCGTGCCCGCGGAGAGCGCAGCCTGCAACCGAGCCGACGAGTCCGGGGAGCCCAGGGCCGCGCGCAGCCGTGCACCCGGGTCCGCCTGGTGTGTTGTCGTCATCATCACAACCTCCTCCACTCAGCGAACACCTTCACATCATGTCAAGGTCAAGGTCAAACACGATCCGAGCCACTACCATCGGCACATGAGGTCTGACGAGCTCTGGATCGCCGAGGACGGCAACATCGATCGGGTCGTACCGAAGGGCCCGCTCGCGCGTTTCGCCAGCTATGCATCGGGAGTGATCGCCCTGCTGCTCGGTCCGGCCCTCATCGTCGTCGTCGTCGCTGTCGGCGAGTTCGGCTGGCCCACGATCGTGGGCGGCATAGCGGTGCTGGTCGTCATCGGCGGTCTCGGTCTGGCCTCCATGGTGTCGACGGCACGCATGCAGAGGCGCGTCGAACGCCTCTCCCAGCGTGGGCGCCCTGCCGTTGCAGAGGTCGTCGCCTCGAAACCGATCCCCCTGGGCGAGGAGACCGGCATCGAGGTGACCCTGCGTGTCAGCGGTGCCGAGGTTCCGTCGTTCCAGATGACTCATCGCGGTATGCCGGGGCAGGTCGACCGCCTCGGGCAGCGATTCCCCGTCCTCGTCGATCCGGCCGACGGCGCCTACCTGCTCGTCCGCTGAATCCCCCGCCCATCCGACACCGTCTCGTCTCGGGTTTCACGAGGCCTCGGCAGGCCGCTCGCAGACGACGACGGGATGACCGCACCGCGCGTCGACCTCGCGGGGCACCCTAGGCTGAACCAGTGAACAACCGGTCGTCGCAGTCGTTCGCCGCCCTGCTCGTGCTCGGCGCCGGCATAGCGGCGGAGTCCGGGGCGGCGGTCGCCGTGCTCATCTTCCCTGAGCTCGGGCCGATGGGGGTCGTCAGCCTGCGGATCGGTTTCTCCGCGGTGCTGCTGCTCGTCATCGCGCGACCCCGGCTCCGCGGGCGCAGCCGGGCCGACTGGATGACCGTGGTCGGCTTCGGCCTGGTGCTCGCGGTGATGAACGTCTCCTTCTACCTGGCGATCGAACGGATCCCGCTGGGGGTCGCAGCGACGATCGAGGTGCTCGGCCCCCTCGTGCTGTCGGTCGTGATGGGGCGCCGCGCGCTGAGCTGGGTCTGGGCGATCCTCGCCTTCGCAGGCGTCGCGATCCTGTGCGGGGTCGACGTCGGGCGGCTCGACCCCGTCGGCATCGCGCTCGCGGTGCTCGCCGGCGTCTGCTGGGCGGGATACATCCTCGGCTCGGCGCGCACGGGCCGGCGGTTCGAGAGGCTCGAGGGGCTCGCGCTCGCAATGGCGGTGAGCGCGATCGTGATCCTTCCCTTCGGCATCGTGCTGGCCGGGCCCGCTCTGCTGCGGCTCGACCTGCTGGGGCTCGGACTGCTCGTAGCCGTGCTGTCGTCCGCGATCCCCTACGGGGTCGAGTTCGTCGCCCTGCGGCGGCTGCCGGAGTCGACGTTCGGCGTGCTGATGTCGCTCGCGCCGGCGACAGCGGTCGCCGCCGGTTTTGTGCTGCTGCATCAGGCGCTCACGCCACTCGACCTCGTGGCGATCGGCCTCGTCACCGCCGCGAGCATCGGTGCGGTGCTGACCGGCCCCGAGAAGGCGCCGGTTGCCGAGCCCATCCCCTGAGCGTGCGAAAGGATCGATGGGATGCCGCGCGGCTTCGTGATCGGCCGCCCGGCTCCTCCAGCGTGACGGCGGAGTTCGACACCCGTACGCCGCACTGGTTCGGGCGCGTCGGCCCCGGCGACGTCGAGTTCCTCTCCCTCTTCGGGCGCCAGGGCGAGCGCATCCACGTGCGCGCCGCGCCACCCGGCCGCCTGGGAGGGGCCGCGGCCAGCGAGTCGTGAGGATGCAGGCCCGGTCGACCGGGCGAGCGTCAGCTCCGGAGGCTGCGCTTCCGTCGCGCGCCCAGCCACATTCCGACGCCGACCAGCACGACGAGCGCGGCGAACCCGCCGATGACGGTGAGCTCGACCGGCACACCCGACTGCGCGAGCGGCCCGTCACCGTGGCCGCCCGGCGTCGATGGGGAGGTTCCGGTTCCGCCCGGCGCTGTCTCGCTCGGCTCGGGGGTGGGCGTCGCCGTCGGGGTGTCCGTCGGGTTCGGGGTGTCGGTCGGGGTCGGAGTGTCCGTCGGAACGGAGGTGCGCTTGGGCACGACGACGCGCACGTCCATCGTGATGGGGTCGTCTTCGGCCTGGTCGGTGGGCACGGCCTGGTCGGTGGGCACGGATGTCGCCGCCGACACGGCGCTCGCGCCGCCGAGGCTCATGGCCGCGATCAGGAGGACGGAGGGGAGTATCCGGGTCGTCCTGCGCTTCTGCCCCAGCGGTCGGGAGGAACGCCGCAGAATGCGGTCGATCTCAGCGCGGAGGGTGGATCCAAGACGAGACAGTTGCTGCATGGTCACTACATTGTCAGCGCTTGGTTTCGGGAGTGGTGTGCGCATCTGAAGTACGGGTTAACAAGGTGCCGAATCGGCATTCCCGTCGGCCGATCTCGGCCGATCACCGCGTCGTGAGGATGACGAGCTGCTGGGTCGCCCGGGTCATCGCGACGTAGCGGTCCACGGCGCCCTCGATGCCGTCGCCGAACGTCTCCGGGTCGACGAGCACGACCAGGTCGAACTCGAGACCCTTCGACAGCTCCGGGGTCAGCGACCGCACACGGGATCCCGGCCCGAACAGCTCGCCGTCGACCTCGCCGGTGCTGATGACGCAGGCGATCCCGTCGTCGTGCCCGTCGAGCCAGGCGCCGACGATCGAACCCAGCTCGGCCGCAGGCCCGTGCACGACGGGGAGGCCGCTGCGGCGCACGGATGTCGGCACATTGGCATCCGGGATCACCGCACGGATGACCGGCTCGGCCTCCGCCATGACCTCCTCGGGCGTGCGGTAGTTGATGCTCAGGGTGGCCAGGGTGACATCGTCGAGCCCGACGCGCTCGAGTCGCTGCCGCCACGACTCCGTGAACCCGTGCCGGGCCTGGGCGCGATCCCCCACGACGGTGAAGCTCCGTGACGGGCAGCGGCGCAGCAGCATCTGCCATTCCGCGTCGCTGAGCTCCTGGGCCTCGTCGATCACGATGTGCGCGAAAGGGCCCGCGAGCGTGTCCGGGTCGATGGCGGGCAGCGCCGACTCGTCGTCGAGGGAGTTCTGCACGTCCTGCCCTCGCAGCATCGACATCACGAGCATCTCGGAGTCGTCGGATGCGATCAGGTCTCCCACGACCTCGGCCCGACGCTCGCGCTCGGCGGCCATCGCGGCGTCGCGCCGACGTCTGACCCGCGAGGCCTCCGGGTCGCCGATCCGCTGCCGTGCGGCGTCGAGGAGAGGCAGATCCGACACCGTCCAGGCCCGTGCATCCTCCCGGTGAAGACTCCGGATCTCCTCTGGGGCGAGCCAGGGAGCGCAGATGCGCAGATAGGCGGGCACCGACCAGAGGTCTCCGACGACGCCGGCCGGATCGAGCAGCGGCCAGGTCTTCGCGAAGGCGCCCGTCAGCTCCTCGTTCTGCAGCAGCGCCCGGCGCAGCAGATGAGGAGGAACCTCCTCGTCGTCGACCTGGTCGACCACGATGTCGAGGAGCGCCTCCCAGACCTGCTCGCGCGCCTCGTTGTGCGAGCTGCCCGGGTCGGCCGCGTCGAACGCCTCCGCCCAGTCGGCGGCGCTGAGCCAGACGTCCGCCCACGGCGTCTCGACCGTCATCCCCGCGGCGGGCGGCCTCTCATAGAACGCGACGGCCGCTTCGATCGCCGTCACGAGACCTGTGGACGACTTCAGCGCGGCGATCTCCGCATCGGCCTCGATCCCGGCTGCCGCGCCCTCGGCGACGAGATCCCGCAGGGTGCAGATCTGCACGCTCTCCTCCCCGAGGCTGGGGAGCACGTCGTCGACGTAGGCCAGATACGCCGGGTGCGGGCCGACGAACAGCACGCCTCCCCCGCCGCGGGAGAGACGGGGGTCGGCGTAGAGGAGGTAGGCGGTGCGGTGCAGCGCCACGACCGTCTTCCCCGTGCCCGGCCCGCCGTCGACGACGAGCGCGCCGCGTGATCCCGCGCGGATGATGGCGTCCTGATCGGCCTGGATCGTGCTGAGCACATCCCGCATCCGCGGCGACCGGCTGCTGCCCAGGCTCGCGATGAAGGCGGACTGGTCGTCGAGCGCGGCGTTTCCGGCGAGCCCCTCCGCGGTGAAGACCTCGTCCCAGTAGTCGCTCACGCGGCCGCGGGTCCAGCGGTAACGGCGACGGCTCACGAGGCCCATCGGGTCGGCGTGGGTCGCCCCGAAGAACGGCTCGGCCGCCGGGGACCGCCAGTCGAGCAGCAGCCGGCGACCCGTGCTGTCGCTGAGCCCGAAGCGCCCGACGTACACGGGCTCCGAGTCATCCGTGCCGACCATGCGCCCCAGGCAGAGGTCGAGGCCGAAACGGCGCAGGGCGCGCAGACGGGCGGTCAGGCGATGGATCTCCATGTCGCGGTCCATCGTCTCCTGACCCTCGCCGCCGGGCAGCCTGCGCTCGAGGTCGAGGCGATCGGACAGCTCGGCGATCGACCGCGCGAGGCTCTCCGCGATCGCCGAGAAGTGCTGTTCGTCGGCGGCGATGAGGGCCGGATCGCCCTTGGCGGCGAGTCGGTCGGGCAGGTCGAATGCGCTGGCGGTCGGAGTCACGATCCACGATTCTCCGGCACGACCGGGGTCTTGCGGCAAGCCCCCTGCTGCGCTATAGATTGAAAGTGGCGGGGTCGTCACCGCGCAGCAGGTCGAGTGCTCTCCCTGTATGACGTACGCATCCGCTCTCTCCGACCGTCCTCTCCGTGCCGATCACCACGTGAGCGTTCTCGCCGAGGCGGCGCTACTCGGCGAGGAGGCCCGCCTGCGCCACCGGGTACTTCCGTCGCAGGCGTGAACTCGATACTCGATCTATTGACAATCGATAGATATAGATCGAGAATCAATCCATGAATCGTCTTGCCGTTCTCGCTCTGCGTGTGCTCCTCGTGATCCTCTTCCTCGGGACCCTGCTCACGCAGGCGTGGTACATCCCGCAGTTCGCGGCGAATGCGGCGCAGGCGGTGCCCGAGCTCGCCTACCTCGCCGTGCCCTACACGATCGTCTGCATCGTGATCGTGGCCTGCGTGCAGGCCGTCTTCGTCGCCATGTGGGCGCTGCTCTCGATGGTGAGGCGCGGGGCGATCTTCACCGGGCGCGCCTTCCGCTGGGTCGACCTGATCATCGTCGCCGGCATCGTCGCCACCCTGCTCACCTTCGCGATCGAGTTCCATCTGCTCGGAATCGTGGATGTCGGGCCGCCCGTTCTCGGCGTCGCGATGACCGGCGTGGTGATCGCCGGCGCCGCCTTCGTCTCGCTGATGGTCGTGATGCGCAACCTGCTCCGTGCGGCGACGGCGCTCCAGGACGAGCTCGCGGAGGTGGTGTGATGGCGATCATCGTCGACATCGACGTCGAGCTCGCCAAGCGCAAGATGTCGGTGGGCGAGTTCGCGGAGGCCGTCGGGATCACCGTCGCGAACATCGCCGTGCTCAAGAACGGACGCGCGAAGGCGGTGCGCTTCACAACGCTCGACGCGATCTGCCGGGTGCTCGAATGCCAGCCCGGCGATCTGCTGCGCTGGGTGTCCGACGACCCGGACGACCTCTAGTCCGATGCCCCCGCGATACCGCTGACGGTCGCGGCCGGCCGCTCGGCTCGGGGCCGGTCGCGCACGAGCGAGGGCAGGCGCCGGTCGAGGATCGTGAGCACGGCGGCGATCGCCACTCCGATCACGAGCACCACGGCGGAGTTGCGCACGGAGTCGGCGAAACCGATCGTCGCGACGTCGAGGAACGGGTAGGGATACCAGCCCGTGACGGCGCCGTGCACGAAGGTGTAGACGAGCCACAGGAGCGGCTAGATGAACGCCGAGGCCGCCGTTCCCCACGACATACGCGGCCGCGGCCCGAAGACGAGCCAGCCGATCAAGGTCGTCCAGGGCGCGATGTAGTGGAAGCCGATGGTCGCCACGAAGGCCCAGCCGGTGAGGTGCACAAGAGGCGCGAGGATCGTCTCGTAGACGAGACCCGTGATGATGATGCCGAGCAGGGCGTCGAATCGCAGCACTCGCCAGACCGTGCCGTCTGCGCGGACGTTCAGGGCGAGCACGATCGAGGTTCCCAGCACGAAGAGATTGCTCTGGATGGTGAAGAAGCTGAACAGGCGCACGAGCCGTGTGGCGAGGCTCTCATCCGCTCCGGTCGAGCCCGAGTTGGCGTCCTGCCCTCCGGTGAAGATGAGCACGAGCTGGATCACCAGCGCGATCGTCACCACCACCGCGATCCCGCCGAACCAGATCCGGGCTGCGCGAGCCCGCGCATCCTCGGTCGTCGTCGTCGCCTGATCCGAGATCGACCCGCCCATATCCGTACTCCCCCAGAGGCGGTCCCTCCGCCGGCACCATGTTATTGCCCGGGCGAACGGCTTGCACAGTGCGGATCAAGCACGCGGAGTAGAATGCTGTCGTGCATACGCTCATCTCGTCCACTCCGCCCTCGGGGCGTCAGGAGGTCGTCGGCGGTCCTTCCGCCGGCTCGAGATAGCCCGGCCCCCTCGGTGATCGTTTCTGCGCCACTCGGCGCCGTCAGATCCGTCATGTCGTGCTGCCCGTCGGCCGCGATCGCGTGCGGATCCCCCACCCCGGATTACCCCTTCGTATGCCGTAGCGCTGCGAGGGCTGGACAGTTAGGCGATAACAGCCATGCACCCTTTCACAGAAGAACAGCTTCGAGCATCCTTCATCAACGTCTCCGTACGAGAGCGCAACACCATAACCCTGCCGTCGGACTTCGGCGGCCTGGCCTGGGACACCCTCGACTTCCTGGGCTGGCGCGACCGCAAGGCGCCCCAGCTCGGCTACGTCGTCGTCGAGCTCGACGACACCCCGGTCGGGGTCCTGCTGCGGCAGGCCGACGGCACGATCCGCACGCGCCCCCAGTGCTCGTGGTGCGAAGACGTGCACCTGCCGAACGACGTGGTGCTCTACAGCGTCAAGCGGGCCGGCCAGGCCGGACGCAACGGCAACACGGTCGGCACCCTCGTGTGCGCCAACTTCGAATGCTCCGTCAACGTGCGCAAGCGGCCCCCTCTGGCCTACGTCGGCTTCGACGTCGAGGCGGCGCGCCAACATCGGATCGACGCGCTCGGAGAGCACGTGCGCAACTTCGTGCGGAGCGTGCGCGACGGAGACTAGCGCTCCGCGTCAGGCTCCGCCGAAGCTCACCTCGGCCGTATCGGCGACCTCCGCCGTACGGCCGGGCGCCTTCTGGTACCGCCAGTAGAGGTTCGTGTGGGCGATGACGTCCTCCGGCGGCGGCGCGCCCCACTCCGTCAGGTCTTCCGTGGTGTGCGCGTCGCCGACGAGGGTCACGTCATAGCCGCGCGTGAACGCGCCGTGGATCGTCGACCGGATGCACTCATCCGTCTGCGCACCGGCCACGACCAGACGGCCCGCACCTGCTTCGGCGAGCAGGTCGCCGAGCTCGGTGTTCTCGAAGGCGTCGGCGTATGTCTTGTGCACGAGCGGCTCCGACACCCGGCGGATGAGCTCGGGCACGTACTCCCAGGCGTCGCTCCCCCACTCCAGCTGCTCGTCGGAGTGCTGCACCCACACGATCGGCACGCCCCCACCACGTGCCCTCTCGACGAGCACGCCGACCCGGGCCACGACCGCGTCGCGTTCGTACGCGTCGGCGACGACTCCGTTCTGCATGTCGAGGATCACGAGCGCGGTGCGAGGGCGCTGCGGAAGCGTGGTCATGACGGTCTCCTCTGCTGGTCGGGCGAGCTCGGGTCATCGGCTTCACGTTAGGCCGATCTCGCGCGCAACTCCAGGGTGCGTTCCGAGCGCGGGTGTATTGCCGAGCGCGGTCCTTCCACGCTCGGCGCTCGGCAACACACGCGCGCTCGACGCGCCGACTGCGCTCGCATGCCCGCTCTCGAGATGTACACGATCCGCCCGCCGCATTCCGCGGATGCGGACGAGATCGCTCGGGTGCACGTCAACGGGTGGCGTGAGGCGTACGGGTATCTGCTTCCAGAGCGCTTCTACGACGGACGCGGATGTCGACGACGACCTGATCGAGATCCGCCTCGTTCGCTGAGCTCGGCAGAGCCCGACGGCTCAGCGATGCCCGACGGCTCAGCGATGTCCAACGGCTCAGATGTCCGACGATTCAGCGGCGCCCGACGAGCGCGGTCGGGGTGAGCCCGCTGAACCTGCGCGCCTCCCGCGCGAAGTGGGCCTGGTCGCTGTAGCCGGCCGCGACGGCGAGCTGCGCGATGTCGACGTGGGTGCCGGATGCCGCGTGGTCGATCGTACGACGCAACCGCGCCACCTGATGGATCAGCTTCGGGGGCAGCCCGGTCTCCCGCTCCACGAGGCGGCGAAGGTGGCGCGCAGAGACCCCGATGCTCTCGGCGAGCACTCCGACGGCCGGCGCGCCCGACGACGCCAGGGCCCGGACCGCATACGCGACCCGGCCGTCGGCCTCGGCCCGGGGCCACAGCAGCCGGGCGAGCTCGTCGTCGAATCGCCCGGCCCAGAGCGCGTCGGCAAGACGACGCGCGAGGCGTGCGGAGAAGAGCTCGTCGAAGGCCAGATGGCGATCGGTGAGCTCGGTCGCCTCGACACCGACGATCGGGCGCAGCCACGCCGTGCCGATCCGCACGCCTCGCAGAGTCGTGCCGGGCGTCAGCTCGGTGACCTCGACGCCCGTCGCAGGGCCGACGAGCCACGCGCGCCCGGTCGAGCTGACGATGAGATCGGACTGGTTGTCGGGCAGGATGCGGGATGCCTCGTCGCCGATGCGGTTCATCCACAGATGAGTGAACGGCGTGCGGGTGCCGCCGATGCGGCGCTCACGGTACTCGTCCGGCCGGCGGCGCTTCGGGTCGGGATCGTGTCCGTTTCGTTCAAGACCCGCGGAGGCGGCGTCCGTAGGGTGTAAGTCATGACCCGGGGCATCCGGGGGCGATCGCGGCGTATCACTCGCCATGTCCGCCTCCTCAGCCGCTCGTCATCCTCTCCCATTGTCTCAGCGCGGGCCGAGCCCGCGCTCCCCCGGCGATCGGCACCCGGGCGACTCCGAACGACCGAGAAGGACGCACCATCCCCATGAAACAGAACCTGCACTTCATCACGATCGCGACAGCCGATCTCGACACGGCCCGCGCCTTCTACGGCGCTCTCGGCTGGATGCCGCTGATCGACGTCGAGGGCGAGATCATCTTCTATCAGACCGCCCCCGGCCTGGTGCTGGGGCTCTTCGACGCCGAGAAGTTCAACCAGGACCTCGAGACGGAGACGGACCGCTCCCGCGTCTCGGGTGTCACGCTCTCGCACAACGTCGACAGCCCCGACGAGGTGCGCTCCCTCGTCGACGACATGGTCGCCGCCGGGGCTGCCGTGCTCAAGCAGCCCCAGCCCGGCCAGTTCGGCGGCATCTTCCACGCCCACGTCGAGGATCCCAACGGCATCGTCTGGGAGATCGCGCACAACCCCGGCTGGCACGTCGACGCCGAGGGTGCCGTCTCCTTCGGCTGACCGGTTGCGGCTCGGGCGGCTCGCGGCCTGGATGAAAGCCGCAGCCCGAGTCTCGAGGAGGAGAACCGTGCGAGAGCTCGTGGTCGTCGAGAACGTGTCGCTCGACGGTGTAATGCTGGCGCCGGGGCGCCGGGACGAGGACACCCGCGGCGGCTTCGATCGTGGCGGCGGGGCATCCGCTCTGGCGGAAGCGGCTCTCATCCGTTCGGCTCGACTGCCGTTCGGATGAGAGCCGCGCGCTCTCAGTGGGCGATGACCGGCTCTGCGACCTCGGCGGCGGGAGCCGGGGTGTGAGAGAGCGAGAGCCCCTGACCGCGTCGGCGGAACAGCAGCGCCGAGACCACCGCGCCGAAGGCGAAGAACCCGGCGCACCACCAGTACGCGGTCGCGTAGCTGGCGATCGCGGCCTGCACTCCGACCGCCTCGGTGAGGGGCGTGTGGGATGCGAGGTAGTCGGCTGCGGCGGTGGCGGCCAGCGTGTTGAGCAGGGCCGTGCCGATCGAGCCGCCGACCTGCTGGCTCGTGTTGACCATCGCCGAGGCCACGCCGGCGAACTGCCGGTCGACGCCGAGGGTGGCGGTCTGCATCGAGGCGGGCATGATCGTGCCCATCGCGAAGCCGATGATCATGAGCGGCGGCAGGACGTTCGCTGCGTACGTGCTCGAGGCGTCGAGGAAGGTGAGGTAGATCATGCCGATCGCGCCGAGGATCATGCCCGCCGGCACCAGGATCTTCGGGCCGAAGCGGGGCACGAACAGATTGGTCCCGAGCTGCGCGGCGAGCACGAGCATCCCGATCATGGGCAGGAACGAGAGACCCGTCTGGATCGGCGAGTACCCGAGCGTGAGCTGCAGGTAGTAGGTGACGAAGAGGAAGATGCCGAACATCCCGGAGCCGGCGATCAGCACCGAGATGTACGCCGCGCCTCGGTTGCGGTCGAGCACGATCGACAGCGGCAGGAGCGGATGCGTGGCCCTCCTCTGCCAGGCGACGAACGCGACCAGCAGGATGGCGGCGGCGGCCAGCATCCCCCAGGTCAGAGGCGAGTCCCAGCCGTCGGTCTCGGCGTTCGAGAAGCCGAAGACGAGGCCGAAGAGCGCGCCGGACACGAGCACGGTGCCGGGCACGTCGAGTTTCGGGCGCGGGCCGCTGCGAGCGATGGACGGAACGAAGACGAGCGCGCCGATGAGGGCGAACACCGCGATGAAGACGTTGATGTAGAGGTTCCAGCGCCAGTCGAAGGCCTCCGTCAGGATGCCGCCGAGCAGCAGCCCGACCGCACCGCCGGCGCCCGCGATCGCGCCGAAGACTCCGAAGGCCCGGGCGCGCTCCTTCGGGATCGTGAAGGTCGTGGTCAGCACGGCGAGGGCCGTCGGAGCGAGCAGCGCGCCGAATGCGCCCTGGAGGGCGCGGGCGGCGACGAGCAGCTCGAAGGAGCCCGCCGCTCCTCCGAGTGCGGAGGCGAGTGCGAAGCCGATGAGTCCGATGATGAAGGTGCGCTTTCGGCCCATGAGGTCGGAGAGGCGCCCGCCGAACAGGAGCAGGCTGCCGAAGGCGAGCGAGTACGCGGTGATGATCCACTGGCGCTGGCCGTCGGAGAATCCGAGGTCGGCTTGCGCCGACGGGAGTGCGATGTTCACGACGGTGGCGTCGAGCACGACCATGAGCTGGGCGAGTCCGACGACGACGAGGGTGATCCAGCGGCGACTGTCGGTCGCCGGGGTTGCGGGTGATGGTGAGGACATGATGGCCACTATATACGGTACTCTCTAGTTCCGGATATGATTGGTATAGGAATTAACCTGCTAGTAATATCGAACGGGAGTGGAAGGAGGCGGCTGCGATGACGCACACCGACCTCGACGACGTGAAACCCCGGCTCGGGCGCAAAAGAGATCACACCCGTGACCCCGAGATCCTGGATGCCGCGATCGACGTGCTCGCGGAGACCGGCTACGACGGCATGACCATCGACATGGTCGCGGCCCGCGCCAAAGCGGGCAAGGCGACCCTCTATCGCCGATGGCCGTCCAAGCCCGAGCTCGTGCTCGACGCCGTGGCCTGCATGAAGTCGAACGACATCGACTTCGACGCCCTGCCCGACACGGGCACCCTGCGCGGCGACCTCATCGCGATGATCAAGCCGCACGGCATCCGCGACCACGAGCGCAAGCTCCGGGTGATGGCCGGGATCGTGTCGATGATCGCCCGCAACCCCGAGCTCGCCGCCGCAGCTCGCGATGCGCTCGTCGAGCCCCGCGCGACCGTCAACCGGATCTTCTTCCAGCGCGCCATGGATCGCGGCGAGATCCCGGCGGACTCCGATATCGAGAAGCTCTGCATGATCGGCCCCGCAATGGTCGCTTACAGTGTGCTCATGCTGGGCGAGCCCATCGACCGCGAGTTCCTGATCGCGAACATCGACACGGTCATCCTCCCCGCCGCCGGGGTGCGGGTCGCCACGCAGTGAGCTCGCTGGAATAGTCCCCGCTCCTACTGCGTCCAACCCGCGGCATGTGTCGGTCCGGACGGGTGTGTCAGGCACCCGGGAGCTACGACACCCCGAGCCGACGGCTCTAGCCGGGATTCTGCATCGTTTCGGGCACCGAGCGTCTTCCGGGGACAAGTACACTCGGCATCGACCTCACTAGATCAGGTCGGCGGTTCACCCGGTTCACACAGCAGCGTTTCTGGAAGGGATGACCATGTCAACGATGCGATCCGAGGATGAGGCGGGGGCGGCAGCGCGCGGCCGACGTGCGGGACGGCAGCTCGGCAAGCCCGCGGAACGAGGCCTTCTGCGCCGCGCGACGACGCTGATCGCGGTTCTCGGCCTCGTGGCGACTGCCGCAGTGGCGGGAACCGCCGCGGCCGCGTCGGCGGCCGAATCGACGAACTGCGCGCAGTTCCAGCAGCCGTACGCCGGCGATCCCGCCTATGTGAAGGGCGACAAGGTCACCTTCAACGGTAAGGCCTACGAGTCGACGTTCGCGCCGAACTGGTGGTCGCCGAGCGCGGCTCCGCAGTACTGGAAGGAGACGAGCTGCGGCAGCGGCACGCCGGAACCGACCTCGACGCCCACGTCGACCCCGAGCCCCACAGCGTCTCCGACGCCGGAGACGTGCCGGCCCTTCTCGCAGCCCTACTCGGGCGACCCCGCCTATGTGAAGGGCGACAAGGTCACCTTCAACGGTAAGGCCTACGAGTCGACGTTCGCGCCGAACTGGTGGTCGCCGAGCGCGGCTCCGCAGTACTGGAAGGAGACGAGCTGCGGCACCGGCGCACCCGAACCGACCCCGACTCCCACCGATGACCCCGACGACGGCACCCCGCCTGTGACGGGTGCCCCCGACGGCCTGGTGTTCAGCCCGTACAAGGACATCGCGCAGGCCATGTTCTGGAGCACCGGCTACACGATGGGGACGACGGCGGTCAACGGATCGCCGACCCCGCTCGTCGGCACAGGCACGACCCTGAACTCGACGCTGCCCGAGCTGAACACCATCACGCTGGCCTTCGCCACCGGCGAGTGCGGCACGGAGAACTGGGCGGCCGTGCCCGGTCAGGCGTTCGCCGCCGACAACATCGCGGGTCTCGATGCGGTCGACTACGACTACATCCTCGGCACCGGTGGCGCGGCGGGCAGCTTCACCTGCTCCTCGGCAGCCGGAATGCGCACCTTCATCGACCGCTACGCGAGCGACAACCTCGTCGGCGTCGACTTCGACATCGAGCGAGGCCAGTCGGAAGCCGACATCCGCAACCAGGTCAACGCCGCGGTGGCCGTCCAGGACAGGTACCCGGAGCTGCGCTTCTCCTTCACCATCGCGACTCTCGGGGCGTCGGACGGCAGCTACGGAGGGGTGAACCCCACCGGCGACACGGTCATCAAGACGGTGCTCACCTCCGGCCTGCGCAACTACACGATCAACCTCATGGTGATGGACTACGGCCCCGCGTCATCCTCGGTCTGCGTGATGTCGGGCAGCCTCTGCGACATGGGCAAGTCGGCGATCCAGGCGGTCGCGAACCTCCGTCACAGCTACCCCGCGATCCCGCTGGACAGGATCGAGCTCACCCCGATGATCGCGGTGAACGACATCCTCGACGAGGTGTTCACGCTGCAGGACATCGACGAGATGACGGCCTACGCCGTGCGCAACGATCTGGCCGGACTCCACTACTGGTCGCTCGACCGCGACGTGCCGTGCGGGTCGACCGCGCTGTCGAACACCTGCAACTCGACGCCGCAGGTTCCGGCTCTCGCCTACACCAAACGCTTCCTCTCGGCGCTCGGGCGGCTCTAGCAGCGCTGGAGGCTAGGAGACGACGATGACGGTCTTTCCCGGGCCGGGCTTCGGCAACGACCCGCTCTCGTAGGCGGCTCTGCCCTCGGCCAAAGGGAAGGTCTGGGCGATCGCCACGTCGACCCCTCCCGCAGCGAGCACGGCGGCCAGCTCCTCCAGCCTGTCGTGTTCGGTGCTGACGACGAAGAAGTCCGCGTTCACGCCGTACTTGCCGGCCAGCTCCTGGCTCGGGGGCTGGTGGAGGAAGACGAGCTGACCGCCGGGGCGGACCGAGGCGTACATCCACTCCGGAACGTCGTCGCCGACGGCGTCGATCGCGACGTCGAACCCCAGCGGATCGCCTGCCTCGACGGGTGAGGCTGCCACGACGACGTGATCGGCACCGAGGCTTCGCGCGCGGGCCGCGGACGCGGAGGAGGTGACGGTGACGGTGACCTCGGCGCCCATGCCGTGCGCGAACTGCGTGAGGAAAGCCCCGACTCCCCCGGTTCCGCCGCGGATCAGGAGGCGCTGACCTGCGGCCAGATGGGTCTGATCGCGCAGCGCCTCCCATGCGGTCAGGGCGGGCAGCACGGCGGCGGCCGCGTCGACGTCGGAGACCGTGGTCTCCTTCCGCGCGACGCACGCGGCCGGCACGACCACGAACTCGGCTGCGGCCCCGTCGCGGTCGAAGGGAACCAGCCCGAAGACCGAGTCGCCCACGCTCACGCCGCTCGCACCCGGGCCCAGCTCGTCGACGACCCCCGCGAACTCGTGCGAGGGGATGATCGGCGTCCGGTCCCTGCCACCGGCCTCCCAGGTCTCCGGCCAGCTCAGCTCGGCGAAGGTGATCGCCGCCGCCCGCACGGCGACACGGATCTCGTCGGGGCCGGGAACGGGCCGAGGCGCCTCCTCGTACACCAGCCGCTCGGGCCCGCCCTTCTCGTGCGCGCGCAGTGCCCGCATCAGGGGTGGTGTGTTCGTGGTCGTCGGCTCAGCATCCATCGTCGAATCCTCCGTGTGATCGGATCGCACTCCATCTCAGCCTCGCGGCGAACGGCTTTCGTCGCAGCGTCGATTCCGCCAGGAACCACCCGAATCCGGACAACGTGCGACCGCGTGCGGATCAGCCCCACGTCGCCCTCCCCGAAACCGCTTCGAGGCCGACCTCGTCAGCCGCAGCTGAGCGCTACCCCGCGGGCTTCTCCGGCGCGGGCAGGATCACATTCGCTATCACCCGCCGCTTACGCCCCTCCGCCGGCCCGTTTGCGAGCCTCGGCAGGAACACCGTCGTGAGATCCCGTGCGAACTCGAGGAACTCCGCATCGGTCAGCCACATGGCGTTGACGTGATAGCCGACGCCGTCGCGCACCAGGTCGGGGGTGCCGGCGGCCAGATACCTGTCGAAGTCGGCGAGCAGCCCCGCTGTGAAGGCCAGGAACGCCCGGCTGTGCTGCTCGGGGGTCATCGTCGCCAACTCCGCCGGGCCGATCGAGGCCGCCGCCTGAGCCAGGATATAGGTGCGCTCGATGCTCCCGCGGACCCGACGCTCGGCCGCCACTCGCAGGATGCCGGCGTCGGCCAGGAGCGCGACGTGACGGTAGAGGCTTCCCGCGGGCACGTCATCGAGCTCGGCCGCGAGCTGTGTCGTCGTGAGCGCTCGGTCGCCCAGGAACGCCTGCACGATCCGCAAGCGCACCGGGTGCAGCAGAATCTCGGAGCTTGTCATGTCGATGAGTCTACCAACCGATCACAAATCTGATAACGTTCACGATTATGAGAACAAACTTGGACCTCTCCACCGTTCCCCTCGTCGTCCTGATCGGTATGGGTGTGCTGCTGCTCATCCAGATCGCCCTCGCGGTGGTCGCGCTCGTCAATCTGTACCGTCGGCCCGCAGCGACCGTCGCGACCGGCAACAAGTGGGTCTGGGTGGTGGTCATCGTCCTCTTCAGCTTCATCGGCCCCATCCTGTACTTCGCGATCGGCCGCAAGCAGGAACAGGCCGTCGACCACCCGGTGGTCGAGCAGAGGCGATCGAGCGCCGACATCGCCGATGCCCTCTACACGGACGAGAAACCGAGGCAGCCGTGAGCGCCGCGATCCGTGCCACGGCACTGACGAAGTCCTACGGCTCAAAGCTCGTCCTCGACTCCCTCGACCTCGATGTCCAGGAGGGGTCCGTTTTCGGATTCCTCGGTCCGAACGGCGCTGGGAAGACCACGACCCTCCGGCTCGTCACGGGGCTCGCACGGCCGACGAGCGGGTCGATCCAGGTACTCGGACAGAACGTCGGCGCGGGCGGCAACGCCGTGCGTTCCGAGATCGGGTTCCTTCCCGACGTGCCGGCCTTCTACGGCTGGATGACGGCACCGGAGCTCCTGCGCTTCGCCGGTGGTCTGTTCGGGATGTCGGGCGCCGTTCTGCGCGATCGGACGGACATGCTTCTGGACCTTGCCGGTCTCGCCGGCGTGACGACCACGGTCGGCGGCTACTCACGGGGCATGAAGCAGCGGCTCGGCATCGCCCAGGCCCTCATCAACGCGCCCCGGCTGCTGCTGCTCGACGAGCCCACCAGCGCCCTGGACCCGATGGGGCGCAAAGACGTGCTCGACATGATCGCCTCGTTGCGCGGGCGCACCACCGTCTTCTTCTCGACGCACATCCTCGGCGACGTCGAGCGGGTCTGCGACACCGTCGCGATCCTCGACCGCGGACGCATGGTCACGCAGGCCCCGATCGCCGAGCTGAAGGCGCGATACGGCAAGGAGAAGGTCGTCGTCGAGGTCACCGAGAACGCCGACGCCGTCGCGAAGGAGCTCAGCGAGCGCCCCTGGGCGACCGCGACGACCCGTGGAGCGCAGGGCGCGATCGAGATCACGGTCACCGACCTCGGCGCGGCTCAGCACGACATCCCGGCCATCATCGCCGCACGAGGCAGCGGCCTCGCGCGGCTGGAAGCCGGGGAGATCGGCCTCGAAGAGGTCTTCGTCGAACTGGTCGGGGGCGAGCAGTGAACGCCACCCTCGTGTTCGCGCGCAAGGAGACGCTCGAGATCGTCCGCACCTGGCGGATCTGGGTGCTGCCGGCGATCATCCTCTTCTTCGCGATCTCCTCGCCGTTGCTCGCCCGCTACACACCCGAGATCCTCGGAGCCGTGGGCGGCGACCAGTTCGAGGCGATCGCCCTTCCGCCCGCGAGCTATGTCGACGCCTACGCGCAATGGATCAAGAACCTCAGCCAGATCTTCCTCTTCGCCCTCATCATCATCTACGGCGGAATCGTCTCGTCCGAGACCTCGAGCGGCACCGCGATCCTGGTGCTCACCAAACCGATGTCACGCGGCGCATTCGTCGCCGTGAAGGCAGTCGTCCACACGGTGTTCCTCGCCGTGCTGGTGATCATCGGCGCACTGGTGACGTGGGGCCTCACGGCCGCGGTCTTCGGCCAGGCACCCCTCGAACCGCTGTGGTCGAGCACTCTGAACTGGCTTGTGCTCGGCATCTTCTACATCGCGATGATGACGTTCCTCTCGGTTCTGATCCCCTCGGCGGCGGGCGCCGCCGGCGCGGGTGTCGGAGTCTTCGTGCTCCTCACCATCGGGGCGCTCTGGAAACCCCTGGGCGACCACTCACCGGCCGGACTCGCCGGCCAGGCGGCCGCACTCGCCGCCGAGGAGCCGGTACCCGAGCTGCTGTGGCCCCTACTGGTGTCGATCACGGCTGCCGTCGTACTGGTGATCGCGGCCGCTCTCCTGTTCCGGCGCAAAGAGCTCACCGGATGAGAGAAATTCGGCGAGGTCTCGGAGGGCGCGATCATCGCGGCGAGTGCGTCGCGAAGCGCGTCCCCCTGGCGATGAGACCCTGAATCTTGATGTGGCGTGCCGTCTACTGATTGATGCCCGACAGGTCGCCTGCGCCGTAGCGGTCGCCGACCGCCGGGCGCAGGGCGTCGACGCGGGCGAGCTGCTCGGCGGTGAGCTGAACCTGGTCCGCGGCGGTGTTTTCCTCGACACGTTCGACTCGTTTGGTGCCGGGGATGACGGCGAGGTGTTCGGAGCGGGTCAGCAGCCATGCCAGTGCGACCTGCGCCGGGGTGGCGTCGGCGTCGGTCGCGATCGCTTCGACCTCGTCGACGAGCGCGAGGTTCGTGCGGAAGTTCTCCTCGGTGAACCGCGGGTTCGTCAGCCGGAAGTCGTCGGCCGCGAAGTCAGCGAGGGAGCGGAACTTGCCGGTAAGGAACCCACGGCCCAGAGGCGAATAGGCGACGAATCCGATGCCGAGCTCGGTGACGAGTGGGAGCAGCTCCGACTCGACGTCGCGGGTCCAGAGCGAGTACTCGGTCTGCAGTGCGGCGATCGGGTGCACGGCGTGGGCGCGGCGGATTGTCTCCGGACCCGCCTCCGAGAGACCGATGTGGCGGATCTTCCCCTCCGTGACGAACTCCGCCAACGTGCCGACGACATCCTCGAGCGGCACCGCGGGATCAACACGGTGCTGGTAGTAGAGGTCGATGTAATCGGTCTGCAGCCGCCGCAGCGAGCCTTCGAGAGCGGCGCGAACGTTCTCCGGACGCGAGTCGAGGTCACGACCGGCCCCATCGTCGAGGTGGGAGATGAATCCGAACTTGCTGGCCAGTACGACCTGGTCGCGCCGGTTCTTCAGCGCGCGGCCGACGAGTTCCTCGTTCGTGTAGGGCCCGTAGACCTCTGCGGTGTCGATGAAGTCGACGCCGAGGTCCAGTGCCCGGTGGATGGTGCGCTCCGCCTCATCGTCGTATTGGCCGGCACCGGTGTAGTAGGCAGACATCGTCATGGCGCCGAGGCCGACGCGTCCGACAGTGAGTCCGCCGAGTGTGATCTTGTTCATGTGCTCTTTCCCTTGATCTGTTCTCTGCTTATTTTGATGAGGGTGAGTGGCGGCCTTCCTCGAAGGAGGAGAGTGCGACAGCCCACCCTGAGATGGCTAGACGGTGGCCTGAGCGAGTTCGATGATGTTGCCGCTGTTGTCGTAGATCATCGCGAGGCGCTGGCCGATGGGCTCGACCTCGAACGGCTCGGCAAGGATCGCGACCCCGTTGTCCTTGAGGCCGGCGACGGTGGCGTCGAGGTCTTTCACGCGCAGGCACAGGTGACCGTAGCCGCCGCGACCGAGGTGGTCGCCGACATCGAGCGTCGGGACGATCGTGGTCAGCTGGCCCCCGCCGATGACCTCGACCTCGAAGGAGCCGAGGGCGACGTGCGCGAAGCGGGCTCCCGGGAGTGCGTCCGGAAGGGTCCATTCCTTGACGAGTTCGAAGCCGAGGATGTCGGTGTAGAAGGCGATGGTGGCGTCGTAATCCGGGACCCGGAGGGCGACGTGGTCGGCCCGAATGAGGCCGAGGGCGTTGGACATGGTGACTCCTGTCATTGGCCGGCGGCTCGTCGGTCGAGTCGGTGCGTGCTGCCGGGGAAGGGGTCTAGGCGACGAGGGTGCCGGCGATGTCGATGACGGAGCGGTAGCGGACGCGACTGGTCGCGACCCGCTGGTAGGCGTCTTCGATCTGATCGATACCGATGAGTTCGATCTCCGCCACGATGCCGTGCTCGGCGCAGAAGTCCAGCATCCGCTGCGTCTCCGCCAGGCCGCCCACATTCGAGCCGACGATTGCGCGCTGCTGCAGGACGAATGCGGAGGCGTGCAGACTGTAGGGCTCGGACGGGAACCCGATGTTGACGAACGACCCGTTGGTCTTGATCATCGACAGATAGTCGTTCAACGGGATGTCCGCCGAGACCGTGTTGAGGATGAAGTCGAAACTTCCCGCCAGCGCGGTGAAGGTCTCCGGGTCGCTCGTGGCGTAGTAGTGGTCGGCGCCGAACGCGAGTCCATCGTCCTTCTTGCTCAGCGACTGGCTGAGCACCGTGACGATGGCGCCCATCGCGTGAGCGATCTTCACCGCGACATGGCCGAGCCCGCCCATCCCGATGATCGCGATGTTCTTACCCGCAGCCCCGAACCGCACCAAAGGCGCGTAGACGGTGATGCCCGCGCAGAGCAGCGGCGCGGTGGCGGCGAGGTCCATTGTGTCCGGGATCGACACGACGAAGTGATCCTTCACCACGATGCTGCGGCTGTAGCCGCCATAGGTGAGGGTTCCGTCGTATTCCCGGCCGTTGTAGGTCGCGACCGGGGTGTTCAGGCACAGCTGTTCGTCGCCGCGGAGGCAGCTCTCGCAGTGTCCGCAGGAATCGACGTAGCAGCCGACGCCCACCCGGTCACCGACGCGGAATTTCGTCACGTCGGGTCCGACCGCGGCGACGATCCCGGCAATCTCGTGGCCGGGGACCATCGGGAAGTTCCCCGGCCCCCAGTCCTCGTTCACCTGGTGGATGTCGGAATGGCAGATCCCGGCGTACTTGACGTCGATCAGGACATCGTCGGCGCGAAGCACTCGACGTTCGATCGTGATCTTCTCGAACGCCGCTCTGGGGTGAGGTGCGCTGAGCGCGAGGGTGGATGTCATGGTTGGCCTTCTTATTGATCACAACGGGTTAGTGATGCAGTGCGTCTGAGGCGCACCGCGGGTGGACGCCTCAGGCTGACGCAGGTGCTTGCGTGAGCCTGCGCAGGGTGAATGGCGTGGCGAGGATCTCGTCGAGGATCCGGGCGATCTTCTTGAAATGCGGAGTCTGGAAGTGGAACTCCAGCGCCGCCTCATCGGTCCATTCCTCGAAGCAGATCATCGCGCCAGGTCTGGCTGGGTCGATGAGGGGCCGATATCCGAGGCATCCGGCCTCGGCCTCGGAGGGCGCGATCATCTCCGCGAGTGCGGCGCTGAGCGCGTCCTCCTGACCGGGCTTGGCCTGGAAGTCGGCCACGAGGACCAGTGTGTCGGTCATCAGTGGGGTCTCTTCTCGTGAATCTCGATCTGTCTCAGGCCCAGGTCACTCGGTGACCGTGGTGCCCTTGAACAGCCAGCTGATCTCCGAGTACGGGCCGACCTCGGCGAAGAACTCCTTGAAGAACTCGCCCGCAGCGTGAGCGTCGAATGCCGCCTCATCCGCGTAAGCCTCGTTGAGATAGAAACGGTTCTGGTTCTCGGGGTCGGCGATCAGCTCGAAACGGAGGGTGCCTTCCTCGGCGGCACCGGCCTCGCGGCCATCCTTCAGTGCGGCGGCGATGAACTCCTTCACACGCTCGGGCTGGACGTCCCAGGAAACGGCGATGTGGTACATAAAAAACTCCTTGATCGATATCGCGATGGTGGTTCCGCCGGCCCTTGAGAGCCGACGTTGAGAGTCAACAAGCTCGCGGAAGCTCGGGGCAGGACACGTTCTGCCTAGGAAGAACTGACCTACCCACGTGCGATCAGCACGGCGGATAATCGAGGGATGGAGAACACCTCGACCCTCGCGGACTTCCTCCGCTCTGCCCGCGCACGGGTGAGCCCTCAAGATGTCGGCCTTGGCGTCGGCAGCCTCACCGCCCGCCGGGTACCCGGTCTGCGGCGGGACGAGGTGGCGATGCTGGCCGGGATGAGCGTCGACTACTACACACGGATGGAGCAGGGTCGCATCAAGCACGCCTCCGACGCCGTCGTCAATGGGCTGTGTAAAGCGCTGCGACTCAACGACACCGAACGCAGCTACCTCTTCAGCCTGTTCTCTCCAGCCTCCGGTCGCCCGGCTCCGCAGAAGCGCGCCACGAAGGTGCGGCCCATCCTGCGCCAGATGATGGACCAGATGGACAACACCGCGGCGTTCATCCTCGGCGTCGGGATGGACGTGCTCGCCATGAACGAGCTCGCGAAGGTGCTTCTACGCGACTTCACGACGGAGACCGGTCTGGCCCGAAGCCTGGCCCGCTGGGCATTCCTCGACCCTGAAGGACACGCCCGCTACCTCGACTGGGATGCCGCAGCCGCCGATATGGCCGCGATCCTGCGCCGGGACTCGACCAGCCACCCCAACGACCGCGAACTCAACGAGCTCATCGGAGAGCTCACGGTCAAGAGCGACAAGTTCCGCCAATGGTGGCCTCAACACAGGGTCTACGAGTGCGCCTCCGGCACCAAGCACCTCATGCACCCGCTCGTCGGAGAACTCGAGATCGAGTACGAGACCTTCCCCGTTCCCGAAGAGCCTGACCAGCAGATGTTCCTCTACACCGCGAAGAAGGGCTCGCCGTCAGAAGACGCGCTTCGTATCCTCGCCAGCTGGGGCGCGCAAGCTGCGTTGACCGACGCCACCCACTCGGACTGAGTGTTCGCCGCACGGCGCAGCGACATGAGCGGCGTGTGCGGACAACGTCGCTGAGGTCTCTGCGAAGTGGGCCCTACCGGGCTCGAACCGATGACATCCACGGTGTAAACGTGGCGCTCTACCAACTGAGCTAAAGGCCCCTCATCGCCTCAGGCGACGAACCACAATGGTACAGGCAATAAGCTCCTGTGGTGACTCAGCACCCTTCGAGGACGATTCGGCCCGAACACCGCGTACCCGCCCTCATCGCCGTCGTCGCGGCGCTTCTGCTCTACAGCTTCCTGCCCTTCGACCTCCTGAGCGTTCAGCGCTATGTGGTCGTCGTCACCTGCGCTCTTCTGCTCGTCCCGCTCATCGTCGTGAACCCGCGCCGCTTCAACCGCGAGAGCCGCTGGTCGAGGAGGGCGTCGCTCGGGCTCACCTTCCTGCTGCTGGCCGCCAACCAGCTCACCCTCGTGCAGCTCATCGTCCTGCTCGTCTCGGGGGTGCACGAAGGCCCGACCCTCCTGCTCGCGGCCCTCGAGGTGTGGCTGACCAACGTCATCGCCTTCGCGCTCGTCTACTGGGACATCGACCGAGGTGGCGCCATCAAGCGCGCGATGAGCCCGCGCGACGAGCTCCCGCCCGCCGACTTCCGCTTTCCGCAGGACGAAGACCACGACGCGGTCACCGAGGTGGCGAAGCGCTCGTCGATCGGCAGCGACTGGGTGCCGCAGTTCGTCGACTACTTCTACTTCTCGCTGTCGAACTCGATGGCGTTCAGCCCGACCGACACGATGCCGCTCTCCCACCGCGCCAAGCTGCTCATGGGTCTCGAGTCGTTCGCCGGGTTCATCATCCTGGCACTCGTGATCGCGCGGGCGGTCAGCCTCATCGGCTGACTCGTCGGCTGCTCGAGATCAGGCGGGCTGCAGCTCTTCGAGCGCGGCCCTGTAGGCCTCGAGGGAGCGGGCTTCGCCCGGAGCCGTGATGAAGCTCGCACGGATGATGCCCTCGCGGTCGATCAGGAACGTCGCGCGGTTGGCGAAGCCCTTCTGCTCGAGGAAGACGCCGTACTCCTTCGCGACCGCCCCGTGCGGCCAGAAGTCGGCGAGCAGGTTGAAGGTGTAGCCCTCCTGCACCGACCAGGCGCGCAACGTGTGCTTCGAGTCGACGGAGACGCCGAGCAGCTCGATCCCGTTGTCGGCGAAGAGGCTGAGGTTGTCGCGCAGTTCGCACAGCTCACCCGTGCAGGTGCCGGAGAAGGCGAGCGGGAAGAAGACGAGCGCGACGGGCTTCTTGCCGTGGAACTCGCTCAGTCGGATGAGTTCGCCGTACTGGTTGGCGAGTTCGAAGTCCGGAGCCTGGGTGTCATTCTCCAGAGCCATCATGATTCCTTTCGGGCCCAGCGAGAAGCTGAGCCAAACACGATGGGCAATACTAGTCCTGTCTGGCGCGAGTCCCAAGGAACGTCATGGCGTCCGCGAGACGGACGTAGAATCAGTAGGCTGGCGTGGTGCTCCCGGTGGGTCGCAATCCGACCCCGGGCCGAGCGAGCCGCACACATGAATCAAGGCACGATCTGCCGAATGCAGTGCCTGTCGAACAAGAGAGGTCGAGTGTGACTGTCAACGACCAGGACCCGTACTCGTTCAGTGATGTCGATTCCGATCCCGAGGAAACCGCGGAGTGGTCTGAGTCCCTCGACTCCCTCGTCGCGGCGCAGGGAAGCGGTCGAGCACGCGAGATCATGCTGAGCTTGCTCAAGCGATCCCGCGAGCTGCACCTGGGCGTTCCGATGGTTCCGACCACGGACTACATCAATACGATCGCCCCCGAGAACGAGCCCGACTTCCCCGGCGACGAAGAGATCGAGCGCCGCTACCGCGCCTGGATCCGCTGGAACGCCGCGATCCTCGTGCACCGTGCGCAGCGCCCCGGAATCGCCGTCGGCGGCCACATCTCCACCTACGCGTCATCCGCAGCCCTCTACGAGGTCGGCTTCAACCACTTCTTCCGCGGTCAGGACCACCCGGGCGGCGGCGACCAGATCTTCATCCAGGGGCACGCCTCCCCCGGAACCTATGCCCGTGCCTTCCTCGAGGGCCGGCTCACCGCCCACCAGCTCGACGGCTTCCGCCAGGAGAAGTCGCATCCGGGCGGCGGGCTCTCGTCGTATCCGCACCCCCGTCTGATGCCGGAGTTCTGGCAGTTCCCGACGGTCTCGATGGGTCTCGGCCCGATCAACGCGATCTACCAGGCGCAGCTCAACAAGTACCTCACCAACCGGGGCATCAAAGACGCCTCCGACCAGCACGTCTGGGCCTTCCTCGGCGATGGCGAGATGGACGAGGTCGAGAGCCGTGGTCAGCTGCAGGTGGCCGCGAACGAAGGCCTCGACAACCTGACCTTCGTCATCAACGCCAACCTCCAGCGCCTCGACGGCCCCGTGCGCGGCAACGGCAAGATCATCCAGGAGCTCGAGAGCTTCTTCCGCGGAGCGGGCTGGAACGTCATCAAGGTCATCTGGGGTCGCGAGTGGGACGAGCTGCTCGAGCGCGACACCGAGGGCGCCCTGCTCAACCTCATGAACACCACGCCCGACGGCGACTTCCAGACCTACAAGGCCGAGAGCGGCGCCTACGTGCGCGAGAACTTCTTCGGCCGCGACCCGCGCGCGCTCAAGCTCGTCGAGGGCTACAGCGACGAGCAGATCTGGAACCTCAAGCGCGGCGGCCACGACTACCGCAAGGTGTACGCGGCGTTCAAGGCGGCCGCCGAGCACAAGGGCCAGCCGACCCTCATCCTCGCCCACACCATCAAGGGCTACGGGCTCGGTCCGTCGTTCGAGGGCCGCAACGCGACCCACCAGATGAAGAAGATGACGCTCGACAACCTCAAGGAGTTCCGCGACAGCATGCGCATCCCGATCACGGATGCGCAGCTCGAAGAGAACCCCTACCTCCCGCCGTACTACAACCCCGGCGAGAACGACGAGGCCATCCAGTACCTGCACGAGCGCCGTCGTGCACTCGGCGGCTATCTGCCCGAGCGCCGTACGAACCACACGGCGATCACGCTCCCGGATGACTCGGCCTACGCGATCGCGAAGAAGGGCTCCGGCACGCAGGAGATCGCCACGACCATGGCGTTCGTGCGACTGCTCAAAGACCTCATCCGGGCGAAGGACTTCGGCGCCCGCATCGTGCCGATCATCCCGGACGAGGCGCGCACCTTCGGAATGGACGCGTTCTTCCCGAACGCGAAGATCTACAACCCGAACGGCCAGCACTACACCTCGGTCGACAGGGAGTTGCTGCTCGCCTACAAGGAGAGCCCCCAGGGCACGATCCTGCACGTCGGCATCAACGAGGCCGGTGCTCTCGCCGCGTTCACCAACGTCGGAACCTCGTACGCGACGCAGGGCGAGCCGCTCATCCCGGTCTACGTCTTCTATTCGATGTTCGGCTTCCAGCGCACGGGCGACGCGATCTGGGCGGCGGGCGACCAGATGGCCCGCGGCTTTATGATCGGCGCCACGGCAGGCCGCACGACGCTCACGGGTGAGGGCCTCCAGCACGCCGACGGGCACTCGCCGCTTCTCGCGTCGACGAACCCGGCCGTGGTCGCCTACGACCCGGCCTACGGCTACGAGATCGGCCACATCGTGCGCTCCGGCCTCGACCGCATGTACGGCGGAACCCACCCGGACCCGAACGTCATGTACTACATCACGGTCTACAACGAGCCGCTCGTGCAGCCCGCCGAGCCGGAGGGCGTCGACGTCGAGGGCATCGTGCGCGGCATCCACCGCATCAGCACGGGCTCGCAGCAGGGGCCGAGCGCCCAGCTGCTCGCCTCGGGCGTCGCGGTGCCGTGGGCCCTCGAGGCCCAGCAGCTGCTGCAGGACGACTGGGGTGTCTCGGCCGACGTCTGGTCGGTCACCTCGTGGAACGAGCTGCGCCGCGACGGCCTCGCAGCCGAGCACCACAACTTCGTCGATCCGAACGCCGAGCGCCGGGTTCCGTACATCACGACCAAGCTCGCGGATGCCCGTGGCCCGGTCATCGCGGTCTCCGACTACACGCACGCCGTGCCCGACCAGATCCGCCAGTTCGTTCCGGGAGACTTCGCGACTCTCGGCGCCGACGACTTCGGCTTCTCGGACACCCGCGCCGCAGCACGTCGCTACTTCCTGATCGACGGTCCGTCGATGGTCGTCCGCACGCTCGAGATGCTCGTGGCGCGCGGCGAGCTCGACCCCTCCATCCCCGCACAGGCGATCGAGCGGTACCGCCTGTACGACGTGACGGCGGGAACGACCGGCACGGCGGGCGGCGAGAGCTAGCCTGTCGCGCGCGATGGTGACGAGAACGAAGAAGGAGACGCTCGCCTGGCTGCGAACGATTTCCGGAGAGCTCGCCACGGCGACGCTCAAGCGGCTCGAGGAGACGCTGCCCTGGTACGGCGACATGCCGCCGGGGCGGCGCTCGGCCGTCGGCCTCGTCGCCCAGGCGGGCATCACCTCCTTCATCTCGTGGTACGACGATCCCAAGGCCACGCCCTGGATCGCGGCTGACGTCTTCGGGGCCGCCCCGCGCGAGCTGTTGCGATCGGTGAGCCTGCAGCAGACGCTCCAGCTCATCCGGGTGGTCGTCGAGGTCGTCGAGAACCGCGTGAAAGACGGCAGCGAGGAGCTGCGCGAGGCCGTGCTGCTGTACTCGCGCGAGATCGCCTTCGCCTCGGCGGATGTCTACGCGCGCGCGGCCGAGGCCCGCGGCCTGTGGGACGCCCGGCTCGAGGCCCTCGTCGTCGACTCGATCCTCAGCGGCGAGTACGACGACGAGCTGCCCAGCCGGATCGCCGCCCTCGGCTGGCACGGTCACGGCGAGGTGTGCGTGCTGGTCGGCGTGACGCCGAAGATGCTCGACGTCGACCAGCTGCGGCGAACCGCCCGGCACATGTCGGCCGATGTGCTCATCGGCGTGCAGGGCAGCCGTCTTGTACTCGTGATCGGGCGCGCCCTGCCCGCGGCCGACGCGGCCGACGAGACCGACGATCCGGCGACCGCAGACCCCGTGCACAGTTTTATGGAGATCGCCACCGCTCTCGAACCGGGTTTCGGCTCCGGTCATCTCGTTCTCGGCCACGAGGTTCCGGGGCTGGTCGACGCGTCGAAGAGCGCCCGCGCGGCGCTGGCCGGCTTCTCGGTGGCCCGCTCGTGGCGCAACGCCCCTCGCCCGGTGCAGGCCGACGACCTCCTGCCGGAGCGCTCCCTCGCGGGAGACCCGCTCGCCCGCGCGACCCTCGTGAACCGCGTGTACAAACCACTCCAGGCGCACTCGACCGAGCTGCTCGCGACCCTCTGGTGCTACCTCGACAACGGCCGGTCGCTCGAGGCGACGGCCCGCGAGCTCTTCGTGCACCCCAACACGGTGCGGTACCGGCTCAAGAGGATCTCGGAGGTGATCGGCTGGGATGCCACCGGCGCACGGGAGGCGCTCATCCTCCAGGCGGCCCTGATCCTCGGCTCGATCAGCGAACCGGATCCCAATTCCCGGCGCCGTGGAGCCAATTGATGTACGACACCGACAAAGCATTCGCGAATAGCTTGTCCAAGATCGACACTCGGTGCTCCGAGGTGATTGACAGACTAGAACGGTGATCGTCATCGTCTGCCCGGGTCAGGGCTCCCAAACCCCCGGTTTCCTCGAACCCTGGCTCGCCGACGAGGCGTCCCGCTCGCTCGTCGAGCAGTTCTCGGATGCCGCGGGACTCGACCTCATCGCGCACGGCACCGTCTCCGACGCCGACACGATCCGCGACACCGCGGTCGCCCAGCCCCTCATCGTGGCGGCCGGGCTCCTCACCCTGCAGCGTCTGCTCGAGGGCGTGCCTCGCGAGACGGTAGGCGGCATCGCCGGGCACTCGGTGGGAGAGATCACCGCGGCGGCGGGTGCCGGCATCCTGAGCCCGGATGACGCGATGCAGTTCGTGAGCGAGCGCGCCGTCGCCATGGCGCAGGCCGCTGCCGCGACCCCGACAGGCATGAGCGCCGTGCTCGGCGGCGAGCCCGACGAGGTCGTCGCCCATGTGGGCGAGCTCGGACTGCAGCCGGCCAACTACAACGGCGGCGGCCAGATCGTGGTCGCCGGAGAGCTCCAGCCTCTCGCACGGCTCGCCGACGAGCCGCTTCCGGGCACCCGGGTGATCCCGCTGCAGGTGGCGGGCGCCTTCCACACCACGTACATGCAGCCGGCGCGCGACTGGCTGGCCGCGGCATCCGCCGACTTCACGCCGAGCGATCCCACCCTCACCATCTGGACGAACAAAGACGGCCGCGTCGTCGACTCGGGCGCCGAGTTCGTCGAGCTGCTCGTCGGCCAGGTCGCCAACCCCGTGCGCTGGGACCTGTGCATGGAGTCGTTCGCGGCTGCGGGCGTCACGGGCATCATCGAGCTCGCGCCGGCCGGCGCTCTCGTGGGCCTCGCACGGCGCGGCCTCAAGGGCGTGCCGAGTGTCGCCATCAAGACCCCGGACGACCTCTCGGCCGCCCGCGACCTGCTCGCCCAGCAGGCCTGAACGAGCACCACGAAGGACACCCCATGACGCAGCCTGCCCTCACGACCTCCACCGGCCCGCAATACACGCGCATCCTCGCGTTCGGCGCGGCCCGTGGCGACCTGACGGTGCCCAACGACGACCTCGTCGGCCCCATCAACTCCTCGGACGAGTGGATCCAGCAGCGCACGGGCATCGTCACCCGCCGCCGCGCGTCGAAAGACGTGCAGGCCGTCGACCTGGCCACGGATGCCGCGAAAGAGGCCATCGAGAGATCGGGTGTTCCCGCCGACGCCATCGACCTCGTGATCATCGCGACCATCAGCAACGTGCGGCAGACCCCCTCGATGGCGGCCGTGGTCGCCGACCGCGTCGGCTCCAACCCCGCGGCGGCCTACGACCTCAACGCAGCCTGCGCCGGTTACACCTACGCGATAGCGCAGGCCGACGCCCTCATCCGCGCCGGCGCCGCCCACTACGCCCTCGTCATCGGCGCGGAGAAGCTCTCCGACATCGTCGACCCCACCGACCGCTCGATCTCGTTCCTGCTCGGCGACGGCGCGGGCGCGGCAGTCGTCGGCCCGAGCGAGACGCCCGGCATCGCGCCGACGGTGTGGGGCTCCGACGGCTCGAAGGCCGACGCCGTGGGCATGAACCACACCCTCACCGAGTTCCGCGACGGCGTCTCGGAATGGCCGACGCTGCGCCAGGAGGGTCAGACGGTGTTCCGCTGGGCCGTCTGGGAGATGGCCAAGGTCGCCAAGCAGGCCATCGAGGCCGCCGGCATCACGGCCGCCGACCTGGCCGCCTTCATCCCCCACCAGGCGAACATGCGCATCGTCGACGAGTTCGCCAAGCAGCTCGACCTGCCCGAGTCCGTGGTCATCGCCCGCGACATCGCGACGACCGGCAACACCTCGGCGGCATCCATCCCTCTCGCCACCCACCGTCTGCTCGAGGGCCACCCCGAGCTCAGCGGCGGTCTCGCCCTCCAGATCGGCTTCGGCGCCGGGCTCGTCTTCGGCGCCCAAGTGGTCGTTCTGCCCTAGATCCTGGGCGCCGAGCCCGCCGGAATCCGAACAAAACCGCCTCGCCGTCTAAACTGAGTGACGGTCACAACGACACCCCCTAGGAGATAACAATGGCATTGTCCACCGAAGAAGTTCTTGCAGGCCTGGCCGAGCTGGTCAATGACGAGACCGGCATTGCAACCGACACCGTCGAGCTGGACAAGTCGTTCACGGACGATCTGGACATCGACTCGATTTCGATGATGACGATCGTCGTCAACGCCGAAGAGAAGTTCGACGTGAAGATCCCGGACGAAGAGGTCAAGAACCTGAAGACCGTGGGCGACGCCGTCGACTTCATCGTCAAGGCACAGGCCTAGAGAACTACCCACCAACGCGGAGGTCGGTCCGCGCAGTATCGCGGACCGACCCTTCCTCGATGGCGCAGCTTCGGCGCCGGTAATCCTTTTGAGAGTTGTTATGACCAAGAAAATCGTTGTCACTGGTATCGGTACGACGTCACCGCTCGGTGGCACGGCAGAAGAGACCTGGAAGGCCCTTCTCGCGGGCGAATCCGGCGCGAGCAGCCTGCTGCAGAGCTGGGTGGCGGAGCTCGAGCTGCCCGTGACCTTCGCCGCGCAGGCCAAGGTGCCCGCGGCCGAGGTCATGGAGCGCATCGAGCTCAAGCGCCTCGACCCTTCGACGCAGTTCTCCCTCATCGCGGCCCGTGAGGCCTGGGCGGATGCCGGGTCTCCCGATGTCGAGCCCGAACGGCTCGGCGTCGACTGGGCCACCGGCATCGGCGGGGTCTGGACCCTGCTCGACGCGTGGGACACCCTGCGCGAGCGCGGTCCGCGTCGTGTTCTGCCGATGACGGTCCCGATGCTCATGCCGAACGCCGGCGCCGCCGCGATCGAGATGAACCTCGGCGCCCGTGCCGGTGCTCGCACGGTCGTCTCCGCCTGCGCATCCAGCACCGAGTCGATCGCGAACGCCTACGACCACTTGCAGGCGGGCCTCGCCGACGTGATCATCGCGGGTGGTGCGGAAGCGGCCATCCACCCGCTGCCGCTCGCCTCCTTCGCCTCGATGCAGGCGCTCTCGAAGCGCAACGACACCCCGGCCACCGCCTCGCGCCCCTACGACATCAGCCGCGACGGCTTCGTGCTGGGCGAGGGCGCCGCCGCGATCGTGCTCGAGACCGAGGAGCACGCGAAGGCGCGCGGCGCGAAGATCTACGCCGAGCTGGTGGGCGGTGCGGTCACGAGCGACGCGTTCCACATCACGGCTCCCGACCCCGAGGGCTCGGCGGCGGCTCGCGCGATGATCGCCGCGGTGGCCAACGCCGGCGCGACCCTCTCGGATGTCGCGCACATCAACGCCCACGCCACGAGCACGCCGGTCGGCGACATCGCGGAGTACAAGGCGCTGCGCCGGGTCTTCGGCGACGCGCTCGACGCGATCCCGGTCTCGGCCACGAAGGCCTCGACGGGCCACCTGCTCGGCGGCGCCGGCGCGATCGAGGCGATCTTCACGATCAAGGCCCTGCAGGAGCGCATCGCTCCCCCGACGATCAACCTCACGGAGCAGGATCCCGAGATCGTGCTCGACGTCGTCACGGCGCCGCGCGAGCTCGGCTCGGGAGACCTGCTGGCGATCAGCAACTCCTTCGGCTTCGGCGGGCACAACGCGGTCATCGCGTTCCGCTCCGTCTAGGCCGTCTGACAACATCCGTTCGTCTCGTACGAACACGGAGACCCCGACCGGGAAGCCACCGGTCGGGGTCTCTTTCGTGTGCCAGCTGAAGGGAAGCAGTCGCAGTCCCCGGCGTCCCGATGCCGGTTCCCGCCCGTCTCGACCTCCTTCTGGCGGTCTGTGAGGGCTCGCGCCCTGTCCGTCATCCCACGGTCGTCTAGCCCACCTTGTGAAGCCAGACGACGGATGAATCGTCGCCCGCCAGCCGGAAGGGCTCCAGCTCGTCGTCCCAGGCCTGCCCCAACGCCAGGCGCAGCTCACGGTGCATCTCGAGGGTGTTCGAGCCGGCGATCTCCATCGCGTAGCGGATGCGGTCTTCGGGGATGACGATGTTGCCCGCCGTGTCGGTCTGCGCGAAGAAGATGCCGAGGTCGGGGGTGTGCAGCCAGCGGCCGCCGTCGGTGCCGAGCCCGGCATCCTCGGTCACCTCGTAGCGGAGGTGCTCCCAACCGCGCAGGGCGGACGCCAGCGCCGCCCCGGTTCCCTGGGGGCCTTCCCAGTAGAACTCGGTGCGATGGGTGTTCTCGAGCACAGGTTGCGGCGCCCACGTGAAGTTGACCGCACGACCGAGAGCGCGACCTGCCGCCCACTCGACGTGTGGGCAGAGCGCGCCAGGGGACGAGTGCACATAGAGCACTCCCCGTGCATTTGGTGCCGTCATGGCTTTCCTCCGTTCGGTTTAGGTACGTCTTCCCCAACGACCTACGAACGGATGCCCGTGCACCACTATGAAGTTTTGCCGACATCGCTGCCGTTGCTTGAATTATCGCCTACAGCGGGGCGAATCACAACTGTGTGATTCCCGAGCGCGCCGTTCACTCGCGCGCTGACTCACAACGACGGATCTTTTGCCCGATATGGCTCTTTTCGCGGGAAACCGGGGCAAAAGGATGAAGATGTCCGTCGTTTTGAGTCGCGCCGGGGTGGGGCGGTCTGAGGGCGTCGGCACAGATCTATACTCCGTAGACGAATACGGTTCGAGAGGGAGAGGTGCGGATGTCGGTGCGCAACGGGCTGCTCGCCGTGCTCACCCTCGGCACGGCCTACGGCTTCCAGCTGCACAGCGAGCTCGTGTCGCGGGCGCCGCACCGCCGCTCCGTGAACGTGGGCCAGATCTACGGCACCCTCGAACGCGTGGTCGCCTCCGGTCACGCCCGCATCGCCGGCACCACCGACGACGGACTGCCGCTCTACGAGCTCACGGACGCGGGACGCCGAGACGTGGAGACCTGGCTCGACGGCGCCGTCACCGACAAGACGAGCGGCTGGGACGAGATGCTCGACCGGGTGCTCATCGCGAGTTCGCTGCCCGGCGCACGGCCCCAGGAGTCGATCGAGCGCTACCTCGGGTACTGGAGCCTCGTCGCTCCCGACCAGAACGGGGTCGACGCCGAGCTCACCGTCCAGGACAGGCTCGCGGGCCTCGCCGTGACCCGGAACGCTCGCGCGGCGGTGGCCTGGCTGACGGCGGCGAGGGAGCAGCTGGACGCCGAGCCGGGCGCGGCGCGCGGGCTCAGCGACATCCGCCCCCGTCGCGGACGCCGGCCCGTCGCCTGAAGACGGTCAGTGCAGCAGCTCGCCGTTGCGGGCGAGCACGTTCTTCTCCCCCGCCTCGATCGGCACGGCGAAGCGGTTCTGCGCCGGCGGCATCGGGCAGTTGAAGTTGTAGCTGAAGGCGCACGGCGGCAGGTAGGCGCGGTTGAAGTCGAGCGTGATGGTGCCGTTCTGCCCCGGGGTCACGCGCATGAACCGGCCCACGCTGTAGCTCGAGTCGCCGTTCGTCGCGTCGGCGAAGACGAGCAGCAGCCCGCCGTCGTCCTGAAAGGCGGCGAGGTCGTAGTCGACGCCGTCTTTGCTGAAGGTGATGCTCGCGGGCACGACCTTGTCGCGGGTGCGCCCCTCGTCTTTGAGATGCTCGATGCCGACGATCGAGCCGCCCTCGATGGGCGTGTAGTTCGCCTCGACGACCCACTCGGGATCGTAGGGGAAGGCGTCGATCGAGCCGAAGTCGCCGATCGCCTCCGACGCGGCGTCCCACACCCGCAGGGCGTAGTCTCCGTCGTCGCTCGCGATGACGTAGCCGGTCGTGGTGTCGTCGAAGACGATCGAGCTCGGGTTGATGCTGTCTTTGCCCGCGACGATCGTCTCGCCGTCGACGAGCTCGCCGTCGACGACGATGCCCTCGGATGCCGCGGCCGTCACCTTGAGCCCCGACACGCCTTTCGGCAGCGGCGACCACAGACCGGGCACTCCCCAGACGGGCTGCGCAGCGGCATCCGGGTCGCCCGTGATCCACTGCGTGTTCACGAGGGCGAGGTTGCCCTGACGCGAGGTGACGGCGCGCCTCCTGCGCTCGTGGAAGGCGTCGAGCTCCGCGCGGGGGTCGTTGCCGGTCTCGGTGGATGTCATCGTGTTCGTCTCCTGTGGTCTCCGGCGCTCGACTCGTCGCAGTCGTGCTCCTCACACGCCTCAACGACGCCGGGTGCCGAAATATTGCTACTTCGCTTGACCATAGTCGTCGACCACGGCGACGGTCACGGGAAAGTCGACCGGAAAATCGCCGAACAGCAGGCGCCCGGCGGTTCGCGCCGACTCGGTGACGGCTCGTGCGACGGCGTCGGCCTGCTCGGCCGGGGCGTGGACCATGACCTCGTCGTGCAGGAAGAACACGAGGTGCGCGCGTCGGGCGAAGGCCCCCGCGCCGGCGGATGCCGCGGAGCTCGCCGGCATCGCCGCGAGCCGCTTGCGCAGCTCGGCCATCCAGCACAGCGCCCACTCGGCCGCCGATCCCTGCACGACGAAGTTGCGGGTGAACCGCCCCCAGTCGCGCGCCCGGGATCGCGCCCGCTTCTGCTCAGCCTCGCCCGCCTCGGGGCGGTAGGCGGCTGATTGCGCCTCCGACCAGCTCGGCCCGGGGCGCGGTGAGCTGCGGCCCAGGCGGGTCGTGACGATCTCGCCGCGCTCTCCGCGACGGGCAGCCGCCTCGACGAGGGCGAGGGCCTGCGGAAACGCCTTCGTGAGACCCGGGAGCAGCCGCCCGCTCTCCCCCGTGGTCGCTCCATACATCGCGCCGAGCATCGCGATCTTCGCGTGCGCCCGGTCGTCGACGGCGCCGCTCGCCACGATCCCGTCGTAGAGGTCTTGCCCGAAACCGGCTTTCGCCATGGCCGTGTCGGAGGACATGCCCGTCAGGATCCGCGGCTCGAGCTGCGCCGCGTCGGCGACGACGAGCTTCCAGCCGGCATCGGCGACGACCGCTGAGCGCACCTGCTTGGGCAGCTGGAGAGCGCCGCCGCCGCGGGCGGCCCAGCGCCCTGTGACGACGCCGCCCGGCACGTACTCCGGGTGGAAGCGGCCGTCGCGCACCCAGGTGTCCATCCAGCTCCAGCCGTTGGCGGTGAGCAGGCGGGAGAGCTTCTTGTACTCGAGCAGGGGCGGGATGGCGGGATGCGAGATCTCCTTGAGCTCCCAGGAGCGCGTCGAGCTCACCTCGATGCCCCCGCGTCGCAGGGCTTTCACGAGCTCGGCGGGAGAGTCGGGGTTGACGTCGGGCACGCCGAGCTTCTCGGAGATCTCACCGAGCAGCCGCGTCATCGTGGCGGGTCGCCGACCGGGCGGCACTCGCGGCCCGAGCAGCTCGGTGAGCACCCGGTCGTGCACCTCGACGTGCCAGGGCAGCCCCGCGTGGCGCATCTCGCTCGCGATGAGGGCGCCGACCGACTCGGCGGCCAGCAGCAGGCGCAGCCGCGCGGGCTCGGCCGAGGCGGCGACCGCCTGCAGCTGCCGCTCGAACTCGACCGCGGCGTCAGGGTCGTCGTCGTGGGTCGGCTCGGCGACGAGGTCGAAGAGGGTCGTGCCCCTGTCGGGCCTCTCGACGGGCGCGTCGTCGAATCGCCGCTCGTCCCATCCGTCGGGCTCGGCACGGGCGAGCGGCGTGTCTGCGGTCAGCTCGGAGTTGCGCAGGATGGCGCGGCTCAGGGTGAGGTCGTGACAACGCTCGACGATCACCCCGTCGTCGAGCAGCTGCGGGTACCAGTGCGAGGTGTCGCTCCACACCCAGCGAGGGTGTTCGGCCTCGCGGCGTCGGACGAGCTCGGGGAAGGCGGCGCGTGTGACGGTGGCCTGCGACATCCTCGAGCCGGAGTCGTCGTAGTCGCTCACACGCACCTCGTCTGCCCGGAGCTCGACGACGATATGCATTCGACCATTGTCGCGTGCGCCTCTGACACGGTGCCCGCGCGCTGTGTCAGGGAGGTTTCGTATCACCCCTCAACGGGGGGTCTTCTTTCGATGTATGATCGCGATGGCTATATATCACATTGCACTAAGCACACCCTGTTCACCCCGAAGCAGATCCGCATGTACCAGCCGACAGTAAGAGGCTCGTCGATGAGCATTCATCAAATGGTCAACCACATCGCCCAGGTGGTAGGCAGACCAGCATTGCTGGAAGACCGCAAGCAGCGCGTCGTAGCCTACAGCCCGCAGTCCGACGCGATCGACGAAGTGCGCCGGAAAACCATCCTGCAGCATCACGCCGGGCCCGACGTGAGCTCCTGGCTGCTCGAGCTGGGCGTCTACAACTCCCGCGAGTCGGTGCACATCCCGCCCAACCCCCGGTTCGAGATGCTGCCGCGCCTCTGTATCCCGATCCGCAAGGCCGATGTCGCGCTCGGCCATCTGTGGTTCATCGAGGCGCCCGACGCGATGGACCCCGCCGACGTCGCCCGAGCCGACGACCTCAGCGAGCGTCTGGCCGACGAGTGGATCCGGTGGCGCGCCCAGCAGGACTTCGCCGTGGCGCGCACCGCCGAGTGCGTGCGCGAGCTGCTCCTCGGCACCGGCGACGCGAGGATGCGCGCGGCCGACGACGTGCTGCACGACGGCCACTTCGTGCCGGGCACGAGCGTGCGCGCCTTCGTGCTTCGACCGGTCGCGGGGGCCCGTGCGCCCGAGGCCGACGAGCTCGCCGAGGCCCTCGAGCGCACCACGCGCTCCACCGTCCGCGCACTCGGAGCGGGGCACGCCCTCACCCTCGTGCGCAAGGACCACACGGTCGTGCTCGTGCCCTCCTCCGACGAGCCGGGTCGTTTCCCCTCCGTCGAGAAGACCGCGCAGCTGCTGCTCGCGGCCTCGGAGAACGTCGTCGACGTCGTGCCCGGAGTGTCGTCGGTCGTGGTCGGCGTCGGCAGCTCGAGCGCGAGCCTGCACGAGGCCCAGCTGAGCTACGAGGACGCCCTGCGCGCCGCCCAGATCGGGGCGTCCTTCGGAATCACCGAGAGGGTCGTGCGCTGGGACCAGCTCGGCGTGTACCGCGGGCTCTACACGATCGCGTCGCTCGGCATCCAGTCCACCGACTTCCAGGCCGGCTTCGAGCGCATTATGCTCGAGCGCGACGGCCAGGCGCTCCTCGACACCGCCGAGTGCTATCTGAATCTCGGATGCCGCGTGCAAGACGCCGCGGCGAGGCTCAACCTGCACCGCACCTCGCTGTACCACCGTCTCGGGCGCATCGAGCGCATCCTCGGCATCGACCTGCAGAACGGGGTCGAACGTCTGGGCCTGCACCTCGCGATCATGCTCATGAAGATCGGCACGAGTCGGTCGGTGAATCCGGTGGACGCCTGAGATGGCACGCCGAACCCGTCGCATGCCGAAGCGCCCGCAGAACCGCCCGGGGAACCTCCGGCCGCCGGCGTCCGCCATTCGACAGATGTCGAATCCCACCCCGCTCGAACCCGACAAAGGCCTCGTGTCGCCACCGCGGCCCTTCCCTATGCTGAACCGATCGGTCAGCCGCACCACGTTTCAAGGCTCGCCCGTGAGAGATGGACAAACCCGTTGAAGAAGAACCCCCTGTCGAACAACCCCTTGCTGAAGAGAAGATCCGCCCTCGCCGCCGTCACGGCCCTGGGGTTCTCCCTCGCCGTCGGCCTGCTCGCAGCGTCGCCCGCCCAGGCGGCCGACGACGACATCTCGTGGGCCGTGCAGCCCTCATCGGCCACCGGCCCCGACGGGCGCGACACCCTGAGCTATCAGCTGGCCCCCGGTGAGAGCGTCACCGACTACGTGGGCGTCTCCAACCTGAGCGCGGCCCCGCTGCAGATGCGCGTCTACGCCATGGACGCGCTCATGACGAGCGACGGCGCCTTCACGCTGCCGCCGGCCGACACGAAGTCCGTCGACGTGGGCTCGTGGGTGGGCATCACGGGTGGCGAAGGAACGTACACGATCGAGCCCGGCACGCGCATCGACATCCCCTTCCGTCTCACGGTTCCCCCCACGGCCTCCCCCGGCGACCACGCCGGAGGCATCGTCGCCTCGCTGAGCGAGATGCCCTCCACGGGCGACGGGGCCCAGCAGCTCGCCGTCGACCGCCGTGTCGGCGTGCGCATCTACGTGGACGTTCCCGGTGAGCGCACCCCGCAGCTCGCCGTCTCCGACGTCACCGTGAACTACGGCGGCGGCTGGGACCTCTTCTCCGGAACCACCGAGGTGAGCTACACCGTGACGAACCCCGGCAACGTACGCCTGGGCGGAACAGTCGATCTGAACCTCGACGGGATCGGCGGCTGGGATCTCGGCACCGCGCCGAGCAAGCAACTGCCCGAGCTCCTGCCCGGAAGCAGCATCGAGGTGCACGAGACCATGGACAACGTCGTGCCGGCTGTGCTCCTGACCGCGACGACGAACCTCACCCCCACCTCCGTCGGCGATGCGGGCGAGGACGTCGGCGACCCCAGCACCGCGAGCGGCACGGGCTGGGCGATCCCCTACCTCCTCCTCATCATCGTGATCGTGATCGCCGGTCTCATCGTGCTGCTGTGGTTGCGAGGCCGCCACTGGCGCAGACGAGCGGCGCTGGCCGTCGCGAGTGCGGCCGGTGCCGGCGAAGCCGCGAGCGGCGGCGGCGCGACGGGCGCACCCCTCGCGCCCGGTGCCCCCGCGGCATCCGGCGCCGTCGTCGCGAAAGCCGACTGAGCGCGCTGCACGAGCGCATTCGACGACCGTCGACTCTGTGGGTCGATGTCTTCGTCGTGCGACGGATGAATCGACTCGAACGCCTTTCTAGGCTGCAGGTGCATGCACCCGGCGGACACCTTCGTCCGTCGTCGCATGACGAGTCCACGACGACTGAGGAAGGATCTCGAATGTCCACACCGAATCCCGGTTCCCCCCGAACCCGGGTCCAACGAGCAACCGCGCTTCTCGCGGTTCCGCTCCTGGCCGTGACGCTCGCCGTCGGTACGGCCGTCGCGCCGGCCCACGCCGACGAGCCCGCGGTCGGCAGCGCCACCCTCGTTCCGATCCAGGTGACCGGCGACCCGCAGGAGCGCTTCTCCCTCGTCATCCTCGGCGACGGCTACACCGCCGCCGAGATGCCGAAGTTCCGCGAGCAGGTCGAGGAGCACCTCGAGACCATGTGGAGCATCGAGCCCTACAAGAGCTACCGCAACTACTTCAATGTCTACGCGGTCGAGATCGTCTCCGGCGAGTCGGGTGTGAGCTGCGACTCCTCGCTCGACTCCCCGCGCCGGAACACGCCCCTGCAGATGGCCTTCTGGGGCGGCTGCAACGCGTCGAGCGTGCAGCGCCTCCTCACCGTCAACAACACCCTGGCGAAGAACTTCGCGACGCTCGCCCCGAAGGTCGACCAGATCCTCGCCCTCGCCAACAGCGACACCTACGGCGGCGCGGGCGGCTCGTACGCGACGGCGAGCGGCGGCAACGCCCTCTCCGCGCTCATCTCGCCGCACGAGCTGGGCCACTCGCTCGGCAAGCTCGACGACGAGTACGACTACTACACGCGCGGCATCACGACCGGCGCGTACACGGGCCGGGAGCCGGCATCCAAGCACCACACCCTCCTGACCGAGCAGCAGATGCTCGACCAGCAGAAGAAGTGGTGGCGCTGGCTCGGCGAGCCCAGCGAGGCCGGCGGGACGATCGGGCGCTACGAGGGCGGCCAGTACTACTCGACGGGGCTCTACCGCCCCAGCCGTCACTCGATCATGAAGACGCTCGGCTACCAGTACGACCAGGTCGGCCGCGAGATCATGACCGAGCGCATCTCCTCGAAGATCAAGCTCGTGCCGCGCTCGACCCCGACGGATGCCCCGGTGGCCCCCGACTCGGTAGTCTGGCTCGAGACGGCCCACCCCGTCTACCACGAGCTCGACGTGACCTGGAGCATCAACGGCACGGCGGTCACCGGGCTCGACAACGCCCGCCAGCTCGACCTCGAGGGGCGCGACGTCGTCGCCGGCGACACGATCAGCGCGACCGTCGTCGACAACACCGAGTTCGTGCGCGACCCGGCCCTGCGAGGCAGCGCGAGCATGACCCAGGTGCGCACCTGGACCGTCGGCGACACCCCGGTCGCCCCCGTGGCGGCGCCGGCCGAGTTCACGCAGGCGAGCCCGACGACGCACGCCACGGGCTCCAAGGACGTACTGTACGTCGAGACCACCCACCCGAGCGACCACCTGCTCGACGTGAGCTGGAACGTCGACGGAACCGTCGTGCCCAACGCGCAGAAGCTCAACCTCGCGCTGGCCCCTCTCTCGCTCGACGGCGGAACCCACACCGTCACGGCGACGGTCAGCGATCCGACGGATGCCGCGGCGGGAACGGACACGCAGAGCTGGACGATCGACGCCGTCGGCCCCCAGGTCGACGCGGTCATCTCCGCCCCCATCGCGACGACCCAAGGCGAGAACGGCGAGCCGCACTACACGGTCAACGAGTCGTTCTCGATGAAGCTCACCCCGAGCGACGATCAGAGCGGTGCGCTCGTGGCGGAGTTCCGTCTCGACGGCGACGGCTGGCACAACTACTACGGCTGGCCGACCGACAAGAACGAGCCGTTCCTTTTCACGCCCACGGGCACGAACATCGACGACCTCATCTACGGCAACCTGGGCACGGGCGGCATGTCGCTCTCGCCGTTCCAGGCCCGGGAGCCCGGCTACGGCACGCACCGCGTCGAGTACCGCGCCACCGACGCCGCCGGCAACATCGGCGAGGTCAAGGCGTTCACGGTGACCGTCCTCGGCGGCGACGACAGCGACCCGCGTCAGGTGATCTCGGCGACGGTCGCCGGCAGCCCGTTGTCGTTGACGGTGTCGAGCACCGACCCGATCACCCTGCCGGCGGTCACGTTGACGGGTGTCGACCAGGTCACCGCCGGTGAGCTGCACCCCGTGCAGGTCGTCGACTCGCGTGGAACCTCGGCCGGCTGGGACCTGACCGGTCAGGTCTCCGACTTCACGAGCGGAACCGGCACCATCCTCGCCGACAACCTCGGCTGGCGCCCCACTGCAGAGACCTACGTCGGAGACCTTCCCGTCGCACCCGACGAGACCTCGGCCGTCACCGCCGGCGACGTCGCGGCTCCCGGAACGGGCCTCGGAACGGCCTCGACGCTCTGCTCCGCGGAGACCGGTCACAGCTCGGGCAGCTTCACCTGCGCGGGCGGCCTCGACCTCGGGATCCCGGGATCCAGCCGACTGGGAACCTACACCGGGGTGCTCACACTCACCCTCATCTAGCCGACAGACACAAACCCGCACACAGTACGAGACAGGCGTGGGCCGGGGCACAACGCCCCGGCCCACGCCCAAACCAGAGAAACACGAGGGAGATATCCATGCTGTTATCCGTTCCCGGCGACACCCGACGCCGAGTACCCCGAGTGGTCGCGGCCGTCGCGATCCCGGTTCTCGCGGCAGGCCTGGCGTTCACCGCCCCGCTCGCCGCACAGGCCGCACCCGCACCCGCGGTGCCGACATTCCAAGACGGTCTCTCGCAGGCCGTCTTCACGAAGACCTCGAGCCAGTGGATCCGCCAGGAGGTGTGGGTGCAGAGCGAGGTCGACTCGGACAACGACGGCAAGGACGACCTCGTCCACATCGACGTCACCCGTGTGCCCGAGACCAACACCGACGGCCTCAAGACCCCGGTCATCATGGAGATGAGCCCCTACTACGCGGGCGGCCCCGACGTTCCCAACTGGTCGGTCGACCACGAGATCGGCGAGCCGCCGACCTCGAAGCCCGGCTGGCCGGCGTTCACCCCGAAGAAGACGAGCCCGAAGATCTCGTCGACCTTCGAGAGCACCTGGGTTCCGCGCGGCTTCACCGTCGTGCACGCCGAATCGCTCGGCAGCGGCTTCTCCGAAGGCTGCCCCACCTCGGGCGACGTCAACGAGTCCCTCGGCGGCAAGGCGGTCATCGACTGGCTGAACGGCCGCACGAAGGGCTTCACGAGCGTCGACCGCTCCACCGAGGTCAGCGCGAGCTGGTCGACCGGCAGCGTCGGCATGATCGGCACCTCGTACAACGGAACGCTCCCCATCGGCGTCGCGAGCACCGGGGTCGACGGCCTCGACGCCATCGTGCCGATCTCCGCGATCTCCAGCTGGTACAACTACTACCGGGCCAACGGCGCCGTGCGCGCCCCGGGCGGATACCAGGGTGAAGACCTCGACGTGCTCGCCGACTACGTGCACACGCGCGCAGACCAGGCGATCTGCCAGCCGGTCATCGACGACATCCGCGCCCGGGAGGACCGGGCCACGGGTGACGACAACGCCTTCTGGCAGCAGCGCGACTACCTGGCGAACGCCGACAAGATCAAGGCGGCGACCCTCGTCGCTCACGGTCTGAACGACTGGAACGTCATGACGAAGAACGCCTCCGACCTGTACGAGGCGCTCAAGAAGAACAACGTGCCGCACCAGATCTACCTGCACCAGGGCGGGCACGGCGGATCGCCGAACGACACGCTGCTCAACCGCTGGTTCACGCGCTACCTCTACAACGTGCAGAACGGCGTCGAGAACCTCAACAAGGCGTACATCCAGCGCGAAGACCGCACCCTCGTCGAGTACCCCGAGTGGCCGGATGCCGGTGCTGCGAAGGTCTCGCTGAACCTCGGTGCAGCCACCGCAGCGAACGCCGTCGGTGAGCTCGACTTCAAGCACGCGGCATCCGGAGTGACCGAGACCGTCGTCGACAACGCGACGATCAAGGCCCAGACCCTCGCCGCGGCCGCGACATCGCCGAACCGCCTCGTCTACCAGACGCGTGCGCTGACCGACACGGTGCGTCTCTCGGGCACGCCGAGCGTCTCGCTGAACGTCGCCGTCGACCGTGAGAAGGCCAACCTGACCGCGCTGCTCGTCGAGTACCCGGCCACGGGTGCGCCGAAGATCATCACGCGCGGCTGGATGGACGTCGAGAACCGCAACTCCGCGAAGGTCACCGACCCGATCGAGCCGGGAACCTCGTACCAGTTCAACTTCGACTTCGAGCCGAAGGACTACATCTTCAACGTCGGTTCGCGTATCGGCGTCGTCGTGATGTCGTCGGACAACGAGTACACGGTTCGCCCCGCCCCGGGCACGCAGCTGACGATCGACCCGTCGCTCTCGTCGGTCTCGCTCCCCCTCGTAGGTGGCGCACAGGGCCTGCAGGAGGCTCTCGCGCCCGGCGCCCCCGGCACCGACTACCAGGTGATCTCGGCGACCCTCTCGGGCAGCCCGTTGTCGTTGACGGTGTCGAGCACCGACCCGATCACCCTGCCGGCGGTCACGCTGACGGGTGTCGACCAGGTCACCGCCGGTGAGCTGCACCCTGTGCAGGTCGTCGACTCGCGTGGAACCTCGGCCGGCTGGGATCTCACCGGTCAGGTCTCCGACTTCACGAGCGGAACCGGCACCATCCTCGCCGACAACCTCGGCTGGCGCCCCACCGCAGAGACCTACGTCGGAACCCTCCCGGTCGCACCGGGCGAGTCGTCGACGGTCACCGCCGGCGAGACCGTCGAGCCGGGCTCCGGCCTGGGCGAGGCCTCGACCCTCTGCGCCTCGGCAGCGGGCGCGAGCTCGGGCAGCTTCACCTGTGCGGGCGGCCTCGACCTCGGGATCCCCGGGGCCAGCCGTCTGGGCACCTACACGGGAATCCTGACGCTGACGCTCATCTAGCAGCACCGCACCACTCGTAGTACCACACCACGTCGAGCGCGGGTTCGTCGCCGGCCGCCGGCCCCTTCGGGGCTGCGGTCGCGCGATGGGCCCGCGCTCGACGCTTCCCCCGCCACATCGAGCGCGGGTTCGTCGCCGAGCGCTAAGCCTCTGCAGGCCGCGGTCGCGAACAAACCCGCGCTCGGTGCATTCGACACGATCCCGGCAGGTGAGGAATGGGCTCAGCGCAGCCGCTGGAGAATTCGTTGACACTGCCCCCAAGCGCCAGGCGCCCGAGCACAATTCCCGCCAGCGAGGAGAAGAACGTAGTAGGGCGGACGGGACTTGAACCCGTGACCGACGGATTATGAGTCCGCTGCTCTAACCAGCTGAGCTACCGCCCCGCGACGATCTTAGCGGAGCAGCGGCATCCGGCCCGATGCGACGAGCGCGTCTGCGGAACGCACGTCGAGCGCGGGTCTGTTGCCGAGCGCGGCGCTTTTTCGGGGCGCGGTGGCGAACAAAGCCGCGCTCGACGTTGACTACTCCCCCGCCGCCGTCGCCGACTCCTGCGGCACCGAACCGTCGATCACCGGGTCGTTCACCCGCTCACCGCGGTACAGGGCCTCGAAGGTCGTGATCGTGCGGTTGATGTCGTGCGCCTCGATGAGCTTGAGCGACTCGCGCTTCATGGCGTCGAGCTTGTCTGCCGGAGCCTCGAGGATGTCGCGCAGGCGGTCCGCGAGCTCCTGCGCGTCGCCCGGGGCGAAGAGGTAGCCGTTCTGGCCGTCGTGCACGAGGTGCGGCAGGGCCATCGCGTTCGCCGCGACGATCGGAAGGCCGCTCGCCATGGCCTCCATCGTGGCGATGCTCTGGAGCTCGGCGATCGAGGGCATCGCGAAGATCGTCGACCGAGTGTAGGCCGCTCGCAGCTCCTCATCCGTCACGTAGCCGTCGAAGGTCACCCGGTCGGCGATCCCCCGATCGACGGCGAGCTGCTCGAGGGCCCGCTTCTGATCGCCGCCGCCCACGATCTCGAGCTTCACGTCGAGCTCGGCCGGCATCAGCGCGATCGCGTTGAGCAGGACGTCGATGTTCTTCTCGCCCGTGACGCGCCCGACGAACAGCACGCGGTTCTCGGTGCGGGGCTCGAAGCTCGGAGTGTAGTTGTGAGCGTCGATGCCGCACGAGATCGCGTGCACTCCGCGCAGGCCCGTGTACTTCTCGAGGAACTGGGCGGCCTTCGCCGTCGGAGTGGTCACGGCTTCGGCCCGGCCGAAGGTGCGCTTGGCGGCGCGCCACGCCATGGCGATCGCGCGGTTCTGCACGCTGCGCGGCAGCAGGGTGAACTCGAGCATGTTCTCGGGCATGAAGTGGTTGGTGCCGATGATGCGGATGCCGCGCTTCTCGGCCTCGAGACCCAGTCCGCGGCCGACCACGATGTGCGACTGGAAGTGCACGACGTCGGGCTTGACCTCGTCGAGGATGCGCGCGCTGTTCTGCCGGATCCGCCACGGGAGCGCGAAGCGCAGCCAGTCGTGCGGGTACCAGCGCCAGCTGTAGAGGCGGTGCACGGTCATCTCCTGGCCCTCGTGCACCTCCGTCCACGTGCCGTGCTTGCGGGATGCCGCGGGGGCGACGATGTGCACCTCGTGCCCGCGGGAGACGAGCCCTGCGGCGAGACGTTCGGCGAATCGGGCCGCGCCGTTGACATCCGGTGCGAAGGTGTCGGCACCGATGACGACGCGAAGCGGCCTCTTCGCCGCCTGCTCCGGCGCACTCGGCGCCGGGGTATGCGAACCGGGGGTATCTGACAAAGCGGTGAGTCCCTCACGTGTGCGGGCCGGTGTCTTGTCCGGCGTCGGTGCACCATCGTCGTTGTGGACGCATGGCGACGTTCAAGGTTCCCAGTGTAAACGGTCGCCCTCCGAGCACTGCCGCCCGCCACGCGGGCCGCCGAAGCTCAGTTCTGCGCTTGGGGGTGATAGCGCGCGAGCATAAAAACACCCGCGATCGCCGTCACCCCGAAGACGATGAAGGAGATCATCGCCCACAGCGGCGCCTGCGAGGCCTCGTCGAGCACGACGATGCCGATCGTGACCGCCACGAGCGGGTCGATGACGGTGAGCCCTGCGATCACGAGGTCGGGCGGGCCCGAGGAGTAGGCGTTCTGCACGAAGTAGGCGCCGAGGCCGGTCGCGGCGAGCAGCGCGATGATGCACAGGATCGTGAGCCAGTTCACGTCGCCCTGCAGCGCTCGCGCGATCACGACCTTCGCGAGCGTCGCGACGAAGCCGTAGAGCACACCCGCGCCCACGATGTAGATGACGGCCTTGAAGCGGTGGCGCAGGAAGGCGAAGCCCAGGGAGAAGAGCACGAGCACGACGCCGAGGATGATGAGGATCGTGATCAGGTCGGAGTCGGTCACGGGGGTCTCGCGGGCCGTGAACGCCGCGACGAGCACGAAGAGCCCGACACCGCCCACGCAGAGCACGATCGCGATGATCGAGCGGCGGTTGAGCTTGATCTTGCTCACCCGCGCATTGACGATCGAGGTGATCACGAGCGCGACGGCCCCGAGCGGCTGCACGACGATGAGCGGGGCATAGCCCAGGCTCACGAGCTGCAGCACGATCGCGAGACCGAGCATGACCGTGCCGATGACCCAGGAGGGCCGCGAGAGCAGGAGGAGGAGCTGCCGGGGGTTGAGCCCGCCACTGGCCTCCACGGTGTTCGCCTCGACCTTGGCGACGCCGTGATGCTGGAACTGCGCGCCGAGGGAGAGGAAGACGGCTCCGACGAGCGCGATCGGGATTCCGATGAACTGTCTCGGGTTCAGCGCGATCTGAGCCGGCAGGTCTGACAGTTCGAGGATCACCCAACGACCCTACCCAGAAATGTGCCGATATTCTTGACGAATGGCCGTCCTCCCGATCCGGATCTCCGGAGATCCCGTCCTGCACGCCCCCGCCCGCGACGTCACGGAGTTCGACGATTCCCTGCGAACGCTCGTGCGCGACATGTACGAGACGATGGACCTCGCGCCCGGTGTCGGGCTCGCAGCGCCCCAGGTGGGCGTGCCGCTGCGCATCTTCGTCTTCAGCTACGAGATCGACGCCCTCGAGACCGTGCGCGGCGTCGCGATCAACCCGACGCTCTGGCTGAGCCCCATCGACCCGGGTGAACCCGACGAGGAGAGCGAATCCGAGGGCTGCCTGTCTTTTCCCGGCGAACGCTTCCCGCTGCGCCGCGCGCACTCCGCGATCCTGCAGGCCGTCGACCTCGAGCAGAGGCCGTTCGAGATCCGGGCAGACGGATGGCTCGCACGCATCTTCCAGCACGAGTACGACCACCTCGACGGCCTGCTCTACGTCGACCGCCTCGAGCACGTCTACGGCCGTCGCGCCGACAAGGTCGAGCGCAAACGCGGCTGGGGTGTTCCCGGCCTCAGCTGGACGCCGGGCGACGAGCAGCTCGACGGCTAGGCTCCTCTCTTCACAGCTCGCCCCCCACCCCGGTGAGATCGGAGACCCGCCTCGGCCAGACCGGTCTCAGGCGAAACCGGCCCAGGCGCGCAGGGCGGCGGCCACGAGCGCCGCGGCGATGACCACGACGATGAAGGGCACGCGCAGCGCGTAGAGGCCCGCAGCGACGATCACGGCCGGCAGTCGCGCGTCGACGACGACCGCCTGCCCGGCGCCGAGGGTCTGCACGCCGATGAGCGCCGCGAGGAGCGCCACCGTGAGCAGGTCGGCGATGCGCGCCGGGCGGGGCTTCTCGAGCCAGTGCGGGGGCACCAGGTAGCCCGCGAGCTTGATGACGAGGCAGGCGATCGAGGCGATGATGACGATCTGCCACAGGTTCATTCGGGCTCCCCGTTCGTGCGCTCGTCCGGGTGTCGGCCGTGCTGCCCGTCATCGTGCTCGCCCATCGCGTGCGGGTCGAGGCCGTTCTGCGGGGCGTCCTTCGGCCCCAGCCAGTTGACGAGGCCCACGACCACCGCGACGAGCGCGGCGAGGAGCACGGGCAGTCCGGGCGCGAGCACGGGTGTGAGCGCCACGGCGACGATCGCCGCGCCCACGGCGACGGCACCGGCCTGCAGTCGCTTCAGTCGCGGCCAGATAAGCCCGAGGAAGGCCGCGGCGGCCGCGGCATCCAGACCGTATGCGCTCGTGTCGCCGAGGGCGTCGCCGATGAGCGCCCCGACGAGGGTCGTCGCGTTCCACCCCACGAAGACGGCGAGCGCCGCCGCCCAGAACCCGAGGCGCTGCGACCGCAGCGTGGGCTGCGCGAGCGCCACCGCCGTCGACTCGTCGATCGTCACCCAGGCCGCCGCGAGACGCTTCAGCCATCCGGGGCCGATGAGCGGCGCCATCCGCATGCCGTAGATCGCGTTGCGGGTGCCGAGCAGGGTCGCGCTCGCGATCGCGGCTGGGCCGACCGCCGTGCCGCCCGAGGCGATGATGCCGACGAGGGCGAACTGCGAGCCGCCGGTGAACATCACGAGGCTCATAAAACAGGTCTGCCAGACGTCGAGTCCGGCGGCGACCGAGAGGGCGCCGAACGAGACGCCGTAGGCCGCGGTCGCGAGGCCCACTGCGATACCCGCTCGGAGGGCGACGCTCTCGTTCTTCGCTCGTGCCATCGACAGCCGGAGGCGTCAGCGCGCCAGGTTCACACCGTGGACGCCGTTGTGGTACCGGAGCGCCGGGAAGACGGCGGACACCGAGAAGCCGACGCCCGGGATCGTCTGCGTCGACAGCATGCCGCCGAAGAGCTGGGCCCGCTCCCGCATGTTCGAGAGCCCGGCGCCGTTCACGGTCTGCGTGAGAGCCCTGAGGTCGTCGTCGACCGTGTACGCCGTCTCCTTCGCGATCTGCTCCGGGTCGAGACCGGCCCGGCGTGCCGCCGAGCGGATGCCGTCGTCTTCGACGGCGAGCTGCAGGCCGTCCTGCGTCCAGCTGAAGGCGACCCGTGCCTGAGTGCCCGCTCCGCCGTGCTTGAGGGCGTTCGCGAGGGCCGCCTGCAGGATGCGGTAGATCGCGACATCCGCCCCCTGCTTCAGCTCGAAGCGCTCCCCCGTCTCGACCACCTCGATGTCGAGGCCGGAGCGGCGCATGACCGAGACGAGCTCGTTGACGGACTCGAGGCCCAGCTGAGGCGCCGGCGCCTTCTCCCCCTCGTGCGCGACCGTGAGCACCCGCCGCAGGTCGCCGAGGGTCGCACGACCGTGCTCCACGAGGTTGGCTGTCGCGCGCACCGCCGCGTCGGGATCGCCCTCGCCCGCGTACCGGACCCCTTCGGCCTCCGTGAGCAGCCGGCTGAGCGATTGCACGGCGACGGACTGCAGATCGTGCACGATGCGCAGGCGGCCGGTCTGCTCGGCGAGAGCCAGCTCGAGCTCGATGCGCTCGATCTCGGCGTTGCCACGTGCACGGTCACGGCGTCGCGCCGAGACCCGCGCCGAGATCCACAGCACGAGGAAGAGCACGAAGAGGGCGAGAAGCCCCAGGAAGGCGGCGGCGTACGCCCACCAGGGCAGCTGCGCCACGGCGTCGAACCACTCGCTCACAGTTCTCCTTCGTGCCACGTTAGGGGGGCGGCCGAAATGGCCCGTCGAGCAGGATACCGGAACCCGGCGGTCTCACAATCGCGGGCGTCCGAGGTGACGCCGAGTGCGTCAACGACTCCGGCCCTTCCGCCAGCCGTACCGGCTCACTCTCGGCGTGTCCGATCTGCGGCAGTGGTGAGGACGCCCGGCGGCGTCACCGTCGTCGGAGCTCGTGCCCTCCGCGCACGCCAGGGAGGACATCCCTGGGCAGCCAGCCGACGATGCCGAGCAGCGCGAACACAAGCGCGAGCTGCAGTGCCCCCGTGACGAAGTAGAGGATCTGGAGCACGGAGATCCCGCGGATCATCCCGGTCTCCACGAAGATCCAGATCACCATCCCGAACCCGGCGACGGCCGACCACAGGAGCGCCGAGTCACGGCGGGCCAGCAGCAGGCCGCCGGCCAGCGCCTGGCTTCCCCCGATCACGACGAGCAGGATGACGCCCGGCCACACGAAGGTGCTGAACGGGCCGCCCTCGAGAAAGGAGTCGGGCATTCCGAGACCGTCCGTCACGAGGATGCCGATCCCGCCTCCGATCGCCGACAGGGCGTTGAAGAGGGTGATGACGACCAGCGACCAGAAGGCCGCCGATCTGAGCCGTGCTTCTCGCATCGCGATCTCCGAATCCTCCTGAGGAGTCGAGCTGCACGCTCGCACCTCGAGGCTGTCAATGCACTCAGTCAACGCCGGAGCCGCGAACCCGGGAAGTGTCTAAGGTCCTTATCCCCTCCGCAGATGAGGATGAACTCCGCCTCGTCGGCCGGCCATTGCCGCGCAGGGGCGTCGGGCGCACACTGGAAGGGTGTTCATCGATCGCAACAGCCGGCCCACCGACATCCCCGAACCGCCGACACCGGACGACGTGGCCCGCGCCTTCGCCGTGCCGCTGCTGACGCTGATCGAGCAGGATTCGCTCGAGGAGGCGAGCATCGGCACGACCTCGCAGACGCAGACGGTGACACGCACGCAGGAGCGGCGTCTCGTGATGGCGTCGGCGACGATCTCCTACACGCTCTGGCGCAACCCGGCCGATCGCGACGACCCCGCCAATCTCGCCGAGCTCAGCGAGACGATGCGAGCGAGTCTCGACAGGGAGCCGGAACGGCCGCTGCCGGAGTGGATGCACCGCACCCGAGAGCGGATGAGGTACCCGTCGCTGTGGGAGGCGGTGCGCACGACCCACATCATCGACGCGTCGGCCGTCGCCTGGTACACCCCCGTGAACGCCCTCGTCGAGCACGTCAACTACGTTGTGATGAACACCTTCCGTGAGGAACGCGTGCGCGGCCGGCTTCCCGGCGAGCTTCTCGGCCGGGTGACCGAGAAGGCTGTCGAACACGGCATCCCGATCTCCATCGACGGCACGGACGTGCCGGGGATGCGCATCGACACCGACCCTCACGTGCTCGGCCTCGGTGCCGACCTCGGAGACCGCATCCTCAGCGTCGTCATCGCGCGGGACTCCCTCCCGTTCGTGGACCTCGCCCTCACCACACGGCGCGCACCGGCGCACGACTGAGCAGTCGCACGACAGGGCAGCCGCACGACCGGGCAAGCAAAAAGCCCCTGGTCGTGGAGGACCAGGGGCTCAGCTCCCCGACTTGGACTCGAACCAAGAACCTGCCGGTTAACAGCCGGCTGCTCTGCCAATTGAGCTATCGAGGATTGCTTGAACAGCGTAGCTACTTTATCAAAGGTTGGCCCTGCTCCAAATCGAGTGGGCACTCCCGCGGAAACTCAGGCGTGTCGTCAGTAGCCTGCGACCGGATCGACCACTCCCACGAAGCGTCCGTGGTCGAGGAAGGCCTCGACATTCGCCCGGATCCGCTCAGCGAGCAGCGGAGCGGTCATCGCGGGCGTGTCCGCGGCGTGCGGTGTGATGATGCAGTTCGGGGCAGACCAGAGTGGATGCCCCTCCGGCAATGGCTCGGGATCCGTCACGTCGACAGCGGCTCCGGCGATCTCACCCGTGGCCAGTGCGCTCACCAGGGCGTTCGTGTCGACGAGCCCTCCGCGCGCGACGTTGACGACATATGCCGTGCGCTTCATGAGCGCGAACTGCTCGGCGCCGAGAAGGCTCGCGGTCGCGTCCGTGAGAGCAGCCGCGACGATCACCACGTCGGCATCGGGCAGCACGGCGTCGAGTCGATCGCTCGTGGCGGTGCGCGCGGCATCCGGCACCGGGATCGCGCTGCGGCGCACGATCGTGACCTCGGCGTCGAAGACGGCGAGCGTGCGGATGAGCTCGAGCGCGATCCCGCCGGCCCCGACGATGACGACGTGGAGGCCGAAGAGGGACTGCCCGTCGTCACCCGACTCCCACGCCCGCGCCCGCAGGCGCCTCGGCAGAAGCCGCAGGAGGGCCAGAGTGAGCGCCAGAGCGTGCTCGGCGACCGGTTGCGCGTACGCGCCTTTCGCGCTCGTCCAGAGCAGCCCTGGCCGTGCCTGGGAGGCGATGGCCTCGGCGAAGGCGTCGACGCCGGCCCAGGGAAGCTGCACCCACTCGATCCGGGGGTTGTCGCGCAGCACCTCGATCAGCAGCTCTGAGTGGGTGTTCGCCAGCCAGACGATGCCCCGTGTGCGCTCCGACAGCGGCTCGACCACTCCCCCCGCGGCCTCGACGGCCTCGCGGAAGACGGCCCGCGGCTCGGGCAGCAACGCGATGGGGCCCGGCATGGGGCGAGCAGCGGCAGCCAGCTCGACCGCGGGGGCGGCCAGCACGGCCCGATGGCGCGCGGTATGCCCTGCGGTCATCGCTCCTGGCCCCGCGATCCCCCGCCACGGCTGTTCGAGGCGAAGCTCTCGGCGAGGCCGGCGACATACGGATGCCGCGGGTCGGCGAGCACCTCGTCGATGGGCCCGTAGCCCACCACACCGCCCCGGTACAGCACCGCCACGTGGGTCGTCGCACGACGCAGCACCGTGACGTCGTGGCTGATCACCACGGCGCTGAACCCGCGCTCCTCGCGCAGCTCGTTCAGCACGTCGATGACGGAATCCCGCACGGTGACGTCGATGCCCGCCGTGGGCTCGTCTGCGATGAAGACCCGTGGATCGAGCACGAGCGCACGGGCGATGGCGACCCTCTGGCGCTGACCGCCGCTCAGCTCGTACGGAAAGCTGTCCATGATGCCGAGCGGCAGCCGCACCGCGTCGAGCAGGGTCGCCACGCGGGTGCCGAGGGCCTGCCGGTTGTAGCGGCGATCGCGCAGGAGCACGGGCTCGGAGATCGCCTCGGAGACCGTGAGGGTGGGAGGGAGCGCCTCCCCCGCATCCTGCGTCAGATGACCGACGTGAAAGGTGTACTTGGAGTGCTGGGACTGCTTCATGTGCCGCAGCGAGAACTCGAGCACGCTCGAGTCCCCGCCGGTGATGACCGGCCGGCCTTCACGTCGGCCGAACGTCGCATCGCCGGCGAGAACTCGAGCGAGAGTCGACTTGCCGGAGCCTGCCTCGCCCAGCACCCCCAGCACCTCGCCATCGGCGACAGTCGCACTGAGACCGCACAGTGCGAGATGCGCGGGGCTGGCCCCGTGCGATGGATACTCGACCGTGAGATCGCTGATGCGAATCACCTATGAAGACCCCCGAAAGTGCGTTAACCCGTTGCTTGAAGCTTACGCAATGCTTCCCGGCGCTTGGCCTGTTCCGCGGGATCCGGCACGGGCAGTGACGCGAGCAGTCGCTGTGTGTAGGGGTCTTTCGGAGCTCCCAGCACCTCGGCACCCGTGCCCTCCTCGACGAGCTTGCCCTTGTACAGCACCGCGATGCGGTCGGCGAGCAGGTCGACGACCGCGAGGTCGTGGCTGATGAAGAGCGACGCGAAGCCGAACTCCTTCTGCAGTTCAGCGAAGAGCTCCAGCACGCGAGCCTGCACCGACACGTCGAGGGCCGAGGTCGGCTCGTCGGCGATGAGCAGGGTCGGCTCGAGGGCGAGCGCACGGGCGAGCGAGGCGCGCTGGCGCTGGCCGCCGCTGAGCTCGTGCGGGTAGCGGTCGCCGTACGCCTTCGGCAGCTGCACGGCTTCGAGCAGCTCGTCGACGCGCTTGCGGGCCGCGTGCGGGTTCGCGGCGCGCTTGTGCACGACGAGGGGCTCCGCGACGCAGTCGGCGATCGTCAGCAGCGGGTTGAAGCTCGACGCAGGGTCTTGGAAGACGAATCCGATGTCGCTGCGCACCTTCTTGAAGTTGCGCTCCTTGATGCCGTTCATCTCCATGCCGAGCACCGAGAGCGAGCCGCCCGTCACGGTCGTCAGACCGGCGATGGCGCGACCGGTCGTGGTCTTGCCCGAGCCGCTCTCGCCGACGAGGCCGAGCACCTCTCCCGCGCGGATCTCGAAGTCGATGCCGTCGACGGCGACGAAACCGCTGCGGCCGAAGCGGCCCGGGTACTCGATGCGCAGGCCCTTGGCCTCGACGACGACGGGGCTGGCCGTGGTCTCTGCGGCGCGCGCCTCGGCACGTTCGCGCGTCTTCGCCGCGCCCTGACCGATGTACGGAACGGATGCGAGCAGCCGCTTCGTGTAGTCGGCCTGCGGCGAGCTGAAGAGCGTCTGCGCCGGGGCCTCCTCCACGAGCTTGCCCTGATACATGACCGCGACCCGGTCGGCGAGGTCGGCCACGACACCCATGTTGTGGGTGATGAGCACGATCGCCGTGCCGAACTCGTCACGAACACGCCGCAGGAGGTCGAGGATCTCGGCCTGCACGGTCACGTCGAGCGCGGTCGTGGGCTCGTCGGCGACGATGAGCCCCGGGTCGAGCACGAGCGCCATCGCGATGATGATGCGCTGCTTCTGGCCGCCCGAGAACTGGTGCGGATAGTAGTTGACGCGAGTCTCGGGCTCGGGGATCCCGACCTTGCCCATGATCTCGATGGCCTTGGCTCGCGCCTCCTTCCTCGAATAGGAGCCATGGGCCCGCAGGCCCTCCGCGATCTGCCAGCCCACCGTGTAGACGGGGTTGAGAGAGGTCGACGGCTCTTGGAAGACCATGGAGACGTCAGTGCCCCGGATGCCGCGGAGCTTCTTCTTCGACAGTGTGATCACGTTCGTCGACGACGCGCGGTCTTTGCTCGTGAGGATGACGGCGCCGCGGGCGGTCGCCGTCTCGGGGAGCAGGCCGAGGATCGTCTTCGCGGTGACGGACTTGCCGCTGCCGCTCTCACCGACGATCGCGAGGATCTCCCCGCGGCCGACCGTGAGGCTCACACCGTCGACGGCCTTGACGGCGCCCGCATCGGTCGAGAAGGAGACGACGAGATCCGTGATCTCGACGACGTTCGCTGGCGATTCCACTGTGGGAGTCCTATCTGTCATCGAACCGGTCACCACCCTCGAGCCCGGCGAGTCCGCCCGGGCCGGCTTCGTTCACTCCACCGGGAATCGGCACGACCGAGGTCTCCTCGACGTCGCCGGAAGCCGCGGCCACCGTGCGACGACCGCGCAGACGTGGGTCGGAGAGATCGTTGAGGCTCTCGCCCACGAGGGTGATGCCGAGAACCGAGAGCACGATCGCGAGGCCCGGGTAGAGCGCCGTCCACCAGATCCCGCTCGTGACGTCGGAGAGGGCCTTGTTGAGGTCGTAGCCCCATTCCGCCGCGGAGGTCGGCTCGATGCCGAAGCCGAGGAAGCCGAGGCCCGCGAGCGTGAGGATCGCCTCGGACGAGTTGAGGGTGAAGATGAGAGGCAGCGTGCGCGTCGAGTTGCGCAGCACGTGCCGGAACATGATCCGGCCGTTGCTCGCGCCGAGCACACGGGCCGACTCCACGTAGGCCTCGCCCTTGATCCTCACCGTCTCCGCGCGGATGACCCGGAAATACTGAGGGATGAACACGACGGTGATCGAGATCGCCGCCGCGAAGATGCCCGCCCACTGGTTGGACTGGCCTCCCGAGATGACGATCGAGACGACGATCGCGAGCAGCAGCGAGGGGAAGGCGTACACGGCGTCTGCGATCACGACGAGCACACGATCGAGCCAGCCGCCGAAGTAGCCGGAGACGAGACCGAGGATGACACCGGCGAAGATCGAGAGGATCACGGCCACGACGATGACCTCGAGAGCCGTCTGGGCTCCCCAGATCACACGCGACAGCACGTCGTAACCGCCGACCGTCGTGCCCCACGGGTGCGCAGGGCTCGGCGGCTGCTGGGCGCCGAAGGGGCCGTCCGGCCCGCGCAGCTGGCCGTAGCCGTATGGCGCGATCCACTGGGCGAAGATCGCGGTGATCACGAAGACCGCTGTGATCACGAGGCCGGTGACGAGCATTCCGCGCTGGAGGCCGACACTCTGACGGAGCTGGTGGATGACGGGGATGCGGGACATCAGGCTGGGCTTGGTCCGCACGGGTGCGTCAGCGATGGACTGCGACAACTCAGTACCTCACTCTCGGGTCGATGAGGGCGGCGATGATGTCGACGACGAAGTTGGTCAGCGCGACGATCACGGCCAGCAGGGCGACGATGCCCTGCACGGCGACGAAGTCGCGCGCCGAGAGGTATTCGGCCAGCTGGAAGCCCAGGCCCTTCCACTCGAACGTCGTCTCCGTCAGCACGGCTCCGCCGAGGAGGAGCGCTATCTGGAGGCCGATGACGGTGATGATGGGGATGAGCGCCGGGCGGTAGGCGTGCTTGCGCACGAGCCGGTACTCGCTCACGCCACGTGAGCGGGCGGCATCCACGTAGTCGGTCGACAGCGTGCCGATGACGTTGGTGCGCACGAGCCGCAGGAACACGCCGGCGGTCAGGAGGCCCAGTGTCACGGCGGGGAGCACGGCGTGCAGCAGCACGTCACCGATGACCTGCGGATCGCCCGTCTGTATCGAGTCGATGAGGAAGATGCCGGTTCTGTTCGGCAGGAGCTGCATCTGCAACTCGGCGCTCGTCGACGCCCGCCCGGCGACGGGGAACCATTTGAGCCACACCGAGAAGATGAGCTTCAGCAGGAGGCCCGCGAAGAACACGGGCGTCGCATAGCAGAGGATCGCGAAGATGCGCAGGGACGCGTCCTGGCCCTTGTCGCGGAAGTACGCGGCGACCATACCGAGCGGGATTCCGACGATGAAGGCGACGATGAGCGCATAGAACGCGAGCTCGAGTGTCGCGGCGCCGTACGTCAGGAGGATCTCCGTGACTGGACGGTTGTCGCTGATGGTCGTGCCGAAGTTGCCCGTGAAAATGTTGCCCAGGTACTCGAAGTACTGGATGATGATCGGCCGGTCGTAGCCGGCCTCATGGATGCGCTCGGCGAGCTGATCGGCTGAGAGCCGGCCTCCGAGTGCCGCCGTGATGGGGTCACCGGTCGAACGCATGAGAACGAAGACCAGTGTGACGAGGATGAAGACGGTCGGGATGATGAGCAGGGCGCGTACGAGGATGTAACGGCCGAGACCACCACCCGAGGCTCGTCGCTTGGGTTTTTTGACACCGCCAGGCCCAGCCGGGGCCTCGGTGCCGATGACAGCTGTTGTCATGTTACCTATCGATTCTCACGCAGGGGGGTGCGCTCGCGGGTAGAAGGGCGGCCCGCACCGGAGTGCGGACCGCCCCACGGACGATGAGCTAGAGCAGTCTAGCCCGAGGCCGTTGCCTAGCCCTTGGCCAGTGCCGAGTAACGGAACTTGAACGAGGGGTCGAGCGTGTCCTCGGCGCCGGTGACGTCTGCACCGGTGATCGCGATCTGCGAGCCCTGGAGATAGGGGACGGTCGAGAGGTCGGCCGCCACCTTGTCCTGGATCTCCTCGATGATCGCGGTACGAGCGGCCGGGTCGGTCGTCGTCGCCTGCTGGAGGATGAGGTCGTTGACCTCGGGGTTGTCGTAGTGGTTCGACAGGAAGTTCTCCTTGAGGAAGAACGGCGTCAGGTAGTTGTCGGCGTCCGAGTAGTCGGGGAACCAGCCGAGCTGGTACTCCGGGTAGACGTCGGCAGTGCGGTCCTTCGAGTACTGCACCCACTCGGTGGTCTGCAGGTTGACCGTGAACAGGCCGGTCGACTCGAGCTGGTCCTTGATGAGGGCGTACTCGTCACCCGACGACGGGCCGTAGTGGTCGTTGCTGTACTGGAGGTTCAGCTCGACCGGGGTCGTGACGCCGGCGGCCTGGAGGGTCGCGGCGGCCTTGTCGGCATCCGGTCCGCCCTGGCCATCGCCGTAGAGACCCTTGAGCGACTCGGTCGCACCGGTCAGGCCGGCCGGGATGTAGGAGTACAGGGGCGTGTAGGTGCCCTTGTAGACCTGCTCGGCGAGCTCGTCGCGGTTGATGAGGTCTGCAACGGCCTGACGGACGGCAACGGCCTTGGCCGGGTCGGCCTCGGGAGTCGTCGCGCCGAAGGGCTGGGTGTCGAAGTTGAAGACGATGTAGCGGATCTCTCCACCGGGGCCGTCGACGACCTTGACCTTGTCGTTGCCGCGGAGGTCCTCGATGTCGGTCGCAGACAGGCTGCGGTACGCGACGTCGATGGCGCCTTCCTGGATGTCGAGCTTGAGGTTCGGCGACTCGGCGTAGAACTTCTCGTTCACGACATCCGTCTTGGCCGGTCCGAGGAGACCCTTGTAGTCGGGGAACGCCTTGAAGCCGATGAGGCTGTTGAAGTCGTAGCTCGTGATCTCGTACTGACCGGCGAACGCCTTGCCGGCGACGATGTCGTCGTCGGAGGTGATGGAGTCGGCCGAGAAGACGTCCTCGTCGACGATCGGGCCGGCCGGGCTCGAGAGCACCTGCGCAAAGGTCTGGTCGTCGGGGCTCTTCAGGTTGAAGACGACGGTCAGGTCGTCGGGGGCGTCAACGCTGTCGAGGTTGAAGAGGAGCGACGACGGGCCGTTCGCGTCTGCGATCGTCAGCTGGCGATCGAAGGTGAACTTCACGTCCGAGGAGGTGAGCTCGTTGCCGTTCGCAAAGGTCAGGCCGTCCTTGAGCTTGACCGTGAACTCGGTCGGGCTCGTGAACTCGGCCGACTCCGCGATGTCGGGCTCGACGTCGGGGCTGCCGAAGGGGGTGTTCATGATGAAGGGGTAGACCTGGTTCATCACACCGAAGGAGCCGTTGTCGTACGCGCCCGCGGGGTCGAGCGACGTGACCTTGTCCGTGGTGCCGACGGTGATCGATCCACCGCTGGCGCTGTCGCTGCTGCTGTCGCCGGAGCCTGCCGCGCAACCGGCGAGCGAGAGTGCGAAGACCGTCGCACCGCCCAGCGCGACGACCAAGCGTCGACTTGTCTTGGATACGGGAGTCATATCCGTCCACCTCTGATTTCTTGTCGTGGTTTACAGGAACTGCATTGGCTGAGTGCACAGCCAACCGATATGTGACGTATTAGTCCTAACACAGGAATGAAACATTGCCCCAGTCAGAACACTGCTGCCGCCAACGAATTAACAATACGGAAACGTATCCGACGGTGAGCGGCAGAGCATAGCAGTACGGGAAACTGATCCCAGAATGTAATGCGCGCTCGCCGACGTCGTTCACCTCCACACTCCTTCGTGCCGGTTTTCCTTGTCGCCGCGAAGGTCGTGTGGTTTTTTTCGGGATTTTTAACACACACGAAACGCGATTGGTGCCATGCTACATGTCACACCGTGTTGTGAGCCAGTCATGAGTTATTGGCTGGACGTTCAGATTGGCGAGGGAAGTGTTCTGAATCTCGGTTCGGAGCATGCCGAATGAGCACACGGTCCCTGGAGGGGCCCCCACCCCCTCCGATGTGAATAAGTAGAAGGAGAAACCTTGACAACGAAGCCAGGCCAACGGCGCGCGCGCCAATGGCGAGCAGGCGTCGCTATAGCAGCGGCGGCCGGCATCTTCGCAGTGGCAGCCGCCTCGAGCAGTGTCGCCATGGCGGCGCCCGCTGACCCCGCTGACGCTATCGACCCCAGTGTGCTCAACCCCGTCGACCCCCAGAACTGGGAAAACATGGACGACATGACCTGGGATGACTACACCGCGGTTCCCAACACCGACTGGGCCAACGAGACCGAGGGCTCGGAGCGTCCGTTCCACGGCGCGATCGTGCTCGTCGACTTCCCCAACCAGCCGTTCCTGGTCACTCAGGACGAGGGCTCGCACCCGTTCAAGAACCCGTCCGGACTCGCGCACAACATCCCGCGCGACGACGTTCCCGAGTTCTACCTCAACCTCCTGAACGAGCCGAACGAGCTCAACCACGGCCACACCATCAACGAGTACTGGATGGAGCAGACCGGTGGACGCCTGAGCGTTCAGATGCAGGCCTTCGGCCCCTACGAGATGCCCAGCAACATCGAGCAGTACGGACTGAACGACAGCTTCAACAAGCCGAACGCCGCGTTCTGTCCTCAGGGCGAGACCTGCAACAAGGACATCCGCACCGATGCCAAGGCCCTCTGGGCCGAGGACATCGGCGTGGCGAACCCGCTCGCCGAGTTCGACGAGGTGTTCTACATCACCGCCGGCCACGACGAGTCCTCGACGTGGGAGGAGTTCGGCCAGATGCTCTTCGAGAACCCTGAAGACGTGACGGCGGACTTCGGCCCGCCCGCGGGCACGCTCGACCAGAACGGCCAGCCGATGGCCAACTGGGCGAAGACCCGCTACATCCCGTGGACCTCGTGGGCCGCGGCGATCAACCACTGGCCGAACGCGAACTTCCCCTCGAACGGCAACGCGGGTAACTCGACCCAGGCCGAGTCCTCGGGCATGGGAACCTTCGCGCACGAGTTCAGCCACATCCTCGGCATCTCCGACAACTACGGAAACCCGTACGGCACGGAAGCAGCGGATGGCGGACCTCTCCGTGACACGAGCGGCCCGTTCGACATCCTGGCGCGTGGCTCGTTCAACGGCCCGGGCGGCACCCACAAGCGCTGGGGCGTGCCCTCGGTCGCCGGCGGCTCGCAGCCGGCCGGCGTGGCGCTGCGCAACCGCATCAACCTCGATCTGATCGACCCGTACATCCGCGACACCGCGACCGGTGAGGCGACGGGCAACCTGATCAGCCTGACCGAGGAGAACCTGAAGGCCCAGGGGTCGATCGTGACGAACCTGACCTCGCGCGCCGTGATGCTCCCGGGCAAGCCCACCGGCATCAACATCGCCTTCGAGCGCTCACGCGACGCGAACGGCAACGTGCTGGTCGACAGCCGCGGACGGCCGCTCAGCGGAGACAACTCCAACGGCAGCTGCACCCGCGCGGCCCAATGGGACTGCGACGGCGGCAACTTCGACAACTACACCCTCGAAGTCATCGACCGTATGGGCACGGACTCGTTCCAGCCCGACCACGGCGTGATGATCTCGAAGACGAAGAACGCCGACGGCAACCCGTTCATCTGGACGATCGACGCCAACCCGCAGGACATCAACACGGTCGACTACGTCCGCCCGGACGGCACGCCGATCATGATCACCCGCGGTGACCAGCGCCAGCTCAACGACGCCCTCTTCCACGCCGGCAACAACTCCGGCTCGGAGTACGAGTACGTCGACGAGGCGAACGGCATGCAGTTCTACGTCGTCAACATGAAGCGCGACGACGACGGCCTGCTGAGCTACGACGTGGCCGTTCGCTCGCTCACCAGCCCCGGCCCCCAGGTCCGTGGTGTGAGCCTCGGCGAGGCGACCGCGACGGGAACGACGGATGACGACATCGCGCAGTGCACGGTTCCGCTCACCAACACGGGCGGCGCTGTCACCGAGCCGATGGCCAACAACGACATCTTCCGCATCACGACGAGCGTCAACGACCAGAACTGGACGGCCTCCACGCCGAGCAGCGTCGTCACCGCCGCCACGGGCGAGACCATCCAGGTCCCGGTCTACATCGAGCGCGGCGAGACGTCGGCACCCGAGGCCACCCTCACGGTGACCGCGACCTCCGAGAACGACCCGACCAAGACCCAGTCCGTCGACTGCGTCTTCTCGGCCGCTGTCGTTCCCACGGATGACCCGACCGACACCCCGACCGAGGAGCCGACGGACACCCCCACGGATGTTCCGACCGACACCCCGACCGAGGAGCCGACGGATGCTCCGACCACGGTTCCGGCCGACAACAACGCGGGAACCGGTACCGGCAACCTCGCGAGCACCGGTGTCGGCGCTGAGCTCCCGATCGCGCTGGTGGGCGGCCTCGCCCTCCTCGTGCTCGGCGGGATCTTCGCCGCTGTCACGATCCAGCGTCGCAAGCGACGTGCTGTAATCGAGTAACACCTTTTCACCAGAAGCGGCGTCCGGGGTTCACCAGAACCCCGGACGCTGCTTCGCTCCCCCGAAAGAAAAAACGCGTGCCCCGAACTCGATCGATGATCGCAACCCTGCTGGGGTTGACCGTGCTCAGCGGCCTCACCGCCTGCTCCCCCGCCGCCGATCCCGCCGACCCCGTGCAGCTCATGGTGCGCGACGGTGTGCTGCGCGAGCTCGGCGCCGAATGCTCGGGCTCCTCCGGCTACCTCTACATCCACGCGGGCGCGAAGCTCGTGCTGCGCGACGACAAGGGCGACGACGCCCTCGACGTCATCCTTCCCGTCGGCACTGCCGTGCAGGCCGACGAGACCGACTACGGCAACGCGAAGCGCGTGCCCACCGTCTGCGTGTTCACCGTCGACGGCTCCGGGCTGACCGAGGGCGCGAACTACGAGGTGTTCATCGACCAGAAGCAGGAAGAGGACTACCTGCACGATTCGAGCACGCAGATCGACTCGGTGCCCACGATCGCCGTGCCGCCCCTCGGCGTGGCACCCGACTACAGCGAGGAGAACTGATGAGAAACCCCATCGTCGCGAAGCTCACCGCGGTGGCTGCGCTCGCACTGCTGCTGACCTCCTGCACCTCGGCACCGCGTGGCGGCGCCGACCTGCTTCCCGGCCCCATCCCCACGGACGCCTCCTTCGCGCCCGCCCCGAGCGCTCCGCCCGCCCCGCAGTTCACGGGTGAGCTGCTCGACGGCTCGTCGGTCGACGCGGCCGATCTCTGGGACGGCCGGCCCCTCATCCTGCAGTTCATGACCGGCTGGTGCACCCAGTGCGTCGAGCAGGCGAAAGATCTCGACGCGGTCGCCGACGAGTACGGCGACGCCGTGTCGATCGTCTACGTGAGCGGTGACGACAAGATCGACAGCCTCACGAAGTTCCTCAACGACAACAACGTGGTCTTCCCCGTGGTCGACGACACCAAGCTGCAGGTCTGGCGCTCCTACGCCGTCGTCGAGCCGCCCATGACCGCGCTCATCGACGCCGAGGGCGGGCTCGTCCGCATGTGGCCGGGAGGCGCGTCGAAGGCGCAGCTCGACGACGACCTCACGAAGCTCGTCACCCTCGGAGGCTGACGGCCGCTACTCCTCGCGCAGCCTCCGCCGGTCGTTCTCCACGGCCATGAGCGCGCGCTGGAGCTGCCGGTAGCTCTCGGTGTCTGCCGGGTCGGCGCGCTGCAGACGGCCCAGCAGCTCCGCCTTCTGGCGGATGAGGTCGCGGTCGATGACCGACGACGTCACGTTGCGCGCGTACTTCGTGAGCTCGCGACCCGGCCGCTCGGGCAACGGTGCGATGCCGAGCTGGGTGACGAGGCTCGAGAAGCCCTCGGGAACCTCGCCCGCGACCCTCGTGAGCCAGGACGGGCTCTCGACGTCGTCGATGCTCACCGCGATGCCGTCGCGCACGACCGCGAGCGACGGGTTGACGAACGCGGCCTGCGAGGCGCGCTGGATGAGCTCGCGCCCGATGAGCCCCGGATGCTGCAGCATCGCCATCAGGGCGTCGCGCTCGAGCCGTGTCGACGGATCCGTCGGCAGCTCCATGATCGAGACGGGGCGCTCGGCGGGGGGCTCGGCATCGGCACCCGCGGCGCCGGATCGTGGGGCCGCGTTCCGCGAGCGGCCGGAGCTCGCGCTCACCGCACGGGTGACCTCGGCGACATCCGTGCCCAGCAGCCGTGCGAGCTCGCGCGCGTAGCCCGGCCGCAGCGCGGGGTCGCGGATGTCTGCCACCACCGGCGCCGCAGCCCGTAGCGCCGCCACACGCCCCTCGACCGTCTCGAGGTCGAAGCGCGAGAGCACTTGACGGATCATGAACTCGAACATGGGCTTCTTGGCGTCGATCATGCGCCGCACGGCGTCGTCGCCGCGGTGCAGCCGCAGATCGCAGGGGTCGAGACCCTCGGGGGCCACGGCGACGTAGGTCTGGGCGGCGAAACGCTGCTCCTCGCCGAAGGCGCGCATAGCGGCCTTCTCGCCCGCGGCATCCGGGTCGAAGGTGAAGATGACCTCGCCGAGCCCCGTGTCGTCGCCGAGCACCCGGCGCAGCACCTTGATGTGGTCGACGCCGAAGGAGGTTCCGCAGGTGGCGACGGCGGTCGTGATGCCCGCGAGATGGCACGCCATGACATCGGTGTAGCCCTCGACGACGACGACCTGCCGGCCCCGCGAGATGTCGCGCTTGGCGAGGTCGAGCCCGTAGAGCACCTGCGACTTGTGGTAGACCGCCGTCTCGGGGGTGTTCAGGTACTTGGGCCCCTTGTCGTCGTCGAGCAGGCGCCTGGCGCCGAAGCCGACGGTCTGACCGGTGATGTCGCGGATGGGCCACACGAGCCGGCCGCGGAAGCGGTCGTAGACCCCGCGATCGCCCTGCGAGACGAGCCCCGCCGCGGCGAGCTCGGCGTCGTCGTAGCCCTTGGCGCGCAGGTGCTTGGTGAGCGAGTCCCAGCCCTGCGGGGCGAAGCCGACACCGAAACGGGCGGCCGCGTGCGCGTCGAAGCCGCGCTCGCCCAGGAAGGCGCGGCCCACCTCGGCCCCGGGCGTCATGAGCTGCGCGGTGAAGAACTCCGCCGCGTCGTCGTTGGCGGCCAGCAGTCGTGCGCGGGCGCCGTGGTCGCTCGCCGTGCCCCCGCCGTCTTCGTAGTGCAGCTCGAAGCCGACGCGGCCGGCGAGGCGCTCGACCGACTCGGCGAAGGTGACGTGATCCATCTTCTGCAGGAAGGAGAAGACGTCGCCGCTCTCGCCGCAGCCGAAGCAGTGGTAGAAACCCACCTGGGGGCGCACGTGGAAGCTCGGGCTGCGCTCGTCGTGGAACGGGCACAGGCCTTTGAGCGACCCGACTCCGGCGGACTTGAGGCTCACGTACTCGCCGACGATGTCGCCGATGTTGATCCGGGCCTTGACCTCGTCGATGTCGCTTTGACGAATTCGACCGGGCATGGCCTCAATTCTAGTGAGCGTTGCCGACAGCAGGGCTCAGTCGTGCACGAGCCGTTCCGCGCGAGCGAGCGCCGACTGGTCGGTGAGGCTCGCCACCTGGTCGACCACGACCCTGCGGCGGGCGTCGTCGTCGGATGCCGCGCGCCAATCCTCGGCGAAACCGGCGTCCAGCTCGCTCTCCCCGCTCTGCCACAGCGCATCGGCGAGCGAGCTGAGTACCTCGCGCTGGCGCACGTAGATCGGCTGCCGGGTGTTGTGCGTCATGACGAAGGCGGCGACGATGCCCTTGAGCACGGCGATCTCGGCCTGGATGTGCCGCGGCACCACGACGTCGGCACCGAAGCGTGCGAGCCGCGGCGCGGGGAAGGCGGCTCGAGTCGCCTGGGTGGCCGCCCCGGCGAAGCGCCCGATGAGCTGGCTCGTGAGGTTCTTGAGGCGGCCCTGGGCCTGCCTGCTGCCGTCCCAGTCGGTGAGCCAGACGTCGAGGCTGTCGAGACGGTCGAAGGCCTCGACGAGCTCGTCGTGCCCGATCTCGTCGCCGATCCACTCGTTCATGGATCGCACGAGGCCGTCGTGGTCGACGCGGCTGCCGAGGGCGCCCACATCGATGTAGCCGTTGAAGACCGCGTCCTCGAAGTCGTGCACCGAGTAGGCGATGTCGTCGGAGAGATCCATGACCTGGGCCTCGACGCACTTCGTGCCGAGGGGCGCGCCCTCGCGCAGCCACTCGAAGGCGGCCGTGTCGTCGTCGTAGAAGCCGAACTTCGCGCGGCCGCTCGGATCGACGACGGCCTGCGCAGCCGGCCACGGGTACTTCGTGCTCGCGTCGAGGCTAGCCCGCGTGAGGTTGAGGCCGTAGGAGCGCCCGTCGGGGCCGAACACCTTCGGCTCGAGCCTGGTGAGCAGACGGAGCGTCTGCGCGTTGCCCTCGAAGCCGCCGATGCCGCTCGCCCAGTCGTTGAGCGCCTTCTCGCCGTTGTGGCCGAAGGGCGGGTGCCCGATGTCGTGGGCGAGGCAGGCCGTGTCGACGATGTCGGGGTCGAGCCCGAGGCTGGAGGCGAGCTCGCGGCCCACCTGCGCGACCTCGAGCGAGTGGGTCAGCCGGTTGCGGGCGAAGTCCAGGCCCGCGGTGGGGCTGAGCACCTGGGTCTTCGCGGCGAGACGGCGCAGGGCGCTCGAGTGCAGCAGGCGTGCGCGGTCGCGTGCGAAGTCGCTGCGCCGGCTCGAGTGCTGCTCGGGGAACCAGCGTTCGGCGTCGACGACCCCGTACCCTCCCGAGACGGGCTCAGCCACCGCTGTGGCTCAGCTCGGCGTCGGCCAGGTCTCCGCGCTCGCGCACGTCGAGCTCGCGGCTCAGCAGCCAGCCGTCTGGCAGCGCGGGGTTCTTGGGCGTGCCGGCGCGGCCACGCGGGCCCTCCGCGCCCTCACCGGGGTACTCCTGATCCCCGTCGAGCTCGGCGAGGAGGTCGTCGAGCTGGGCCAGCGACTCGACCGTCGCGAGCTTCGCGCGCAGCTCGCCGCCCACGGGGTAGCCCTTGAAGTACCAGGCGACGTGCTTGCGGATGTCGCGGCATCCGCGGTCTTCGCTGTCGAAGAACTCGACGAGCAGCTCGGCGTGCCGGCGGAAGGTCGCGGCGACCTGCCCGAGCGTCGGATGCGCGCTCGCGGTGCCGGCGCCCGCGGGGTCTCGGAACGCCGCCGCGAGGTCGCCGAACAGCCACGGGCGGCCCAGGCAGCCGCGGCCGACGACGACTCCGTCGCACCCCGTCTCGTCGACCATGCGCAGAGCATCGGCGGCCGACCAGATGTCGCCGTTGCCGAGCACGGGAACGGAGGTGATCGTCTGCTTGAGGGTCGCGATGGCCGACCAGTCGGCGGTTCCCGAGTAGAACTCCGCGGCCGTGCGGGCGTGCAGCGCGATCGAGGCGACGCCTGCGCCCTCCGCCGCCCTGCCGGCCTCGAGATAGGTGAGGTGGTCGCCGTCGATGCCCTTGCGCATCTTGATCGTGAGCGGGATGTCGCCCGCGGCCTTCACGGCGCCCTCGACGATCTGGCGGAAGAGCCCGAGCTTCCACGGCAGCGCCGCTCCCCCGCCCTTGCGGGTGACCTTGGGCACGGGGCATCCGAAGTTCAGGTCGATGTGATCGGCGCGGTCTTCGGCGACGAGCATGGTGACGGCCTCGGCGACGGTCGTGGGGTCGACCCCGTAGAGCTGGATGGAGCGGGGCGTCTCGCTCTCGTGGTGGGTGATGAGCCGCATCGACTCGGGGGTGCGCTCGACGAGCGCCCGCGAGGTGATCATCTCGCTCACGTAGAGGCCCGCGCCGAACTCCCGGCACAGCCGGCGGAACGCCGTGTTGGTGATCCCGGCCATGGGCGCGAGCACGACCGGGACGTCGAGCCGGAGCGGCCCGATCGAGAGCGGGGCCACCTGCCCTATCGTTGAGATCGTAGTCATATACGTCAATTCTCCCAGAAAGCCACGACAGTCATGACGGATGCGCCCTCAGAGAGTCCTCCCTCCGGTCTCGACCGGGTCGCAGCGGATGCCGCGGCACGCGGTCTGGCCATCGAGATCGTCGAGCGCCCGGCCGCACGCAGTCTCGCCGAGGCCGCGGAGATCCTGGGGCTCGAGCCCTCCGACATCGTCAAGACCCTCGTGGTGAGACGGCATGACGGCGACTTCCTGTTCGCGCTCGTTCCCGGCGGGCGCAAGATCTCCTGGCCGAAGCTGCGGGCCCTCGTGGGCGTCAACAAGCTCGCGATGCCCGATCCGGGCGTCGCCTTCGACGCGACCGGCTACGTGCGCGGCACGATCACGCCGCTGGGCAGCACCACGGCGTGGCCGGTCTTCGCCGACTCCACGATCGTGGGGCGCCGCGTGGCGCTGGGCGCCGGTGAGGCCGGTTACTCGGCTTTCATCGACGGCGACGAGCTCATCGCGGCCTATGGCGCGGTCGTGGCCGACATCACCGATCCGGAATAACCAGGGCGACCAGGCATTCGATGGCCCGACCAAAGTGAACGGCAGGCGTCGTCGAGCTTTACCAACCGTTAATGTCATTGCAGGATAATAAGCCATTGCTTTCGCGCCTGAGGCGTATACGCCTCATTCATCGCCAGGCACCGACCCGAACGAACACGCCGAACACGTGGGAGAAGCCATGGAGTACGAGGAATTCGCACAGCGTTACCCGCGCGAGGCCTCCGAGGTGCCCCGTTACGACGACGAACGCGAGACCCTCCTGCAGTCGCCGCGTATCTTCGCCGGGGCGTTCGGCACCGTCCTCCACGATCACCTCTCGGGCCGCAAACCCGAAGACGACGCCAAGGAGTTCGGCAGCTTCCTGAGCTCCTATCTCCAGTGGGCCCGCGAGAACCTCGGCGCCATCATCCGCGCACTCGAGGCCCGCGGCAACCGTTTCGATCGGCACGAGCCGCTCGTCGAGCTCGGCTTCCACCACATCGCCCAGCCCGCCATCCGGCTCTGGCCGCACCTCATCTACGGATCCGAGCCGATCACCCGCCTCGACATCCGCGACATGCAGAACCGGATCGCCCTCGGCGCGACCGGCATGGCGGGCGTACGACACCAGCGCGCGGCCCACTCGCAGTACTTCGCCGACTACAACCAGCCGCTCCGCTCCGCGCAGAGCGGGCTGCTCACCGAGATGGATGCGGCGGTCGTCCTGCTCGAGCTGAGCCGTGCGCATCCTCAGCTCACGGTGCTCCCGGCTCCCCCGCAGTTCGAGCACTCGGTCACCGGCCGCAACGTCGACTTCCTCGTGCTCGATCGCACGGCGCGGCGGATCGTCGGCGTGCAGGTCAAGACCTCGGTCTCGAACGCGAGCTACAAGCGGTACTCCGATGAGGGCATCGTGCTCATCGACGGCATCGTCGACCTGGGCAACTCCCGCTCGGTGCGCGCCAACCCGCTGCGCTCCGACATCGAGATCGAGGCCTGGCCCGGCATGATCTCCGCACACCACGTCGCGGCCCTGCGCACGAGCACGCCCGCGGTCGCGGGCTACAACGAGCAGCTGCTCGTCAACCTGCGCAAGACGGCCAAGAAGGTCGTCGTCGGAACGCGCTCGTACAACCAGCGCGCCATCGCCCACGTCTCCAAGCGCGTGATCGACAAGCTGCACCCCGTGCGCACGCCGAGCGGCGTCTGAATTCATCGGAGCCGCCCGCAGGGCAGCTCCTCGAGCACGCGGGGTCGGGGCCGCTAGCGCTCGCGGACCGCGTAGCTCAGGTGCGTCGCCCGCCGCGTCGGCTCCGAGCGCAGCTGCTCCAGGGCCACGCGGCCTGCGTCGACGCCCTCGAACAGGCGGATGCCGGAGCCGAACAGCACGGGTGAGAGCGCGATCGAGAACTCATCGATCAGACCTGCGTTCACGTACTCCAGGATCGTCTCCCCGCCGCCAGCGATGCGGACGTCCCGGTCGCCTGCGGCCTCACGGGCCCGCTCGAGCGCGGCGCCGATGCCGTCGTTGACGAAGTGGAAGGTCGTGCCGCCCGGTCGCTCCCAGGGATCGCGCTGCTCGTGCGTCACGACGAAGACCGCCGTGCGGAACGGCGCCTCCTCCGGCCACGCGCGCTCGCCGGCGTCGAACATGCGTTTGCCCATCACGCTCGCGCCGGTGCGCTCGAAGGTCGCGCGTGCGATGTCGTCGTCGCGCCCCTCCTCACCGCCCGCGCCGAGCTTCAGGCTCTGCCGCAGAAACCGCGTCGGGAAGATCCAGCGCTGCAGCTCCATCCACTGCTGCCCCATCAGCTCCTCGGGGGACTCGGGCGCGATGAACCCGTCGAGGGACATCGACACGCTGAAGAACACCGTCCCGGCCATCAGCCCTCCGCTCCCGTCCGAACGTTCCGGACGATCTCGGCGACGTAGGCGGCCAGGTTGCCCAGGGTCTGGCGGCCGCCCTCGATCGCGCCGTGCTTCTCGATCGCCTCGTCGCGCAGCTCCGCGGTGGGGAACACCGTGAGCATCTCGATCCGGGTCGCCTGCCCATCGGGTTCGAAGGTGAGGATCGACTCGAATGCGTTCGGGTCGTCGCGGTACTCGCCGTGGAGCATCGCGATCCGCTCCGGCGGCACGATCTCGGTCCAGGTGATCCACTCCTGATAGTCGGTGCCGTCCGGCCCGCGCATCACGAAGCTCCACTCCCCGCCGACGCGGAACTCGAAGGCCCGCGTCGTGGTAGTGAACCCCTCCGGCCCCCACCACCGCGACAGGTGCCGCACCTCGGTGAAGGCCTCGAACACCAGCTCCCGCGGCGCATCGATGACCCGGGGGATCACGATCTCGCGGTCGGCCGTCGCGGGTCGCGCCGGCACTCCTCGTTCCGTCTCGCCCATCGGCTACTCCTGCCTTTCCCGTTTCAGATCCTGCACGTACGCGTCCAGCCGGTCGAAGCTCTCGTTCCAGAACTGCTCGAACCCGCCGGTCCACTCGTGGACACGTCGCAGACCGCGGGCATCCAGGCCGTACACCCGTTGCTTGCCGGCCTTGCGATCCCGCACCAGCCCGACCTCACGGAGCACCCGCAGATGTTTGGACGCCCCGGGCTGAGGTATCCCCAGCTCCAGGGCCAGCTCGGCCACCGGCCGCTCTCCCGCCCGCAGCAGCACCAGGATCTCCCGGCGGCGCGGTTCGGCGATCGCATTGAAGACGTCGGAGGTCGTCGCTGCTCGTGCCATGGAGCAATCATATACCCATATGGGTAGATGTAAAGATTCGGCCGCCGAACGCGTCCTAGGCTTGTGTGTTCTCCGTGGGCGCGTGGCTCGCCGCGTGCACCGCGTCCGGGATCGCGCACGAGTCCCCCTCGCAGGCGAAGCCGCCGGCATCGCCGAGCGGGAGCAGACGGATGGGGGTCACAGCGGCGGATGCCGCGACATCCGTCATGCCTGCACCTCGACTTCCGCGCGCTCGCTCCACACCTGGCCGAGAACCTGCGCGAAGGTCTGCGCCTCCTGCGCACCCGACACGCCGTACTTGCCGTCGACGACGAAGAACACGCTCGTACAACCCGCGCGCCATCGCCCAGCTCTCCCCGTGCATGATCGACAAGCCGCACCCCGTGCGCACGCCGAGCGGCATCTGAATAGCGCGATTATTGAGGTAGCTGTCACCGAACACACGGGTTGGATTGCGGGGTCGCTGTGAGCAACTACTCCGCCACCACATTACCCCCTAGTTTCCTGGGCGAACTGACCCAACGTTGTAGCCGGGTGAACACCAGAGAAAGCATTTTGGCCATTGAATTAAGGTACCTAGGTATGGTTTCGCATTTGAGTCTTGTCATCTTCAATAATTTTTAGGGGAGAAAAATTTTGTTCCAAAAAAGAGGCTCTACTGGGTTGGGAATACTCACCGCTACGCTGATCGCGCTGGGGAGTTCCACTCCAGCCATCGCAGCAACGGACGACACCACCTCTGCAACTTTGCAACAGTTTGACCTGCTCACCACCGCTTCCACAGCCAACACGGAATCCAGTGAGATCTCTTGGAGCTCGCTGAGCGTTGAAGCGGGACTGACTGTCGAGACCTCGGTCGGAACAGTGTCAGTTTCGCCTGTGACCGAATCAGTTCCATCCACGACCGGCAGCGGGCAGGCGCTGATCTACGACGCTGGGAGCGACTACAGTTTTGCCCTCACAGCGGGACCTGTTGCTCCGGCGAACGCCGGCTATGTGGTTATCGACTCTCCATCTGCACCGAATACATACGCATTCGAGATTCAAGCTGATGGCTTGCCTGCAACGCTTACTCCAACCGACGGAGATCGGATTCTGGTGAAGAATTCTCGCGGTCAAACGCTCAACGTCGTGGGGGCCGCCTGGGCGCGAGACGCCGAGGGTGTTTCGCTTCCGTCCTGGTACTCGATCGAGGGCAACATATTGACTCAGCATGTGGATCACAGCGAGGCCGCATACCCGGTGGTGGCGGATCCAAGTTTGGAATGCGATGGGCTCTTCTGCACAATTATGTATACGCGTTCAGAGACACAGCAACTCGCAACATCAACGACGACCGCCGCAACGCTCATCTCAACTGGTTGCACAGCCCTTGGGGGCGTGATTGGCGGGCTTGCTTGTGGAATCGCTGCCTCGTACATGATCGACTATGCAAATAGCGCGCTCAATGCAGGTAAATGCGTCGGTATCCGCGCGATAATATACATCCCTCAACCGACAACCCATCCCGTGACTGAGAACTGCCGATCTTAGTAGGCTGATCTCGTATGGCAGGGATAGAGAACTATTCGCGTCCGATCGTTCCAGAACTTGGAGCACCGTTGACGACAACGATGGCGCTTCTGAGTGCTGTGGTTCTGAGCGCGGTAATCTGGCCGCAGGACGAGTTTCCAGCTGCGCTTGGGGCAATCTCGATCGCCTTCGTAATCGTCTTCGGTTTTGCAATACCACCCTGGAATGCACGAGTTCGCAACAGGCGCGGAAGCCGCTCGAGGTCGCGTCGATTCTCTGCGGCTGTGGTTGCTATGGGAATCTTGGTTCCCTTGACAGCAATCGTTATCGCCTCTCTCGTTCCGAGTTTGCGGGGTTGGATTGTCGGTTCAGCAGCAGTGGTCAACATCGGACTACTCATCGGGACAATTATTGCGGCGGCGAAGACTCACGCTATCGACTGAGCGCTCTATGACGGCTGTCCGTCCGGTAGGTTTGCTCCGGTCGGACAGTCGCCAGCGCGACGGAGTCGCACCGAAGAGGTAACTCCCGTCGGTGCGGTTACCCGTAGCAAACCTCCTATGTGTTCTCGCCAGGCGCGTGGCTCGCCGCGTGCACCGCGTCCGGGATCGCGCACGAGTCCCCCTCGCAGGCGAAGCCGCCGGCATCGCCGAGCGGGAGCAGACGGATGGGGGTCACAGCGGCGGATGCCGCGACATCCGTCATGCCTGCACCTCGACTTCCGCGCGCTCGCTCCACACCTGGCCGAGAACCTGCGCGAAGGTCTGCGCCTCCTGCGCACCCGACACGCCGTACTTGCCGTCGACGACGAAGAACGGAACCCCCTGGATGCCGTACTGCATGGCCTGTGCCTTGTCGGCGTCGACGTCGGCGAGGTAACGGTTGCTCTCGAGAGCCGAGCGCGCCTCGTCACGGTCGAGGCCGATCTCGGCGGCGAGGTCGACGAGGTCGTCGACGCGGCCGACATGGCGGCCCTCGGTGAAGTAGGCCGAGAACAGGCGCTCGCCCATCTCGAGCTGCTTGCCCTGCGCTTTCGCGAAGTGCATGAGCTCGTGGGCCTTGATCGTGTTCGTGTGCTTGAGGATGTCGAAGTTGTAGTCGAGGCCGGTCGCCTCGGCGATCCCGGTCACGCGCGCGAGCATCTGCTGCACCTGGGCCGGGTCCATGCCCTTGTGCCCGGCGAGGAACTCGACCTCGTCGCCGTCGAAGTCGACGGGTGTGTCGGGAGCCAGCTCGTAGCTGTGGTATTCGACGACCACCTCGGGGGCGGAATCGCCCGCGGCCTCGCTGAACTCCGCTGCGCCGCGCTCGAACTTGCGTTTGCCGATGAAGCACCACGGGCACGCGATGTCGGACCAGATGTCTACTTTGATGGGTTCGCTCACATCAACGCCAACCACGCCTGAGCGAGAGCTATTCCCGCCTAGCCGACCGGGCTGAGCTCGTGCGCCTGCTCGAGGATCTCGAGCACCGCGAGGGCGTCCGACGGCTCGACGGGCGTGGGGCCCTCCCCGCGGATCGCGAGCGCCGCAGCGGCGTAGAACCCCGCGTAATCGCCGCGGGCGGTCGGCACGGCCTCGAGCCGCTCACCGTCGATGCCGAGCAGGCCCCAGTCTGCGGCATCCGCCTCGCCGAAGCCCGGGTCGGTGGGGCGCGCGCCGAGCTTGAGCGCCGGCTCCTGCGGGTCGAGCCCGTAGACGCGGTACGCGGCATCGGTGCCGAGCACCCGCAGACGCGGGCCGCTCTGGGCGGCGAGGCGGCTCATGGTCAGGTGCGATCGCACGCCGGAGTGGTGCAGCAGCGAGAGGAACGCGTCGTCGTCGCTCACGCCCCCCTCTCGCACGATCGTCAGCTCGGCCGCTGTGAGGGTCGCCGGGCCGAAGAGCGTGAGGGCCTGGTCGACCAGGTGGCTGCCGAGGTCGAAGGTGATGCCGGCGCCCTGGTCGACGGTCAGGGTGTCCTGCCAGCGCTCGCGCCGCGACGGGCTGAATCGTTCGAAGGTCGACTCGAAGCGGTGCACGCGACCCAGGCGACCCGACTCGAGAAGCGAGCGCGCCGTCATGAAGTCGCCGTCCCAGCGGCGGTTGTGGAAGACGATGAGCGGGCGACCGACCGAGAGCGCCTTCTCGACGAGCTCACGGCCCTGGGCGGTGCTCGCGGCGAACGGCTTGTCGACGATGACGGCGGCACCGGCATCCAGCGCGGCGAGGCCCTGCGCGTAGTGCACGTGAACGGGCGAGGCGAGGACGACGAGGTCGAGCTCGGCGGCGCGGCTCAGGATGTCGTCGGGCGACGGCACGATCGAGACCCCCGGGTAGCTCGAGAGCGCCTGCTCACGGCGCTCCCGGTCGCCCGTCGCGATGACCTGGAGGCTGAACCTCGGGTCGGCCGCCACGAAGGGTGCGTGGAACACACGACCCGAGAGTCCGTATCCGATGATGCCCGTGCGGATCGTGCTCACGCCAACCCCTCCCGGAGCCGCACTGCCCGGCTCCGGTTCGATCCTAGGGGTTCGCCGGGGCGTCGACCGCTCCCCCGAAACGTCTCGTGCGGCCCGTGTAGTAGTCGATCGCCTGCCACAGCTGCTCGCGTGTGAAATCGGGCCAGAGGGTGTCGAGGAAGACCATCTCGGCGTACGCGGACTGCCAGAGCAGGAAGTTGCTCGTGCGCTGCTCCCCCGAGCTGCGCACGAAGAGGTCGACGTCGGGCATCTGCGGGTCGTAGAGGTGCTTGGCGATGGTCGCGTCGCTGATGCCCGACGGCTTGAGCCGGCCGGCCGCGACATCCTGCGCGATCGCCCGCACGGCATCGGTGATCTCGGTGCGGCCGCCGTAGTTGACGCACATCGTGAGGGTCAGCACCGAGTTGTCGCGTGTGAGCTGCTCGGCGTACTGCAGCTCCTTGATGACCGAGCCCCACAGGCGCGGCTTGCGCCCGGCCCAGCGCACCCGCACCCCCCACTCGTTGAGCTGATCCCGGCGGCGGTGCAGCACCTCCCGGTTGAATCCCATGAGAAACCTCACCTCGTCGGGCGAGCGCTTCCAGTTCTCGGTCGAGAAGGCGTAGACCGAGAGATGCTTCACACCGATCTGGATGGCCCCGGCGACGACGTCGAGCAAGGATGCCTCGCCCGCCCGGTGCCCTTCGATGCGGGTGAGCCCGCGGCGGTTCGCCCACCGCCCGTTGCCGTCCATGACGATCGCGACGTGCGCGGGAACGGACGAGACGGGCACCGGCGGCGGGTACACCCCCGTCCAGTCGATCGGGCGGAAGGGCACCGCGTCGCGGTGCGTGAACGGTTTGGGCGACACTCAGGAGACCTCTCGGGAGACGTGTTGCAGGGATCGCAGCCCCCGCTCGAGGTGCCACTGGGCGTAGGCGGCGACGATGCCGCTCGCCCGCGAGCGGGTGCGCTCGTCGGCGGCCTCGGCGACATCCCACTCACCCGCGAGCAGTGCGCCGAGCAGCTCGGCGGTCTCGACGGCGACGTGCGGCGCGCCGACGGGAGAGCAGTCGGGGCAGACCATGCCGCCGAGCTGCACCACGACCGTGTCGTGCGGGCCCTCGGCACCGCAGCGCGAGCAGTCGACGAAGCTGGGGGCCCAGCCGGCGAGCGAGAGCGAGCGGAGCAGATAGGAGTCGAGGATGAGCGAGGGGTTGTGCTCAGCGCGGGCGAGCGAGCGCAGGCCGCCCACGAGCAGCAGGTACTGCTGCTGCGAGCCCTCCGACTCGGTCACCCGGTCGGCGGTCTCCACCATCGCGTTGGCCGCCGTGTAGCTCGCGTAGTCCGCGGCGATCTGCGCGCCGTACGAGCCGAGCGTCTCGGCCTGGTTGATCACGTCGAGGCTGCGGCCCTCGTAGAGCTGCAGGTCGGCGACCATAAACGGCTCGAGTCTCGCCCCGAACTTCGACGCCGTGCGGCGCACGCCCTTCGCGACGGCCCGCACCTTGCCGTGCTGCTTGGTCAGGAGCGTGACGATGCGGTCGGCTTCGCCCAGCTTGTGGGTTCGCAGCACGACGGCTTCATCACGGTAGAGGGGCACCCAACGATTATCCCGCGTGCGGCCGGGAAGAGGCCCCGGGACGCCGCGCGCCGCCGATCGTTCGCTGAGAGCTGCACGTTCCCCGAGCGGTGAAAGCGAATGCGGTCGAGACCGAGCTCAGCTGAAGGCGATGACCGTGTCGCCCCAGGCCGCGCGGATCGTCGCGTCCGGGTCGTCGGCGAGCTCGTCGTGCTTGCCGATGAGCAGGGTCGCGCGGTCGTCGGCCGTGAACGGGCGCCAGTCGACGAGACCGTCGCCGTCGGGCGCCTCGCCGTGGATGAACGCGGCCCAGCGCGCCTGCATACGCTGCGACACCTGGTCGGCGTCCTTGCGACCGCCCAGCCGGAAGGTCGGATCCTTCTTCGAGAGCTCGAAGTTGCCCCACACATAGGCGAGCTCCGTGCCGTGGCTCGCGCCGATCCCCGCGATCGCGAGCATGGGCGTGGTCTGGTCGAAGCGGTAGAGGTAGACGGGCGCGGTTCGGCTGTGCGCCTCGGCGAGCCAGAGGGTCGGCATGCGGAAGGCGGCGTCACGGGCGATCTCCATGGCAGCGCTGCGACGCGGGAAGCCCTTGTAGGCGTCGGTGATGAGCTTCTCGTCGGCTACGAGCCCCGGATGGTCGCTGCCGATCGCCGCGAACATCTCGTTGATGGCCGTGGCCGTCGTCGGGAAGATCGGCGACTTCATGTAGCGGAAGAGCGCGGCCTCGTCGCGGTTGGTCCCGATCAGAAGGGGCACGGGATGCGCGAGGCCCTTCTGGAACGCCCCCACGGGATAGTGCGGAAGGATGTCGCCGTCGACGACCGGCGCCATCGCGATCGTTCCCGGGAACCGCGTCGAATGCTGGTTCGTGAGTGCGGCGGCGGCCTCCACGAGCGGCTTCCACGGCAGCTCGCGGAGGGTCGCGGCATCCTTCGCCTCGACGCCGAGCAGCTCGAGGTACGCCTCGGCCACCTGGGTGGAGCGCTCGGGCCCGTAGACGGAGGTGGCCGGCGAGCTCTCGGCGATCGCGCGCTGGAAGAGACCGGATGCCGCGGGCGACACCATGAGGCTCGTGACGGCCCCGCCGCCGGCGGACTCCCCCGCGATCGTCACCCGCTCCGGATCCCCGCCGAACGCCTCGATCGACTCGCGCACCCAGCGCAGGGCCGCGATCTGATCGCGCAGGCCCAGGTTCGTCTCGAACTCGTCTCCCGGCGTCGACAGGCTCGAAAGGTCGAGGAAGCCGAACACGCCCAGACGGTAGTTGAAGGTCACGACGATGAGGTCGCCGTGCGTCACGAGCGAGGTCGCGTCGTAGAGGCGCTGCGAGGAGGCGCCCACGAAGTACGCGCCGCCGTGCACCCAGACCATAACGGGGCGCTTGCGGCCGTCGGGCTCGGGAGCCCAGACGTTGATCGAGAGGCAGTCCTCGTCGACTCCGAGCGCGGGGTCGACGGCCACCGCCGGGTTGGGCAGCTGCGGCGCCGCGGGGCCGTAGGAGCTCGCGTCGAAGACCTCCGTCCACGGCTCGGGCGGCTGCGGTGACCGGAAGCGCAGAGCACCGGTGGGAGGCGCTGCATAGGGGATGCCCTTCCACGCGGCGACGCCGTTCGCCAGGGTGCCCCGCACGGGGCCGGAGGGCGTGGAAACGGTCAGGACGTCGGACACGAGAGGACTCCTCGGACGCAGCGGTGGGGACGGGAACGAGCCAACCCTAGCGACTGGTGACACACGCGGTCCAACGGCTCCCGGGCGTGATACATATAAGCCATGGGCGACACGATTTTCTCGATCCCGCTGTGGGCGGATCTGCTGGCCGTCTCGGTCGGCAGCCTCCAGGGCGCCATGTTCGCGGCCGGGTTCCGCGACCGGCGCCTCGACCTGCTCGGAGTCGCCATCATCGGTGTCGCGACGGGCCTCGGCGGCGGCTTCCTGCGCGACATCTTCCTCGGGGTTCCGCTCGTCGCGTTCAGCACCAACTGGTACATCCTCACGGCCGTGCTCGCGGCTCTCGTGGGCATGCTGCTCGAGCGGCTGTTCCGCAAGCTCGACATCGTCATCACGATCCTCGACGCCCTCACGATCGGCCTCTTCGGCGCGATCGGAACGACGAAGGCGCTGAGTCTCGGGCTGCCCGAGATCCCCGCGATCTTCGTGGGCATGGTCTCGGCCGTCGGCGGATCGGTGCTGCGCGACATCCTGCTGAACCTGCCCATCGCGCTTATGCACGTCGGCTCGCTCTACGCGGTCGCGGCGGGCGTGGGAACGACCATGCTCGTGGTGCTGCACCTCGTGGGCCTCAACATCACCGTGGCCGTCGTCGTGTGCGTGATCGTGACGACGGTGATCCGGCTCGGCGCCGTGCGCTACGGCTGGAGCCTGCCCGAGCAGCGTGCGCTCAGCCGGCCGCGGCTGCGGAGGCACCCGCGGCCGTCGTGAGCGGTGTGCTCGCCCGTTCCCCGAGCCGGATCGACCGCATCTCAGCTCGAGGGACGAGCGGCGACGAGCTCAGACCGAGACGGGCTCCGCGACAGCGGCGTCGGTGCCGGCCGTCGCGCGCACGGCACGGTTGACCGCCGAGGTGACCGCCTTGAGCGAGGAGGTCGAGATGTCGGCGTCGATCCCCACGCCCCAGAGGCGGATGCCGCCAACGTTGAGCTCCACGTAGGCCGCGGCCAGCGCGTCCCCGCCCGCCGACAGCGCGTGCTCCACGTAGTCGAAGAGGGTGACCTCGATGCCCCGCTGAGCCAGGATGGCCAGATAGGCGTCGATCGGGCCGTTGCCGACCCCCTCGGCCACGCCGAGGCTCTCGCCGTCGCGCAGGTCGATGCTGAGCGCGAGCGCCCCGTTCAGCTCGCTGGAGGTGCGCATGCCCGTGAGCTCGAAGCGACCCCACTTGTCGTCGGCGCGCTCGATCGGTGCGGGCAGGTACTCGTCTTGGAAGATCTCCCAGATCTCGTCGCTCGTGACCTCGCCGCCCTCGGCGTCGGTCTTCGCCTGCACGACCCCCGAGAACTCGATCTGCAGCTTGCGCGGCAGGTCGAGCGCGTGGTCGGTCTTCAGCAGGTAGGCGACCCCGCCCTTGCCCGACTGCGAGTTGACGCGGATGACCGCCTCGTAGCTGCGGCCCAGGTCTTTCGGGTCGATGGGCAGGTAGGGCACGGCCCAGAGGATCTCGTCGACGGTCGAGCCCTGCGCCGCGGCATCCGCTGCCATGGCCTCGAAGCCCTTTTTGATCGCGTCCTGGTGGGAGCCGCTGAACGCCGTGTAGACGAGGTCTCCCGCCCAGGGGCTGCGCTCGGGAACCGGCAGCTGGTTGCAGTACTCGGCCGTGCGCTTGACCTCGTCGATGTCGCTGAAGTCGATCTGCGGGTCGATGCCCTGCGTGAACAGGTTGATGCCGAGCGCGACGAGGTCGACGTTGCCGGTGCGCTCGCCGTTGCCGAACAGGCAGCCCTCGATGCGGTCGGCTCCGGCCATGTAGCCGAGCTCGGCCGCCGCGATCGCGGTGCCGCGGTCGTTGTGGGGGTGCAGCGAGAGGATCACGTTCTCGCGGTGGGCGAGGTGGCGCGACATCCACTCGATCGAGTCGGCGTAGACGTTGGGGGTCGCCATCTCGACCGTCGCCGGCAGGTTGACGATGACCTTGCGCTCGGGGGTCGGCTCGAAGACCTCGATCACCTGATTGCAGATGTCGACCGCGAACTCGAGCTCGGTGCCCGTGTAGCTCTCGGGCGAGTACTCGTAGAAGATCTCGGTGCCGGGAGCGCTGGCCTCCATCTCGCGGCACTTGCGCGCGCCGTGCAGGGCGATGTCGATGATGCCCTGCTTGTCTTGACGGAAGACGACGTCGCGCTGCAGCACGCTCGTGGAGTTGTAGAGGTGCACGATCGCCTGCTTGGCGCCGAAGATCGACTCGTAGGTGCGCTCGATGAGGTGGTCGCGCGCCTGGGTGAGAACCTGGATGGTGACGTCGTCGGGGATCGCGTTCTCTTCGATGAGGCTGCGCACGAAGTCGAAGTCGGTCTGGCTCGCGCTCGGGAAGCCGACCTCGATCTCCTTGTAGCCCATGCGCACGAGCAGGTCGAACATGATGCGCTTGCGCTCGGGGCTCATCGGGTCGATGAGCGCCTGGTTGCCGTCGCGCAGATCGACGGCGCACCAGCGCGGGGCCCGCGTGATGCGGGCGCCGGGCCAGGTGCGGTCGGGCAGTTCGACGCGCAGCTGCTCGTGATACGGGCGGTACTTGTGGATCGGCATGCCCGAGGTGGTCTGGGTGTTCTTCATCGTCTTAGCTCTTTTTCTCTGACTCGCGCTAGTCGCGAATGGTGATCAGCCAACGAGAAACTCCGCGACGAGGGAGGCCTGAGAACTAGGACTCGTCGCGGCAGCTAAGAAGGAGCAGACCGAAGAACACGACTCCAGGATAGCACCGTTCGCCCTGCCTTCCGGTACCCACCCGTGCCCTCCTCTGCGCCCCCGCCACCCAAAACGACGGAGATCTTCACTCAAAACGACGGAGATTTCCCCGAAAACTGGCGAGTAAGGCCGGTTTGGGGCCCTGGAGGCGGAAATCTCCGTCGTTTTGAGTGGATGAATAAAAAGGGGATGGGGTCAGTCGACGGCCAGGGCGCGGACGGGCGCGACGCGAGTGGCCCGACGCGACGGCACGAAGGATGCCGCGACCGTCAGCAGCCCCGCCGCGACCACGATGATCGGCAGCAGCACCCACGGCACCGCGGGGAACACGAGGCCAGGACTGCCGGAGAGCGAGCCGAGGAGCGACTGCGCCCCCGCCCATCCGTAGAACACGCCCAGCACGAGGCCGACAAGGGCCGAGGTCACCGTGAGCTGCGCGGACTCCGCGAGGATCATCCGCCGGATCTGCGTCACCGTGAACCCCAGCGCCCGCAGCAGCCCCAGCTCGCGCGTGCGCTGCAGCACGCTGAGCGACATGCTGTTGACCATGCCGACGGCGGCGATGAGCGCGCTGAAGCCGATGAGCACCGAGAAGATGACGACGGTGGTCGAGATGACCTCGTCGACGCTGTCGTACAGGCCCGGCTGGGATTCCGCGGCGGTCGCGAGCATCGAGCGGTAGCTCTCCATGGCGACCGCGAACATCGTGATGAGCGTCACCGCGATCACGAGCCCGATCGTGATGCGCGAGCTGCGCTCCGGGTACCGCATGGCGTTCTCGGCGGCGAGCCGCACGTCGGCGCCGCGGCCCATGAGCCTGCCCACCAGGCGCAGCGCCGGCGGCATCACGAGGTGAGCGCCGAGCACGACGCCCGTGAACGACAGGATGCCGCCCACGACCCCGATGAGCACCCCGAGCGGTGTCACGAGCCCGGCCAGCACCCCGAGCAGCACGAGCGCGACGCCCACGACCAGCAGCACGATCGCGAACACGTTGCGCGCGGGGCGTGCGCGGGTCTCGTCGATGCTGAGCTCCTGCGCTCCGCCGATCGCCTGGATGGGCGTGACCGTGAGCACTCGCCGCGAGCCGAGCCACGACGCCAGCCAGGTCGTGAGCACGACCACGACGGCCGGCAGGGCCACGATGGGCGGCAGGTAGTCGTAGGCGAGGTCGGGCAGCGCCCCGAGCGCGACGCCGATGCGGACGAAGCCCCCGGCCAGTGCCGCCCCCACGACGACACCGGCGGCCGAGCCCAGGATGCCGGTGAGGAAGCCCTCCCCGGCGACCGCCCGGCGTTGCGCAGCAGCGCTCGAGCCGATGAGGCGCAGCAGTGCGATCGTGCGGGTGCGGCCGGCGATGATCGTCGAGAAGGTGTTGCTCGTGACGATCGCGCCCACGTACACCGCGATGACGATGAAGACGGTGGCCGTTATGCCGAGCATGATCGCGACGGTGCTGCTGCCGCCGGTCACGTCGTCGGCGGACACGACGGCGGCGAGAACCCCCGTGATCGTGAGGAGGGCGACGCCGAAGGCGCTGCTCAGGGTCGCGACGAGCAGGCTCGACACGTGCTCTCGTGCACGGAAGCGCCTCATCGGGCCGACTCCATCGTGAGCATAAAACGGGAGATCTCCTCGGCGCTCGACCGGCCACGGTCGTGCACGAGCCGGCCGTCGGCGAGGAAGAGGATGCGGTCGGCGTAGCTGGCGGCCACCGGGTCGTGCGTGACCATCGCGATGCTCTGGCCGTACTGGCTCGACGCTGTCGCGAGCAGGGCGAGCACCTCTCGCCCCGTGCGCGAGTCCAGGTTGCCGGTCGGCTCGTCGGCGAAGACCACATCGGGCCTCGTGACGAGCGCCCGGGCGATCGCGACCCGCTGCTGCTGGCCGCCCGACAGCTCGTGGGGCCGGTGGCGCATCCTCGCACCGAGTCCGAGCGAGTCGACGAGCTCGTCCATGAGCACCCGCTCCTGCACGGTCGGCCGGCGGCCGTCGAGCTCGAACGGCAGAGTCAGGTTGCCCGCGACATCCAGGCCGGGAACGAGGTTGAACGACTGGAAGACGAAGCCCACCCGGCGCCTGCGCAGCACCGTGAGCTGGCTGTCGCGCAGAGAGGTGATCTCGGTGTCGCCGAGCCAGACCTGACCCGAGGTGACGGTGTCGAGACCGGCCATGACGTGCATGAGCGTCGACTTGCCCGAGCCGCTCGGCCCCATGATCGCGGTGAACTCGCCGCGCCGGAGTCCGACGGAGACACCGTCGAGCGCGGTGATGCGGTTGTCTCCTGTGCCGTAGGACTTGCTCGCGTCGACGAGGCGCGCGACGAGTCCGAGATCTGCTGGTGTGATGTCCATGCGTCAACGCTAAGGACGCACGGGCGCCGGCGAATCGGGCTGAGGTCGACAGCCGGCTACACCCCGAGGATGAGTTCTCAGTCGACGAGGTGGTACTCGAAGGCGAAGACCACGAGCTGGACACGATCGCGCAGACCGAGCTTGGCCAGGGTCCTGCTGATGTGCGTTTTCACGGTGGCCTCGCTCAAGAACTCCGCACCCGCGATCTCGGCGTTGCTGAGCCCCTTCGCGGCGAGCCGGAAGATCTCCTTCTCACGCGAGGTGAGGGTCGCGAACACGGGCGGCTCGGGCGGGCGGGCCGCCCGAGCGTCGAAGTGCTCGAAGAGCTCGCGGGTCGCCGACGGTGCGATCACGGCGTTGCCCGCGTGCACCGTGCGGATCGCCGCCAGCAGGAACTCCGGGTCGGCGTCCTTGAGCACGAAGCCGCTCGCGCCGCCCCGGATGGCGCGGGCCGCGCTCTCGTCGAGGTCGAAGGTCGTGAGCACGATGATGCGCGGAGGGTCGACGGCGCGGGCGACGGCGTCGGCGATGATCGACTCGGTCGCCTCGATGCCGTTCATGACCGGCATCCGGATGTCCATGAGCACGACGTCGGGCTGGGTCGACGCGACGAGGGCGATCGCCTCGCGGCCGTTGCCCGCCTCCCCGGCGAACTCGAGATCGGGCTGCGAGGAGACCACCATGCGGATGCCGGCGCGGAACAGGGCCTGATCGTCGACGAGGGCGACGCGTATGGGGGTCGAGGGGCTCACGTTCTGCTGTTCTCCTGCACGTCGCTGCTCCGGGTGTCGCCGGCCCGGGTGTCGCTGTGCTCGGCGTCGCCGCGCTCGGCGTCGGCCTCGCGCAGCACGAGCGTGTCGCGCGGCGGGTCGTCGGCATCCGATTCGACGTCGGCATCCGGGTTGACGCCGGCATCCGTCTCGGCCTCGGTGTCGGCATCCGCATCGGCACCCTCGGATGCCACGACGGGCTCGTCATCCGGCATCTCGTCGTGCTCCCGGGCCAGCACGGGGATGTGCGCCTCGACGACGAAGCGGTCGCGCAGGCGATGCGCGGCGAACGACCCGCCCACGAGCACGGCCCGCTCCCGCATGCCGGGAAGCCCGTGGCCGCTCACCGCGGCGAGCGGGTCGTAGAGCTCGTCGGCGAGCGGCGCGTCGAGCAGGTTGGTGACGAGCACGATGAGCTCGTGCTCGCGCCAGTCGAAGACCACCTCGACCCGGCGCTCGGCGTCGCCGTGGCGCAGCACGTTCGTGAGCGCCTCCTGCACGATGCGGTAGGCGGCGAGCTGCTGGGCGGCGCCGAGCCGCCCGGGCACGCCACGGCCCGTGAGCGCGACATCCAGGCCCGCCCGGCGGGTGCGCTCGACGAGCTCGTCGACGTCGGCGAGAGTGGGCTGCGGGCCCTCGGAGCCGTCGTGCCGCAACTGGGCGAGCAGCACGCGCACGTCGACGAGCGCGGCCCGTGCGGTCGTGGCGATCGTCGCGAGTGCGCCGTCGAGCACCTCGGGGTTCGCGTCCTTGGCGTACCGGGCGCCGTCGGCCTGCGCGATCACGACCGCGAGCGAGTGCGCGACGACGTCGTGCATGTCCCGGGCGATCCGGTTGCGCTCCTGCTCCACGACGACGGTGCGCTGGGCCCGTTGCTCGTCCTGCTCGGCCTGGGTCTGGGCACGCCTGCTCTCGCGGGCGAGATCCCAGGTGCGGGTGAGCAGGCCGAGCACCCACGAGAGCCCCAGAACCGCCAGGCATCCGACGAGCAGCAGGATCGTGCTGAGGATGAACGGCGCCAGATCGACACCGAGCGCGAGGATGCCGCCCGACGGCAGATAGGGCCACGAGGTCAGGTGCACGGTCGCGATCACCGCGCCCACGACGGCGGAGACGAGACCGGCCCAGCGGGTGACCGCTCCCCCGTACCGCGCCGTCGCATACAGCACGGGGAGCACGGCGATCGTCACGAGCGAGGTGCCGTCGAAGGCGGCCAGGCTCACGAAGGACGCGACCCAGGCCACCGTCAGCGCGAGCTGGGGCGAGAGACGGCGCAGTGCGAGAGCGAAGGCGTAGGCGATGAGCACGAGAGCGGAGACACCGCCGAAGAAGCCCAGGAGGCCCGTCTCGAAGAGGGCGACGAAGACGGTGGCGAGCACGATGTCGACCACGAGCTGTCGGCGCGACATCGGCCGGATGAGCAGCCCCTGCTCGGTCTCGAACTCCGCGGCCGTCAACGGCGGCATGAGGAACTCGGCGAGCTCGGCGTCGCCGGGTGCCGCGAGGCCCCGTCGCCGCATCGCGAGCTGACCGAGGGACCACGGCACGAAGGAGACGAGCCCGGCGCCGGCCGTCACGAGTCCGAAGGCGGCCAGGCCCATGACCGCGCCGCCTCCGAAGGCGAGGCCGACCCCCGTCATGAACACCGCGACGAGCCCGACCAGGACAGAACCGGCCAGCGCCGAGAAGAGACCCAGCCGCTTGGTGATCGGGCGGCCGTAGGCGGCGTTGCCGAACAGGATGAGGGGAACGGCCACGAGGGCGATGCCCCAGGCGAGGGTCGGGCCCGTCGGCAGCGCCGTGAAGACGCCGATCCAGCCCATGAGCAGCGCCCCTGCCGGAGAGAGCCGCGACACGGCGATGCCCGCGGCGAAGAAGACGGCGGCCGCGTGGAAGATGCCGTTGACCGAGCCAAGGGCCCACAGGCTGAGGAAGAGCGCGCCGACCGCGGGCTCGACGGCCCATCGATACCGGGGAAGCAACTCTCGCATCACACCACGGTACGGTCTTCTGCGCCGGTCGTGCCCCTGGGCGACGCAGAGTCATCCCGTGGTGACGGCAGAATCATCCCCCAGATGTACCTGTGGCGCCGCTCAGAAGCCCAGGCGGCCGAGGAGCTTCGGGTCGCGCTGCCACTCCTTGGCGACCTTGACCCGGATCGAGAGGAAGACCTTCTTGCCGACGAGCGGCTCGATCTGAGCGCGGGCCCGGGTGCCGACATCCTTGAGCCTGCCGCCGTTGTGGCCGATCACGATGCCTTTCTGGCTGTCGCGTTCGACGAAGAGGTTGGCATAGATCTCGACGAGCTCTTGATCGTCGCGCTCCACGATGTCATCGATCGTCACCGCGAGGGAGTGCGGCAGCTCGTCGGAGACGCCCTCGAGCGCGGCCTCGCGGATGTACTCGGCGATCCTCGACTCGAGCCCCTCGTCGGTGACCGCGTCGCTCGGGTAGAGCGCGGGAGACTCCGGAACGAGGCGCAGCAGCTCGCCCACGAGCGTGTCGAGCTGGATGTCGCTCGTCGCCGAGATCGGCACGATCGCCTCCCACTCGCGCAGCTGCGACACCGCGAGCAGCTGCCCGGCGACCGCCGGACGCGAGGCCGCGTCGATCTTGGTGACGATCGCGACCTTCTTGGCCCGCGGATACTGCTCGAGCTGCTCGTTGATGAACCGGTCGCCCGGGCCGATCGGCTCGTTCGCGGGGATGCACAGGCCGATGACGTCGACGTCTGCGAGCGTCGACTGCACGAGCTCGTTGAGGCGCTCGCCGAGCAGCGTGCGCGGCCGGTGGATGCCGGGGGTGTCGACGAGCACGAGCTGCCCCCTGCTCTGGTGCACGATGCCCCGGATGGCGCGACGCGTCGTCTGCGGCTTCGAGCTCGTGATGGCGACCTTCTCGCCCACGAGCGCGTTCGTGAGGGTCGACTTGCCCACGTTGGGGCGCCCCACGAACGACACGAACCCGGCGCGGAACGGCGGATCGCTGACGGGGGGCCGGGTCTCGTTATCGCTCACGTGCTCGCTCTTTCTCCGACGCCTTCTTCGACGCCTTCTCGGACGCCCGGGACTGTTCCCGGGCTGGCGCCGTCTGCGACGGCTGTTGTTCGCGGGTCGACCGCGGCTCGCGGGAGCGGGGCTCCTTCGCCGATCGCGTGTCTTTGTCTTTCTTGTCTTTGTCTGCGTCCCGGCCCGGCGCGTTGGCGGCGCGGGCATCCGCCAGCGCCTCGTCGGCCTCGACCAGCACGGTGCTGATGCGTTTGCGCCGGCCCTCGGTGCGCTCGGCCGTGAGCACGAGCCCGCTCACCCGCGCGACGGCTCCCGTCTCGGGCAGCCGGCCGAGGGCCTTGGCGAGCAGGCCGCCGACCGAGTCGACGTCGTCGTCGTCGAGCTCGATTCCGAAGAGCTCGCCGAGCTCATCGACCGCGAGCCGCGCGCTCACCCGGAACCGGCCGTCGCCGAGGTCTTCGACGTCGACCGTGTCGCGGTCGTACTCGTCGGAGATCTCGCCCACGAGCTCCTCGATGAGGTCTTCGAGGCTCACGAGCCCCGCGATGCCGCCGTACTCGTCGACGACCATCGCGAGGTGGTTCGATTCGAGCTGCATCTGGCGCAGCAGGGCGTCGGCCTTCATCGACTCGGGCACGAACAGGGCCGGGCGCACGAGGGTTCCGGCGTCGAGCTCGCTCAGGTCTTCGGGTCGTTCGTAGTTGAGCTTCGCGACATCCCGCAGATAGAGGATGCCGGCGATCTCGTCGATCTCGCCCTCGAAGACGGGCATACGCGAGACGCCTTTGCTGAGGAAGAGGGCCATCGCGGCGCCCACCTTCGCGTGGGTCTCGATCGCGACCATGTCGGTGCGCGGGATCATGACCTCGCGCACGACGGTGTCGCCGAACTCGAAGATCGAGTGGATGAGCTCGCGGTCCATCTCTTCGAGCACGTCGAGCTCGGCGGCCTCGTCGACCATGCTCAGCAGCTGCTCCTCGGAGGAGAAGCTCGCCGACCTCGCCCGGCCGGGGGTCACCCAGTTGCCGACCGCCACGAGCGCATTGGCCACGGGGCCGAGCAGGACGCGCAGGAAGTGCACGAGCGGCGCCGTGTAGCGCATGACCGCCTCGGCGTTCGCCCTGCCGACGCTGCGGGGGCTCGCGCCGACGAGCACGAAGGAGGCGCCCGTCATGATGAGCGCCGAGAGCACGAGCACGATCCACAGCTCGCCGATGATCTCGGCGAAGGCGAGCGTCACGAGCACGGCGGCGGTGGTCTCCGAGATGACGCGGATGAAGCTCACGGCGTTCAGGTGAGCCCCGGGGTCGCCCGCGATCGCGATCAGCGAGCGCCGGGCGCGGGCGCCCTCGGCGAGCTCGCTCAGGTCGTTCCTCGACAGCGCCGTGATCGCGGCGTCGACCGCGGCCATCAGCCCTCCGAAGGCCACGAGCAGGGCCGCGACGATCAGGAAAAGGGCGACCATGCCGTTATCGTCGCCGCTCCTGCATCGAGAAGCCCACGAGGATGTCGCGCTGGATGCCGAACATCTCCTTCTCTTCAGCAGGCTCGGCGTGGTCGAAGCCCAGGAGGTGCAGGATGCCGTGGGTCGTGAGCAGCAGGAGCTCTTCGCCCATGCTGTGCCCCGCCGTCTCCGCCTGAGCGGCGGCCACCTGGGGGCACAGGACGATGTCGCCGAGCAGGCCGGGAGGCGTGGGCTGGTCTTCCGTGCCGGGGCGCAGCTCGTCCATGGGGAAGCTCAGAACGTCGGTGGGCCCGGGCTCGTCCATCCACTGGACGTGCAGCTGCTCCATGGCCCCCTCGTCGACGAGCACGATCGCGAGCTCGGCGTCGGGGTGCACGTGCATGGCGTCGAGCGCGTAGACGGCCAGGCGCTGCAGCGAGGCCTCGTCGACCGCGATCGCGGACTCGTTGTTGATCTCGATCGTCATCGTGCGCTCCTGCGGCCTCGGTTGTCTCCATAACGCCCGTCGCCGGACTCCTGCGCCCGTCGCTCCGCGCGATTGAGCGGCTGTCGGTGGTCTTGCGGCTGCCGGGCATCGCCCGCCTCCGCGTCGCGACGTGCCGCCCGCTCGTACTGCTGCGCCTGGCGGCGTGCGTCGTACGTCGTGTAGGCGTCGACGATGCGGCCCACGAGAGTGTGCCGCACGACGTCGTCGCTCGTCAGGCGGGCGAAGTGGATGTCGTCGATGCCGTCGAGCACCTCGGTGACGAGCTTCAGCCCACTCGCGCCGAGGGGCAGGTCGACCTGCGTGATGTCGCCCGTGACGACCATCTTCGAGCCGAAGCCGAGACGCGTGAGGAACATCTTCATCTGCTCGGGCGTGGTGTTCTGGGCCTCGTCGAGCACGATGAACGAGTCGTTGAGCGTGCGGCCGCGCATGTACGCGAGCGGGGCGACCTCGACCGTGCCGGCGGCGAGGAGCTTGGGCACGATCTCGGGATCCATCATCTCGTTGAGGGCGTCGTAGAGCGGGCGCAGATAGGGATCGATCTTGTCGGTCAGCGTGCCGGGCAGGAAGCCCAGGCGCTCCCCCGCCTCGACCGCCGGGCGGGTGAGGATGATCCGGCTGACCTCTTTGCGCTGCAGGGCCTGCACGGCCTTCGCCATCGCGAGATAGGTCTTGCCGGTGCCGGCGGGCCCGATGCCGAAGACGATCGTGTTCTCGTCGATCGCGTCGGCGTACGCCTTCTGACCGATGGTCTTCGGGCGGATGGCCCTGCCGCGCGAGGTCAGGATCGCCTGGCTCAGCAGCTCGGCCGGGCTCGTGCGGCTGTCGGCGTCGAGCATCTTGGCGCTCGACGAGACCTCGGCGGGCCCGATGTCCTGCCCGTTGCGCACCATCAGCAGGAGCTCCTCGATGAGGCGCCGGGCGGCCTCGACCTGATCGGAGTCTCCGGCGAGGCTGATCTCGTTGCCGCGCACCATGAGGTTGACGCCCGGGTACTGCTTCTCGATGCTCGTGAGAAGTCGATCCTGCGGGCCGAGCAACCGCACCATCGCGATGCCGTCGACGAAGAGCCGGGCGGTGTTCTGCTCCACCGGCGGGGTCTGCCCGCTCGCGGGGAGCGACTCGTCAGACTGAGCCAAGGTTTCCCTCCTCGAGTCCCCCACCGAGCACATGCGCGTGAACGTGGAAGACGGTTTGGCCGGCGCCGGGGCCGGTGTTGAAGACGAGACGGAAGTCGCCGCCCGTCTGCTCATCTGCAACCGTCTGGGCCACCTCGATCATTTCCGCGAGCAGCCCGGGATCTGCCGCGGCGAGCTCGACGACATTGGCGTACTGCTCGGTCTTGGGCACGACGAGGATGTGCACGGGCGCTTTCGGAGCGACATCCGGGAACGCCACGACCCGGTCGGTCTCGGCGATGAAGGTCGCCGGGATCTCACCGGCGATGATGCGGCTGAAGACGGAAGGCTCTGGGGAGGTCATTCATCCATCTTAAAGTGCGGGCGTCGATTCACCATCGCCCCAGCCCCGCATTGAGCACAGCCAGCGCGGCGGGCCCGGCTGTGGAGGTGCGGAGGACGGATGCCCCCAGGCGAACGGATGTCGCCCCCGCGCGCTCGAGCAGCTCGAGCTCCTCGGGCGAGATGCCGCCCTCCGGCCCCACGACGAGCACGAGCTCCTGCGTGTCCTCCGCTGCGCCGTGAGCAGCGTGAGCAGCCTCAGCGCCCTGCGCGCGCCGGGCCAGCTGCGTGAGCGGCAGGTGCGCGGTCGGCTCGAGCACGAGCATCCGTGTGCTCCCCGCGAGCCGAGCGAGATCGCCCGTGGAGTGCAGTGCACGGACCTCGGGCACCCAGGCGCGGATCGACTGCTTGGTCGCCTCGCGCACGATCGTGGCCCAGCGCTCCCGCGACTTCTCGATCTTGGCGCCCTCCCAGCGCTTGACGCTGCGCCGCGCGGCCCACGGGACGACCGCGTCGACGCCCAGCTCGGTGGCCGCCTGGATCGCGAGCTCGTCGCGATCCCCCTTGGCGAGGGCCTGCACGAGCGTGATGCGGGGGTTCGACGGCTCGAGGCGCTCGACCCGTTCGAGCCCGATCACGAGAGCCGCGGCATCCGCCGTCGTCACGGTGCCGGTCGCGAGGACGCCGCGCCCGTTGCCGACCGAGACCGTCTCGCCCACCCGCAGGCGGTTGACCGTCACGGCGTGACGCGACTCCTCGCGGCCGAGCGTCACGGCCGACCCGGCCTCGAAGGCCGAGTCGTCGAGGTCCTCCGCCAGGAACAGCGAGCTCATGCCCGATCCCTCCTAACCGAGGAAGCGGTCTCGGAGCTTGCCGAAGAGCCCCTGCTGGAAGTGCGTGAGCGAGGGCGACGGCTGCTTGCGGCCGGAGGCGAACTGCTTGATGAGCTCGCGCTCCTTGTGGTCGAGCTTCGTGGGGGTGACCACCTGGATGCCCACCCGCAGGTCGCCGCGGCCCGAGCCGCGCAGCTTCGTGACGCCCCGGCCCTTGATCGTGAGCACCTCGGCGCTCTGGGTGCCGGGCTTCAGCTCGAGGTCGATGTCGCCGTCGAGCGCCGCGAGCGAGGCGGTCGTGCCGAGGATCGCGTCGGTCATGGGCACCTCGAGGGTGCACAGCAGATCGTCGCCGTCGCGGCTGAAGACGTCGTGGTGGCGCACCTTGATCTCGAGGTAGAGGTCGCCGTTGGGGCCGCCGGCTGGGCCGGCCTCGCCGCTGCCCGGCATCTGCAGGCGCAGGCCGGTGTCGACGCCCGCGGGGATGTCGACGGCGACGGTGCGGCGCGCGCGAACGCGGCCCTGGCCCTGGCAGGTCACGCACGGCGTCACGATGATCGTGCCGTAGCCGCGGCAGGTGCCGCAGGGGTTGCTCGTCATGACGTTGCCGAGCAGCGAGCGGACGGCGCGCTGGATGGTGCCCGTGCCGTGGCAGATGTCGCAGGTCACGGGCGAGGTGCCCGGCTGGCAGCAGCTTCCGCCGCACGTCTCGCAGACCACGGCCGTGTCGACCTCGATCTCGCGGTGCGTGCCGAAGATGATCTCGTCGAGATCGACCTCGACGCGCAGCAGGGCGTCCTGCCCGCGCTCACGGCGCGAACGCGGGCCGCGGCTCGACTGCCCGCCGCCGAAGAAGGTCTCGAAGATGTCGCCGAAACCGCCGAAGTTCGCGCCGTCGAAGCCGCCCTGGTTCTGCCCGCCCAGGTCGTACTGCTGGCGCTGCTGCGGATCGCTCAGCACGTCGTAGGCGTGCGTCACGAGCTTGAAACGCTCGGATGCGTCTGCACCCGGGTTCACGTCGGGATGGAGCTCTCGGGCGAGTCGCCGGTACGCCTTCTTGATCTCGTCGGGCGAGGCGTCGCGGGAGACACCGAGGACTTCGTAGTGATCAGCCACGCAGGGATATTCCTTCTCTGAATTCGTCGAGTCCGGGATGCCGGGCTCTGAGTTGTGGGGCACGAATCGTGTGGGAGCACACGGTCACGGGCCGTTTCGCGTATGGGTCGTGGTCGTCGCCTCAGTTGTCGCCGAGGAGTCGGGACAGGTACCGCGCGACGGCTCTGACGGCGGCCATGTTGTTCGAATAGTCCATGCGGGTGGGGCCGAGCACGCCGAGGCGCGAGAGCTCGCCGCCCGATGCGCCGTACCCGCTCGTGAGCACCGAGATCTCGGTGAGGCCGAAGGGCTCGTTCTCGCGGCCGATGCTGACCGAGAGCCCGTGCTGGTCGTGGGCCATCTCGCTGAAGAGCTTGAGCAGCACGACCTGCTCCTCGATGGCCTCGAGAACGGGGTAGATGCTTCCCGGGAAGTCGTGCTCGGTGCGCGCGAGGTTGGCGGCGCCCGCCATCACGAGCTTCTCCTGGCGGTTCGCGCCGACCTGCTCGATGAGGCTGTCGGCGATCCGGCGCACGAGACCCTCGCGCTCGGGCGGGAAGAGCTCGGTCGCCTGGGCGAGGGCGCGCGCGGCATCCGCGAGGCTCAGGCCGCTCGCGGCGCCGTTGAGCCGCGTGCGCAGGTCGAGGAGCAGCTCGTCGTCGACGGTCGTCTGCAGCTCGACGACCCGCTGCTCGACACGGCCGTTGCCCGTGATGAGCACGGAGAGGAGCCGGCTGGGGGTGAGCGGCACGAGCTCGATGTGGCGCACCGTGGCGCGCGACAGCGAGGGGTACTGCACGATCGCGACCTGGTTGGTGAGCTGCGAGAGAAGCCGTACCGTGCGCGCGAGCACCTCGTCGAGGTCGGCGGCCTGGCCGAGGAAGGTCTCGATCGCCTGGCGCTGCGCAGGCGAGAGCGGGCGCAGGTCGGCCAGCTGATCGACGAAGACCCGATAACCCTTGTCGGTCGGGATACGGCCCGAGGAGGTGTGCGGGGCGGCGATGAGCTCCTCCTCTTCGAGGAGGGCCATGTCGTTGCGGATCGTCGCGGCCGAGACGCCGAAGGCGTGCCGTTCGACGATCGACTTGGAGCCGACCGGCTCGCGTGAGGCGACGTAGTCCTGCACGATGGCGCGGAGGACTTCGAGGCTGCGATCGGAGATCATACGAACAGCCTCCTCTCCTGGCCACCGGAATCCCGGCCTGCGAACTACTCGGTGAACGACTCGTGCATTCGGCGGTCGGCCTTAGCACTCCCGTCGCCTGAGTGCTAATTATACCCAAGCCGAACCGGCGCAAAGCATTGCACAGCCTACTTTCAGCGCAGTAGCTTATGGGTTGGATCGAAAGGGACCCCATGACAGACACCAGCGCACCCCAGCCCGGCGAGCCCGGCGAGGGCGTGACGCCGCCTCCCGCGCCGCCGACGCCGCCCGCGGCACCCGTGCCGCCCGCTCCCCCGGCCTACGGAACGCCGGGCGATTCGGCTCCGTCGCCCGCCGCCCCCGCCAATCCGTACCAGTCGCCGTCGGCCGCGCAGTCCGGCCCGCTGAGCGCCGAAGACGACAAGAGGTGGGCGACGTTCGCGCACTTCGGCGGTGTGCTCTCGGTGCTCGCCCTCTTCACCGGATGGCTCGGGCTCCTCGCGCTCGTGCCCGCGCTCGTCATCTACCTCGTCTACGGCAAGCGCGGCGCGCACACCAGGCAGGAGGCCAAGGAGGCGCTCAACTTCCAGATCACGGTCATCGGCGCCCTCATCGTCTGGACGATCCTCACGATCATCATCTCGTCGGCGCTGCTCTTCAACATCGGCATCGGCGGATACCTCGTGATCGCCGGCATCCTCGGCTTCATCAGCTGGCTCATCGTCATCGCCGACATCGTCTTCTCGATCATCGGCGGCGTCAAGGTCAACGGCGGCGGAAGCTACCGTTACCCTGTGTCGATCCGCTTCATCAAGTAAGCGGCTCGTGCGACGATAGGCCGCGCAGCACACCACCCTCACCCCATCCAGTCAAGGAGACCCCATGACCGACGCACCTCCCCCGCCGCCCCAGGATCCCTACCAGACTCCCGCCACGCAGATGAGCCCGGCCGATGAGAAGCTCTGGGCCACCCTCATCCACCTGGGCGCCATCCTGTTCTCGTTCATCCCGGCCCTCGTCGGCTTCCTCGTGCTCAAAGACCGCGGGCCGTTCATCCGCGAGCACACGAAGACCGCGCTGAACTTCCAGATCACGATGGCGATCGCCTATGTCGTCGGGCTCATCACGATCCCGATCATCATCGGCGGGATCATCCTCCTGGCCGTCTGGGTCGTCACGATCGTCTTCAGCATCATCGCCGCGGTCAAGGCGAACCAGGGCGAGTACTACCAGTACCCGCTCACCATCAAGTTCATCAAGTAACGCGCAGCGGCTCAGTCGTCGAGCAGGGCTCAGTCGTCGAGCAGGCGACGCACGACGGCATCGGCCAGAAGCCGCCCTCTCCGGGTCAGCACGATCGTTCCGGACAGGGCGGCTTTCGCGTCCACGAGCTCGTCGGCGATGAGGCCCGCGACCGCCCGGCGCCCGGTGTCGCGCAGATCCCGGATCGCGAGGCCGTCGCGGATGCGTGTCAGCAGCAGCACCCGCTCGACCTCGCGGGTGTCGGCGTCGAGGGTCTCGCGGCCCGCCGCGGGCGAGGAGCCCTCGGAGATGCGCCCGGCGTACGCGGCCGGGTGCTTGACATTCCACCAGCGGATGCCGCCCACGTGGCTGTGCGCGCCCGGCCCGACGCCCCACCAGTCCTGCCCCTGCCAGTAGGCGAGGTTGTGACGGGAGCGGTGCGCCGTGTCGGTGGCCCAGTTGCTCACCTCGTACCACTCGTAGCCGCGCGCCGCGAGCAGCTCGTCGGCGAGCTCGTACATGTCGGCCTGCAGATCGTCGTCGGGCGAGACCACCTCGCCGGAGCGGATCTGGCGGGCCAGCTTCGTTCCCGGCTCCACGATGAGCGCGTAGGCCGACAGGTGGTCGGGCTCGCTCGCGAGAGCGGACTCGAGCGAGGTGCGCCAGTCGCCGATCGACTCCCCCGGCGTTCCGTAGATGAGGTCGAGGCTCACCTGCAGGCCCGCGGCGCGCGCCCACTCCACGACGAGCGGAACACGCTCCGGGTCGTGGGTGCGCTCGAGGGTGGCGAGAACGTGGGGAACGGCCGACTGCATGCCGAACGAGACACGGGTGAAACCGGCATCCGCGAGCCGGGCGAGGTAGTCGGCGTCGACGGAGTCGGGGTTCGCCTCGGTCGTCACCTCGACGTCGTCGGCGAGACCCCAGGTGTCGCGCACGGAGGCGAGCATACGCACGAGGTCGTCGGCGGGCAGCAGGGTGGGCGTTCCGCCCCCGAAGAAGACGGTGGACGCCTCGCGCTGCGGCACCCCGGAGCGATCGAGCACCTCACGCGCGAAGCCGACCTCCCGCACGGCCTGGGCCGCGTAGTCGTCTTGCCGCGCCCCGCGCAGCTCGGTGGCCGTGTAGGTGTTGAAGTCGCAGTAGCCGCACCGCACCCGGCAGAACGGAACGTGCAGGTAGACGCTGAAGGTGCGCTCGTCGGCGCCGTCGCCGGCGAACCCGGGCAGCGCGCCGTCGAGAGGCGCGGGGTCGGCGATCGGGAGCGCGCTCGGCATGGCGGGCCCCTTACCGCGCGGTCGACAGCGGTGCGATGACGAACTGCGCCACGTCAGCTGCCCGACGTCGGATGCAGCGCGCGGAGGTAGCGCTTGACCACACGAGCCTGCACCGCCCGCACGACCGGCGTGACCGCGCGGTAGTACCACGTGCTCGGGCGCGAGAAGGAGCGCACCGTGAACCACACCGAGTCGTCGTCGCGCAGCTCGATGAGGAACGACTCCTCGCCGCTCACCGGGTTGCCCTCGAGCGAACCGTAGCCGAAGCCCGCGCGCGTCGGCTCGTCGACCACGTAGACGACGCAGACGGGAACCTCGAAGGTGCGCGGGCCGAGGGTGAGCCGCAGGCGCGCGGTCATGCCCGAGCCGATGAACGGCTCGCCGTTCTCGTCGAACAACTGCTCGGTGGGCGCCTCGATGGCGCCGAGCGGGGTTCCCGACTCGTCGTAGAGGATGCCGTGATAGTGAACGCCGGTGCCCGGGTGCACCTCGTCGACGGTGAGCCCGGCGCCCTTCTGCACCCCCCACGTCATCAGCGAGATGGACGCGGTGCGAAACCGCTCCGCGCCGCTGCCCAGCCGGATGGACTGCTCCATCGGCCGGTAGCCGAGCGGCGGGTACTGCATGAGGTCGTCGGCCTGCGTGGCGCCGACGGAGCCGTAGGTGACGGGGTGTTCCTCGAAGTTCGAGCGTCGCACGCTGCTACTTCTTCTCTTTCTTCTCGGTCTCCCCCGAGAGGGCGGCGATGAACGCCTCCTGAGGCACTTCGACCCGGCCGACCATCTTCATGCGCTTCTTACCCTCTTTCTGCTTCTCGAGGAGCTTGCGCTTGCGGGTGATGTCACCCCCGTAGCACTTGGCGAGAACATCCTTGCGCATCGCGCTGATGCTTTCCCGAGCGATGATACGCGCACCGATTGCGGCCTGGATCGGGACTTCGAACTGCTGGCGGGGAATGAGCTTCTTGAGCCGCTCGGTCATGAGCACCCCGTAGGCATAGGCGTTGTCGCGGTGCACGATGGCGCTGAACGCGTCGACCTGCTCGCCCTGCAGGAGGATGTCGACCTTCACGAGGTCGGCATCCTGCTCGCCCACGGGCTCGTAGTCGAGCGAGGCGTAGCCCTGCGTGCGGCTCTTCAGGTGGTCGAAGAAGTCGAAGACGATCTCGCCGAGCGGCATGTTGTAGCGCAGCTCGACGCGATCCTCGCCCAGGTAGTCCATGCCGAGCAGGGTGCCGCGCCGGCTCTGGCACAGCTCCATGATGACGCCCACGTAGTCTTTGGGCGCGAGGATCGCGGCCTTGACCATCGGCTCGGAGACGCTCGCGATCTTGCCGCTCGGGAACTCGCTCGGGTTGGTGACCTCGACGGTCTTCTTGTCCTCCGTCGTCACCTGGTACGGCACGCTCGGCGCCGTGGCGATGAGGTCGAGGTTGAACTCGCGCTCGAGGCGCTCGGTGATGATCTCGAGGTGCAGCAGGCCCAGGAAGCCCACGCGGAAGCCGAAGCCGAGAGCCACGGATGTCTCGGGCTCGTAGTTGAGCGCGGCATCCGACAGTTTCAGCTTGTCGAGCGCCTCGCGCAGCACCGGGTAGTCGGAGCCGTCGATCGGGTACAGGCCAGAGAAGACCATGGGCTTCGGCTCGGTGTAGCCGTCGAGCGCGACCGTCGCCGGCTTCGCGTGAGTGGTGACGGTGTCGCCGACCTTCGACTGGCGCACGTCTTTCACGCCCGTGATGAGGTAGCCGACCTCGCCGACGCCCAGGCCCTTGCTCGGGGTCGGCTCGGGCGAGCTCACCCCGATCTCGAGGATCTCGTGGGTGGCGCGCGTGCTCATCATCTGGATCTTCTCGCGCGGGCTGAGCTTGCCGTCGATCATGCGCACGTAGGTGACGACGCCGCGGTAGCTGTCGTACACGGAGTCGAAGATCATCGCCCGCGCCGCGGCATCCGGGTCGCCGACCGGGTGCGGGATGAGCTGGGTGACGCGGTCGAGCAGCTCTTCGACGCCGGCGCCCGTCTTGCCCGAGACCTTGAGCACGTCGGCCGGGTCGCCGCCGATGAGAGAGGCGAGCTCCTTCGCGTACTTCTCGGGGTCGGCGGCGGGAAGGTCGATCTTGTTGAGCACGGGGATGATCGTGAGATCGTTCTCGAGCGCCAGGTAGAGGTTCGCGAGCGTCTGGGCCTCGATGCCCTGAGCGGCGTCGACGAGCAGGATGGCGCCCTCGCAGGCCGCGAGGCTGCGCGAGACCTCGTAGGTGAAGTCGACGTGCCCGGGGGTGTCGATCATGTTGAGGGCGAAGGTCGTGCCGTCGAGCTCCCACGGCATGCGCACCGCCTGGCTCTTGATCGTGATGCCGCGCTCGCGCTCGATGTCCATCCGGTCGAGGTACTGCGCCCGCATGGCGCGGTCGTCGACGACACCCGTGATCTGCAGCATCCTGTCGGCGAGAGTCGACTTGCCGTGGTCGATGTGCGCGATGATGCAGAAGTTGCGGATGAGTGCGGGGTCGGTAGCCGCAGGCTCGAGGGCCTTGACTGCTCTGGGGCTCACGCGTTCCTCACGTTGAGTGGGGTGGATGGAAAGGTCCATTCTCCCACGAGTTGGCCTCGCCGCCCGGCTGCCGGAAACGGGGTTCGGATGCGACACACGGCGCGGCTCGCATTGCCCGGGTGTCGCCGAGCTGGTAATGTTGCCTGTTGGCTTCCGCGTGAGTCTTTCCCCCTCACGCGATTTCGCCGCGAAGCGCCCTCTACCGCTGAGCGGCACAATCAAACCAAACTTCGACGAAAGACGTAACAACGTGGCAAATATCAAGTCGCAGATCAAGCGAATCGGCACCAACAAGAAGGCTCAGGAGCGCAACAAGGCGGTCAAGAGCGAGGTCAAGACCGCGATTCGCGCGACCCGCGAGGCCATCGTCGCCGGCGACAAGGACAAGGCGACTGCAGCCCTCCTGACCGCGAGCAAGAAGCTCGACAAGGCGGCCAGCAAAGGCGTGATCCACAAGAACCAGGCGGCGAACCGCAAGTCGGCCATCGCCAAGGCGGTCAACGGCCTCTAAGGCCTCCGCTGCGATCGCCCTGCCGGCGATCGCACCGCGCACAACAGGCGCAGAACACTGTGTGCAATCACAGCGCGCTCGATCAACACAGCACGATGAGGCCCTCGCCGCAATGTGAATTCACGTTGCGGCGGGGGCCTTGTCCACTAACGCCCACCTGCGCTCCGGTCCTCATGATCGCGAGTCGCGTCACATCGTTGGCTCGGAGCGCATCAGCCGACGGTGTGACGCGACTCACGGGGGAACGCTGTTCGAACGCGACTCACGAGGGCTCGCGTTCAGCGCGGCAGCTCTCCCCGAGCCGAGACGATCGCGATGACCTTCTCGAGCGCGAAGACGGGGTCGCGGCCCGCGCCCTTGACCTGCGCGTCGGCGTCGGCGAGGGCCACGATGCTGCGGCCGAGCCCCTCGTCGCTCCAGCCCTGGAGGTCGCGGCGGGCGCGGTCGATCTGCCATGGGGCGAGGCCGAGCTGGCCGGCCAGCTGCCCGGACGAGCCGCGGGTGCCCGAGACCTTGGCCATGGTGCGCACCTTGCTCGCGAAGGCGGCGACGATGGGCACGGGGTCTGCGCCGGAGGCGAGCGCGTGCCGCAGGGCGACGAGGGCTTCTCCGTACCGGCCGGCGATCGCGGCGTCCGCGACGGCGAAGGCGTTCGTCTCGACCCGGCCGCTGTAGTAGCGGGCGACGGTCGCCTCGGTGATCTCGGCGCTCGCGTCGGAGATGAGCTGCTGGCAGGCGGCCGCGAGCTCGGCCAGGTCGTCGGAGAAGGCGTCGACGAGCGTGCGCAGGGCGCCGGGGCTCACCCGCTTCTGCGCGGTGCGGAACTCGGCGACCGCGAAGTCGTACTTCTCGGCGTCTTTTTTGAGGTCGGCGCAGACGATCTCGATGCCGCCTCCCGTGCCCGAGCGGATCGTGTCGAGCAGTTTCTTGCCGCGTACCCCTCCCGCGTGACGCAGCACGAGGTAGCAGCCCTCGGCCGGTGACTCGAGGTAGGCCAGGGCCTCGCTGAGGAAGACGTCGCTGCACTTCTCGACGTTGCTCACGCGCACGAGTCGGGGCTCGTCGAAGAGGGAGGGGCTCGCGAGGGTCATGAGCTCGCCGGGCGCGTAGCTGTCGGCCTCGACGTCGGTGACCTCGAGGCTCGGATCCTCGGACTTGAGGAAATCGCGCAGCTGCCGGATGGCACGATCGGCGAGGAAGCCCTCGGTGCCGCTCACGAGCACGATGGGAGCGGGCCGGATCTGGTTCCAGGCGAGTTGCGGGATCGCGACCGCGACCTTCGAGGCGGAGGCTTTCGAGACCGCCGACTTCGAGCGTGCGGACGATGCGGTTCGTGTGGCCACACTCTTCCTTTCCTGCCGCCACTCAGCCTAACGTTCCCCTCCGACGCTCGGCTCTGACAGCGCCCGCCCGATCACGCTCACGGAGGCGACCACTCGCCTCGCATCCGCAGCTGCCGTCGCACTCGAGTGTGCAATGATCGATCCTATGGGGCTGGCTATGCGGTGGCGAACATGGCGGATGCGACGACCGGTTCGCGGAAGACTTCGGGTCGACGTCTGCGCACAGCCGGACAGCGCGCCCTCTTCCTCCTCGTACTCGGCTATCGTCCTCGGCGTGGTCGAGGGCCCCGGCATCTCTCCGCAAGCGGTGGAGTTCTCGTGCACGGTGCCCTCAGCGCGTTGTCCTCGATCCGGTCAGTCGGTGCCCGTCATCGTCGACCGGGACTCTCCGACGAAGATCGCGATCGTGTGGGATGCCGTTCCGAAGCGGGATCCGCTGCGCGACGCACGCCGGGCCGCCGCTGCACGACGACGATAGGCGTGTCGGAACGTTCATCGTGACCGGCGCGATTCGCGGCTGCATCGCGGCTGCTCGATGGCTCTGAGCAGCGACTCCCATCAGGATCAGCACGACGATCAGCTGCTCCGCGGGGCGACGATCGATGCCCTGTTCACTTCGAGCTCATCCTGGACGAGCTCGATCGATCTGCGACACCGTCGACGCCTGCACGGGCACGCTCACGGCGGCGCGCGTTCGCTCCACACCTGCAGCTCCCCCGACGACCCCGCGCCACTCCCCGCGGAGACGAGCACGAGCCCCTGCCCATCCGTGCGCGCGACCGCGGTGCCGACCCGTGCGAGCAGATCGAGGAGGCGATCCGTCGGATGCCCGTAGTCGTTGTCGGCGCCCACCGAGATGACGCCGAGCGCCGCGCCCAGACGCTCGTACAGGGCCTCGCTCTGATCCGCCGAGCCATGGTGCGAGACCTTCACGACGTCGACCCTCGAGACGGTTCGCGTCGCGAGCAGGGCGTCTTGCGCGCTCTCCCCCAAGTCGCCGAGGAAGACGCTGCTGAGCACCGGGGACACGAACTCGACGACCACGCTCGCATCGTTGCCCGCCTCCACCCGATCGAGCGGACCCCGTGGCCACAGCACCCGCCAGCGGGTCTCACCGAGGCTGCCCGACATACCCGCGGACGCCGTCACGACCGTCGACCCCGCGGCCTCGAGGCGTGCCAGCATCCGCCGGTCGGCATCGTTCTCGGGCACGCCGCTGAGAACGGTCTCGGCCCGGCCTTCGAGAGCGGTCACCCCGCCGACGTGATCGAGGTCGAAGTGGGTCAGCACCACGAGATCGAGCCTGCCGACGCCGAGCCCGTCGAGGCACCCGTCGAGGGGCTCGGTCTCGGGCCCGGTGTCGACGAGCGCGAAGCGCGCCCCATCGCGAAGCAGCACGGCATCACCCTGACCGATGTCGCACGCCGCGATCGACCACTCCGCGGGTCGCAGGATGCCGCGCACGACGCCCGGGCCGGCGGCGAGTCCCGCGACCGCCGCGAACCCGACGCCGCACACCATCGCCCCCGCCCGGCGCCAGCGTCGTCGCGCCGCGAGCAGGGCCAGGAGCAGCGCGATCGTCAGGGCCACGCACACGGCGGCGCCCGCTGCCCCGGCGAGCCAGGGCAGCCGCGCACCGGGAAGGTCGGCGCTCAACCGGGCGACCGCGGCGATCCAGGCAGACGGGAGCCAGGCCAGATACGAACACCATTCGGCGAGAAGCGGCGCGAGCGGCAGCAGGAGGCACACCACGAGCCCGAGCACGGTGGCGGCCGGGGCAGCGGGGCCGGCGAGGAGGTTCGCGGGAACACCGACGAGCGCGATGGCCGGGTCGAGGAGCACGAGCACCGGCTGACAGGCGAGCTGGGCCGCGAGCGGCACGCAGATCGCGAGGGCGAGAGGGCGCGGCATCCACGCGGCGAGTCGTTCGCCGAGCGGCGCGGCGAGCACGAGCAGGCCGACGGTCGCGAGGGCAGAGAGGGCGAAGCCGTAGCTGCGGGCCAGCCACGGATCCCAGACGAGGATCGCGATGACGGCGACGCACAGGGCAGGAAGGCCTCTGCTGGCGCGCCCGCTCAGGAAGGCGAGCATAACGATCACCGCCATCACCGCGGCCCGCACCACGCTGGGCTCGGGCGTCACGAGCACGACGAAGGCGGCGAGAGCGCTCAGGGAGCCGGCGACCCGCACCCAGCGGGCGACACCGAGCACACGACCGAGCAGCATGATGGCCGCGACGACGATCGCGCAGTTGGCACCGGAGACCGCCGTGAGGTGGCTCAGCGAGCTCGCCTTCATGTCGGCGTCGAGGCCCGCGGAGACGGCGCTCGTGTCGCCCACGGCGAGGCCGGGCAGGAGCTCTCCCCCCTCCCCCGGCAGCTTCTGCGCCAGAGCGACGAAGCGCGCCCGCAGATCGCCCGCCCAGGCGATCGCAGCAGGTGCCTCCTGCGCCCGCTCAGGCGGATCGGTGCCGAAGACGAGGAACGCGGCGCTGTCGCCGGGCTCGGTCGCCTCGAGCTCCGCGCGCATCACCACCCGGTCGCCGATGCGCAGCCCGGTAGGCTCCCCGGCGTCGCTCGCGGAGCCGGCGGACATCGAAGCAGCGGGCGCCGAAGCGGACGGCGCGGAGGCGAACACGAGAACGGGCACACCGTCGAGCTCCGCGCGGAAGCGGATCCGTGAGACGAGGCCGTCTTCGCCGCCACCGCCCGCCCCGAGCTGCTCGACCGGTGTCTGCGCGACGGTCAGAGCGAGCAGCTCGACCCGATGCTCGCGCGCCTGCTCGACGAGCGCGGGCGGCTGCCGCCGCTCGAGCCCCGCAAGAGCCGCACCGGCCACGAGCGCCGACCCCGCCGCGCACAGCGCCACCACGGGCAGGACCGCGACCGCTCCCACGGTCGCGGAACGAACGGCCGAACGTGCCCGGGGACGACCCGCACGGCGTCGCAGCACCACCACGGCCACCACGGCCACCAGTGCCGAGAGGGTCACCGCCCAGAGCGCACCGCGCACGATCGGCAGCGCATCCGGAACATCGACGCCGATCCCCGCCGTGAGCCAGCAGGCGAGCGCCACGGGCAGGAGTCGCGCATCCGTGACCCGCCGACCCGTGCCCGCACCCGAGTTCGCACCATCCTCCGTACCGCCAGGGGTGCCGCCGCGCTCACCGCCGGCCATCCGGCCGCTCACACCGTCACGAGGTCGACGAGAGCCTCGAAGGTCTTCTCCCCCACGCCCGTGATCTGCCGCAGATCGTCGACGCTCGTGAACCGCCCGTTGGCGTCGCGCCACTCGATGATGCGCTGCGCCATCGCGGGGCCGATCCTCGGCAGCGTCTCGAGCGCGGCGCTGTCGGCCGTGTTGAGGTTCACCCGGCCGTCGCCGGAAGCCGCTCCCGCTCCGCCGCCCGCTGCGCCCGGCACCCCCGCGACGACCTCCCCGAGCTGCGGCACGACGAGCTGCTCGCCGTCGGACACGAAGCGGGCGAGGTTCACCGCGGACTCGTCGGCCGTCTCCGACAGCCCGCCCGCCGCGGCGATCGCGTCGATGACCCGGGCGCTCTCGGCAAGCTCGAAGAGTCCCGGCGAGGCCACCGCGCCCGTGACGTGCACGAAGATCGAGGCGCCGGCCGCTCCCGCTCCGCCCGCGTCCGCCGCCGCGTCGCGTGGATCGACTCCCCCGCCGTCACCCGGCGACGACACGACCACGGGCTCGGTCGCCGCACCGTCGGCCACGGCGGAGACGAGCACCGCGACGACGAGCGCCACGAGGGCGAGCACGATCGTCGCGCCCACGCCGATGCGCAGGCGCGGTCGACGAAAGACCGGCGGGTCGTCTTCGGCCGGGGCGAGCTCTCGAACGGTGTCCACTCAGCGAGAGTAGAAGAACCGCCTCATCCGGCAGAGCGCGCGCCGGCGTTCGGTGGACAGCCCCACCTCCGACGGCATCCGTGCTGTGGTGGACACGAGCCCGCCACGACGGGCGATCACCGGCTCAAGCCGCGGAGGCAGACGACAGAGCCTCTCAGCCCGCCGAACGCGTCGCGATGTTGACGATCCGCGGAGCCCGCACGATGACGTTCACGATCTCGCGATCGCCCACCGAGCGGATGACGGACGCCGAGGCCCGGGCGAGGGCCTCGAGCTCGTCGCCCGAGATCTTCGGCGAGACCTCGAGGCGGTCGCGCACCTTGCCGTCGACCTGCACGACGGCCGTGATCGAGTCGTCGACGAGCAGGTTGGGGCTCGGCTTGCGCCACTGCGCGAGCGCGACGGGCGGCGGGTAGCCGAGCTGCGACCACATGTCCTCCGCCGTGTAGGGCGCGAAGAGGTTGAGCGCCATGGCGATGGCCTCCGCCGATTCGCGCACCGCGGCATCCGCAGCGCCCGGGCCCGAGTCGATGGCCTTGCGCGTCACGTTGACGAGCTCCATGATCTTCGCGACCACGACGTTGAACTTGAAGGCCTCGACGAGACCGGGGATCTCTGCGAGGAAGCGATGGGTGGTGCGCCGCAGGCTCAGATCACCGGTCTTCCAGTCGATGTCGGGGCTGCTCGTCACGTCCTGGGCGATGCGCCAGGCGCGGGCGAGGAACTTCGCGCTCGCGGCCGGCGAGACGTCGGCCCAGTCGATGTCGTCTTCGGGCGGGCCCGCGAAGGCCATCGTCAGGCGGATCGCGTCGACGCCGTGCTCGTCGAGCTGCTCGGAGAGCCGCACGAGGTTGCCCTTCGACTTGCTCATCGCCGAGCCGTCCATGAGCACCATGCCCTGATTCAGCAGCGCGCTGAACGGCTCGGTGAACGAGACGTAGCCGAGGTCGAAGAGCACCTTGGTGATGAACCGCGCGTAGAGCAGGTGCAGGATCGCGTGCGTCACGCCCCCGACGTACTGGTCGACGGGCGCCCACTTCTCGGCCTCGGCCGGGTCGAAGGCCTTGGTGTCGTCGTTGGGGTCGAGGAAGCGCAGGAAGTACCACGAGCTGTCGACGAAGGTGTCCATCGTGTCGGGGTCGCGGCGTGCCGGCGTGCCGTCGAGCGGGTTCGCGACGTTGACCCAGTCCTCGGCGGCGCCGAGCGGCGACTGGCCCTTCGGCTGCAGGTCGAGCCCCTCGGTCGGCGGCAGCACGACGGGCAGCTGGTCCTCCGGCACGGGGATGAGCGAGCCGTCCTGACCGTGGATGATCGGGATGGGGGTTCCCCAGTAGCGCTGGCGCGAGATGAGCCAGTCGCGGATGCGGTAGGTCTTCGCGGCGCGGCCGGTGCCCTCGGACTCGAGCCTCTCGATGATCCGCTGGATGGCGGTGCGCTTGCTGAGCCCGTCGAGCGAGCCCGAGTTGATCATGCGGCCTTCGCCGGCGAGGGCGACTCCCGTGGTCTTGGGATCGAGGGGCTCGATGTCGTCGGGCAGCTCACCGCTCTCGAGCTGCTCGGCCGTGATGACCGGGATCGCCCCGGTGACGGGCGCGTTCGTGTCGACGACGACCCGGATGGGCAGGTCGAAGGCGAGCGCGAAGTCGAGGTCGCGCTGGTCGTGCGCGGGCACGGCCATGACGGCACCGTGGCCGTAGTCGGCGAGCACGTAGTCGGCGGCCCAGATCGGCAGGCGCTCGCCGTTGACGGGGTTGATCGCGTAGCGGTTGAGGAAGACGCCGGTCTTGGGCCGATCGGCCGTCATCCTGTCGATCTCGCTCGACTTCTGCACGAACTCCAGGTACTCCTGGAAGCTCGTGCGCACGTCGGGCGCCGCGCCGGAGACGAGCTCGGCCGCGAGCTCGGAGTCGGGTGCGACGACCATGAAGGTCGCGCCGTGTAGGGTGTCGGGGCGGGTCGTGAAGACGGTGACCTTCTCGGCACGGCCCTCGACCTCGAAGTCGACGTCGGCGCCGATCGAGCGGCCGATCCAGTTGCGCTGCATCGAGAGCACCTTCGAAGGCCAGCTGCCCTCGAGCTGGTTGAGGTCGTCGAGAAGGCGGTCGGCGTAGTCCGTGATCTTGAGGTACCACTGGGTGAGCTTCTTCTTGACCACGAGGGCGCCCGAGCGCTCCGAGGTGCCGTCCGGCAGCACCTGCTCGTTGGCGAGAACGGTCTGGTCGACCGGATCCCAGTTGACCCAGCTGTCTTTGCGGTAGGCGAGGCCCTTCTCGTACATCTTGAGGAACAGCCACTGGTTCCACTTGTAGTACTCGGGGTCGCTCGTATGCAGAACGCGATCCCAGTCGAAGGACGCCGCGTAGCGCCGCATGCTCGTGCGCTGCTGCTCGATGTTGTCGTAGGTCCACTCGCGCGGGTCGATGCCGCGCTTGATCGCGGCGTTCTCGGCCGGCAGGCCGAAGGAGTCCCAGCCGATCGGGTGCAGCACATTGAAGCCCTGCTGCCGCCAGTACCGGGCGATGACGTCGCCGAGGGCGTACGCCTCGGCGTGACCCATGTGCAGATCGCCGGAGGGGTAGGGGAACATGTCGAGCACGTACTTGCGCGGGCGCTTGTCGGCGGGGTCGCCGCTGCGGAAGGGCTTCAGCTCGTCCCAGACGGGCAGCCACTTGTCCTGGATGGCGGCGAAGTCGTAGTGCCGCTCGTCGTTCTCGAAACGGTTGTCGCCATCGCTGGCCGCGTCGCGCTCGTGTGCCACGTGTCTCTCATTCACTGCGGGGGATGTGTCGGGCCAGGCTCGGAAGCCGCGTCCTGCGGCATCCGGCGCTTCGTACCCGACAATCAAGCCTAGTCGTCGGAGGCGTCGCGCGCCGCGCGCAGACGGATGCCGGCGGGCATGCGCTCCCCGCCGGCATCCGTCTGCGCAGCCGATCCGCGCCGTCCGCGCCTCACTCCGCGCCGAAACGACCCCGTGCCTCGGCCGGGATGAGCGGCTTCGCCGCCCGCGCCCGGATCTCCTGCACGGCCCAGCTGTTGCCGTCGGGGTCGCTGAACCCGAAGAAGGTGCCGCCGTCGCGCTCGTCGATGACCATGATCTCGCTCGCCTCGACTCCGCGCTCCACGAGCTCCTGCCGCGCCGCCGCGGCGTCGGAGACCACGAGCTGCGTGCCCTTGAGCGAGCCGGGCGCCATCTCGTTCTGCGCGGGCAGGGTTCCGATCACGATCGAGCAGCCGGAGCCGCGCGGCGTGAGCTGCACGAAGCGCTGGTCGCCCATCTGCGTGTCGTGATCGAGCTCGAAGCCGACGCGGTCGCGGTAGAACTCGACGGCGCGCTCGATGTCGCTCACGGGGAGGATGACGACCTCCAGTGTCCAATCCATCGTTCTGTCTCCTTCTTCGTGTTCTTCCGTGTTCTCCGGCGGGTGTCAGAGGGTCTTGGTGAGCTCGTCGAGACGCTCGTAGCCTTCGGACATGCCCTGTTCCATGTTGCTCTCGATCATTCCGTCACGAGCCTCCTGAGAGGGGTAGACGGAGTGGCCCGAGAGCTTGGTGCGGCCGTCGCCGAGATCCTCGAAGGTGATCGACTCGATGCTCACGACATCCGGGAAGCCTTCGAACTCGAAGGTCTGGATCGCGAACTCGTTGTCGCGCACGACGTGGAACACGCCCGTGAAGGCGTAGTCCTCGCCCTCGGGGTCGCGGTGGATGTACCGGTAGCCGCCGCCCGTGGTGAAGTCGTACCGTTCGACGATCATCTCGTAGCCGTGCGGACCGAGCCATCGCTTGAGCAGCTCGGGATCCTTGTGGGCACGGAACACGACCTCGACGGGCGCGTCGAACTCGCGCTCGAAGTCGATGTAGGGCACGCCCTCGGGCGCTGTGATGGTGACGGAGTTCGTCATTGTCCTTCCTCCTTCTTCTGCGTGGCGCCGTCGGCGCCGTCGGTCTTGCCGGGGCTGGTGAGGATGCCGAGCAGTGCGTCCAGGCTCCTGAACTGCTGCTCGTGGATCAAGCGGTATGTGTCGATCCAGGCCGTGAGGGCCTCGAGCTGCGCCGCGTTGAGGTGGACGGGCCGGCGCTGCGCGTCGCGCGTGCGTGTGACGAGCCCCGCCTGTTCGAGCACCTGGATGTGCTTCGAGACCGCCTGCTTGGTGATCTCGAAGGGCTCGGCCAGCTGGTTGACGGTCGCCGCGCCGCGGCTGAGCCGGGCGATGATCCTCCGCCGCACCGGGTCGGCCAGGGCCATGAAGGCCCGGTCGAGCCGGTCGTCCGCCGAGGGATCGATGACCATTGTCAACTACTTTCTTGATCAACTACTTAATTGACTAAAGGATACGACGGCACCGGAAGCCGGTCAAGGCCCCGACGCGGATCGTTCAGAAAAGAGCCGCCGGCCCGGCGCATAATGGCCGGAGACACCCGCGAGCCGCAGACGCGCCACACCATCGACGCCGCAGAAGGCCGCCCGAGCACGAACGAGGAACACCATGAGAGCAATCGTCCACGACCGGCCCGGCGACGCATCCGTGCTTCATCTCGTGGAGCGCGAGATCCCACAGCCCGCCGCCGGCGAGGTGCGCGTGCGGGTGGTCGTCTCCGGCGTGAACCCGACCGACTGGAAGTCGCGCAGTGCCCCCGCCGGCGACCCGCGGGGCGAGATCGAGTTCGTTCCCAACCAGGACGGCGCGGGCGTCGTCGACGCGATCGGGCCGGATGTCGCGGGCCTCGCCGTGGGCGACCGCGTGTGGCTCACCCTCGCCGCCTACAACCGGCCGACCGGCGGCACCGCGCAGGACTACACCGTCGTTCCCGCCGAGCGCGTCTTCCCTCTGCCCGCCAACGCCGACTTCGAGCTCGGCGCGAGCATCGGCGTGCCCGCGATCACCGCCCACCGGGCCCTCACCGTCACCGAAGGCGGCCCCGCCCGGCTCGCCCCGGGCGCCCTCGACGGTCGCACGATCCTCGTCGCGGGCGGCGCCGGGGCCGTGGGCCACGCCGCCATCCAGCTCGCACGCTGGGCCGGGGCGACCGTCATCGCGACGGTGAGCGGACCGCAGAAGGCCGGCTACGCGAGTTCTGCGGGCGCGCATCACGTCGTCAACTACCGGGACGCCGACGCGGCCGAGCAGATCCGGCAGGCGGCCCCCGACGGCGTCGACCTCATCGTCGAGGTCGCGGTCGGCGGCAACTCCGAGCTCGACCTCTCCGTGCTGCGAACGCAGGGCACGATCGCCGTCTACGCCAACAACGGCGACAAGCCCGCGACCTTCGACGTGCGCAGGAACATGGGGCTCAACGCGCGCTACCAGTTCGTGCTGCTCTACACGCTCGGCCGTGAGCAGATGACGAACGCCGCGGACGACGTCACCGCGGCCATCGTCGCCGGCGCACTGCCCGTGGGCGAGGCCGCCGGGCTGCCGCTGCACCGCTTCGCGCTCGAAGACACGGCGGCGGCGCACGAGGCCGTCGAGCGGGAGACGGTGGGCAAGGTGCTCATCCGGATCGCCGAGGCGTGAGCGCCGGACGACCGCGCCCCTGAGCTCAGCGGGCGAGCAGACCGAGGAGCGCGTCGACCTTGACGCGCGTCTCGGCCAGCTCCTCCTCGGGCACGGAGAGGGCCGTGATGCCCCCGCCGGTACCGATCGCCGCGGCATCCGGCCCCAGCACGATGCTGCGGATGACCATGGCGAGGTCGATCGCGCCGTCGATGCCGAAATAGCCGAAGACCCCCGAGTACACGCCGCGTGGGCCCGCTTCGAGGGCGTGCAGGATGCCCATGGCGCTCGACTTGGGCGCGCCGGTCATCGATCCCGCCGGAAAGCACGCCCGTACGACGTCGACTCCGCTCGAACCCTCGTCGAGCTGCGCCTCCACGGTGCTCACGAGCTGGTGCACCTGGGCATAGCTCTCGACCTCGAGCAGTCGCGTGACCTCGACGGTGCCGAGCCTCGCGACACGGGAGAGATCGTTGCGCATGAGATCGACGATCATGAGGTTCTCGGCGCGCTCCTTGTCGCTCGCGAGGAGCTCGGCGCGCAGCCCGGAATCGTCCTCGGAGTCGGCGCCTCGCGGGCGCGTGCCCTTGATCGGACTCGTCGACACGTGACCGTCGGAGCTCACCCGCAAGAACTGCTCGGGCGTCGCGCTCAGAACGCTCAGCTCGCCGAAGCGCAGAAGACCGCCGTTGCGGGTCGGGCTCAGCTCGCGCAGGCCCCGGTAGACGGCGAGCGGGTCGAACCGGCCGTGCACCCGCACCTCGTTCGTGAGGCACAGCTGGTACGCGTCACCACGGCGGATCGCCTCCTGGCACTCGCGCACGAGCTCGAGATAGCGCTCCTCGCCGTGCCGCCAGCGCGGACTCGCGTCGTCGTGGCCGGGTGCGCTCGTTGACGCGACGATGTCGGATGTCTCGGCCCGGCGGTCGGGGGCGGTGCCATCGCTCTCCCGCAGCTGCGCGATCGCCGCCGCCGTCTGCCGCAACCAGTGCTCGGCTCCATCGTCGTCGAAGGCGAGAAGCGTGATCGCCTGCGAGCCGTGATCGAACTCGACGGCGCGGTCGACGAAGAGCAGAGCCGCATCGGGGTATCGGGATGCCGCGACCGGGGCGCCCGCAGCGGACGCGCCCGCCTCGTACCCGAGCCACCCCACCCACCCGAGACGGAAGCCACCGCGGGATGCTCCATCGCCGTCGCTGCGCGCGTCCTGCACCGCGTCGCTCGACACCGACGCGCTCGACACCGCGTCGCTCGACACCGACGCGCCGGCGAGGGCCTCGGCGAGCACATCGAGGATCGCACCCGGGCGGGTCGACTCGTGGGCGCCGTCGAGTCGGCGGCGTGTGACGGTCGCGGTCGCGACATCCGCGGTGATGAGCTCGGATTGCGCACGGCCGGCAGCGAGGTAACTGCGAGACGACGCCCCGTTGGAGGAGGCGTCCGCTCCCGCGTCGAGCCAGACGGCGTAGGGCTCCGCGGCGTACAGACCCGCGAAGACGATCGCCGGGTCGACCCAGGCGTCGACAGGGAGTCTCAGGAGCCGCCGGATCATCGTCTTAGCCTAAAGCGGGGTTAGCCTGGAACGACGCCACCGGCCGGTCCGAGGCGCGCCGACGACACGACAGCACCGACACGAGGGACGAGGCGTGACCACGATCGACACGACGTTCCGCTGGCTGGGCGGCGCGTTGCATCCGCTCGACGACTGCGACCTCGCGGAGTCGACGCTCGCCGTCGCCGACTCCTGGCTCGTGACCGAGGGGCGTGCCCGCGCGCTCGAGGCGCATCGCGAGAGATTCGGGCAGGCCGTCGCGCGACTCGGCGGCACGATCTCCCCCGACGAGCTCGAGCTCTTCTGGGCGCAGGGGCTCGCGCTCATCCCCCGCGAGGGCGAGTGGTTTCCGCGCGCCGAGCTGCTCGAACGCGCCACCGGCCGCGAGCTACGGTTCCGGGTGCGGCCGGCGCCCGCCCTGCAGACGGCGGTGAGCCTCTGGACGGCCCCGAACGACCCCCGTCGAACACCCGCCGTCAAGGGCCCCGACATCCCCGCCCTCTCCCGGCTGCGACAGAACGCGCAGAAGGCGGGCGCGACGGAGGCCGTGATCCTCGGCGAGAACGGCACGATCGTCGACGGCGCGACGACGGCGCTGCTCTGGTGGCGGAGCGGCACGCTCATCGCCCCGACGAGCGATCTCACACGCGTCGCGAGCGTCACGGCCCGCACGATCCGGATGCTCGCGGGTGCGCTCGGCACCCCCGGCTCCGAGGAGCGGGCCCGGCCCTCCGACCTCGACGGCGCCGAGCTGTGGGCCGTCAACGCCCTGCACGGCATCCGCCCCGCGACCTCCTGGATCGACGGCCCGCAGCTCGCGGCGCCGGATGCCGCCCGCCTCAGCGCGTGGCGACGGCGTCTCGAGGCGCTGAGGCGGCCGCTTCCCTCCTGAGCGAGGCGTCGTCCGACGTCTCGGGCGCGAACAGGCCGCCGCCGCGCAGCTCCAGACGCCGCGTGACGAGCTCCCCGGGTACCTCCGTGTGCGAGATGACGAGCACGGCGCGCGCGTCGTCTCCGCCGAGCGCCAGGATGTCGCGCAGCAGCTCCTCGGCGCGCTCCGCGTCGACGTTCGCCGTCGGCTCGTCGACCACGAGCACGGGGAAGTCGGCGAGCAGCGCCCGGGCGAGCGCGATCCGCTGCGCCTGGCCTCCCGAGACGAGCTGGCCGCGCTCGCCGACCGTGGCATCCAGCCCTCCGCGCTCCGCGAGCCAGTCGCCGAGGCCGACGCGGTCGAGCACGGCCGTCAGCTCCTCGTCGCTCGCGGTGTCGCGGGCGAAGAGCAGGTTCTGGCGGATGTCGGAGTCGAAGAGGTACGGCGACTGCTCGCACAGGCCAACGACCCGCCGCACCTCGTCGTGGGCGAGCTCGCGTGCCTCCACGCCGCCCACGCGGTAAGAGCCCGAGTAGTCGAGGAAGCGCACGAGCACGTGGGCGAGCGTCGTCTTGCCCGCGCCGCTCGCGCCCGAGACGACGACCCTGTCCCCCGCCGCGAGGTCGAGGTCGAGGCCGTGCAGCACGGCCTCGCCGCCGGGCCAGCGGGCGGCGACATCCCGGAGGGAGACGAGCGGGGTGCCCGGCGCCGGCTCGATGCGTTCCGCGCGAGGCGCGGGAGCACCGGCCGCACCATCCGCCGCGATGTCAGCCGGGATCTCCGGCGGCAGCTCCTGCGGCACGACGGTCGCGATCCGCTGCGCGCTCGAGCGCACCCGCCGCCAGGCTCCGAGCGCGGCGGGCACCGCCGCGAACACCTCGAAGACGGCGATCGGAACGAGTGCGACGACGGCGAGGACCGGCCCGCTGAGCCCGCCCGCGGCCACCTCGGGCGCCCCCACGAGGAGCGCCGCGATCGTCGCCGCCCCCGCGATCACCGAGACGAGGGCACCGACGACCCCGGCGCCGGCGGCGAGCCGCAGAGTCGCGGCACGAAGGCGTTCGTCGGCCCGGTCGAGGCGGGCGCGTTCCGCGTCGAGCGCCCCGTAGGCCGTGAGCACCTCGAGGTTGCCCGTGAGATCGAGGATCAGATCGGCGAGCCGTGCCCGCAGCGGCGCGACCTCGCGCTCCGCTCGGGCGGCGACGGCCGTGTCGGCGGCGGTTCCGATGACGGCCGCGAGCAGCAGCGCGATCGCGAGTGTGATGCCCGCAGCGGGCAGGAGCACCCAGACCAGGGCGACCGCGGCCGCGCACACGAGCACCGCGGAGACGAGCGGCTGCACAACGCGCAGGGGGTGATCCTGCAGCTCGTCGACATCGCGCACGAGCCGGCTCAGCAGATCGCCGCGCCGCGACCGCGCGAGCCCGTCGGGCGCGAGCGGGAGAAGCCGCTCGAGGACGCCCACCCGCAGCTCCGCGAGCTGGCGGAAGCTCGCGTCGTGGCTGAAGAGCCGCTCCAGGTAGCGGAAGACGGCGCGGCCGAGCGCGAAGGCGCGCACCCCGACGATCGCCATCATGAGATAGAGGATCGGCGGCTGCTCGGCGGCGCGCGTGATGAGATAGGCGGATGTCGCGAGCAGCCCGACCGCGCACAACGCGCTGAGCGCCCCGAACAGCACCCCCGGCAGGAAGCGGCGCAGCGGCGGCTGGGCCAGGCGCAGCACGCGCCGGGTGGCCTCGGCGTCAGACATGTGCACGCTCCCCCACCTCGACGACGACGTCGGCCTCCGCCGTGAGCGCGGCGCGGTGGCTCACGACCACCACGGCGCAGCCCTCCCGGGCGATCTCGCGCAGCCCGCGCATCAGGACCGCCTCGGTCGTGCGGTCGAGCGCCGAGCTCGGCTCGTCGAGCACGAGCACGGCGCACCGCCGACGCAGCGCTCGGTAGAGGGCGCGCGCGATCGAGATCCGCTGCGCCTGACCGCCCGAGACGCCGCTGCCGCCGACCCCGAGCTCGAGCTCCGGCTCGACATCGACGGCCGCGAGCCGCAGCGCCCGTGCGAGGGTCTCGGCGTGCGGCTGCGCGTCGCCGAGCGTGACGTTCTGCGCCACGCTCGCGGCGATGAGACCCGGGCGCTGACCAGACCAGGCGAGCCACTCGCGGCCGCGAAGGGGGGCGGCCGCGACATCCGCGCCGCCGAGGCGGATCTCGCCCTCGTACTCCACGAAGCCGAGCAGCGCCGAGACGATGCTCGACTTGCCCGCGCCGCTGGGGCCCACGACGGCCGAGATCGTGCCCGGCTCGAAACGGGCGCTGAAGTCGGCGATCGCCGGCCTGCCCTCGTACGAGACCGACACCCGGTCGAGCTCGAGCGCCGAGGACCGCCCGGGGTGCGTCGCCGGGCCCGATGCGCCGTCGAGCGCGTCATCCCCGGCTGCCGGACCCGGCGCGTCGCCGAGGATGCCCAGAACGTCGTCGGCCGCCGCGACCCCCTCCGTCGCCGCGTGATACTGCACCCCGACGTTGCGCAGGGGCAGGAAGGCCTCGGGCACGAGCAGCAGGACGAAGAGCCCCACCGCGAGCCCGAGCTCGCCGTCGACGAGACGGATGCCGATCGACACCGCCACGAGCGCGACCGAGAGGCTCGCCGCCAGCTCGAGGGCGAACCCGCTCAGGAAGGAGTAGCGGAGCACCGACATCGTCTGCGTGCGGTAGTCGTCGGTCACCGCGCGGATCCGCTCGACCTGGCGTCGCTGCCGGCCGAAGATCGTGAGGGTCGAGAGACCGCCCACGACGTCGAGGAAGCGGGTCGAGAGCACCGTGAGGGTCTGCCATTGCTTGCGCTGCACGGCCTGGGTGGCCCAGCCGATGAGGATCATGAAGATCGGGATGAGCGGCAGGGTCACGAGGACGGTGATGCCACTCGCGACATCCTGCGACAGGAGCACGAGCACGAGGATCGGCGTGCCCAGCGCCGTGAGGATGAGCTGCGGCAGGTACTTCGCGAAGTACGGGTCGAGCGCGTCGAGGCCGCTGCCCACGATCGTCGTGATCCGCGCCGAGTTCCGCGTCGACATCCAGCTCGGCCCGCGCCGCGCGATCGTGTCGAGCACCCGCGCGCGCAGCTGGCTCTTCACCCGGGCCGCGCCCTCGGCCGAGACCCGCTCGATCAGCAAGATCGTCAGGCCCCGCACGAGCACGACGACGGCGAGGGCCACGACGAGCGGCGAGAGCCCGGCGAGGCTCTGCCCCTCGACGACTCCCACGATGACGCGCGAGAGGAACCAGGCGAAGCCGACGATGCTCGCGGTCTGCACGAGCGCGAGCATCGCACCGAGGGCCAGAGTGCTGCGGGCCGCGCTCGCGTGGCGCAGCAGGCGGGGGTCGAAGGGCTTCATCACGGGCCTCTCAGCGCCCGGCCGGGGCGGCGCCGACGGGCTCCACGGGGATGCTCGCCCGGGTGATCCGCTTGCGGAAGATCCAGTAGGTCCAGGCCTGGTAGCCGACGATGAGGGGCAGGAAGACGAGCGCCGTCCAGCTCATGACCGTGAGCGTGTACTGCGAGGAGGACGCGTTCGCGATCGTCAGGCTGTTGGCGGCATCATTGCTCGCCGGCATGACGTCGGGCACGAGCGAGCTGAAGAGGCTCAGCACCGCCACGCCGATCGTCACCGCCATGAGCGCGAAGGCCACGCCCGAGCGAGCCCGCAGGTTCGCGAGGAACGATCCCACGAGCGCCACCGCGGCCGCAGCCGAGAGCAGGGCCGAGGCGATCGAGCCGTACGCGAGCGTCGTCCAGAGCAGGAAGGCCGCCGCCACGACGATCGTCACGACCCCGGCACCGATCGCCAGCCGGTGCGCCCGGGCGCGCATCTCGCCGTCGGTCTTGAGGGTCACGAAGACGACGCCGTGCGTGAAGAAGAGCACGAGCGTCGTGAGACCGCCCAGCAGGGCGTACGGGTTCAGCAGGTCGAGGAGCGAGCCCGTGAGGTTGTGCCCGGCGTCGAGCGGGACCCCGCGCACGACGTTGGCGAAGGCGACACCCCAGAGGAAGGCGGGAACGGCCGAGCCGACCACGATCATCGTGTCGAAGCGGCGCTTCCAGGCGTGCTCCGGTCGCTGGTGCCGGTACTCGAACGAGACGCCGCGCGCGATGAGGGCGAGCAGGATGAGCAGCAGCGCGAGGTAGAACCCGCTGAACATCGTCGCGTACCACTCGGGGAAGGCCGCGAACAGCGACGCCCCCGCGACGATGACCCAGGTCTCGTTGAGATCCCACACCGGCCCGATCGTGTTGATGAGCACACGACGGTCGACGTCGTCCTTGCCGAGGAAGGGCAGCGACATCCCCACGCCGAAGTCGAAGCCGTCGAGCACGAAGTACCCGACGAACAGTCCTGCGACGATCCAGAACCAGAGAAGACCGAGATCCATGACAGCTCCTTGGGTGACGAGATCAGTAGACGGTGACGTCGTGCCGGATGTCGCCGGTCACCGGGTCGGGTCGGGGTGCGTCATCCGGCCCCTTCTGGGCCGCCCGTTTGACGAGCCGGAACTCGACGACGGCGAGGGTTCCGTAGATGAGCGTGAAGGCGACGAGCGAGATGAGCACCTCGAGGCCGCTCACGTTCGGCGACACCCCGTCTTCGGTCTTGAGCAGGCTGAAGACGAGCCAGGGCTGCCGGCCCATCTCGGTGAAGGTCCAGCCGACGGTCATGGCGAGCAGCGAGAGCGGGAACGACCAGATCGCGGCCTTCCAGATCCACTTGTTCTTCGGGTGACGGCCCTTGCGGGTGATCCACAGCCCGACGACGGCGACGAAGACGTGCAGCAGGCCGAGCCCGATCATCCAGCGGAACGACCAGTAGGTCACCCAGATGATGGGCGTGTAGTCGCCGGGGCCGTAGAGCTGCGTGTACTGCGCCTGCAGGTCGTTGATGCCCTCGACCGTGCCGTCGAAGGTGTGGGTGGAGAGGAACGACAGCAGATACGGGATGCGGATCGAGAAGAGCTCGTGCACGCCGTCGGGGGTTCCGAGGGTGAAGATCGAGAACGAGGCATCCGCCCCCGTCACGGTGTTGTAGGTCGCCTCGGCCGCGGCCATCTTCATGGGCTGCGTCTCGACCATCACGAGGCTCAGCTGGTCGCCGGCGAGGGTGGTCAGGATGCCGGCGCCCACCATCATCCAGAGGCCGAACTTGAGGGCGGGGCGCATCGTGTCGAGGTGCTGGTTGCGGGCGAGGTGATACGCGGCGACGCTGATGATGAGGCCGGCCGTGACCATAAAGCACGCGAAGATCGTGTGCGGGAACGCAGCGAGTGCGACGGGATTGGTCAGCAGCTCCCAGATGTCGGTGAGCTCGGCCCGCCCCTTCTCGGGGTTGATCTCGTAGGCGATCGGGTTCTGCATAAAGGCGTTCGCGGCGAGGATGAAGTAGGCCGAGAGGATCGACCCCACGGCTGTCACCCAGATGGTGGCGAGATGCAGGCCTTTCGGCAGCTTGTCCCAGCCGAAGATCCACAGGCCGATGAACGTCGCCTCGAGGAAGAAGGCGAGGAGGCCCTCGAAGGCGAGCGGGGCGCCGAAGACGTCGCCGACGAACCGCGAGTAGTCCGACCAGTTCATGCCGAACTGGAACTCCTGCACGATGCCGGTGACGACGCCCATCGCGAAGTTGATGAGGAAGATCTTGCCGAAGAAGCGCGTGAGCTGCAGGTAGTGCGGTTTCACCGTGCGGTACCACGCGGTCTGGAAGATCGCGACGGTGAGGGCGAGGCCGATCGTGAGCGGCACGAAGAGGAAGTGGTAGATCGTCGTGAGTCCGAACTGCCACCTCGACAGCAGCAGTGGATCGAGCAGCTCGTTCACCCGCACTCCCTTCGGACGGCCGTCTCAGCGGCCCGACCATCGAGTTCTACGAACCGTAGAACTCGTTCTTCTACAGAGCGTAGAACAAACCGCGGGAAAACGGTAGTCTGGTGTCATGGCAACACTGGGAGACCTCGAACGCGCGGTGATGAACGTGCTCTGGGAGTCGGACGCCGAGCTCTCGGCGAACGCGCTGCGCGACCGGCTCGTCGAGCTCCCGGCGGATGACAGCGGCCCCGGCGGCTCCGATCGCCGCGAGATCGCCACCACGACGATGCTCACCGTGCTCTCCCGGCTCGAGAGCAAGGGCTTCGTCACCCGCTCCCGTGACAGGCGCCCGCACCTCTACCGCGCCGTCACGAGCCGTGCCGACCACACGGCCGAGCTCATGCACGAGGTGCTCGGCGCCTCCCCCGACCGCGAGGCCGCCCTCGCGCGCTTCGTCGGAAGCGTCTCCCCGACCGAGGCCGAGACGCTGCGCAAGCTCCTCGCCTCGCGCGGCTGACGTCGTATGCCGAAACCAGCATGAGTCTCGCCTGGGCGTTCCTGGCCGTGCTCGCGGTCGCACTCGCCTGGCCCGTGCCGATCGCCCTCGCCCGCGCGTCCTGGACAGCACGCGCACCCGGAACCGCCCTCGCGCTCTGGCAGGCGATCGCCCTCGCCGGTGGCCTGTCGATGATCGGGGCCCTGCTGAGCTACGGGCTCATCCCCTTCGGCGACGACCTCGTGACCGCCTTCGAGGCTCTCGCCGGCAAGCTCTTCAGCGGTCCGCTGCCGCCGACGGTGGGGGTGACGCACATCGTCGCGCTCTCGGGAGCGCTGCTGCTCGGCATCCACCTGCTGCTCAACCTCGCGAACACGGCCGTGCGCACCGAACGCCAGCGCCGGCGGCACCACGCCCTCGTCGAGCTGCTCAGCTCGCCCATCCCCGACCGCCCCGGCACACGGCTGCTCGACCACCCCGCACCCGTCGCGTACTGCCTGCCCGGGGTGCGCACGATCACCGTGCTCTCGGAGGGGCTCGTGCAGTTGCTCGACGCGCAGCAGCTGCGGGCCGTGCTCGCCCACGAGCGCGCGCACCTGCGGCAGTTCCACCACCTCGTGCTGCTCGCCTTCAAGGCCTGGCACAGCGCGCTCCCCTGGTTCCCGATCGCCAACCGCGCCGAGAAGGCCGTGGCCCTGCTCGTCGAGATGCTCGCCGACGACGACGCGCGCCAGGAGGTCGACGATGAGACACTCGCGACCGCGATCGCCCTCGTCGGCTCGTCGTGGAGAGAGGCGCCCGGCGACGATGACGAGACGCCCTCGGCGACGGATGCCGATGCCCTCGGCGCCCGTCTCTCGAGGTTGATCACGCCCACGCCGCCGCTGCCCCGCCCCGCGCGGCTGCTCGTGCTCGCGGGAGGCGCTGTGCTCGTGCTCGTGCCCGCCGTCTTCATCCTGCTGCTGCTCTAGCGCGCCGCGCGCCGCGCGCCGCGCACGCCGAGCGCGGCTTTGTTCGCGGGCGCTGAGCCTCGGGGCTCGTCGGTCGCGAACAAAGCCGCGCTCGGCGACCGCGCTCGGCGCCGGCGCTAGCGCCGGGCGCGGCGCAGGAGCGCGATCGGCTCGTCGAGGCGGCCGAAGAGGTCGAGCAGCTCCACGAAGGCCTCGCTGACGTCGGCGGCGCCGGGGTCGCGCAACCCCTCCTGCACCACCACTCGACGAGCCGCGACATCCGTATCGTCGGCTCGTCCCGCGAGGGTGCGGCGCAGAGCCCCGAGACGTCGGGAGAGCGCGACGCTCTCGGCACGCAGCTCGCCGTCGGCGACGACGCCCGGATGCTCGCGCACGGCACGTCGATAGCGGCGCGCGGGGTCGCGGCACAGGCTCACGAGCTCGACGACATCGGCCCGGTGCACGCCGCCCCGGTCGCGCAGCCGGATCGCGCGGTGGGCGCGGAGCGTGGGCGCCAGCTGCTCGAGGCGCGCGACGGCCACCTCGAAGTCGTGGCCCCGCTCCTCGAGGAGCTCCTGCTCGTCGCGCCCCGCCGCGATGACGGCCGAGAGGGCCGCCAGCGCCTCGGCCGTGCGACGGCGCAGCACGTCGCCCGTGCGAACGGGCATGATCAGCCAGGCCGCCGCGACCGCGATGACGCCGCCGACCACGATCGCCACGAGCCGCACGAGCAGGGCGTCCTGCGAGGAGACGCCGGAGTAGTCGTTGAGGAGCGAGAGCGCCGCCGTCACACCGGCCGCCCACCAGCCGTATCCGACCGGGCGCAGCCACAGGGCGAGCGCGAGCACGATGACGATCCACACCACGATCGCCGCGTCGCCCGGCCGCGCGACCAGCGCGAGCAGGGTCGCCGCGATCGTGCCCCCGAGCGCTCCGAGCACGCGATGCACACCCTTGTGCACGACATCGCCGCGGCCCCGGTTGCCGCTCGACACGAGGTAGGCCGTGAGCACGACCCACGGCCAGTGCTCTCCGAAGAACAGGTATCCGACGGCGAAGGCGACCAGCAGCGCAGCCGCCATCTGCACGGCCATCCTCGTGCTCACGAGCGCCCGGCGCGGAGCGGGCTCACCCGGCGCGCGCTCGGGGCCGCGTCCATGCTCACGCTCATGGTCGCGCTTCCCGGCGGCACGAGGTGCCGCGGACGGAGCGGGCACCACCGCACGCGGCAGGATGCCGAACCGCTGGGCGAGCACGCCCACGATCACGACCCAGGCCACCACCACGAGCGCGACGAGAGCCGTCCACAGCGGGAAGAAGGCGCTCGGGCGCACCGGCAGAGGCGCCACGAGCACCGTGACGAACGGCAGGGCGACGAGGGTTCCGATCCTGCTCGCGGTGGGGCCGAGACGGCGCACCCAGATCGCCCCGCTCATCGCCAGCACGAAGAGCACCGCAGCGAGCACCGGCAGCCCCACCATGAGCGCGCCCACCCCGCCCGCCGCGACGGCGACGACGGGCAGGGCCACGGCGCCGAGCAGACGCTGCCGGATCGTCGCGCCGGCGCGCTCCTGGGTATAGCTGAGGGAGAGCATCACGGCGAGCACGACGAGGTCGAGACTCTCGCCGCTCAGACCGCCGATGAGGGCGGCGCTGACGGCGCTGAGCAGACCCACGACGACCGTCGCACCTGCCGCCCGCAGTCGCACGAACCCCGGATCGACGACGGTGCGCTGGAAGGCCCGGGCGAGATCGTCAGTCATCGCGACCCATTGTCACCCCGCGCGCTGTGTGCGCGCTCCCTTCAGCGCGCGGGTCGCCTGTGAGGGGTCGACCGAGGGCAGGTCGGACAGGGAGACGGTTGAGGACGCGTCGCCCGCCTGGAGCACCATCCCCGCCATTGTGGAGCGCAGCTCGTGAGACCGTGCCGTCGAGTTCGTTTCCATGTGGACGGCGTACACAACTCTGTGCGAGGTCTGGGAATGGCGCGTGCGCACCCCTATGCTCGGAAGGATGAACGACATCCTGAGCTGGATCCTCGACACGGTTCAGAATGTCGACCCGGTGCTGCGCACGGCGCTCGCGGGCCTCGGGATCCTGCTCGAGACCTCGATCCTCATCGGTCTCATCGTTCCCGGCGACACGATCGTGCTCGTCACGAGCACGGGGGTGAGCAACCCTGTCGAGTACTGGGCGCTCATCGTCACGGTGGTCGTCGGCGCCCTCATCGGCGAGAGCATCGGCTTCGCGATCGGGCGGTTCTTCGGCCCCAAGATCCGGGCGAGCCGGCTCGGGCAGAGGATCGGCGAGCAGAACTGGGATCGTGCCGAGCGCTATCTCGCCAGACGCGGAGGGATCGCCGTCTTCCTCTCCCGCTTCCTGCCCGTGCTGCACTCGCTCATCCCGGTGACCGTCGGCACGAGCCCCATGCGCTACCGCACGTTCATGGCCTGGACGGTTCCGGCGAGCATCATCTGGGCCTTCGCCTACGTCTCCGTGGGAACCTTCGCGGCCGGCGGCTACCGCGAGATGTCCGAGAGGCTGCACTTCGCCGGCTACGTCTTCGTCGGCGTGATCGTGGTCTTCGCCGTCGTGGTCTTCGTGGTCAAGAAGCTGCTGCAGCGCAGTCAGGAACGGCACATGCGCGCAGAGCACGAAGGGTCGGATGCCGCGGCATCCGACCCTTCGATCGACGAGCAGTAGCTCAGCAGTACGCCTCTAGAAGAGCGCCTTCTCGTCGAGCCAGTTCTTCGCGATCACGTCGGCCGACTCCTGGTCGTTGACGCTCTGCGCGTTCATCGAGACGAGGTCTTCGGGGGTCATCGCGGCGCTCACCGTGTTGATGATCGCAGCGATGTCGTCGGTCACCTTGTCGCTTGCGAGCGGCACGACGTTCGAGGCGAGGAAGAGCCCCTTCGGATCGGCGAGCGTCACGAGGTCGTTGGCCTTGATGTTGGGGTCGGCGCTGTAGATGTTGACGAGCTGCACCTGATCGTCGACGAGGGCCTTGAGCGTGAGCGGTCCGCCGCTGTCCTCGATCGGGGTGAAGCCGACTGTCGCGCCGTAGACGTCTTTGAGCCCGGTCGGGCCGTAGGGTCGCGTCTCGAGCTCGGAGTTGCCGCCGAGCGTGAGCGGTGTGGTCACCGAGGCGAGATCGGCGAGGCTCGTCACGTTGTTGGCCTCGGAGAAGGTGCGCGTGACGTTGTAGGAGTCCTGGTCGGTCGCCGGCGACTGGTCGAGCACACGGAGGCCGTCGGGCAGCACACCCTGAAGCGCGGCGAAGACGTCGTCGCTGGTGCGCGCCGTCGTGCTCTCGTCGTAGAACTGGAGGAGGTTTCCCGTGTACTCCGGGAAGAGATCGATGGAGCCGCTCTCGACCTCGGGCAGGTACACCTCGCGCTGCCCGATGCGGAAGTCGCGCTGCACATCGATGTCGTTGGCCTCGAGGGCCTGTGCGTAGATCTCGGCGATGATCTCGTTCGAGTAGTAGTCCTGCGAGCCGATCACGATCGTCTCGGACGAGGCGCTGTCGCTCGAACTACCGCCGTCCAGCGGATCACCGGACGCACACCCTGCCAGGGCAACTGCTGCCCCGACCGCGACGACTCCGAGAGCCAGCCGGCCTTTTCCTGCTGTGAACATCATTTCTTCCCTTCTTCGATGGGTTGTCCCACCACCGCACGCGACCGGGATGGCCGTGTGCGGACTTCTTGCACCGCCGCCGCGCGAACTCCGGCGGGGACGACGAGCCTCTGCGTCAGTGCGAGGAGGCCGTCGAGGACGAGGGCGAGGATCACGACGAGGATCGAGCCGCCGAGAGCCTCGGCGTAGTCCTGCGTCTTGATCCCCTGGAAGAGGTAGCGGCCGAGGCCCACGTCGGCCACGTAGGCCGCGAGCGTCGCCGTGGCGACGATCTGCAGCGTCGCGGCGCGGACTCCCCCGATGAGCAGGGGCAGACCGAGCGGCAGCTCCACCTTGGTGACGATCTGCAGCTCGGTCATGCCGAGCGACCGTGCGGCGTCGACCGTGCGCCGGTCGATCGCCTCGAAGCCCGAGTACGCGCCGGCGAGGAGCGACGGGATCGCGAGGATGACGAGTGAGATGATCGGCGCCGTCAGGCCGATGCCCACCCAGAGGCCCACGAGCGTCAGGACGCCGAGGGTGGGCAGGGCGCGCAGGCCGCCCGAGACCGCGACCGCGAACCCCCGGCCCTTGCCCGTGTGACCGATGACCATACCGATCGGCAGGGCGATGACGGCGGCGATCACGAGAACCACGAAGGTCACGTAGAGCTGTTCGGCGAAGCGGGTGGGGATGCCCGAGGGGCCGCTCCAGTTGACGGGGTCGGCGATCCAGGCGATCGCGTCGAGGAAGAGGTTCACGCGGCATCCACCGCCTCGGACTGCGCCCGGCGGGCGAGCCGCCGAGCCCGCGCGTCGACCCGGGTCCACGGGAGCACGAGCCGCCCGATCAGCACGCTCAGGAAGTCGAGGATCAGGGCCAGCGCCACCGTCATGACGATGCCCGTGATGATCTCCACCTGGATGTTCCGCTGGAAGCCATCGGTGAACAGACTGCCGAGGCTGCGCACTCCCAGCACGGCGCCCACCGTCACGAGGCTCACCGTGCTCACGATGACGACCCGCAGCCCCGCGAGCAGCACGGGGCCGGCGAGCGGGAGCTCGACGTGCCAGAACCGCCCCCACCCCGAGTAGCCGAGAGCCGTCGCCGACTGCCGCACGTCGGCCCCCACCGAGGTGAAGGCGTCGGCGGCCGTGCGCACGAGAAGGGCGACCCCGTAGAGGGTGAGGGCCACGATGACGTTGATCGGCGACCGGGCGCCGGTGCCGAGGATCGCCGGCAGGATGATGAGCAGCGGCAGGGACGGGATCGCGTAGAGCAGCCCGACGATCGTGAGCAGGACCCCGCGGGAGAGGCGGTAGCGGTAGGCCACCCAGCCGAGCGGCACGGCGAGCACGAAGCTCAGCACGATGGGGGGCAGACTCAGCGCGAGATGCGTGAGAGTCAGCTCCCAGACGAGGTCGAGGTTCGACCAGAGCCAGTTCACGGTGCGAGGACTCCGGCCGGTCTGCCGTCGCCGTCGAGGACGACCCGCCGGTCGCTGCTCTCGTCGAGGTGCAGCACGCGCTTGCCGCGGTCGGCGCCGATGAAGCTCGCCACGAACTCGTTGGCCGGATTGGCCAGGATCTCGGTGGGCGAGCCGACCTGCTCGATGTGGCCGCCCTTGCGCAGGATGACGACCTGGTGGCCGAGCAGGAAGGCCTCGTCGATGTCGTGGGTGACGAAGACGATCGTCTTGTCGAGCTCGCGCTGCAGGCGGATGAGCTCCTGCTGCAGCTCCGAGCGCACGATCGGGTCGACGGCGCCGAAGGGCTCGTCCATGAGCAGGATGTTGGGGTCGGCGGCGAGCCCGCGCGCCACACCGACGCGCTGCTGCTGACCGCCCGAGAGCTGACTCGGGTAGCGGTCGGCGAGGGAGCGGTCGAGGCCGACGGTGTCGAGCAGCGCGAGCGCGTTCGCCCGGGCCACCGACTTCGTGACGCCGTTGAGCATGGGCACCGTCGCGACGTTGTCGACGACCTTGCGGTGCGGCAGCAGCCCCGAGTTCTGCATGACGTAGCCGATGCGGCGACGCAGCGCGACGGGCGCGAGGGTCGAGATGTCTTCGTCGTCGATCGTGATCGTGCCCGCGGTCGGGTCGATCATACGGTTGACCATACGCAGAAGGGTGGTCTTGCCGCATCCGGACGACCCCACGAACACCGTGGTCTTACGGGAGGGGAGCACGAGGCTGAAGTCGTCCACCGCACGGGTTCCGTCTGGATACTTTTTCGTCACTGAGCGGAACTCGATCATCCTTGCGGCTCATTTCTCGGGAGTCTTCGGAACAATTCGGTCGGGGCGTAGGTCGAGCACATCAACCCAAACACCATTCGGAGCGGATGGCAAAGAAGATGTCCCACCGTTGCGAAATCGTGGCAACCGTGGTTAGGGGCAACCATGCCACCCACCCCCGACATTCCCGATCGGCGAAATCAGCCGCGCGGCTCCGGCTCGCCGTAGTGGCCCACGAGGTAGTCGCGCACCGCGGAATGCGTCTCCGAGATGAACCGCTCGTCACCGGGCGGGCCGTCGGCGAAGGCCCGCCCGAGCAGGGCGTTGCCGATCTCGACGCACACCTCCAGGTGGAAGATGAGGTCGTCGCTCTCCGGCATCCCGAAGGTGCCCGAGAGCAGCTGAGCGAGCTGACGCGCGAAATAGCCGTCTCCGAACTCCTCGTCGCCGACGAAGGGCGCGCGCACCTTGTCGTCGTAGCGCACGATCCGGAATCCGGCCTCGGTGCGGTACATGGCGACACTCGCGGTGAGCGCCGCGTCGACGGCCTCGAGCCAGCTGGGGGGTTCCGCCGCCTGGATCTCCTCGATCACCCGCTCGCGGAAGCGCAGCACCGCACGATCGCGCAGGGCCTGCAGTACCGCGACCCGGTCGGGGAAGTAGCGGTAGACGGTACCGATCGAGGCTCCGGAGCGCTCGGCGACCATGGCCGTCGTGATCCGATCGATGCCGATCTCGTCGACGACCACCGCCGCGGCATCCAAGAGCGTGTCGAGCCGTTGCGCGCTGCGCTGCTGAACGGGCTCATTCCGCACGACAGAGGCCGACGTGGGGCCGTCGGCATTGATTGATCGTCTCACCGGCACCTTTTATCCTCCCCTGCCACGCTCAACAGAATAGATTGCGCGAGCCCTCCCCGCAGAGCCATCGGAGGCGATTCGCAGGCCCAGATCGTGAAAGACTGAGGCAATGCCACGCCAAGCCCCCGCAGAGCACAACTCTGGCGCGGTCCCCCTGCCGCACTGGGCGGCGCGACTCGAAGACCGGGTGCACGAGTGGCGCGAGCGCCGGGTGCGCAAACGCGGATACCTGACGACCGTCATCCCCTACACCGGCTACGGCTCGGGCGAATGGGTGCGCGTGCTGGGCCGGGTGCTGCTCACGAAGCCGGTCAAACCCGGCAGCAGGGCCGAGAGGCTGCGGGCCAAGCGCGACCAGAGCATCCGGGGCTGGCGCAGCTTCACGAGCGTTCCCGTCAACGACGTGACCGTCACGATCGAGATCGACGGTCACAGCCACAGCGTGCAGGCCGATCGCGGCGGGGTCGTCGACACCGTCGTACCGGTGGCGCTGACCCCCGGCTGGCACACCGCGACCATGCGCACCGACGACTCGATCGTCGTGGAGGCCCCGGTCTACGTCGTCGCGCCCGACGCCCGCTTCGGCATCGTCTCCGACGTCGACGACACCGTTATGGTCACGGCTCTCCCCCGCCCCCTGCTCGCGGCCTGGAACACCTTCGTGCTCGACGAGCACGCGCGCATCCCGACGCCCGGCATGGCCGTTCTGCTCGAACGGCTCGCGAGCGAGAACCGCGGATGCCCCGTCATCTACCTCTCGACGGGCGCCTGGAACGTGGCGCCGACCCTCACCCGCTTCCTCTCCCGCAACCTCTATCCGGCCGGCGCCCTGCTGCTGACCGACTGGGGCCCCACGCACGACAGGATGTTCCGGAGCGGCCGCCTGCACAAGGAGCAGAGCCTGCGGCGGCTCGCCGACGAGTTCCCCGACATCCGCTGGCTGCTCATCGGCGACGACGGGCAGCACGACGAGGAGATCTACGGGCAGTTCGCGCGCGAGCGCCCCGAGGCGGTCGCCGCCGTCGCGATCCGGCAGCTCTCCCCCGGCGAGGCCGTGCTCGCGGGCGGGCGCTCCAAGGCCGAGGCGCACGACAGCGGTGTGCCCTGGGTGTATGCGCCCGACGGCGCGGGTCTCTCCGACCAGCTCACCGAGCACGGCCTGATCTAGGGCCCACGTGTCCCCCTCGCCGCGCCGCCCGGCCGATGCCCCACGCCCGATGAACCAACCGGGGCAATTCAGGCTGAACGGCTGCTCGCGGCGCCCTATGCCGCGTGTTGCCCGCGAGACGCGCGACCGGCCTGAGCTCCCGGCAGGGGTTATGGGAGGAGACGCACGCACTGCCCCGGATCCTCCGACGCGGCCGCGAGAGCTCAGGAGGCCAGTCGCTCGCGTGCGCCGCGGCGGGAGCCGGTCGGCTCGACGCCGCGCTCGGGCCGGCCGACCTCGGCCCCGCCAACCTCCGTGCTGTCGACATCGGGCCGGTTGACCTCGGCCCAGACGACATCCAGCGAGAGGCCGAGCACCTCGGCGATCGCGGCGATGGTCGGGAACGCCGGGGTCGACACGCGGCCCGTCTCGATCTTCCGCAGGGTCTCCGGCGAGACGCCCGCGTCGAGCGCGATCTCGAGCATCGAGCGCTCCCCTCTGGCGTGACGCAGCAGGGCGCCGAGGCGCTGCCCGCGTGCGACCTCTGCGGGGGTGTGCGGCAGTCTGACCATGCTCCCGATTCTAGTACCGGGATAGTATGGCCGGTATAGTTATTGGTCCACGAGAAGGGCACCGTATGATCGAGATCCTGAACCCCGCCGAGCTGGAGAGGGCCCGGGGAGCCGGTGCCCTCGTCGCCGACATTCTGCAGACGCTCACGAGCCGCAGCACGGTCGGCACGAATCTCCTCGACATCGACCGGTGGGCGCAGGAGATGATCGTCCGGGCCGGCGCGCAGTCCTGTTACGTCGACTACGCGCCGTCCTTCGGGCGCGGGCCGTTCGGCCACTACATCTGCACTGCCGTCAACGACGCCGTGCTCCACGGCCTGCCGCACGACTACGCCCTCGCCGATGGCGACCTCCTGACGCTCGACCTCGCCGTGATCCACGACGGAATCGCCGCGGACTCAGCCATCAGCGTCATCGTGGGCGAGTCCCGGCCCGCGGAGAGCGTCGCGATGATCGACGCGACCGAGCGCGCCTTGAGCGCGGGGATCGCCGCCGCCGGGCCCGGGGCGCGCATCGGCGACGTCTCCCACGCCATCGGCTCAGTGCTCAGCGAGGCCGGATACCCGATCAACACCGAGTTCGGAGGCCACGGCATCGGATCGACGATGCACCAGGACCCGCACGTCTCGAACACCGGACGACCCGGCCGCGGGTACCGGCTGCGCCCCGGGCTTCTGCTCGCACTCGAGCCCTGGGTCATGGCCGACACCGCCGAGCTCGTCACCGACGCCGACGGGTGGACGCTCCGAAGCGCGACGGGCTGCCGCACGGCGCACAGCGAGCACACGATCGCCATCACCGACGACGGCGCCGAGATCCTCACCCTGCGCCAGCCGATCGCCTGACCCCTCTCTCCCGGAAACTCAAAACGACGGAGATTCTGCCGAATTCGAACCCTTTCGCGCCTTAAAGCCCGGAATTCGGCAGAATCTCCGTCGTTTTGAGTAGCTGAGGCGCGCATCGGCGGCGGGCATACTGGCAGGATGCCCGTCACCCTCACCCGCTCGCAGCTGCTGCGCCTGCGCCTCGCGAGCCAGCTCCTGACCCGTCCCGCGGCCGGGAGCCCGGGTCGCACGGTCGCCGACGTCGTGCGCTGGATGAGCGCCATGCAGGGCCAGGACCTCCCCGGCGCCCTGTGGTCGGTCGGCGTGCGCACCCCGGGCAGCCGCGAGGAGCACGTGGTCGCGGCCTTCGATCGGGGCGAGATCGTGCGGAGCTGGCCGCTGCGCGGAACCCTGCACGTGCTCCCGCCGGAGGAGCTCCGCGGCATCCTGAGCCTCACCGGGGCGCGCACGATAGCGAGCGCCGCGAGACGCGAGCGCGAGCTCGGCCTCGACGAGTCGATCGTCGAGGCCGCCCGCTCGGTCGCGCACGAGGTGCTCGGAGGCGGGCGGGCGCTGAGACGCGACGCGCTCTTCGCCGAGTTCGAGAGCCGCGGCATCCGCGCCGGCGCTCAGGTGGGCTACCACCTGCTCTGGAACCTGTCGCTCAGCGGAACCGTTGTGCTCGGGCCGATCGAGGGCACAGAGCAGCTCGTCGTGCTGCTCGAGGAGTGGGTGCCGCCGGCTCCGGAGCGCGACGCCGACGAGGTGCTCGGATCGCTCGCCCACCGCTACGTTCTCAGCCACGGCCCCGTGACGGTCGCCGATCTCGCGTGGTGGACGAAGCTCCCCCTCACCCGGGCCAGGAGAGGCCTGGAGATCGCGCGTAAACGGGGTCGGGCCGGCGATGCACTGGCCGAGGTGCGCTACGGCGACGCGAGCCTGTGGCTGTCGGCGGCGACGCTCGAGGCCGCGGCGCCGTCGGTCACGACGCTCGCCCTGCCGGGCTTCGACGAGTTGCTGCTCGGTTACGCCGATCGCGGAGCGCAGCTCGACGAGGTCCATGCTCAGCGCGTCGTGCCCGGCAACAACGGCATGTTCCGCCCGACGATCGTCGTCGGCGGCCGCGTGCGCGGAACCTGGACGAAGAAGCGGTCGGCGCGCGGCCTCACGATCACGCCGGAGCCGTTCGAGCCGCTGAGCCCGCGCGCTCTCGGCGGCTTCGAACGGGCCATCGCGGGCTACGGCCGCTTCCTCGGCACGCCGATCCGGAACGCGGCCGCCGCCGCCGCGCCCTGAGGGCCGGCCGTCGCGCCCGCGCTAGCCTGAGGGCGTGCGATTCATCTCCAGCCTCCGAACGTCGTCGCGGGTGCCCTTCCTGCAGGTCGTCAAGACGACCGTCGCGACCCTGCTCGCCTGGCTCATCGCAGCGGCGGTCTTCCCGGGCACCCTGCCGATCTTCGCGGCCATCGCAGCGCTCATCGTCGTGCAGCCGAGCGTCAACCAGTCGTTCGGCAAGGCGATCGAGCGCAGCGTCGGCGTCATCCTCGGGGTGCTCGTCGCCACGATCATCGGCGCCATCTTCGGCACGGGCGACTGGATCGTCCTGCTCACGGTGGTCGTCGCCATCCTCATCGCCTGGGTGCTGCGGCTGGGTCCCGGCTCGGCGAGTCAGATCCCGATCAGTGCGATGCTCGTGCTCGCGATCGGCGCCGGCAAACCCGACTACGCCGTCGAGCGCATCATCGAGACGATCATCGGCGCGGCGATCGGGCTCGTCGTCAACGTGCTCATCGTGCCGCCCGTGCTCGTCGAGCCCGCCAATCGCGCGATCGCGCAGCTGACCGCGAACTCCGCCCTCGTGATCGACCAACTCGCCGACGCGCTCACGACCCCGCAGAGCCCCGGGCAGCTGGAGCAGCTCCTGACCGACGCCCGAGCGCTGCGCGACGAGCGGGATGCCGCGGCGGGCGCGGTCGCGCAGGCGACGGACAGCCTCACCCTCAACCCGCGCAGCGCCCGGCATCGCGTGACCCTGCACCACGACGAGGAGTTCCTGCTTCTGCTCTCGGGCATCATCACGCGCGAGATCGGCATGGTGCGAGCCGTGCACGACCACTACGACGACGGGCTGAGGACCGAGCCGACGGTGCGCGCGATCGCCGTGGAGCTCACGCGGGCGGCGCACGACCTGCGGCTGCGCGCCGACGAGATCGGGAGGGACCCCTCGGCCTCGCCCACCCGCGCCGCGCACACCGCCGAGCTGCCCGCGCTGACCGCGCCCCTCACCGTCGCGAAGCCGCACCCCGACCACTGGATCCTCATCGGCTCGCTGCTCGAAGACCTGCGCCGCATCCGCGAGGAGATCGTCGGCGAGTGACGTGCCCATGACGAACGGCACGCCGGCCACGGCGGAGTACTGCCCCCGCGACATCCTGGGCGACGAGACGCTGCTCGGCCTCGTGAGCTCCCGGGTCGACACGGCGCTCGGGCCCGTCGCCGTGCGGCATCGCGCACAACGCCGGATGCCGGTCGCCGTCGTCTTCCTGCACGGCGCGGCGGGCTCGTGGTCGACGTGGTCGCCTCTGCTCGCGACCGCCCGCGCCCAGGCCGTCGAGCTGCCCGACGTGATCGCCCTCGACCTGCCCGGCTGGGGCGACTCGCCTCTGCCTCACGACGACGACGCCCTCACCCTCGACGCCATCGCGGAGGTCATCCGCGGGATCTGCGAGGGTCTCGGCTACACCCGCTGGCACGTGGTCGGCCATTCGATGGGCGGCTTCATAGCGCTGCACCTGGCTGCGCTCTGGCCGCAGCGAGTGCTCTCGGCGACCCTCGTCTCGGGAACGGTGCTCGCTGTGTCGACGACGGTCGCGCATCCTGTGCGGCGCTTCGGCGTCATCCCCTGGTTCGCGATGCTCCTGGGCATCATGCGGCTGCTGGCCCGCCTCGACTCCGCCGGCCGGGCGCTCGTGCTCGCCGCCGACCGTGCGGGTCTCATGCGCCCGGCGATGTGGCCCCTGTTCCGGCACGGTCTGCGCGTTCGGCGCTCTGTGCTGCACGCGCTCGCCGTCGAGGTGCGGCCCCGGTCGTTCGTGCTCGCCACGAGTCTCGCAGAGGGATACGAGCTGCGCCGTGCCCGCGAGGTGCGCTGCCCGGTCACTCTGTCGCGCGGCCGACGGGACTCCTTCGTGCCCTCCGCCGAGCTGCGCGCGCTGCGCCGGATGATCCCGCAGGCACGGGTCGTCGAGATCGCCGACTGCGGTCACTTCTCGCACATCGAGCACCCGGCACGCGCACTGGAGCTCATCACCGGTGCCATCGCCGCCGCTCGCTAGACTTCCCGCATGAGAAGACGCAGGCCGTCGCTGGACGACCGACCGATCTCCACCCGACGGCTCGAGGCGTTCACCGACGGCGTCTTCGCGATCGCCGCGACTCTTCTGGTGCTCGACCTCTCGGTCGACACGCTCACGGGTGTCACGGATGACGCGCAGCTGGCGGATGCGCTGAGCGACATGCTGCCCACCTTCGCGAGCTTCGTCATCAGCTTCCTCGTGCTGGGCATGTTCTGGGGCATCCATGTGCGGCAGTTCGAGTACATCCGGAAGGTCGACAGGACCCTCATCACCCTGAACACCTTCCGGCTGCTGTTCGTGGTGCTCATCCCCTTCACGACGAGCGTCAACGCCGACTTCCAGAGCGAGCTGCTGGGCCGCCTGCTCCTGCCCGTCAACGTGCTCGTCGTGAGCGCGATCGGCGCCTTCCAGTGGTTCTACGCGACCCGGGACCGTGATCTGGTCCCCTCGGTCGACGAGGCGGAGCTGCGCGAGAACCGCACCGGCGCCTTCGCGGCGATCTTCATCGCCGTGCTCGTCGTGATCGCCTCGATCTGGATCGGCTCGTTCGCGTTCTTCCTCTTCTTCCTCAACCCCGTGGCCGACGCGTTCGTCGCGAGGCGTGCCGAACGCAGAGCGCCCCCGGCCGACCATCTCCCGGCCGAGGGGACGCCACGACCCGAGGCGTGACGGCCTCCTTGACGACAGACGAGGACCCCGCTCCCGCGGGATCCTCGTCGTCTGTGCGGAAGGCCGCCTACTTCTCGAGCAGGGCCTGCAGCTCGAGGGTGATCGTGACCTTGTCGCCGAGCAGCACGCCGCCGGTCTCGAGGGCCGCGTTGTAGTTGAGGCCGAAGTCCTCGCGGTTGATGACGGTCGTGGCCGTCGCGCCCGCCTTCGTGTTGCCGTAGGGGTCCCCGCCGAAGCCGCCGAACTCGAAGTCGAAGGTGACCGGCTTGGTGACGCCGCGGATGGTGAGGTCGCCGTCGACGAGGAAGTCGCCGTCGTCGTGGCGGGCGCCGGTCGAGACGAACTCGATGGTGGGGTGGTTCTCGGCGTCGAAGAAGTCGCCCGTGCGGAGGTGTCCGTCGCGGTTCGGCTCGTTGGTGTCGACCGAGGCGACCAGCGCCTTCGCGGTCACGCTCGACTCGAGCGGGTTCTCCGCGGTCACGAAGGTCGCGTCGAAGTCCTTGAAGGTGCCGCGGACCTTGCTGATCATCAGGTGGCGAACCGTGAAGCTCACCTCGGAATGCGCCTTGTCGATGGTCCAGGTTCCTGCGATGTAGCCGGGGATGCTGATGGTGTCTGCCATGGAGGTCTCCTAACGTCACGGATTACGGATCCTGAGGGGAACTCCTCAGGTAAAGGGGTGGCCCCCAGAGAGCTACAAGCAAGTGGACACGTCATCTATTCCTGGAAATCTCGAACGATTCGGGATTCGTGGAGAACCCTTATGACCCGTCCGCGCCGAGGGAGAGCCGCAGGAGCAGCAGCTTCATGACGTCGGCGTCGACGAGCTCCTCGGGGAGCCGGCCCGAGCGCACCGCGTTCGCGAGCCCGGCGATGAGCGCGGCGGGGTCGACCCCCGACACCTCGGGATCGGCGGCGAGCACGTAGAGCAGCATCGTGTTGCCCGCCGCGAGGGCCCGGATCGCGTTCTCGATCGGGTCGGCGTACTCCGGCAGCCCCGTGTGCTGGAGCATGAGCATGTCGTCGGTGACGGTCACCCCGTCGAAGCCGAGCTCGTCGCGGAGGATGTCGTGCCAGCGCTGGGAGAGGCTCGCGGGCGCAGGGTCGACGGCGGTGTAGGCGAGGTGGCCGAACATCACGACGGGTGCGCCCGCGTCGATGCCCGCCCGGAACGGCGGGGCGACCTCGGCCTCCCACGTCTCATAGCTCAGATCGGTGGCCGGGATCGTGTCGTGCGAGTCGCCGGGCGCCGCCCCGTGCCCCGGGAAGTGCTTGAGGGTCGTGAGCACGCGTCCGCGCTCGGCGGCGACCGCGGCGGCGACCCGCTCGCTCGCGGACTGCGGGTCGGTGCCGAGCACACGGTCGGCGATGAACGACGAGGGATCGGCCGTGACATCCGCGACCACCCCGAAGTTGATGTCGACGCCCACCGATCGCAGCAGGTCCCCGCGCCCGGTGAAGGCCGCCTGGGCCTCGGCGGCGGGGAGGGCCTGCAGCACGTCCGCTCCGGCGAACTGGTCGTAGGGCAGGCGCGTGACGTCGCCGCCCTCCTCGTCGATGCCCGTGAGCACGGGAAGCGCCGGGTCTGCGCTCAGCTGCGCGGTGAGCGTCGCCAGCTCCTCGGGGGTGCCCGGGATGTTGTCGCCCATGAGGATGAACCCGCCGAGGCCGTGGGCGTCGACGAAGGACCGGAGCGCGGCGGCGTCGGTTCCCGGGTAGTGCAGCATCAGGAGGCTCGCGATCCTCTGCTCGACCGTCATCGCGTCGAGCCGCCGGGTGGCCTCGACCAGCACCGGATCGATCGTGGGGGTCGGGGTCGCCGAGGGGGTCGGCCGCACGGAGGCCGATGCGGATCGCGAGGGCTCGACGGTCGCGGCGGTCGTGCACGCGCTCACGCCCACGGCGCACAGCAGCGCGACCGCTGTCGCCATCGCAGCTCGCCTCACGAGTGGCGAGTCTATCCTGCGGGATCCGGCGCCGCGCCGGGCTGACAGGATGCGAGGAAAGTCTCCCCCGCCCGTGGTGCGGCCTCTAAAGTGGTGACGTGAAAGCCATCGTCATCACCGAACCGGGCGGGCCCGACGTGCTCCGGCTCGACGACGTGCCGGAGCCGCAGCTGCAACCCGGGCACGTGATCATCGAGGTCGCCGCGGCCGGCGTCAACCGCGCCGACCTGGGTCAGCGAGCGGGCAGCTATCCGCCCCCACCCGGCGCTCCCGCGTGGCCGGGGCTCGAGATCTCGGGAACGATCGTCGCCGTCGAGTCGGCCGCCTCGCGCTACCGGGTCGGCGACGAGGTCTGCGCGCTGCTCGCGGGCGGAGGCTACGCCGAGCGCGTCGTCGTGAACGAGGCGCACGTGCTGCCGGTGCCGGCGGGAGTGCCCCTCGTGGATGCCGCGGCCCTGCCCGAGGCGCTCGCGACCGTGTGGTCCAACGTCTTTATGCTCGCGGGGCTGCGCTCCGGCGAGACCCTGCTCGTCCACGGCGGATCGAGCGGCATCGGCACGGCCGCCATCCAGCTGGCCGCCGCCAGGGGCGCTCGGGTCGCGGTGACCGCGGGATCGGCCGCGAAGCTCGACGCCTGCGCGGCCCTCGGGGCCGACATCCTCATCGACTACACCACGGAGGACTTCGAGCAGCGGCTGCGCGACGAGACGGGCGGCGCAGACGTGATCCTCGACCTCGTCGGCGGCGCCTACCTGCACCGGAACCTCTCGAGCCTGCGGATGAACGGCCGGCTCGTCATCATCGCCAACCAGAGCCGGGAGAACGCGCCGCTGCCCATCCACCTGCTGATGAGGAAGCGCGCGAGCATCCACGGAACGACCCTGCGGGCGCGCCCGGACGCCGAGAAGGCGCAGATCATGTCGAGCCTCGAGAAGAACGTCTGGCCGATGATCGAGGCCGGCCTCGTCGAGCCCGTCGTCTCCGAGATCGTGCCCCTCGCCGATGCGGCCCGCGCCCACCAAATCCTCGAGGAGTCGGCTCACATCGGCAAGGTGCTGCTCGTCCCGTGACGGCGTGACGGCCGCCTAGCCCTTGACCGCCCCGCCCAGGCCAGCGCTGCGCAGGAACAGCCCCTGGAAGAGGACGAACAGGATGATCGGGATGAGCGTCGAGATCGCGAGGGCCGCGAGGTAGACGTCGAGCTCGATCGTCTGCTGCAGCAACGGGAGACGGACCGAGAGCGGCTGCACCTTGGGGTCCGCGAGCACGAGCGAGGGCCAGAGGTAGTCCTTCCAGGCCGCGATGATCGCGAACACCGAGACGACCCCCAGGATCGGCTTCGACATGGGCAGCACGATCGAGAAGAACAGGCGGAACGGCCCCGCGCCGTCGGTGCGTGCGGCCTCGAAGATCTCGGGCGGCAGGTTGTCGAAGAACCTCTTCACGAGGAGGATGTTGAACGCGCTCGCGCCCGCCGGCAGCCACACCGCCCAGAAGGTGTTGATGAGCGAGACGCCGAGGAACGGCACGTCGAGGATCGTCAGGTAGAGGGGCACGAGCAGCACGACGGCCGGCACGAAGAGCGTCGCGAGCACGAGCCCGTTGAGGATGGGGCCGTACTTGGGCTTGAGCACCGAGAGGGCGAAGCCGGCGGTCGTCGCGACGAGGATCTGGATGGCCCACGAGCCGAGGGCGACCCAGACGGTGTTGAGGAACTGCACGTCGAGGTGGATGGTCGACCACGCGGCCTGGAGGTTCTCCCAGTCGACGCCGTTCGGGAAGATCGCCATCGGGGTGCGCAGCGTGTCCTGGGTGGGAGTGATGGCCGCTTTGCCGAGCCAGAGGATCGGCCCGAGCCCCGTGAAGGCGAGGATCGCGAGCAGCACCACGTGCGAGGTGCGCAGGGAGCGCCGGATGCCGCGGCGGCGCCAGTCCGAGGGCGAGACGATCCCGCGGTCGTTCGAGTCGTCGGAGCCCCTGCCGCGCCGGCGTCGCGGCCGCCTCGACGGATCCTGCCCGGGATCCGCCCCGCCCGGCGCGGGCGAGGTCGTCGTGACGCGGAGGATCGACGGCTCGACGTCCGCGGGGCTGGTGTCGGTCGTCGAGGTCAATTCTGGCTCCAGGACTTGGTGAGACGGAAGTAGATGATCGAGAGCACGGCGAGGAACACCGCGAGCATAAGACTGAGCGCGGTCGCCGCGCCGTAGTCGCCGCCCAGGCTGTTCTGGAAGGCGTAGCGGTAGATGAGCAGCAGCAGGGTGACCGTCGAGTTCGCCGGGCCGCCCGCCGTGAAGAGGTAGGGCTCGAGGAACACCTGCGAGGTGCCGATGATCTGCAGGATGAGCGTGATGAGCAGGATGCCGCGCAGCTGCGGCAGCGTCACATGCCAGACCTTGCGCCAGATGCCGGCCCCGTCGACCTCCGCCGCGTCGTACAGCTCCGGTGCCACGCCGGTCAGCGCCGCGAGGTAGATGATGATCGTTCCGCCGGCCGCCGCCCAGGTCGCCTCGAGCACGAGGGAGGGCATGGCCATGCCGGCGTCCTGGATCCACGGGAAGGGGCCGAGCCCGATCCAGCCGAGCATGGTGTTGAAGACGCCCGTGGGGCTCGCGTCGTAGAAGAACTTCCAGAGCAGCACCGCGACGACGGGCGGCACGACGACCGGAAGGTAGGCGAGCGCGCTGTAGAGGCCTTTCGCGCGTTTCACCTCGCTCATGAGCACGGCCGCGATGAGCGGCAGCGGGTAGCCGAAGATGAGGGCGAGCAGCGCGAACCAGGCGGTGTTGCCGGTCGCCGTCCAGAACAGCGGGTCGTTCAGCACCTTCGCGAAGTTGTCGAGGCCCACGAAGGTCGGGTCGGTCACGAGGTTCGTCTTCTCGAAGCTCATGATGAAGGCGCGCACGATCGGGTACCACGCGAAGATCCCGAAGACGATGAGCATCGGCAGAAGGAAGACGAGGGTGGTGACGCCTCCCCCGCGCACCCAGGTGAGTGGGTTGCGTCGGCGTCTGGTCCTCGATCGGTCGCGGTCAATCGCGGTCATCGTGTGTCTCTCTGTGTACGGTGCTCGACGGCCCGGTGTCGGGCTCCGCCGTCTCACGGGGTGGGGTGGTGGCGCCCTCGGTCGGGCGCCACCACCTCGGTGCTGCTAGGACGAGGTCGTGCTCATCACTGGTCGGCGTCGATGAGCGCCTGCACGTCGGTGTTGACCTTCGCGAGCAGCGCATCGATGTCGGCGTTCTGGTCGGTCAGCACGGCCTGCACGACGGGGTCGAGCGCCGCGTACAGCTCCTGGCTGTGCACGGGCGGCTCGCCGACGATCGTGCGGCCCTCGTTGCCCTCGGCGAAGTACGCGACCTGATCCTGCGGGACGTTGATGTAGTCCTTGATCCACTCGCGCGACTGGTCGAGCGTCGCCTGGTCGAAGATCGGCAGCGCGGGTGTCCCGACCGCCTGGTCGGCGTCCGCGAGGACCTTCGCGTCGGCGATCGCCGCGTCCTCGTCGAGCAGCTTGCTGAGGTCGTAGAACTCGATCCACTTGACCGCGGCGTCCTTCACGGCGTCGTCGGCCTTGACGTTGACGACGTTGAGCGTTCCGCCGCCCATGACGGCGGCGTCGGGCGAGTCGCCCAGCGGGATCGCCGTGAGGCCGTAGTCGTCGGCGTCGAGGTTGTTCTCCCGCACGAGCGAGGTGAACAGGTCGGAGCCGCCCGTGTACATACCGATCTGCCCGGCCGCGAAGGCCTGGTTGATCGTGCCCCAGTCGAAGAGGAAGTTGCTGCCCATCGAGTTGTCGGTCCAGCGCAGCTCTTTGAGGAACTGCAGGGCTTCCTTCGTGGCCTCGTTGTCGGCGGTGACGGTCGTGGTGTCGCCGTCGATCTCCTCCATGCTGCCGCCGCGGGCCGCGGTCGCAGCGGTCAGCTGCCATCCGCCCGTGCCGTTCTGGGTCATCTGCATGTAGCCGGCCTGACCGGTCTTCTCCGAGATGGTCTTGGCGGCCTCGCGCACTTCGTCCCAGGTGGTCGGCGGCGAGTCGGGGTCGAGCCCGGCCTCTTCGAAGAGGGCCCTGTTGTACTCCAGGCCCATGCCGTACGCCTCGCGCGGAACGCCGTAGATCTGGCCGTCGGCATCCTGCACCGCGGCGAACACGCTCGGGTTGAACTTGTCGAAGTAGGGCAGCGCCTCGACCTGCTCGGTGATGTTGGCGAGCTGGCCCTGCGCGATGAGCGTCTTCGCGTCGGTCAGCGGGATGCGGAAGACGTCGGGCAGGGTTCCGCCGGCGAGCTGCGCGGCGAAGGTCGGTGCGGTCCACTCATACTCGACCCCTTCGACGTCGATGTCGGGGTTGAGCTTCTCGAATGCGGCGACCCGGGCGTCGAAGGCGTCGAACGCCGCCTGCTCGGTGCCGGGGATGAGGCTGACCACGGTGAGCTTCGTCTTGCCGCCGTCATCACCGCCGCCCGCTGAGCATCCGGCAAGAAGGCCGACACCGGTGAGGGCGACCGCAGCGAGTGCGACGGCCCGTCGTGGTGACTTCATTGTCGTGTTCCTTTCGTTGTGTGATGCTGATCCGCACCTGGTGAAGGGGTGAGTGCGGGTCTCCGGCGACTCAGGGATGGATCCGAAGCCACGCTGTGGAGTCTGTGGGCAGCCTTCCGCCGGTGAGCGGGCTGCTGCTGAGGAGGATCGCCGAGTGCTCGGGCAGCTCGACGCTGTCGTCGCCGAGGTTGGTGACGGTGAGGATGTCGCCACCCCGCTTGAAGGCGAGCACGCCGGGGCCGAGATCGAGCCACTCGAAGGCCCCGTCGCCGAGGGAGGCCTCGGCGCGGCGGATGCGGATGGCCTCGCGGTACAGCCAGAGCATGGAGCTCGGATCGCTCTGCTGCGCCTCGACCGTCAGCGCGCTCCACTCGGGCGGCTGGGGCAGCCAGGGCTCGCTCGTGGCGTCGGCCGGGCTGAAGCCGAAGGGCGGCTGCACCCCCCGCCAGGGCAAGGGCACCCGGCATCCGTCTCGGCCGGGGTCGACACCGCCCGAGCGGAAGTGCATGGGGTCCTGCAGCCGATCGGCCGGGATGCCCTCGGCCTCGGGCAGGCCGAGCTCGTCGCCCTGGTAGATGTAGAGGGAGCCGGGCAGAGCCGCGGTCAGCAGCGCGGCAGCGCGGGCACGGCGCACGCCGAGGGCGAGGTCGGTGGGGGTTCCGACCCGCTTCTTCGCGAAGGCGAAGGATGAGTCCTCGCGCCCGTAACGCGTGACCGGGCGGGTGACGTCGTGGTTGCTGAGCACCCACGTCGAGGGCGCGCCCACGGGAGCGTGGGCGTCGAGGGTCGCGTCGATCGAGGCGCGCAGCTGGGCGGCGTCCCACGGCCGGGCGAGGAAGTCGAAGTTGAAGGCCGTGTGCAGCTCGTCGGAGCGCAGGTATTTGGCGAAGCGCTCGATGTCGAGCAGCCAGATCTCCCCCACGAGCACCCGGGTGCCCGGGTAGCCGTCTGCGATCGTGCGCCAGCCCCGGTAGATGTCGTGCAGCTCGTCGCGGTCGGTGTTCGGGTGCTCGCCCGGGCCCGGGTTCTGGGGGACCTCGGGCAGCGCGGCATCCTTCACGAGCAGTGCGGCCGAGTCGATGCGCACGCCGGCGACCCCGCGATCGAACCAGAATCTGAGGATGTCCTCGTGCTCGCGCCGCACATCGGGGTGGTTCCAGTTGAGGTCGGGCTGCTCGGGCGTGAAGAGGTGCAGGTACCATTCGCCCGGCGTGCCGTCGGGGTTCGTCGTGCGCGTCCAGGTGTCGCCCGAGAAGTTCGAGATCCAGTGGTTGGGCATCTCGTCGCCGTTCGCGCCGGCGCCGGGCCGGAACCAGAAGCGCTCGCGCTCGGGCGAGCCGGGACCGGCGGCGAGGGCGGCCTGGAACCACGGGTGCTGATCGGAGATGTGGTTGGGCACCACGTCGATGATGGTGCGGATGCCGAGCTCGAGGGCCTCGGCGATGAGCGCCTCGGCGTCGGCGAGGGTTCCGAAGGCCGGATGGATCGTGCGGTAGTCGGAGACGTCGTAGCCGCCGTCGGCGAGCGGCGAGGCGTACCAGGGGGTGAACCAGAGGGCGTCGACCCCGAGGTCGCGCAGGTAGCCGAGCCGGGCGCGCACACCGGCCAGATCGCCGGTTCCGTCGCCGTCGCCGTCGGCGAAGCTGCGGATGTAGACCTGGTAGATGACGGCGCTGCGCCACCACGGATCGTCGGTCTGGGCACGCGGGGTGCGGTCGAGGGCGAGGGCGGAGAGCGTCACGCAGCGGCTCTTTTCGGTAGTCGGTTCGGCAGGTGGTGGTCGGGGCGACGACCCACCGAGCGAGCCCGACGACGCCGTCAGGGGAAAATGTAGCCTTATCGACAGATCAACGCAAGAACTCAACACTCAGTAATTCATTTGCGTGGAATTACGTCTGCTTGCAGCGGAAGAGACGCTGTCAGCCGCACGGCTCGGCGGCGGCGGCGGCGCACGCGAATCGCAGAACCGCCGTTCCGCGCAGAGGATGGACGGTCTCGGGGGAGCCCGCGGTCGACAGCGCTAGCGGTCGGAAGCGGGGCCCGTCGACCCCCGCACGACGAGCTCGGGCTCGAAGAAGAACTCGTCGGAGGTGGCGGAATCGCCCGAGATCTGCTGGACGAGCAGTTCGATGACCATCCGGCCCATGGGATCGATCGGCTGCCGCACGGTCGTGAGCGGGGGTTCCACGCAGGTCATGAGCGCGGAATCGTCGTAGCCGATCACCGAGACGTCGTGCGGCACCCGCAGCCCGGCCCGGCGCACCGCACGGATCGCGCCGAGGGCCATGGGATCGCTCGCGCACACGATCGCGGTCACCCCGGCCTGCAGCAGCCTCGTGGCCGCCGCCTGCCCGGCCTCGAGCGAGTAGAGGGAGTGCACGACCCGGTCGTCGTCGAAGCTCAGCCTGTCGCGCTCGGCGAAGGCGATCGCGGCGGCGAGCTTGCGCTGGGAGGGCACGTGGTCGCGCGGGCCGAGCAGCAGGCCGATGCGCGAGTGGCCGAGCTGCCGGAGGTGGCTGAGGGCGAGCTCCATGGCGACCGAGTCGTCGCAGGAGACGGTCGCGAAGTCGAGGCCGCTCACGGGAGCGCTCACGAGCACCGTCGGCATCTTGAGGTCGGTCAGCCGCGCGTAGTGGTCGTGGGAGCTGTCCTCCTGGGTGTAGACGCCGCCCACGAAGACCACGCCGGAGACCCGCTGCTGCAGCAGGAGCTCGATGTAGTCGGCCTCCGAGATGCCTCCCGCCGACTGGGTGCAGAGCACGGGCGTGTAGCCGTTCTGGGCGAGACCGCCGCCGATCACCTCACCGAAGGCCGGGAAGATCGGGTTCTGCAGCTCGGGCAGGAAGAGGCCGACGAGTCGCGCCCGTTCCCCGCGCAGCTTCGTGGGCCTCTCGTAGCCGAGCACGTCGAGCGCCGTGAGCACCGCCTCGCGCGTCGACTCGGAGACCCCGGGCTTCTCGTTGAGCACACGGCTGACGGTGGCCTCGCTCACTCCGACCTTGCGCGCCACTTCGGCGAGTCGTCTCGACATGGCTGCAAGTATTGCAAGGACTTGCAACAATGCGCAAGAAGATGTCAGCCCGGCATCCGGCACGCCTCGGGCGCTCCCGCCCGGGCGGCCCTACGATGGGACGATGCCGAGCACGGTGAGCGCACTCCTCCGGTCGAGTCATCCGGGGCCCTGCCTCGCGGTCACCGCCCTCGCGATCATCCTCGCCGTCGGCATCGGCGCACCGCCCCTCGTGATCGTCGTGCTCGCGCTCGCCGTCTTCGCGGGACAGCTCTCGGTGGGCCTCTCCAACGACTGGCTCGACGCCGACCGTGACCGCCAAGCCGGCCGCGCCGACAAGCCGATCGCGCGCGGCTGGATCTCAGTCTCCGCCGTTCGCACCGCCGCCGTCGCGACCCTCGCGGCCGCGGTGCTGCTCTCGTTCCTGCTCGGCTTCTTCGCGGGAGCGGCCCACACGATCGCCCTCGTGAGCGCCTGGGCCTACAACGCCGTGCTCAAGAACTCGGCTCTCTCGGTTCTCCCCTACGCGCTGAGCTTCGGCCTGCTCGCGACCGTGCCCGGGTTCGCCCTGCCCCAGCCGAGCCTCACCGCGTGGTGGGTGATCGCCTTCGCCGCGCTGCTCGGCTCCGCGGCCCACTTCGCCAACGTGCTGCCGGACCTCGACGACGACCGGAGGACGGGCATCCGGGGTCTGCCGCACCGGCTCGGCAGGCGGGTCTCCGGCGTCACCGCGTTCGTGCTGCTCGCGGCGGCGTCGATCATCGTGGTCTTCGCGAGCGGGACCGAGCCCGGCATCCTCTCGCTCGCGGGCCTGGGCCTCGACCTCGTGATCGCGATCGCGGGCGTCGTGCACGTGCTCACCCGGCCGTCGACCCGCCTGCTCTTCCAGCTCATCATCGCGAGCGCGATCGTCAACGTCGTGCTGCTCGCGACGGCGGGCAGCCGGATCCTCGTCTGACGCCGCTCGCCGGGCCGCGGCGGGTCGCTAGCGCAAGACCTCGACGAGTGTCACCCAGGCGAAGATCACGCCGAAGACGAAACCGAGGATCATGCCGGCCGCGATCCAGTACAGGCCGCCGCCCAAGCCGGCCGCGAGCAGCGCACCGCCCACGAGGAACGGCGCGAGGGGCGCGGCGCCCGCGACGTTCTTGACCGTCTTCTGCAGCGCGGAGGTGTGCGTGTCGCGCGCGACCACCCGGGTGGCGTTGACCTGGAAGACGCACAGCACGACGGTCGAGGCGAGCACGATCCAGCCGAGAACCGATCCGGCGACATCCGGCATGAGCCCGATGGCGCCCACCACGATGACGAGCACGAACAGACCGATCGTGGCCGCGGCCCGCGCGGGGATCGTCGGCGCCGCGAGGACGACCGAGATGTTGACCGACATCGCCACGATCAGCAGGCCCGCGAAGGCCGCCGCCGCGCCGACCGTCGCGACGAAGAAGTCCGACCAGTCCGCGAGCTCGAGTGCATCCATGACGGGAAACTACACCAGCACGACCAGCTGCGCGCCCTCGCGACTCGCCTCGACGACCCGCGCGTTGGCCTCGTCGCTGCGGCGCACCCACTCCTCGGCCTCCTCGCGCGAACGGCCGTGCTCGACGTGCCTCGCGATGAGACGCTCGACCCGCAGCTCGTCGTCGGCCTGCAGATACCAGACCTCGGCGAGCGAGCGGCGCGCCCTGCTCCACTCGGGCTCGGGCGAGAGCAGGTAGTTGCCCTCGACGATCACCCAGCGGATGCCGGGACCGATCGGGATGGCTCCCGCCACGGGCTCCTCGAGCTCACGGCGGAACTCGGGCGCGTACACGACGCCGTCGCCCTCTCCCTCGCCCGCGATCCTCTCGATCAGAGCACGGAACCCCGCCGCGTCGAAAGTGTCGACGGCCCCTTTGCGATCGGCGAGACCGGAGAGCTCGAGCACCGCCTGTGCGAGATGGAAGCCGTCCATCGGCACGACCACGGCCTGCTCGCCCAGCTCCGCCGCCAGACGCGCCGCGAGGGTGGACTTGCCGGCGCCGGGAGCGCCCGCGAGGCCGAGGAGCACGCGGCGCCCGCTCGGAACGGGCAGGGCGCGCGCACGCTCGGCGAGGGCCGCGACATCCGCTTCGACCGCGATCGGGCCGCTCGTGGAGGCGTTCACGCTCACCGACACACCTTTCGCTCGCTGGGCGTGTCGAGTCTAATCCGCGGATACGCGGGTAAAATCGCCGTGCACGCGAGTGAGAGGCCGTGATCATGCGTCGACCGGGTGGCCTGTGGGCCGCGATCGCGATCTCGGCCGCCCTCGCGACGACGATCCTGGGCGGCTCCCCGGCCCTCGCCGAGGACTATCCCTCGTGGTCGGACGTCGAGGCGGCGAAGGGCGACGAGACGGCCAAGCAGGCCGAGGTCGACAGGATCTCCACTCTCTTGACGGGCCTCGAGGCCCGCGCCGCGGAGCTCGGAGACGCGGCCGTGCAGAAGGGCGCGGAGTACGGCCAGGCGCAGGCCGATCTGCAGCGGGCGTCGACGCGCGCCGACACCATCCAGCAGCAGGCCGACGCGGCCGACGCGGCCGCGGAGACGACCACCCAGCAGGTGGGGCGCCTCGCCGCCCAGATCTACCGCTCGGGCGGAGACGGCCTCGGGCTCGACGCCCTGTTCGATGAGGATCAGGCCGACGCCCTGCTCTACCGCCTCGGGGCCATGAGCAAGCTCACCGAGCAGGCCGGCAGCATGCAGGAGCAGGCGGAGGCGCAGAAGAACACCGCGAGCCTGCTGAGCGAGCAGGCCGGGATCGAGCGGACCGAGCGTGACCGCCTCGCCGCCGAGGCGCAGAAGCGGCTCGACGAGGCGCGCGCCGCGCAGGAGGCGGCCGACGCCGAGGTGGAGCAGCAGAAGCAGCTGAGCGAGACCCTGTACGCGCAGCTCGCCTCGCTGAAGGACACGACCGCGCAGCTCGAGGAGTCGTACCGGCAGGGTCAGATCGCGGCCGAGCAGTACCGTCAGCAGCAGGAGGCCGCAGCTCGCGACGCCGCCGCGGAGAGCGACGACGACGACAGCAGCGGAGGCGGTGATGGCGGGGGCCTCGTCCCCCCTCCCCCGGGTGCCGTCATCGCCGATCCGGCGACAGCCAAGGCCTACGCCCAGGAGCAGCTGAACGCCCGCGGCTGGGGCGGCAACGAGTTCAACTGCCTCGTCGCGCTGTGGAACCGGGAGTCGGGCTGGCGGGTGACGGCACGCAATCCGAGCAGCGGGGCCTACGGCATCCCGCAGTCCCTCCCGGGCAGCAAGATGGCCAGCGCCGGCGCCGACTGGCAGACGAACGCGGCCACTCAGGTCAACTGGGGCCTCGGCTACATCGCCGCGCGATACGGCTCGCCCTGCGGCGCCTGGGCGCACTCCCAGAACGTCGGCTGGTACTGAGCGCCCGTTGTCGACACCGTGAGCTCGGTGCGGGAAACCCGAGAAACAACGTTGTCTTCTTGATCGAGCGCAGCGTAAACTCGGTAGCTGTCGACATCGCGGCCGATTCGCCGGCGCGCGAGCTCGACGATCGGGTCCGCTTCCCCGGGAGCGGACCGCACGCCAGCACCGACGGAAAGGCCACTCTCACCCATGGGTAACAGCACCGGCAACCCCGACTACCGCGACTCGGGGCTCGAGTTCTCCGCCGACTTCGTGTTCGGCTCCGCGACCGCCTCGTACCAGATCGAGGGGGCCGTGGACGAGGACGGACGCGGGCCATCGATCTGGGACACCTTCAGCCACACCCCCGGCCTCGTCTGGAACGGCGACACGGGCGACGTCGCCGACGACCACTACCACCGCCTCGACGACGACCTCGACCTCATGAAGAGCCTGGGCCTCGAGGCCTACCGCTTCTCGATCGCCTGGCCGCGCATCCAGCCGAACGGGCGCGGTCCGGCCAACGAGAAGGGCATGGCCTTCTACGAGCGGCTCGTCGACGGGCTGATCGCCCGCGGCATCCGCCCCATCGCGACCCTCTACCACTGGGATCTGCCCCAGGCGCTCGAAGACGAGGGCGGCTGGACCAGCCGTGCGACGGCCTACGCCTTCGCCGACTACGCGCGCATCGTCGGCGAACGCCTCGGCGACCGGGTCGAGACCTGGACGACCCTCAACGAGCCGTGGTGCTCGGCCTACCTCGGCTACGGCTCGGGCGCGCACGCCCCCGGCCGCACCGACGGAGCCGCGGCCCTCACGGCGGTGCACCACCTCAACCTCGCCCACGGCCTCGCGATCCTCGCGCTCAGAGACGTCGTGCGCAACGACCCCGACTTCTCGATCACCCTCAACCTGCACGTGCTGCGCGGCGAGGGCGAGACGGGGCCCGAGGCCGTGCGCCAGATCGACGGCATCGCCAACCGGGTCTTCCTCGGCCCGCTGCTGAAGGGCGAATACCCCGCCGACGTCTTCGACGACACCGCGTCGGTCACCGACTGGTCGTTCGTCGAGCCCGGCGACCTCGAGATCATCCACCAGCCGCTCGACGTGCTCGGCGTCAACTACTACTCGACCACCCTCGTGCGCGTCTGGGACGGCGTCTCCGAGCGCCAGAGCAGCGACGGACACAAGGATGTCGGGGGCTCGGCCTGGCCCGGAGCAGACCGCATCGAGTTCCTGCAGCAGCCCGGCCCGTACACGGCGATGGGCTGGAACATCGAGCCCTCCGGCCTCGAGGAGCTGCTCGTCTCGCTGCACGAGCAGTTCCCCGGCCAGCCGCTCATGGTCACCGAGAACGGCGCCGCCTTCGACGACGTCGTCGTGCTCGACGAGAACGGCCCCGCGGTGCACGACGACGACCGCATCGACTTCCTGCGCCGGCACTTCACCGCGGCGCACCGGGCGATGGCGCGCGGCGTCGACCTGCGCGGGTACCAGGTCTGGTCGTTGATGGACAACTTCGAGTGGGGCTACGGGTACTCGAAGCGGTTCGGGATCGTACGCGTCGACTACGACACGCTCGAACGGCTGCCGAAGGACAGCGCGCACTGGTACTCGGAGCTCGTGAAGACGCACCGCATCCCCGACTAGGCTTCGATCGGTGCGGTCTGCAGCCGCACCGATCGATCGCACGACGGGAAGGTCCAGAAATGAAGTACACGCGCTTGGGAAGCACAGGGCTCGAGATCTCCGCACTCACACTCGGTTGCATGAGCTTCGGGATCCCCGACCGGGGTGGCCACGCCTGGACCCTCGACGAGGCGGCGAGCCGCGACCTCATCCGGGAGGCGCTCGAGGCGGGCATCAACTTCTACGACACGGCCAACGTCTACTCCGACGGCACGAGCGAGGAGATCACCGGACGCGCTCTCGCCGACTTCTCCTCACGCGAGGAGGTCGTGATCGCCACGAAGGTGCACGGGCGGATGCGGCCCGGCCCCAACGGCGCCGGCCTCTCCCGTGCCGCGATCATGACCGAGATCGACGCGAGCCTGCGCCGCCTGGGAACCGACTACGTCGACCTCTACCAGATCCACCGCTGGGACTACGAGACCCCCATCGAGGAGACGATGGAGGCCCTCCACGACATCGTGAAGGCCGGCAAGGCGCGTTACATCGGCGCCTCCTCGATGTACACCTGGCAGTTCGCGCAGGCCAACCACGTCGCTGAGCTGAACGGCTGGACGCCCTTCGCGAGCATGCAGCCGCACTACAACCTCATCTACCGCGAGGAGGAGCGCGAGATGCTCCCCTACTGCGACGACCAGGGCATCGGGGTCATCCCGTGGAGCCCGCTCGCCCGCGGCAAGCTGACCCGAGAGTGGGACACCTCGACCTCGCGCAGCGAGACCGACGAGTTCGGCCAGGTGCTCTACCGCGACGAAGACAGGGCCATCGTCGAGACGGTCGCGCGGATCGCCGAGCAGCGCGGCCTGCCGCGCGCCCAGGTCGCGCTCGCCTGGGTGAGCGCCCAGCCCGTGGTCAGCTCGCCCATCGTCGGCGTGACCAAGGCGCAGCACCTGCGCGACGCCCTCGCCTCGCTCGAGGTCACGCTCGGCGATGAGGAGATCGCGGCGCTCGAGAAGCCCTACGAGCCGCACCGGATCGCCGGTCACCGCTAGAGCCCTCGCTCCGACATGGCGCTCAAGCTCCTCTACCTGCACGGCACGGGTCCTCAGTCCGAGAGCTCCGACCGCGCGAGGATCGAGGCTCACCTGGAGCTCGTCGGCGGGCTCGCCCCCGCCGACGTGCACCTCGTGGACTGGGTCGACTCCACGGCGCACCTCGCCTACCTCGACGTGACCCCGGCCCTGCCCGCTGAACGGTACCCGCTGCCCTCGCCCGCCCGACGCGGCCTCGTTCCCGCCGGCACGGCGTCCCTCGCGCACGCGGCGGCGCTCGAGGAGGCGGCCGAGAGCGCACAGCGGCCGCTCGACGCCGAGCAGGTGGCCGGAGGGCTCGCGGCGGCGGTCGCCGAGACGGCGCGCGGCGAGCAGCGGGAGGAGGGCGGCATCCTCACCGCCTCGCCCTTCGCCGAGCTCGGGCTCCAGGTGCTCACGAACCATCTCGTCGACCACCGCCCCGAATACACCAATGCCGCGACCGTGTTCCTCGGAGCGGTCGCGCGGTACCTCGAAGACGGGCCCGCCTTCCGCGCGAGCATCCGCGAGGCGATCGCCGAGCACACGAACCGGGGCGACACGCTGCTCGTGGTCGGCCACAGCCTCGGCGGGGTGGCCGCGCTCGACGTGCTCACCGGGGTTCCGGACGAGCCCGAGGTGGATGCCGCGGCCGTCGAGCTGCTCGTCACCGCCGGCTGCCAGGCGCCCTGGCTCTACCTCATGCATGCGCTCGCGAGCCTGAGCACCGAGGTGACCCAGACGGAGCCGTTCTCCCCCTGGCTCAACGTCTACGACGAGCGCGACCTGCTCGCCTTCTGCGTCGAACGGGTCTTCGCCGACCGGCCGGGTCGACGGGTCGACGTCGAGGTGTCGAGCCATCTGCCCTTCCTCACGGCGCACGGGCACTACCTCGACGATCCGGCCTTCTACCGGGCGATCGGGGCGGCTCGGCGCACCTTCGCGGCGAGCCGCACATCGTGAGCGCCCTGACGATCGGCGTGCGCGATCACGACCCGCGTGCGGCATCCGGCCGGCTCGCCGTCGTGACGCTGCTCGCCACCCGGCTCGACGACCCGCTGCCCGAGATCGTCGACCGCCGCGACCTCGAGCTGGGCGCCGACACCCTCGTGCGCGCCGCCGAGGCCCTGCACGAGCTGCTGGCGCAGCTCTCGACGCTCACCGTGGACGAGACGGTCCTGGTGCTCCCCGTGACGCGATCGACGTACGAGGAGGCGCTCGCGAGCGTCGGCGGCGACGCGGGCCTCGCACTCGCCGCCTACGACCCGGAGGCCCTGCCGCGGCTCTCCGGGTTCACGGCGCGCCCTCTGCCCCGCCGGCTCACCGGCCAGCTCGCCGCGTGGGGCGCCCACGTCGGGCGGCCGTGGGCCCGGGCGCACCAGGAGGCGGCACTCGCGGCGCTCGGCGCGGCCCCTGTCTCCTGAGGCCTCGCACCGTTGAGGCCTCGCACCGTTCGCCGGCTCTGCTCCGCTCCGCTCTCGACCGCGGCCTTGTTCGCGACCGCCCGGCGCCGGGGCTCGTCGCCCGCGAACAAGGCCGCGCTCGACGAACCACACGCCGCCCAGCGCTACCGCGCGTCGCGGTAGCGCCACATGGTGAGCGAGCCGAAGACGATGATGAGCCCCGCCGACCACGCGATCGTGAGCATAAAACTCGGCCCGAGCGGCAGCCCGCCCATGAGCTCGCGCACCGAGGTGACGAGCTGTGTGACGGGGTTGACCTCGACGAAGGCCTGCAGCCAGCCCGGCATCGTCGAGGGGTCGACGAAGATGTTGCTGCCGAAGGTGAGCGGCGTGATGACGATCATGCTCACGCCCATGACGGAGCCCGAGGTGCGCAGGATGAGGCTGAGGAACGTCCAGACCCAGCCGAGGCTGAAGGCGAACAACAGGATCAGCAGCACACCGAGAGCCACCCCCGCCACGCCGCCCTCCGGCCGCCAGCCGAGGATGAGCCCGAGGGTGATCGTCACGATCGAGGAGATCGTGAAGCGCACGGCGTCGCCGAGCAGCATGCCCACGAGAGCCGACGGCCGCCAGATCGGCAGCGAGCGGAAGCGGTCGAAGACGCCCTTCTCGATGTCGGTGCGCAGAGTCGTGCCGGTGTACATGGTGATCATGATGACGCCCTGCACGAGGATGCCGGGCAGCAGGAACTGGATGTAGTCGACCGTGCTCCCTGCGAGCGCGCCGCCGAACAGGAAGGTGAACAGCAGCGTGAACATGATGGGGAAGACCGTCACGTCGAAGAGCTGCTCGGGCACGTGCTTGATCTTCAGCAGCGCGCGCCAGCCGAAGGCGAGCGAGGTCGAGAGGGGCCCGGGCGGGTTGGGGCGCTCGCCGTCGGCGAGAGCGGTGAGGATCGCCGAGGTGCGAGCCTCCTCGCGCGCGGTCGCTTGAAGTGTCATGCCGCCTCCTCCTTCGTGTTCTCGTCCGTCTCCTCGACCTCGGCCGGATGCCCGGTCAGGGCCAGGAACACCTCGTCGAGTGTGGGCTGCCCGAGTGAGAACTGCGCGAGCTCGAGATTCGCCGAGTCGAGGGCCGCGAGGGCCCGGGTCACGACGCCCGAGCTGTCGACGACGGCCTCGAGGGCGCTCGGGTCGACGCCCTCGCGCACCTCGACGCCGAGCTCGCGCTCGAGGATCTGCTTCGCGGCATCCCGCTCGTGCCTGTCCATGACCCGTACCTGCAGCGAGCCGGAGCCGACGGAGGCCTTGAGCTCGGTCGACGTGCCCTCGGCGATGACCCTGCCGCGGTCGATCACGCTGATGCGATCGGCGAGCTGATCGGCCTCGTCGAGGTACTGCGTCGTCAGGAACACCGTCGTACCGCTCGAGACCATGGCCCGCACGATGTCCCAGACCTCGTTGCGGCTGCGCGGGTCGAGGCCCGTCGTCGGCTCGTCGAGGAAGAGCAGCTCGGGGGTCACGACGATGCTCGCGGCGATGTCGATGCGCCGGCGCATACCACCGGAGTACTTCTTCACCTGCCGGTCGGCCGCGTCGCCGAGGTCGAAGGCGTCGAGGAGGTCGTCGGCGCGCTTGGTCGCCTTCTGCCCCCGGTAGCCGAAGAGCCGGCCGATGAGGCGCAGGTTCTCGCGCCCGGTGAGGTCTTCGTCGACGGAGGCGAACTGCCCCGTGAGGCCGACGCGGCGGCGCACCTCGTTCGCCTCGGCGACGACGTCTCTGCCGAGCACCCGCGCCGTTCCGCCGTCGGGGCGCGAGAGTGTCGCGAGCATGCGGATCGTCGTCGTCTTGCCGGCGCCGTTCGGGCCGAGGAACCCGTGCACTCCCCCGCGCGCGATCGCGAGGTCGACCCCGTCGACCGCTCGATTGGTGCCGAACACCTTGACGAGACCGTGCGTCTCGACAGCCAGGTCGTTCATGCTCTCTCCTTCGGGACTCGCCTATGATCCAACGGACGGGGATCCAACGGACAGGTGCACATTTGTCTACACTGTCCACATCGAATGTTCACACTGTACACATGGATTCGGAGGTGGCGCAAGCATGATTCCCGGCCCGCATCCCTATCACCACGGCGAGCTCCGCGCCGCCCTCATCGAGGCCGGGCTCGCCCTCGCCCGCAACGGCGGGCCCGAGGCGGTGGGCCTGCGCGAGGTGACGCGCTCCGCCGGGGTCACCCCCAACGCCGCGTACCGTCACTTCGCCGACCGTCACGCGCTCGTGCTCGCCGTGGCCCTCGAAGCCCAGGATCGTCTCGCCCAGGCCATGCTCGACCGTATGGACGCCGCGCCCGAACGCCCGGATGCCGCCGAGCACGCACTCGAACGCCTCCGCGACGTGGGCCTCGGCTACATCCACTTCGCGCGCTCGGAGCCCGGCTGGTTCGAGCTCGCCTTCCTGACCCAGGACGAGCCGGGCGAGCGGCCGGGCGTCACGGTCGCCGACGGGGTGCCGCCGCCGTACCAGCTGCTGCTCGACGCCCTCGACGCCCTCGTCGACGCGGGTGTGCTCACCGCCGAGCGCCGCGAGAACGCCGAATGGGCCTGCTGGTCGACCGTCCACGGCTTCGCCGATCTCGTGATCCGCGGCCCGCTCCGCACTCAGCCGCCCGAGGTCGTCGAGCACCTCGGCACCGTCGCCGTCGAGACGATCATCCGCGGGCTCCGGGCCGGGCAGCAGCAGCCCGGCGTCGAGTCCGATCTCTAGCGCTCGGCGGGTGCCGGCTCGTCGAGCGCGATAACCGCCACGGAATGCGGCGCGAACGTCGTCTCCCCGCCGCTCGTGCCCAGGACCGCCTCGCCGTCGTCCGCGAAACCCGGGAGCAGCACGCCGACCGCCTCGTCGTCGTCCGCGCGAGCCCCGGCCGCGATCGAGCGCGGCAGAGGTCGAGCCAGTCGGCGCCGAGAGCCGCGAGGTAGCCGACCGTCTGTGCCGCGGCATCCAGGTCGAAGTCCGCTCGGATCTGCAGACGGCACCCTCATCGCACACCTCCCGGCGCCGCGGCCGCGCCTGTCAAGGAGTTCGACGCGCTCGACCCGCTGAGCACCGCGAGGGATGCCGCGACCGTGTGATCAGGCTCGCCCTCCGGGGCCTCGTAGGCGCGCAGGACGACGAGCGAGCGGCTGAGCACCGTGTGCTTCGCCCCGGCCGGCCTCGGCACCGAGTCCGCGGCCTCACCCGCCGTGTCGACGACGATCTCCCACTCCGGCGAGTACTCGGCGGGAGGCAGCGTGAACTCCACGTCGTCCTCCCCCGCATTGAAGTAGAGCAGGAAGCTCGCGTCGACGACACGCTGCCCGCGTGCGTCGCGCTCGCCGATCCCCTGACCGTTGAGGAACACGCCGACGGTGCGCGCGAGCCCCTCATCCCACTGCTCGGGCTGCATCTCGGTGCCCTCGGCGTTCAGCCAGACCAGGTCGGGCAACGGATCGCCCTCCCCGCGCTTGACGGGGCGCCCGTCGTAGAAGCCGCTGCGACGGAACACCGGGTGCTCCTTGCGCAGCCTCGACACCGCGGCCGTGAACTCGACGAGGGGCTCGTCGACCTGATCCCAGTGGATCCAGCTGAGCTCGGAGTCCTGCGCGTAGGCGTTGTTGTTGCCGTTCTGGGTGCGCCCCAGCTCGTCGCCGTGCGCGATCATCGGAACGCCCTGCGAGAGCAGGAGCGTCGCGAGGAAGTTGCGCTGCTGACGGGCCCGGCGCGCGAGCACCTCGGGATCGTCGGTCGGCCCCTCCGCGCCCGAGTTCCACGACCGGTTGTGCGACTCCCCGTCGTTGTTGTCCTCCCCGTTCGCGTCGTTGTGCTTCTCGTCGTACGAGACGAGGTCGCGCAGGGTGAAGCCGTCGTGCGCCGTGACGAAGTTGACGGATGCCACGGGGCGCCGGCCCGAGCGCTCGTAGAGGTCGGCCGAGCCGGTGAGGCGGGAGGCGAACTCGCCGAGCGTCGAGGGCTCGCCCCGCCAGAAGTCGCGGACCGTGTCGCGGTACTTGCCGTTCCACTCCGTCCACTGCGGAGGGAAGTTGCCCACCTGGTAGCCGCCCGGTCCGACATCCCAGGGCTCGGCGATGAGCTTCACCTGCGACACCACCGGGTCTTGCTGCACGAGCTCGAAGAAGGTCGAGAGGCGGTCGACGTCGTAGAACTCCCGTGCGAGCGCCGCTGCGAGGTCGAAGCGGAAGCCGTCGACGTGCATCTCGGTCACCCAGTAGCGCAGCGAGTCCATGATGAGCTGGAGGGAGTGCGGATGCCGCACGTTCAGGGTGTTGCCCGTGCCCGTGTAGTCCATGTAGTAGCGCTTGTCGTCTTCGACGAGGCGGTAGTACGACTCGTTGTCGATGCCCTTGAACGACAGCGTGGGGCCCAGGTGGTTGCCCTCGGCCGTGTGGTTGTAGACGACGTCGAGGATGACCTCGATGCCGGCGGCGTGCAGATTGCGCACCATGCCCTTGAACTCCTGCACCTGCTGCCCCGTGTCGCCCGTCGACGAGTAGCGGTTGTGGGGTGCGAAGAAGCCGATCGTGTTGTAGCCCCAGTAGTTGCTGAGACCCTTCTCGAGCAGGATGCTGTCGTTGGCGAACTGGTGCACGGGCATGAGCTCGATCGCGGTGACGCCGATCCTCTGCAGGTGGTCAATGGTCGCCGGATGGCCGATTCCCGCGAAGGTGCCGCGCTGGGATGCCGGGATCTCCTCGTTGAGCTCGGTGAGGCCCTTCACGTGGGCCTCGTAGACCACCGAACGGCCGTACGGGATGCGCGGCAGCCGGTCGCCGAGCCAGTCGAAGAACGGGTTCACCACGATGCTCTTCATCGTGTGACCGGCCGAGTCGAGGTCGTTGCGGGAGTCGGGGTCGCCGAAGTCGTAGGAGAAGAGCGACTGGTCCCAGTCGAACTCGCCGCACGTCGCCTTCGCGTAGGGGTCGAGAAGCAGCTTGTTCGGGTTGCACCGCTGCCCGCTCGACGGGTCGTACGGGCCGTGCACCCGGTAGCCGTAGCGCTGCCCGGGCTGCACCGTGGGCAGGTAGCAGTGCCAGACGTAGGCGTCCGACTCCACGACCTCGATGCGGGTCTCCTCGCCGGACTCGTCGAAGAGGCACAGCTCGACCCGCTCCGCCGCCTGGCTGTAGAGCGCGAAGTTGGTGCCGCTGCCGTCGTAGCTCGCCCCGAGAGGATAGGGCGTTCCGGGCCAGGTGTTCATGGGCATCCCCCTGTTCGACCGGCTGTTCGACCGGAGTCCCGGTCTGACCGACGACTGGTACGCTATCCGCTCGCCGACCGCCCTGCATCCCCTAGCCCTCGGGCGCGTTTGCCGCTATACGCTCCGGGCACGGCCCGGCGCCACGGATGATGGCCGCCGATCGAGCACGCGAGCGGGGCGGGCAGATCGTGCAGCAGCCCGGAGCCAGCCAGAGGGCGAGCCCTGCGAGCATCTCGAGGAGGCCGTCGACGCCCGTGAGCGCGAGCCCCAGACGGTGGAGGAGCCCGAGGAGAGCGGTGCGCTTCGGGGGCTGCGCCCGCGGCGTCCTGTGTCTCGGCGGCGCCCCTCGGCCCGCTGCGGGTTCCGTCAGGCCGGCCGTCGTCGCAGCGCCGTCGCCAGCCTCGCGACGGCACGCCAGCCGAGCAGGAAGACGCCGAGCACGAGAACCGTCACGATCACGAAGCTCAGCTGGACCCCCTGACCGGATGCCACCCGCAGGAGCATACCGACGACCACGGTCGCGACCCAGACGACGATGCCCGTCCAGACCGTGCGCGCGGGGCTCCGCCAGGCACGGGCGAGCAGCCAGCCGACGGCCGCCCCGGCGAGGAACGGCCACCACGTCTGCAGGAGTCCGGGCAGGCTGAAGCCCTCCTCGTGGCTGCCCCGGCCGATGATCACGAAGACCAGCACGAGGGCCGCGTCGAGCACCGCAGCGGTCACGATCGAACGGGTGGAAGGCACCTGTCGATTCTACGGCCGCGGCCGTTGGTCGGGCCTTCACCTGGGTGACACTGCGATGTCGTGTACGACTGCTAAGTTATGCCGAATTGTCCCCGGCCCCCGAAACGGACAGGTACCGAATGGTCACTATTGAGACGACTGATTCCACGATCACAACCCGATCCGTGGCATCGACTGGGCTCTCCCCCGCGCGCGACTCCACACGCAGGAGAAGCGCCCGCGCGCTCCTCGCGAGAACCCGGGAGCTCTCGGATCACGAGCTGTCGACAGCAGCCCAGTGGGCCGACTCCCGCCGGGTGCGCGATGTGCTCGCCGCACGCGCGAGCGCCGGGCGGTACGACTTCCTCGAGCTCGTGAGCCTGGCCCACGAGGCGTCGCTCTCCGGCTCCTCCCCGCGCCTGACACCGAGCGCCGCCGAGTCGCGCGCCCTCGTCGAGCTCGCCCGGCTCGTCATCCAGCAGGCCTGGAACGACTCCGAGTTCGCCGACGCCGCCGCCCTCTACGAGTTGAGCACCCCCACCGGCCGCACCCTGCCCGACGCCGAGCAGCACCACTACGCGACCGCCCTGCTCGCCTCCGCGCAGCACGCCAAGGCGGTACGCGTCGCCCGCTCCTGGCCGAGCCGCGACCACGACCGCCGTCAGTTCGTGGTCGACGCCCTCAACCCCCACCACTCCTCAGAGGAGACGCCCTCGCGCGACCTCTGGCTGCACGCCTTCAACGACGCCTTCGCGAGCGTGGGCCTCGAGCCGCCGCGCCACGACGCGAGCGCCCTCGTCGAGCACGAGTTCGACAGGCTCGTCGCGCCCCCGGTCGGCTTCGTCGACGGCCCGCTCGTCTCCGTGATCATGAGCTGCTACCGCCCCGGCCCCGAGATCCGCACCGCGGTCGCCTCCATCCTCGCCCAGAGCTGGCGCAACCTCGAACTGCTCGTCGTCGACGACGGCTCGCCCGCCGAGTTCGCCTCGCTGCTCGACGAGCTGGAGGCCCTCGACGGCCGGGTGCGCGTCATCCGCCGCGAGACGAACCGCGGCACCTACGTCTGCCGCAACGCCGGGCTCGACCTCGCCCGCGGCGAGTTCGTGACCATGCACGACTCCGACGACTGGGCGCACCCCCGCCGCCTGGAGACGCAGGCGGGCCATCTGCTCGCGACCCCCGATGCGCCGAGCAACTCGACCTTCGCGCTCCGGGTCACCGACACCCTCTCGCTCTTCCAGCCCCGCGGTCGCGACATCAAGCTCTGCGAGCCCTCGCTCATGTTCCGGCGCGAGCGCGTCATGCGCCGCATCGGCTATTTCGACGCCGTCATGAAGGGCGCGGACAGCGAGTTCCGCCGCCGCATCTCCTCCGCCTTCGACCGCGAGTCCGACCTCGTGCGCCCCGACGCGCCGCTCACCCTGCAGCGCTACCGCCGTTCCTCGCTCACGGGCGAGGAGATCCGCCCGCGCTGGATGCACGACTCGCGCATCGCCTACGCGAGCGCGTACCGGCTGTGGCACGCGACGATCGCCCAGCAGGACGCCTCGCCCTATCTCGACCGCGACCAGCAGCCGCGCCCCTTCCCGGCTCCCCGCGAGATGATCCGCGGATCGGAGGCGGCTCCGGCGCGCTTCGACACGATCGTCGCGCTCGACTTCGTGGAGCGCGAGCGCGACCGCCGCGACTTCACGGAGGTGGAACGCCGCATCCGTGAGCTCGCGGCATCCGGCCAGCGTGTGGGCCTCGCCCACCTGTGGAGCGTCGGGCCCAAGCCGCTCGCCCCCGTGCACTTCGCGCCGCGACTGCAGGCGCTCGTGGCCGAGGGGCTCGCGACGCAGGTGCTGCTCGGCACCGAGGCCGAGGCCGACCGGCTGCTGCTGCCCGACGCCTCGGTGCTGCAGCACGCCGACCCGACGCCCCTGCCGTGGCGCGTCGGCACAGTCGTGGCCGAGGCCTGGATGCCGCGACCCCTCCGGCACCGCCGGCGCGCCCCGCTCGACCAGCGGGTCTGCGCCGATGCCGCGCACGCGCTGTTCGGCGTCGAGCTGGAGTGGCCGCGACGCCGCTGACCGCCGCGCCCATGCACTCCGACGCACGCGTTGTGTCGCGGCGCACGTTCTTCGTCGGGGCGCACCGTCGAGGGTGCGCCGCGACGAAGAACGTGCGCCCCGACGAACAGGGTGCGCCCCGACGCCCGGTCAGCTCGCGGCGAGCAGCTCACGCACGCGCGGGGCGACCTCGGTGCCGTAGAGCTCGATGCTGCTCATGAGCTTCGCGTGCGGCATGGTGCCGTTGCTGTACTTGAGGTCGAAGCGCGAGATGCCGAGGATCCGGGCGTTGGTCGCGATCTTCCGGGCGACGGTCTCCGGCGAGCCCGCGTACAACGAGCCCTCGGGGCCGGCCGAGGCCTCGAACTGGGCGCGGGTCGTGGGAGGCCAGCCGCGCTCGCGGCCGATCCGGTCGAGCATCGCCGAGTAGTGCGGCCAGAGCTCCTCGAGCGCCTGCTCGTCGGTCTCGGCGACGTAGCCCGGCGAGTGCACGCCCACCGGCTGGGTCTCCTGGTTCAGCTGGGCGAGCGCGCGATGGTACAGGTCGACGAGGGGCGCGAAACGGGCGGGCTCTCCGCCGATGATCGCGAGCATCAGGGGCAGGCCGTAACGCGCCGCGCGGATGACCGACTCGGGGCTTCCGCCGACGCCCACCCAGGCGCGCAGCAGCCCGTGCTCGACCGGCGGATAGACCGACTGATCGGCGAGGCCTGCCCGTGTGCGCCCGCTCCAGGTCACCGGCTCCTGCTCGCGCACGGCCGCGAAGAGGTCGAGCTTCTCGTCGAAGAGCTCCTCGTACTGGCTGAGATCGTAGCCGAAGAGGGGGAACGACTCGGTGAACGAGCCCCGGCCGAGGATCACCTCGGCGCGCCCGTTCGAGAGCCCGTCGAGTGTCGAGAAGCGCTGGAAGACCCGCACCGGGTCGTCGGAGCTCAGCACCGTCACGGCCGAGCCGAGGTGGATGCGCTCCGTGCGCGCGGCGATCGCGGCGAGCACGACCTCCGGGGCCGACACGGCGAAGTCGCGCCGGTGGTGCTCTCCGACGCCGAGGAAGTCGAGGCCCACCCGCTCGGCGAGCTCGCCCTGCGCCACGAGGTTGCGCAGAACCTGGGCGTGCGGCAGCGCGGCACCGTCGGCGTCGACGGTGACGTCGCCGAAGGTGTCGAGTCCCAACTCGAGTTGCTGCGGCATCCTGAACCTCTTTTTTCTCTGCGTCCTGTTCGCGAGTCCCGCCCGTCGCGGCTCACGTTGACATATCAACTACATCGGCGATCGCACTATTCCGCGCGCCGGCCGCGGCGGCTTCGGGAAGGCCGAGCGCATGTGCTCCGACTCGAGATAGTCGGAGACCCCGATGAGGATGAGGCTGAAGACGATCTGCTCGGTCACCATCCACATCGGGTAGAGCCCCGGGACCGCCGCCAGCACGAGGGTGATGACGGGGAAGATCTTGCTGAACAGCCGAAGACGCGAGTAGGCCCAGTAGTGACCGAGCCGCGCGCGCCAGGCGAAGTAGAAGAGCGTCGCCGTCATGCCGAGCACGACGAGGGTGCGCATCCAGACCGGCCAGCCGATGTCGTCGCCGTTCGTCGTCAGCACGATCGCGACGACGACCGCGGCGAGGCCTATCGCGAACTCGGCGACGAGCAGCCAGGTGATGGCCGTGAACGCACGCCGGGTGCGCGGATGGTCGCGCATCTCGCCGGAGATCACGATGCCCGCCTGACGCCCGCCCGCCACGCGGTCGAGCTTCAGCAGCAGCGGCTCTGCCCGGCCGAGAACATCCATACCCCCATGCTCTCAGTCCCACCCGGCCCTCACAAACGCTCCCGAGCACGCGCAGTGCGCAAACGCCGTCACGGATGTCGCGTGCCGCCCCTTTCGCGTCTACGCTCGCAGTGATGGCTACTTCACTTCCCACACCCTACGAAGACCTGCTGCGTCACACCCTGCAGACCGGCGCGGCGAAGTCCGACAGAACAGGAACGGGCACCACGAGCGTCTTCGGCGCGCAGCTGCGTTTCGACCTGAGCCAGGGCTTCCCGCTCATCACCACCAAACGCGTGCACTTCAAGTCGATCGCCTACGAGCTGCTCTGGTTTCTGCGCGGCGACAGCAACGTCGGCTGGCTGCGCGATCACGGCGTGACCATCTGGGACGAGTGGGCCGACGAGCAGGGTGAGCTCGGCCCCGTCTACGGCGTGCAGTGGCGCTCCTGGCCGACGCCATCGGGCGGCCACATCGATCAGATCGCCCAGGTCATCGAGACGCTCAAGACCAATCCCGACTCGCGTCGCATCATCGTCTCGGCCTGGAACGTGGCCGAGATCCCCGAGATGGCCCTGGCCCCCTGCCACGCCCTCTTCCAGTTCTACGTCGCCGACGGCAAGCTCTCCTGCCAGCTCTACCAGCGCAGTGCCGACCTCTTCCTCGGCGTGCCCTTCAACATCGCGAGCTACGCGCTGCTCACCCATCTGGTGGCCGCGCAGACCGGGCTCGAGGTCGGCGACTTCGTCTGGACCGGCGGCGACTGCCACGTCTACGACAACCACCGCGAGCAGGTCGCCGAGCAGCTGACCCGCGAGCCGTACCCGTCGCCCACCCTCCGCATCCTCACCGAGCGGGCGAGCATCTTCGACTACGAGTACGAAGACTTCGAGATCGTCGACTACGTGCACCACCCCGCCATCAAGGCGCCCGTCGCCGTATGAGCCCGTCCCTCATCTGGGCTCAGGCGCACGGCGGCGTCATCGGCGACGCCGGCACCATCCCCTGGCACGTGCCCGAGGATCTCGCGCACTTCACAGAGCTCACCCGGGGCGGCACGGTCGTCATGGGCCGGCGCACCTGGGACTCGCTTCCCGAACGGTTCCGCCCGCTGCCCGGCCGGCACAACATCGTCGTGACCCGCAACCCGCAGTGGTCGGCGGATGGCGCGACAGCGGCCCCCTCCCTCGACGCCGCCCTCGCCGCCGCCGGCGCCGACACCGTCTGGGTGATGGGCGGCGGCGAGATCTACCGCCAGGCGATGCCGCTCGCCTCCCGCCTCGAGGTCACCGAGGTCGACCTGGATGCCGCGGGCGACACGGTCGCGCCCGCGCTCGACGACAGCTGGGCCCTCGACACCGAGGGCCCGTGGCAGCTCTCCCGCACGGGCATCCGCTACCGCTTCCTCCGCTACACGCGCTGAGCCCTCGCGGCGCGGCGCCGTGCTCCCCGCCGGCCGACCGGCCTCAGCGGGCGAGCAGAACCGGCGCCAGAGCGCGCAGCTGCCCGAGCTGCGACTCGAGATCGGCGGCAAGGGGCTGCACGGCGACGTGGTCGGCGCCGGCGCGGAGATGGGCGTCGACACGCTCGCGGATGGCCGCGGCATCCCCCCACACGACGATGTCGTCGACGAGCCGGTCGCTGCCTCCGCCGGCGAGGTCCTCCTCCGTGTAGCCCAGCTCCCGCAGGTTGTTGGCGTAGTTCGGCATGGCGAGGTAGCGCGTCGTCGTCTCCCGGGCGACGGCGCGGGCGCGCGCCGCGTCGGTCTCGAGCACGACCATGAGCTCGGGGGCCAGCAGACGATCCGGTCCGAGGATCGCTCGGGCCCGCTCGGTGTGCTCGACGGGAACGAAATACGGATGGGCGCCCGCCGTGCGGTCGCGCGCGAGCTCGAGCATACGCGGCCGCAGCGCGGCGAGCACCCGGGGCACCGCGAACCCGGGCGCCGGTGGCGTGTACGACACGGAGTCCATCGCATCCAAGTACTCGCGCATCGTGCGAACCGGCGCCGCGTAGTCGTGGCCGCGCGAGGCGACCATGGGGGCGTGACTGACACCGAGACCGAGCACGAACCGGCCGCCATACGCTTCGCCGAGAGCATTCGCCCCCAGCTCCGCGGCGAGCGGGTCGCGCGCGTAGATGTTCGCGATGCCGGTCGCCACCGTGAGAGAGGAGGTCGCCTGCAGCAGGATCGAGGCGTTCACGAACGCCTCCTTGTTGTCCGCCGCCTCGCCGAACCAGAGGGTGCGGAAGCCGAGGGACTCGATCTCGGCGGCGGCGGCGCGCTCTGCCGTGGCGGACGCCCCGCCGATCTTCGACGACCAGACCCCGACCGACCCGAGCTGTTCCCGCAGGGCGGTGATGGTGATTTCGCTCATACCCTCGAGGCTACCGGTCACACCGCGCGACCTCCTATGCGTCTCCCTTCGTTCCGGGAGCTGCTGGCCCCGGCGCGTCGACCTGCCCGGGACTTCGCTCGCGCTCTCGTCCTCAACGCTGCCGCCGTTTCCGGAGAACGTCTGTCGTCTCCCCCCAATGCAGGGATCTTGCTGCGCGTACCGAGAGGCGGATACGCTCACCACCGACGGGAACGAGCGCAGAGGGGATTCCGATGGGCGGCTCAGAGGACTCGTGGACGAAACCCGTGTTCAAACAGGGCGAGACCTACAAGAAGCACTACCGCGACCATGACGCGCCCCCAGCAGAGGCGCCGGCTCCCGCTGAGCAACCCGCAGAGCCTTACGGGCTTCCGCCCGACGACGACGACGCGAACGACACGCATGACCACGCTGAGTGAAGACGAGCTGGCGGTCAAGGCGAAACAGCTGGAGCTGATCGGAGTCGAGCTCGATCGGGAGATCGGCTCGCACATCGCTCGGGCGGGTGCCATGGAGCAGCGTGCCACCATCCTCGTCGGAGCGGCCAGCGTGGTCGGAGCACTCCAGGTCACAACGGATCTCTCGTGGACGACCGTCGTCAACCTCGCGCTCAGCTTCCTCGCCGCGGTGTCGGGGGTGATCATCGTCTTCCCGCGCCGTGGTCGTGCCCTCGATATGCGAGCCGTGCGAGACGGCATCCTGGCCATGCCGCTCCACAAGGGCGAGTACCGACTGATCGACGAGAAGCTCGACATCCTCGACAAGGACGAACACTGGCTGACCGTGCGAGGCTGGATCGCCCGGGCGGGCTTCGTCGCACTCGCCCTCGGCATCGTCGTTACGCTCGTCGCCGCCCTGACCCCGGCGTGAACCGCTCGATCGCGACGGTCCGCGCGGCCTAGGATGTGGGCATGAAGGTGGTCGCGGTCTACAGCATCAAAGGCGGGGTGGGCAAGACGACGGCCGCCGTCAATCTGGCCTGGGAGGCGGCACGCGACTTCCGCGCGCTGCTCTGGGATCTCGACCCGCAGGGTGCGGCGACGTATCTGCTCCAGGTCAAGCCCAAGCTCAAGGGCGGCGTCGACTCCCTCGTCAGCGGCAAGACCCGCACGACGGCCGCCATCCGCTCGACGGAGTACGAGCACCTCGACGTTCTGCCCGCCGACGACAGCTACCGCGAGCTCGACCTCGTGTTCGACGCTGCGAAGAAGTCCACTCAGCGCATCGAGAAGATTCTGGATGCCGTCTCTCACGACTACGACGTCGTCATCCTCGACTGCCCGCCGGGCGCTTCCCTCGTCGCGGAGAACGCGTTGCGCGCCGCCGACGCCGTCGTCGTGCCGCTCGTCCCTTCCCCCCTCTCGCTCCGCTCCCTCGAGCAGGTGAAGAGCATCGTCGCCGACTCCGTGCGTCCGGCCCCGATCGTCGGATTCCTCTCGATGGTCGACCGGCGGAAGACCTCACATCGCGAGGCCGTCGTGAATCTGCCCGGCCGGAACGCCGAGGTGACCGACATCGTCGTCCCCGCGACCGTGACGATCGAGCGGATGGGCGCCGAGCGCGCGCCCGTCGCGGCTTTCGCGCCCCGCTCGGAAGCTGCCCAGGCGTATGCGGAGCTGTCGAAGCGGGTGCTCTTGCTCCTCAAGGCGAAGAAGGGCAAGAGCAAGCATTGATCGCCTTGCGCGTCTGAACCCGCCGGAGATCAACTCGGCTCGGAGCAGAGCCGCTGCCCCGATGACGACGAAGTACGACCCATCCTGCGCCAGATGATGGACCAGATGGACAACACCGCCGTGACGCTGCGTAGAACCCCTGCCTGCACCCAGGGAGCGTGCGATCCTCAATCGGGGCCACGCGGACGACCCCGGTCACAGTCAGTCCTTCTCGCTCCTCAGCGCGATGCCCAGCGCCAGGAACGTCGGCGCCCATTGCCCGACGAAGATCCCCCAGCGATCCGACTGCGACTTGCTGTCTTTCTTTCCTCGTGAGATCAGCCACGACAGCAGCGAGATCCCGATGGACACGAATCCGGCAGTGTAGGCGTGACCGCTTCGCACACCCCAGCTCGAGAGCACACGAACCGGGTTCCATGCTGTAGCCTCGGCGGCCTTCTGAACATCTTTCTTGCCGACCATCAGTTCAACTCCTTCCAGTGAACGACACAAGCGTCGTCACGGATAGGACGAGGGCACAAGCTCATCCGTCACAAGGTCGCTCGACGATGTCGCGACTCAGATGTCTCCTGTAACCCGATGTCCCCCACTCATCACACCGGTGGGCCCCTCCTGCGCTCGTATCGAAACCCTGCCGAGGCAGCGACGCAGTGGTCATGGACTCTCTTCGATCACCGCCTGCGGTCACGTCGCTTGACCACGCTCGGATCAGTTGACTACAGTCAAACTGTAATCATCTGGAGGAACCATGTCTGACGGGGCGGTGCGCTATCCGAAGCGGTCGGCGCAGGCGGCGAGGACGCGTGCGACCATCATCGCCGCCGCCGGCGAGCTGTTCGGCGAGCTGGGTTATGCGGGGACGACGATGAAGGCGATCGCGAGAAGGGCGAGAGTCTCGGTGGAGTCGGTGTACCTGGCGGGATCGAAGTCTGCACTGCTGGCCACTGCGATGACCGTCGCCTTCACCGGTACGGAAAGCGACCGGCCGTTGGCGGAGGAGCCGGGCTATGCGGCGGTATTCGCGAACGAGGATGTCGGTGAGGCGCTGGACAGCTATGTCGATGTGGTGAGTGTGTCGATCGCCCGGTCGGACCCGTTGTGGCGAACCGCTCGGGCAGCCGCCGATGCCGAGCCGGAAATCCGGCGATTGATGGACGAGGCTCTCGCACGTCGCCGGTCGGATCTGGCAATGACCGGACCGTGGCTGGTATCTCGCGGTGTGATCACGCCAGACCTGATCGAGAGCGCAAACGCGACGCTCTCGGCTCTCGTATCGCACGAGGTGTATGAGCACCTCGTGGACGAGTTCGGCTGGACGCTGGAACAGTACGTCGAGTGGTTGCGGACCGTGATCCGCCGAGTGATCCTCGACCAGCCGGGAGATGTCGTCGAACGGAGCGAATCGTGACAACAGCATTACTGTGCTCAAATCCGCTGTATGGCCATGTGAATCCGATGCTCGCGGTCGGGCGTGACCTCGCGGCACGGGGAGACCGGGTGATCGTGCTCACCGGCTCGCGTTTCGAGACGGCGACGTTGGACAGCGGTCTGGAATTCCGTTCCTTTCACGGTGCGGCCGACTTCGATGAGCGCGACCCGGCCTCGTTCGTCCCGGACGCTCACCGCTACTCGGGGATCGCGCTGTCGCAGTATCAAGTCGAGTCCACCTTCATCCGGCCCATACCAGACCAGTGGAGGGCTCTCTCCGCGATACTCGCGGAGGAGCAGATCGATGTTGTGCTCATCGACAGCCTCTTCGTCGGCGCGTTGCCGCTGCTGCAGCGCGACCCGGGCAAGCGGCTGCCGGTGCTCGTGATCGGGATCGGGCCGCTTGCGCAGTTCAGCGTGGACACGCCGCCGGCCAACTCGCGTATCCGGATGGCCTCCGGCCCGGTCGCCCGTGTGCGCAATCGCCTCCTGAACGAGATGGCGCGGCGGGTGTTCTTCGCACACGCGCAGAGACTCGCCGGGCAGTTGCTCATCGAGGCCGGCGGTCAGAAGCCGGACGGGTTCGTCATCGAGATCTCCCGGCTGCCCGATCGTTACCTCCAACTCGGCCCGCGTGAGTTCGAGTATGAGCGACGCGACCTGTCCGATAACATCCGATTCGTCGGTCCGCTCTCATCGGCTCGGACACCCGGCGCCGCCGAAAGCCTGCCGGATTGGTGGGGAGAACTCGGAGACGGCAAACCCATTGTGCACGTCACTCAGGGCACACTCGACAATCACGACCCCAGTACGGTCATCCGACCCACCATCGACGCCCTCGCGGACCTCGACCTGCACGTTGTGGTCTCCACTGGCCGAAGCCCGATCGAGTCCGTCGGCCCCCTCCCACCGAATGCCCGGATCGCGGAGTTCCTGCCCTATGACCAGCTACTCCCGCTCTGCGACGTGATGGTCACCAATGGCGGGTACGGCGGCACCCTGGCAGCCCTGGCTGCCGGCGTCCCCCTCGTCGTGGCCGGTGCCGCAGAGGACAAGCCCGAGGTCGCCGCACGCGTGGACTACTTCGGTGTCGGCATAGACCTCCGCACGGGCCGGCCGACCGCACATCAGGTGCGAGCCGCCGTACAGCGGATCCTCCACGATGCATCCTTCCGTCGACGAGCCGCCACCCTACGCGATGCGATCGCAGGCTACGACCCGTTCAGGAACATCCGGCACGAGATCGACACCGTTCTCACCGAACGGCGTCTCTAAGACAATGACCACTATCACATCACGACCAGGGAGAGCAATCTTGTCGAACAACCTCGCTGTCACAGACCAGACGTCCGGAACGCGCCCGCGCTGGAGTATCGTGGGCGGTGGATCCCTTCTGACAGGCGCACTCGTCCTGCTCGTCGCCACCATCCTCGAGTACTTCGTCTGGCACACCGACACCCTCGCCACGGGAGTGTTCGTTCTCTTCTCGATCCTCTTCCTCGCGAACATCGTGCTCTACCTGGTCGCGATGGTCGCGCTCGGGTTCGCCGACGGCGGAATCGCCGGCCCTTCGATTATCGGGAGGACAGGGCTCGTACTGTTCGGGGTCGGCTGGGCGGTGCAGCAAATCATCTACTGGAGCGGATACTTCACAGGCTCCCTCCCGACCGCCGTCACCACACTCAGCATCATCGCCCTCATCGTCACCTACCTCGGCGCGATCGCGGCGGCCGTGGTCATCGCACTGGGCGGGGTCGTCGGCGGCCTCGCCCGATGGGCGCTCATCATCGGCTTCGCCATCGCCGGCATCTGCGCGGGCATCGCCAACTCGCAGTCCGACCAAGTTCTCACCACAGTGCTGCTGTCGCTCTCCTGCGTTGCGCAAGCGTTCGTCGGGCTGAGCTACCTGCGATCACGCCGGCGTCCTGCGAGTCTGTGAGCCTGGTCCACTTCGGGCGATCGCCACCCCATTCTTATTCTTCACTCTTCACAGGGGAACATCGTTCGACCCTCACAGGGGAACATCGTTCCTGTCGAGTGCCGACGAAGGCCTCCGACGACCCACCGGATGTGCACACCGAGGACGACACGCCCGAACCATCCAGTCTTTCCAGCCGATACGCCGCAACCACAGCTACTGGCGCCACCAACGACGAGAGCCCGGCCAATGGCCGGGCTCTCGAAAAGTGACACACGTCGCGACTCAGGTGAGACCTATGTCTCGACTCATCACAATGGTGGATCCAAGGGGATTCGAACCCCTGACCCCCTGCATGCCATGCAGGTGCGCTACCGGGCTGCGCCATGGACCCATAACCGCTGCTTCGCCTGGCCCGTAAGCCGTTTGAAACAACTTGAATAGATTACTACATCCGAGAGGGTCGTGTGACACGCTCGGGCTCCGCCGCGGCATCCGGTGTGATCTTCGCAGGGATGACGTTTACTGGAGCCATGAGTGCTGAACCCATCACCGTCTCGATCACACGCCACGTTTCGCCTGATCGGGCGAAAGAAGTGGCCGCCTGGGCACGCGCAGGGCAAGACCTGCTGAGCGCCTCCCCCGGATACCTCGGATCCGGTTGGATCCGCCCCGATCCGCAATCGACCGAGTGGCACATGCTCTACAGATTCGCGGATGCCGCGAGCCTCGACGCCTGGGAGAACTCATCCGAGCGCTCCTGGTGGGTGCAGAGCGCCATGGGCATGGTCGAGGACACCCGCACCGAGCGCCGCACCGGCATCGAGGGCTGGTTCGACCAGCCCACCGGGGTCACCGTCGTCAACGCCTCCGCGCCCGTGCCGCCGCGCTGGAAGCAGATGGTGAGCATCTTCATCGTGTTCTACCCGGTGAACCTGCTGGCGACCTGGCTCGTCACGCCCCTGCTGATCGGGATCTGGCTGCCGCTGCGGGTGCTCATCGTCGTCGCCGCGATCATGCCGATCATGACCTACGCGCTGCTGCCTCTTGTCACGCGAGCGCTGCGGCCCTGGCTCGTCAATCGGCCGCGAGCACGAACCCGCATCGCGAACCCGCAGTAGTCGCGCACGCCCTCCTGACTGAGCGCGACTACCGCAGTCTCGTGGTCGTCAGTCGAAGAGCTCGGAGAGCCAGCTCTCCTTCTTCTTCTTGCGGTACTGGCCGTGGTTGTCGTATCCGTTCGAGCCGTAGGAGCCCCGCTGCTGCTCATAACGCGGCTGCCCCTGGTACGGGGGCTGCGGCGGGTACGGCTGCTGGTAGGCGGGCGCCTGCGGCGGCACGGACGGCGCCGGCGCGGCCGGCTGGGCTGCCGCCGCAGGACGCTCTGCGGATGCCCGATCGATGATCTTGTCGAGTTCGCCGCGATCCAGCCACACACCCCGGCATTCCGGGCAGTAGTCGATCTCGATACCGCTGCGCTCGCTCATCACGAGGGTCACGTCGTCGTTGGGGCACTTCATGGTCTGCTCCTGCGTTCGCACGTCGATGGGGTCGAGACGAGTAGACCAGGCGAGATCGAGAGAACCCTGATTTGCTGCAGAACCTGCAGCTTTGCCGACGTCGCGGACGGCCCGGGCGCGCCGCCGAGCTCACAACTGGGCGTCGCTCGATCCGAAATGCAGAAGTTCAGCGGGTCAGCCCCCAGAAGGGCAGGTGATTCCGCCCTCTGGTCCTCGGATCTCCTGCATTTGGGCACGAGGAACCCACGGCAGAGACGTGACGAGGAGAGACACGCTGACGCTGCGGGCAACGCAGAGGCTTGCGGGAGGCGAGGATCCTAGTCGGAGAGCTCGGCCGGCTCCATGGACGGCAGCACGATCGGAACGACCGGGCAGTCCTTCCAGAGACGCTCGAGCGAGTAGTACATGCGGTCCTCCTCGTGGAAGACGTGCACGACCAGGTCGCCGAAGTCGATGAGAACCCAGCGGCCCTCGGAGCGGCCCTCACGGCGGAGAGCCTTGACGCCCTGCTCGAGGAGGGCGTCTTCGACGCCGTCGGCGATCGCCGTCACATTGCGCTCGGAGCGACCCGTGATGAGGAAGAAGACATCGGCGAGAGGCAGCGGGCCGGAGACGTCGAGCGCGACGAGGTCTTCGCCGCCCTTGCCGTCGGCGGCGGCCGCCGCGAGCTGGAGGAGCTCGACGGTGCGCGCCGTGGCGGTCATCGCACGCCCCCGTTCGAGAGGGCGGCGGTGATCGTGGTGGAGACGAGAATCAGAAAATCCTTAGAACGTAGGCGCCGACGAGAACACCGAGCACGGCGATCGCCATGACACCGGCGACGATCGCCAGCACCATGGGAAGCCGGTTGCCCCGGGTCTTGGGCGGTGTGATGACACCACGGGTCGAGGTGTGGGAGCTGACGGCACGACTGGCCCGGATGGGCGCCGAGTCGGTCGAGACGACCTCCGGCTCGACCTCCGCGTCGAAGAGGCGGTCGATCTCGGACGAGTCGAAACGGCTGCCGTGCTGCCCGGTCGAGCCGAGGCCGCGCGGAAGGTCGATCGAGCCCGTGACGAGGATCTCGCCCGTGCTCGTGATCGGGTGGTTCGAGACATCCGGGGCCTGTGGGATCGACGGCAGGATGAGCGCGTTCGTCGTGTTCATCGTGCTCGGCGACTGGATGCCGCGAGAGATGATCTGGTCGAAGGGCTGGTTGACGTCGTCGAGCTCCTCGGCGCGCGACCAGTGGCCGACGGGCGGGGTGAAGGCCGTGTCGCTCAGGCGCGGCTGCGCCTCGGCGCCGGCGGACCGGGACGGATCGGTGACGCCGTTGGAAGGAACGGCCCAGCCGGGAGTGGGCGTCGGCACGACCTCGGGGGCGATGGCCCGAGGAGCGACCTGCTCGGGCGCGACAGGGGTCGGCGCGGGCGGGACGGCAGCAGCAGGCGGTTGCACCGAGGCCGGCGGCGTGACGGAGGCCGGCGGCGTGACGGAGGCCGGCGGCGTGAGCGGGGCGCGCGGCGGCGCGGAGGGTGTGGGAACCGGCGGCGCGGGGTCGGCGATCGCGGCACCGCTGCGGATGGCCTGCTTCGCGGCCTCCTCGGCTTCGAGCATCGCGCGGAGCTCGCGGCGGGTCAGCGTGCGGTCGGGCGAGGCCTGCTGCGGAGCCGCGGTCGCGGCATCCGCCGTCGCAGCGGCCGGAGCCTGCGGCAGGATCGGAGCCTGCGCCGGGGTCTGAGCCTGCCCGGGCCGGTCGTCGCCGGGGATGGCGGGGACCGCGGTCGTCGGCGGGTTGAACTCACGTCGGCGGAACCGAGGGGCGTCGCCGGACGGCTCGGCCGTGCGCGGAGCGGCAGGCGGCGTCGCCTGGAAGCTCGCAGGCGCGTCGGACCGCTCGACTGAGCCCGGGAGCCCGTTCGTGAAAGGGGTCGTCAGTTGAGGGATGTCGCCACCCGTCGTCGGCTCGGCGGTCGCCGCTCGACGCGGGGGGTTAGCCTGCCCATTCTCGACCGCGGCCCGCTCATTCTCGCGGGCCTGGCGACGAGTCTGTGGCGGCTGATCTTGCCACACAGTCATGCCACACTCCGATATAGATGATGCTTGGAGATGTACTGGACAACCCCGTCGGGTACCAGATACCAGACCGGGTATCCCCGGCTCACCCGGCTGCGACAGTCGGTGGAGGAGATCGACAGAGCCGGAACTTCAAGCAAGCTTACGTCTTGGGCCGGTAATCCGGAAATGCTCAGATCGTGTCCCGGACGACTCACAGCAACGAAATGCGCCAGCGACCAGAGCTCGTTCACGTCTTTCCAGCTGAGGATCTGGGCCACCGCGTCGGCACCCGTGATGAAGAACAGCTCGGCGTCGGGCCGGTCGGCACGGATGTCGCGGAGGGTGTCGATCGTGTAGGTGGTGCCCGGGCGGTCGACGTCGACCCTGCTCACGGTGAACCGCGGGTTCGACGCCGTCGCGATGACGGTCATGAGGTAGCGGTGCTCCGCAGACGTCACCACGTGCTTCTGCCACGGCTTGCCGGTCGGCACGAAGACGACCTCGTCGAGGTCGAAGCTCTGAGCGACCTCGCTCGCGGCCACGAGGTGACCGTGATGAATGGGGTCGAAGGTGCCGCCCATCACACCGATACGCGGGCGGCGACCCGATTCATCCATCGACATGCGCGCCTAGTGGTGGGGGTGTCCTGCGCTGTGGGTCTCGGCGCCCGCGGGCTCCGCGTGCTCGGCCGCGTGGGCCTCGGCCTTGTGGCTGTGACGGTTCGCGACGTTGCGGTAGGTCCAGGTGACGAATCCGAGCGCCGCGAAGATGACGGCGGCGATGACGCCGTACCAGATCGGGTCCATCGGCAGCTGGACGGCGTGCTCAGACTCCGCGAGGACGGCGGTCACGAACGACATGTGGATCTCCCAATCAACGCACAACTTCTCGAGCGGCACCGCGTGAGACCGGTGCCCGTACCGATTCTAGAGGTATCTACGCTCTGACCTGTCCGCTGCCACGCACGATCCACTTGGTGCTCGTGAGTTCGGGAAGGCCCATGGGACCGCGCGCGTGGAGCTTCTGGGTGCTGATCCCCACCTCGGCGCCGAAGCCGAACTCGCCGCCGTCGGTGAAGCGGGTCGAGGCGTTCGCCATGACCACGGCCGAGTCGACCTCGTTGAGGAAGCGCTCGGCGTTCTGGAGGTCGTTGGTGACGATCGACTCCGTGTGGTGGGTCGAGTACCGGCGGATGTGATCGATCGCCTCGTCGAGGGAGTCGACGAGCGCGACGGCGAGGTCGAGGCTGTAGTACTCGGCGCGCCAGTCGTCGTCGGTCGCGGGAACGGAGTCGGGGAACAGCGCGCGGGTGTCGTCGTCGGCGTGCAGCGTCACACCCGACTCGCGCAGCGCGCCCAGCACGGCGGGGAGCAGCCGAGGGGCGGCCGCGCGGTGCACGAGCAGGGTCTCGAGCGCGTTGCACACGCTCGGCCGCTGCACTTTGGCGTTGCGCACGATGTCGACGGCCCAGTCGAGCGGCGCGCTCTCGTCGAGGAAGACGTGCACGACGCCGTCGCCCGTCTCGATGACGGGCACCTTCGACTCGCGCACGACGGTCTGGATGAGCTCGGCGCTTCCACGAGGGATGAGCACGTCGACGAGACCGCGGGCCTGCATGAGCTCACGCGCGCCCTCGCGACCGAACTCGTCGATCGTCTGCACGGCGTCGCCGGGCAGGCCGGCCGAGACGAGGGCCTCCTGCAGGATCTCGACGAGCACGCGGTTGGTGTTCTCGGCGGCGCTCCCCCCGCGCAGCACCGCGGCATTGCCGCTCTTGAGCGCGAGGGCGGCGATGTCGATCGTCACGTTCGGCCGCGCCTCGTAGATCGCGCCGACGACCCCGAACGGCACCCGCACCTGGGTGATCTTCACGCCGTTCGGCAGGATCGACCCGCGCACGGTCTCTCCGACGGGATCGACGAGGCCGACGATCTGCTCGACCGCCTGGGCGAGGGCCTCGAGACGGTCCGCGTCGAGTCGCAGGCGATCCTGCAGACCCGCCGAGAGCCCGCTCCCGCGCCCGTTGGCGAGGTCGAGCTCGTTGGCCGGCAGGATCCGCGCCGTGCCGGCGCGCACGGCAGCGGCGATCGCGAGAAGGCCGCGGTTCTTCAGATCGGCGTTCGCGGTCGCGAGGGTGACCGAGGCGTCCTTCGCCGCCTGCAGTTTGTCGGCGAGGGTCGGAGTCGTGAGCGTCGTTCCAGCCATGACTGGAAGTTTAGACGGTCGGCGCTCAGGCGGTCGGTGTCGAGACGGTCGGCTCGAACCAAGTGCCGACCGGGTGGCCGCCGAGGGCCTCGCGCACGAGGGTCGTCGCGGTCAGGAGAACGGCCGTGCCGCTGTCGGCCGCCATGCGCGCCGCGGAGACCTTGGTCGACGCTCCCCCTGTGCCCACACCGGCCGCCCCGATGTCGCCGAACTCGACCTCGCCGAGCTGATCGCCCGCCGCGACCCGGTCGATGCGCTGCGCGCCGGGCTCATGCGGCGGCCGGGTGTAGAGCGCGTCGACATCCGAGAGCAGCACGAGCAGATCGGCCTTGACGAGCATCGCGACCATCGCCGCGAGCCGGTCGTTGTCGCCGAAGCGGATCTCGTGGGTCGCCACCGTGTCGTTCTCGTTGACGATCGGCAGGATTCGCAGGCCCAGCAGCCGCTCCATCGCGCGCTGGGCGTTGCTGCGGTGGGCCGGGTTCTCGAGGTCGCCCGCCGTCAGGAGCACCTGGCCGGCGACGATCCGATAGCGGTCGAGGCTCTCCTGGTACCGGACGATGAGCACGTTCTGGCCCACGGCGGCCGCGGCCTGCTGAGTCGCGAGATCCGTGGGCCGCGCGGCGAGCTGGAGGTACGGCATACCCGTGGCGATGGCGCCGGATGACACGAGCACGACTTCGACGCCGCGACCGTGCGCCTCGGCCAGGGCGTCCACGAGCGGGCCGATCTGCGCCGCATTGGCCCCGCTGATCGACGACGACCCGACCTTGACGACGACACGCCTCGCCGCGGGGATCTGCTCGCGCTCGACGGGTGTCACGCCTCGGAGTCCTTCGCCGATCCGTCGGTCGTGACCTCCGCGGCGTCGCCGACGGGAGCGCCTTCGCGATCGATCGCGAAGCCCTCGTCGTCGCGCCACAGTCCGGCGTCGCGCTCGCGCAGGAGCTCGGCGCGGGCCTCGGCCTTGGCGTCCATGCGATCGAGGTAGACCTCGCGCCGGGTGCGGTGGGTCGCGCGCCGGTTCTCGTCGAGCCGGGGGTCCGCGCCGCGCGGTGCGACGGCGAGCTCCGCCGTCGAGGTGAGCGTGGGCTCCCAGTCGAAGACGACGCCCTCGCCCTTGCCGATGACGACAGTGGATCCGGCGATCGCGCCCGCCTTGAACAGCTGGTCTTCGACGCCGAGCTTGGCGAGCCGGTCGGCGAGGAAGCCGATGGCCTCGTCGTTCGTGAAATCGGTCTGCGCGACCCAGCGCTCGGGCTTGCCGCCCAGGATGCGGTAGATGTTGCCGTAGCTGCCGCCCTCGACGCGCACGACGAAACCGGAGTCGTCGACGGCCTGCGGGCGCAGGGTGATGCGGGGGCGCGCGGGCGCTGCCGCGGCATCCACCCGCTCTTTCTCGACGAGCTCGGCGAGGGCGTACGACAGCTGGCGCAGGCCCTCGTGGCTGACGGTGGAGATCTCGAACACGCGGTAGCCGCGCTGCTCGAGCTCGGGGCGCACGAACTCGGCGAGCTCGCGGCCCTCGGGAACGTCGATCTTGTTGAGGGCGATGAGCTGCGGCCGGTCGAGCAGCGGCGTCTGGCCCTCGGGCACCGGATAGGCGCCGAGCTCGCCGAGGATGACGTCGAGGTCGCTCAGGGGGTCGCGGCCGGGCTCGAGGGTGGCGCAGTCGAGCACGTGCAGAAGGGCCGAGCAGCGCTCGACGTGACGGAGGAACTCGAGGCCGAGGCCCTTGCCCTCGCTCGCGCCCTCGATGAGCCCGGGCACGTCGGCGATCGTGTAGCGGGTCTCCCCCGCCTGCACGACGCCGAGGTTCGGATGCAGGGTCGTGAACGGGTAGTCGGCGATCTTGGGGCGTGCGGCGGACAGCGCGGCGATGAGGCTCGACTTGCCCGCCGACGGGTAGCCGACGAGGGCGATGTCGGCGACGGTCTTGAGCTCGAGCTCGACGTCGCCCTCCCAGCCGGGAGTGCCGAGGAGCGCGAAGCCGGGGGCCTTGCGCTTGGTGGAGGCGAGAGCCGCGTTGCCGAGACCGCCCTGGCCGCCGGGAGCGACGACGAAGCGCATGCCCGGCTCGCTCATGTCGGCGAGCTCGTTGCCCTCGGTGTCGGTGACGACCGTGCCGAGGGGCACGCCCAGCTCCAGCTCCTCGCCGTTGGCGCCGCTGCGGTGGTCGCCCATGCCGGGGCCGCCGTTGTCGGAGCTGCGGTGAGGCGAGCGGTGGTAGCCGAGGAGCGTCGTCACCTGCGGGTCGGCGACCAGAACGATGTCGCCGCCGTGCCCGCCGTTGCCGCCATCGGGGCCGGCGAGCGGCTTGAACTTCTCGCGGCGCACCGACACGCAGCCGTTGCCACCGTTGCCCGCCCGGAGATGGAGCGTCACGTGGTCGACGAAGGTCGCCATGGACCCTCCTTTAGCTGGGATGTTGCGGATGCCGCGATGCGAACAGCTGCGGTACGAACACGAATGGGCGAGCCGAAGCTCGCCCATTCGAAGAGGAAGTGCGGTGCCTAGACGGCGGCCGCCACGATGTTGACGACCTTGCGGCCGCCCTTGTTGCCGAACTCGACCGAGCCCGCTGCGAGAGCGAAGAGCGTGTCGTCGCCGCCACGGCCGACGTTGACGCCGGGGTGGAAGTGCGTGCCGCGCTGACGGACGATGATCTCGCCCGCACCGACGACCTGACCGCCGAAACGCTTCACGCCGAGGCGCTGCGCGTTCGAGTCACGACCGTTGCGAGTGGAACTCGCACCCTTTTTGTGTGCCATTGCTGTTTCTCCTGGGCCTGTCGCAGACGCGAGCTACTTGATACCGGTGACCTTGACGCGCGTGAGGTCCTGACGGTGCCCCTGGCGCTTCTTGTAACCGGTCTTGTTCTTGAACTTCTGGATGACGATCTTCGGGCCGCGGAGGTTCTCGAGAACCTCGGCGGTCACCGTGACCTTGGCGAGCGAGGGGGCGTCGGAGGTGATCTTGTCACCGTCGACCAGCAGCACGGCGGCGAGCTCGATGCTGCCACCCTTGGCGGCCTTGACCCGGTCCATCGTCACGATGGTGCCGACCTCGACCTTCTCCTGCCGTCCACCGGCGCGCACAACTGCGTAAACCACTTCACGTACCTACTTCTCTGGGGGGCCTGCGCCCCGTGTCTAACACTCGACTCGACGTCAACTTGCGCAACGCCTCTGCATGGATCAGTCACTGCATGGACCGGCGCCCTCAACGGAGGGAACCGTGTGTCCTCAGAAAACCGTGGCGATCGCGCGGAAGGAAAACCAGCGCACACCAACGGTCAACTTTACCGGAAACGAACGCTCCGGTCAAACGGAGCGCTCGATCACGGGGACTGCTGATCGTTGACGCCTCGAGCCATCTTAGTCGTGATGAGCCAGGCGATGAGCGCAATCGCCGCGGTGAGCGGCAACCAGCTCGAGCAGTTCCGCAGCAGCTCGGGCCACAGCCGCGCGACGTCGGAGAGGTCCACGTCGAGAGACGGCGCGGAATACGAGAACCACGAGCCCGCCGTCATCCATCGGATGAGCAGCCCCACGAGCACCTGCACGACCACGCCGACCGCGACGGCCACGGCCGAGCGCAGGAGCACGCCGGGCCAGCCGCCGGCCCCCGCCAGCGGGAACAGCCGCCACAGCGACAGGAAGACGCCGAGAGCGATGGGCGCGGAGGGGTACAGGGCGAAGAGCAGCCAGTTCGTGGCGGTCGCCCACGGCAGCTGCGAGGAGCCGAGCGCGTCGACCCCCACCGTGGCCACGAGGACCACGAGAGCGGAGGCGACCTGGTAGCCGAAGGCGATCAGAGCGACTGTCGCGGCCAGACGCGGGGAAGTCATTCCTAGAATCTATCCATGACCGTACTGATCGACGAACCGCGGTGGCCGGCGCACGACACGCTCTGGTCGCACCTCGTGAGCGACAGCTCGCTCGCGGAGCTCCACGCCTTCGCCCAGGCCGCCGGGGTGCCCGCACGCGCGTTCGACCTCGACCACTACGACGTGCCCGCCGCGCGCTACGCGGCGCTCGTCGGCGCCGGAGCGGTCCCCGTGTCGAACCGGGAGCTCGTCGTCCGGCTCATCGGCAGCGGGCTGCGCGTGAAAGGTCGCGACAGGCGCCGTGGACGCGACATCCACGGCGCCTCGTCGCGCTAGTCGTTCTTCGCGGTTTCGTCGCTCGAGGCGATGGGCGCCACGGGCGTCGACAGGGCGGCCGTGCTGACCCGGCGGTTGCGCGAGCGCCCCTGGCCGGGCTGCTTCGGCTCGGGCAGCGCGTCGAGCACGGATCCGAGGATCTGCTCGGCGTCTTTGCTGCTCAGCTGCTTCGCCTTGCGCGGGGCCTTCTTGACCGGGATGTCGAGGATGGCGACGGGCGTCTCCTCGACGGCCGGTGCCTGCGCCTCGTCGGCCCGGCCGACGCTCTGAGCCTGCTCCCTCGCCCTCGGCTCGGCGACGGCCTGCGCCGCCGGCTCCTGGGGAGCGCCGGCCTGCTCGGCAGTCTCCTGCGCCTGCCCCCGGGACTGGCCGCTGCGTGCGCGACGGCTGCCCGAACGGGCGGATGCCGCGGCCGCGGGCGCCTCGGCCGAAGCCTGTGCTGCCGCCTGCTCGTCGGCGTGCGGGATCGTGCTCGCCGCGATCTGCGCGAGAGCGTTCTTCACGTCCTCGGTGATCGCGTGCGGCTTCTCGCCGTTGCCGTTGTGCGAGGATCCGTTCGACCCGTTGCCGTTGCCGTTGTGCGAGCCGTTCGACGACCCGTTCGAGCCCTGGCCGTTCGAGCCCTTGCCCGAGCGGCGACGCTCCGGCTGCGGCGCCTGGCGGTGCTTCACCACGGGGTCGTGGTGGATGATGATGCCCCGGCCGGCGCACACCTCGCAGGTCTCGCTGAAGGTCTCGAGGAGCCCGAGGCCGAGCTTCTTGCGTGTCATCTGCACGAGGCCGAGCGAGGTGACCTCGGCGACCTGGTGCTTGGTGCGGTCGCGGCTCAGGCACTCGATGAGACGCCGCAGCACGAGGTCGCGGTTGGTCTCGAGCACCATGTCGATGAAGTCGACGACGATGATGCCGCCGATGTCGCGCAGACGCAGCTGGCGCACGATCTCCTCGGCCGCCTCGAGGTTGTTCTTGGTGACCGTCTCCTCGAGGTTTCCCCCCGATCCGACGAACTTGCCCGTGTTGACGTCGACGACCGTCATGGCCTCGGTGCGGTCGATCACGAGCGAGCCGCCCGAGGGCAGCCAGACCTTGCGATCGAGCGCCTTCTCGATCTGCTCGGAGACGCGGTACTCGTCGAAGGCGTCCTTCGTGCCCTCGTAGGTCTGCACGCGGTCGAGGAGGTCGGGAGCCACCTGCTCGAGGTAGCGCTCGATCGTCTTCTGAGCCTCGGCGCCCTGGATGACCATCTTCTGGAAGTCCTCGTTGAAGACGTCGCGCACGATCTTGATGAGCAGGTCGGGCTCGCTGTGCAGCATCGCGGGAGCCTGCTCCGACTCGACCTTGGCGCTGATGTCGGCCCACTGCGCGGTGAGGCGCGTGACGTCGAGCGTCAGCTGCTCCTCCGTCGCGCCCTCGGCCGCCGTGCGCACGATGACACCCGTGTTGTCGGGCAGCACCTCTTTGAGGATCTTCTTGAGGCGAGCGCGCTCGGTGTCGGGGAGCTTGCGCGAGATGCCGTTCATCGAGCCGTTCGGCACGTAGACGAGGTAGCGGCCCGGAAGCGAGACCTGGCTCGTGAGCCGGGCGCCCTTGTGGCCGATCGGGTCTTTCGTGACCTGCACGAGGACCTTGTCGCCGGCCTTGAGCGCGAGCTCGATGCGACGCGGCTGGTTGCCGGTCTCCACGGCGTCCCAGTCGACCTCGCCCGAGTAGAGCACGGCGTTGCGGCCGCGGCCGATGTCGACGAAGGCCGCCTCCATGCTCGGAAGCACGTTCTGCACGCGACCGAGGTACACATTCCCGATGAGGGATGCGTCTTGCGCCTTCGCGACGTAGTGCTCCACGAGCACTCCGTCTTCGAGCACGCCGATCTGGATGCGGCTGTCTCGGGAGCGCACGACCATGACCCGGTCGACGGACTCGCGGCGGGCGAGGAACTCGGCCTCCGTGATGACGGGGCGGCGACGGCCGGCGTCGCGGCCGTCGCGGCGGCGCTGCTTCTTGGCCTCGAGACGCGTCGATCCCTTGATGCGCTGCGGCTCGGTGATGAGTTCGGGCTCACGGGGAGTGCGCACCTTGACGACGGTGTTGGCGGGGTCGTCGCGACCCTGGCGGTCCTCCTCGCCCGGGCGACGGCGGGCGCGGCGGCGGAGCGTCGGGCTCTCGTCGTCGTCGTCCCTGTCACGGTCGCGATCCCTGCCGCGATCCCTGTCGCGGTCGCGATCCCGGTCGTCCCGATCGTCGCGCGCGCTGCGCGGAGGCAGCGGCGGGAGGTCGGGGGCCTGGAAGATGAGCGAGGTCGTCGGCCGCAGCTGGGGCACCGGCAGCGGCTCCGGCTCGAAGCCGTCGCTGTCGGCGCCGCCCAAGAACATGGGCAGCTGGGTGGTCGCCGAGGTGGATGCCGCGGGAGGCATGGACGCCGCGGCATCCTGCTCGTGCGCCCGCTCCACCGGCGGGGTCACCGGCGCGCCGGGAGGCGCGACCGTCTCCTGGGCCTCGATCACGGGCGGAGTCTCCACGGCCTTCTTCGACCGGCGCGAGCCGAAGAGCCGGCCGCGCTTTTTTACTCCGTCGTTCCCCGTTGAAGAATCGTTCCTGCTGTTTTCTGTTTCATCCACCATTCCTGGTGCACTCCTTGACCGGGCCGTGTGGCCGCGCCACTCCCCCGGTTGCTCTCGAGCGGGGCTTCGCTCACGCGAACCTCCCGCCAATCTGTTACTGACGCAATCGGCTCTCAGCTCTGATTGCTACTTCTTCGGAACTCGCTATCCGACACGGGCAGTGGGTTCACTGCCGCACATCTCTCGCGTCATTCACAGAATGCCAGCGATGTGCCTCGTGGCCCGGATTGTCGCCCGGCAAGCCTTCATTGGCGTCTCACCAAGCGCGGCTTGGAAGACTGTCCACCATTATCGCACGGATGACCCTGTAACCGGGCCCGAGCGCCCAGCCGACCCTCAGCCGGCGCATCGGAGCGCTATGCGATAATCCGAGAGTGTCCGATACCCCAGTGCAGCGGCGCCCGCTCGCCCTCTCCGTCTTCCTGATCGTCGCGGCCGTCGTGGGGCTCATCGCCGCCTTCGTGCTGACCCTCGAGAAGTTCCACCTGCTCGAGGATCCGGACGCGAGCCTCAGCTGCGACTTCGGCCTCGTGGTGCAGTGCGGGGCGAACCTGAAATCGTGGCAGGGCTCGCTCTTCGGCTTCCCCAACCCGATCATCGGCCTCGTCGGATGGACCTCGGTGCTCGTCGTCGGGGTCGGCCTGCTGGCGGGTGCGCGGTTCCCCCGCTGGTTCTGGCTCACCTTCAACGTGGGCCTGCTCGGAGCCCTCGTCTTCGTGATCTGGCTCATCAGCCAGAGCATCTTCGTACTGGGAACCCTCTGCCCGTGGTGCATGGTGACCTGGTCGGTCACGATCCCCTCGTTCATCGCCGTGACCCTCTACAACCTCCGGGAGGGCACGATACCCGGGGGCCCGGGCGTGCGCCGTGTCGCGGGAGCCCTCTACGGCTGGGTTCCGGCGATCACCGTGGGCTGCTATCTCGTGATCGCGATCATCGCCCAGCTGCGCCTCGACGTCATCTCGTACCTCTGATCCCCGACCTCTGACCCCTGATCGCCGCTCACAACGACGGACTTTCCGCCCGAATTCCGGCCGTTTCGGGGAGAAACGGGCGGTTTCGGGCGGAAAGTCCGTCGTTGTGAGCGGAGAGGAGGACCGGAGGCAGAGGTCAGTCGAACCAGAGGTCGAGCTCGCGCTGCGCCGACTCGGGCGAGTCGCTGCCGTGCACGAGGTTCTGCTGCACCGAGAGGCCCCAGTCGCGCGCGAGATCGCCGCGGATGGTGCCCGGGGCGGCCGTCGTCGGGTCGGTCGTGCCCGCGAGGGAGCGGAAGCCCTCGATCACACGATTGCCCGCCAGGCGGATCGCGACGATGGGGCCGCTCTCCATGAACTCGACGAGCGGCTCGTAGAAGGGCTTGCCGAGGTGCTCCTCGTAGTGCTGTGCGAGCAGCTCACGATCGGCCTCGACGAGCTTGATGTCGACGAGCGAGTACCCCTTCGCCTCGATCCGGCGCAGGATCTCGCCGGTGAGGTTGCGGGCGACCCCGTCCGGCTTGACGAGAACGAGGGTTTCTTCGACGGGCGTGCTCATACTGCTGTCTCCTTCTGACGATCGATCTGCGAGCCCTTGACCATGGCATAGGCCCACATCGCGGTGAATACCGCTCCAACAAAGAACATGACGGGGTTGACGAAGCCGGCGAGCAGCACGATCCCCTGCAAGACCCAGCCCACGACGAACGCCCACGGAAAGCGCAGCAGCCCGACGGTGAGCAGCATCACGACGGCCAGCCCGATGCCGCCGCCGAGCGCGACGCCCGCCGGCAGGTTCTTGAGCCCGAAGAGCACGAGCGCCGCCAGGAACACGACGATCGACTCGAAGCCGAGCACGATCGAGCCGAGCGTCTGGCGCACCGTGCGGATCGGACGGACACGACCGGATGCCCCGGGCACGCCGTCGCCCGTCGCGCCATCGATCTGGTCGCTCATCGCGTCGACCACGTGCCGTCGCGCGCGATCGTCATGGTGTCGCCGATGAGCGTGATGGACCCGGTGACGAGCACCCCTCGCTTCGGAGCCTCGCCGGCCCACGCCCGCGCGGCCTCGAGAGCCTCGGCGAGCGAGCCCGTCGCCGTGACGCCGACGCCGGCCTCGAGGCCGGCCGTCTCGGAGACGAGGGAGGCGAGCTCGGCGAACGGCCGGGTGCGCTCCGACCCCGACTGGGTCACGACGAAGCGCGAGGCGACGGGCGCGAGCGCGCGCACGATGCCCTCGGCGTCTTTGTCGGTCAGGATGCCGAGCACGACGGTGAGCTCGTCGAAGTCGAAGTTCTCGGCGACGGCCGCGGCGAGGGCCGCGGCACCGGCCGGGTTGTGCGCCGCGTCGACGAGCACGGGCGGCTCCGTGCCGATGAGCTGCAGCCGGCCCGGAGAGGTCGCGGTCGCGAGCCCCTCGGTGAGCGCCTCGGCCGAGAGCGCCTGGGTTCCGCCGCCGAGGAACGACTCGACGGCCGCGATCGCGACGGCCGCGTTCTGCGCCTGGTGCTCGCCGTACAGCGGCAGCAGCAGCTCGTTGTAGGTTCCCGCGAGCCCGCGCACCGACAGCAGCTGCCCGCCGACGGCCGGCGCCGACGACAGCACCTCGAAGTCGGTGCCCTGCTCGACGAGGCTCGCCTCGCTGAGCTCGGCGGCGCGCCTGAGCTCGGCGATCGCTGCGGCCGGCTGTGCGGCCGAGACGACCGCGGCGGCCGGCTTGATGATGCCCGACTTGGTCTTGGCGATCTCGGCGATCGTGTTGCCGAGGCGGGCGGTGTGGTCGAGCGAGATCGGGGTGAAGACCGCGACGTCGCCGTCGGCCACGTTGGTGGAGTCCCACTCGCCGCCCATGCCGACCTCGATCACCGCGACATCCACCGGCGCGTCGGCGAAGCTCGCGAAGGCGAGCACCGTCATGGCCTCGAAGAAGGTGAGGGCCGGTTCGCCGGCCTCCTCGAGCTCTGCGTCGACCATGAGCAGGTAGGGCTCGATGTCGGCCCAGTTCGCGGCGAGCGTCTCGTCGCCGATCGGCTCGCCGTCGATCATGATGCGCTCGTTGAAACGCAGCAGGTGCGGGCTCGTGAACAGGCCCGTGCGCAGCCCGTAGGCCCGCAGGATGCTCTCGACGAGGCGGCTCGTGCTCGTCTTGCCGTTGGTTCCCGTCAGGTGCACGATCGAGAAGCTCTGCTGCGGGTCGCCCAGCAGCTCGACGGCGCGACGTGTCGCCTCGAGGCGCGGCTGGGGCATCCCTTCGCCCATCCGCTCGAGAAGGGCCTCATAGACGGCGTCGCCGGCCGCCCGGAATTCGTCGTTCGCCTCGTTCGTCATGCTCTACCCAACGCTATCCTCAGTGCCGACTCGCGGCCAACCGGTACCGAGCCCTGCTCCGGCCCGGCGTCGTCGAACACGCCGACGTGGATGCGCGAGGCCAGGGTCTCCTGCGCGATGAGCTCCATGTGCGTCCGTGCATCGCGCGCCCCGTCGCCGTCGAGCGTCAGGGTGAGCTCGATGCGGTCGCCGACCTCGAGCCCGGCGGCCTTGCGGGCATCCTGCACCGCTCGGATGACGTCGCGGGCGAGGCCCTCGGCCCACTGCTCGTCGTCGACGCTCGTGTCGAGCAGCACGAAGCCGCCACCCTCGAGCAGCGAGATCGCGGTCTCGCCGTCGGCACCGGAGCCGGCCTCGAGCACGAGCTCGTACTCGCCCTCGACGAGTTCGAGGCCGCCCGCGGTCACGACGCCGCCGTTCTCGCTCCAGTCGCCCGCTCGGGCCGCCTGGATGACCCTCTGCACCTCTTTGCCGAGGCGCGGACCGGCCGCGCGGGCGTTGACGGTGAGCTTCGAGGTGATGCCGAAGCTCGCGGCGCTGTCGTCGGCGAGCTCCACGAGGGCGACGGATCGCACGTTGAGCTCCTCGCGCAGGATCGCCTCGAACGGCGCGAGGCTCGCGGCATCCGTCACCACGACGGTGAGGGTCTTGAGCGGCAGGCGCACCTTGCGCGATGCCTGCTTGCGCAATGAGAGCGCGGCCGAGCTGATGGCGCGCACCTCGTCCATGACCTGCACGAGGGCCTCGTCGGCGGGGAAGGACTCCGCCGCGGGCCAGTCGACGAGGTGCACGCTGCGCCCGCCGGTGAGGCCCTTCCAGATCTCCTCGCTCACGAGCGGCAGCAGGGGCGCGGTCAGGCGGGTGAAGGTCTCGAGCACGGTGTAGAGCGTGTCGAAGGCCTCGGTTCCCGAGCCGTCCTCCCCCACGCCCAGCCAGAAGCGGTCGCGCGAACGGCGCACGTACCAGTTCGTGAGCACGTCGGCGAAGTCGCGCAGCTTGGCGGCCGCGAGGGTGCTGTCGAGGTTCTCGAGATCCGCTGTGACGCCCTCGACGAGGTCGTGGGTCTTCGCGAGCAGGTAGCGGTCGAGCACGTCGCCCGAGTCGGTGCGCAGCCTCGCCTCGTAGCCGCCGGATGTCGCGACGTTCGCGTACAGCGAGAAGAAGTACCACGTGCTCCACAGCGGAAGCAGCACCTGCCGCACGCCCTCGCGGATGCCCTCCTCGGTCACCACGAGGTTGCCGCCGCGCAGCACGGGCGAGCTCATGAGGAACCAGCGCATCGCGTCGGAGCCGTCGCGGTCGAACACCTCGCTCACGTCGGGGTAGTTGCGCAGCGACTTCGACATCTTCTGGCCGTCGCTGCCGAGCACGATCCCGTGGCTGATGACGTTGCGGTAGGCGGGCCGGTCGAAGAGCGCGGTCGAGAGCACGTGCATGACGTAGAACCAGCCGCGGGTCTGGCCGATGTACTCGACGATGAAGTCGGCGGGGTGGTGGCTGTCGAACCAGTCCTGGTTCTCGAAGGGGTAGTGCACCTGCGCGAACGGCATGGAGCCGGAGTCGAACCACACGTCGAAGACGTCGGGGATGCGGCGCATCGTCGACGCGCCGCTCGGGTCGTCGGGGTTGGGGCGCACGAGCTCGTCGATGTAGGGGCGGTGCAGGTCGGGCTCGCCGGCCTCGTTGAGCGGCAGCGTTCCGAAGTCGCGCTCGAGCTCGGCGAGGGAGCCGTAGACGTCGACGCGCGGATACTCGGGGTTGTCGCTCTTCCACACCGGGATCGGCGAGCCCCAGTAGCGGTTGCGGCTGATCGACCAGTCGCGGGCGTTGCCGATCCACTTGCCGAACTGGCCGTCTTTGACGTTGTCGGGAACCCAGTTGATCTCCTGGTTGAGCTCCACCATCCGGTCGCGGAACTCGGGCACGCGCACGAACCAGCTCGAGACCGCGCGGTAGATGAGAGGGTTGCGGCAGCGCCAGCAGTGCGGATACGAGTGCTCGTAGCTCGCCTGGCGCAGCAGACGGCCCTCGGCGCGCAGCATCTGGGTGAGCGGCTTGTTCGCATCGGACCAGAGCTGGCCGGCGACCTCGGGGACGCTCGGCAGGAAGAGGCCGCCCTCGTCGAGGGAGAGGATGACGGGGATGCCCGCTGCCTCGCAGATCTTCTGGTCCTCCTCGCCGTAGGCGGGCGCCTGGTGCACGATCCCCGTGCCCTCCTCGGTGCTCACGTAGTCGGCGACGAGGATCTGCCAGGCGTTCTGGGTGCCGTAGGTCTCGATGTCGGCGTAGTGGTCCCAGAGCCGGTCGTAGCTGATGCCGTCGAGCTCACGGCCGACGACCGTGCGGCTGATCGCCGCCGTCGCCTCGGCCGCGCTCTCGTAGCCGAGGTCTTTCGCGTAGTTGCCGACGAGGTCGCGGGCGAGCAGGTATTCACCGCCGAGCACCTCGGTCGCGGCATCCGGCCCGCTCTTCTCGCGCAGCACGGTGGCATCGGGGGTGCCGTTCGGTCCCGCGGGCACGACCGCGTAGACGATGTCGGGGCCGACCGCGAGGGCGAGGTTCGTCGGCAGCGTCCAGGGCGTCGTCGTCCAGGCGAGGGCGCGCACGGCCGTGAGGCCGAGGCTCTCGGCCTTCGCGCCCGTGAGCGGGAAGGTGACCGTGACGGTCTGGTCCTGGCGCATCTTGTAGACGTCGTCGTCCATGCGCAGCTCGTGGTTGCTGAGCGGGGTCTGGTCGCGCCAGCAGTAGGGCAGCACGCGGTAGCCCTCATAGGCGAGGCCCTTGTCGTGCAGCTGTTTGAACGCCCAGACGACCGACTCCATGAACGTCACGTCGAGGGTCTTGTAGTCGTTCTCGAAGTCGACCCAGCGCGCCTGGCGGGTGACGTAGTCCTGCCACTCGCGGGTGTACTTGAGCACCGACTCGCGGGCGACCGCGTTGAAGGCCGCGATGCCCATCTCCTCGATCTGCTTCTTGTCGGTGAGGCCCAGCTGGCGCTCGGCCTCGAGCTCGGCGGGAAGGCCGTGCGTGTCCCAGCCGAAACGGCGGTGCACCTGCTTGCCGCGCATGGTCTGGAAGCGCGGGAAGAGGTCTTTCGCGTAGCCCGTGAGCAGGTGGCCGTAGTGCGGCAGACCGTTCGCGAAGGGCGGCCCGTCGTAGAAGACCCACTCGGGAGCGCCGTCGCGCTGGTCGATCGACTCCTGGAACGTGCCGTCGCCCTTCCAGAACGCGAGAACGCCGTTCTCGATCGCCGGGAGGTTCGGGGACGGGACGACGCCCTCGACGGAGTCGTCTCCTGCGGATGCTCGGCCCTGGGGGTACGTCATGTCTCTCCTGATGGAAACGGGATGGGATAGCTGTCTCCACGAGGACGACGGATGCCGCGGTACCACCTCGCTTGCCGCCGGCATCCGTCTCTCGACATCGCCTGCGACCGCTCATGAGGGCTGTGACGGGCCCGACTCGTCCGGCTCTACTGGGCCGGTGACGACCCGAGCGCAAGGCCTGGGCCGAACCGGCTGTTCTTCCGAAGACTCCCCGGTGATGGCCGGATCGACGTCATACACGAATATCCTACGGTGTGTGCTCACCGTTCTGATCGCGTTCCTGGCCAATCTGCTCGTCGCCGTCGCCAAGTCGGTCGCCGCGACGATCACCGGCTCGGCGTCGATGCTCGCCGAGGCGGCGCACTCCTGGGCCGACACGGGCAACGAGATCTTCCTCATCGTCGCCGACCGGCGCTCGGCCCGGCGCAAAGACGAGGAGCATCCTCTCGGCTACGGGCGCGAGGCGTACGTCTGGTCGCTCTTCGCCGCCGTGGGCATCTTCACGGCGGGCGCGGTCGTCTCGGTCTTCCACGGCGTGCAGGAGCTCTTCGACCCCGAGCCCGCGAGCGACTTCGTGGTCGCCTACGTCGTGCTCGGCATCTCGCTCGTGCTCGAGGGCTTCTCGTTCACCCAGGCGTTCGTGCAGGCCCGGCGGCGTGCGCAGCTGCGCGGCCAGGGCACCCTCGACCACGTGCTCACGAGCTCGAACACGACCCTGCGGGCGGTCTTCGCCGAGGATGCCGCGGCGCTCATCGGCCTCGTTCTCGCCGCCGCCGGCATCGCCCTGCATCAGATCACGGGCAACGCGGCCTTCGACGCTGCGGGCTCGATCCTCATCGGGCTGCTGCTCGCCGTGGTCGCGATCATCCTCATCGACCGCAACCGGCGATTCCTCGTGGGGGCCGGGCCGACGCCCGAGGTCCGCTCCCGGGCGGGGCGGATGCTGCTCGCGAGCCCGGAGATCGAACGCGTCACCTACCTGCACCTCGAGTTCGTCGGGCCCGATCGCCTCTTCCTCGTCGCCGCCGTCGACCTGGTCGGCGACCGCCGCGAGGAGGACGTCGCGGTGCAGCTGCGCCGCCTCGAGCGCGTGATCGAGCAGCAGGAGTACGTCGAGACGGCCGTGCTCTCGCTCTCTGTGAGCGACGAGCCCTCTCTCGAGTTCGTCCTCTGAGCTCGTCGTCCCGTGAGCCCTGCGGGCTCAGGGAACGGCGGCGGACTCGGCGATCTCGAGGGTGACCCCGAGGTCGCGGATGCCCGCTGCTGCCGCCGGCGCGATCCGGGCATCGGTCACGATGCGGTCGAAGCGGCGGAGCGGCACGACGTCGTACATGCCGAAGGTGCCGAACTTGCTGCTCGTCGCGACGAGCACGCACTCCGACGCCGCCTCGATCGCGGCGAGCTTCACGTCGACCTTCGGCTCGGCGGGCGTCGTGAGGCCGCGCCCGATGTCCCAGGAGCTCGCGCTGATGAACGCGACGTCGGTGTTGATGCGCCGGAGGGTCTCCGCCGCGAGTCTGCCCACCGTCGAGCGGTTCGCGTGGTCGAGGCGTCCGCCGACGTGGATGACCTCGACGTGGTCGGCACCCGTGAGCGCGTCGACGATCGCGAAATCGTTGGTGATGACCGTCATGCCGCTTCTCGCGCGGATGGCGGGCACGATCGCACCCGTCGTCGTCCCCGCGTCGAGGTACACGGCCATCTCGTCGCGCAGCAGCCGCTCCGCGCACGCCGCGATCGCGGCCTTCTCCTCGGGCTCGCTCACGACCTTCGTCGAGAAGGCGGGCTCGTGGCGCATCCCGCTCGCGAGCCGGGCGCCACCCGCTATGGAGAACGCACGGCCCTCGCGCTCGAGCATCGCGATGTCGCGCCGGATCGTCATGTGGGAGACGCCGAGCGCCTCGGTCAGCTGCACGACGCTCAGCACGCCGTCCCGATGCAGGAGCCGCATGATCTCCTCGCGGCGCTGGTCTGGGATGAGCGGTGTCTCGAAGTCGTTGGTCATCGTCGTGTCTCGGATCGGGAATCGGCCGAAGGGTCCCCTGCGGCATTGCGAGCGTGTCCGTCGTCTCCGGTCGACACGAGCGGGGAACACGCCCACGGCCCGTGCCGCAGTTCCCAGTTCGCGACGTCCACCGCGCGGATCGCCCCTGTGACACGATACGGATCGGACGCCAGATCCTGCTCCAGCTGCGCGCGCGTCGTGGTTTCGAAGACGAGGATCGCACCGCTGCCGTCGTCCAGGCTGCCCGCGCCGAGCAGTCGCCCCCGGTCGACGAGGTCGCGGATCCATACCCGATGCGGCTCGAGCTGCTCGCGGCGCAGCTCCGCCTCCGCGTCCGCGTAGTGGTAGCTCACGACGGCACGGACGGGCACCTCAGCGGAGGGCGACGACATTCGCGGGCGATCCGATGGCGCCCGGGACGTTCTGCGGTGCGCTCACGATGAGGCACTCGTAGCGTCCGTCCGCACGGCAATCCTCGACGAGGTCCGAGAGCCACCAGAGCTCGCCGAGCGCGAGCCCGAGCTGGCCGATGAGGATCTGGTGCATAAAGCCGAACGGCCACGACTCCTCGCGCTCGTCCGGCGGCCAGACCTCGACGGCCGCCGTGTCGCTCGCGATCGCGGAGACGTGCGAGTTCCAGAGGTACTCGACGATCTCCTCCGAGTGCTCGATGCCGGCGGCCGTGAGGGTGTCACGCCGCGACAGCCGCGTGCGCACCCCCGCCGGCTGCGCCGTGTACCAGCGCAGGAACCCGGTGTGCACGAGCAGGATGTCGCCCGGCTCGTACTCGATGCCGGCGCGCTCTCGCGCCGCCTCGAGATCGCCCACGGTCACGGGCACCGACTCCCCCGGGCCTCCCCGGGAGGCCACGACGTCGGAGACGTCGAGGACGACCCCGCGCCCGGCGATGCCGCGACGGGCCCAGTGGTCGATCGTGTTCCGCCGGCCGCTCAGCACGTCGTCGGCGGTCGCCCCGTTGTAGAAGGCGTCGGGCGTGTAGGCGACGTGGCCGAGGGAGTCCCACTGGCTGCCCGCCTGCGAGTAGACGTTGTCACGCACGTCGTCGAGGATCTTGTCCTGACGCGAGACGAGCGGGGTGAGCCGCGACGCCCCCCGGCTGAAGAGGGGCGGGGTGAGCAGTTCGCTGCTGATGTCGAGCGGGAAGACCCGGCCGGTCCGCAGAGAGCGGGCGGCGCGCAGCACGGCCTCGGGCGAGAGGAGGTTCATCAGGCCGACGGCGTCGTCCTCGCCGAACACCCCCCAGCCGGAGTGCACTCCCCCTTCGACGACGGGGAGCTCGCGATACGAGGGGAGCGCACGCCCGCGCTCGGTGCCCGTGTCGCTCATCGTGAACGCTCCTCCACACGCGCGGGCGCCGCCGGCTCGGGGGTCTCCCCGTCGACGGCGAAGAGGTTGCGGCCCTTCGTCTCCGGCAGCCAGCGTGCGAGCACGATGAACGCGACGAGCGAGATGACCACGAGGAAGTAGGCCGGGGCGACGGAGCTCGCGAAGGTCAGGGCCAGCCAGGCGCCGATATAGGGAGCGGGGCCCGAGATGAAGGCGATCGCGATGTTGAAGCCGATGGCACTCGCCGAGGAGCGCGAGTCCGCCGGGTAGAGCTCCACGAGGAGGACGACGCACGTGACGCTCGCGAGGCACTGGACGGCGGCGATGAGCAGGATGCCCGCGTAGACGAGGAGAGTCTCCCCTGTCGCCATGAGCATAAAGGCCGGGATCGACAGCACGACGTAGCCCGCCATCGCGATGAGGTTCGGCACGCGGCGTCCCACCTTGTCGACGACCCAGCCCGCGACGACGCAGAACACCGTGTAGATCGCGAGACAGGATCCGACGATCAGGAGGGCCTCTTTCGCCTCCATGCCGATCGTCACCTGGAGGTAGTTGACCGTGAAGGTCGAGAGGTAGTAGTAGCCCGTACCGTGCACGGCGCCGAACGCGAGCGTCAGCAGCATGGGCTTCCAGTCGCGCAGCAGTCCCTTGAAGGGGGACTTCGCGACCGTGTGCTTCTCGCGCAGCGCGGTGAAGACGGGGCTCTCCTCGAGACGGAAGCGCAGGATGAGCCCGATGATGATCATCGGGGCGGCGAGCCAGAACGGGATGCGCCATCCGAAGTCGTTCATCTGCTCCGTCGTGAGGACGGAGGTCAGCAGCAGGGCGAGGAAGCTGCCCGATGCCGTTGCGAAGCCGGCCGTCGCCGAGACGATGCTCGCGTAGCGCGCGCGCTTGTTGGTGGGCGCCCCTTCGACCAGGTAGGTCGCGGCGCCCGTCCACTCACCTCCGGCCGAGAGCCCCTGCAGGGCGCGCAGGGCCACGAGGAGAACGGGCGCGCCGACTCCGATGGCCGCGTAGGTGGGCAGGAAGCCGATGAGCACGGTGGCGAGGCCCATGGCCGTGATGGAGATCGCGAGGGCGACCCGGCGCCCCCAGCGGTCGCCGATGGGTCCCAGGATGAAGCCGCCGAGCGGGCGGAAGAAGAAGCCGATCGCGAAGACCCCGAGCGACGAGAGGGTGGAGACCACCGGGTCGTCGCTCGCGAAGAACAGCTTGCCGATGATCACGGCCAGGAAGCCGTAGACGGCGAAGTCGTACCATTCGAGGAAGTTGCCGATTCCGACGGCGATTCCGACGGAGGCGGGTTTGCTGTGGGTCTGCATGGTCTGGGGGGAGGGTGCGGCTGTCGACACGATGTGTACCTCTCTGTACGAAGGCGGGATGCTGGGTGGTCCGGGCCGATCGCGGCTCGGTCGTGCGGATGGTGCGAGGGTGCGAGGGTGCGAGGGTGGTGGTCCGGTGGTGCGGGGCGACGTCACGACGTCGCAGCCGGGTCAGAGGCCGGGAGGCGGTCCGAGGCGCTTGCGCAGCTGGTCGAGCTCGCGGTAGGCGGCGTCGCGATAGGCCACGAGCGCATCTTTCTTCTCCGGATCGATGTCGAGGAATCCGCGACCGCCGCTCTTGAGGCCCAGGTTGCCTTCCCCGACGACGCTCAGCAGCGCGTCCGGAGCGGCGAGGCGCTCTCCGTAGACCGATGCGAGCGTCTCGTACGAGGCGGCGTAGACGTCGAGGCCCGCCATGTCGCCGATCGCGAAGGGCCCGAAGAGCGCAAGACGGAACCCGAATGCGTTACTGACGATGAGGTCGATCTGCTCGGGCGCCGCGAGGCCTTCCTCGACGATCCGCACCGCCTCCTTGTAGAGGGCGAACTGCAGACGATTGGCCACGAAGCCGGGGGTGTCGGCCACCCGCACGGGCACCTTGCCCGCGCGCCGCATGAGCTCCTCGACCCGCAGCACTGCGTCTTCGCGGGTGCTCTCGCTGGGGATGATCTCGACGCCGGGGATGAAGGGGGCCGGGTTCATCCAGTGCACACCGAGGAAGCGCTCGGGCAGGGTGACGGATGCCGCGAGCTCGCCGATCGGGATGGCGGAGGTGTTGCTGCCGATGATCGTGTCCGGTCGGGCGGCTGCGGAGATCCGCGCGAGTGCCTCGGTCTTGACCGGACGGGACTCGAACACCGCCTCGGTCACGTAGTCGACGTCGGCGACGGCGTCTTCGACGCTCGTCGCGGCGCGCAGTCGGGTGGAGAGCACCTCGGCGGAGCCCGCGTCGAAGAGGCCGGCCCCCTCGAGGCGGCGCGCCTCGTCGATGAGGCGTACCCGGGCGGCTTCCGCGCGCTCGGCGTCGACGTCTCCGAGGGCGACGTCGACACCCGCGAGGGCGAGCATCTGGGCGATGCCGCCTCCCATGTAGCCGGAGCCGACGACGGCCGCCCGTTCGATCGCGGCGCCAGTGGTTTCGCCGGTTGGTGTCATACTCTCTGTCCTTCGTTGGCGTGTGCGGAGCTGCTCGGCTGAGGAGTAGCGTGCCGCGGACGTGCTTGCGCCCGCGTGACGGCGAGCCTATACATCGGTTCACATGACTGTCAACTCTGATAACATTTCTTCACGAATCAGAACATGATCGTTTCGTATCATGACCACGGATGAGAGGAACCACCACGTGCTTGCCTGGGGCTGCATCGCCGACGATGTCACCGGAGCCACTGATCTCGCCGGCAACTTCGTCGCTCGCGGGTACTCGACCATCGTGTTGTTCGGACTCGACGCTCTCCGCGCGTCGAGCACGCCCGAGAGCCGCCTCGCCGACGTCGACGTCGTCGTCGTCGCCCTCAAGTCGCGCACCGCCCCCGTGGATCAAGCGGTGTCGGAGAGCCTCTCCGCCCTGCGTTTCCTCGAGGGGGCGGGAGCGGAGCGCATCTACGTGAAGTACTGCTCCACCTTCGACTCCACGCCTCGCGGCAACATCGGCCCGGTGATCGACGCCGTCCTCGACGCGACGCACGAGACGTTCACGATCGCCGTGCCGAGCTTCCCCGACACCGGGCGCACCGTCTACAACGGGCACCTCTTCGTCGGCGGCGACCTCCTGAGCGAGAGCTCGATGCGCTTCCACCCGCTCACCCCCATGACCGACTCGAGCGTGCCCCGGCTGCTCGATCCGCAGACCCGCAATCGGGTCGAATCCGTGCGGCTCGACGAGGTGCGCGCCGGAGCAGGGGCGCTGAGTGCGCGATTCGGCGAGTTGAGCTCGGGGACGCCGGGAACGATCGCCGTCGTCGACGCGGTGACCGACGACGACCTCGCGACGATCTCCACCGCCGCCTCGGGACTGCGCATCGTCACGGGGGGCTCCGGTCTGGCTCTCGGCCTCGCGCCGTCCGGCCGCAGTGACGCGCACTCGATCACCGTGGCGCACGGGCATCGCGCCATCCTGTGCGGAAGCGCTTCACTGCGCACCCGTGAGCAGATCGCCCGCGCCAGGAGCGGCGGCGTGCCCTGGCGCAAGCTCGACCTCGACGAGGTGCGCACCGACCCGAACGGCACGGTCGCCCGGACGATCGAGTGGGCACGCTCCTCCTGGCTCGACGACCCGGGAAGCACGCCGCTCGTCTACTCGGTCGACGAGCTCGGCGACATCGCCGGAGCCGACGCCGGCTTCGACGCCGCGGCCGCCATCGAAGACGTGATCGGCGCCATCGCCGACGGGCTCGTCGACGCGGGCGCCCGGCAGATCATCGTCGCGGGCGGTGAGACCTCCGGCCGCGTGATCGCGCAGCTCGGCGTTCAGGCCCTTGCGATCGGCGCGCCGATCGCACCGGGCGTCTCCTGGAGCGAGGCGCGCACGCACCGGGGTGCGATCGTGGATCTCGCCCTCAAATCGGGGAACTTCGGAGACCCGGACATGTTCCTGACGGCCTGGCATGCGCTCGACGCCGCGAACGAGGGAGGACGCGCATGACCACCGATCAGCAGACGGCCGCGGGCACGCCCGGCAGCCCGGCGGAGGCCTCGGCCGACCGTGAGGCGCTGCGCGCGGCCGGCGCCGAGCTCGTCTCGGTCGCGAGCCGCCTCTCCCGCCTGGGGTTGAGCCCCGGATCGTCCGGCAACGCGAGCGTCCGCGTCGGGGAGCGCATCGTGGCGACCCCCACCGGGTCCGAGATGGGCGGGCTCGACCCGGCCGCGCTCTCGCAGCTCGACCTCGAGGGCGCTCTCGTCGCGGGCCCGCGCACGACCAAGGAGTTCCCCCTCCACCGCGCTCTCTACCGCAGGGATCCCTCGGCGCGAGCGGTCGTGCACCTCCACTCCGCCAGCGCTGCGGCCGTGTCCTGTCTCGCGCCCTGGTCCGAGCTCAGTGCGATCGCGCCGATCAGTCCCTATTTCGTCATGCGAGTGGGCCAGACCCCTTTGATCCCTTACGCCGACCCCGGGGATCCGGCGCAGGCCGACGACGTCGAGGCGCTCCCGATCCCGTTCAGGGCCGTGCTCCTGCAGAACCACGGCTCGCTCGTCGTGGGCCCCGACCTCGCCTCGGCAGCCGAGATCGCGATCGAGCTCGAGGAGGCATGCCGTCTCTGGCTGCTCGTGCGCGACCGGGACGCCCATCACCTGAGCCACGACGACGCCGCGCGGCTGGCCGACCGCTACGGCTCGATCTGGAGCCGCTGAGCGCGCGCTATGGGCCCAGCGTCGGCACGGCCGCGAGCAGCTCGCGGGTGAACTCGTGCCGGGGCTCGGCGAAGAGCCGCTCCGTGGGGCCGTGCTCGACCACCCGGCCGTCTTTCATCACGAGCACCTCGTCGCTCACCTGGCGCACGACGGCGAGGTCGTGGGAGATGAACAGCAGCGAGAGGTCGAGCTCGCGCTGCAGCCGGGCCAGCAGCTCGAGCACCTGCGCCTGCACCGAGACGTCGAGCGCCGACACCGGCTCGTCGCACACGAGGATGCTCGGCCGGGTGGCGAGAGCGCGCGCGATCGCGACCCGCTGACGCTGGCCCCCCGACAGCTCGGCCGGATGCCGCGACAGCAGAGCCTCGTCGAGCCCGACGAGCGCGAGCAGTTCCCGCACCCGCCCCTCCGCGTCCCCGCGCCGCCGCCCGCCGCCCGCGTCGCCCGTGCGGCCCGCGGCCCGCACGGCCTCGCCGACGATCCTCCGCACGGTGTAGCGCGGGTCGAAGGCCGCGTAGGGGTTCTGGTGGATGAGCTGCACGGCCGAACGGCGTGTGCGGCGCTCCCGCTCCCGGGCGGCGCTCCACGGCTCGCCACGCAGCAGCACCTCGCCGGAGTCGGGCCGCTCGAGCGCCATCACGAGCCGCGCGAGAGTGCTCTTGCCCGAGCCGGACTCCCCCACGACGCCGAGGGTGCGGCCCTCGCGCAGCTCGAAGGAGACCTCGTCGACGGCACGGAGCTGCTCGCCGCCACGCCGCCCGAAGGTCTTGACGAGGCCGCTCGCGCTCACGACGACGGGCCGGTCGTCGCCCTGTGCCGGCCGAGCGGGCGCGCGCGCGGCGGGAACGGCGGCGACGAGCTCTCGGGTGTACGGATGCTGCGGCCGATGCAGCACCTGCTCGGCCGCGCCCTGCTCCACGACGACGCCCCCGCGCATCACGGCGATGCGGTCGGCGATGCTCCCGACGACCGCGAGGTCGTGACTGATGAGCACGAGCCCCACCCCGGTGGCGGTGATGTCGCGCAGGAGCCCCAGAACCCGCGCCTGCACGGTCACGTCGAGCGCGGTCGTCGGCTCGTCGGCCACGACGATCGACGGGCTCGCCGCGAGGGCCGAGGCGATGAGCGCGCGCTGGCGCAGACCGCCGGAGAGCTGGTGCGGGTACTCGCGCCGCCGACGCTCGGGCTCGGGCATCGCGACGCTCCGCAGCAGCGCGCGCACGCGTTCCGCCCGCTGCTCGCGGCTCAGCCGCTCCCCCGCGATCTCGAGCGGCTCGGCGATCTCGTCGCCGACACGACGCAGCGGGTCGAGGGAGACCAGGGCGTCCTGGCTCACGAGGGCGATCGTTCGGCCGCGCACACGTCGCCAGCTGCGCGGGCCGAAGCGCGCGGCATCCTGCCCGTCGATCGTGAAGGCCGAGCTGCTCACGCTCGCCCCCTGCGGGCTCAGCCCGAGCAGCGCCCGCGCGGTCATGGTCTTGCCGGAGCCCGACTCCCCCACGATCGCGAGGCACTCGCCCGGGGAGAGACGCAGCTCGACGCCGTCGACGACGACGTCGCCGCCGAAGGCCACCCGCAGACCCGAGACGGAGAGGACGTCGGCCCGCTCGACGGCCGCCGCGCCCGGCCCGGGTGCGTCAGGCGGGCGGATGCCGGGATCCGATGCTCTCACGACAGCCTCCGCCCCGCGGCCCGTGCCTGCAGAGCCCGCCCGATCGTCGTGGCGGCGACCACGGTGATCGTGATCGCGAGCCCCGGGAAGACCGCGATCCACCAGGCCCGGCCGAGGAAGTTGCGCCCGCCGGCGAGGATGAGCCCCCACTCGGGCGTCGGCTCGGTGGCGCCGAGCCCCAGGAAGCTCAAGCCCGCCGCCGCGACGATGCACGTGCCGATGCCGATCGTGGCGAGCACGAGAACCGGCCCCGCGGTGTTGGGCACGACGTGCCGCAGGACGACCGTCGACCTCCGCAGCCCCAGGACGGTCGCCGCCTCGACGTAGTCGGCCTCCCGCACCGAGAGCGTCTGCCCCCGCACGAGCCGCACGTAGGCGGGGATCGCCGCCACCGTCACGGCGAGCACGACGTTGACGGGCCCCGGCCCCAGCACCGCGAGCACGACGAGCGCCAGCAGGAACTCGGGGAAGGCCATGATCACGTCGACGCCGCGCATGAGCACGGTGTCGACGACGCGAGGTGCGAGACCCGAGAGCGAGCCGAGGAGCAGCCCCACGGTCACCGCGATCGCCGTGGCTCCGACGCCCACGCCGAGCGAGTACCGCGCGCCGTAGACGACGCGTGCGAAGACGTCACGGCCGCTCTGGTCTGTGCCGAAGAGGTGCTCGGCGCTCGGCGGAAGGAACGCGGCCGCGAGGTCGGTCTGCACCGGGTCGTGGGCCGTGAACCACTGCGGGGCGAGCGCCCACAGGCCCAGCACGAGCAGGGCGAGCGCTGCGAGAGCGACGCCGACGATGCGTGAGAGCCTCATGAGCGGCCCCCTCTCGACCGCAGCCGCGGGTCGAGCAGCTGGTACGCGACATCGACGAGCAGGTTGACGACCACGAAGACGAGAGCCGTGAGCAGGATGACTCCCATCACCACGGGGATGTCGCGATCGGTGATCGCGGTGAGGGTCACGCGCCCGATCCCCGGCCGCCCGAACACCGTCTCGACGAGCACGGCCCCGCCGATGAGCGAGCCGACGATGTAGGCGGCGAGGGTCACCGCGCTCTGCGAGGCGTGCCGCAGGGTGTGCCGCAGCAGCAGGCGCGGCTCGCTCGCACCGCGGGCGCGCACGGTCGTCGCGAACGGCTGGGCCTCCGCCTCGTCGAGCCCGAACCGCAGCACCTGGCTGAGCAGCGCCGAGATCGGCAGGGCGAGCGTGACCGCCGGCAGCACGAGCGACTCGACGCCGTTGCCCCCCGACACCGGGAACCAGTGCAGCGTGAATGAGAAGACGGTGAGCAGCAAGAGCCCGATCCAGAACACCGGGGAGGAGACGAGGATCAGCTCGAGCAGGGAGACCACGCGGCGGGCGGTGCGTCCACGGGCCAGGAGGGCGACCCCGAGCGAGATGAGCACGGCGATCGCGATCGCGAGGCCCGTCAGCTGCAGCGTGGGCACGAGCTGCCGGCCGATGACGTCGGCGACCGGCATCCGCAACTGGTACGACTCGCCGAAGTCACCGCGCAGCAGCCGGCCCAGGTAGTCGAGGTACTGCTCGAGAGGCGGGCGGTCGAGGCCGAGGTCTTCGCGGATCTGGTCTTTCGCGGCGTCGCTGATCTGCGCCTGCGGCCCGAGCATAACGTCGACGGGGTCTCCCGGGATGAGTCGCAGCGAGAGGAAGGCGAGCGTCGCCGCCCCCCACAGCACGAGCAGCACGCCGAAGAGCCGGCCCAGCAGGCGTCTGCCCACCGAGCCGGCTCTCGAGCGCACGGTCAGGCGCGCCGCCGGTGCCGGGTCAGCTGTCGAAGTCACTGGTGTCAAAGCTACTGTCGTCGGAGGGCGTCGCGTGGGCACGCCCTCCGACGCAGCCGCGCTATTTCGTCGAGCTCGCGCCGTAGAAGAGCGGGCGCCCGTACAGGTCGTAGGTGAGCCCCGTGACGCTGTCGTTCACCGCTGTGATGAGCGAGGGGACGTAGAGCGGCACGATCGCGACGTTCTCGGCGTTCCACTGCTGCAGCTGGGTGTAGAGGGCCTCGCGCTGGGCCGGGTCGGATGCCGCGACCGCCTGGTCGAGCAGCGAGTCGATCTGCGGGTCGGAGACCTGCGACGCGTTCTGGAAGCCGTCGGTGTGCAGATGGCTGCGCAGCACGTCGGCATCGACCCCCGAGAAGCCCCAGTCGGTCAGGTCGAAGGTCTTCGGGCCGTACTGCTCGTTGTAGGCGCCCGGCTCGAGCACCTCGCGCTTGAGCTCGAAGCCGATCTCCTTGAGATCCGACTGGATGGCGTTGGCGAGGCTCGCGCGGTCGTCGGGGATCGGCGTGTAGGCGATCCAGCGGGCGGAGAGCCGCTGGCCGTCTTTCACACGGTAGCCCTCGGCGTCGCGCTGCGTCCAGCCGGCCTGGTCGAGCAGGGCGTTCGCCTCGTCGGGGTCGTACGGCCAGGTGCCTTCGAGGCTCGCGTCGTAGGAGTCCGGGGTCGTCGGGCCGAGCACGCTCCACGCCCGCGGGTACTGGCCGAAGAAGATCGACTTCACGGCCGAGTCGATGTCGAAGCCGCGCTCGAAGGCCCGGCGCACGAGCACGTCCTGGAAGACGCCGTACTTCTCGTTGAGGTAGAGCGAATACGGGATGCCCGGCAGCTCGATCGAGTTGACGGTCACGTCGTCGCCGAGCTGCTCGGTCGCGCTCGGGGGCAGCTGGCTCGCGACATCCGCTTCGCCGCTCTGCAGCGCGCCCACGCGCACCGACGACTCCGGAAGGATCTCGACGCGCACGGTCTCGACGCCGGCTGCGCCCTGGTGCTCGGAGGTCTTCGGGGCCCAGTCGTAGTCGGGGTTGCGGGTGTAGACGATCTCCTGGTCGGGTGTGTACTCGCTCAGGATGAACGGGCCGGTTCCCACGTTGATGTCGGGCCCGCCTGCTGCGAGCTGGTCGGCCTTGGTCGCGAGCACCTCGGGCGAGTAGAAGCCGAGCAGGGCGGTGCTGGCCGCCTGCAGGAAGGGCGCATAGGGCTGGGTGAAGTCGACGCGCACGGTGTCGTCGTCGATGACCTCGGTGCCCGCGTAGTAGTCGCCGCCGAGCATGCTGGACGCCTGGGCCGAGGCGGTCGCGGGGTCGGCGATGCGGTCGAAGTTCGCCTTGACCGCCGCCGCGTCGAATTTCGCGCCGTCGGTGAAGGTCACGTCGTCACGCAGCTCGAAGGTGTACTGCAGCCCGTCGTCGGAGATCTGCCAACTGGTCGCGAGCCAGGGCACGAAGCTGCCGTCGGCGTCCTGGTAGACGAGCGAGTCGAGGATGTTGCGCTGCACCATGGCCGAGACGTCGAGCTGGCTCGTCTGGGGGTCCATGTGGCCGGCGGAGAGGTTCGCTCCTTCGATGGCCCAGGTGATGGTGCCGCCGTCGGCGGAGTCGCTGTCGGAGCCTGTCGCCGAGCAGCCGCTCAGCACGATCGCGGCCGAGGCGGCGAGGGCGCCGGCGAGGAGCCAGGCGCGCTTGGAAGGGATTCTGGGCATGGGAGTCTTTCTCGCGGTAGGGGTTTAGCTGTACTCTAGCTCAATAGTGGACTCAGTCCATTTATTCCAGAACGACAAAGAACGAGGCGCAGATGGTGGCACAATCGACAACCCCGGCACGAGGGCGCCCCCGTCTGTCGTCGCGGGAGATGCTCGAGGACGCCGCGTTCGAGCTCTTCCTCGAACAGGGTTACGCGAAGACCACGATCGAGCAGATCACCCAGCGCGCCGGGGTCTCGCGCAACACCTTCTTCAACTACTTCCCCGCGAAGAGCGACGTCTTCTGGGTCGCCCTCGACGAGGTCGGCGCCCGCCTGCGCCGGGAGCTCTCGGCCGTGCCCGACGACGCTCCCGTCATGGCGGGCACCCGCACCGCGTTCCTGACGGTCGCCGACGGCTTCGGGCCGGGCGCCGTGCCCTGGATCCTCACGCAGTACGAGGCGATCGGCGGCAACAACGAGGTGCAGGTCTCGGCCGTCTCGCGGTTCGTGGCGCTCGCGAGCGTCGTGCGCTTCCACCTGGCGAGCCGGCTCGACCTGCCCTCGACCCATCCCGAGGTGCTCGCCGCCGCCTACGCGCTCACCGCCGCGACCATCGCCGCCGCGCAGGCCTGGGCCGCGGCCGGCGTCACCCGCGGAGCCCTCACGCCCTATCTCGACCGAGCCCTCGCCCCGGTCTGCGACGGCTTCGAGCGCGCCTTCGTCCTCTGACGCCGCCGACCGCCTTCCGGCGATTCGGGCCGGCTGATCCCGCCGACCCCGGTCTGCGGCGCGGCGGCCGAACCGCGCGACCGGCCTGAGTGCCGTCACTCGGAGCCAGGAGTCCGCGCGCGGTTGTGCACCCCGGCACCCCGGCACCCTGACCTCCCCGGCGCCCGGGCGCGCGGACCCCGGGCGGGGGCCGTCCGGTACGATGGTTCGCGCCCCCATACTCAGGCACTTCACCATCGACACGGTGCCGCATACACAGACCGGAGAATCATGAACGCCGTCAATCCCGCGCCCGGCAGCCAGGTGCCCGACAAGCCCGTTCTCGAAGGCCTGGAAGAGAAATGGGGCGGCCTCTGGAACGAGCAGGGCACCTACCTCTTCGACCGCGAGGGCGCGAGCCGCGACGACGTCTACTCGATCGACACGCCCCCGCCCACGGCGTCGGGCTCCCTGCACATCGGCCACGTGTTCTCGTACACGCACACCGACGTCGTCGCGCGGTTCAACCGGATGCACGGCAAACGCGTCTTCTACCCGATGGGCTGGGACGACAACGGGCTGCCGACCGAGCGCCGGGTGCAGAACTACTACGGCGTGCGCTGCGATCCGACCCTCCCCTACGTCGCCGACTACACGCCTCCGTTCGAGGGCGGCGACAACAAGAGCTCGAAGGCCGCCGACCAGCAGCCCATCTCCCGCCGCAACTTCATCGAGCTGTGCGAGCGCCTCACCGTCGAAGACGAGAAGCAGTTCGAGGCCGTCTGGCGCGCGCTCGGCCTCTCGGTCGACTGGACGCAGAGCTACCGCACGATCGGCGACGAGGCGCTCTTCACCTCCCAGCTCGCCTTCCTGCGCAACATCGAACGCGGCGAGGCCTACCAGGCCATGGCCCCGACACTGTGGGATGTCACCTTCCGCACCGCCGTCGCCCAGGCCGAGCTCGAAGACAAGGAGCAGCCCTCCGCCTACCACCGGGTCGCGTTCCACCGCGACGGCGACGACGACGTGCTCATCGAGACGACGCGTCCCGAGCTTCTGCCGGCCGCCGTCGCCCTCGTCGCGCACCCCGACGACGAGCGCTACAAACCGCTCTTCGGCACGACCGTGCGCACCCCGCTCTTCGACGTCGAGATCCCCGTGCTCGCGCACCACCTCGCGCAGCCCGACAAGGGCTCCGGCATCGCCATGATCTGCACCTTCGGCGACGTGACCGACGTCATCTGGTGGCGCGAGCTCGACCTGCCCAACCGCGCCATCATGGGCTTCGACGGCCGCATCATCTCCACGCCGCCCGAGGCCATCACCTCGGAGGCCGGGCTCGAGGCCTACGCCCAGCTCGCCGGCAAGACCGTGTTCTCGGCCAAGCAGACGATCGTCGACCTCCTGCGCGCGAGCGGCGAGACGATCGGCGAGCCGCGCCCCATCACCCACCCCGTCAAGTTCTTCGAGAAAGGCGACAAGCCCCTCGAGATCGTCTCCACCCGCCAGTGGTACGTGAAGAACGGCGCGCGCGACGAAGCCCTGCGTGCCCGGCTCATCGAGCTCGGCCGCGAGATCGACTGGCACCCCGACTTCATGCGCGTGCGCTACGAGAACTGGGTCGGCGGCCTCACCGGCGACTGGCTGATCTCCCGTCAGCGCTTCTTCGGCGTGCCCATCCCCGTCTGGTACCCGCTCGACGACAACGGCAACCCGGTCTTCGACGAGCCCATCGTGGCGAGCCGCGACATCCTGCCCGTCGATCCGTCGTCGGATGCCGCACCCGGCTACGACGAGAGCCGGCGGGGCCAGGCGGGCGGCTTCATCGGCGAGCTCGACGTCATGGACACCTGGATGACCTCGGCGCTCACCCCGCAGCTCGCGGGCGGCTGGGAACGCGACGAGGAGCTCTTCGGGCTCGTCTTCCCCTACGATCTGCGACCCCAGGGCCAGGACATCATCCGCACCTGGCTCTTCTCGAGCATGCTGCGCTCCGAGCTCGAGTTCGGGCAGAAGCCGTGGAGCAACGCGGCGCTCTCGGGCTTCATCGTCGACCCCGACCGCAAGAAGATGTCGAAGTCGAAGGGCAACGTCGTCACCCCCGCCGACATCCTCGAGCAGCACGGCTCCGACGCCGTGCGCTACTGGGCGGCCTCGTCGCGACTCGGGACCGATGCGGCCTTCGACCCGCAGAACCCCACTCAGATCAAGATCGGCCGACGTCTGGCGATCAAGATCCTCAACGCGTCGAAGTTCATCCTCGGCTTCGACGCCCGCGGCGACGCGCCGGTGACGGACCCCCTTGACCTGAGCATGCTCGCCGTGCTCGGCGAGGTGATCGACCAGGCCACGACCGCGCTCGAAGGCTACGACCACGCCCGTGCGCTCGAGCTCACCGAGAGCTTCTTCTGGACCTTCTGCGACGACTACCTCGAGCTCGTCAAAGAGCGCGCCTACGGCACCGACGAGGTCGGCCGCGACTCGGCCGTCGCCGCGCTGCGACTGGCCGTGCGGGCCCTTCTGCGCCTCTTCGCGCCGGTCGTCCCGTTCGCCACCGAGGAGGCCTGGTCGTGGTTCAACGACGGCTCCGTGCACCTCGCCTCCTGGCCGACACGCGAGGAGCTCGGAGCAGGCGAAACGGGCGACCCGCAGCTGCTCCCGCTCGCGAGCGCGGCGCTCACCGGCATCCGCAGATCGAAAACTGATGCCAAGGCTTCACAGAAAGCGGCCGTCACATCGGCAATAATTACCGGAACCGCAGTTCAGATCGGTGCGCTCGCGCTCGCCGCCTCTGACCTGAAAGCCGTCGGCAAGATCGCCGACCTGACATTCGCCGAGGGAGATGAGTTGGCGGTGACGAACATCGTGCTCGCGCCCGCGGTCGAAAACGATCGTGACGCGGGGTGAGAGCAGCGATCTAGTGAGGCGCTCGCACGGGGCACGCAGCGCACAGGAACCACAAGGAGGGGCAGAAATGTCTTCACAAATTCGACCACTGACCGACGGGGACTTCTTCTCGTGGCTCGGCCTGTACGAGGGCTACGCGAGCTTCTACGAGGAGACCCTCACGGATGAGAAGGCTCTGCGGGTCTGGAGCTGGCTGAGCGACGGCGCTCACGAGCTCGAAGGCATCGTCGCCGTCGACGACGAGGGCAACCTCGTCGGGCTCGCCCACTTCCGCACCTTCGCGCGGCCGCTCGCGGCGAGCACGGGCATCTTCCTCGACGACCTCTACGTGGCGGAGGGATCCCGCGAGGCGGGCATCGGGCGCTCGCTCATCGACTCCGTCACGGCCATCGCGGCCCAGCGCGGCGCCTCCGTCGTGCGTTGGATCACGGCCAAAGACAACGAGACCGCCCGCAGGCTCTACGACGACGTCGCAGAGAAGACCAAGTGGGTCACCTACGACTTCGACGTCGCGCCGGCCGCAGCGGCCGAGAGCACGGCGCAGGCGGATGCCGCGGCACAGCCCGACGCGCAGGCCGACGCCGCGCAGCCGGCCGACGCCGAGCCGCCGCATGCGGGCACCGAGCCCGAAGGCTCCGACCCGTTCGCCGTGACCACGCCGCCGAGCCCCGGCTCCGACACCCGGTCCGAGGGCTGATGCAGCTCGGCACACGATGGCCCGTCGGCGGCGAGCGGCCTCCGCGGCTGCCCGCCGCCGTCTCGGGCGCCGTCGTCGCGGTCGAGAGCGAGCTCACCGCGCTCGGCGTGTCCACCGGCTCCTGGCGCTGGACGCTCACCTGGCTCGAGGGCCGCCCGATCGTCGAGCTCGACGACGGCACCCGCATCACCTACGACGCGCACGACGACACGGCGACGGTTCGGCAGGCGGAGACGTCGTCAGCCGACTCCGAGGAGCCGGCCGACGACTGAGGCCCATCAGCACGCCATCAGGCGTGCCGTGCGTGTTACTTGACGGCGATGATCTCGCCGTGGGGCATGAGGAAGGTGCCGTTCGCGGCGGCGACCCATTCGAGCCATCCCGCCGACATAGTCCTCAGGTCGTCGAGGGTCGCGAGCCCCAGCTCGATCGAGCGCGGCGCGAAATCGGATTCGAGCACGCGCTCGGCCCAGGAGCCGCCCCACCACTCGCGCTCGGCGTCGGAGGCGAAGGACCAGATCGACGCGCTGCTCTCCACGCTCGAGAAGCCGGCGTCGAGCGCCCACGACTTGATCATGCGACCCGCGCGCGGGTCGCCGCCGTTCGCGCGGTGCACCTCCAACAGGGTGTCCTGCCAGCGGTCGAGCGCGTCGATCTGCGGATACCAGATGGTTCCGGCGTAGTCGACGTCGCGGGCGGCGACGATGCCGCCCGGCTTGACGACGCGTCGCATCTCCTTCAGAACGGCGACCGGGTCGGCGACGTGCTGCAGCACCTGGTGGGCGTGCACGACGTCGAAGGTGTCGTCTTCGATGTCGAGGGCGTAGGCGTTGCCCGTCTGGAACGTGACGTTGTCGACGCCGGCCGACTCGGCGAAGGCCCGGGCCTGTTCGACGATGTCGTCGGAGGAGTCGACGCCGACGACCCTGCCGGGCGAGACGTACGAGGCGAGTGAGACCGAGAGGGTTCCCGGTCCGCTTCCCACGTCGAGCACGTCCTGCCCCGATCGCAGGCGGGGGGCGAGATACGCCGCCGAATTCTCGACGGTGCGCCAGCTGTGAGAGCGCAGGACGCTCTCGTGGTGACCGTGCGTGTAACGTTCCTGAATTGCCATACTCTCAACAATAAGGTGGTCTTTATGCCCTCCGAGACCAACCCTTTGCTCGAACCCAGCACGCTCCCCTACCAGCTGCCGCCGTTCGCTCTCATCGACGACGAGCACTATCTTCCGGCCTTCGAAGCGGGCCTCGCCGAGCAGCGTGCGCAGATCGCGGACATCCTCGCGAGCGACGACGAGCCGAGTTTCGCGAACACGATGATCGCCCTCGAGAGCAGCGGTCAGGCCCTCCGGAGGGTCGCCGCGGTCTTCTTCAACAGAAGTTCATCCGATAGCTCGGAGTTCGTCACCGATCTGGAGGAGAGGCTCGCGCCGATCCTCTCCGCGCACGACGACGCCATCCGTCTCGACCCCGCGCTGTACGCGCGTATCTCCGCACTGCACGAGCGCCGTCACGATCTGGGACTCGACCCGCAGAGCGTGTACCTCATCGAGCGGTACTACATCGAGTTCACGCTCGCAGGAGCCCAGCTCGGCGACGCCGACAAGGCCGCCCTCGGCAGCCTCAACCAACAGCTCTCCGCCCTCACGACGCGTTTCGAGAAGAACCTGCTCGCCGACACGAACGAGCTCGCGGTCGTCGTGACGGATGCCGCGGAGCTCGACGGCCTCGACGCGGGCGAGATCGCGGCGGCCGAGGCCGCCGCAGCCGAGCGCGGCCTCGACGCCGGCTATCTGCTCACCCTCGTGCTGCCGACCGGACACCCCGCTCTCGCCGCCCTCACCGACCGCGCCCTGCGCGAGCGCCTGATGCGCGCCTCGAGGTCGCGCGGCATCCGGGGCAACGAGTTCGACACGACGGCGCTCGTGCTCGAGATCGTGCGCCTGCGGGCGCGACGGGCCCGCCTGCTCGGCTTCCCCGACCACGCCTCGACGGTCACCGCCGGTCAGACGGCCCGCACACCGGAGGCGGTCGCGGCGATGCTCGAGGGGCTGGCCCCGGCGGCGGCAGGCAACGCGCGTGCCGAGCTGGCGCAGCTCGAGGCCGCGGCCGGGGCATCCGTCGAGAGCTGGGACTGGGCCTTCTACGGCGAACGGGTGCGGCGCGAGCGCTACGACGTCGACACCGCCGAGATGCGACCCTACTTCGAGCTCGAGCGGGTGCTGCACGACGGGGTGTTCTTCGCTGCGAGCCGCCTCTACGGACTGCGCTTCGAGGAGCGGCACGACCTCACCGCCTATCACCCCGACGCACGCGTCTTCGAGGTCTTCGACGACGACGACTCGCCGCTCGGCCTCTATCTCGGCGACTACTTCACGCGCGACTCGAAGCGCGGCGGCGCCTGGATGAACGCACTCGTCTCCGGCTCGAGCCTGCTCGGCACCCCGACGGTCGTCGTCAACAACCTCAACGTGCCGAAACCCGCCGCGGGCGAGCCCGCGCTGCTCACCTTCGACGAGGTGACGACGCTCTTCCACGAGTTCGGACACGCCCTGCACGGCCTCTTCGGTCAGACGGTGTACCCGAGGTTCTCGGGCACGAACGTGTTCCGCGACTTCGTCGAGTTCCCGAGCCAGGTCAACGAGATGTGGATGCTCTGGCCCGAGGTGCTCGAGAACTACGCCGTGCACCACGAGACGGGCGAGCGGATGCCGCGCGAGCTCGTCGAGCGGGTCACCGCATCGGCGACCTTCAACCAGGGTTTCGCGACGAGCGAGTACCTCGCGGCCGCACTGCTCGACCAGGCCTGGCACCGCCTCGACGTCGAGGCGGCCGACGCGGTGACGGATGTCGCGGCCTTCGAAGCCCAGGCGCTCGCCCGGGTCGGCCTCGACCTCCCCGCCGTTCCCCCACGCTATTCGAGCAGCTACTTCGCGCACACCTTCTCGGGCGGCTACGACGCGGGCTACTACTCCTACATCTGGAGCGAGGTGCTCGACGCCGACACGGTCGAATGGTTCCGCGAGAACGGCGGGCTCACCCGAGCGAACGGAGATCGCTTCCGCGAGATCGTGCTGGGCGTCGGCGGCAGCACGGATCCGCTCGAGGCCTATCGGCGCTTCCGCGGGCGGGATGCCGCGATCGAGCCCCTACTCGTCCGGCGCGGCCTCGACGTCTGAGCCCGGCGAGCCCGGGGCGCCCGAGCCGCGCGGAGGCGAGCCCGGGGTCTCCGGCTTCTGCGACGCGCCTCGGCGCCAGCCGAGCCAGGCCATGACGATCCCGCCGACGAGCAGGCCCCAGAACGCCGAGCCGATGCCCACGATCGTGACACCCGATGCCGTGACCAGGAAGGTCACGATCGCGGTGATGCGGTGGCTGGGCTCCTCGAGCGCGGAGGTGACCGCCGTCACGAGGGCTCCGAGCAGGGCGAGGCCGGCGACGGCCGTGATGAGGATGGGCGGCGACGCGGCCACGAGAGCGGTAGCGACACCGGCGCCCAGCCCGAGCAGGATGTAGAGGAAGCCTGCGGTGAACGAGGCCACCCAGCGCTTCTCGCGCAGCGGATGCGAGTCGGGCCCCGCCATGATCGCCGCGGTGATCGCGGCCAGGTTCACGGAGTGCCCGCCGAAGAACGCCGCGCCGACGGAGGCGATGCCCGAGCCGACCAGGGCCGGTCGCGGCGCCAGACGATAGCCGAAGGTCGACATGACGGCGAAGCCGGGAACGTTCTGCCCGGCCATCGTCACGATGAACAACGGCAGCCCGAGGCTCACGATCGCGAGCGGGTCGAAGACGGGCGCGGTCGCCACGAGCTGCGGTGCGATCTGCGCCGTCTGCAGCCACTCGGTGCCTGCTGACAACGCGATGCCGACCGCCGCGACGAGCATCGCCGCCGGCACCGCCCAGCGCGGAGCGAGCCGGAACAGGACGAGCCAGGTGAGCACGACCGGTATGGCCAGCAGCGGCTGCTCGACGGAGGCCGTCACGGGCGCGATGCAGATGGGGAACAGGATCCCGGCGAGCATCGCGCTCGCGATGGGGCGCGGGATGCGGGTGATCGCCCGGCCGAGGGCCGGCCAGAAGCCGCAGAGCACAACGAGCGCGCCCGAGACCAGGAACGCGCCCACAGCCGTGGAGAACGGCATCCCCGCCCCGCCGGCGGCGATGAGCAGGGCGGCACCCGGCGTCGACCAGGCGAAGGAGATCGGAACCCGCAGGATCCAGGCGAGCACGATCGAGCTGAGACCGACCGCCAGGCACAGGGCGAGAAGTCCCGAGGACGCCTGCGCGTCATCCGCTCCGACGGCGTGCAGCCCCGCTATGACGAGCGCGAACGAGCTCGCGAAACCGGTGATGGCCGCGATGATGCCGGCGAAGACCGGCTGGGCGACTCCGGGCGGCCTGGCCTCGCTCAGGCGGACTTCTCTTGGCGGCGGGGCTTGTGCTCGACGATCGTCGGGGCCGCGTTCTCGAGCACGGAGGCACGGGTCACGACGACACGGGCCACCTCCTCGCTCGACGGCACCTCGAACATGATCGGGCCGAGAACCTCTTCCATGATCGCGCGCAGACCACGGGCACCCGTTTTTCGCAGCACGGCGAGATCGGCGATCGCCTCGAGGGCGCTCGGCTCGAAGTCGAGCTCGACGCCGTCGATCTCGAACATACGCTGATACTGGCGCACGAGCGCGTTCTTCGGCACCGTCAGGATCTGCATGAGCGCCGACTGGTCGAGGGGCGTCACCGTGGTCACGACCGGCAGGCGGCCGATGAACTCGGGGATGAGCCCGAACTTGTGCAGGTCTTCGGGCAGCACCTCGCTGAAGAGGTTCACGTCGTCGCCCTTGCTGTGCAGCGGGGCGCCGAAGCCGATGCCCTTCTTGCCCGCGCGCGAGGAGATGATGTCTTCGAGACCGGCGAACGCACCGGCCACGATGAACAGCACGTTCGTCGTGTCGATCTGGATGAACTCCTGATGCGGGTGCTTGCGGCCGCCCTGCGGCGGCACGGAGGCGACGGTGCCCTCGAGGATCTTCAGGAGCGCCTGCTGCACGCCCTCGCCCGAGACGTCGCGCGTGATCGACGGGTTCTCGGCCTTGCGGGCGATCTTGTCGACCTCGTCGATGTAGATGATGCCCGTCTCGGCGCGCTTGACGTCGTAGTCTGCGGCCTGGATGAGCTTGAGCAGGATGTTCTCGACGTCTTCGCCGACGTAGCCCGCCTCGGTGAGGGCCGTGGCGTCCGCCACCGCGAAGGGCACGTTGAGGCGCTTGGCGAGCGTCTGGGCGAGATAGGTCTTGCCGCAGCCGGTCGGGCCGATGAGCAGGATGTTGCTCTTGGCGATCTCGACGTCGTCCATCAGCGCATCGGCCGAGGTGATCGTCGCACGGGCGCGGACACGCTTGTAGTGGTTGTAGACGGCGACGGCCAGGGCGCGCTTTGCGGCATCCTGACCGATCACGTACTCCTCGAGGAAGTTGAAGATCTCTTTCGGCTTCGGGAGCTCGAACTCCGAGCTCGTCTCCTCACCGGCCTCGGCGAGACGCTCCTCGATGATCTCGTTGCACAACTCGACGCATTCGTCGCAGATGTACACGCCGGGACCGGCGATCAGCTGCTGAACCTGCTTCTGGCTCTTGCCGCAGAAGGAACATTTGAGTAGATCGGCGCTTTCACCAATACGTGCCATGCGTCACCATCCTCCGTCGATGCTGTGTTCTTCGAGCCTAGCCTGAACAAACGACAACGCGCCGCACCGCAGTCACACTGCGATACGGCGCGTCACCATAGAGCGTCGATGCCGTTACTTGACGAGCGCCGGGAGGTTCTTGCGCGAGGTGAGCACCTGGTCGATGAGACCGTACTCGAGCGCCTCGTCGGCGCTCAGGATCTTATCGCGGTCGATGTCGCGGTTGACCTGCTCGACGCTCCGGTTGGAGTGCTTCGAGAGGGTCTCCTCGAGCCACAGGCGCAGACGGTTGATCTCGTTCGCCTGGATCTCGATGTCGGACGCCTGGCCACGGCCGGCCTCGCCGACGGCGGGCTGGTGGATGAGCACCCGGGCGTTCGGCAGTGCGAGGCGCTTGCCGGGGGTTCCGGCGGCGAGCAGCACGGCGGCGGCCGAGGCGGCCTGGCCGAGCACGACCGTCTGGATCTCCGGGCGGATGTACTGCATCGTGTCGTAGATCGCCGTCATGGCCGTGAACGAGCCGCCGGGCGAGTTGATGTACATCACGATGTCGCGATCGGGGTCCTGGCTCTCGAGCACGAGCAGCTGGGCCATGACGTCGTCGGCGGACGCGTCATCCACCTGCACGCCCAGGAAGATGATGCGGTCTTCGAAGAGCTTCGCGTACGGGTCCTGGCGTTTGAAGCCGTAGGCCGTGCGCTCTTCGAAGCTGGGCAGGATGTAACGGGATGAGGGGGCCGCCTGGCCGGTGAAGGCCGTGCCACCGAAGGTGGGGAGTTCCATGTTCGTTCTGTTCCTATTCGTCTCGGTGGCCTTATTCGACAGCGGTTCCGCCGCCGCCGGTGACGTCGCTCGCCGACTCGCGGATGTGGTCGACGAAGCCGTACTCCAGCGCCTCTTCGGCGTTGAACCAGCGGTCGCGGTCGCCGTCGAGGTTGATCTGCTCGACGCTCTTGCCGGTCTGCTCCGCGGTGATCTCGGCGAGGCGCTTCTTCATGTCGAGGATGAGCGCCGCCTGGGTCTGGATGTCGGAGGCCGTGCCGCCGAAGCCGCCGTGCGGCTGGTGCAGCAGCACCCGCGCGTTCGGCGTGATGTAGCGCTTGCCCTTGGTGCCAGCGGTGAGCAGCAGCTGGCCCATCGAGGCCGCCATGCCGATGCCGACGGTCACGATGTCGTTGGGCACGAACTGCATCGTGTCGTAGATGGCCATGCCCGCGGTGATCGAGCCGCCGGGAGAGTTGATGTAGAGGAAGATGTCGCGCTTCGAGTCCTCGGCCGCGAGGAGGAGGATCTTCGCGGCGATCTCGTTGGCGTTGTCGTCGCGCACCTCCGACCCGAGCCAGATGATGCGGTCTTTGAGCAGTCGGTCAAAGACACCGGGGACGAATGCCTGTTCGGCCATGTTGCGCTCCGTTTCAGTTGTCGCTTCGAGAAAGAATCTATAGGAGGTAACGCAGCCCGTCGGCCATGTTCGCCGTGGGCAGAGCCGCGCAGGTCGCGCGGGCTCCCGAGGCCTCCGTCCGCCCCGTGATTCTCGGTGTCGTCGTTGACGCCCGTGCTGTGGTTAAACGCCGACGAGGCCGGGGTTCGTGAACCACCGGCCTCGTCGTGCGCACGTGCTACTTCTTCTTGGACGCCTTCTTCGGCTTCGCCTCGGCCTCGTGGTCGTGACCGGCGTGGTCGTGTCCGTCGTGGCTGTGGTCGTGATCGGCATGGTCGTCGGACGCCGCGGAGACCGTGACATCGTCGCTGTCGTCTTCGGGCACCGCCGTGAACTCGCCGAGGTCGACGGGCTTGCCGTCGGAGTCGACGACCTTCACCTTGCCGAGGATGATCGCGAGCACCTTGTTGCGGGCGACCTCTCCGACCATCGACGGGATCTGGCCGTTCTCGCTGATGATCTTGACGAACTCGTTGGGCTCCATGCCGTACTGCGCGGCGCCCTGGATGAGGTACTGGGTCAGCTCGTCCTGGCTGACCTTGACGCCCTGGGCCTCGGCAGCGGCATCCAGCAGGATCTGCGTGCGGAAGGTCTTCTCGCTCGACTCGGCGACCTCGGCGCGGTGCACGTCGTCTTCGAGGCGGTTCTCCTGCTCGAGGTGACGGTGCACCTCGTCTTCGACGAGCTTCGGCGGAACCGGGATCTCGACGAGCTCGGTGAGCTTCTCGACGAGCAGGTCGCGCGCCTGCGCCCCCTGACCGAAGGTCTTCGAGCGGGAGACCTGCTCCTTGAGGCTCTCCTTCAGCTCGTCGATGGTGTCGAACTCGCTGGAGATCTGCGCGAAGTCGTCGTCGGCCTCGGGAAGCTCGCGCTCCTTGACGGCCGTGACCGTCACGGTGATCTCGGCGCTCTCGCCCGCGTTGTCGCCACCGACGAGGTTCGACGCGAAGGTCGTAGTCTCGCCGGCGGTGAGCGAGTCGAGCGCCTCGTCGATGCCCTCGATGAGGTCGCCGGAGCCGAGCTCGTAGGAGATGTTGTTGGCCGTGTCGACCTCGACGCCGTCGATCGTGGCCGTGAGGTCGATCTGCACGAAGTCGCCCTTCGCCGCCGGGCGGTCGACGGTCACGAGCGTGCCGAAACGGCTGCGGAGGGTCTCGAGCTCGCTCTCGACCTCGGCATCGGTGATCTCGACCGAGTCGACCGTGAGCTCGATGCTGTCGAAGTCGGGCAGGGTCACATCGGGTCGCACGTCGACCTCGATGGTGAGCAGCAGATCGCCCGAGAAGTCCTTCTCCGACGGCCACTCGGTGATGTCGGCGTCGGGGCGGCCGAGCGGTCGCACCTCGTTCTCGTCGACGGCGAGGCGGTAGAAGCGGTCGAGACCCTCGTTGACAGCGTGCTCGAGCACGCCTGCGCGCCCGACCCTCTGGTCGATGATCGCGGGCGGCACCTTGCCTTTACGGAAGCCGGGGATGTTGACCTGTTCGGCGATGTGTCCGTAGGCGTGGTCAATGCTGGGGCGGAGCTCCTCAGGCGTCACCGAGATGGTGAGCTTTGCGCGAGTGGGGCTCAGCTTTTCGACCGTGGTCTTCACGTGGGAACTCTCCTGTTTTCGAAAGATTGCTGGGAGTTGGGACTGGCATGGTCGGGGCGACAGGATTCGAACCTGCGACCTCCCGCTCCCAAAGCGGGCGCTCTAGCCAAGCTGAGCTACGCCCCGAGTCATAACCTCAACTCACGGCCGGATCGCCCGACCGGTGCACGCTAGTGCTCGGCAGGAAAATGGCCTCCGCAAGTCTACTGCACACAGCTCCGAGGCGGATGCCGCGATCCCGCCGCCCTCTCCGACACGGCCTGCCCGCACGTTCGAGAGCCCATCGAACCTGTACTACGATGTTCGAGTGCCTGGGCGACCAGGCTCCGGGGATGTAGCTCAATGGTAGAGCCTCAGTCTTCCAAACTGATCACGCGGGTTCGATTCCCGTCATCCCCTCCGGTTTCGCCCCGGAATCCCGGGCCTGCTCGACAGCTGTGTGCGGCGTGCCCGACGCCTCACGCGAGTCGCGCCACATCGTTCCACAAGGCCCTCTCAGCGACGGTCTGGCGCGACTCGCTAGCCCTGCGGGCGACAGCGCGCTGCTCAGCGGATCGTCACCCACAGGATGAGGAGCATGGTCACGACGAAACCGCACAGGTAGTTGAGCCACAGGAAACCGCGCCAGCCGGCGTTCGCCATGTGCGCGCGCTCGTCGGACACCGCGCGCCACGGCCAGGCCGCTCCGATGTAGGGCAGGGCGAGCACGGCGGCCAGCGGCCCCGGCCAGGCGGTCAGGAGCATGAACAGCCCGGCGGCGGCCCACAATCCGATCGCGAGGCGCACGGTCGCCGCGGCGCCGAGGGCCGTGGCGATCGAGGCGATCCCCGCCTCGCGGTCCGGCACGACATCCTGCACGGCGCCGAAGGCATGGCTCGCCATGCCCCACAGGAAGAAGGCCGCGAGCAAGGCGACGAGGGCCGGCGTGAACGCGGCCCCGGCGCACACGAGCCCGAACACGGCCGGGCTCACGAAGTGGGTGCTGGAGGTCGCGGAGTCGAGCAACGGCCGCTCCTTGAAGCGCAGCCGGGGAACCGAGTAGGCGACGACCGCGAAGAGGCTCACCGCGAGCACCGGCAGCGACCACGGATGCCCCGGCCCCGCGAGCAGTGCGAGGGCCACGACGAACGGCACGGCGGTCAGGATGCCGGCCGCTGCCGTCGCCCGATGCAGGCGGGGGTCGAGCAGGGCCCCCTCGGCACCGCCCTTGCGCGGATTGCGCAGATCGGACTCGTAGTCGAACACGTCGTTGATGCCGTACATGAGCAGGTTGTAGGGCACGAGGAAGAAGATCGTGCCCACGACGAGCACCGCGTCGACACGCCCCGTCGACGCGAGGTAGGCGGCGGCGAAGGGGAAGGCCGTGTTGATCCAGCTGAGCGGTCGCGAGGAGAGCACCACCTGCCCCACGTCACGCGCGAGCGAGGTCTCAGTCATCGTGCGCCGTCACCCCGGAGTCGTGCGGCCGCCGCCCGAGCAGCACCCACAACGAGGGAAGCAGCACGACAGCCGCGACCGGGTAGGCGAAGTCCTCGATCGGGGCCAGGCCGATCAGAGTGCCGAGGATGTGCTCGGGGGCGTAGTCCACGAGACCGACCGCGATCATGACGGTGTCGAAGCCCGCCGTGAGCACGAGCAGGATGGCGAGCGCGATCCCGGCGGCGGGCAGCATCCGTCGAGTCGCACGACGACGCCAGGCGAACGCGCCCACGACGACCGTCACGGCGAGGAAGGCGACATCGAGCAGGAGATAGCTCATACGCTCGGCCCTCGTGCGCCCTCGCGGTCGGCTCGCGCCCTCCGCGCCCTCCCCCTCGCCCGCCGCTCGAGCACCAGGCCGGCGCCCTGCACGAGGTTCATGGTCAGGTAGCAGAGGAAGGCGAGGAAGAAGAGCTCTTCGAGAGGCAGCTCGGGTGCGAGCTGGATGCCCGTCATAAAGGCCGTCTCGCCCCGGCGGAAGATCCCCAGACCGATGCCGAACAGGTCCCAGACGAGGAAGAAGGCCGTACCCGCCCCGAGCACGATGCCCGCCCGACGAGGATGCCGCCAGAAGAACAGCCGGAACCGCCGGTCGAGAACCGCCATCGCGCCCAGGCCGAGCGCGAGCGCCGCGAGGTAGAGCACGCTCACAACGGCTCCGCGAGGGGGCCGGTGCTCGTGTCCCCGCGTAGGCGCTTGACGAGGATCTCGGCGCTGATGAGGCACATGGGCAGTCCGATTCCCGGGATGGTGGTGCCGCCCGCGTAGTAGAGCCCCGGCATCCGTGCGGAGGCGTTCGAGCCGCGCAGGAAGGCGCTCTGCCGGAGGGTGTGCGCAGGGCCCAGGGCGCTCCCCTTCCAGGAGCCGAACTCCTCGGCGAAGTCGCGCGGCCCCACGGTGCGGCGCAGCACGATGCGCTCCGCCAGCCCGGGGATGCCCGCCCACTCGGCGAGCAGGGCGATCGCCGAGTCCGCGGCGGCCTCCACCTGCGGCGAACCCGTGCCGCCGACGCCTCCGGAGCCGATGGAGGTGTCTGCGGGCACCGGCACGAGCAGGAAGAGGTTCGAGAAGCCCTCGGGCGCGACCGCGGGATCCGAGGCGCTCGGCATGCACACGTAGAACGAGGCCGGCGAGGGAACCGAGGGATGCCGGCCGAAGATGAGGTCGAAGTTGCCCTTCCAATCGCGTGTGAAGAAGAGGCTGTGGTGCAGCAGGGCAGGCAGCTCGCCACGGACTCCGAGCATCACGAGCACGGCCCCGGGGCCTGCCGTGCGCCGTCGCCACCACGACTCGGGGTAGCTGCGCAGCCCCTCGGGCACGAGCTGCGTCTCGGTGTGGTGCAGGTCGGCTGCGGAGACGACCCTCGCAGCGGCGAGCTCGGTGAGCTCGCCGCAGGGCCCGCGATAGGCCACACCCGTCACGGCGTCCGGTCCCCCGCGGATCGCCGTGACGCGAGCGGCGGTCACGATCTTCACGCCTTCGCGCCTCGCCAGCGCCTCGATGCTCTCGATGACCGCGCCGAAGCCGCCCATCGGGTAGAGCACGCCGTCGGCGAGATCGAGATGGCTCATGAGGTGATACATCGAGGGTGCGCGATCCGGCGATGATCCGAGGAACACGGCCGGGTAGCCGAGGATCTGCCGCAGGCGCGGGTCGCGCACGAAGCCCGCCGCGAAGCTGCCGAGCGGCTGTACCAGCAGCCGGAGGAGACGCGCGAGCCTGGTCACGGTGTCGCGTCCGGCGAGCGGGCGCAGGGACTCGAAGCTCGTGTAGAGGAAGCGGCTCAGGGCCATCCGGTACGTCTCGTCGGCTGAGGAGAGATAGCGGCGCAGGGCATCGCCCGCGCCCGGTTCGATCCCCTCGAAGACGCGGATGTTTGCCTCCCGCTCCCCCGCGATGTCGACCGGCTCCTCGTGCCCCTCGAAGTAGACCCGGTAGCCGGGGTCGAGGCGCACGAGCTCGAGCTGCTGCGCCGCGCTCGTGCCCAGCAGCCGGAAGAAGTGCTCGAAGACCTCGGGCATGAGGTACCACGAGGGCCCCGTGTCGAAACGGAAGCCCTGCGCCTCCCATCGGCCCGCCCGCCCTCCGAGCTCGTCTCGCGCCTCCAGGAGGACCACCTCGTGCCCGTCGCGCGCGAGGAGCGCCGCGCTCGCGAGGCCCGCTATGCCGCCTCCGATCACGATCGTGCGACCGGGGCGAGACCCTGTGAACGACGGTTCCGCGGATGCCGGCGCGCTCATCGGGCGCGCACTCCCCCGCCGAGCGCGGCCCCCACCACGAGCCCCAGCTTCTGCACGGCCGGCACCCGCACACGCTGGGCGAGCAGCTCCTGCGCGGGAGTCGTGCGCAACCGGGAGGAGAGCCGGGCGAAGAGGGCGTAAGCGGCCGTGACGGCGGCACGGCACCCACGGGGCAGGAGCGGAAGGGCGCGGGCGGCGGCATCCAGGTCGGCGTCGATGTCGTCGAGGATGCCGCGCTTGTCGGCCTCGCTCAGGTGCGCCGGGTCGAGGCCGGGGAAGTAGTTGCGGCCGAGATCGAGGGTGTCGGCGGCCAGATCGCGCAGGAAGTTGACCTTCTGGAAGGCGGCGCCGAGCCGTTCGGCGCCCTCCTCGAGAACAGCCGCGTCGTGAGCCGAGCGCGTCGAGGAGTCGCACAGAAACGCTCGCAGGCACATGAGGCCCACGACCTCGGCCGAGCCGTGGATGTACTCGGCGATGCTCGCCGGAGTGAACGGCGCGTGGTCGAGATCCCTGCGCATCGCCGCGAAGAACGGCGCTGTGAGAGATGCGCCGATGCCCGTCTCCCGTGCGGTCACGGCGAAGGCGTGTACAACGAGATTGGTGCTGTAGCCGCAGCTCATGGCGTGCAGGGTCTCCTCCTCGAGCGTGTCGAGCAGCCGTCGCTGCGTCGCCGCGTCGACGCCGGCGCCCTCCGCGGCGCCGTCGACGATCTCGTCGGCGATGCGCACGAGGGCGTAGATCGTACGCACCCGCCCGCGCGTGCGCGAGTCGAGAAGCCGAGCCGCGAGCCCGAACGAGGTCGAGTACTGGCCGATGATCATCGACGAGCTCGCCTGCGCAGCCCTGTTGTACAGTCCGATGTCGGCGAGCGGGCCGGCGGCGCGGGCGCTCATCGGACCCGCCTGACCGCCGACTCGGCGAGGTCGCAGAGATGCCCGCGCAGTTGCTCGGGAACCGCCGGGGTGAGCTCGCGCATCGCCTGCTCCGCGTAGTCACGGGCGAGATCCTCCGTCGCTGCGGCCGCACCGCAGGAGAGCAGCAGCACCCGCGCCCGGTGCACGTCGTGCTCGTCGAGCTCGCCCGTGCCGACGAGCGGTGCCAGCTGCGGCCACACGCCCGTGTCCTGTGCGTAGGCCAGGAGAGTCGTGCGCTTGCCCTCTCGCAGGTCGGAGAGCACGTCTTTGCCGGTCACACGAGGATCTCCGAAGACGCCGAGCAGGTCGTCGACGAGCTGGAAGGCCACGCCGACGCGCCGCGCATACCGGCCGAGCGCGTCGATCGCGTCGGCTCCGGCACCCGCGAGGAGCGCGCCCGCCTGCAGCGGCGCCTCGAAGGAGTAGACGGCCGTCTTGCGCTCGAGAGTCGAGAGCACCCCGGGCAGCCCCATCGGCTCCCCTCCGACCGTGTTGGTGACGTCGTCGAGCTCACCCGCTGCCGAGACGAACACCGAGCGGCCGAGGAGATCGAGCAGAGCGCCCCTCACTCCGGCCTCCACCGGAAGCCTCGCGATCAGCTGGTGCGCCTCGCTCAGCGCGAGATCGCCCGCGAGCACGGCGGCGGTCGTCGCCCATGATTCGGCCTGGCGCTCGCTTCCGCCGGAGCGCTCGGCGCGGTCCCGGAAGACGCCCGCGACGTTCGGGCCGCCGCGCCTCGTGAGATCGGAGTCGATGAGATCGTCGTGGATGAGGAAGGCCGTGTGCAGGAGCTCGAAGCTCACGGCGACGGAGGTCGCGGCATCCTGCTGCAGACCTCCGAAGCCCTCATGGCTCGCAAGCACGAGGGCCGGCCGCACGCGCTTGCCACCCGAGCTCATGTGCTCGAGGGCGTCCCACAGCGCCACGTAGTGCGGGCCGTAGTCGGTGGCTCGCAAGCGGGCGGCGGCGAAATAGCGCTGCAGCTCGATCTCGACAGAGAGCACGGCGGTGTCGATCATCGAATGCCCGCTTCCCGGAGTGCGCACGACGGGAGGGCCGCGGAGAACACGGTGCCGACGGTTCGTGGTTCGCCGAGCTCCGGCATATGCGATTCCTCTCGTGGAATATAGCTAACTTGGTTAGCTATTATCACGCTAGCATCAGCACATGGCGGATGTCGACAACAGCGCGGGCCCGGAAGGCAGGTACTGGTACGACGACGACACGGCCACGGGTCGCGCCGTCGAGGTCTTGCAGGCCTTGCGGCGCTTCCACCAGGCCGATACGACCATGCGCCAACAGCTCTCGACCGACATGGACATGAACGAGACCGACCTGCGCGCCCTGCGCGAGCTCATCGCCGCGGAGGCCGTGGGTCGTTCGGTGAGCCCGAAAGACCTCACCCGCGCGATCGGCATCAGCTCGGCGGCCACGGCGAAGCTGCTCGCACGACTCGTCGGCTCCGGGCACATCCGGCGCGAGCCCAGTCCTCGCGACCGCCGGGCGCAGCTGCTCTTCGCGACACCGGCCGCGCACCAGGAGGTGCGCACGACGCTCAGCGCCATGCACACGCGTATGCTCGCCGCCGCCGCTCGCCTCGACGCCCATGAGCAGGCGTCCGTCATCGCATTCCTCGACGATCTGAGCGAGGCCGTGAGCATCGAGCGGGAGCCCTCCCCGAGCTGAGCACGCGACCCCCTGCACACCCCGGCCGCTGCGACACGAATGCACGGTTTCTGTCACCCGGAGGGGTCACGGACGTGCATCTCTGCCAGTGTTGCCTCATGAGCAATGACTCGGCCGACGGCAACCGGCCGCTTACGGGGCGATTCTGGCCCGCGAACCCGAGCCTGTTCGCGAGCGCCGAGCACTGCCCGGCCTGTTTCACCCGGCTCCGCGGAACCCGCTGCAGCAGCTGCGGACTGGACCTCGCGGTGCCGCTCGCCACCGAGCTCTTCGAGGTCTCGCAGGGAATCGTGCGCGGCGAGGAGGAGCGTCAGAGGATCATCGAGCGGATGCGCGCCGAGCAGGCGCGGGCGTCCGCTCCGGCCCCGGCGCCCGATGGCGCGGCTGCGGGCGTCGCAGGAGCGGCGGGCGCAGGGCGGAGCCCGCAGAACGTGCACACCCCGCAAGCCCACCTGCCTGCCCCTGCTGCGGTGGTTCCTGTGCCCGCCGCGGTTCCCGTGCCCGCGGCGGCCGCGCCTCCGCCAGGACTCCTCCCTCCGGCCCCGAATCCGCCGGCGCCGGCGCCCCCGCCGATCGGCCCGAGTCGGTCGGGCGTGCAGATCGTGCTGCTGAGCCTCGGCGTCATCCTCGTCTCGGTGACGGCGATCTTCTTCGTCTTCGTCGCCTACCTCATCGCCAGCCTCGAGGTGCGCGCGGTGCTGATCGCCGTCGCGAGCCTCGTGGTCTTCGGCATCTCCTGGCTGCTCATGGCACGACGACTGGGCGGCACCGCCGAGGGCGTGTCGGTCGTCGGCATCGTGCTCCTGCTGCTCGACGCCTGGCTCGTGCGCGCGCTCGGCGTGTTCGGCTCGACGGCGATCGACCCCGCGCTCTACAGCGGGGTCGCCCTGCTCGTCATCGCCACGGTGCTCGTGGGCGTGCACGTGGTCGCGAAGGTGCGGGCGACGAGCATCGCGGCATCCTTCATCGCCCCTGTCGGCGTCGTCGCGCTCATCTTCGGGCTGACCGGATCCCTCGACACCGCGACGACATGGTGGGCGTCGCTGCTCGCGATGGGCGCCGTGGGCCTGCTCTCCGGCCGCATCGCCGCCCTCGGCCTCGAGCGGGTCGTCGTGCGCTCGGCGGGGTACGCGGCCACGACGGCGGCCGTGCTGCCCGCGGCGTTCGCGCTGCCCGACCACGCCTGGACGAGGCTCGTCACCGGTCTCGCGATCGCGGTCGTGTGGGCGGCCTACCTGCTCGTGCTCGCCGGCCCGAAGACAGGCACGGCGAGGGCGAGCACGGAGACGAGCCCTCCGCCGACAGGCGCTTCGACGACAGATGCTCGGACGACCGACCCCGCGAAGACGGGGCTGCGCTCGGGATGGGCGCGCTACGCCGCGGTCGCGCTGGGCGCCACGACGGCGCTCGCACTCGTGTTCGCCGTGCTCGCGACGCACGACGAGGGCCTCGGCATCTGGCTCGCCCCCGTCGCGGTCGCGGCGCTGAGCCTCGCCGCCGTTCTCGTCGAACGGCGTATCCGAGAGAACGCCGTGCGCTCGGCGACCCGCCTGGCCCTCGCGCCGGTGGGCATCATCGCCGGCATCGCCCTCGTGCCGGCCGCGATCGTGGGGATCCTGCACTACGGCGGCTCACTCGCCCGGTCGCGCGAGCTCTGGTCGCTCGGTCTCGCAGACGAGGCCTCGCTTCTCGCCCCGGGTCTCGCGCTCGGCGTTGTGGTCGCCCTCGTGGGCTGCGCCCTCCTCGGCGCGGCGGCACTGCGGCTGTCCGGCCGAGGCGGCGCGCTCTGGGCCGGGCCGTCGTCGCTGCTGGCCCTCGCCCTGCTCGCGGGCAGCGCCCACCTCGCACGGCCCATGTGGTCCGCCCTCTCCTTCGCCCTCCTCGCGATCGCGGCGCTCGTCGCGACCGCGTACGCACGCCGCGCGGCACGAACCCCGTCGGGCGACGGATCGGGCGCCGTGTCGATCGTGGGCACGTGCACCGCGGGGCTCGCCATCCTCGCCGTCTACGTGCTCGCATGGTCGAGCGCGCCGCTGTGGCCGTGGTCCGTGCTCGCAGCGCTCGCCCTCGCGGTCGCCGCACGACGGGTGCTCCGCGACTGGTGCGGCGCAGCGGCATCCGCGCTCCTCGTGGGGGCCGTCGCCGCGATGGCGGCCTTCGCCTCCGCGTGGATCGCGTCCTGGGCGGTCGAGACCGGTCTCACCCCCGGCCCGGCGACCCTCGCCGACTCGGCGTTCTGGCCCGGGCTCGCCGCTGCCGCCGCGCTCGTCGTCACGGCCGCGCTCGCCCGTCACATGCTCCGCGCGGATGCCGCGAGCATCGGCGTCGTGGCGATGATCACCGCTCTCGCCGCCACCGTCGCCCTCCTCGCCGCCCCCTCCACGCCGCTCGACACTGATCTCGCCCGCCTGATCGTCTTCGCCTCGATCACGGCCGCGGCGGTGCTGTGGCAGTTCCTGCCGAAGACCGACCCGCTCCGCGGCACCCGGGCGAGCGCGTCGACGGGCGACGCCCTACCCGCCGCTCCTCCGCCCGGCACGGGAGCCCTGCACGTGCAGACCGCCGTGCTCGCGGCCGCCGCGCCGCTCTACCTGGCCACGGCCCTCGCCCAGCTGCACGAGCTGCTCACCCCTGACGTCGGCCTGTCGATGCCGGGCTGGATCGCCCTCGCCGCGGTGCTCGCGGCCGGCGGCAGCCACCTCGTCCGTGCGGCGCCGCGAGCCCGCCTCATCGCCGGGGATCTCGCGACAGCCGTCGTCGCGGCCGTCGCCGTCGGCGGCGCTCTGCTCGACGACGACGAGCTCAGCTGGATCCCCCTCCTGCTGAGCGCGCTCGTGCCTCTGCTCATCGCGCTCCGCACCGGCAACCCGTTCACGAGCGGCTCGCCGCGACGGCACCTCGTATGGGCGGCCTACGGGATCGCCGTGCTCACGCTCTGGCAGGTGCTCCTCGTGCACGGCGTCGAGCAGCTCGAGTACTACTCGCTGCCGGTCGCGGGCTCGCTCCTCGCGCTCAGCGCCCTCGTCGCCTGGCAACGACGGGCCGGCGACGCCCAGGCCACCGGCGAGCGGCCCGTCGTCGGCCGCAACCTGCTCGCGACCGCGGGGTTCGTCGTGGGCTTCGCGCCGAGCACCTTCGCGTCGAGCGCGTTCGCCGCGACATCCCTCTCGCAGAGCACGCTCGACCCGGCCGCGGTGACCGACACCCGCGCGATCGGCGTCACGATGGCCGGCGCCGTCGCGGCTCTCGCCGCCCTCGCGCTGCCGGCCGTCGTGGGCGGCATCCGGCTGCGGCTCATCGCCGTGCTCACGGGCACGATCGCGGTGAGCTTCACAACACTCGTGCGCTCGGTGCAGAGCGCGATCCTGCCCGACGGATCGGTGTTCTCGAGCGACCTCTGGATGGCGTGCGGAGTGCTCGTGAGCGGCATCGTCGTCGCGATCTGGGCGAGCCGGGGTCTCGCGCCCTCGTGGATCGGGGTGCGCGGCACGATCCTGCCGATCGGCATCGTCGCCCTCACCGCGTGCGTCTCGCTCGTGACGCTGCCGGAACCGTCGCTGCGGGCGGTCATCACGGTGAGCCTGCTCGGGCTGCTCCACCTCGCCGCGGTCGTCTACGACTGGCCGCCGTTCGGCGTCACGACCCGCTACGCGGCTCTGTGCGCCGCCGCCCTCGTGGGCCTCGTGGCGCTTCTGCCCGGCGGAGCGACGCCGTTCGAGCTCGTGACGGTGCCGTTCGCCGCCGCCCTCCTCGCCGCAGGGATCGTGCGCCTGCACCGCGACGCCCGGTCTCGCACCTGGCCTGCGCTCGGCCCGGGGCTCGCCGTGCTGCTCGTGCCCTCGCTCGTGCCCGACTACCTGGGCTCGGAGCTCTGGAGGGTCGTCGCGCTCGGCGTCGTCTGCGTGGCGCTCGTCGTGGCCGCGCTCGTGCTCAAGTGGCAGGCGCCGCTCGTGCTCGGAGGAGGCATCCTGCTGCTCCACGTGCTCGCGCAGCTCTGGCCGTGGATCGCGAGCCTCTACAACTCCGCGACCTGGTGGCTGTGGATCGGCGCCGGCGGCGTGCTCCTCATCGTCATCGCCGCGACGTACGAGAAGCGCATCCGCGACCTCAGGGCGGTGGCGCGGAGCGTGGGCTCCCTGCGCTGAGTCCTCGGTGCGGCCCGGTCAGCGCTGCAGCCAGGCGAGAACCGCGAGCACCCGGCGATGGTCGGAGCCGGAGTCCTCGAGGCCGAGCTTCTGGAAGATCGCCGTCACGTTCTTCTCGACCGCGCCCACACCGATCACGAGCTCGGCCGAGATCCCCGTGTTCGTGCGGCCCTCCGCCATGAGCTCGAGCACCTCGCGTTCGCGCGGAGTGAGCCGGGCGAGCGGGTCGTTGCGCCGTGAGAGCAGCTCGCGCACGACCTGCGGGTCGAGCACGGTGCCACCGGCGCTCACGCGGGTCACGGCATCCTTGAGCTCGTCGAGCGAGGCGACCCGGTCTTTGAGCAGATAGCCCATGCCGCCGTCGCCCGCGGAGAGCAGCTCGTGGGCGTAGGTGCCTTCGACGTACTGGCTCAGGAGCAGGATCGCGATGCCCGGCATCCGCTTGCGCAGCTCGATGGCGGCCTGCACGCCCTCGTCGCGGAACGACGGCGGCATCCGAACGTCGAGCACGGCCAGGTCGGGAGCGAGGCCCTCGACCTCGGCGAGCAGGCCGATCGCGTCGCCGTAGGCCGCGACCGTCTCGAAGCCGGCCTCGTCGAAGAGGCGCACGAGCCCTTCGCGCAGCAGCACGGAGTCCTCCGCGAGCACGAGTCGAAGAGGGGTCGCGCCTGGGGTGTCGTCGCTCACGCCTCCCAGGATACGGGCACGGCACCGGCGGGGCTCTCGACGGGGATGTGGGCGCCGATCGAGGTGGGGCCGCCGGCCGGGCTGTCGATCACGAGCATGCCGCGCAGACCCCGGAGTCGTTCGTCGAGGCCGGCCAGCCCGTGCGAAGGGGTCATCGCCGCCCCGCCCCGCCCGTTGTCGGTCACCCAGAGGTCGAGCCAGCGCGGCCCGCCGGTCGGGTCGTCCCGCAGCGATGCCCGCAGCCGCAAGGCCGTGGCACCGGAGTGCTTCGAGGCGTTCGTGAGCAGCTCGGCGACGATGAAGTAGGCGCTCCGCTCGATCTCCGGGGGCAGCCGTGTCTCGGGGCCGAACTCGATCTCGGCGATCACGGGCACGGTACTGCGGGCCACGAGCGACTCGAGCCCGGCAACGAGCCCTCGGTCGTGCAGGATGGGCGGTGCGAAGCCGCGGGAGAGGGCGCGGAGCTCCTCGAGAGTGTCGCGGGCCTGATCGCGGGCCTCGGTCAGCAGCCTCCGGGCGGCCTCCGGGTCGTCTCCGAGCCGGCGCTCGGCGCTCGCGAGATCCATCTGCAGGCGCACGAGCCGCTGCTGCGGGCCGTCGTGGATGTCGCGTTCGAGGCGTCGCAACGACGCGTCCTCCGCAGCCACCGCCGCCCCGCGTGACGCGCTCAGGGTCGCGACCTCGCGCTGGAGCGCCTCGGAGCGCCAGGCGCCGAGCATCTCACGGGCGATCACGTTGTGCAGGCTCACGAGGCCGCGCGTGATGAAGGGCAGCACGAGCGCGAAGACGACGCCCACGACGAACAGGAAGATGTTCTCGCGCGTCAGGTGGTCACCCGAGAGCGGGATGCCGGGGAACGCCCACTCGAGCACGACGTCGGAGAGCCACACGTTCTTGTCGCCGTCGGTCAGGTACCGCGACCAGATCCAGTACGTCAGCCCGCCGAACGCGGTGGAGAACCATGCGATCGTGATCGACCAGGTGATGACCGAGACGATCGGGTTGACGAAGAGGGTGTGCACGAGGTTGAGCCAGTAGTGGCCGTCGATGATGGGCGCGAAGACCGAGCGCCAGAACCCGCCCCGGCGCCCTCGCGGCGACCACGACGCTCGCGGGATGCGCGGTCGCCCGGCCCATTCGAGGCGCGCCATCTCGGTGCTGCCGAACGCACGCGACACGTACAGGCTGCCCACGGCGATGAAGATGCCGATGACGATGGGGATCATGCCGAGCCCGGAGAAGAAGAGCGGGGCGACGATAACGAGGCCGGCGATCGCGATCGGCATGGTCAGGAACAGGAAGAGGAGCTCCTGGGGAAGCCGCGCCCACAGCCGGCCGTACAGCCCGCGTCGTCTCGCGGGAGCCGGTGCGGCCGTGGTGTCCATGCCCTCCAGAGTGTCAGAAGTCGTGGCGGGGAAGAGGATCTCAGTGCTCATGGTTCGTTCCGTCCGTTGTCCTGGCCCCAGCCTTCCGAAGCGCCGCCTCCGCCGGCAGCCGGCCGGCAGCCCAATCGGTGCGGGGGCTATCCCCCGCCTCCTCCTCCGCATACGATCGTTGCCATCGAGCTCGCGACGTCGATCTCGGAACGGCCGTTGAGCCTAGCCTCAGCTTGCTTGCGGAATCTTCTGAGACGCGTAGCGTTTAACCCGACAACAGAGCGAAAGGGTCTCACAATGACAAACACCACGACTGTTCCCCAGAGTGTGTCGAACCCGGATGTCGCGGCTGGTGTCGCGCAGTTCCTCAGCCCGGTCGTCATCGACCTGACGGCCCTCGTCGTCAACGGCAAGCAGGCGCACTGGCACGTGCGCGGCGCGAACTTCATCGGCGTGCACGAGCTGCTCGACACGGTGGTCGCCCACGCGATGGAGTGGGCCGACATGGCCGCCGAGCGTGTCGTCGCACTCGGCCTGCCGATCGACGCCCGCGTGCAGACGGTCGCCGCCAAGACCACGACCGCGAAGCTCACCGCCGGCTTCCAGCAGTCGAACGAGACGATCCGCGAGGTCATCGCGCAGATCGACGCCGCCCTCGTGAGCGTCAACGCCGCCGTCGCCGAGCTCGACGACCTCGACCAGACGAGCCAGGACGTCGCGATCGAGATCGCCCGCGGCCTCGACAAAGACCGCTGGTTCCTCTTCGCCCACATCAGCGAGGGCTGAGCCGGCGGGACTTCCTGTTTCGCGGGCCGGCCGTGACAGTTGTCAACGGCTCGACCGCGGTGCATATGGGGGTCTACATTACAGAGTTATGGCAAAGGAGCTGGATCCGGGCGAGCCCGACCGCGAGAACTCGGGTCTCGACGAGGGGACGACGCCTGCGCCCTTCACGGCCTCGGAGTTTCGCCACCGTCCGGCCGGACAGCCCCCGCGGCCGGAGATGTCCGATCTCACCCCGGCTCCGGTCCAGCTCCCGACCAGCCCGGATGGAGTGATTCGGGTTTCGCGCACACTGTGGCTCGGCAGCTTCGTGGCGAGCCTGGCGGCGATCGCTTTCGTCTTCCTCTCGCGGAACACCCGCATCGATCGGCTCGAGGAGTTCGTCTCCGAAAGGGCTCCGGATGAGAATGCGAGCACCGTCGAATCGGTCGCGACCGTCATCATGTGGGCGAGCATCGCGGCCCTCGGCCTGTTTCTGATCATTCAGGCCCTTCTGCTCCACGGCATCACGCACAGGCACGGCTCGGTGCGCTGGGCCATGCTCGTTGTGCTCGTCGGACAGATTGCCGCGACGGTTGTCGTCGACTCCTTCATCGCGACAGGAGACGAGGGGATCTACATCACGGCGATCCTGCTCCTGCAGATCGTATTAGCTTGCGCGGCGCTCATAACGAGCTTCCTTCCCGGGTCGCGCCACTGGTTCCGTCCTGACCGTCAGATCACCGAGAACCGGTCCGGACCCACCGCCGGGTGAGGGAGGGCGCGATTCGTCTCCGGTGAGAATCGCCTCGCAACTGCGAACGACGGTCTCGCACAGCTGTGTGGTCTCGTGGTCGCTCAGGGGGCTCGTCGCGCGTTGCCTCCACCGTCGGGCGCTCGCGAGGGCCTCGAAATGGATGGCCTCGCGGGAGGCGTCTTCGTCGAGCGCGAGTCGCTGTACGGCTGCCGTGCCCACGCCGCCGATGAGACGCTCGGCCTCCTCCACCAGGGGGCGATCCAGGGGGTACACCCCCAGGCGCAGGGTCGCGAGCGTCTGAAGCTCAGTGATCTCGTGCGCGCCGGCGATGATGCGTTCGAGGGCCGTCGCGATCCGGTCGTCTCCCTCGTGCGGTCGATCGTGTACGAGGGAGTCGACTCCGGTCAGAACGGTGAGCGACTGCAGCTGCGCCGCGCGTGCGCTGAACTGTCCCGTTACCATACGCTGCAGCTCGTCGAGCCCGCTGTGCCGTGCGAGTTCGCGAGCGAGCGAGGGCGCATCGTCTGCGCCCGCGGTGATCAGGACCGCGGCCATCCGAATGCCGAACACTCCGAAACGGTCCAGAAGCGCAGAACGGGTCTCGCTGCTCAGCGTCAGCAGCGCGGTGGGCCGTACGAAACGATCCGCCGAGATCAGCAGCCGTTCTCGGTCTTCCCTGTCGAGGTGGGCGACCTCGACGAGTGCAGCGAACTCGGACTGACGGAGCGTGCGCGCCGTCTGCGCAAGCAGCCCGGCAACCGGTACCACTCCGAGCACGAGCCTGCGCAGAGTGTCGTCGTGCCTGTACCGGTCCGCGATGTCCCGAGCGGAGATGAGCGCATCGATGCGACCCGCGCCGATCTCGTCCGCACGGGAGAGAACGGCGAGGGCATTGACGGTTCGCGACCGCCCGAGAGCGAGATCTCGGAAGGACTCGAGAAAATTGACGTCGGCGGCATGCATGTGCCGGAGCAGATAGACGACGGCATCCACCTCGAATGCCGATGATCGGGGAACGAGGAAGGCGTTGGATCGTTCGGATATCCCGGAGGAGAGCGAGGCGATGCCGGGAGTGTCGATGAGCGTCACCCTGCGAAGCCCCTGCGCCGGCCAGTCGACGACGATGCGCGCGATCTCCTCCAGCGGCTCTGCCCCGATGTCGAACACAAGCCGGCCGCGTTCCCTCGTGATCGCCAGCGCACGGCGTTCGCCGGTCGTGAGTTCGAGCGTGACCTTCGGAGTGTCTCCGTAGCGGTACCAGGTGACGATCCGCGTGCACTCGCCCGCATCCGTCGGAGCGACCTCCTCCCCGATCATCGCATTCAGCAGAGTCGACTTCCCCGCTTTAACCATGCCTGCGATGGCGATTCGCAGCGGTTGCCCCAACCGGGCCTGGTATCCCTTCAGGATGTCCCGCGCCTTGGGGTCGTCGGCGTAGACCTCGATGGCGTCTCTCAGGAGCACGGACAGTGGAGTGCTCTCGGTCTCGACGGCGCTCACACCGTGGCAACTTGCATCGGCTCGCTGTCGAGCACCGAGGCCTGCTTGCGCAGCGCATCCACACGCACGAGCTCGGCCTTGATCTCTGCGCTGCGTCGTTCGCCCTCGAGGGTGAACCTGCTCGCGGCGCGCTGCGCAGCCAGCATCGATTCACCCAATGAGCGATGGCGCTCGTCGGCGATGGTCGTGAAATGGTCGCGGGTCGCGCGCTGAACGAGTCTCATACGATCCTTGAGCTGCTTCCCCACCTGGAAGACGACGTCGTCGATCTGGTGCCGCACAAGCGTCTTCGCCTCTGTCTGCCGCCGTTTGAGGCGGGTCTCCTTGTCCTCCCGATAGGCCTTGCCACCGATGAGCACCCCTGCTGCGATCGAGAACGGGTTGATCAGCGACATACCGACGATGCCCGTGAGCAGTCCGATCATGAGCACACCGCCGTACGATCCGCGCATGCCGATGAGCATCTTCTGCACAACCGTCAGCTCCCCGGCGTCGAGCATCGGGACGACCTCGACGGGATCGAGCACGTCATCCGTGTTGTCGACGCGCACGACCGGCAGCGGCACCTCGTCGCGCGCGAAATGCTCGGCAACCTGCCGGGAGAGCCACTGCGCCCGTTCATTCGTCCAGACGAAGGTATCCGAGACGGCGGCGGCGATCCGTTGCTCGAGCCAGTCGCCGAATTGCTCCCACACGGGGCTCGGATCGCCGGCGTCGATCGCCTGCTCGGCGTCTCGCAGGATGCTGCGCATCCGGTCGCGAAGGTCATGCTCCATATCGGAGATGAGGTCGCTCATGCCGTCCGTGAGAGTGACCTGCCAGCGAGCCGAGCGACGCCTCATCTCGTCGGCTCGCTCCTTGGCCGCCTCGAGTTCCGCGACCACCTGAGGCGTGTCCTCCGGGTTTGTGATCGCCCTCAGCTCGGACTGCAACGAGAGCCGAAGATGGTCCGCTGTCGACCGCAGGTCGTGAGCGATGGAATGTCGCTGCAGACGTTCCGCCTTGCCGAGAATCTCGCTGCGCAGGTACTTGACGAGATCGGGGAATCCCGATTCGGCGTTGAGCTCGCCGTCCCCGGTCCGCGCCGCCTTCAGGCGGAGTTCGGACGACGTCGAGAACAACGGGATGTCGAGTCCGGCGTCGCGCAGGTGCGCCTCATCGAGTGCGGCGACCTGACGCCAGTGGGGATATAGATCGGTCTTCGACAGCACGCAGCCGACGTTGGGGCAGATTCTCATCGCCTGACGCAGGAACTGGATCTCCGGCTCGGTGTACTCCTGTGAGGCGTCCGACACGAGGAGCATCGCGTCGGCTGTGGGAAGCGCGGTGAGGGTCGTGAGCGAGTGCGCCGAGTCCAGTCCGCCGACACCCGGTGAATCGACGAGGGAGAGGCCACCCGTGAGAATCTTGCGAGGCAGCCGCACTTCAGCTGACAACAGCTGTCTCTCGTTGCCCGGATTGCCGCGCTCGGAGACGAGCTCCGCGAGCTCCCCGAGATCGACGGGGCGTGACTCGACATTCGCCTCGGAGCCTCCCGGCTCCGAACCGGTCCTCGACAGCATCACAACCGCGGAGGGAACCTCGCCGAACCGGACGGCCGTGGGGACCGATGTCGCGATGTCGTCATCGACGGGACACACAGGAGCATTGACAAGAGCGTTGATGAGCTGGCTCTTGCCCTGTTTGAACTCTCCGACGACGATCACACGAGTGCTCGCATCGAGCAGGCGTTGCCGCGTCTGCGCGAGGCGCCGCTCGAGGTCGGGTCGATTGCCAGCTCGGGCGAGCGCTGAAGCGCGGTCGACCAGTTTGAGGAGTTCAGCCACTTCCATCCCCTGTTCTCATCATTCGAGTCTGTGCGTTCCGCATGGTGCGGAACAGGAGACATCGACTCGGTGGGGAACCCGAATCATCCCCACCGAGTCGACATCGGCGCGCAGCCGCGCGAACTGGTCTACGGCAGGATGGGCACCGTCGCCTCGAGAGTCACGTCGAGATCGACCTCGTTGTCGGCGACCACGATCGAGTCGTCGATGTCGGTGAACTCGACGTCCTCGACATCGATGTCGGTCGACTCGTCGTTGAACGAGTCGTCCACGTCGATGTCGGTCGACTCGTCGTTGAACGAGTCGTCCACATCCACGTCCACGTCGGTGGACTCGTCGTTGAACGAGTCGTCCACATCCACGTCCACGTCGGTGGACTCGTCGTTGAACGAGTCGTCCACGTCCACATTCGTGGACGAGTCTTCGTTGAAGGACTCCTCCGGGTTGAACGAGTCCTCGATGGTGGTGGACTCATCATTGAACGAGTCGTCGACATCGACGTCGACACTCGTCGAGTTGTCCTCGTTGAACGAGTCGTCGACATCGATGTCCGTGGAGTTGTCCTCGTTGAACGAGTCGTCGATATCGAGGTCGAGGTTCGTCGAGTTGTCCTCGTTGCCCACAACGGCGTCTCCACCCGCGATCACGTTCGTGGAGTGGTCGTCCGACGCATCGACGTCGTCGCCGGCGGCGATCGCGTTGTCGCCCGAGGCGATGATCGCCTCGTTGTCGAAGAGCTGGTTGACGTCGCCGTCGGCCCAGATCGCCTGGTTGACGGACTGGTCGACGTTCGTCTCCCGGTTGTCCCAGGCCTTGTAGGAATAGGTGTTGATCACCTCGTTGATCTGGGTGACCGCGTGCCCGTGGTCATCGTCCGGACGGTAGTGTCCGCCACCGCCGTTGCCACCATTACCGCCGTTGCCACCCGCACCGCCGTGACCGCCCGCGCCACCGTTACCACCGGCGCCACCATTACCACCGGCACCGCCTCCGCCGCCCGCCGCGACCGACGAGGAGTCCAGAAGGACGGGCATCACGGCCGCGACGTCGTCCGAGCAGACATTGCTGAGTCCGGCGCCTGCGAGCGAGGTCTCGGGGTCGGCTCGGAACTCATCGGCGGCATCGGGGTTCCTGAGAAGATCCATCAGGAAATCGAGAAGACTGGTGGTCAAAGTTGACATGAGCTTTTCCTAACTTCTTGCGTATCGGATGAAGAGTGTCCCCGAACTCATCGCTCGGAATTCGATAACCGTACGAGCAGCGGCGGCCACTCGGCATCGGTGCCTATCCCCCTGTCGAACCGACGGTGCAGGGGGAAACCGCACGCACCGCACGGGGGTGAGGGGGGACAGCGCAAACAGGATCGGTTCTCGGTCATAACACGCCGTCTTCGTCGCCGAGAACGACACGGAGCTGCGCGAGCATCTCCGATCGGCTCGTGGCCGCCAGGCGATGGCGAATGCGCTCCATGTGGTGTTCCACAGTGCGGGGAGAGATGAACATCGTCTCGCCGATCTCCCGATAATTCTTGCCCTGTAGCACGAGCTGCGCGACCTCGCGCTCCCGAGAGCTCAGCTCGGGTCGCCCGACGGAACCGTCACCATGAAGCTGTGCAGGATCGGACGCCGGTGTGTCGGTCGCCGACGGGTCGAGGCCAGCTCGGCGCAGCTCGCGTGCGCACGCGAGGAGCCGCGACATCTCCTTGCGATCCGCCGCACGCGCCGCGGCGTGACCAGCCAGACGAGCGCCGTCCCAGCCGAGCCCGACGGTCGCGAGACCCCGCGCCGCGTCGTCGACCGCAGCTGCGTCGACACGGCCCGCGAGGACGTCGAGCCATGCGCGGCCGGCCGTCGACATCATCGCCGCCGGACGACTGTGTTCCCCTGCACGTACGAGAGCCGCCGCATCGGGGGCGAGGCTTCGTGGTTCCCCTGCCAGGATCGCTGCCTGCACCGATGCCCAGTGCAGGGGAACGCACCACAGGAGAGGGCTACCGAGGCGCTCGAGAAGGTTCCACGCCTCATCCAGTTGATAACGCACCTTATCGGATTCTCCAAGCCGCGCCGATGCGACGACCAGTTCGCCGACGGGCAGAAGATCGAAGAGATCGATGGCCACGTGCAGGATGCTGTCGTGGGCTCTTCTCCACGCACCGGTGAGTTCGGCGACCGCATCGGTGCGGCGCGCTATGCCCACTGCAAGCGCCCTCGAGAGCAGTTCGTCGCGGGCGGTGAGTCGTCCGTCGCCGGCATCCGCCTCCGCGACGGCCGCTCTCGCATCCGCAACACGATCCTCGAGCATGGCAACCCAGCCACGCAGAAGCAGCAGCCTCGTTCGCGCCGCCGCTCCGCCCTGGGCTCGCTCGAGCGCCTCTTCGAGCACGCTGCCCGCCACAGCGACGTCACCGCCCTGGATCGCAACGAGCGCCGCGAGCGCCGCGGGACTCTCAGGCACAGGAACGACAGCACCCGACGCGGTCATCATGTCGGACGCTCGGATGAGAGTAGGCAGAGCCTGTACGCCCGACCCCTCCAGCGAGTCGCGTACGCCCTGTGCCATCAGGCTCGCCGCAACCGAGACGACGGTCGGCGACGATGAACCGGCAGAAGCCAGCATCGCCGCAGCACCGTTCCGGTCCCCGGCGCCGATCATCGCGACAGCGGCGAACGCGGCGGACGTCGCAGCCATCTCCGTGCCATGCCAGCGGTAGAGCTCGGAGCTCCGTCCGAGCATTCCCCGGCTCGCCCACACCGCCGCTCCGACGTCGATGGCCCGCCCTCGGTCGGGTGCCGAGTCATCGGCCAGATGATCATCGACGATCCGCCCGGCCGTGTCCAGATCGCCGGCTGCCCAAGCGACCTGCGCGCGGCGCGCCGCCAGCGCCCGGGAATCAGCCCCTGCTCCGATAGCCTCCTCATAGAGCTCGGCTGCGTGGTCCGGAGCGACCAGAAGCAGCCGGTCTCCTTCGCGCTCGAGCACCCGGGCGATCCGCAGATCGACCAGTCCTCCGCGCGCGAGTGACCGAGCGCGATCGCTGAGCAAACGGCCGTCCACAACGAGCGCGTCGACGATCTTGCGTTGTATCGCCCGGACACGATGCCCGGCAACGGTCGTCAGGATCGTGTTGCGCACGGACTCGATCAGCGTGCCGTCCTCGGTGACGAGTCCCGCCGCCTGCGCCTCCCCGAGAATGCCGTCGTCGACCTCGATGTCGCCGTCAGGTCTCCACAGCTCCACGTCGCCGCCGACGGCGAGCACGAGGATGAACTCGCGGAGCCGAGGCTCGAGGGCGGTGATCGTCCTGGTCAGATGCTCGTCGTCGACGGAATCCGCCTGATCCTGATCAGATCGCCCGTCGACCGTTGGTGCCACACCGGACGAAGCATCGCTGGACGGAGGGCGTTGCCGCCCGACGGGATCGGGCAGAGGCTCAGCCGCAGTCCGCCAGGCGCGCTGGGAGTCCTCGTTCGCCGGTCGAAAGCGCACCGCGGCTCATTCCTCCGTCGCCGCCTGCTGTTCGTCGGGCATCGACGTGTCGGAGCTCGACTCGGCTGGCGCCTCCAGTGTGCTCTGGACGACGGGCGCTGGATCGGAAGGCTCAGACTCGACAGGTGCCGGGTCCATCGGAGCCGGATCGTCCGGAACAGGATCAACGGGAGCCGGATCGTCCGGAACAGGATCAACGGGAGCCGGATCCTCTGGAACAGGATCAACGGGAGCAGGTTCCTCGGGAGCCGGGCTCTCAGGCACAGGGGCTGCCTGCTGGGTGTCGACAGGGGCGGGAGGATCCTCAGACAGCGAGCCCGCCTGAGGAGCAGCGGGGGCGACCGGCGCAGGAGACGCTCCGCGAATCGGCCCCTCAGACGATCCCGATGGTCTCTGCAGCTCGACAGCAGGCGCGGGTGCGTTGTTCGACGGCGAGGGGGAGGCGGGAACCCTCCAAGGCATCTCTGGCGGCGCAGCACCGTCTGGTGCGAGCGGCGGCGCGGGCGGTTCGTTCACGGTGCTCGAGTCGCGCACCACTTCTTCCGCACCCGACGACACGCCCTCTCCGCTTTTCTCCTGCACGGAACCCTGCGCGGCGATGTCGTGAAGGACAACGGGCGATGCGGCACCGACGACATACATGATCGCTCCGACTGCAACCGCGACGACGCCAGCGCGCAGCCCGACCCGAGAATGCAGAAGCACCGCCGCATCGGCCGGCGCCGCCGCGAACACCGCAGGGATGCGCCCCCGGGGTCGACGCTCGACCAGACCTTCGGCCGCCTCGCCCGGCTCCGCGGTGATCGCGGCAGCGGCCTCCATGCTCGCAAGTGCCTCCTGCGCGGAGGCCGCTGTCGCGATGGCCGCACCGAGGGCGATCGTCGCCTTCGGGTCGGTGTCGATTGCGATGGCGCACCCCAGTTGCTCGGAGAGGAGCTGGGTGACGAGCGGAACGCGTGAGGACCCGCCCGTGAGCAGGATCGCCGTGAGATCGTCCGGTTCGAGCCCTCCTCGTTGGATCGCATGCCGGAGCACGGCGATCGTCTCCTGCACCGCGGGGGCGATCATCCTCTCCAGCTCGGACCGCACGAGACGGACTTCGGTCTGCAGCTCAGGCAGCAGAACCGGGATCGCCGTCTCAGAGTCGAACGACAATGCCTCTTTGGCCTCGACGCATTCGCGACGCATTCGCGACACGGCCATGAGGGTGCCTGGATCGGCGAGGTCGATGGAAGCGAAGGAGTCGCCGAGACTCGCTATGGTATGGCGGAAGACGAGATCGTCGAAGTCGATTCCTCCCAGATGCTCGATGCCCTCCGGTCGCCCGATCGGCTCGAAGCCGCCGTCTTCCGTCCTGCGCAGGATCGCGACGTCGAAGGTGCCGCCGCCCAGGTCGTAGACAGCGATAGTGGAGCCGGGCACAAGCTGACCCTGCATCGCATAGTGCACCGCCGCCGCCTCCGGCTCGGTGATCAGGCCGATGTCGGGCAGTCCGGCCCGCGCGAGACTCTCACGCACGAGCTGACGTTTGTACTGTCCCCACCCGGCCGGATGCGAGAGCGTGATCGCGAAGGGGGGAGCGCCCTCACGCTCGGTGGCCCGGGCGACCACCCAGACCACGAGTGCGGCGAAGGCGTCCTCCGCCGCGATGCCGCTCTCCCCCACGAGAATCGGCACCCCGTCCCCGACTCTGCGCTTGAACTCCCTGACAACGCGGTCTGCGCAGACGAGAGCCCGTCGCTCCGCCGCCTCGCCGACCACAAGCTGGAGGTCGTCGTCGTAGAAGAGCACTGAAGGCACGGCGTCCCGACGCTGGCCGAGCGGCAGCGCGATCGGGCTCTCAGTACTGGCTTCCTCGTCCATCCGCAGCGTCGCTGCCGCGGTGAACGTGGTGCCGACATCGATCCCCAACAGATACGGCATGGTACCCCCTCACGATGAGCAGTCATCATTGATGCTCTCGAAGAAGTTCAGGCTAACACCCTGATACTTTTTAGGATAGGACCCCAGAAGATGGTCTATTATACGTGCCTGATTTCGGATATGGTCTTATTTGCTGTCTTCGCGCCTCCGCGCAGACTGCCGATAGAGCATCCGCGGCTGAGCGCATGGAGCTGCGGCCTCAGAGCGCCGAGTAGGTGAAGCGACCTTCGAGCATCGTTGCCGCGATCTCGGTCTCACGCAGACTCGACGGATTCACTGCGAGCGGATCTCGGTCGGTCACCGCGAGGTCGGCGACCTCGCCCACGGCGATCGTCGACCGGCCCCGAGCGGATGCCGCGAGAGCGGTGCGGGCGTCGATGGCCTGTTCCGGGTGCCAGGGTGCCCGACCGCCCCGGTCGCGCTCGACGGCGGCGGCCATCGTCGTCCAGGGGTCCAGCGGCGCGACGGGCGCGTCGGAGCCGAGCGCGATCGTCGCCCCGGCCTCCACGAGACCGCGGAGCGCGAACGCTCGATCGGTGCGGCCGGCCCAGTAGACCTCGGCGACGTCGCGGTCGTCCATGGCGTGCTCCGGCTGCACGCTCGCGACCACGCCGAGCTCGGCGAAGCGCGCGAGGTCGCTGAGGCCGAGCAGTTGCGCGTGCTCGATGGAGCCGCGGCATCCGATCTTCTCGAACGCGTCGAGGGCCAGCCTGTTAGCGTGGTCGCCGATCGCGTGCACCGCGGGAGTGAGCCCCGCGTGCCAGGCGGCGCGCATCAGGGACACGAGCTCGTCGGGCGGCACGGTCAGCAGGCCGCGGACGCCCTCGCCCTCGCCATCGAATCCCGGATACGGGTCGAAGCAATAGGCGGTGCGCGTGTTGAGGGAGCCGTCGGTGATGACCTTGAACGGCCCCACCGTGAGCAGGCCGCCCGTGCCGCCGAGCACCTCGCCGCTGCGCAGGCCGAGGTCGATCGCGCGCTGCAGATGCTGCGGGTAGACCCCGAACTCGACGCGCAGGGCGTCGAAACCCCGCGACATCCGCCGATGCCAGACATCGAGGTTCCAGGTCATCTCGAGGTCGACGACGCCGACGACCCCCCGAGCGGCGGCACGGTGCGCCGCAGCGGAGACCCAGGCATCCATCGTCTCGTCGTCGACCGTGTCGATGCTGCGCACGACGGCGAAGCAGGCTTCCTCGCGCAGCAGGCCCGACTCGCTGTCTCCGTGGCCGTACAGGGCGAGCGCGCTGCTGTTGAGCCAGCAGGAGTGCAGGTCGCCGCTCACGAGCACGACCGGCCGATCGGGCGCGACCGCGTCGAGCAGCTGCCGGCTCGGCGCATCGGGCCAGAGACCATCGCGGAAGCCGTAGCCCACGAAGGTGCCCCGAGCACCGGGCTCGTCGCGCAGGCGCTCGGCGACCGCCTGAGCGACCTCGAGAGCGGATGCCGCGGCGCCCAGCTCGAGCCGCTGCGAGCTGAGCGCCCACTGGTTCATGTGCACGTGGTTGTCCCACAGCCCCGGGATGACGTGCCGCCCGCCGAGATCGACCCGTTCCTGCACAGCTCCCGCACCCGCATCGCCCGCGCCCGCGCCGATCGCCGCGATCCGGCCGTCGCGCACCACGACGTCGACGGCTCCGTCGACCCCGTGCACCCGCGCGTTCGCGAGCACGATGCCGGGAGAGCTCACCGTTGCGTCTCGGGAGGGGCGACGGCGTCTGCGGCTCCGCCGTCCGCCGAGCGGTCGTTCTCGGCGCGCAGGCGGCGCAGCCTCTCGTGGACACGACGCATCTCCTGGGCGAGCTCGGGCTGGCGGTACTCGTCGCCGTTCTCGAGCTCGTCGATGATGCGGTCGACGGTCGCCTCGGGTCGGTTCTGGCTCAGCTTCGACTTCGCGGTGACACGCGTCGCGGTGAGACGGAAGCCGACCGTCCCGCTGCTGATGCGCTGGGCGTACTCGGCGTTCTCGAGGGTGCCCTCCATTCGCCTCGGCTCCGGCATCCGGTCTTCGAAGTGATCGACGAGGGCGCCGAGCACGGCGAAGTTCTCCTCGTCGCTCAGGATCTCAGGGGTTCCGTGCAGGTGGGCGACGATGTAGTTCCAGGTGGGCACGGCCGGCTTCGCGTCGTACCAGCCGGGCGAGATGTAGCCGTGGGGGCCCTGGACGATGAGCAGCACCTCGTGCCGCCCGAGCTCGTGCAGCTGCTCGTCGGGGCGCCCGACGTGGCTCAGAACGGTGATCTCGTCGCGGGTCTCGTCGAGCACGATCGGATAGTGCGAGGCGACGAGCTCGCCGCCGGAGGTGTGGCTCACGAGGATGGCCCACGGATTCTCGCGGATGAGCCGCTTGATCTCCTGCGGGTCGACGAGGGTGAAGCTCGGGTTCTGTCTCATGCGCGGTCTCCCATGCCTCGTGTTACGACCGGTGTCATGCCTGATCCTTCGGGCACCAGTAGAGCTTGCGGCTGCCCATCTCCTCGAGCACGATGTTCGTTCCGCACACCCGGCAGGGCAGGCCCTCGCGTTTGTAGACCCAGTGCCGGTCGGCCCGGTTGGCGAGAGCGAGCGCGTAGGCCTCGTCGTCGAGGTCGTCCATCGTGAGCATCTGGCCGGTGCGCACGCCCACGTCGAGCAGGTGGGCCCAGTCGCGCCAGAGGGCGCGCGCGACATCCGTGGGCACCGACTTGCCGGGGGTGTGCGGGTTGAGCCGCGCGCGGAAGAGCAGCTCTGCCCGGTAGACGTTGCCGATGCCGCTCACGACCGACTGGTCCATGAGCAGCAGCCCGATCGCCGTCGGCTTCTTCGCGACCGCGGCGACGAAACGCTCCTCGGCGGCCTCGCTCGAGTCGAGCTGGGGGTCGGGGCCGAGCTTCGCGATCACGGCGTCGACCTGCTCGGGGCGCAGCACCTCGCACGCGGTCGGCCCGCGCAGGTCGGCGACGGCGCGATCGGTCAGCAGCCGCACCCGCACCTGCCCGATCGGCTCGGGCGGAAACTCGGTGATCGGCTCTTCGAGCTTCTCCTGCTCGGCCATCCGCAACCGCGTGCGCCGGGGCGCGCCCATGCTGCTGAGCGAGTCCTCCCCCGCCGAGTCGAGCACCGTGCCGGCCTGGTTGGTCTGGCCCATCCGCCCGTTCGCCGAGCGCACGGTCGCGTCGGCCGTGATGTCGCCCGCGAAATCCCACGCGCCGTAGATGCCGAGGTGGATGCGCAGCCACAGCCCGTTGTCGAACTCGAGGAACATCTGCTTGCCGACCGCACGGGCGTCGGTCATCGTGTGCCCGTCGAGCTCGGACGCACCCGAGGCGAAACGGCCCTGTGGCGACGAGACCGCGACGCGCGAGCCCACGAAGTTGCGCGCGAACTGCCGGGCGATCCTGTGTACGGAATGACCTTCAGGCATTGCTGCTCCTCGTTGTGTGCGCTCCGTCGCGGGCTCTGGTAGCTCTTACTGGTCGACGTTCTTGCCGACGATGTCGCCGGTCGCCTCGTACTCGGCGAGCTGGGCGATGCGCCGCACGTGGCGCTCCTCGAGCGAGAAGGGCTCGGCGATGAAGGCGTCGATGAACGACGTCGCCTCGTCGACCGTGTGCTGCCGGGCGCCGATCGAGATGACGTTCGCGTCGTTGTGCTGCCGGGCGAGCTGGGCGGTGCTCAGGTTCCACACGAGCGCAGCACGCACCCCGCGCACCTTGTTGGCCGCGATCTGCTCGCCGTTGCCCGAGCCGCCGAAGACGATGCCGAGCGCCTCGACACCGGCCTGCTGGTCGACGGCCACGGCGTGCGCGGCGTTGATGCAGAAGGCCGGATAGTCGTCGATGGGGTCGTAGCTCTGCGGACCGTGGTCGACGACCTCGTGCCCGGCCGCCGAGAGGTGCTCGATGAGGTGACGGCTGAAGTCGAGGCCGGCGTGGTCGGTGGCGATGTGAATACGCATGGATGTCTCAATCTTGGGCGTTCGGTAGCGACCGCTTCAGCCTACTGGCCCGCACCGACCCCGAGCCGAGCCGCTTCGTGCTCAGACGATGCAGCCCTACGCGAAGACGGGCCCGCGCGTCCGGCTGCGCTTGAGCTCGAAGAAGCCGTCGTACGAGGCGGCTGCGACGACGCCGTCCCAGAGGGTGAGCGCGATCTCGCCCGTCGGGGCCGGGGAGATGACGGGGCCGAAGAAGGCCGTGCCGTTCACCGCGATGACGGGGGTCCCGACATCCTGGCCCACCCGCTCGATGCCGTCGAAGTGGCTCGCACGCATCTGCGTGTCGTACTCGTCCGAGTCGGCGTAGGCGGCCAGCTCGGCGGGAAGCCCCACCTCGGCGAGCGCCGCGGGGATGACCTCGCCCGGATCCTTGCTGCCGCCGGGGTGGATGCGCGTGCCGAGCGCGTCGTAGAGCGGCTTGACGACCTCGTCGCCGTGCAGCTCCCGCACCGCGGCGACGAGGCGCGTGTACATAAGAGCGCGCGGGAAGAAGGCCTTGTACTCCTCCGACACGTCCTTGTCCTCGTTGAGCACGGCGAGGCTCATGACGTGCCAGTGCACGTCGAGGTCGCGGTGCTCGGTCACCTCGTCGACCCAGCGGGAGGTCATCCAGGCCCAGGGGCAGGAGGGATCGAACCAGAAATCGACGCGGGTCTTCTCGGAAGCAGTCATGTCACAAGCCAACCACGGCTGCCGGTCGAGAAATTCCGCGACTAGGGTGGTTTGCGGCGACCACGAGTCGCCACCGCATCCACAGACATGCGCCGAAGGAGTGCCACCGTGCCCGGAGAGAACCTCACCAGAATCGAAGCCCAGGAGCGCGCGGCGCTCGTCGCCGTGCAGAGCTATGAGGTGCGCCTCGACCTCACGACCGGGGCGGAGACGTTCACGAGCGAGACGACCGTGCGCTTCTCCGCGAGCGACGGCGCCTCGACCTTCATCGACGCCATCACGAAGACCGTGCACTCGGTGACCCTCAACGGCCGCGAGCTCGACCCGGCCGTCGTGAGCGACGGCGTGCGCATCCAGCTCGACGGGCTCGCCGACGAGAACGTGCTGACGATCGTCGCCGACGCGCTCTACACGAACACGGGCGAGGGCCTGCACCGCTTCGTCGACCCCGTCGACGGCGAGGTCTACCTGTACAGCCAGTTCGAGGTGCCCGACTCCCGGCGGATGTTCGCGGTCTTCGAGCAGCCCGATCTCAAGGCGACCTTCCAGTTCACGGTCACCGCGCCGGCGCGCTGGCAGCTCGTGAGCAACTCCCCCACCCCCGAGCCGGTTCCGGCGGCCTCGGCGAGCGGTGAGGATGCCGCGACCTGGTCCTTCGCGCCCACCCCCGTCATCTCGAGCTACATCACGGCCCTCATCGCGGGCCCGTACGTCGTGGAGCGCAGCGAGCTCACGAGCTCGAACGGTCGCGTCATCCCGCTCGGCGTCTTCTCGCGCGCCTCGCTCGCCCAGTACCTCGACGCCGACTACGTCTTCGAGAAGACGCGGCAGGGCTTCGCGTACTACGAGGAGAAGTTCGACTACCCCTACCCCTTCGCGAAGTACGACCAGCTCTTCGTCCCCGAGTTCAACGCGGGTGCCATGGAGAACGCGGGCGCCGTGACCTTCACCGAGACCTACGTCTTCCGCTCGAAGGTCACCGACGCCATCAAGGAGCGCCGGGTCGTCACGATCCTGCACGAGCTCGCCCACATGTGGTTCGGCGATCTCGTGACCATGAAGTGGTGGAACGACCTGTGGCTCAACGAGTCGTTCGCCGAGTGGGCCTCGACGATCGCGACGGCCGAGGCCACCGAGTGGCACGAGGCCTGGACGACGTTCGCGGCCATGGAGAAGAGCTGGGCCTACCGCGCAGACCAGCTGCCCTCGACCCACCCGGTCGTCGCGACGATCAACGACATCGAAGACGTGCAGGTCAACTTCGACGGCATCACCTATGCCAAGGGCGGCTCGGTGCTCAAGCAGCTCGTCGCCTGGGTGGGCATCGACGCCTTCTTCGCGGGCGTCGCGGCCTACTTCCGCAAGCACGAGTACGGCAACACCGAGCTGCGCGACCTGCTCGCCGAGCTCGAGATCACGAGCGGCCGCGACCTCTCCGAGTGGTCGAAGCTCTGGCTCGAGACCGCTGGCGTCAACACCCTGCGCCCCGCCATCGAGACCGATGCTGACGGCACGATCACCTCCTTCGCCGTGCTGCAGTCCGCCGCGCCCGACTACCCCACCATCCGCCCGCACCGTCTCGCGATCGGCTTCTACAACCTGGTCGACGGGGCGCTCGTGCGCGAGCACCGCATCGAGCTCGACGTCGACGGCGAGCGAACGGATGTCGCCGAGCTCGTCGGCCTCGCCCGGCCCGACCTCGTGCTGCTCAACGACGACGACCTCGCCTACGCGAAGGTGCGCCTCGACGAGGCCTCCCTCGCGATCGCGATCGATCACCTCGCGAGCATCGAGAGCCCGCTCGCCCGCTCCCTCGTCTGGGGCTCGGTGTGGGATGCGACGCGCGACGCCGAGACGCGCCCGCGCGACTACGTGCGCCTCGTGCTCGGCAACATCGCGCCCGAGACCGAGTCGACGACCATCCGCACGACGCTCAACCAGCTCGTGCTCACGGCGAGCAGCTACGTCGCGCCCGAGCACCGCGCGCAGACGATCGAGGAGGTCGGCGACGCGCTCTGGGCGCTCGCAGCGGACGCCGAGGCCGGCTCCGACGCGCAGTTCCAGTTCGTGAAGTTCTTCGCGGCGATCGCGAGCACCGACGCGCACTTCGACGTGCTCGCCGCCCTGCGCGACGGCTCGCGCACGCTCGACGGGCTCGACATCGACACCGACCTCTCCTGGGAGCTGCTCATCGCCCTCGTCGCGGGCGGGCGGGCGGGGCAGGCCGAGATCGACGCCTCCCTCGCCGACGACTCGACGGCGACCGGTCAGCAGGCCGCCGCACAGGCCGCGGCCTCGATGCCGACCGCTGCGGGCAAGGAGGCCGCCTGGGCATCCGTCTTCGACGACGACTCGCTGCCGAACACGATCGTGCGCGTGACCGGCCTCGGCTTCCAGCGAGCGCAGGATGTCGCCGTGCTCGAGCCCTTCGTCGAGCGCTACTTCGACGCGCTCACGACCGTCTGGGAGTCCCGCAGCTACAAGATCGCCGAGTACCTCGTGGTGGGCATGTACCCCGCACCGCTCGCGAACGAGGAGCTGCGTGCGGCGACGCAGGCCTGGCTCGACGCCAACCCCGGCATCCCGGCCCTGCGCCGTCTCGTCACCGAGAACCTCGCCGGAATCGAGCGGGCCCTCGCCGCCCAGGCCCGAGACGCCGCCTAACCCTCCCGCGAGTAGACGCAAATCGGGGGTCCTCCGGGCCTCTGACCCCCGATTTGCGTCTACTCGCGTTTTTTTATTGCCTTACTGTGTGTGGCTATGTAGTGTAGGAGGCATGGTAGGGCAAGGCAGCGAACAGGGGCGGAAGGCCGAGCAGGATCTGCGCAAGGGAGTGCTCGTGCTCGCCGTGCTCTCGCAGCTGCGGACGCAGCAGTACGGCTACTCGCTGCGCCAGGCGCTCGGCGAGAGCGGCATGCCCATCGAGGAGGGCACCCTCTACCCGCTGTTGCGTCGCCTCGAGAACCAGGGGCTGCTCGCCTCCGAGTGGCGGATCGAGGACGGCCCCCCGCGGCGCTACTACCAGCTCAGCGCACAGGGCGCCGAGGTCTATCGAGACCTCACGACGGCCTGGAGCTCGCTGACGATGGTCATGGATCGCCTACTGGACGGGAAGAGCTGAGATGCAACCACAAGCCGTTATCGAGAGTTACGTGGGCGACGTCATCCGTCACCTGCCGCGCGCGCAGCGCAACGACGTGGGTTTCGAGCTGCGCTCCCTGTTGAACGAGGAGCTCGCCGGCCGGGCGGCCGACGCGGGGCGACCCGCCGATGCTCCCATGACCATGGAGCTGCTCACCGCCTTCGGCCGCCCGCAGGATGTCGCCGACCGCTACCGGCCGGCGGGCTTCACGATCATCCGGCCGGCGGACGCCCCGCAATTCGCCTGGCTCGCGCTGGGCGGCGTCGTTCTGCAATGGGCGATCACCCTGCCCGTCGCATTCCTCGAGCCGGCGCGAGTCGACGACTGGGCGTACGGAGCGGCCGAATGGTGGGGGCGGCTCACCATCTGGTGGCTGAGCTGGGGGCTCGGCTCGTTCTGGTGGCCCGGCATCCTGATCGTCTTCACCCTCATCGCCGCTCTGATCGGCCGTCGACGTCGTGAGTCGAAGCCGTGGACGCCGCCGCGCGTGACCGACCGCGACCTCGTCAGTCGCACCGGGATCGTGCTCGCGCTCGCCTTCGGCCTGGCGGGTGCGACACTGCTCATCGCACTGCCGTGGCTCGCCGCATGGGCGCCCGGCCTGCCGCAGCCGGTGCTCGACGCCTTCGCCTTCGACCCCGGGTTCCTGACCTGGCGCGCACCGTGGGTGCTTCTGCTGTGGGCAGCCAGCTTCGCGCTTCTCACGGCAGCGCTGATCGCCGGGCGCTGGAGCCGGCGCACCCGCGGCCTCTCCCTGCTCGCCGACCTCGGCTGGCTCGCGCTGCTGATCTGGTGGATCGCCGCCGGCCCGATCTTCACCACGGAGGCCGCGGACAGCACCACCAAGCTGTGCCTCGCGCTCGTCGCGGTGTTCGTCGTCATCGACATCGTCGTGACGCTTCGGCGGGGCCCCGCTGCGATCCGTCCGCCGGCGACCGCGCCACGGGGCTGACCGGTAGCCCGGCTCAGGTGGTCGCGAGCTGCCGCGCGGGCCGCCACGGGGTCACCGTGACGATGCACGCGCTCGCGAGCGACAGCTGGCCCACGAGCGCGAAGAGGTAGCCGACCGGCGAGGCCCCTCCCTCGTAGGGCGGGAGTCTGTCCGAGATGCTCATGCCCAACGAGAAGCCCGCCCAGAACTGGAAGAAGACCAGCATGCCGGCCAGGAACAGGGCCACCGCGCAGAGCGAGCGGATGCCGGGAAAACGACCACGGGCGATCCCCACCAGCCCGAGCACGAGGAAGACGAGCACGACCGCCGACCAGAAGCCGACCCAGGTCCAGGCCGCCGCGAGCCCACCGATGCGGTCGGCGGGGCTCAGCGCGGCGTAGATGTCGGCGAGCTCGTATCCCGGCGCCCTCGCGAGCGGTGCCCAGACGATCAGGTCGAGCCCTCCGACGGCCACGAGGCCGAACAGCACAAGACTCGAGAGCCACAGGACGAGCCTGCGCAGAGGCCGTGAGCCCGCCGGCTCGTCGTGTGCGACGGCGCGTGGCGCACCGCCCGGATCGGGTGCCGCGGCGAGCGACCCGGTCCACACGATCAGGCCGAACACACCGGCGGCCAGGAGCAGCGCCAGCGACGCGAGCGCGACGAGGCCGAAGGTCTCGCGCAGGACGGGCGTCAGCACGGCGAGGCCGAGGCCCGCGGTGGCGAGTGCCGCCGTGAGCTTCGTGAGCGGGGAGGTCTTCCACGCGGCCCTCCAGAACTGGGCGAGTCCCACGACCACGAGCACGGCCGCGAGGAACGGCACGGCGGCTCCCGCGAAGCCCAGGAACACCGACAGGGGCGGCCAGGTGGGCCTGCTGGCGGCGTCGTAACCCCCCACGAAGAAGCCGCCGATGGCGAGCACGGCGCTCGCGGCGACGAAGGCGAGCCCCCAGCGGGCCTGGCGCCGAACCGTCACCGACAGGGGAACACCGCTGATCTCCGGGGCGTCGCGGTCGAGCGTCACGCTGAAGAGCAGGGCGCCGAGGGCCACGCCACCGGGCCGCACGCCGAGCTGGGGCGCTGCCGCGACATCCGCGAGCCATTCCTCGCGATACCGCTCGCGCACGGAAGGCGGGAGGATGCGGGCGGCGAGGCCCACGACCCGCTCCGGCAGCCCGCTCATGCCGTCACCCCGGTTCCCCGCACGACGGATGCCGCCCGCCGCGCGTCGAAGGCAGAGACGACCTCGCGCGCTGCCTCCACCCCCTGCCCTGTCAGCTCGTAGAGACGGCGCCGTGGCCCCGGGCGCCCCTCGTCGCGCTCCCAGGCCGAGTGCACCCATCCCGAGCGCTCGAGCCTCTCGAGGATCGGGTAGACGCTGCCGGGCGGACGCGAGGAGGCCTTGACGATCTGCAGGCCCCAGACCGCACCGTCGGCGTCGCCCCCGTCGAGCAGGCAGCGCAGGACGTCGACGGTCGCGGGCGTGATCCGGCTGAGAGGCTGCATGCTCTAAATCTAGCTATATCGAGATAGCCGGGCAAGAGCACGGCTCTCCCAGCACGCACGGATAAACTGGCCGGTCTATGGATTGGAACAGCTTCTGGGCCTCGGTCGGCCAGTTCTTCGCCGACCGCGGCGGCGACCTCCTGGCGATCCTCGGCATCCTCGTCGGCGCCGCGATCATCCGGTGGATCCTGCACTTCGTCGTCAAACGCGTGGTCACGCAGATCGTCACCGGCATCAAGAAGACGCAGCGGGTCGACGACACCCAGTCGTTGCAGGCCTCCCCGCTCGCTGCCGTTCGCGTCGTGCAGCGCACACGCACGATCGGCAGCGTGCTCAACAACGTCATCACCTGGACGATCATCGTGATCGCCCTCATCATGGTGCTCGACACCCTCGGCGTCTCGATCACGGCGCTCGTGGCCTCGGCCGGCGTCATCGCGGCCGGGCTCGCCTTCGGCGCGCAGAACATCGTGAAAGACGTGCTCAACGGACTCTTTATGGTGATCGAAGACCAGCTCGGGGTCGGCGACGTCGTCGACGTCGGGCCCGCGACGGGCGTCGTCGAGGCGGTCGGGATCCGCATCACCCAGGTGCGCGACGTCAACGGCACGCTCTGGTTCGTGCGCAACGGCGAGATCCTGCGGGTCGGCAACATGTCGCAGGGCTGGGCCCGGGTCATCATCGATCTCGCGGTGCCCTACGAGACCGACGTCGAAGAGGTCGAGGCGAAGCTGCTCAAGACGGCGGGCGAGCTCGCAAGCTCTCCCAAGTGGCGCTCGACGGTGCTCGAGAAGCCCGAGATCTGGGGGCTCGAGTCGATCTCGGCCGAGGCCCTCGTCATCCGTCTCGTCATCAAGACCCGCACGACCGCCAAAGACGAGGTCGCACGAGAGCTGCGGATGCGCATCAAGAAGTCCCTCGACGACATGGGCGTGCAGCTGCCGGCCCTCAACAGCATCGTGCTGAGCGGATACGAGGGCGCGGCGAGCGTGCGCGGCTCGAAGCCGCCGCGCACCAAGCCCGTCTCGGTCGTCGAGAACAAGGCACCCCGCCGGGCGCCCCGCACGCCCAGAAAACCGGAGGCCGAGTGATGACAGACGCGAGAACACCGGACGACGAACCCCGCACCGGGAGCCAACCACCCGCCGGGAACGAGCCCCAGCCCGCGGGCGGCGTCGCGAGCGGGCTGCACCTGCGCTCGGGGCTCAACGGCCCGGCCGTGGGCGACACCTTCTACGAGCAGGTGGGCGGGCGGGCGACCTTCGAGAGACTCGTCGCCGAGTTCTACCGGGGCGTCGCACACGACCCGGTGCTCGTCGAGATGTACCCGGAGGAAGACCTCGGCCCCGCCGCCGAGCGGCTCACGATGTTCCTCGAGCAGTACTGGGGCGGCCCCGGCACCTACAGCGAGCAGCGCGGCCACCCGCGTCTGCGGATGCGCCACATGCCGTTCCGGGTCAACCCCGAGGCGCGCGACCGATGGCTCGCCCACATGCGGCGGGCCGTCGACTCGCTCGAGCTGCCCCCTCTGCAGGAGGAGACGCTCTGGAGCTATCTCGAGCGCGCGGCCCACGCGATGGTCAACACCTTCGACGAGTGACCCGCGACTGACGGTTCGTTAGGGTGGTGTCACCACTCGACGTGCCGGTTCAGACGAAGGAGTCACCATGGCGCTTCCCTCCCCCGACGCCCTCGTCGTCGGCGCAGGCCTCGCCGGCCTCGTGGCCGCGTGCGAGCTCATCGACGCCGGGCGGCGTGTGACGATCGTGGAGCAGGAGCCCGCGGCGTCCCTGGGCGGCCAGGCCTGGTGGTCGTTCGGCGGCCTCTTCCTCATCGACTCCCCCGAGCAGCGCCGCATGGGCGTCACGGACTCCGTCGAGCTCGCACAGCAGGACTGGTTCGCGAGCGCCGGCTTCGACCGCGACGAGGATGCCTGGCCCCGCCGCTGGGCGGAGGCGTACCTGCATTTCGCGGCCGGCGAGAAACGCGCATGGCTGCACGAGAAGGGCGTGCGGTTCTTCCCCGTCGTCGGCTGGGCGGAGCGCGGCGGCTACACGGCGACCGCCCACGGCAACTCGGTTCCCCGCTTCCACATCACCTGGGGCACGGGTCCCGGGGTGCTCGCACCCTTCCTGCAGCGGCTCGAGGAGGGCGTACGAGCCGGTCTCGCGACGGTTCTGCACCGCCACCGGGTCACGGAGCTGCTCGTCGACGGCGGGGCCGTCACGGGCGTCCGGGGCGACATCCTCGAGGCAAGCCCGGCCGCCCGAGGCGAGGCGAGCTCGCGGGAGGTCGTCGGCGACTTCGAGCTGCGGGCGCCCGCGGTGATCGTCACGAGCGGAGGCATCGGCGGCAACCACGAGCTCGTGCGCGAGATGTGGCCCGAGCGTCTCGGCCCGGCGCCGCACGAGCTGCTCTCCGGAGTGCCCGAGCACGTCGACGGGCGCATGCTGGCGGTCGCCGGCGCGGCCGGGGCGCGGGTCATCAACGGCGACAGGATGTGGCACTACACCGAGGGCATCACCAACTGGGATCCGGTCTGGAAGGCGCACGGCATCCGCATCCTGCCCGGGCCGTCGTCGCTGTGGCTCGATGCGACCGGCAGGCGCCTGCCCGCTCCCCTGTTCCCCGGCTTCGACACCCTCGGCACCCTCGAGCACATCCTCGGCACGGGCCACGACCACAGCTGGTTCGTGCTCACCCAGAAGATCATCGAGAAGGAGTTCGCGCTCTCGGGCAGCGAGCAGAACCCCGACCTGACCGGCAAAGACCTTCGGCTGCTCGCCCAGCGCGTCGGCCCGGGAGCGCCCGGGCCGATCGAGGCCTTCAAACGCAACGGCGTCGACTTCGTGGTCGCCGACACCCTCGCCGAGCTCGTCGAGGGCATGCAGAGGCTCTCCGAGCCCGGTGTCCTCGACGATGCGAGGGTCGAGCTCGAGGTGCTCGCGCGCGACCGCGAGTTCGACAACGACTTCACGAAAGACGCCCAGGTCACCGCGATCCGGGGGGCGCGGCACTACCGCGGCGACAAGCTCATCCGGGTGGCGAGCCCGCACAAGCTGCTCGACCCGAAGGCCGGGCCGCTCATCGCCGTCAAGCTGCACATCCTCACCCGCAAGTCGCTCGGCGGCATCGAGACCGACCTCGACGGGCGCGCTCTCGGCGCCGACGGCCGTCCGATCCCGGGGCTCTTCGCGGCAGGCGAGGCCTCGGGCTTCGGCGGCGGCGGCATGCACGGCTACCGATCGCTCGAGGGCACCTTCCTGGGCGGATGCCTCTTCTCCGGCCGTCAGGCCGGCCGGGCGGTCGCTCGCGGCTGAGCGGTGTCGCCGAGCTGACGGGAGCCGGTCCCCGCAGGCGCTTTTCGGCGCCGGGAGCACCGGTTCGCGTCATCTCGACGAACGCGGGCCGCTAGGGACGGAGCGTCCAGGCCTTGCGGCGCACGAGGGTGTGGCCTCTCACGGTGGTGAGCCGGGTCCAGGGGCCGGTCTCGTAGAGCTTGACCGGTTCGTCGGGCGAGAGGAAGCCGAGGCTCAGGTGCGAGAAGGCCGCGCCGGCCGGAACGTACTCGAAGCCCGGGATCGGCCGACCCCACACCTCGGCGCGCACCCGCTGCACGAGCTGCTCGCCCGTTCCCGTGGGAACGGCGGCCGCGACCTCGTCGATGCTCTCGCGGGCGACCGAGTCGAGAACGGATGACGCGATCTCGCCCACAGGGTGCCAGCCGCCCTTCGGCGGCGAGATGCCCGCCCACGTCACAGTGCTGACCTCGTGCGGGAGCTGCACGACGACGGGCCCGGAACCGGCAGCCGCGGCATCCCGGGTCGCGGCATCCGGGGCCGGGGTCGTCTGAGCCGACACGGTCTGCACCGACGCCTCCAGCCGGGCGAGACGGTCGAAGAGCGAGCGCATCGGCACCACGGCGTCGAAGTCGGCGCTCTGCGCGAGCGCGAAGGTGCGCAGGCCCAGAACGGTGGGCGTCGAGTCGAGGAGGCCGCGCGGGTAGAGCACGGCGGAGTAGGCGGCGAGAACACCCGATCCGGCGATCAGTCGCACCGAGCCGTCCTCGATGCGCCCGGCGCGCGACAGGTACACCTGCAGGTCGCCGAGCGCGAGGGAATCCACGAGAGAAAATGAGGTACTCATCTGGTGTCTAAACTACCTAATGCGGGCGCTCGACATCACCTTTCGCCCGACCGCAATGACGCGGGCGACGACGTGGGAGGCATCCGATGAACGAGCCCTTGGCCAATCTGCTGGCCGCACTCGACCTCACCGACACCGGCGCGCAGACGAGCGAGGACATCTTCACGGGGCCGTCGCAGTGGATGCCGCTGGGCCGCGTCTTCGGCGGCCAGGTGCTCGCGCAGTCCTGCGTGGCCGCGATGCGCACGGTGCCCGACGATCGCATCGTGCACTCGATGCACGCCTACTTCCTGCGCCCGGGCGATGTCACGAAGCCGATCACCTTCGGCGTCGACAGGATCCACGACGGCCGCTCGTTCTCGACGCGGCGCACGCAGGCCTACCAGAACGGACTGCCGATCCTCTCGATGATCGCCTCGTTCCAAGACGTCGACGAGGGGCTCGAGCACCAGGTCGAGATGCCCGCGGATCTGCCCGACCCGGAGTCGCTGCCGAGCCCGCTCGAGACCCTCGAAGGCGTCGACCATCCCGTCGCCCGGTACTGGGCGACCGAGCGGCCCTTCGACATGAGGCACGTGCCCTCGCCCATCTTCCTGCGGGTCGACGGTGAGCACGTCGCTCATCAGGCCGTCTGGATCAAGACGATCGGCGAACTGCCGGACGACCCGAACCTGCACAGGGCGGCCCTCGCCTACGCGAGCGACTACTCGATCCTCGAGTCGATCTTCCGCCGCCACGGTATCGCCTGGTCGACGCCGGATCTGAAGGCCGCGAGCCTCGACCACGCGATGTGGTGGCACCGTTTCGGCCGGGTCGACGAGTGGATGCTCTACGTGCAGGAGTCGCCGAGCGCCACGGGCGGCCGCGGTCTCGCGCTCGGGCGGATCTTCGACCGTTCGGGCAGGCTTCTCGCGAGCGTCGCCCAGGAGGGCATGGTTCGGGTTCCCCTGGGCGGCCGCAGGGAGTAATCCCGGGAGCGCTCTGCATTCCGGGAGCGCTCTGCACCCCGGGAGCGCTCGCTGCTCAGCGCCGCTGGGAGAACTCGACCGGTGCCTCGAGGTAGGGCTCCCAGGCCGCGCGCTCGGCGTCGTTGATGCGGCGGGGCCGTGCGGTCGCGGCATCCACGAGCACGATCGTCGTGGCTGCGCGCGCGTACATCACCGGGCTCGCGGTTCCCGCCGGCGAGAAGACCTCGTAGCAGACCTCGAGGCTCGCACCGCCCAGCCGGCCGATCCACAGCTGCACGTCGATCGGCTGCCGCATGTAGGGCACGGGTGCGAGGTACTCGATCTCCTGGCGCGCGATGAGCGTGAGCGTCGCCGCTCCCGGCCGCCCGTCGAGCACCCGGGTGGTGACCGGCCCGCCGAGCGGATCGCTGCTCGGGTTCTGGTCGTCGGTCAGCCAGAACGCGTGGATGCGCGCCTCTTCGAAGAGGCGCAGCATCTCGGCGTTGTTGACGTGCCCGTAGGCATCGAAATCCGACCAGCGCAGCTGGATCGGAACGTTCAGACGCACGGGTTCAGTCCCTCGTGAGCTTCCGGTAGGCCGAGCGGTGGGGCTTGGCGGCATCCGGGCCGAGGCGTTCGATCTTGTTCTCCTCGTACGCCTCGAAGTTGCCCTCGAACCAGTGCCAGTTGGCCGGGTTCTCGTCGGTGCCCTCATACGCGAGGATGTGGGTCGCGATCCTGTCGAGGAACCACCGGTCGTGTGTGATGACCACAGCGCAGCCGGGGAACTCGAGGAGCGCGTTCTCGAGGCTGCCGAGGGTCTCGACGTCGAGGTCGTTGGTCGGCTCGTCGAGCAGCAGCAGGTTGCCGCCCTGCTTGAGCGTGAGCGCGAGGTTGAGGCGGTTGCGCTCACCACCCGACAGCACGCCGGCCTTCTTCTGCTGATCGGGGCCCTTGAAGCCGAACTGGGAGACGTAGGCGCGCGAGGGGATCTCGGTCTTGCCCACCTGGATGTAGTCCTGGCCGTCGGAGACGACCTCCCAGAGGTTCTTGTTGGGGTCGATGCCGCCGCGCGACTGGTCGACGTAGGAGATGTCGACCGTCTCGCCGATCTTGAGGTCACCGGAGTCGAGCGGCTCGAGCCCCACGATCGTCTTGAACAGCGTCGTCTTTCCCACGCCGTTCGGGCCGATCACGCCGACGATGCCATTGCGCGGAAGCGTGAAGCTCAGGCCGTCGATGAGGACTCGCTCGCCGAAGCCCTTGTGCAGGTTCTTCGCATCGATCACCTGCGAGCCGAGGCGGGGGCCCACAGGGATCACGATCTCCTCGAAGTCGAGCTTGCGGGTGCGCTCGGCCTCCGTCGCCATCTCCTCGTAGCGGGCGAGGCGGGCCTTCGACTTGGCCTGGCGGCCCTTCGCGTTGGAGCGGACCCACTCGAGCTCGCTCGCGAGGCGCTTGGCCAGCTTCTGGTCTTTTTTGCCCTGGACCTGAAGCCGTTCCTGCTTCTTCTCGAGGTAGGTCGAGTAGTTGCCCTCGTAGGGGTAGAGGTGGCCGCGGTCGACCTCGGCGATCCATTCCGCGACGTGGTCGAGGAAGTACCGGTCGTGTGTCACGGCCAGCACGGCGCCGGGGTACTTGGCCAGGTGCTGCTCGAGCCAGAGCACGCTCTCGGCGTCGAGGTGGTTGGTGGGCTCGTCGAGCAGCAGCAGATCGGGCTTCTGCAGCAGGAGCTTGCAGAGCGCGACACGGCGCTTCTCTCCACCGGAGAGGGTCGAGACCGTCGCGTCGCCCGGCGGCGTGCGCAGGGCGTCCATCGCCTGCTCGAGCTGCGAGTCGAGATCCCACGCGTCGGCGGCGTCGATCTCCTCCTGGAGGGTGCCCATCTCGGCGAGCAGTGTGTCGTAGTCGGCGTCGGGGTCGGCGAGCTCGGCCGAGATCGCGTTGAAGCGGTCGAGCTTCGCCTTGATCGGTCCGACGCCCTCCTCGACGTTCTCGAGCACGGTCTTCGTCTCGTCGAGCTCGGGCTCCTGCATGAGGATGCCGACGCTGTAGCCAGGCGAGAGCTTCGCCTCGCCGTTGCTCGGGGTGTCGAGCCCGGCCATGATCTTGAGGATCGTGGACTTTCCGGCGCCGTTGGGACCCACGACGCCGATCTTGGCGCCCGGGAGGAACGCCATCGTGACGTCGTCGAGGATCAGTTTGTCGCCCACCGCTTTGCGGGCGCGGACCATGGAATAGATGTATTCGGCCATATTGCTTACCAGTCTATTTGGCGGGTCTGGCCCACGAGGCACGTGTTCGTCGCGAGCATGTGCGCGACCATGCTGTGGTACCCCCCGCTCGCCGGGCCGTACTGCCCCACGAGGCACTCCCCTTTGAAGCGCACGGCGAACTGCACGGAGTCGGCGTCGAGATTGACGGAGGTCGTGTCGAAGGTGACCTCCATGTCGGCTTTGGTGAACCCCGCGGCGGCGAGCGCGTCGATGAAGGCGGGGCCCTTGGCGTTCGCGTCGGCGGCGACGACCCCGTTGTTCACGAGGTCGAAGAACGGCAGGTTCTCCGTCGCACCGAGGTCGGGCAGGAAGACGGGCTGCGGTGCCGGCGTCTCGCTCGGCGCAGCGGAGTCGGTCTGGGTCTCGGTCGGGCTCGGGGTCGTGTCGGGCGGGGTGCAGGCCGCGAGACCGATGGTGAGCGCCGCGGCCACCACGACGGTTGCCATCGCGCGGGTTCGCGCCGAGCCGCTTCGGCCCTCACGATTCCCCCGCGTTCCGTCCTCGATCTGGGCAACCCACTGCTCAGCACGCCTCGACATTCACCGCATCCCTCCCAGCGCTCGCGAAGCGCGCACGCCGAATCGAGTCTACGGTGCCGTATCGGGCTGTGAAGTTGCTCTAGAACGGTACCGGAACGTCGCCGTCGGCCAGCTCCTGCCGGTAGCGCGGGTCGCGATCTCCGTCGTGCTCCCGGCCTCCGTCATCGTGGCCGTCTCCGTCTCCTCGTGCTCCGTCGTCGCGTGCGCCCGGCTCCCGGCCGCCCCGCTGCTCGTCGGCCTCCGTCTGCGGCTGCTCGCCCTCATCCGAGCGCGGTGCCTGCACCGCCGAGGCCGCCGAGACCACCGGGCTCGACGCGATCGTGCGCGTGACGCTCGTGGTACCCCAGAGCAGGTCGTGGCCGATCGTCTCGGCCTCGAGCTCGACGGTGGTGCCGGAGCGCTCGGGCGCCTGCCAGTCGCGGATCCGCAGCTTGCCCACCGCCACGATCCTGTCGCCCTTGTCGACCGAGGTCGCCGCGTTGAAGGCGAGCTGGCGGAAGCTCGTGACGGTGTACCAGTTGGTGTCGCCGTCGACCCAGCGGTTCGAGGAGCGATCGAATCTGCGTTGCGTGGACGCGAGCCGGAAGCTCGTGATGGCGAGCCCTGCGCTCGTGACGATGTGACGCGGTGTGGTTGCCACGACGCCCGTGAGCGTCATCGTGTCGGTCATGGTGTGTTCTCCCTCGTGGATTCGCGCCGCCGCGGATGGCGACGGACGCACCGACCGGGGTGAGCACTCGTGCCAGCAACGTCCACCCCGGGCGGCGCTCAAGAATTCTGCGGCGCCGGTGGCCGGCATCCGGAGCTCGTATCGCGATGTGGTGATGGATGCCGGATCCCCTGCCCCTGTGCAGGGCGAGTCGTGCGGTCGCACCTCGCGCGGCGGAGGCCCGGACCGACCCGCCCCGGGCGGCGCCGACGATTCCCCTAGAGTTGAGCCATGAGCTTCGAGGCCGCGGACGACCGTTACGACAGCATGCGCTACCGGCGCTCGGGACGCAGCGGGGTCATGCTCCCCGCCCTCTCGCTGGGCCTCTGGCACAACTTCGGATTCGACCGCCCGCTCGACACCCAGCGCGCGATCCTCCGCAGGGCCTTCGACCTCGGGATCACCCACTTCGACCTCGCGAACAACTACGGCCCGCCTCCGGGCTCCGCGGAGGCGACCTTCGGCCGGATCTTCGCCGACGACTTCCGCCCCTACCGCGACGAGCTCATCATCTCGTCGAAGGCCGGCTACCTGATGTGGCCCGGCCCCTACGGCGAATGGGGCTCCCGCAAGAGCATGCTCGCCTCGCTCGATCAGAGCCTCGGCCGTATGGGCATCGACTACGTCGACATCTTCTACTCCCACCGGCCCGACCCGCAGACGCCCATCGAGGAGACGATGGGCGCGCTCGCGACCGCCGTGCGCCAGGGCAAGGCCCTCTACGCCGGGATCTCGAACTACGATCCCGAGCAGACGCGCGCCGCCGCAGCGGCCCTCGCCGCCGAAGGAGTGCCGCTGCTCATCCACCAGCCGCGCTACAGCATGTTCGACCGCCACATCGAAGAGGGGCTGTTCCCCGTGCTCGAGGAGGTCGGGGCCGGGAGCATCGTCTTCTCCCCGCTCGCTCAGGGACTGCTCACCGACCGCTACCTCTCGGGCGACATCCCGTCGGACTCGCGGGCGGCGACGAGCCGCTTCCTGCCGGAGGACCGCATCGGGCAGGAGTATCTCGCGCGCGCCCGAGCGCTCGACGAGTTCGCGCAGGGCCGCGGCCAGACTCTCGCCCAGCTCGCCCTGAGCTGGGTGCTGCGTCAGAGCGGGGTGACCTCGGCGCTCATCGGCGCGAGCAGCGTGCGCCAGCTCGAGCAGAACGTGGGAGCGCTTCGGGCCCCCGCGCTCACGGCGGACGAGATCTCGGCGCTCGAGCCCCTCGCCGTGCACGGCACGGCCTTCTAGCCCCGCTGGCCGCCCACCGCACCCCGGCTCGAACACGACGGCCGGGGCATCGCCGCCTCTTCGGGGCGGCCGTCCTCTCCTCCCCAGGTTCCGCACCACGGCCTTCTTCCCCGTGCTTCCTCTCGCCGACCCGCGATGTCGGCGGCCCGCCGTAGTCTTCAGGCGAACGAAGCGATCGACGGGCCGGCGTCGCGAGAGGAGAAGACATGAACACGCACACCATCCCCACCGTCATGGCCGGCCGTGGCGCGGCTCTCATCCGCAGCACGGCGGTTCCCGTCACGACGGGCCTGTGGCGGGTCACGACGTCGAGCGGTGCAGTACTCGGCCACGTGCAGAGCACGAGCGACCCCCGCGGCGAGCGGTTCGCGGCACGGCGCGCCTCGAGCATCCCGGGCACGACGATCGAGCTCGGGCTGTTCTGGAGCATCGACGACGCGCTGGCCTGCTTCGACCACGGATGAGCCCGCATCGCTCCTCGGCGAGACGGCCCGAGGATCGGCTCTACGACACTGCGGCGAATCGGCGCCGATTCCGGGGACGCCGCGGGTAGAGTGCGGCACATGCAGTGGTGGAATGATTTCGTTGACTGGTTCTTATCGAGCGGCGCGCGGCCGGTGCTCTTCGGCTCCGCCGTCATCTTCGTCTCCATCCTCGTCTCCGGACTTCTCGGTGGATGGATCGCCCGCGGCGCGACCCGTCGGGTGCTCGCCCAGCGCGATGCGGAGCACAAGTCCGCGGCCATCGCCGCGCTCGTGGATGCCGCCACCGAGGCCTCGGTGTGGAACTCCCTCACCCCGCAGGAGCAGGTGCTCGCCGACCGCGCCGTCGGGCAGGCCGACATCCACGTCCGCCTTCTGCCGATCCGCGGTTCCGCGATCACCGCCGACTGGGCAGCCCACCAGCTCGCCGTGATGAAGCGCAACTCGGCGACCTTCGGCTACCAGCTCGAACCGGCGATCGCAGAGTTCCGCGACCGTCTCGTCGACTGGCAGGAGAGGCCGTCGCGCGCCCGCAAGGCGTTCCAGGCCGATCTCACGGCCTGGACCTACGAGACCTCCCCAGTCGAGCGCACCCTGCTCGAGCAGCAGGACGCGTGGGTCGCGCAGCAGCATCATCAGCAGTACACGCCGCCCGCGGCATCCGCCCCCACTCGACCGGCCGCCGCCCCGGACACCGCCACGCAGCAGCTCATCAACGACGTGGCCGCGATCGAGAACTCGGCCCCCGTTCCGGCACCGGTTCCCGCGTACCCCAACGCGAAGCCGACCGGCCTGGAGGCCCCGGGTCAGACCCGGCCGTAGCCGACTACGGAGTCCAGCGATTGGCGTCGCTGCGCCACCACTGATCGAACCTCGACACGGGCGCCTGACGTTTGTGCTCCGTCGACGCGTAACGGCGTTCGAGCTCGAGCGCGTGCGCCTCGTCGACGTCTTCGCCCTCGAGGTAGTCGTCGATGACCTGGTAGCTCAAGCCCAGATTGGCCTCATCCGTCTGCCCGGGCAGCTCGTCGAGCAGATCGGCCGTGGGTGCCTTGAGGTAGAGGCGCTCGGGCGCGCCGAGCTGCTGCAGCAGGGCTTTGCCCTGTCTCTTCGTGAGACCGCTCAGCGGCAGGATGTCGGCCCCGCCGTCGCCGAACTTCGTGAAGAAGCCGGTGACGGCCTCGGCGGCGTGGTCGGTGCCTACGACGAGCGCGCCGCGCTCCCCCGCGATCGCGTACTGCGCCACCATACGCAGGCGGGCCTTCGCGTTGCCCTTGGTGAAATCGGAGAGCGGCCCGACGCTGTCGCGGAACTCGTCGTCCACACCGTCGACGCCTCGTTTGATGTTGAAGGTGATCGACTCGTCGGGCGCGATGAAGCCGAGGGCCAGCTGCGCGTCGTCTTCGTCGTGCTGCACGCCGTACGGCAGCCGCACGGCCGCGAAGTGCGCCTCCACGCCGTCGGCTCGCAGCTCCTCGACGGCGAGCTGGCAGAGCCGCCCGGCCAATGAGGAGTCCTGCCCTCCGCTGATGCCCAGAACGAAGCCGGTGGCTCCGCTCACGACCACGTACTGCTTGAGGAAGTCCACCCGCGCGCGGATCTCGGAGGCCGGGTCGATCGTGGGCCGCACGTTGAGCGTTTCGATGATCTGAGACTGGATGTCGCGCATAAAAGCACCATACTCCGAGCATGTTTCGCCGGTGTCACGTGGGGCTGCCGGGCTGCCCGCCCGCTGCCCGCTATCATCGCGGGAAGCCCGCCGACGAGCTCCGACGAAGGAGAGACCCGTGGACCTCAGCAGCCTTGTGGTGATACCCGCGATCGCCGTCGTCGCGCCGCTCCTCGCCTCGTCGATCGGCCGCTTCGTCAAGATCCCGCTCGTCGTCTTCGAGATCGTGCTGGGCGTGCTGCTCGGCCCCGCCGTCCTCGGCTGGGTGAGCGAGACGGCGTTCACCGAGACCCTCGCGAACTTCGGCCTCGCGATGCTGTTCTTCCTCGCCGGCAACGAGATCGATTTCGCCTCGATCGCTGGCCGGCCGCTGAAGCGCGCGGGGCTGGGCTGGCTCGTGTCGCTCGCGGTCGGTGTGCTCGCCGGCATCCTGCTCGCGCCGTCGCTCGCCGCGGGTGTCTTCATCGGCATCGCCTTGACCTCGACGGCCCTCGGCACGATCATGCCGGTGCTGCGCGATGCGGGCGAGCTGAAGACGCCGTTCGGGCGCGCGGTCACCGCGGTCGGCGCCGTCGGCGAGTTCGGCCCGCTCATCGCGATCTCGCTGTTCCTGAGCGGTCGTACTCCGCTGCACGCGACGCTCGTGCTGCTCGGCTTCGCCGTGATCGCGGGCGCGGGCGTGTGGATCGCTGCGCGCGGCCACCACCGCACGATGCACCGGGTGATCGCATCCACGCTGCACACGAGCGCGCAGTTCGCCGTGCGCCTCGTGATCCTCATCCTCGCAGCGCTCGTGGCCCTCAGCATCGTGCTCGGACTCGACATGCTGCTCGGCGCCTTCGCGGCCGGAGTGCTCTACAAACTGCTGCTCTCGGGGGCCGACGCCGAGGACTACGAGTTCGTCGAGACGAAGATCGAGGCGGTCGGCTTCGGTTTCCTCGTGCCCATCTTCTTCGTCTACACGGGGGTGACCTTCGATCTCGACGCCCTGCTGGGGAGCACACGAGCGCTCATCCTGCTGCCCGTCTTCCTCGTGCTGCTGCTCGTGGTGCGCGGCATCCCGAGCGCTTTCGCGGCGCCACCGGGTGCGACAGGCGCCGATCGTCGGGCGCTCGGCCTCTTCGGCGCCACCGGCCTGCCCATCATCGTCGCCGTCACCGCGATCGGAGTCGACACGGGAGATCTGCAGGCGAGCACAGCTTCGGCGCTCGTGGGCGCCGGAATGCTCTCGGTGCTCCTGTTCCCGCTGCTCGGCCTGTGGCAGCGTCGACGTTCCGCAGACGGCGGGGTGCGCGAGCCCGACGCCGATGTCGCCGTGCCCGACGAGGGCTGAACCCGGCGGAGACCGAGCCCAGCGATGCTGCCCGCGCCCGTGCCGAGGCCCTTCGCCTCTGTGGCACCCATACGAGGCACAAATGTTTACCCCGCTGTAGTGCCTCGTTCATGCCGCGTTGGCTTCATATGACTTTCGTATGAATCGCCATCGTTCGGTGGCGTCATACGACACTCAGGAGCATCCACCTCATGATTGAACGTTCTCACTCCCGCGCTCGACGCGCGGCCGCCCTCGTCGCCGGCACGATCGCACTCGCCGCGTTCACCGTCGCGACACCGATGGCCGCTTTCGCGGACGTCTCGGACAACGGCGGGGCGACCCGCAATGACCACGATGACATGACCGCTGCGCTGCGGGCCTCGATCGTCGACGGCCCTGCCAAGAACGTCATCCTGCTCATCGGCGACGGCATGGGCGACAGCGAGATCACGGTCGCGCGCAACTACGCCTACGGCGCCGCGGGCGAGCTGCCCGGCATCGACGCGCTGCCCCTCACCGGCCAGTACACGACCTACTCGCTCTACCGGGACGGCGTGAACAAGGGCAAGCCCGACTACGTGCCGGATTCCGCCGCGACCGGCTCCGCCTGGGCGACCGGCACGAAGAGCTTCGACAACGGCGTGTCCGTCGACATCGACGGCAACCCGCAGCAGACCCTCATCGAGATCGCGAAGGCCAACGGCCTGCGCACGGGCAACGTCACGACCTCCGAGATCCAGGATGCCACCCCCGCCGTGCAGGTCGCGCACGTCAACGCACGCAGCTGCTACGGCCCCGACTCGGTGACCCAGTGCGGCGACGACGCCCTCGACAAGGGCGGTCTCGGCTCGATCAGCGAGCAGCTGCTCGACACCCGCCCCGACATCACCCTCGGCGGCGGCTCGGCGAGCTTCCAGCAGTCGGCCAAGGCCGGCCCCTGGCAGGGCGAGACCCTCTTCGAGCAGGCCGAGGACCGCGGATACCAGGTGATCGCCGACGGCGACGAGCTCGCGGCCGTCGAGTCGGCCGACCAGAGCGCCCCGGTCCTGGGCCTCTTCACCCCGGGCAACTTCCCGGTGCGCTACGCCGAGCACGAGGCGACCATCGGCGGCGCGGACCTGCCGCCCGTCACCTGCGCGGCCAACCCCGACCGCCTGCCGGAGAACCTGTCGCTCAAGGCCATGACCGACAAGGCGATCTCGCTGCTCGACTCGGACGACGAGAAGGGCTTCTTCCTGCAGGTCGAGGGCGCGAGCATCGACAAGCAGGACCATGAGGCGAACGCGTGCGGCCAGATCGGCGAGACGCTCGATCTCGACGAGGCCGTGCAGTCCGCTCTCGCGTTCGCGGAGGCCGACGGCAACACCCTCGTCATCGTGACCGCGGACCACGCGCACACGAGCCAGATCGTCGACAGCGTAACGCCCGGCCTCAGCATCGCGCTCACGACCCACGACGGCACCCCGATGAAGGTCTCCTACGGCACCTCGCCGGCCGGCGGCTCGCAGCAGCACACGGGCAGCCAGCTCCGTATCGCCGCTTACGGCCCGGGCGGAGCGAACGTGGTCGGCCTCACCGATCAGTCGGACAACTTCTTCACGATGGCGAACGCCCTCGAACTCGACCGCGACACGGCCGCGCTCAGCGCCGGAGCCACGATCGAGCTCGCCGACACGACGGTCGCGCCGGGCGCCGACCTCGAGATCACGGCCGAGGGCCTCGCGGGCGACCGTCAGGTGACGGGCACCATCGAGTCCGAGCCGATCGAGATCACGAAGACGGACGTCATCGACGGCACCGTCGCTCTCACGACAGCGGCGCCGAGCGAGCTCGGCGAGCACACGGTCACCCTCACGGGAACCCAGAGCGGCGCCGTCGTCACGACGACGTTCACCGTGACAGCCGACGGCAACCCGACCCCCGGCTCGAGCGAGACGCCCGCGACGGGCGCCGGTGGCGGCTCCAGCACGGCCGGTGGCGGCCTGAGCGGCCTCGCCTCGACCGGTGCGATCGTCGGCCCGTTCGTCGCCCTCGCCGCGCTCCTGGTGGCCGGGGGCGCCGCGGTGCTCGTCATCCGCCGCCGTCGCCAGGGTCACACCCAGGGCTAGTCAGCCCGAATGCGGCGAACCCGCAGCGATCGCGTCACCGAGTCCCGGATGCCGCGACTGCTGCGGGTTCGCCCATTCCACCCTGCGCGAGCCACGGGCCACAGGCGCAGATCACAGCCTCAGACCGCGGACCTCAGCGGGCGTGGGCGTCGAGCCAGGCCTCGAGGGCGGGGAGCGCGAGGTAGGCGATCGTCGCGTGGGTCGCGAGCGGAACCGAGGTGTAACTGACGTCGACTCCGAGCTGCCGCTCGTGCGCGATGAAGTCCTCGGTGTCGGCCGGCAGCACGAGCTCGTCATCGGCGCCCTGGGCGATGAACAGAGGCGCCTCGAACCTCGTGCGACCGGCCGAGTTCGCCGCCAACAGGGTGGTCCAGGGCTCCGTCGTCGTGGGATCGTGCAGGAAGAAGTCGCCGACCAGCGGCTGCCCGATGGTGTGGAGCTGATCGAGGTGGGTCAGGAGGCAGAGCCGGTTCATCTCGGGCACCTGGGCGACAGCGGCCGAGGTGAGGATGCCGCCGAGCTCCGCACCGGGCGTCGAGGGGCCGTACACCGAGGCGAAGGCGGGAAAGGCGTAGGAGCCGATGGTGACGCCCGAGATGTCATCGAGATGCGAGCCCATGAGCGCCGTCAGATCGGCGGCCGGCGCGGCGGCGGCCACGGCCACGATGTCGAGCTCCGGCGCATAGTCCGGCGCGTTCTCGGCCGCGAAGAGAACCGCCTGGCCACCCTGCGAGTGCCCCCACAGCACAACACGATCCCCCGCCTGCGCATCGGGTATCCGCTGGGCGGCCCGGACGGCGTCGATCACCGTGTGCGCCGCGGTCTCGCCGACGAGGTAGGAGTTCGGGCCGGTCGTGCCCATGCCCGCATAGTCGGTGGCGACGACGGTGTAGCCGCGGTCGAGCATCATCCGCAGGCCCTCGATGCCGATGAAGGGGTCGAACGCCCGCGACGGCGCGCACGAGGGGTCCGTGCCCGTCGTGGGATGACCCCAGGCCAGCACGGTGCGCCCGCTCGCCGGCGCCGGGCCGAGCGGCACCACCACGATCCCGGTCACGACGATCGGAGCGCCGTTCAGATCCGTGGACCGGTACATGATCCGCCAGGCCCGCGACTCGGCCGGGGTGCCCGCCAGCTCCTCGCTCCTGACCAGTGTGCCCGGGGCGCCGTTCGCGGCGTCATCCGGCTGCTCGTAGAACCGGGCGAGCCCCGGTCGCTCCTCCGCGTCTCCCGCGACGCGCACGGCCTCGACGGCGACGACGGCTCCCACGATCGCGAGCAGCACGGCGGCGCCGATCGCGATCCATCGACGCACCCTCGACCGGGAGGCCCGATCCGCCGTTCCGTCTCTCATCCGCCGAGCACCGGCACGACGGCTCCCCCCGTGCACCGCCTCATCGCGGTCGGGTGACGGTCGACTGCTCGGCGTCGAAGCCGGCGCGGTTGCCGACGATCGCGTCCTGGTTCTGCGTGACCCATCCGACGAGCTGATCCACCGCACGTGCCAGGGAACGGCCGAGGTCGGTGAGCTCGTACTCGACCCGCGGCGGCACCTCGGCATAGGCGGCACGGGTGAGGAGCCCGTCCCGGACGAGTGCCCGGAGGGTGTGGCCGAGCATACGCTGCGAGATGCCCGGCACACTCGCGTGCAGGGTCGTGAAGCGCCTCGGACCCTCCGACAGGGCAGCCACGATGAGCATCGTCCACTTGTCACCGACCCGGGCGAGCACGTCGCGGACCACCACGATGGTGTCTGCGCAGTCCGGCGCGATCCCTCGCTCGGTCAGCTCGGCTCGAAGCTGGGTGCCCATGCTCGCATCCTTCCCGGTGCGTTGCTGACGTGAAAGTGCGTATGCGGCGGCGGAAGAATGATCGCCTGCCTCACGTTTCCTACCGATAGTAACAATTGAGCCGCGCGGCGAAGCCGCCGAGATCGGAGACGACATGCCCGCACCGAGCACACCGACGAGCGGCAGCCCGTACACCGGGCATCCCGGGCATCCAGCCCTCGACGTCCGGCACGACACCTTCGTCATCACCCGAGCTCTGGACGCACCGCCTGCGTCCGTGTTCGCCGCATTCGCGGACGAGCGGATACGACGGCGCTGGTTCCGACTGCCCGGCACGGGAGCGAGTTACCGGCACGAGTTCCGCGTCGGCGGCGGAGAGAACGCGCACAGCACTTTCCCCCTGCCGGATGCCGATCCGGAGGAGCTCGCCTACCGGTCCCGCTATCTCGACATCGTCGCGGATCGGCGGATCGTGTTCAGCTATGAGTCGATCGTCGACGACGTGCCGCGGTGGGTCTCGCTGGTCACCGTCCTCATCGCCGACGACGGCGACGGCAGTACCCTGACCTGGACCGAGCAGGTCGCGTTCCTGACCCGCACCGGCGACGGCAGCGCCGATCTCCCGCACCTGCGCGGTGGCACGGCGCTGCGGCTCAACGGCCTCGGCGCGGCGCTGCAGGCCGGCTCCTGAGAGGACGGTTCCAACCAGCAATCGTGTCGATCGCCTCTGCGCGACCGAGCGACGGGGAGTGCCGGACGCCCCGCCTCGCTGAGGAACGCCATCGGCTTCCTCTGCCTCGAGAGCGGCGTATCGCGGTATCGGTCTGAGCGCTAGAACGGCAGGTTCTGCGAGGCGATCGGCGCGATGAGGATGCCTGTGATCCTCCCCGAGCCGTTGAAGGCGACACGTCCGATCCACTCGCCCGCGTCGTGCTGCAGAGTCGTCTGCACAACAGCCCCGCCGAGCAGGTGCCGGTTCGCCGCCTTCTCCAGGGTGCTGCGCCCGTCCGGGGTCTGCACGGTCGAGTCCACACAGGCCTGGAGCCGACCGCTCGCCGTTGTGACTTCTTCCCACACCGTCAACAGCTTTCGTTTGGTCAGCACGCGCGAGCACGTGTAGGTCATACGCACCCGGATCGCCTCGAAATCGCCGGCTTCGAGACTGCGGAAGACGTCGGTGGCCCGCTCGATGAGATCGATGGCGGACCGGGTTTCGTTGCCCTCGGGCATGTGACCGTTGAACCGCTTGAAGGTCGCTTGACGGCTCACCCCGAGACCTTCACCAATCGACTGCCAGGAGACGCCGCGCCCCCGCGCCGCCGCTACCAGCTCATGCAATCGGGTCTGCGAGCGCTTGGCCAGCTCATCCGCGCACCGGATCAATGCAACCACATCGTCTGATTCGGTGATTGTTCCGCTGTCCACAGCCGACGCCAGCTGAGTGAGCGTCGCGTCACGCGGAGGCTGGGGTGCGCTCATGTCGTCAACGCTATGACACGTTCCGTGATTCGTCAACCAAGAGTTGACAGATCACTGAATGTCGACTGTCGCCGGCCCCGGATGTCTCCACGGCGGCCAGGTCGAGCGCGGGACAGCCGGCTGCTCGGCGGCGGCGAGGAGCCGATCCTCCGCCGCAATACAGGCTTGGGTGATTCCGGCCCTCGTCGTGCCCTCTCCTCCGCCACCCGATCACCCTCACTGCTGTGCGCCCCACTCCGGACTGGGCGGGCCCCCCATGGAGGCATTGAGCGCACTGAGCGTGCGGAGCGTCGCCGCGAGCTCATCGGGGACGAAGGCAGGCATGTCGGACTCCAGACTCTTCGCCAGCACGGCGTCACCCTTGCGGACCAGAGCAGCCCCCTCGGACGTGAGGCGAACGGCGTGCTCACGACGAGAGTGCACGGCGGTCTCGACGGTCATCCGGCCAGACTCGACGGCGAGTTCGATCTGCCGGCTGACGGTGCCCTTAGTCAGTCCAAGGCGATCGGCGATGGCCTGCTGGTTGAGCGGTCCGGGATGGGCGTCCACGACGCTGAGCACGAGGAACTGGGCGAGTGAGACACCAAGCTCCTGCCGATAGAGCGCGTCCCCAGCTCGGTCCATCCGTGCCGCGGCCTGCCGCACCAGAAACCATAAGGTCGCGGTCTTGTCCCATTCGGTTGCCGACATGGACTCCAGACTAGCAGAGCGTTTGACAAGCTACGGTTTGATATGCAACGGTTGCTCAATCAACCAATAGAAGGAATTGTCATGCGCATCATGCTCGTGCTCGACCACCCCTACACGCTCGCCTCGGCGGAGAACATCCCCCATCAACGAAGCCTCACCGCCGCCCTCGCGGCCGCGACGATTCGCGGCGGCGAGCGTGCCGGACACCAGGTCGATGTTGTCGATCTCGCGGCAGACGGCTTCAACCCGGTCATGACCCGGGACGATCTACTCGCATGGCGACAGCGCACTGCGGTCGATCCCCTCACGCTCGAGTACCAACAACGGCTTTTGGAGGCCGACCACCTCGTGTTCGCGTTCCCGATCTGGTGGGAGGCGATGCCTGCGATGACCAAGGGCTTCCTCGACAAGGTCGTCGCCAAAGGCATCCACTTCGAGGAACTCACCGAGGCGAAAGGCAACCCCTTCCGAAATCTCATGACCCGCCTCCACGGCGTCACCGCCCTCACCGTCATGACCACTCCCCACGCTGCGTACCGCTGGTGGTTCGGCGACCCCGTCACCAAGATCCTGTTCAAAGGCACGTTCGGCAAGATCGGAGTCAAGAACCTGAACTGGCGCAACTACGCCAGTGTCACCGCCAAGACCCCGCAGCAGCGCCAGCAGATGATCGACGAGACCGAGACACACTTCAGCACCCTGACCGGTCCGCGCTCCTGATCGGGAGTGCGATGAGAAGCACCACGAGAGCTGCTCCCGACCGCCACGTGTCGGTGCCCCCGGCAGGAATCGAACCTGCGGCCAAGAGATGAGAAGCACCACGAGAGCCACTCCCGACCGCCACCTGTCGGTGCCCCCGGCAGGAATCGAACCTGCGGCCAAGAGATTAGAAGGCTCCTGCTCTATCCGCTGAGCTACGGGGGCGAGGCTTCAACGATACCGCAGCACCCCGCACGGCCCCGAGTGCTGTCGTCGCGATACGGCGACGCGCCATTCGGGCGATCTCCGCCTAGAGCGCCTTCGCGGCCGCCACGAGCACCTGATCGAGCGAGGGCACGCCTTCGGCCCGGAAGACCTCGGTGCCCGCGGCATCCTGCACGATCACCGTGGGCGTCGAGCGGATGCCGTGTGCCGCCGCCTCGTCGTTGTGCGCGGCCACATCGAGCTCACGCACCACCGCCGACGGCACGAGGCGTTCGGCCTCGGCGAGAACCGCACGCGTGAGCATGCACGGCTCGCAGAACGAGGACGAGTAGAACACGAGTTCCATTTGCTGCTCCTGTCGGATGACGCTGGTGACCTGGCTGCCAGTGACGCTCGGACGGTGCTGAGCACCGGCGAGCGGCGCTGCGGCTCAGGCCGTGACGAGGGCGATCACGGCGATGACCACGGACACGACCGCGATCAGCAGCGAGACCCCGATGAGCACCGCATGCACGATCAGGAAGCGTGTGGGCTTGCCCGCGGCATCCCGTGCTCGGTCGTCTTTGTTGACTCTTCTGTAGAACTGCGGCCAGACCAGAAAATTCCAGACCGCGTTGACGAGGAGGAGAATCGCAAGTGTCGTAAGCATCCGCTCTAGTGTACGGAGGACGAACACTCGCGAAAGGGTGCGTAACTCTTCACTCATTCGATAGGCCCTCGCAGCCCCAGTACCCACAATCAAGGTGTGACGACACAATGGACCAGGTACGTCGCCGTGGGCGATTCGATCACGGAGGGTTTCTGCGACCCCGTGATCGAGTTGAGCGCGCTGGGCCCCGACACCCCCTGGCGGGGATGGGCCGACCGCCTGGCCATCATCCTCGACGGCAACGCGCGGCTGTCGGGAACGGGGATCGAGTTCGCGAATCTCGCTGTTCGCAGCCGCCGCATCGACGACGTCGTCGACGAGCAGATTCCCGTGGCCATCGACCTGGGCGCCGACCTCGTCTCGGTCATGGTCGGAGGAAACGACCTCATGCGACCGGCCGCCGACCCCGACGCTCTCGCGAGCCGGCTCGAATCCGGCATCGCGGCCCTGCGTGCGAGCGGCGCGACGGTCTTGCTCGCCAACTGCTTCGACCCGCAGTTCGCCCTCTTCCTGCGCCCCTTCCGCGGCCGTGCGGCCGTGTTCAACGCCAACGTGTGGAGCATCGCGCGGGCGCACGGTGTGAGCGTGCTCGACCTGTGGGGTATCCGCGAGTTCCAGAGCAGCTCGATGTGGGCCGCCGACAGGGTGCACCTCTCCTCGGCCGGCCACCGGCTGCTGGCCGTGCGCGCGGCCCATGTGCTCGGCGTTCCGTATGCGGAGATCGCCGCGCGACTGCCCCTCAACATCCGAACCGCCGAGGCGGACTCGCAGCCGGGCGAGCAGGTGCCGCTGCCCACCTGGCTGCGACGTTACGCGATTCCGTGGGCGGTCAGGATGATGCGTGGTGTGACCGCCGGCGACGGCCTCTCCCCCAAGCTCCCCGACCCGTCGCCGATCCGCGTTCGCCCCTGATCCGCTCGCCTCCACAGTCCGCAACGGATGCCTCCGCCTCCACAGAGTCGCCCCCAGGCCTCTGCGCGACGCACGCGACGGTAGACTCGCGGGATGACGAATGCGAGCGACCGCCTGGTCTGGATCGACTGCGAGATGACCGGACTCGACCTCGAGGTCGATGAGATCGTGGAGATCGCGGTCGTCATCACCGACTTCGACTTGAACCCTGTCGACCCGGGTATGACCATCGTCGTCAAGCCCGACGACTCGGCGCTCGCGCACATGAACGACTTCGTCGTCAACATGCACACGACCTCCGGGCTCATCACCGAGATCCCCGACGGCGTGAGCGTCGCCGAGGCCGAGTACGAGGTTCTCGAGTACATCCGCAAGTTCGTCGGCACCGAGCAGCGCCCACCCCTGGCCGGCAACACGATCGGCACCGACAGGATGTTCATCGCCAAGTACATGCCGCGGCTCGACGCCCAGCTGCACTACCGCAATGTCGACGTCTCGTCGATCAAGGAGCTCGCCCGCCGCTGGTATCCGCGCGTCTACTTCCAGGCGCCCGAGAAGAACGGCGGGCACCGTGCGCTCGCCGACATCCGCGAGTCGATCCGCGAGCTCGCCTACTATCGCGAGGCGGTCTTCGTCGCCCTGCCCGGGCCGGCGAGCGATGAGGCTCAGGCCATCTCGGCAGACGTCGTGAACAGATTCACGCCGGGCGTGTAATAGAATTCTCTAGTTGCTCCGTGAGACTCACCGTCTCGGGGTGCGCATGGTGGGTATAGCTCAGTTGGTAGAGCGCCTGGTTGTGGTCTAGGAGGTCGCGGGTTCGAGCCCCGTTACTCACCCCATGCAGTTCAGACGAACGCGGCATCGTTCTCGTGAGAGGCTGATGCTGTGATGGAACTGGACGAAGACGCCTTCGAGAAGCTCGTGATCGATGAGCTCGACGAGCTTCCCGACGAGATGGTCGAGGGCCTCGACAACGTCGCCTTCGTCGTCGAAGATCGCCCGGAAGACGGATCCCTCGATCTCCTCGGGCTCTACGACGGCACAGCGCTCACCGAGCGGGAGCACTACGGCTTGGGCGACCTGCCCGACCGCATCGTGCTCTACCGCGAGCCGTTGCTCGCCATCTGCGACACGATCGACGAGCTGGCCGACGAGATCCACGTGACGCTCGTGCACGAGATCGCCCACTACTACGGAATCGACGACGACAAGCTGCACGAACTCGGCTGGGCCTGAGTCGCAGCACGGCCTCCCCGGCCCGCCGGGTTAGCCTGTCGGTGTGACGACTACCCGAGCCGGTCGCACGATCGGCATCATCATCGGCACCCTGGCGATCCTCGCCGTGGGCGTCTACGGTCCGGCGACGCTGCTCGGGCCGCTTCCGGCCGTCTCCGCGACGCCGATCACCCCGCCCGCCTCGCAGACGCAGCTCTCTCCCCCGGTCATGCCGGCCGAGGGCGCGAGCGCGGTGACGCTCACCGCGGGTGGCACGGATGCCGCGCCGCTCGCCGTCGCAGGCGTGCCCGACGCCGTGCCCATCGCATCCATCGCCAAGATCGTCACGGCGCTCGTGGTGCTCGACGCGAAACCGGTCGAGCCCGGGCGCACGGGGCCCGCGATCACCATCACGAACGACGACTACCAGTCGTACATCGGCTACAGCGCAGACGACGCGCGGGCCGTGATCGTCTTCGCAGGCGAGGTCTGGACCGAGCGCGAGATGCTGCAGGCCATGCTCCTCGGCTCGAGCAACAACCACGCCGACTCGCTCGCCCGCTGGGCGTACGGCTCGGTCGACGGCTTCCTCGAGGCCGCGAACGCCTGGCTCACGAAGAACGGGCTCACCACGATCCATCTCGCGGACGCGACGGGCCTGTCGGAGCAGAGCGTCGGCACCGCGAGCGATCTGGCCCGGCTGGCGGCGTTGGCGATGGGCGACCCCACGATCGCCGAGATACTCGCGAACCCGACATCCGCTCTCGTGAACAACCGCGGCGTCGAGAACACGACCGCCTACCTCGACGATCAGGGCATCACGGGCATCTCACGCAGTTACACGGATGCCGCGGGCGTCTGCTTCCTCTTCGCCGCGACGGTGCCCACCCAGACCGCCTCGCTGACGTTCTACGGCGCGTTCGTGCGCGAGCCGGACTACGACACCCTCACGAGCGATCTCGAGGCGCTGATGGCGAGTGCGACCGCGGGCATCTCGGATGTCGCGGTCGTCGAAGAGGGAACCCCCTACGTGACGTTCACGGCCTTGTGGGGCGACACGGCCTCCGGGGTCGCCTCGCTCTCGAAGGTCGAGCCCTCGTGGACCACGAAGGAGCTCACAGCCTCCGTCACCACCGAGGAGTTCAGCACGGGCGTCACCGGCCGCAAGGTGGGGCGGGTGAGCTTCGAGACCGGTGACGGCGAGTTCTCCGTGCCACTCGAGCTGGATCGCGCGATCCGCGATCCGGGACCGGGATGGCGTCTGCTGAACCCCATCCCGGTGATCGGCGCGCTCATCGACTCGCAGCAGTAGGCGCCTGCGCGAGTCGGGCGCCCCTGCGGTCAGGCCGCCGTCGTGTAGCGCGATGCGCCCGGTTCGGTGCGGGAACGCGATCCGGAACGTGTCGCAGCCCCGCCGTCCGCAGCTGCCGCGGTGGTGGTCGCAGTCGTGGTCGCGGGCGAGCCGACCCGACGGTGCTGGGACAGCTGGTCGACGACCGAGTTGTCGCGCAGCACGGCATCGCGTTCGACGATCGCACCGGCGCCGATCCGCACGTTCACGCCCACACGGGCGTGGCTGCCCACTCGGGCACCATGGCTCACGATCGCGTCGCGACCGATGTGCACATTGCTTCCGATGAACACGCGGTTGCCCACGATCGCGCCGCTGTCGATCCAGCTTCCGGCGCCGATCCAGGCGTTCTCGCCCACCTGGGCGTCGCTCTCGACGTACGCCGTCGCGTCGACGAAGGTGCTGGCGTCGACCCGTGCGCTCGGGGAGACGAGTCCGCGGCCGTTCGAGTGCCGACGGTACTTCGTGACCTGGCCACGGCCGTCTTCGACTTCTTCTACCATTCTGCTCATTGATTCCTCCATCCGGCGACGTCCCTTCTCGTCGGCGCCCGCTCGACGCGGGCAGACAGAACGTTCCGCCGCCAATGAGTGCAACAACCGGAGGGGCCGTCCGATTCCTTGGAGCTTGCTGAATCGCTTCGGCTTCGGCGGCGCAGCCGGCAACCCGTCCGTCGTGCCCGCGCCGTCCGGTCGGGGGCCGACCGCATCGGGGACTCCCGAGCAGTGACGGCGAGCAGTGACGGCGAGCAGTGAACGTCGTTCACTGAGAAGTAGTGAACAACGTTCAATTATTTATGCTTGCGCTCAGCCGCTGAAACGATTCATACTGGGCCTCAAGCAAACGCACAGTATCTCGTGCGCTCATCAGCGGCAGAGTCGCCCGCTCGACTGACGCACCGGGATACTGCTCAAGCGCGCCGCGACGGGAGACCGATCGGGCGCGCACAACGCGTGCAATGTTGCGCGCGAGAAGGCGAACGGCATGCATTGTGGAAAACTCCTGCGATACGGCGCCGGAACGGCGATCGCAACCCTCGTCCTGTCGGCTCAGGTTGCGGTGGCGAGCCCCCTCGCATCGGTTCAGAGCTCCGATGTCGACGACAACGGCTCCTCCCATGTGACCTCGCTGAGTCTCGAGACGCCGCTGACCGAGAACAAGCCGGAGGTGCGCTGGTGGCTGGCGATGGGCGGACACACCGACGAGACGATCACGGAGTCGGTGCAGCAGATCGCGGACTCCGGATTCGGCGGCATCGAGTTCGCGATGCTCGACGCACCGGGCGTCGACGCCTCGAAGTTCTCGTACGGATCGGAGGAGTGGCTCCACGACGTCAAGCTCATCCTCTCGGAGACGACGAAGCGCGGCCTGGGCGCGAGCTTCACCAGCGGAACCCACTGGGGCACCGCCAACATCCCCGGGCTCGACCCCAACAGCCAGGGCGCGAGCCAGGAGCTCGGCAGCGCCCGCCAGTACGTGGCCAGCGGAACGACCCTGGCGACGGTGCCGAAGCCGACAGCACGCCAAGGGCTGAACCAGGAGTTTCTGAGCGCCGTCGCCTACAAGCTGGCGGGTGATCGTCTGCAGAACCCCAGCATCTACGACCCGCAGGAGCTCGACCCGGCGTCGGCGATCGATCTCACCGAGGACGCCCGAGACGGCGCGCTCGACTTCACGGCGACCGACGGCGACTACATGGTGTTCACCTTCTGGCAGCGAGGCGCGGCGCAGGCCTCGACCCCTGCCGTCGACACGTCCTACGCGATCAACTACTTCGATCGGAGCGGGTTCGAGGCGCTCAAGACCTACTGGGAGAGCTACTACTTCGCCGATGAGGAGCTCGTCGAGAAGATCAAGGAGAACGGGCACGTCCAGCTGTTCATGGACTCCCTGGAGATCTCCGCGGCCGACGGGCTCTTCTGGAGCGACGACATGAAGCGCACGTTCTCGGACTTGAAGGGATACGACATCACCCCGTATCTTCCGGTCTTCCTCGGAACGCCGAGCCTCTGGGAGGTCGGAGCGCCGACCACGGGAGTCATGGACTTCGCGGGCGAGGACGGGGCGGATCTGAGGGACAAGGTCCTGGCGGATCTCCGTGACGTGCAGACGCAGATGTACATGCAGAACCTCATGGAACCGCTGAAGGAGTGGGTCAACGAGACCTACGACATGAAGCTCCGTGCACAGATCTCGTACGGCAAGAACCTCGAGCTGACCATGCCGAGCACGGTCGTCGACTACCCCGAGACCGAGACCCGCAACCAGCGCGACCAGACCGACATCTACCGCATCTGGGCGGGCGGAGCGCACCTCGAGAACAAGGTGCTCTCCAGCGAGACCGCGGCCCACGGCGGCATGAACTACGGCTACTCCCTCCAGGAGTTCCTGCAGCAGAACTACACCCAGTACGCGGGCGGGGTGAGCCGGGTGATCTGGCACGGCTACTCCTCCGACTGGGGGCCGAAGGGAAGCGTGCAGTGGCCGGGCTACGAGGCGGGCATGGGCGACATCTGCTGCCGCTGGGGCGACCGCAACCCGTCTGCCCAGGACTACAACGAGTACAACGATCACCTCGGCCGTGTGCAGACGGTGCTGCGCGCCGGTGTTCCTCAGGTCGATCTCGCCGTCCTCTACAGCGATTACGCCTACGACCTGCCCTACTCCTCGGCCACCCCGCGAGAGACGCTCGACGATCTCAAGCAGCAGAAGCACGAGGGATGGCAGTGGAAGGACCTGACGCTGCAGGATGCCGGGTACACCTACGATTACTTCGCACCACAGTTCCTCGACGAGGGGTATGCCCCCTATGACAGCGAGACCGGGCTGCTGGCATCCGACGGCCCAGCGTACCGTGCGCTTCTGCTCAACCAGGACTGGATCCCGTTCAGCAGCGCCGAGCGCGTGCTCGAGATGGCCCGAGCCGGCCTCAAGGTCGTCATCGTCGACGGTGCGTTGACGAGGACGCGCTGGAACGACGGAAAGGACGAGGCTCTCGCCGAGCTGCGCGAGCAGCTCCTCGGCCTCGACAACGTCGTCTCCGTCGCGACGGAGGCCGAGGCCGCCGACGCGCTGCGATCGCTCGATGTCACACCACGTGTGAGCTACGGCACACCCGACAAGGAGCTCCTGAGCGTCGTTCGCAAGGACTCCGATGCCAGTTACCTCTACCTCTACAACTACTACAACGTCGTTCGAGGATGGGACGAGGGCTACGAGAACTTCGACAAGGCCGCGAGCTGGGATGACGAGGTGCTGACGAACGACGTCGAGATCGAGGGAATGGTCAAGCCGTACATCCTCGACACCTGGACGGGCAAGACCACCGAGGTCTCCGACTACAGCTACCGCGACGGGAAGACCATCGTGCCCGTCGAGATCCCCGACGGCGACGTGCGCGTCTACATCTTCAAGCCGATCGACGAGGAGAGCCTGCACGTATCCGCCAGCCCGGGCACGTCGACCTTCCTCGCAGACGGCACCGTGACGGCGCGCGGCACGAGCAGCGGCACCTTCGACGTGACGCTGAGCGACGGCACGACACAGAGCGTCGACATCTCGGTGCCCGAGAAGCGCTCACTGACCGGATGGGATCTCGACCTCGAGTCCTGGGGTCCGGGAGAGCTCTCGGACGCTCGGTCGGAGACGACCGAGTTCGGCAACCACGTCGAAGAGTACACCGTCCGGACGAAGAAGACTCACGTCCCCGTCCGGCTGGACGAGCTCACGACCTGGGACAACCTCGAGGTCGTCACCGAGCCCGTGCAGGTCGACGGCGAGATGGTCGCGCTGGAATCCTCGTCCCCGGATACCGAGAAACCGGCCAGGATCAGCATCCCGCTGCGGAATGTCTCCGCCGTCGATCAACCCGTCACCATCACGATCTCCGACAAGGACTTCTGGGATGCGGAGGATCAGGAGATCACGCTGCCGCCCGGATTCGCGGACGACGTCGTTCTCGAGCTTCACCCCACGGGCGGATCCGGCTGGTCGACCGTCGGTGTCACGGTCAACGACTCCAGCGGTGTGGTGGCCACGAAGGACTTCGATCTCGTCTCCGGTGGAGTGTTCGTCTCCGATCTGGACTACACCGCGGTGACGAACGGATGGGGTCCGGTGGAACGCGACCGCTCCAACAACGAGGACGGCGTCGACGGCCGCACGATGGGCATCGTGGGGCGCGCCTACTCCAAGGGCATCGGAACCCACGCGAACTCCGAGGTCGCTGTGGACGTGCCCGAGGGATGCACGACATTCGTCTCCGACTACGGCATCGACGACGAGGTGAATCGCCCGGGAGGCGGCGCGAGCGTGGTGTTCAGCCTGCGCAACGGCGACTCCCAGCTGTGGAGCAGCCCCCGAGTCACGGTCACCAGCGGCATTGCGCGAGTCGAACAGGATGTGACCGGGGTCGATCGGCTCAGGATGATCGTGGGCGACGGCGGCAACGGCAACGGCGAGGACCACGGCGACTGGGGCGGAGCGCACTTCGTCTGCGATCCGGCCGTGTCGGGTGACCTCGGCGACCTCGCCGCGCCCGCCGCTCTCGTCGCGTCCACGACTCCCACGACGCCAGCTGACGAAAGCGGCAGCACGGGCGAGTCGATGCGAGTCGCGGCTGCCCAGGTCGGGACCGCCAACGGACGCGACGTGTCGGGTATCGGCACCTACCAGACGACATTCGACTGGAGCACCGACACGGCCAGCGGCGTGTATCTGGATCTGGGTGATCTCGTGGAGTCCGCGACCGTCTACGTGAACGGAGCCAAGACCGACGACGTGAACCTCGTCGACCCGGTCGTGGACGTCCCGAACGCCCTCCTCGTCGACGGGCAGAACAGCCTGAAGATCGTGGTGACGAGCACTCTCACCAACGCGCTCCTGGGGCTCGGATACCGGAGCGAAGGCGATTTCACCCTCGATCACCAGTTCACACGCTTCGCCAACGGGCTCGCCCAGGCGGTGCTGACGCCGTATCAGGATGTCGAGCTCGAAGCGACGGATCCGGGGACCGACCCGGGAACGGACCCGGGAACGGACCCGGGAACGGACCCGGGAACCGACCCGGGAACGGATCCTGGAAGCGACCCGGGGACCGACCCCGGAAGCGATCCGGGAACCCCTCCGGGTCAGGCCGACGGTCCGGATGCCGGTGGCTTGGCGTTCTCGGGCACGGAGGCGATCTGGGCGCTCCTCGCCGCTGCCGCATTGCTCGCAGCGGGTGGTGGGTTCGTCGGGATCCGGAGGCTGCGCGAACGTGCCGAGACGAAGGGCCGCTCCTGACCCCGCCGGCGGATACCGTCGCGTTCCGTTCCGGGGCGAACCGACGGCGGCCGACCACAGGATCGAATAGAAGAACCGAATAGGAGAACGGGAGTGCGCCCGGCTGGATGAACCAGCCGGGCGCATCTCTTTCTCCAGCCCGAGCGAACGATCTCCGGGAACGCCTCGGGTTGATGAGAGGTGTCTACGAACCGCATCGTATGCGGCGCACGACGCGACATCGAGAACGGTCACACGAACGATCCCGTCGGCTGCTGAGCTTTCCTGTTACCGTGGAGGCATGGGAATGCAGGTCTACATGAGGATTCGCCGCTCGTAGCGGCGGACTCCTCGTCTCACACACCCCGACTCCGCCGCGCATCGGTCCATCCGCCGCGCTGCTTCGTGCTGCCCGGCTCCGACACCTTCCGCGGAGTACAGCCATGCCCCATACCAATCGCGGCCGTCACGAGCACGGCCAGAACTTTCTCGTCGATCACCGGATCATCCGGCGGATCACGTCACTCGTCGACGACGTTCCCGGGCCCATCGTCGAGCTCGGCGCGGGCGACGGCGCACTGACTCTCCCCCTCGTCGACAGCGGGCGATCCGTCGTCGCGGTCGAGATCGACGTGTCCCGTGCGCAGCGGCTCGAGAGCAGGCTCCGGCAGAGGGTCGTCGGGCAGCCATCACGCGCACGACAGTCCTCGTCGGCCGTTCGCGTGGTCGTGCACGACATGCTCGACTACCGCTTCACCGACCCGGAGACCGTTGTGGTCAGCAACGTGCCGTTCCATCTCACGACCGCGCTCCTGCGCAAGCTCCTCGCCGATCGGGGCTGGCGGCACGCGGTGCTCCTCACCCAATGGGAGGTCGCACGCCGACGAGCGGGCGTCGGCGGGGCGAGCCTCATGACCGCGCTGTGGTGGCCGTGGTTCGAATTCACAGTGCACGAACGGGTGCCGGCGCGCAGCTTCAGGCCGGTTCCGTCCGTCGACGGAGGGCTCTTCACGATCGTGCGGCGGGCGCATCCGCTCGTCGACGACCGCCGGGACTACCAGTCCTTCGTGAAACGCGTCTTCACCGGGCCGGGGCGAGGGCTGCGAGGAGCCGCACGGACGGCCGGGCGGACGTCGTCAGCCCAACTGGCCCGCTGGGCGCGCGACAACGGCCTGCCGTCCAACGCGCTCCCCCGCGACCTCAATGCGGAGCAGTGGGCCGGCCTCTGGCGGCTGTGCCGCGCAGACGGACCCAGGCCGAGGTGAATCAGTCGGAGGTGAATCCGAGCGGATCAGATCGCGGTGAGCTCGTCGTCGGGGTCGGCGGCCACCGGGTCGCTGTCTGCCCTCTCGAAGGAGTAGCGCACGTGCAGCTGTCCCTGGATGTCGCGGCTGTCGACCGCGTTGTACCAGAAGAGCGACTCCTTGCCCTCGACGGCGGCGACAGCGCCCAGGCGTGCGTCGTACTCCCCGCCGATCAGCAGCCGACGATCGGTCTCACCCTCGAGAGGACCATCGATGTACTCGACGATGTAGACAGTTCCGGAATCCGTATCACTCATAACACCACGGTAGACCCATGCCCGGCCTCCGAGCCCCCATCTCCGGGAGATGTCCCGTCCAGAGCGGATGTCCCGTCCAGAACGATGTCGGCGCTCGAACGCGGGTCGTCGAGACGCACGAACTCGTCGAACTGCTCCTGCCAGATGTCCCACCAGGGATCGAAGGCGCCGGCATCTCGCGCGAGGGCGCGCTCCTTGCGAACCACGTCGTCGGCGTCGATCCAGACACGGATGTCGCCGAGCCCGGCGTTCGCGCGGGTGAGCACGCCGCACCCCTCGACGATGAGCGGCGCGGCGGCATCCACCGTGTGCCACTCGGCGAGCTCCCCGCCCGCCCAGTCGTAGCGGCGCCAGCCGCCCACGAGTCCGCGGCTGCGGGGCAGGAGGAGGGAGTCGTGCACGTCGCGACCGGCCTGGGCGAGGCCGCCCCACCCCGGATAGATGTCGTCGAGGCGCACGAGCGTCGGCGTCTCCGCTCCCGGCCACGCCTCGACGAGCCGGTCGGCGAGGGTGCTCTTGCCCGCGCCGCTCGGGCCGTCGACCAGCACGGTGAGAGACACGGCGCGAGGCACCGTGCGAGACCTGGTGCCCGCCGCCTCCTCGGCGGCGATCATCGCCAGAAGCGAGGTGAGGTCGGGGGCCGCCGGACCCGCCGCCGCATCAGGCGCCGAACCCGCACCCGCGTACGCGTCAGCGTCAGCCGAGGACAAAGTTCCAGCTCCCCACGGCGACGGCGACTCCGATGGCGAGAGCCGCGACCGCGAAGGCGATGACGAGAAGGGCGGCGTCGCGCCATCCGACCGTCGACTCGCGTGCCCAGCTGCGGCGGATCGGCGACCCGAAGGCCCGCGCCTCCATGGCCGTCGCGAGCTTGCTGCCCCGACGGATCGACAGCACGAGCAGCGCGAACGCCTGCCCGCCGAAACGGCGCACCCGGCCGAGCGCTCCGCCCTCGTCGGCGATGCCTCTCGCGCGACGGGCCAGGGACAGCGCACGCCAGTCGTCGATGAAGAGCCCGACGAGACGCAGGCCGGCGAGAGCTCCGAGCACGAAGCGGCTCGGAAGCCTCACGATCTGCGCGAGCCCATCGGCCAGATCGGTCGGGTCGATCGTGATGAACAGCAGAACCGCGGGAAAACCGACGGCGAGCACCCTCAGCACCGTCGCGATGGCCAGGTCGATGGAGCCCTCCGAGATCCTGATGAGGCCGAACTCCCAGAAGATCTCGCCGCTCAGACGCCCGTAGAGCAGAGTCGTCAGTCCGGCGAGCGGCGCCGCGATCAGGATCGGCGCAGAGCGACGGGCGAGAGCACCGAACGGGATCCGCGCACAGGCGAACAGCACGAGCTCGGCGACGAGGGCGACCGCCGCCGACACCCAGTCGATCGACAGCACGAGCATCAGGCTCAGCAGCAGAGCGGCGCCCAGCTTGGTGACCGGGTTGATCCGGTCGAGCACGGGGGATGACACGGCCGAGGGCACGCCCGACACCGCCGCCTGCGCGCTCATACGAGACGCTCCCCGTCGCGCGTCATGGCGCTGCTCGCACCGAGCTCGTAACGCTCATCGGCGAGAGCCTCGACGAGCTCTGCGTCGTGGGTCACCGTGACGAGCGCCGTGCCCTCGTCGACGAGCGCGCCGAGCAGTGCGACGAGCTCGGCCCAGGTGGTCGCGTCCTGTCCGAAGGTCGGCTCGTCGAGCACGAGCAGCCGCGGCGAGGCGGCGAGCATCGTCGCGACCGAGAGCCGCCGTTTCTCACCGCCCGACAGTGTGAACGGGTTGGCCCGCGCGAGCGTGTCGAGGTGCAGTCTCTGCAGCAGCTCCTCGACGCGACGCTGCTTGTCGGCCGGGGACCATCGCAAGGCCGTGAGCCCGAGTGCGAGCTCCCGCTCGACGCTCGCGGTGAGGAACTGGTGCTCCGGATCCTGGAAGACGGTTCCGATCCGCGTCAGCAGCTCGGCCGACTTCCAGCGGATGGGCTGCGCGCTCCGGGCGGGGGCGAACCCGGCCGAGGCCTCGAGCGAGCCGCCGAGCGGCGGAAGCAGACCGGCGAGAGTCAGGGCGAGAGTCGTCTTGCCCGCCCCGTTCGGGCCGACGATCGCGAGCGAGCGCCCCGAACCGATCGTCAGCCCGATCCCGGATGCCGCGACAGCACCCGCTCGGCCGACCGCGAGATCCCGCGCCTCCAGCAGGGCGCCGCTCGTTCCGGCCGCGGAGCCCGCGGAGCCGACCCGGTCGGCGGGCGGAACGCGGGCCGGCAGCCGGCTGCTCGGCGGGAAGCCGGGCACCCAGACCCCCGACGCCGCAAGCGCCGCGCCCTGACGGTGCAGCACTTCGGCCGGGCTTCCGTCGGCGAGCAGGCCCCCGCCGGGAGCGAGGACGACGACCCGGTCGACGAGATGCTGCCAGACGGCGACGCGGTGCTCGATGACGACGAGCGTCGTCTGCGAGGTCTCGAGAACCCGGGCCACGGCATCGCGCACCTCGACGACACCACTCGGATCGAGGTTGGCGGTCGGCTCGTCGAGCACGAGCAGGCCCGGCCGCATCGCGAGCACCCCGGCGAGGGCCAGGCGCTGCTTCTGGCCGCCCGAGAGCCGGGAGGTCGGATGGTCGAGCGGGAGGTTCAGCCCCACGGCGTCGAGCGACTCGCGCACCCGCTGCCAGATGACGGAGCGTTCGAGCCCGAGGTTCTCGCAGCCGAACGCCACGTCGTCGCCGACACGCTCGAGGATCACCTGCGAGTCGGGATCCTGCAGCAGCAGCCCCGTGCGCCCACGCGTCGCGACCGGGTCGAGGCCGTCGACGAGCAGCTCGCCGCGCTGCTCCCCCTCGTCCTCGCCGCCGGCGACACCCGCGAGGGCGTGCACGAGGGTCGACTTGCCCGCACCCGAGGCGCCGAGCAGCAGCAGCCGCTCCCCCGCCTCGACGTGCAGATCGAGGTCGCTGACCGCCCACGCGAGACGGCCGGCGTGACGCCAGCCCCAGCCTCTCGCGCGAATCGTCGCGCCGCCCGTCGCGCCGCCCGAGGCGTATCGCGCACTCGTGGACACGATCAGACCCGTACGCCGGCCTCACGGCCGGCGGCGAACCGGCTGAGTGCGCCGGTCCTGGCGAGCCCCTTCATCACGAGCCAGGAGAGCAGTCCGGCGATCACGACGCCCGAGACGACCGACGAGCCCACGTAGAGCACGACGAAGGGCGCGTCGGCGCCCGGGTACGTGATGATGAGGTCGTTGACCGCGCAGGCGACCCCCGCGCCGGCGCCCGCGATGAGCGCCACGTAGACCCGGTAGTTCGCGTAGAGGAAGGCGGCGAAGACGATCTCGGCGCCGAGGCCCTGCACGAGGCCGGAGAGCAGCGTCAGCGCTCCCCACTGCGTCACGAGCAGAGCCGAGACGACGGCCGCGAGCAGCTCGGTGTAGAGGGCGGCGCCGGGTTTGCGCACGATGAGTCCGCCCAGGACGCCGGCGAAGAGCCATCCGCCGTTCACGACGCCCTGCAGGCCGGGCAGCACCGCTTCGAGCGGTGTTCCCAGAGTGGGATAGGCCTGACCCCAGACCCAGAAGATGACGCCGCTCGCGACGCCGATGACGCTGGCGACGACGATGTCGACGACGCGCCAGCGGAAACGGCCCGTGCGATCGGGTCGGCGGCCGGAGGTGGAGCTCGTGATCTCTGCTTCGGTGCTGTGCACTGTCGTGCCCTTTCTGTCGTTCGAAAGAGGGCACGGGTTGTGGGTCGCGCGGATGCGTCGACCCGGAGAGTGATTGCCTCCCTGCGCTGGCATGATCCAGATCAGGTTCGACGGTCGAAGGTTGAGAACCTTCCTCTCAGCCCGGTACACCGGACTCCCGTGTTCGCTGATGAGTATAGACCCGCTACGGCGCAGGGCCCGTTTACGGCGCGTTGCCCGCTTACGGTGCAGCCCGTCCCACTTGCAGCCGCACCTCGGGGTCGGCGACGAGGTTGCCGTACCAGCCGGGGTTCTCGGGGCCGCCGCCGACCGAGGGGACGATGAGGTAGCTGTCGCCGTCACGGCCGTAGCTGAGACAGGTGCGACGCCAGAGGCCCGAGACGCCGCCCTGCGTGGTCAGGAGTGCGAGCGGTGCGTTGCGGGTGAAGACCGGGCGCGCGCCATCCGTCGCCACGTACTCGGCGATCTGCGAGCCGACCCAGCCCGCGGTGTCGTCGATGGGGTGGTCGGGGCTCCGCCCCGGCTCGGCCACGTACGTCGCCGTCTCTCGAGCGCTGCTGCTCGGCGCTACTTCTTGAGCACGCGGATGACGCGGGCGAGCGCCTTGCCGGCAACCCACACGAAGGGGATGCCCACCGCGAGAAGCGAGATCGTGTTGGGGCGGAAGCGCAGACCCGATTCGTCTTTGATGTATGCCCCGACCGGAATGGTCACGCCGCCACCGCCGCCACCGCTCATCGAGACGGACTCCGCGTCGCGCCCTTCGCGGTCGTCCCGCCCGTCGCTGCCGCCCCCGAAGCCGTAGTAGACGAGGGCCACGGGAACGAGGGTGACCCCTTCGACCTCGACGGGCTCGCCGTAGACGGAGCCGACGCCGAGGGATTTGACGGTTTCTGCGAGCTGAACGGCGAGAGAAGTCATGTGCCAACGGTACCGCCGCGCGCCGCAACTGGCCACCCTCCCCGGCAGATGCGCAGCAGAGCAGACACGCGCACAGCCTTTACCCACGTTCATGGCAGGGTCGCCGGAGATAATCGTCGGATGGCGGTCAGCAGCTCGAAGAGAATCGTGAGAACCGGCCGCGGCATCGTCGTGGCCGTGCTCGCGCTCGTCATCGTCGTCATGATGCTCGGCCACGAGCTGCTGCCGAACATCGGCGGAATCGTCTCCCTCGGCGAGAACGTGCTCCCCTGGATCGGCGTGCTCATCGTCGTGCTCGCGGTCGTGGCGCTCTTCTTAGGCTCGCGCGTGGGGCTTGCGGGGGTGCTCGTCGCGGCGATCGTCTGGGCGATCCTCTTCGTGCCGGGGATGCTCCCCGCTGCATCGGCCTCGACGGGCTCCGCGGGCTCGCCGTCGTCGGAATCGTCGGACTCCTCAGGCAGCCCGGGCCTGACGATCGCGAGCGAGAACGTGGAGGCGGGCAACGGCGATGCCGCCGGGCTCGCGCGCGACCTGGCTTCGCGGCATCCCGACCTCATCGCCCTGCAGGAGCTCGACGGCGACTCCCGGGCGGCCGTCGCCGACGAGATCGACGGCGACTATCCCTACAACGCGATCGTGGGCACCGTGGGCCTGTGGAGCACGATGCCGATCGACGAGACCCAGCAGCTGGATCTGGGGCTCGGCTGGAACCGTGCGCTCTGGGCCGACATCGAGACCGGCTCGGGGCTCACGCGCGTCTACGTCGTGCACCTCGCATCCGTGCGCGTCGGCCAGCAGGACGACCGCGACACGATGATCGAGCAGCTGGCGGCGACCCTCGCCGCCGACGAGTCCGAGCGGCTCGTCGTCGTGGGCGACTTCAACACCGCCACCACCGACCGCGCATTCAGCACGCTCACGGATGCCGTTCCCGAACCCGCACGCACCGAGTTCGGTCTCGGCTTCACCTGGCCGTCGTTCTTCCCGATCGTGCGGCTCGACCACGTGCTCGTGCGCGGCTACGACGTGGCGCGCAACGTCGTGCTGGAGCCCAACGGCAGCGACCACCGCGGCATCCTCATCGCGCTGAGCTGAACGCCGAGCTGGCGGAGCTGAACGCTGTGGACACGCGTCACGCTTCGGGCGGGGCCTGATCGCGTTTGACGAGCGAGGCCGGCCGAACGCTCCCCCGGCCGAAACGGGCGACGACCTCGTCGACGGCGGCCTCCGCCTCGCGCCACTCCGAGTCCGGATCCCAGAGCGAGGCGAGCACGCTGCCCTCCGACTCGAGATGCTCGGTGCGCACACCGACGAGCCGCACCGCGCGCCCGGCCCGGCCCGCGACCCCGAGCGAGTCGAAGGCGATCACGATCTCGTCGTAGATCCGGCGGCCGACACTCGTGGCCTCGGGCAGGGAACGGGAGCGCGTGACGGTCGTGAAGTCGGAGTACCGCAGTTTGAGCACGACCGTGCGGGCGACCGCGCCGCTGCGACGCAGACGCGCGCCCACCTGATCGGAGAGCCGCAGCAGTTCGCGCCGGATCGCCGCGTCGTCGTCGAGGTCGATCTCGAAGGTCGTCTCGTGGCCGATGCTCTTCTCGATCGACTCGGTGCTGACCGAGCGCGGGTCGCGGCCCCAGGCCAGCTCGTGCAGGTGCCGGCCGCTCGCGACGCCGACGGCTCGCTCGAGAGTCGCGAGGGGGGTGTGCGCGAGGTCTGCGACCGTGCGGATGCCGAGACGGGTGAGCGACTGCTCCGTCGCCGCCCCGACGCCCCAGAGGGCTCCGACCGGCAGGGGATGCAGGAAGCCGATCGTGCCCTCGGCGGGAACGATGAGCAGGCCGTCGGGCTTGGAGTGGGTGGAGGCGAGCTTCGCGACGAACTTCGTGGAGGCGGCGCCGACGGAGCAGGTGAGCCCGGTGCGCTCGTAGACCCGCTCACGGACGAGCTTCGCTATCGTGCCGGGCGAGCCGAGCAGGCGACGGGCGCCCGCGACGTCGAGGAAGGCCTCGTCGATGCTCAGCTGCTCGACGAGCGGGGTGACCTCGGAGAAGATGCCCATGACCTCGGCGGAGTAGCGGCGGTACTCCTCCATGTGCGGCGGCAGCACGACGGCGCCGGGGCAGTGCCGCAGAGCGACGGCCAGGGGCATCGCGGAGCGCACCCCGAAACGGCGCGCGACATAGTTGGCGCTCGTCACGACGGAACGAGCTCCTGTGTGAGCGATCACAACGGGAGCACTGCGCAGTTCCGGACGACCCAGGAGCTCGACCGACGCGAAGAACGCGTCCATGTCGACGTGCAGGATCGTGGCCGAAGAATCATCCACGGCCCCAGTGTCGCAGATGCCCCTGACAGAGACACCGTGCGCGCAGGACGGGAGGCACCGGCATCCGCTCTCGTCGTTTTCTCTTCGGCAACCTTCACGGCGTAACGTTTCCGTTATGGACTTCAGATACCTCGGTAACAGCGGACTCAAAATCTCCGAAATCATCTACGGCAACTGGCTGACCCACGGCTCACAGGTCGAGAACGACGTGGCGAAGAGCTGCGTGCGCGCGGCCCTCGACGTGGGCATCACGACCTTCGACACCGCCGACGCGTACGCGAACACGGCCGCCGAGGTCGTTCTGGGCGAGGCGCTCGGTGGTGAGCGTCGTGAGTCCCTCGAGATCTTCACGAAGGTCTACTGGCCGACCGGCCCCAAGGGCCACAACGACACCGGCCTCTCGCGCAAGCACATCATGGAGTCGATCAACGGCTCGCTCACCCGCCTCGGCACCGACTACGTCGACCTGTACCAGGCGCACCGCTTCGACCTCGAGACGCCCCTCGAAGAGACCATGCAGGCCTTCGCCGACGTCGTCCGCCAGGGCAAGGCGCTCTACATCGGCGTCTCCGAGTGGAACGCCGAGCAGCTGCGCGCCGGCCAGGAGCTCGCGACCCAGCTCGGCTTCCGCCTCATCTCCAACCAGCCCCAGTACTCGATGCTGTGGCGGGTCATCGAGGCCGAGATCGTCCCGGCCTCGCAGGAGCTCGGCATCTCGCAGATCGTCTGGTCGCCCGTCGCCGGCGGCATCCTCACCGGCAAGTACAAGCCGGGCGCACCGCTGCCCAAGGGAAGCCGCGCGACCGACGAGAAGGGCGGCGCGGGAACCCTCACGCGCCTGCTCAACGACGAGGCGCTCAGCGCCGTGCAGCAGCTGCAGCCGATCGCCGAGGGCCTCGACCTCACGATGGCGCAGCTCGCCGTGGCCTGGGTTCTGCAGAACCCGAACATCGCCGGCGCGATCATCGGCGCCTCGCGGCCCGAGCAGGTCGTCTCGAACGCCGCGGCCTCGGGCGTCACGCTCGACGCCGACGTGCTCGCCCGGATCGACGCGGCCATCGGCGCACTCGCCGAGCGCGACCCCGCGCTCACGCACGTGCCCGCCACCCGCCCCGTCTGATCCGCGAGACGACACGGGTTCAGGGCGCCGGCGTGAGCCGGCCCTGAACCCGTGTCGTCTCGGCTACACGATGGCGTGGATGACGGGGGTCAGCCAGCTGCGGAACGACGCCGAGTCGTCGCGGAGGCTCTCGCTCACGATGATCGTGTTCGGCGCGACGATCCACGCCCCCGGCTCCTCGAGCGGCAGCACGTTGAGGTCGAGCCGGAAGGTGAACGCCCGGCGCCGCAGCTCGTGCTCCCGGTCGCGGATGACGTCGCTGATGTCGGTCGGCCGCGAGCCCATCCGCTCGGCGGCGCGCGCGGCGTAGAAGCGCCGCTGCTCGATCGCCCAGGCATCGGCCCGGTCGAAATGCGCGAGCATCAGGTCTTGCAGCGCCAGCTCCCGGTCGAAGGCCTCGAAGTGCGGAGGCCGCGGCCGCGGCAGCCAGCTCCTGCGCTCGCGTTCGACGATGCGCTCCCACCACGCGTTCCACTGCTCGGCCAACTCGGGCCCTCCCGTCGCGCCGCCGATCCTGGTGAGCAGGGCGGGGGTCACGGCATCCGCCGAGTCGATGGATGCGAGGGGGACGACCGGCAACGGCGGGGCGCTCACCCGCGGCAACGACGGGCGCGCGACATCCGCGAGCCCGGCCAGGTCGCGCAGGCAGAGTGCCATGAGCAAGTCCCATGGACAATCCTCGACGACCTGCCATCGAATCGTGCCTTCGACGAGCATGCTGCAAGCATAGGAACCCGACGCCCCGCGCGCTAGGGTGCTGTGGCCCCGTGAACCCGGAGTGGACCCTGCGCGAGCCCGGCGTGTCTCAGCCGAGGACCGCGAGCGGCGCGGCTCCGGGGTGCCCCAGGATCCGGCGCAGCAGAAGGCGCTCGACGAGAGTCCAGCTCGTGCTCGTGGCGATGTAGATCGTCGCGGCCAGGGGCACGAAGGCCGCGAAGACCACGGTGAGCAGAGGCAGCCAGCCGAGCACCGCGGTCAGACGCGCGGGGTCGATGCCCGCGAGCGGCCCGGCTCCGGCTGGAGCTCCGGCCGCGTCGGGTGCCGCGGGGGCGACGGGCTGCACCGGACGCATGAGGTACCGGCGGGTCGCGAGCGAGACGGTGAGGATCAGCAGCAGGATGCCGGCGAAGACCAGGGCCTGCGGGGTCAGGATGCCGCCACCCGAGATGAGCGAGAGGAAGCTCTGCCCCAGCGGAACCCCGCCGAGCGTGTGGGTGAGCAGATCGTTGGCGTGCCCGTTGATCGTGGCGTGTGTGAACACCGCGTAGACGATCGACACCACGGGGATCTGGATGAGCATCGGCAGGCAACCCGAGAGCGGGTTCGCCTTCTCCGCCGCGTAGAGCGCCATCGTCTCGCGCTGCAGGCGCTCGGGATTGGAGCGGTGCTTCTTCTGCAGCTCGCGCAGTTTCGGCGAGATGCGCGCCATGGCGAGCTGGGAGCGGTGCTGGGCGATGCTCACGGGGATGAGGGCGGCGCGCACGAGCATGGTGAGCAGCACGACGGCGAGAGCCGCGCTGGGTTCGCCGACGAGCGGCTGGAGGAGATCGCTGAGAGTCGAGACGACGAAATAGCCGGCGTCGACGATGGCCGCGATGGGGCCGAAGGAGAAGAGGTCCACAGCTGGAGTCCTTGCGTTCATACGTTCATACGGTTCACGGAAAGTGGTTCACGTATGGCCGCGATGCGCGCGTCGACGGCGGATGCCGCGACAGCACGCCGTGCGTCAGAGCACCGGCCCAGGCGCAGAAGGCCTGAAGACCCGAGGTCGGGAGACCGGGGTGATCGCCGAGGTGCCGGACGCTACGCGGCCGCGAGGACGCGCGACGGGGCTCGCGGGCGTGGACGGCCCGCGACGTTCGGGTTGTTGCGCGGCAGCACGGCGCCCGTGTCGGGTGTGCGGCGTTCACGACGCACGTCGACGGTCAGGTCGCGAGCGGTCATCCGCACGACGAGGTAGTGCACGCACAGCGCCATGGTCAGGGCGGTCGCGCCCACGACCGAGACGACGGCCAGCGCCCCACCCGCGGTCGTGGTGCCGTCGGCGGCAGCGGCGAGCCCGGCGACCCCGGTGAGGAGGCCGAAGAGCGCGGAGAGGTAGGCGAGCATCGCGGCATCCTCTCTACTCGACTGCACGATCACTTCGACTGCACGATCTTTGCAGGATCGCTGCAGGGATAACTGAACCGTACCAGAGCGGCGTGCGTCGAGGTCGAGCCCGGCCTCGATAGAGTCGGGAATCATGGCTACACGCACCCTCTCGAGCGCTCCGGCAAGCGCCCCCACGAATCTGCCGCTGCGAGCCCGCGGGATCGACATCTTCTTCATCGTCATCTTCTCGGCGTTCACGATCACCTCGCTCATCAGCGATCTGCTCCCCACGATCGGCGTGGACTTCTCCGAGCCGTCGGACAACTTCTTCGCGAACTCCAACTACTGGTACGCGCACGACGCCGATCCGCTGTTCATGAACCCGCCGGCCTGGATGCGCATCGTGACGGGGCTCTCGGCCTTCGTCTACATGCCGTTCTACATCGTGCTCGTCTACGCGCTCGCGACGGGCCGCAACTGGATCCAGCTGCCCTCGGTCATCTACGGCACCATGATCAGCACGATCACGGGCATCATCGTCTTCGGCGTCGAGTTCTTCGGAGAGCCCGAGTTCCAGACCCAGAACCCCGCGAAGTTCCTCGCGTTCAACCTGGCCTACGTCCTCGTGCCGATCCTGCTGCTGATCCGCATGCGCAAGCCGATGCCGTTCACCCGCAAATTCTGAGGTCGTTCCGTGAGATCGGCGACGACGAGCCCATCCTCGGCGGCGGATGAGACCCCCGGTCTGGGCTTCCATTCGGCGGGAAGACCGGGCCGGGGGCTTGGTCGCCCCCATCCCGGTTCGGGTCACGGATCAGGTGACGACGTCTGATCCGATCGTCCTCTTTTCCCTGACGACACGCAAGAACCAAGCCGAGATGCCCTCGAATTCGCGTGACGGCCATCCGAACGAGGAATGCTCGCGTGCCTCGCGCGTTGTACCGTGGGAACCACCCGGAAGTAGAGGACGACCATGACCTTCGACTGGCTCGAGCTGCAGAAGCAGGCTCACCGCGAATTCGCCGCCCGATTGAGCGCGGTGACCGATTGGGGCGCGCCCACTCCCGACACCGAGTGGAACACGAGCGACCTCGTGCGCCACGTCATCATCGAGCAGCAGTGGATCCCGCCGCTGCTCGCGGGCGAGTCGCTCGCGACCAGCCGGCTGCGCCTCGCGCCGCTCGGCGACGACCTCGCCGCCGAATGGACCCGCTACTCCGAGGCAGCGACGCGTGCCTGGCAGGCGGCCTCGCCGACCGCGCCCGTTCAGCTGAGCTACGACACCGTCACGGTGACCGAGTACCTGCGCGAGCAGGTCTCGGACGTCACGATCCACAGCTGGGATCTGGCCCGCGCCACGGGCTCCGACGAGGCGCTCGACCACCGGCTCGTTGAGGCAGTCTGGACGGTCTTCGAACCGCAGAAGGCGACTCTGCAGGCGAGCGGGCTGTTCGCCTCGCCCGTGCCGCTTCCGGATGACGCGCCTCTCCAGTCCCGACTGCTCGCCCTGACCGGCCGCGACGACCGTCTCGACTGAGGCAGCTCGAGCGGCACAGCCCGGCGGCCGATCGGGCACCCCGATCGACCATATACTGCGAGCATGACAGCGGTTATCGGCCATCTCCTTCCCATCGCGCTCGCGGTGGCTCTGAGCACGATCCCGATCACCGCGACGATCCTCGTGCTGCTCTCCCCCGCGAAGCCCCGGGTGAGCATCGCGCTGCTCGCCGGCTGGACGGCCGGCATCGCGGGCCTCGCCGTCGTCTTCACCCTGGGCTTCAAGCTCATACCCTCGACATCCGCAGCTGACAACTCGACCATCCTCGCGGTCATCGAGCTGATCGTGGGTGCCGCGTTGGTCGTCTTCGCGATCGTCGACTGGCGGCGACGCCTGCACCAGGCGAAGAAGGAGGGCACGCCGGCGTGGATGCGCGTGCTCGGCACGCTGAGCTGGTGGCAGGCGCTGGGGGTCGGGCTCGTGCTCACGCTGCGGCCGAAAGGACTCCTGCTCTCGATCGCGGCCGGCGCCGAGGTCGGCAACGCGGGATTGGCGGTGCCCGAGGGCGCGATCGCTATCGCGATCTACACTCTCGTGGGCGTCTCGACGGTGGCGATCCCCGTGATCGCCCGGCTCGTCGCCCGCGAACGGATGGAGAAGCCCCTCACCGAGGTGCGCGGCTGGATCACCAGGAACAGCGGCACGGTCATGCTCGTCGTGGTTCTCATGACGGGTGTCGTCATCATCGGATCAGGGCTCTCGCACCTCTGAGATCCCGCCTCTGTTCAGCGGTTCGCGACGCCCACGTCGATCCCGCGCAGGAGGGCGACGTACGCGGTCGCGATGCCTCCGGCGCGGTCATGAGCTCAGGCGCCGGAATCGCCCTCGCCCGACGGCGCGGGCAGCAGGTAGATCTCGTTGACCTCGGCGGTCTCGTGCGGGCCGCTGCCGTCGGGGGCGGTGAAGGGCTCGTCGAACGCGACGATCCAGGTGTTCGGCTGGTTCGAGCCGAAGGCGATGAAGGAGCCCTGCTGGGCGCCGCCCGGCTCGACGATCACACCCGGAACACGCGCTCCGCCCGGATCGGGAACGCCGACCGCGGTGACGGTCACGTTACCGCTCGCGCCCTGCTTCACGAGGCTGTCCGTGCGCACGAGCACCTGCATGCCCACGCTGTAGTGGGTGTCACTGCGGATGCCGCTGCGGGGGTCTGTGCGGGTGTCGTCGCGACTCTCGTCGCCTCGTCTGCTGGCCATCATGCCATTCTCACACGGCGATCAGAAGCCGAAGTCCCCGCCGCCGAAGTCTCCGCCGCCGAAATCTCCTCCGAAGCCCCCGCCGTCGGCGCCCGAGGCGAAGTCGCCGCTCGAGTCGCCCCAGCCGGCGTCTCCGCCCGCGTCGGCACCCGCATCCGAGCCGCCGTCGCCGGAGGAGTCGCCCGAGTCGCCGCCGTCGCCGGACGCCTGGTCGGTGCCGGCGTCCACCGGCGGAAGGAACGCCTGCGCGATCGCCGAGCCGATGACGACACCCGCGACCGTGCCCAGCAGAGAGCCCATGACCATGCTGCCGAAGCCGGGCATGCCGCCCCGGTTGCCGGGGCCGGAGAGGCTGCGCTCGAGGGAGCCCGGCTGGCGCAGCTCGGAACGCGTCGCCGCCTGCGCGAGACTCGCGGGGTCGTCGCCACGCGGGCGCTCCCCCTCGGGAGCGTTCTCGCTCAACTGCTGGAAGACGAGGGCCCTCTGCTCGGGGGTGAGCTTCGCGAAGGCCTCCTCGTGGGTCTTCTCGATCGTCTCCGGCGGAGCGGTGCGCAGGAGGTAGCGGTAGCGCTCGACCGCGATCTCGTCGTCGCTGCGCTGGGGTGCGGCAGGTGCGGCGGTGGCCCGAACCGGTGGGGTGCGCGGGTCGGCGGTGGCCTGCGGCATCCGCTCGTCGTTCGTGCTGTTGCCGAGAAGTCTGTCCCAGAAACCCATCGTGTGCTCCCTCGAGATTCGCGCGATCACGCTCGGTGTGATCAGAGTCTGCGTGCGAGAACTCTATGAATCGAATCTGCGTTTCTGATGAGAGAAAGCCCCCGGCGAGCAGAGTTCAGAGCGCCGAGTTCACAGCGCCGAGTTCACAGCTCGGCGGGCTGCAGGAAGCCGGTGACGAGCAGCTCGCGCACCCGCGGCAGCAGCTCCTCACGCAGCTCGCTGTGCGAGACGTCGAGCAGCTGGGCGATCGCGGCGATGATCGCGCCGACGGCCAGCTCGCCGTCGCAGGCGCCGACGAGGGCGGCGAGGCCCGTGTCGATGCGCACGGTGCGGCCGAAGCCGCCGCCCTGATGCAGGCTGAGAACCGTGGGATCCTCGGCGCCGGGCCAGTAGTGCCGCTCCTCGGTGACATCGGGCGCGACGAGGAGGGTGGACGCCTCGAGCTCCGCGTCGTCGAGGGCGTGCTGCCAGTCGTGCACGTCGAGGAATCGCTCCAGGTGTTCGCCGAGACCCGACTCGTTGCTGCCGATCGCGCCGTCGAGGTGCTCGAGACGGGACAGCGAGGGCTCGCCGGATGTCGGCCGCCGCAGCATCACGTAGCCGAAGCCCACCGCGCGCACCCGCCGCCGCTCGAAGTCGTCGAGCCAGGCGTCGTAGAGGCGGTCGAACTCGGGTGTGCGCGCCCGGGTTCCGCCATCGCGGATCCAGGTCTCGGCGTAGCGCTGCGCGTCGTGAACCTCGCGTTCGACCACCCAGGCGTCGAGGCCCGTGCCGGCCAGCCAGGCTTCGACGCGCTCGAGCCCCTCGCCCTCGGCCGAGTACTCCCAGTTGCCGAGCAGCTGGGCGACACCGCCCGGCGTGAGGTGCTGCGCCGACTCGCGTATCACCCGGGCGACGAGGGCGTCGCCGACCATGCCGCCGTCGCGGTACTCGTATTCGGGCACGCCCTTGGTGCGCGGGGTGATGACGAAGGGCGGGTTCGAGACGATGTGGTCGAAGCGCTCCCCCGCGACCGGCTCGAAGAGCGAGCCGAGCCGGAACTCGATCGTGTCGATACCGTTGAGCAGCGCGTTGAACCGGGCCATGCCGAGCGCCCTGCTCGAGATGTCGGTCGCGACGACCCGCTGCGCGTGCCGGGAGGCGTGCATGGCCTGGATGCCGCAGCCCGTGCCCAGATCGAGCACCGAGCCCACCCGGCGGCCGATCATGAGGCCGCTCAGGGTGAGGGATGCCCCGCCCACACCGAGCACGTGCTGCTCGCCGAGCGCCCGCCCGAGCGCCAGCTCGCCGAGGTCGGAGACGATCCACCAGCTGCCGACGCCGTAAGGGTCGACGAAGCTGTACGGCCGCAGGTCGACGAGCGCCGTGACGTTCTCACCGTCCCTCTCGACGAGACCGAGGGCGAGAGCGCCGTCGATGCCCGTCTCGGGGAGGGCGGCGGCCAGCTCCGCAGCGGGGCAGGGCAGGCCGAGGATGAAGAGCAGCGCGAGGGTGCCGGCGGGGTCGGGGACCTCGTCGCCGGCGGCCGGATCGCGACGCAGCGAGAGCGCACGGACGGCGGGCACCCTCTGCTCGCGGGCGAGCGCGGCCTGAGCGGGCTCGCCCCACAACTGGGTGAGCCTCTCGACCGAGAACCGCGCGGCCTCCAGATCGCGGCGCAGAGCGCCGATGCGCACGCCGTCCGTCTCGAACACTACTGCTGGGCTCGCTCCAGGACGAGCTCGCGCACGCGCGCTGCGTCAGCCTGGCCCTTCATGGCCTTCATCACGGCCCCGATGACGGCGCCGGCGGCCTGCACCTTGCCTTCGCGGATCTTGTCGAGCACGTCGGGCTGAGCGGCGAGAGCCTCGTCGATCGCGGCGATGAGCGCACCGTCGTCGGAGACCACGGCGAGCCCGCGGGCGTCGACGACCTCCTGCGGCGAGCCCTCGCCCGCGATGACGCCCTCGAGCACCTGGCGCGCCAGACGGTCGGTGAGCGTTCCCGCATCGACGAGGGCCACGAGCTGCGCGACGTGCGCGGGCGCGACGAGGCTCGAGGCCTCCACGTCCGAGGCGTTCGCGAGGCGTGCGATCTCGCCCGTCCACCACTTGCGCGCGGACTGCGGCGAGGCGCCGGCCGCCACGGTCTCGGTGACCTCGACGAGGAGGTTCGAGTTGACGACATCCTGGAACTCGAGCTCGGTGAAGTCCCAGTCGGCGCGCAGACGGCGACGGCGGGCCGCAGGGGCCTCGGGCAGCGCGGCGCGCAGTTCCTCGATGAGCTCGGGTGACGGCACGACGGGCAGCAGGTCGGGCTCCGGGAAGTAGCGGTAGTCGTCGGCGTCGCTCTTCGGGCGCCCGGCCGAGGTCTCCCCCGTGTCCTCATGCCAGTGGCGCGTCTCCTGTGTGATCGTTCCGCCCTTGGCGAGGATCGCCGCCTGACGCTGGATCTCGTAGCGGATGGCGCGCTCCACGGAACGCAGCGAGTTGACGTTCTTCGTCTCCGTGCGTGTTCCGAGGATGCCGGAGCCACGCGGGCTCAGCGAGATGTTCGCGTCGCAGCGCAGGTTGCCGCGCTCCATCTTCGCGTCGCTGATGCCGAGCGACACCACGATGTCGCGGATCGTCGAGACGTAGGCCTTCGCGAGCTCCGGCGCGTCTCTGTCGGCGCCGTAGATGATCTTCGTGACGATCTCGACGAGTGGCACACCCGCGCGGTTGTAGTCGACGAGCGAGTACTCGGCGCCCTGGATGCGACCGGTCGAGCCGCCCACGTGCGTGAGCTTGCCGGCGTCCTCCTCCATGTGAGCGCGCTCGATCGGGATCTCGAAGCGGCGGCCGTCGGCCAGCTCGACCTCGACCTGGCCATCGAAGGCGATCGGCTCGTCGAACTGCGAGATCTGGTAGTTCTTCGCGAGGTCGGGGTAGAAGTAGTTCTTGCGGGCGAATCGCGAGCTCTCGGCGATCTGGCAGCCGAGGGCGAGGCCCAGGCTGATCGAGTAGCGCACGGCCTGCTCGTTGACGACCGGCAGCGAGCCGGGCAGCCCGAGGCAGGTCGGGGTCACGTTCGTGTTCGGCAACGAGCCGAAGTTGTTCGGCGCGCTCGAGAACATCTTCGTCTTCGTGTTGAGCTCGACGTGCACCTCGAAGCCGAGCACGGGCTCGAACAGCTCGAGGGCCTTGTCGAAGTCCATCAGTTCTGCGCGTGCCACTAGATCGCACCTTCCTCTGCAGCGGACATTTCGGCGGGAGCGAGATCCGGCGCCCTGTTCAGGAGCGGGCCGCCCCACTGCGCCTCGAGCAGCTGTTCGAGCGCGCCGCCGACACCGTAGAGCCTCGCGTCGGCGCGAGCCGGGGCGAGGAACTGGATGCCGACCGGCAGGCCGTCTTCGTCGGCGAGGCCCGCCGGCAACGACATGCCCGGGATGCCGGCGAGGTTCGCGGGGATCGTCGCGATGTCGTTGAGGTACATCGACATCGGGTCGCCGCCGAGCTTCTCGCCCAGCTTGAACGCCGTCGTCGGCGCGGTCGGCGAGGCGAGCACGTCGACCCGCCCGAACGCCGACTCGAAGTCGCGCTGCACGAGGGTGCGCACCTTCTGGGCGCTGCCGTAGTAGGCGTCGTAGTAGCCGGCCGAGAGGGCGTAGGTGCCCAGGATGATGCGGCGCTTGACCTCGGGGCCGAAGCCGGCCTCGCGCGTTGCCGCCATGACCTGCTCGACAGTGCCGCCGCCGGGCGGGGTGACCCGCAGACCGAAGCGCACCGAGTCGAACTTGGCGAGGTTGCTCGAGGCCTCCGCGGGCAGGATGAGGTAATAGGCGGCGATCGCGTACTCGAAGCTCGGGGCGCTCACCTCGACGATCTCGGCGCCGTTCTTCTCGAGCAGGGCCAGGGCCTCGTGGAAGCGCGCGAGCACGCCGGGCTGGAAGCCCTCGCCGTCGAGCTGCTTGATGACGCCGATCTTCAGGCCCGCGACATCCGCTCGCCGCACGGCCTCGGCCATCGACGGCCACTCGTCGCGCAGGGAGGTCGAGTCGTGGGGGTCGTGGCCCGCGATGACGTCGTGCAGCAGCGCGGAGTCGAGAACCGTGCGCGACACCGGGCCGATCTGGTCGAGCGAGGAGGCGAGGGCGATCGCGCCGTAACGGCTCACCGCGCCGTAGGTGGGCTTGACGCCGACCGTTCCCGTGACATGGGCGGGCTGGCGGATCGAGCCGCCGGTGTCACTGCCGAGGGCGAGCGGCGCCTGGTAGCTCGCGACGGCGGCCGCCGAGCCTCCACCGGACCCGCCGGGGATGCGGTCGAGATCCCAGGGATTGTGGGTGGGGCCGTACGCCGAGTGCTCGGTGCTCGATCCCATGGCGAACTCGTCCATGTTGGTCTTGCCGAGCGGCACGAGGCCGGCCTCGCGAACCCGCCGCACGACGGTCGCGTCGTAGGGCGGGATCCAGCCCTCGAGGATGCGCGAGCCGCTCGTCGAGGGCATGTCGTTGGTCACGAGCACGTCTTTGATCGCGATGGGCACACCGGCGAGGGCGTGGAGCTGCTCCCCCGCTGCGCGTTTGCGGTCGATCTCGGCGGCCGTCTGGCGGGCGCCGTCTGCCGCGACGTGCAGGTAGGCGTGCACGGCCCCGTCGACGGCGGCGATGCGCTCGAGGTGGGCCGAGGTCGCCTCGAGGGCCGACACCTCGCCCGAGCGGAGCTTGTCGCCGAGGGCCGAGGCGGTCAGGCGGGTGATCTCGTCTGCGTGGGCCATCACTGCTCCTCCCCGAGGATCGCGGAGACCTTGAACCGGTTGTCGGCCTGCTCCGGGGCGCCCGAGAGCACCTGCTCGATCGTGAGGGTCTCGCCCACGACGTCGGGGCGGAAGACGTTCTGCAACGGGATCGGATGACTCGTCGCAGGCACGTCGTCGGTGGCGACCTCGCTCACCTTGGCGACGGACTCGACGATCTGACCCAGCTCGACCGTCAGACTCGCGATCTCCTCGGCGTTGAGGTCGATTCGGGCCAGCTGGGCCAGATGCGCGACCTGCTCGGCCGTGATCTCGGACGAGCCGTGAGCGGATGTTTGTGACATGCGTCTCCGTCAGTGTTGTCGGGGTGGGGTACCAGACGATTCTACCGGGGAGCACCAGCCGGGAGGCACCCCGGGAGGCGCTCCCCGCGCACTGCGCGAGAAGCGCCGTCAGGGCGCGCCGAAGAGCTCGTTGCCGTACTCGCGCAGGTGGTTGTAAGCGTCGGCGAAGGTCTCGGGCTCGGGCGCGTCCGGGGGGCCGTACTTCGCGAGCAGCAGTCCGAGCAGGCCCTTGGCGGGCGGGCTGAGCGGATCGTCGGCGTGCGCGTCACCCGGGTGCGGGGCATCCGCCTCGGGATTCGGCGGCAGGTACTGCGGGGTCGTGTGCGGCCAGTCGACCGGCTGCCGGGGGGTGGTCAGGTTGATGGCGTTGAAGAGGTCGTTGGCGCCGGCATCCCGTTTCGTCAGCGGCTCGAGGCCGTGCAGACGGGTCAGCGTCGCGATGAGGGCCGCGTGGTGCATCTCGTCGTTGATGATCGTGCCCGCCTTCGTGTAGGCCGAGATCGCGATCGCCGGCACCCGCGCGCCCAGGCGCTCGAAGCGGAAGCCCATCTCGCCCGGCTCGCCGTCGCCCGGCGGCAGGCCGTCCGGCGGCGGCACGTGATCGTAGGTGCCGCCGTGCTCGTCGAAGGTCACGAGCAGCATCGTGTTCATGGCGTTCGAGCCCTTCTGCGACGAGCTGCGGCGGATCGCCGAGTAGACCTCGTGCAGCAGGGTCTCCCCCGCCCGCACATCGGAGACGGCGCTGTTGACGACCTCCTCGCCGTCGACGTCGCTCTCGTGCACGCGTCCGACCGGCGGATGCATGTCGTTGTGGTTGTAGACCAGCCGCGGCTCGATGAAGGCGTACGCCGGGAGCGTGCCCTCCTCGACATCCTTGTAGAAGCGGTCCATGGTCGCGAAGTGCTCGGTCCTCCAATACCTTTCGAGCACCGGGGCGTGCAGCACTCCCGTGAAGGAGACGAGCTGCAGCTCGTCGAAGTAGACCCGCCAGGAGACCTTCTTGTCTTCGAGCCGGTTGAAGATCGTCGGGGTGCCCGACAGCGACGGGTCGAGCCACTTGTCGTAGCCGCCGTGCTGCTCGTTGCTCACGAAACTGTGCGAGGTTCCCGCGTGGAAGAAGGAGCGGTTGCAGAAGGTCTGCGACGGCACGGCGCAGTGCCAGTTGTCGTAGACCGCGAAGTTGCGTGCGAGGGTCGAGAGCACGGGCAGCATGTCGGGCGAGAAGCCGCCCATGACGGTGCGCAGCTCGTCGGTGGTCGGCTCCTGGCCCTTCTTGAGACGGCGGTAGTTGACGCGGTAGTCCTCGACGAAGCCCTCCATCGTGGCCTGCTGTCCGCGCTTCGGGGCGTTGAAGGGCTCGCTCATCGGGTTGTCGTAGAGATCAGCGTTGCTCGGCGGGTCGATGATGCCGAAGAGCTGGGTGTTGACGTGCGGATAGACCTCCCCGGGGTCGGGAGAGGGTTGCCGCATGACCGTGTCGGTGGGGCCCTCGTAGACGTGGGCCGGGATGACCGTGCCGTCCGGGGCCGTGTTGCTGTAGTCGCCGAAGCTCAGGCCGTCGAAGCTCTGTCCCTCCGGCAGGGAGTCGGCGTCGTAGAGGAAGCCGAGCAGGTTGTCGAAGGAGCGGTTCTCGAACATGAGCGTCACCACGTGGTCGAAGCCCGGCTCGCTGCGGGCGTCCATGGCCACGAACTCCTCGCTGCCGTCTTCGAGCCCGGCCCGGTGCCCGATGGCCGCCCCGATCGCGCCGCCCGCGACGCCGCCGACCACCACGCCGGCCGCGGCGATCCCGCCGGCCTTGAGGAAGGCGCGGCGCGAGGCGCCCGCGGGCTCGGTCTGCTCAGCCGGCTGCGGCGGCTCAGCCGGCTGCGCCGACTCCTCGGGGGTGCTGGTCTGCTCCGTCACGGCGTCCTCTCACGAACTGTGAGGAACAAGTGTATTGACGATCCGCTCAGCGGGTGATCCCGCCGAGCCGCACGGGTCCGATCGACGTGAACGAGGGGGTCTCCGCGGCGAGCTCGCCGCGCCCGAGGGCGATGAGCGCGAGATTGCGCAACGACCGACTGTTCTGCTTGAAGTACTCGTTGTGCCCGAACGAGCCGTCGAGAACCGTGTTCGACAACGGGTCCTCGCCGCCCTCGACGTCGAAGCTCCGGGCCCCGAAAGCCGCCGACCCGGGATCGGTGCCGAAGAACCCCGTTCCGACGACGGGGTCGAGGAGGGCCCCGCCCACCCAGACGTTGCCGTTCGCGACATCCAGGTCTTTCACGCTCTGCGTCGTCTCGCTGCCCGGGGTTCCCATCAGGGCGAGGGCGTCGACGGACACCTGCCCGCTGCGCAGGGTGATGAGCGCGGCGGTCGAGCCGTAGGAGTGGCCGAGCACGCTCACATAGGGCTCGTGGCCGGGTCGGGCCGAGCGGATGCCGGAGAGCGCCTGCTCGAGGAACCGCGCGCCCTCCATCGCCTGGCGCTCGCTGCCCACGGTGCCGAGCTCGGGGGTGTGATAGCCGATCCAGGCGACCGTGGCGATCCCCTCGTCCGGTCGCTCCGAGCGGGCACCCCCGCGGAAGTAGTCCTGCCACGCGCGTTCCGCGGTGTAGAGGGTCTGCGCGGTCGCCGTCCAGTCGACCAGCTGGTCCTTGACGCTGAAGTACATGCCCGGAACGAGCACGCTCACGTAGTCGGCCGTCGACAGATCTCCGACGACCACGGCCGCACGACCCGGGTAGACGGTGTCGAGTGCGAGCAGGGAGCGCTTCGGCTGCTTCGGCTCGCCCTCCAGAGCGCTGCTCACCGAGCGGAGCATCTCGAGCACCTGTTTCGGATCGCCGTTCGGCGAGGTGGTGCCGGAGTCTGCGGCTTCCTGCGCCTCGCGTATGCTCTGCCCGAGCAGGGTGCGGTTCGCACGGTCGCGCACGATGAACGGCACGCCCTCGAGGTTGCCGACGAGCTGGGGCGCCGCCTGCACGAGGGCGCTCTGCCGCACGTCGTCGAGGCGATCCCACCACACGGCGACGTTGGCGGCGGCCGGCGGGGCGGCGAGCAGGTCGGTGACGGCCGTCGAGTTCGCACCCACGAACCGGGAGATGTCCCCGATCGACAGCTGACTGAGACCGTTCAAGAGACCGGACGACACCAGGGAGCTGCCGGCGTCGGGGCCCGAAGGCGCGGCTCCGCCACCGGTCGTCAGCGATGGCGAGAGACCGGGGGTCGTCGTGACCTGCGCGTGGGAGGCTTGCGCGGGCAACACGACGATCGCGGCCACGAGTGTGGCTGCGACAAGAGCGGTAGGAACGAACCGCACGAGAGTGTCGCCCTTCCGTCAGAGGGAACCAGTCGACTCCAACCGCATCGTATGGGGCAGGCTCCTCTTATGATATTGGCGGCCCGATCGGTGGCCCCTGGTTGGGGTACCCCCTATTCGGGGGCTTATATGCCTTTTTGGGCATCGGCTGTGGCATTATGTCCTCCTAAATGAGGACACGCGTTGTCCCCCAGGAAAACGGCCGCCTCGGCCGCGGTCTCGGGAGCTCGAACGTCGGGCCCACCCGTCCCGCGCGCCACCAGCCGCAGCACCTCGCCGCCCAGACCGGTGACCCTCTCGGCGCCGGCGCTCGCGTTCGACGCGGTTCGCCGGGGCACGAACGGCGCCGTCGTCCGCGGCCAGGTGCGCGGCTCTCTGGGCGTCTGCCGGGTCAGGATGCCGCGCAGCACGGGCGCGACGACGGAGTCGGCTCTGGCGCTCCGGGCGACCCCGAGCATTCCGAGCACGACCTCGGCCGCCGTGCCGTGACCGCTCTGCGCGCGCACGACGCTCCCCCGCGACGACCACGGCGAGACAACCACGGCCGGCACCCGGGATCCGCGGTGGTCCGCGGTGACACCCGGGGTGTCGGCGGTCACGAGGAGCGCGGTGTCGCCGGCGAGCGGCGAGACCCGGATGGCCTCGTAGACGGTGTGGAGCAGGGCCTCGGCCGCACGGGCGTCCGAGCGGCCCCGGCGCGTGGGCCCCTCCCCTGCCGACCCCGCTGTGGCCGAGGGCTCGAAGTCGTTGGGCGAGAGGATCATCCGCGGCTCGACGACCGAGTAGCTCGGCAGCGACCCCTCGGCGAGGTCGTTCCGGAGGTCGTCCATGGTGCGCAGCCGGTCGCTCAGGCGAGGGCCCAGCTCCTGCGCGTGGAGGAGAGCCGTGAGCGAGACCCGCTCCGCCTCGTCCACGTAGATCCGCCACGAGAGACCGGCGCGGTCGAGCCGGGCGAAGAGCGAGGGGGCCGCGGCATCCGGCCCGTTGTGGAACACCCTGCGGTTCTCGAACGCGTCTGCGCCCGGAACACTCTGCCAGGCCTCGCACACCGCGAAACCGCGGGCGAGCGCGGAGAGCACGGGCAGCATCTCGGGTGTGAACCCCGAGCCGGTCGCACCCGGCGCCGGCAGCTGCGGGGTCGTCATGATCTCGTCGGTCGAGCCGGCGTACGGCGGCGGCTCAGGCGGGGAGCCGTCGGGCGGCATGCCGTTCGTCACACCGTCGAAGGGCAGCCCGTCGGGCGCGAGGCCCTGCGGATAGAGCCGGCCGAGCACGTCGTCGAAGGAGCGGCCGTGGAACATCAACGAGACGACGTGACCGAGTCGCGGAAGCGGGGACGGGGCGGGGCGGCGGGGAGCCGACGCCGCGACTGCTCCGGCGGCGAGGCCCGCGGCCGCGACTCCGTAGCGGCGGAGGAAGCCGCGCCGAGAAGCCGCGCTCTCAGGCTCCACTGTCGGGTTCGGCGGCGCCGGGTTCGGCGGCGCCGGGTTCGGGGGCCGCAGGTTCGGCGGACCCGGGTTCGGGGGCCTCGGCGACATCCGCCTCGAGATCTGCGAAGGCGCTCGGACCCTCAGCGAGCAGCAGCCGGAAACCGTCGGCATCGAGGATCGGCACGCCCAGCTGCTCTGCCTTCGCGAGCTTGGAGCCCGCGCCCGGCCCGGCGGCGACGAAGTGGGTCTTCTTCGAGACGCTCGACGCCGCCTTGCCGCCGGCCGCGATGATCGCCTCGAGAGCGCCCTCACGGGTGAAGCCGTCGAGGGTGCCCGTCGCGACGACGGTGATCCCGGCGAGCACGCCGTCGTTGGATGCCGCGGCTCCCGGGCCCGGATGCCCGGGCGTCGCGAACCGCACCCCCGCGGCCGCCCACTGCTCGACGATCTCGCGGTGCCAGTCGACCTCGAACCAGTCGAGCACGGCGTCGGCGATGATGCCGCCGACCCCGTCGACGGCCGCGAGCTCGTCGCGGCTCGCGGCGCGGATCGCGTCGAGGGAGCCGAAGTAGTCGGCGAGGGCACGGGCCGCGACCGGGCCGACGTGCCGGATGTTGAGCGAGACGAGGATGCGCCACAGCTCCTTGGTCTTCGCGAGCTCGATGTTGGCGAGCATCTCGTGCGCGTTCTTCGACGGCACGAAGGCCTCGTCTCCGTCGAACGCGACAGCCTCGACGGCCTCGGAGTCATAGGGCGGGTCGGACTTCTTGCGCTGACGCTTGAACGGGGTGTCGGTCTTGACCCGGATGATCACGCCGTCGCGGGTCGTGATCTCACGGCCGGGCTCGTCGTCGTCGACCTGCTTCGGCAGCCCCGTCTCCTTGTCGCGGACGATGACCTCGATGGGGAAGATGTCGGCGAGGCGCAGGTCGAAGAACCCGGCCTCGGTCGGCAGCGGCGGCACGGGCGGGTGCAGGGGCTGGGTGAGCGCCGCCGCGGCGACCTCGCCGAGCGCCTCGATGTCGAGGCCGCCGCGCGAGGCGATGTGCTCGACGCGCCCGCGCACCTGCGCGGGACAGCTGCGCGCGTTGGGGCAGCGCAGGTCGATGTCGCCCTCCTTCGCGGGGGCGAGAGCCGTGCCGCACTCGGGGCAGTGCGTCGGCATGACGAACTCGCGCTCGGTGCCGTCGCGCAGCTCCACCACGGGCCCGAGCACCTCGGGGATGACGTCGCCCGCCTTCCGCAGCACCACGGTGTCGCCGATGAGCACGCCCTTGGCCTTGACGACGTCTTGGTTGTGCAGGGTCGCCTGGCGCACCTCGGAGCCCGCGACCTTGACTTTCTCCATGACCGCGAACGGCGTCGCCCGGCCGGTGCGCCCCACCGAGACCACGATGTCGAGCAGCTTCGTGTTGACCTGCTCCGGCGGGTACTTGTAGGCGATCGCCCAGCGCGGCGCGCGGCTCGTGGCGCCCAGTTCCTCGTGCAGAGCGAGGTCGTCGACCTTGACGACGACGCCGTCGATCTCGTGCTCGACGCCGTCGCGGTGCTCGCCGTAGCGCTCGATGTACTCCGAGGCCTCCTGCGGCGTCTCGACGACCCGGTAGTGCGTGCTCGTGGGCAGGCCCCAGCCCTTCAGCAGCTCGTACACCTGCGACTGGTTCGAGACCGGCGGGTTCGGCCACGCGCCGATGCCGTGCACGAGCATGCTCAGCCGACTGAGCCGCCGGTACATCCGCTCGAGCTGGGCCGGGGACTTGTTCTCCTTCACCTGGCGCAGGCTTCCGGATGCCGCGTTGCGGGCGTTCGCGAAGACCCGCTCCCCGTCGGCCACCTGGTCGGCGTTGAGCTGCTCGAAGATCGCGGACTCGAAGAACACCTCGCCGCGCACCTCGACGAGCGGCGGATGCCCCTCACCGCTCAGGCGCCGGGGGATGCCGGGCACGAACGCGATGTTGTCGGTCACGTCTTCGCCCACGACACCGTCGCCCCGGGTCGCGGCCGTCGTGAGCACCCCCCGCTCGTAACGCAGGTTGATGGCGAGCCCGTCGATCTTGAGCTCGCAGAGGAACTGCACCGAGCGGTCGGCGTCGCGCTCCACCTTTGCCGCCCAGGCCTCGAACTCCTCGATCGAGAAGACGTTGTCGAGGCTGAGCATGCGCTCGAGATGCGTGACCGGGGCGAACAGCGTCGTCTCGGCGCGGCCGCCCACGGTCTGGGTGGGGCTGTCTTGGCTCTGCAGCTCGGGGAAGAGGCGCTCGAGCTCTTCGAGCCGGTGGATCATCAGGTCGTACTCCTCGTCGGAGTACACCGCGGCATCCTTCTCGTAGTAGGCGTCGCGCGCCTCGAGGATCTTCGTGGTCAGCTCGTCTGCCTCGTCGGATGCACGCGCGAGCTCCGAGGGCGTCTGCGAAACGGTCTCGGCCATCGTCGGCTCAGCCGCGGGGGCCGACGGGGACAGCGCCGCCGGCACGGGTGCCGACGGGAACTGCGCTGACGGTGCGGTCGATGGTCGCCTGGCCGAGAACGCGCGTGCCGACGTAGACGACGGCCGTCTGGCCGGGAGCGACGCCGTTGAGGGGGTAGTCCGGAGTGATCACGAGCTCCTGTCTACCGTCGGCCACCGACACGACGACGGCCCGCGCGGGCACGGGGTCGGCATGGGCGCGGATCTGCACCTCGCACTCCCACTCCTGCTCGGGGTGCTCCGGCGGAAGGCCCGCCCAGGTGAAGCGCGAGCCGGCGATCTCGGCGATGTCGAGAGCGGCCTTGGGGCCCACGACGACCGTGTTCTCTTTGGGCCGCACCTCGAGGACGAACCGCGGCTTGCCGTCGTCGGCAGGGGTGCCGATGCTGAGCCCGCGGCGCTGGCCGACCGTGTAGGCGTGCGCACCCTCGTGGGTGCCGAGCACGTTGCCCTCGCGGTCGAGGATCTCCCCCGTCGCCGTGCCCACGCGCTCGGCGAGCCAGCCGCGGGTGTCGCCGTCGGGGATGAAGCAGATGTCGTGGCTGTCGGGCTTGTTCGCGACGCTGAAACCGCGCTCGGCGGCCTCCGCGCGCACCTCGGCCTTGGAGGGCGTCGCGCCGAGGGGGAACATCGCGTGCGCGAGCTGCTCGGTCGTGAGCACGCCCAGGACGTAGGACTGGTCTTTGGCCCAGGCACTCGCCCGGTGCAGCTCACGGTTGCCCGCGGCATCCGTGACGATCGAGGCGTAGTGGCCGGTGGCGACCGCGTCGAAGCCGAGGGCGAGTGCCTTCTCGAGGAGCGCCGCGAACTTGATGCGCTCGTTGCAGCGCATGCACGGGTTGGGCGTGCGGCCGGCCGAGTACTCGGCGATGAAGTCATCGACGACGTCGAGCTTGAACCGCTCGGAGAAGTCCCACACGTAGTACGGGATGCCGATGATGTTGGCCGCCCGCTGGGCGTCCATCGAGTCCTCGATCGTGCAGCAGCCGCGGCTGCCCGTGCGGAGGGTGCCCGGCATCCGGCTGAGGGCCAGGTGGACTCCGACGACGTCGTGCCCCGCGTCGACGGCGCGTGCTGCGGCGACCGCCGAGTCGACGCCGCCGCTCATGGCTGCAAGAACTTTCACCGTACAAGTGTAGGCATGGGCGACCCGAATGCAGGAGCCGGCGTGATCCGGGGCCGGTTATGCGCCGATTCGAGGCGGATGCCGGTCGATCTCCCGCATTCGGGAGGCAAGGGGCTGTCGGTGGCCGGGGCGGCGCAGGGAGCAGGGCGGGGCTACGAGGCGAACGATGTCGTGCGGTCGGCGAAACCCGCGCGGGAGGCCTGCTCGAAGGCGGCGGGCAGCGCGGCGAGGAACGCCTCGACATCGGCCTCCGTCGTCGTGTGGCCGAGGGTCACGCGCAGGGCGCCCCGCGAGTCCTCCTCGCTACGGCCCATGCCCGTGAGCACGTGCGAGGGCTCCGGGATGCCGGCCTGGCACGCGCTCCCGGTCGACACGGCCACGCCCGCGACGTCGAGCAGGAAGAGCAGCGAGTCCCCCTCGCAGCCGGGGAAGGAGAAGTGCGCGTTCGCGGCGATCCGCCCGCCGGGGGTCGGGTCTCCGTTGAGGCGCGCCGAGGGAACCCGCTCGGCGACGCCGGCGACGAGGTGCTCGCGCAGGGCCGTGAGCCGCTCGGCCTCCGGCTCGCGGTGCGCCTCGGAGAGCTCCGCGGCCACGGCGAAGGCCACAGCCGCCGCGACGTCCTGCGTGCCCGAGCGCACCTGGCGCTGCTGCCCGCCGCCGTGGATGAGCGGGGTCACGCTCGCCGACCGGCTCAGCACGAGCGCGCCGATGCCCACGGGCCCGCCGATCTTGTGGGCCGAGACGCTCAGGGCGACGAGCCCGGCGTTGCCGACGCTGCCGCTCGACGAGCGCACGGCGCCGAAGTCCAGCGGCACGTGACCGTAGGCGGCGACGGCGTCGGTGTGCAGGGGCACTCCGTAGCGTGCGGCGAGCGCCGCGGCATCCGCCACCGGCTGGATCGTGCCCACCTCGTTGTTGGCCCAGAGCAGCGAGACGAGGGCGACGGATGCCGGATCCTCGGCGAGCGCGGCGTCGAGGGCCTCGAGCGAGATGCGCCCGTGCTCGTCGACGGGCAGCCACTCGACCACGGCCCCCTCGGTGCGTTCGAGCCACTCGACGGTGTCGATCGTGGCGTGGTGCTCGCCGAGCGGAACGAGCACACGCGGGCGCGGGCGATCGCTCTGGCGGGCCCAGTAGAGGCCTTTGACCGCGAGGTTGACGGCCTCGGTGCCTCCGCCCGTGAGCACGACCTCGATGGGGTCGCAGCCGAGCGTCGAGGCGATGCGCTCCCGCGCCTCCTCGAGCAGGCGCTTCGCCTCCTGGCCCGCGCTGTGGATGGAGGAGGGGTTGCCCACGACCGTCATCGCCTGCGCATAGGCGGCGATCGCCTCGGGGAAGAGCGGGGTCGTCGCAGCGTGGTCAAGGTAGACCGTCATACTCATTACTCTAGAACGCATGGCCCCTGGAGATCCCCTGCGCAATCTCGGCGTCAGAATCACCTCGCACGGCGGCGAGCTGCGGGTCTGGTCGCAGCACGCCGAGTCGATGGAGCTCTGCATCTTCGACGAGAAAGACCCCAGCTGGATCACCAAGACGGTGCCCATGACGCGCGAGGGCGACGTCTGGGTGGGCCGCTCCCGCACCCTCGCCGTCGGCACGCGCTACGCGATCCGCGTCTCCGGCCCGGTGAGCCCCAACAACGTCTTCAACGCGCAGACCCTGCTCACCGAGCCGTACTCGCGCGGTCTCGTGCGGGTGTCGAACGACCAATGGCGCTCCCAGGTCGTCGACTCGGGCTTCGACTGGGGCTCCTCCTCGAAACCGCAGGTGCCGCTCGACAAGACCGTGGTCTACGAGGCGCACGTCAAGGGCATCAGCAAGCTCAACCCCGAGGTGCCGGCCGAGCTGCGCGGAACCTACGCGGGCCTCGCACACGAGTCGACCATCCGCTACCTCACGGATCTCGGCGTGACCTCGGTCGAGCTGCTGCCCGTGCACGCCTTCGTCTCCGAGCAGCGCCTCATCAAGCAGGGCCTCACCAACTACTGGGGATACAACACCCTCAACTTCTTCAGCCCGCACGCCCCCTACGCCACCCAGGCCGCGCAGGCCGCGGGGCCGGATGCCGTGCTCCGCGAGTTCAAGGGCATGGTCAAGCTGCTGCACGAGGCCGGGCTCGAGGTCATCCTCGACGTCGTCTACAACCACACGGCCGAGGAGGGCCTCGGCGGCCCGCGCACGAGCCTGCGCGGCATCGACAACGCCGTCTACTACCGGCAGGACGAGACCGGCGCGTACATCGACGTGACCGGCTGCGGCAACACCGTGGACTTCGGCCACGAGGTGCCCGTGCGGCTCGTGCTCGACTCCCTCGACTACTGGGCGAACGAGGTGCAGATCGACGGCTTCCGCTTCGACCTCGCCGCCACGCTCGGGCGCGACGCGAACGTCGAGTTCACCCGCGACCACCCCCTGCTCACGGGCATCGTCGAGAACCCCCGCCTGGCCGGCGTCAAGATGATCGCCGAGCCGTGGGACGTGGGCATGGGCGGATGGCAGACCGGCAACTTCCCCGACGGCTTCAGCGAGTGGAACGACCGCTACCGCGACAGGATGCGCGACTTCTGGCTCGACGACATCCGCAGCGTGCGCGAGACGGGCTCGGCGGGCTCGGGCATCGGCCGTTTCGCGACGCGTCTCGCGGGTTCGTCGAACACCTTCGCCAAGGAGCGCGGGCCCCTCGCCTCGCTCAACTTCATCACGGCGCACGACGGCTTCACCCTCGCCGACCTCACGGCCTACGACGTCAAGCACAACGTCGGCAACGGCGAGTCCAACCGCGACGGAACAGACAGCAACAACTCCTTCAACCACGGTGTGGAAGGGCCGACCAACGACCCGCAGATCCGGGCGACCCGGTTCCGCGCCATGCGCAACCTCCTCGGCACCCTGCTCCTGTCCGCGGGCGTGCCCATGCTCACGGCCGGCGACGAGTTCGGGCGCACCCAGCGCGGCAACAACAACGCCTACTGCCACGACAGCGAGCTCACCTGGCTCAGCTGGACTCGCGACGAGGGGGCCGACGCGCTCCTGGAGCACACCCGGCGGCTGCTGCAGCTGCGGCGGGAGAACCCGGCCCTGCGCCCCGTGCGCTACGGCAGCTTCGGCGAGACGATCCCGAGCGCCACCCAGATGGACTGGTACGACGGCACGGGCGAGGGCATGTCGGAGGACGACTGGAACTCCCCCGAGAACCGCACGCTGCAGTACCTCGCGGCGAGCACCCCCGAGTTCGAGGACTTCAACCGCATCCTGCTCGTCGTGCACGCGCTCGAGACCGAGACGGTCGTGACCCTCCCCAGCCACGAGGGCGTCTCCGGCTACACCCTGCTCTGGAGCAGCGCCGACGACCGCCCGGGCGACGGCGAGGGCGACGTGCTCGCCCCGGGCGACACGGTCGAGCTCACCCCCACCTCGATGAAGCTGTTCCGCGCGAACGGCTGACGGCTGAACCGGAGGGCAGCATGATGGCCAAGAGACCGGATGCCGCGGCCGGCACCCCCGCGACGGTCGCCCTGACCCGCGCCGGCGTGCCCTTCACGACCCACCCCTACGAGCACGACCCCGCCGCCGCGAGCTTCGGCCTCGAGGCGGCCGAGAAGCTCGGGGTCGAGGCCGACCGGGTGTTCAAGACCCTGCTGGCCGACACCGATCGAGGGCTCGTCGTCGGCGTCGTGCCGGTGACCGCCCAGCTCGACCTCAAGGCCCTCGCCCAGGCGGTCGGAGCCAAGCGCGCCGTCATGGCCGATCCGCAGCTCGCGGAGCGCAAGACCGGCTACGTCGTCGGCGGCATCAGCCCCATCGGCCAGAAGACCCCGCTGCCCACGGTGGTCGACGAGACGGCCGAGCTCTTCGACACGGTCTTCGTCTCGGGCGGCAAACGCGGCTTCGACATCGAGCTCGCGCCCGTCGACCTCGTGGCGCTCACGGCGGGCTCGTTCGCCGCCGTCGCCAAGTGGTGAGCGCGAGGCAGCCTCCGCTCCGACCGCGCAGACCGCGCGGACCGTTCAGCCCGCGACGGCGATGAGTCCCATCTCGGCGGGGCTGATGAGCAGCGCGTTCTTGGGCACGACCCGCACGGTGTAGCCGAAGGCGCCGGCACGGTCGAGCTCGACCGTGCCCATGTATTCCACGGTGCTCGCGTCGCCGAAGTCGGTCTGGGTGGGCTCCAGCTCACGGGTGGCCACGTCTTTGAGCTGGTCGCCGACCGTGCTGCGGCCGTAGACGACCTCCACCGCGACATCCGCCGGCGTCAGCCCGCCGAGCGCGATGTGCGCGCGCAGTCGCAGGTGGTCGCCGACCTGGGGCACGGAGTCGACGCCGCCCGACTCGACGTGCGCGACGGTGACCCGCGGCCAGGCCGCGGTCACACGCGACTTCCAGGCCGCGAGCTCACGCGCGCTGCCGTAGTGGTCGGCGCTCAGACGACGCTCGTAGCCCGCTGCGGGCACGTACAGCCTCTCGACGTACTCGCGCACCATCCGGTCGGAGTTGAGCTGCGGGGAGAGCGTGGAGAGGGTGTGGCGGATCGACTGCATCCAGCGCGCCGGAACGTCGTCGTGCTCGCGCTCGTAGAAGCGCGGGGCGATCTGGTTCTCGATGAGCTCGTAGAGCGCGTCGGCCTCGAGCTTGTCGCGCTCCGCGGCATCCCCCGCCGAGTCGGCCGTGGGAATCGCCCAGCCGTTCTCGCCGTCGTAGAACTCGTTCCACCAGCCGTCGAGGATCGACAGGTTGAGCGCGCCGTTGAGCGCGGCCTTCATGCCCGAGGTGCCGCACGCCTCGAGCGGGCGCAGCGGGTTGTTGAGCCAGACGTCGGTGCCCGGGTAGAGCACGCGGGCCATGGCGATGTCGTAATCGGGCAGGAACACCATCCGCCGGCGGATCTCGGGCTCCGAGGCGAACTGCACGAGCTTCTGGATGAGCCTCTTGCCCTCCTCGTCGGCCGGATGCGACTTGCCCGCGACCACGATCTGCACCGGGCGCTGCTCGTTGGTGAGGATCGAGCGCAGGCGCTCCGGGTCGTGCAGCATGAGGGTGAGGCGCTTGTAGGTGGGAACACGCCGCGCGAAGCCGATCGTGAGCACCGTCGGGTCGAGCAGGTCATCGACCCAGGCCGGTGCGATGCCGCCCGGGTTCTGGGCGATCCAGGCCTCGCGCACCCGGCGGCGGGCGTCGTCGACGAGCTGCTGGCGCATGACCCCGCGCACGGCCCACAGCTCGCCGTCGGTCACGGCGTCGGAGGCCCAGTCGGCGTTCGAGGTGTCGGCGGTGCCGAGCTTCTCCTGCGCGAGCGCGATGAGGTGCGGATCGGTCCAGGTCGGCGCGTGCACGCCGTTGGTGACCGAGTCGATGGGCACGTCGGCCGCGTCGAAGCCCGGCCAGAGCCCGCTGAACATCTGTCGGCTCACCTCGCCGTGCAGTCGCGAGACGCCGTTGGCGTGCTGGCCGAGGCGCAGGCCCATCACGGCCATGTTGAAGGCGTCCGGCGAGCCGCCCGGGTAGTTCTCGGCCCCGAGCGCGAGCACGTCGTCGACGGCGACGCCGGGCAGCAGCTCGGTCGAGAAGTACCGTTCGACGAGCGGCCGCTCAAAGCGGTCGATGCCCGCGGGAACGGGTGTGTGCGTCGTGAAGACGGTTCCGGCGCGCACGACCTGCAGGGCCTCGTCGAAGCTCAGGCCGTCGCCGATGAGGTCGGAGATGCGCTCGAGGCCGAGGAAGCCCGCGTGGCCCTCGTTGGTGTGGAAGACCTCGGTGTCGGGCAGCCCGTGCAGCTCGGTGTAGAGCTTCACGGCTCGGGCGCCGCCGACGCCCAGGAGCAGCTCCTGCAGCAGGCGGTGCTCGCCGCCTCCGCCGTAGAGCCGGTCGGTGACCGAGCGCAGGCTCTCCTCGTTCTCGGGGATGTCGGCGTCGAGCAGCAGCAGCCGGATGCGGCCCACCCGCGCCTGCCAGACCCGCGCGTGCAGCTGCCGGTCGTCGGGGAGCGCGAGGGTCACCTGCACGGCCGAGCCGTCGGGGTTGCGCAGCACCGAGAGCGGCAGGCCGTCGGGGTCGAGCACGGGGTACGACTCGATCTGCCAGCCGTCGGCCGAGATCGCCTGCGCGAAGTAGCCGGAGCGGTAGAAGAGGCCGACGCCCACGAGCGGCAGCCCGAGGTCCGAGGCGCTCTTGAGGTGGTCGCCCGCGAGGATGCCGAGACCGCCCGAGTACTGGGGCAGGGCCGCCGCGATGCCGAACTCCGGTGAGAAGTAGGCGATGGATGCCGGGGCCTCATCGCCGAGGGTCTGGTACCAGCGCGGCTGCTCGAGGTAGTCGCCGAGGTCGGTGAGCAGGCGGTTCGTCCAGTCGACGAAGCCCTCGTCGCCGGCGAGCTCCTCGAGCCGCGCCGGGCTCACCTCGCCGAGCAGCGAGACGGGGTCGTGACCGGTCTCGTCCCAGAGCTCCGGTGAAATGTGGGAGAACAGTTGCCTCGTCGGCTCGTGCCACGACCACCTCAGGTTTCCCGCCAGCCGTTCGAGTGCGGAGAGCGAGTCCGGGAGCACGGCGCGAACGGTGAACCGACGAATGGCCTTCATGGGTACGACTCTAGGGCGGGAAGGTTTCCAACGAGTAAAGCGGCGGTTGTGTCCAGCCCTTGTGTTGATGCCCGCACGCACTACGGTCGAAGTTGTGGAGCACAGCGAACAGTCTTTCAATGAGCACAGCCGGGGCGAGCAGAGCCGACTCGGGCGGATCCCCGTGCTCGACCTCACGCCCCGGGTCGACGACGGCCGATGGCCGGCGAAGGCCTTCGACGGAGAGGTCGTGCCCTTCGCGGTGACGGCCTTCCGCGAGGGCCACGACCTCATCGGCGTCGAGCTCGTGCTCGTCGACCCGAACGGCGAGTCGAGAACGCGCCGGATGTCGCCGGGCCCGACGGGCACGGATAGCTGGCGTGCTCTCGCCCGCCTCGACGTCCAGGGCCTGTGGCGTTTCCACGCGCGCGCCTTCGCCGACGATTTCGCGAGCTGGCTGCACACCGCCGAGATCAAGATCCCGGCCGGTCTCGACGTCGAGCTCGTCTTCGCCATGGGCGCGCAGCTGCTGACGACCGCGAGCGCCGAGAAGTCCACCGGCACCGTGAAGTCCCGCGGCTCCGCCGAGAAGCGGCTCCTGCGCGAGACGGCCGCCCGCCTCCTCGACGCGACGCTCGACGCGGAGGAGCGCTGGGCCCTCGTGACCGACGAGCGGGTGACCCGCGCCCTGCACGACCGCCCGGTCTCGAGCCTCGGCTCCGTCTCGATGACGCAGGAGATCCTCGTCGAGCGCACCCGCGCGGGCGTCGGCTCGTGGTACGAGTTCTTCCCCCGTTCCCTCGGCGCCAAGAGACGAGCAGACGGGTCGTGGAAGAGCGGCACTCTGCGCAGCGCCGCCAAGAGGCTGCCCGAGGTGCGGGCCATGGGCTTCGACGTCGTCTACCTGCCCCCGATCCATCCGATCGGCACGACCTTCCGCAAAGGGCCCAACAACACCCTCGACGCGGGGCCGAACGATCCCGGGTCGCCCTGGGCCGTCGGCGCGGCGGAGGGCGGGCACGACAGCATCCACCCCGAGCTCGGCACGGAGAAGGACTTCGCCTACTTCCTCTCGAAGGCCACGGCGGCCGGCGTCGAGATCGCCCTCGACCTCGCCATCCAGGCCTCCCCCGATCACCCGTGGGTCGCCGAGCACCCGGAATGGTTCACGACCAGACCCGACGGCACGATCGCCTACGCGGAGAACCCGCCGAAGAAGTACCAGGACATCTACCCGGTCAACTTCGACAACGACCCCGCGCGGATCCGGCTCGAGATCCGCCGGATCGTCGAGCACTGGATCGCGCTCGGCATCCGGATCTTCCGTGTCGACAATCCGCACACCAAGCCGCTCGACTTCTGGGAGTGGCTCATCCACGACGTCAACTCCCGGCACCCCGACGTCGTCTTCCTCGCCGAGGCGTTCACGCGGCCCGCGATCATGCAGACGCTCGGCAAAGTCGGCTTCCAGCAGTCGTACACCTATTTCACCTGGCGCAACACCAAGCAGGAGCTCGAGGAGTTCTTCGACTCCATCGCGCACGAGACCGCCGACTTCATGCGGCCCAACCTCTTCGTCAACACGCCCGACATCCTCACCGAGTACCTGCAGTTCGGCGGCCCCGCGGCGTACAAGATCCGGGCGGCGCTCGCGGCGACGGCATCCCCCAGCTGGGGCGTCTACTCCGGGTACGAGCTCTTCGAGAACGTGGCCCGCCCGGGCGCCGAGGAGAACATCGACAACGAGAAGTTCGAGTACCGGCCGCGCGACTTCGCGGGCGCGCTCGAGGCGGGGAGATCGCTCGAGCCCTACCTCACGATGCTCAACCGGGTGCGCTCGGAGCACCCGGCGCTGCTCCAGCTGCGCAACCTCGAGCTGCACTCGAGCGACGACGACGCGATCCTCGTCTACAGCAAGCACCTCGACGCGGAGTTCACCGCCGACGGCCGGCCCGACACGATCATCGTCGTGGTGAACGTCGACCCGCACTCGGTGCGTGAGACGATGGTGCATCTCGACCTCGCCTGTCTCGGACTCGGTGAGGCCACGAGCTTCGCCGTCACGGACCTCGTGACGGGGGCCGAATGGACCTGGAGCGGGAACGACTACGTGAGACTCGACGCCTTCGCAGAACCGGTGCACATCCTCCACGCACGGACGGCGAGCCGATGACCCGGATCCGCGAGACCACGCCCCCGGCCGACAACCTCCCCGTCATCGACCCCGCGGTGCTCGCCGCGGTCGCAGCCGGGAGCTACTACAACCCGCACGAGGTCCTCGGCCAGCACCTCGTGACCGGTTCGACGATCGCCGAGCGCATCACCGTCATCCGAGTGCTCCGCCCTCTCGCGAGCGAGGTCGTCGCCGTTCTCGCGAACCGCTCGCGCATCGAGCTCGCCCACCTCTCCGACGGCATCTGGCAGGGCTACAGCCTCATGGAGCCCCAGGACTACCTCGTCGAGAGCCGCTACCCGGGTGGCGAGGAGTGGATCGCCGACGACCCCTACCGGTTCCTGCCGTCGCTCGGCGAGCTCGATCTGCACCTCATCGGCGAAGGCCGGCACGAGCGCCTCTGGGACGCACTGGGGGCCCACTACCGCGAGCACCTCGGCATCACCGCGAGCGTCGAGGGCACCTCGTTCAGCGTCTGGGCCCCGCACGCCCGCGCCGTGCGCGTCATCGGCGACTTCAACGGCTGGGACGGCGTCGGCACGGCCATGCGCAACATGGGCAGCACGGGCGTCTGGGAGCTCTTCGTGCCCGGTCTCGAGCCGGGCAGCAACTACAAGTTCGAGATCCTCGGGCAGTCCGGCCAGTGGGTGCGGCGCGCCGATCCCATGGCCCGCTACACCGAGGTGCCCCCGGCGACCGCGTCGATCGTGGGGCAGACCCGCTACGAATGGGCGGATGCCGCGTGGCTCGCGCAGCGCGCCGCGACCGACCCGCACTCCGGCCCCATGAGCGTCTACGAGCTGCACGTCGGCTCCTGGCGTCCGGGGCTCGGCTACCGCGAGCTCGCCGAGCAGCTCATCGAGTACATCGGCGAGCTCGGCTACACGCACGTCGAGTTCATGCCGCTCGCCGAGCATCCCTTCGGCGGATCGTGGGGCTATCAGGTCACCGGCTACTACGCCCCGACCTCGCGGTTCGGGCATCCCGACGACCTGCGCTACCTCATCGACCGGCTGCACCAGGCCGGCATCGGCGTGATCATGGACTGGGTTCCCGGCCACTTCCCCAAAGACGAGTGGGCGCTCGCCCGCTTCGACGGCCAGGCGCTCTACGAGCACCCCGACCCGCGTCTCGGCGAGCAGCCCGACTGGGGCACCTACGTCTTCGACTTCGGCAGCTCGCAGGTGCGCAACTTCCTCGTCGCCAACGCCCTCTACTGGCTCGAGGAGTTCCACATCGACGGGCTGCGCGTCGACGCCGTCGCGAGCATGCTCTACCTCGACTACTCCCGCAACGAGGGCGAGTGGCTTCCCAACAGGTTCGGCGGGCGCGAGAACCTCGAGGCGATCTCGTTCCTGCAGGAGGTCACGGCGACCGCCTACAAGCGCAACCCGGGTGTCGTCATGATCGCCGAGGAGTCGACGAGCTGGCAGGGCGTCACGGCTCCCACCTCGTCGGGCGGCCTCGGCTTCGGCCTCAAATGGAACATGGGCTGGATGCACGACAGCCTCGAGTACATCCAGAACGACCCGCTCTACCGCTCGTACCACCACGGCGAGATCACCTTCTCGCTGCTCTACGCCTTCAGCGAGAACTTCCTGCTGCCGATCAGCCACGACGAGGTCGTGCACGGCAAGGGCTCGCTGCTCTCCAAGATGCCGGGCGACCACTGGCAGAAGCTCGCGAACGTGCGGGCCTACCTCTCGTTCATGTGGTCGCACCCGGGCAAGCAGCTGCTCTTCATGGGGCAGGAGTTCGGGCAGCCCTCCGAATGGTCGGAGCAGCGCGGGCTCGACTGGTGGATCCTCGACCAGCCCAGCCACCGGGGTCTCTTCGACCTCGTGACGCAGCTCAACCGCGTCTACCGCGAGAATCCGGCGCTCTGGCAGCGCGACAGCGAGCCCGGGGGCTTCGAGTGGCTCGACGGCGGCGCCGCGAGCCTCAACCTGCTCTCGTATCTGCGCTGGGATGCCGAGGGCGACCCCGTCGCGGTGTTCATCAACTTCTCGGGCAACCCCATCGGCCCCTACCGGGCCGGTCTGCCGTTCGCGGGCTTCTGGGAGGAGATCCTCAACAGCGACGCCACCGAGTTCGGCGGCTCGGGGGTCGGCAACCTGGGCGGGGTCACGGCCGTGCAGGAGCCGTGGGCCGGGCGCCCGGCATCCGCGGACATCACGATCCCGCCGCTCGCCGGCCTCTGGCTCAAGCTGCGCCGCTGATTTCCCGTTGCGCCTTAGCTTCCGGACACCCGCCCTATCGCGCACGCCCCGCGGCTGTCCGGAAGCTAAGGCGCAACGGGGGAAAACGGGTCAGTAGAGCAGGGCTGTGAGGCGGGAGCGGGCCTTGGCGACCCGGGGATCGTCGACGCCGACCACCTGGAAGAGCTCCAGCAGGCGCTCGCGCACGGTGTTCTTGCCCGCGGCGTCGAGGGTCGGGAAGATCCGCAGCAGGCGGTCGAAGGCGTCGTCGACGTGGCCGCCGGACAGGTCGAGGTCGGCGACGAGCAGCTGGGCCTCCAGCTCGTCGGGGGCGGATGCCGCTCCCCCGCGGATCTCGTCGAGGGTCTTGCCCTGCAACCGCGCGAGCAGGCTCACCTGAGCGAGCCCGGCCACGGCGAGGTCGTCGCGCGGGTTCTGCGCGATCGCGGTCTTGTACTCCGCGATGGCCGTCTGGTAGTCGCCGCGCTCGATGGCGTCGTAGGCCTCCGCGTGGTGCGGCGGCAGGGGCTCCTCGACCGGGGCGGCATCCTGCTCGCCCTCGGCGGTCTCGGGAACGCTCGCGACGCCGGTGACCCCGTTGCCCGCCGCCAGCTGGAGCACCTGGTCGAAGAGCTGCCGCAGCTGCTCCTCGGGCACGGCGCCCGTGAAGAGCTGCAGCGGCTGGCCGCCGATGACACCGGCGACCGTCGGAACGGACTGCGCCTGGAACGCGGCCGCGAGCTGGGGGTTCGCGTCGGCGTCGACCCGCACGAGAACGAGCGCGCCCGCGTAGTCGGCGACGACCCGCTCGAGCAGGGTCGTGAGCTGCGTGGACTGCTCGCTCCACGAGGCCCAGAGGTCGACGATGACGGGAACCGACATCGAGATCTGCAGCACCTGCTGAAAGGTCGCGTCGCTCGCGTCGAGCACGAGGCTCGGAACCTGCACGGTCGAGGCGGCGGGGCGGGCGGCATCGGCCCCGGGAGCGCCCGGGGCTCCGGGTGCTCCCGCGGGGCCGGCCGAGCGGTTGACGAGGCTCGAGAGGTCGACAGCGCCTCTCAGGTTGGCCGAGGACGGGGGTACAGAGGTCATGGCAGCTCCGACGACGAGGTGAGGCCGGTGCTGAAGCCGAGGAGCTTGATCTTCTCGTTCGAACCGGCCGCGGGCACATAGAAGAGTAGTTGATCGCCGTAGACGGACTGAACGCCCTTGGTGCTCGCCGTGACGCCGGAGAGCGCCTTCGCGGCGTTCTCGGGACTCACAGTGGCGCCCTCGGCGACCGGCTTGACGACCTCGGTCTCGGTGAGGTTGACGGCGACGATCGCGCCCGAGTCGTTGGTTCCGAGGGCGAGGGTCGGGCCCGTGCCGGGCGCGTTGGTGAACTCGATCGATGCGGTCGACGGCAGGGAGGCCTTCTTGGCGTTCTTCGCGTCGAGGCCCACCTGCTCGCGCAGGCTGTCGCCGTCGGCGTCGAAGAGGTCGTAGTACTGGCTGGCCTCGCCCAGGTTGAGGATGTCGCCGTAGGCCGCGGCGAGCTGCTCGGGCGGCAGCACGAGCAGCTTCACGTCGGGGGCGACGAGCGGCGCGCCGATGCTCGCGGGCGCGACATCCGGGATCGTGGCGTCGGCTTCGAGCGTGATCGCGTACTGCACCTTGTAGTTGTCGCGCGGGGTGGCCTGGGTGAGCACGAGCGCCGTGGGGGGCAGGGTCGTGTCGGCGTTCTGCGTGACCGTCATGACGGTGCGCGGCCAGCTCTCGATCGCCACCGGCAGGGTGAGGCTCAGCGGGCCCGCGGGCACGGGCGTGGGCTGCGCGAAGTCGGGGATGGCACCGCGGATGGCGTAGTTGGCCTTGCGCAGGTCGAGCGCCGGGCCGGCGAAGCGCACAGCCGCGGTGTCGGGGTTGAGGCTGGAGTCGCCGTTCGTCGCGATCGCCGAGACGTCTTTGACGATCTTCTCGAGCTGCGGAACGGTCACGACCGGCGGGATGACGTCTTCGAGCTCGGTGGCCGGGAGCTCGGTCGAGCCCGGGGTCGGTGTGGGCGTCGACGACGACGCCGGGGCCTGGAAGTCGGGCCAGAAGTCGGCGGAGCAGCCGCTCAGGGCGAGTGAGCCCACGAGCACGGCGGGCACGACGGCGATGAGCGACCGTCTCGTCGAGCGCCGGCCGCGAGGCGTCGAGGTGATCGCGCTCTTCTTGGTGGGCTTGTAACGGATGGCCTTCGGCGGCTTCGGCATCTTCGGGCCCTTGGTGATGCTCTTGCGCCGCGGCCCCTGCGAGCGGCGCAGGTGGATGAACGCCCACAGGTACAGCAGGATGCCGAGCAGCAGCAGCACCGAGCCGCCCACGATGAGCGGGCCGGCCCACGGCGTCGAGTTGTCGAGCGGCCAGCTCACGGCGAGCTTGTCGGGGGCCGGGGCGGTTCCGTCGGAGGCGACGATCACCGAGACGTCGCGGGGAACGTTCATGGGGGCGATGATGGCGTTCGCGCCCGAGTACTCCTGCAGCCACAGATCCGAGCCCGCCGGATCCGGGCCGACCACCGCGGGCTTCGGGGTAACAGCGGCGGGAGGGGTCGTGGCATCCGTCGCGGCGTCGTCGCTGGGGGTGACGATGGGAGCCGGCTCGCCGGTCACGACCGTGGAGACGAACTCGTCGGTGTCGTGGTCGTAGCTCACGACGTTGTAGGTCTGGTCGCCGAGCCACGACGTGACGTCTGCGGTGCGACCGTATGCGACGAAGATGTCGGCGGAGCCCTTCACCGACAGGGTCTGGCCTTCGGGCTTCGCGTTGAGCGCCTCGCCCTCGATGACGGTGAACGGCAGTTCGGAGTCGACTGGAGCCACGAGGGAGATGGTGTCGGGCGCGAGCAGGACCGTGCGCTGGGCGATGCCCAGCACGATCATGCCGGCGGCCACGACGAAGGCCACGATGGCTAGTACGAAACGCACGTATTTTCCTCCTACGGCACGGTTGTCGCGAAAGCCGCACCAGCCGTAGAGGCGGGACGACCACGTGTCGCGACAGGCTGTGCCTGGGTCTCGCCGGAGGTGCGGTCGCACCGACGGTCGAGTTGCTTGCAGCCGCGGGGTGTGAACAACCGCAGACACGGACTCTTCAGACTATCGGACCCCATCTGGATATGTCCTGTATTCCCGCGTGCCCTAAACTACGATTCGTTCGCCTGGCCTCCGCGCCAGACCCTTGAGACTCGGAGAAAATCAATTGGCTACCGACGAAACAGGCTTCACGCAGGTGTTCCGCGGCTACGACAAAGACGAGGTCGACAAGGCTCTGCAGGAGTTGCGCCGCGAACTCATCAAGTCGAACACGACGGCGACGGAGGCCGCCAAGGAGATCAAGCGCCTCACCGCCCGCGTCGACGAGCTCAACGCCGAGATCGAGGAGGTCGGGAGCCCGACGTTCTCGGGGCTCGGCACCAAGCTCGAGAACACCCTCCGGGTCGCCGAGGAGCAGTCGACGCGCCTCATCGCACAGGCCGACATCGATGCCGAGAAGCTGCGCAGCTCCGTCACGGCAGACATCGAGAAGGCCAAAAGGGATGCCGCGGAGCTCGCCGAGCGGCTCGTCGGCGAGGCGCAGACGAGGGCGGCCGGCATCCTCGAGGCGGCTCGGGCCGAAGCCGACGACCTGGTGGCGCGCGCCGAGGAGAACGCCGAGTTCGCCCGCCAGGACGCCCTGCGCGAGGCGGCCGCGATCCGCGGAGCCGTCGCGACGGAGGCGGCGGAGACCCGCGGGACCTCCAAGCGGGAGGCGGCCGCCGTGAGGGCCGAGGCCGACCGCGAAGCCGCCGAGCTGCGGGTCGTCGCCAACCGCGAGGCCGTGGAGGCCCGCGAGATCGCGGCGGGGCTCAATCGCGAGATCGAGCAGACCCGTTCGGAGGTGGCGCTCGAGCTCGACGGCGCACGCGCCGAGCTGCAGCGCGAGATCGAGCAGACCCGGCTCGACCTCGCGACCGAGACCGAGCAGGCGCGCATCGACCTCGCCCGCGAGACCGAGCAGGCGCGCATCGACCTGGCCGCCGAGACCGAGGGGGCACGAGCCGAGCTCGCCACCGAGATCGAGCGCGGTCGCAGCGAGCTCGCCCGTGAGCTCGAGCAGACCCGGGCAGACCTCGCCCGCGAGACCGAGCTGACCCGCGCCGACCTCACCCGCGAGACCGAGCAGGCCCGGGCAGACCTCGCGATCGAGATCGAGCAGTCCCGCGCCGACCTCGTGCGCGACAACGAGCAGCTGCGCGTCGACTACGCCGCCGAGCGCGAGCGCACGCGCATCGAGCTCGAGAACGAGCTCGCAGCCATGCGCGCGAAGGAATACGAGGCCGCCAAGGCAGTGCGGCTCGAGGCCGAGCAGGCACGCATCGACCTCGACGTCGAGCTCAAGTCCCGCCGGGACGAGGCCGAGCAGGAGTACCTCTCGCGCCACCAGGAGGCCGTCAGCCAGACGCAGAAGTACCTCGACGACGCCAACCAGCAGCTCGCCGAGGCCATGAAGCGCGCCAACGAGAAGCGCCTCGAGGCCGATGTGCTCGAGACATCCGCCTCGACCGACGCGAAAGCCATCAGGGAGCAGGCGGAGGAGCTCGCCCGCGAGACCGTCTCCAGCGCACAGGAGCGCGCCCACGCGATCGTCGAGGAGGCCGAGGAGCGCACACGAACCCTCGTGGCCGACGCGGAAGAGAGACTCGCCCAGATTAGGATGGAACGAGACGCGGTTGCCGGATACTTCGAAAGCCTCCGCGGCGTGCTGAGCCAGGCGGAGAAGGTCAACTCTGACGACTAGGGGGACTGCCTCCACGAACGATCGGGGAAGATCGCAGTGAAGATACAGAACCCCTTCAGGGTGGGCCTCATCGGCACCCTCGGTGTCGGGCTCGGGCTCCTGATCCTGCTCTCGGTCACCCAGCTCTCGACGATCCTCACCTACGTGGGCGTCGCGCTCTTCCTGGCGCTCGGCCTCGACCCCATCGTCACCTGGCTCGAGAAGCAGAAGTTCCCGCGCTGGGCCGCCATCATCACGGTCTTCGTCGCGGTGCTCGCCGTCTTCGCCGGCCTCGTGCTCGCCGTCGTCCCGGTCATCGTCGACCAGGTCTCCCAGTTCATCGAGCGGGTGCCGGCGATCATCAACAACGTCACGAGCCAGGACTGGCTCGACGCCATCAAGAGCAACCTGCCCTGGCTCGACGTCGACACGATCGTCGCGGGCGTGACGGATGCCGTCAACGACTTCGTGAAAGACCCGACCAACTTCGGCAACCTCTTCGGCGGCGTGCTCGCGGTCGGCGTCGCGATCGGCAACGGCGTCTTCGGCGTCATCATCGTGCTCATCCTGACGCTCTACTTCACGGCATCGCTCAACACGATCAAGCGGGCCTCCTACCAGCTCGTGCCCGCCACCAAGCGCGAGCGCTACGTCGACATCAGCGAGCAGGTGAGCCAGTCGGTGGGCCGCTACGTGATCGGCCAGGTCGTGCTCGGTGCCACGAACGGCATCCTGAGCTTCATCTTCCTCAACATCATCGGCGCCCCGTTCCCCGCCGTGCTGGCCTTCCTGGCCTTCATCCTCTCGCTCATCCCGCTCATCGGAACGATCTCCGGCTCGGTCATCATCGTGCTCGTGTGCCTGCTGCTTGCCTCACCGCTCACGGCGCTCGTCGCGGCGATCTACTACCTCGTCTACATGCAGGTCGAGGCATACATCCTGAGCCCGCGGATCATGAACAGGGCGGTGTCGGTGCCGGGCGCGGTCGTCGTGATCGCCGCGCTCGCGGGAGGTTCGCTGCTGGGCATCCTCGGAGCGCTCGTCGCGATCCCTGTGGCGGCCTCCATCCTGCTCATCATCAAGCAGGTGGTCATCCCCCGGCAGAACGAGCTGTAGCGGGTGCAGCCGGATGCGGCGAACGGCCTAGCCGGCTGTGGCCGCGGGCTCGCCCGACCACTCGGTCGGCAGCGGGAGCGCGGCGGGGTTGACCGCGCGCACGATCTCGGTGAGCACCCGGCGGGTCTGGTTCTCGCCCACCCAGAGGTGCTTGCCGCCCTCGACGGGGATGAGGGTCATGCTCGGCACGCTCGCGAAGCGCTGCGCCGCCTCCTCGGGCCGCAGGTAGTCGTCGAACTCGGGGATCAGGGCGACGAGCCGGCGGCTGTCTCCCTCCCAGGCCGCGACCTCCTCCGCGCTCGCGCGGTGCAGGGGCGGTGAGAGCAGCACGGCTCCGTCGATGGGCTGCGAGAGGCCGTACTTGAGGGCGAGCTCGGTGCCGAACGACCAGCCCACGAGCCACGGATGAGGCAGGCCCCGCTCGACGACGAACGCCATCGCCGCGTCGACGTCGTGCCGCTCGTCGACGCCGTGGCCGAACGCTCCCCCGCTGGTCCCCCGCGGCGATGAGGTGCCCCGGGTGTTGAAGCGCAGCACGGCGAGATCCGCGAGGGCGGGCAGGCGGCCCGCCGCCTTGCGGAGGATGTGGGAGTCCATAAAACCACCGCCGGTGGGCAGCGGATGCAGGGTCACGAGGGTGGCGACCGGGTCGCGATCGAGCGGCGTCGCGAGCTCCCCGAGCAGCGTGAGGCCGTCGTCGGTGTGCAGCTCGATGTCGTCTCGGCGGGCGGGGAGCTCGATGCCCCCGCGGATCTCCTGGGCCATACCGACGGTCACGTCCTATCCGATCTTCCAACAGTGGTTGTGCCAGTGCCTGCGGTCGGCCAGCTCGACGGCCTCCCCGCGCACTCCCTCCGCGCGCCAGGCCACGAGATGCGCGGTGCCCGGCACGATCGTGAGACCGCACCCCGGGCAGACATACTCCTTGGTGGCTTGAACCGCCGAGACGGGCTGCACATTCCAGAGCACACCGCGTTTGGTCTCGGTGCGACGCCAGCCGGCGAGAACCCTCGCCACGTCGAAGTCGTCGTCGGGCTCGTCGCGCCGTCGTCCCCGTGGATGATTGCTGCGCGGCATACGACCAGTTTATGCGCGCTCGCACGGCCGCCGATCAGACCACGGTGTCGAGTCGCGCCTCCTCGATGTCGAGCATGCCCTGCGCGCGCGTCAGCACCCGCGACGGATAGGTGCCCCGGCTCCGGGCGTCCAGGAGGGCCGCCCGCTCCGCCTGCAGCACCTGCAGGCGCAGCTCCCGATACTGCATGTGGGGCATCTGAGCGACCTCCTCCGCGGCCTCGGCCCGCGATCGCTCCCAGGCCGACTCCTGCCGCAGCAGCGTGTCGCGCCGCACCCTCTCGATGACGTCCTCCGAGACCGTCATGCCGTCGGCCAGCTCGACGGTCGGGTTGTCGAGCACCGAGAGACCGGCCTCGCTGATCTCGTCGAGCAGGGTCGCGAACTCGCGACGGTCGACCGCGGCATCCGAGCCCCTGATGCCCGTCGCCTTGATGACCCACGGCAGGGTGCCGCCCTGCACGAGCAGCGTGGTGATCGAGACGGTGAAGGCGATGAGGATGAGCTGAGGGCGGTACGGGATGTCGGCGGGGAGCGATTGCGCGGCCGCGAGCGTGACCACACCGCGCATGCCCGCCCACGACAGCACCACACCGCCGCGCAGGCCCAGGCCCTCGGCCCGCAGCTGCTCGAGGTCGGTCGAGCGCCGTTCGTAGAGCTTCTCGGCGCGCTCCCGTTTACGGGCCAGCTTCGGGTTCTCCGCCTCGAGCTCCTTCGCTCGCTCGATGCCCTCCGCGAACCGCGCGAACGTCTTCACGAGCCGCCGCTCGCGCCGTCGCAGCGACAGGATGAGCGGGCCGATGAAGGCGAACCGCAAGACGATGAGCAGCACCGTCACGAGCAGCCCCACGTAGACCGCCTTGTCGACGCCGAGGTCGAACTCGTGCACCTGCCCGAGGATCGCCTTGAGCTCGAGCCCCATCAGCAGGAAGACGCCGTTCTCGAGCAGGAACTCGACGGTGCGCCAGTTGCTGCGCTCGTTGATGCGCTCCTGAGCGCCGAAATACCGCGCCCCGTTGTGCCCCGCGAAGAGCCCGGCCGCGACGACGGCGAGCACACCGGACGCACCGATCTCCTCGGCCGGGATGTAGGCGATGAACGGGACGACGAAGGAGATCGCCGTGTCGAGGATCGGGTTGTCGAGCTTCGAGCGGACGAAGACCGTCACGAAGCCCACGACGAGCCCGATCGCGACCGCGACGACCGCCGAGTAGGCGAACATGCCGACGGCGCTGCCCAGCTGGAAGTCGCTGAACGTCATGGCCGAGGCGGCGATCGCGGCCTTGAGCATCACGAGGGAGGTGGCATCGTTGACGAGGCTCTCCCCCTCGAGGATCGTGATGAGCCGTGCCGGCAGACCGAGCTTCTTGGCGATCGACGTCGCCGCGACTGCGTCGGTGGGGCTGATGACCGCGCCGAGCGCGATGGCCGCCGCGAGGTTGAGCTCGGGGAAGAGCGCGAACAGCAGGAAGCCGACGCCGATCGCCGTGACGATGACGAGCACGACCGACAGACTCGCGATCGTGCCGAGATTGCGCCGGAAGTCCATGAGCGGGACGTTGATGGCCGCCGCGTAGAGCAGCGGAGGCAGCACCCCCATGAGGATCCAGTCCGGTGGGATCTCCACGGGCGGAACCCCGGGGATGAACGAGTAGACGATGCCAACGACGACGAGGATGAGGGGTGCCGCTATGCCCAGTTTCTGGGAGAAGGCGGCCACCGTGACCAAGGTGATGACAGCGATCACCGCGAAAACAGTCAGCTCCATGAGGTCAGCCTATCGACGGCGGATACCCCGAATGGAAACGACGCCGACTAGTACCAGCCCTCGGCCTCGGAATGGGCCCACGCACCGCACGGGGAGCCGTAGCGGCCGGTGATGTAGCCGAGGCCCCATTCGATCTGAGTGCCGGCATTGGTCTCCCAATCCGGCCCTGCCGTCGCCATCTTGCTGCCGGGAAGAGCCTGTGGGATGCCGTAGGCACCGCTCGACTCGTTGCCGGCGTTGACCCGCCAGCCGGACTCCTTCGACCACAGCGCCACGAGGCACGAGAACTCGTCTTCGCCCCAGCCACGGGCCATGACGGCTCCGTGGGCGTACTCCTGCGCGGATCCGGGATCGGGGACGACCGAGGGCGGGACCCGGAAGACCGACGCAGCCGGCTCCTCCTCGACCACGACCGGCGGAGGCGGCGGCGGCGGCGGATCGGTGACCGTGTAGGTCTCCCTGGTCACCGTGTGCTCGTACCCGCTCGCGACGACGACGCTCTGCGCCTCGTGAGCCTGGAATCGCGGCGCGATCTGGAAATACGGAGAGGCCGTCGCGCCCGAGTACGGATCGACCACATTCACGAGCATGATGCCGATGGCGGCGAGGAAGCCGAAGCAGAACAGCGGGATGCGGCCCCTGGATCGGGGTCGGCTGACGGCTGCCCGAACCGGTGTGACCGGCGCAAGGGGCGCTAAGACGTTCGAATGCCTACCCACGGTTTACCGATTTTAGCCGACAGGCGCCTTTCTGCCCAATAGGGCTCGTTATGTTCAGCGAACGGCCAGCATGACGTCGATCACGCTGTCGAGCACGAGATCGACCTGCTGCTCGCGATAGCCGCCCCGTTGGGGGCGGAAGACGACCGTTCGCACCTCGTCGATGCTGAGCGGCACGTTCCGCTGGAAGTAGTTGGTGACGCGCTTGCCGAAGGCGTCGACATCCTGCCGGTTGTAGCCCACGGTGAGCACGCTCGTGCGGGCGAAACGCCGGCTGTCGGGCCTGCTGAGGCGGTTCAGCACCACCTGTGCGGTCTCACGGGCCTGCGCGAACCACGCGTCGGGGTCCGCTCCGCCGATGAGACGCTCGCGGGAAGCGAAGGCGTCCTCGAGCCGCTCGAGGGCCGCATCGACGTGCACCGTCGAGTAGCCGCCCTTCGTCATCCGGAACGCGGTGTGACGGATGTCGCGTGCCGTGAGGCCCACGACGTCGCTCCTGTCGCTGTCATAGGCCCGTCGCGCGAGAACGAGGAAGTCGTCGACCTCGTCGACGTCGTAACCCGGTTTGCTCTTGCGGGATCGTGGGAAGGTATTGCTCACCTGCCCATTGTGCCAAAGAGCCGCGGAAATGCGGCATCCGGGCCCCGGGAGTCGGCGAAAGGCTCAGCTGAAGAGCAGGAAGAGCACGTAGGTGGCGGCCGCGGAGGGCAGGATCGAGTCGAGGCGGTCGAGGAACCCGCCGTGGCCGGGAAGCCACGAGCTCATGTCCTTGATGCCCAGATCGCGTTTGATGAGCGACTCGGAGAGGTCGCCGAAGGTCGCGGTCACGAGGATGACGACGCCGAAGACGACGCCCACCCACCAGGGCTGACCGAGCATGAAGATCGCGAGGATGACACCGCCCACGATCCCGACGACGGCCGCGCCCGCGAAGCCCTCCCAGGTCTTCTTCGGGCTGATCGTGGGCGCCATGGGGTGTTTGCCGAAGCTGAGGCCCGCGGCGTAGGCCCCCGTGTCGACCGCGATCACGAGGATGAGGAACGCCAGCGTCCACCACTGGCCATTCGGCTGCGCGACGAGCAGCACGGCGAAACTGCCGAGGAACGCGACGTAGACCTGCACGAAGACGCCCGCGAAGATGTCGCGCACGAGCCCCAGGCCCGTCGTGCGCCGGGAAGGCGCCAGAAGCTCCGCGACCCGCCAGAGACCGACGAAGACGATTCCGGCCAGGGTCGCGAGCCATTGGCCGGCGGCGTCGAGATAATAGGCCGCCGGGATGATGGCGAGGGCGGCGATCACCGTCGGGATGCGCGGCACCGAACGACCCGCGTGACGCAGCGCGTTCGCGAGCTCGAAGGCGGTGAACCCGATGAGCACGCCGCCGAAGACCATAAAGAGCTCTTTGATGACGATGAGGCTGAAGAGCATGGCGACGCCGAGCACGAGCCCGATGAGCACCGCCAGGATCAGGTTGCGCCCCGTGCGCGCCTCGATCTTCTCGGTCGTCGCATCGATCTGGGCCCGGGTCGCCTTGACCTGGGCCTCGATGTCGGCGCGGGTCGCCTTCATCTGGGCCTGGAACTCGGCCCGATTGCGCGGCGGAGACTTGTGCGGCCCTCCGGCATTGTTACCGCCTGCACGCTGCGTCATGGCGAAGGCTCCTAGACCTCGAGGAGTTCGGCTTCCTTGCGTTTGAGCGCGTCGTCGATCGCGTCGACGTGCACCTTGGTCACCGACTCGAGCTCCTTCTCGGCACGGGACACGTCGTCGTCGCCGACCTCGCTCTTGAGCGCGTCGAGCTCGTCTTTCGCCCGGCGGCGGATGTTGCGCACCGAGACACGTGCCTCCTCGGCCTTGCCGCGCACGATCTTGACGAACTCCTTGCGACGGTCCTCCGTCAGCTCGGGGAGCGTCACGCGCACGATCTCGCCGTCGTTGCCGACGTTCGCGCCCAGGTTCGGCATCGACACGAGTGCCTTCTCGATCTCTTTGAGCGCCGACTTGTCGTAGGGAGTCACGAGCAGCGTGCGCGCCTCGGGGTTCTGCAGCGAGGCGAGCTGGGCGAGAGGCGTCGGGCTGCCGTAGTAGTCCACGAGCACCTTCTGGAAGAGCTGCGGGTTCGCACGGCCCGTGCGCACGGTACCGAAATCGTCTTTGGCGACCTCGACGGCCTTGTTCATTCGCTCGGTCGCATCAGACAGGACATCCGCAATCACGGGCAACTCCTTACGTTATGGCTTCGGATTAGTTTAACGCTCGGGGAGGTTTCGCCCGCGCGGTTCGACAATGACTCGTGGACAACGCTCGTGGACGGCCGCTCGCGTGGACGCTCGTGTCAGTAGCTGACGAGCGTTCCGAGGTCCTCCCCGAGGATCGCGGCGGTCACCGTGCCCGCCGGGTGCATGCCGAAGACGCGCATGGGCATCTTGTTGTCCATGCAAAGGCTGAACGCGGTCGAGTCGACGACCTTGAGGCCGCGCTGCAGGGCCTCCTGATAGGTGATGTGGTGGATCTTGGTGGCATCCGGGTTCGTGCGGGGGTCGTCGGAGTAGATCCCGTCGACGCCGTTCTTCGCGACGAGCACCACGTCCGCGCGGATCTCGAGCGCCCGCTGGGCGGCGACCGTGTCGGTCGAGAAGTAGGGCAGGCCGGCTCCGGCTCCGAAGATGACCACGCGTCCCTTCTCGAGGTGACGGATGGCGCGGCGCGGGATGTACGGCTCGGCGACCTGTGTCATCGCGATCGCCGACTGCACCCGGGTCTCGGCCCCGGCCTGATCGAGGAAGTCCTGGAGCGCGAGCGCGTTCATGACCGTGCCGAGCATGCCCATGTAATCGGCCCGCCCGCGATCCATGCCGCGCTGCGAGAGCTCGGCTCCGCGGAAGAAGTTGCCGCCTCCGACGACGACGGCGATCTCGACCGTCTGCGCGGCCTCCGCGATCTCGCGGGCCATCGAACTCACGACGTCGGGGTTCACCCCGAGCTCGCCGGCGCCGAAGGCCTCGCCCGAGAGTTTGAGGAGGACTCTTCGCCGACCGGTGGATTCTGACATGGGCTCGTGCGTCCTTCCCCTATGGATGATGTCTACGTTAGTGCGTGACGGAGGGCCGACGACTCACGGGCGTGAAAATCGCGGGCACAGAAAAGGAGCCCGAATCGCGGACGATTCGGACTCCTTCTCACACCGTGTTAGGCGCCGACCTTGAAGCGGGCGAAGCCCGTGACGGTGAGGCCGGAATCGGCGAGCACCTTCTCGATCGAGAGCTTGTTGTCTTTCGCGTACTCCTGCTCGAGCAGGGCGACCTGCTTGAAGTAGGCGTTGACGCGGCCGTCGATGATCTTCGGGAGGGCGGCCTCGGGCTTGCCCTCTCCGCGGCTGATCTCCTCGACGATACGACGCTCGTTCTCGACCTCTTCGGCCGGCACGTCGGCGCGGCTCAGGTAGCTCGGGTTGGCGAAGGAGATGTGCTGCGCGATGCTGCGAGCCGTCTCCGCGTCGTCACCCGTGTACGAGACCACGACGCCGACCTGCGGGGGCAGGTCTTTGTTGGTGCGGTGCAGGTAGATCGCGAACTCGGAGCCGGGGACGACGGCGACGCGACGCAGCTCGACCTTCTCTCCGAGGATCGCGGCGACATCTCCGATGAGGCCGGCGACGGTCGTTCCCTCGACGGGAGCGGCGAGCGCCTCGTCGAGGTTGGTGGCGCCGGCCGCGACGATCGCGTCGAGGACCGTGGAGCCGAGCTCGACGAACTTCGCGTTCTTCGCGACGAAGTCGGTCTCGCAGGCGAGCTCGATGAGCGTCGTCGACGAGTCGGTCTGCTTGGCGGCGACGAGGCCCTCGCTCGTGGAGCGGTCGGCACGCTTCGCGTTGCCCTTCGCACCCTTGAGCCGAAGGATCTCGGTGGCCTTCTCGAGGTCACCGCCCGCCTCGATGAGCGCGTTCTTGCTGTCGACCATGCCCGTACCCAGACGTTCGCGGAGCGTCTTGAGGTCTTCCAGACTGAAGTCTGCCATTTTCTTCCCTTTACTTGGTGTCGTCAGCCACGGGGGTCCTCCGTGGTGTGGTCGTGATCGAAACCTGGATCGTTACTTGTCGGCCGCTGCCGCGTCGTCCTCGGCCGCGACATCCGCGACGGCTTCGCTCTCGGCGGCCTCCGCGGTCTCGACGGCCGCCTCGGCCTCGATGCGCGCCTCGGTGTCGGCGTCGGACTCGACGTGGTGCTCCGGCACGATGGTCTCGTCGGCGGCGGCCTCGTGCTCGGCGACGACGGCGTCTGCGTCGTTCTCCTCGACGGGGACCTCGGCCGCGACGACCTCGGCGACGGCGGCCGTGTCGGCCTCGGTGGACTCGACGAGGCCGTCGACGGCCTCGATCTTCTCGGCCTCGCTGGCCGGCGTCTCAGAGGCCTTGAGCAGTTCTGCCTCCCACTCGGCGAGCGGCTCGACGGGGGTGTCGTCGCCCTCTTCGGGCTTCTGGTGGCGCTGGATGAGACCCTCGGCCGCGGCGTCCGCGATGATGCGGGTCAGCAGGCCGACGGAGCGGATGGCGTCGTCGTTGCCCGGGATCGGGTACTGCACCTCGTCGGGGTCGCAGTTCGTGTCGAGGATGCCGATGACGGGGATGCCGAGCTTCTTGGCCTCGTCGATCGCGAGGTGCTCCTTCTTGGTGTCCACGACCCAGAGCGCCGACGGCGTCTTGCTGAGGTTGCGGATACCGCCGAGGCTCTTGTGCAGCTTGTCGAGCTCGCGCTTCTTGATGAGCAGCTCTTTTTTGGTGAAGCCGCTCTTCGCGGTGTCTTCGAAGTCGAGCTCCTCGAGCTCCTTCATACGCGCGAGGCGCTTGGAGACCGTGCTGAAGTTCGTGAGGAGGCCACCGAGCCAGCGCTGGTTGACGTAGGGCTGGCCCACGCGCGTCGCCTGCTCGGCGATCGCTTCCTGAGCCTGCTTCTTCGTTCCGACGAAGAGGATGGTGCCGCCGTGGGCGACCGTCTCCTTGACGAAGTCGTAGGCCTTGTCGATGTAGCCCAGCGACTGCTGCAGGTCGATGATGTAGATGCCGGAACGCTCCGTGAAGATGAATCGCTTCATCTTCGGGTTCCAACGGCGGGTCTGGTGCCCGAAGTGCACGCCGCTGTCGAGCAGCTGGCGGATGGTAACGACGGCCATGAGCCGTTCTCCTGTTCTCGGCGCGCTCTGCACACGGCAGAACCACGCCACTCGGTTGTCTCCGGACGATCGGATGATCGTCTCTCCTGGTGCCCGGCGCACAACCGCGACGCTCTGAACGAGCGAGGACCGAATGGAGGTGTTGGCCGAATGGGCACGCGTAGTCACCCCGACGAGCGGAGTGCTACCTGAATGATAGCATCCCGCGCGCCCAGGCGACGGAGCCCGAGCGGTGCGCGGCCTACTGCGCCGGAGCGGGCTTGCCCCTGCGCACGACCGTGAGATCGTCCATGCTCTCGAGCGATCGTCCCTTCGTCTCCGGCACCGCGAAGAACACGAAGACGAACGACACGAGCGCGAAGAAGGCGTACAAGCCGTAGGTGAAGGCGAGCGAGAAGTCCGACAGGGCCGGGAAGGTCTCGGTCACGGCGAAGTTCGTGAGCCATTGCGCCGCGGCCGCGATGCCGAGCGCCTTTCCGCGGATGCGGTTCGGGAAGACCTCCCCGAGCAGCACCCAGACGAGCGGTCCCCAGGTCGCGCCGAAGGCGATGACGAAGAGGTTCGCGGCGACGAGTGCGATCGGGCCCCACGCGCCCGGCAGCTCCGGCGCGTCGTTGACGAGCTGCGCCTGCGAGAACGCGAGGGTCATCGCCCCGAGCGAGATCGCCATGCCCGCCGAGCCGATCAGGAGCATCGGGCGGCGGCCGACCTTGTCGACGAGCAGGATGGCGACGAAGGTCACCGCGACGTTGACGACCGAGGTGAAGACCGAGATGCCGAAGGAGCTGTCCTCGCCGAAGCCGACCGAGCTCCAGAGCGAGGTCGAGTAGTAGAAGATCACGTTGATGCCGACGAGCTGCTGGAACATCGAGAGCAGGATGCCCACCCAGACGATCGGCATGAGCCCGAACATCGGGCCCTTGAGCGAGGCCGTGCGCGAGTACTCCTTGTCTTTCGCCAAGGATGCCTCGATCTCGTCGATCGCGCCGTCGACCTCGTCGGCGGGCATCACGCTCGCGAGCACCTTCCGGGCCTCCTCGCGTTTGCCTTTACCCGCCAGGTACCGTGGCGACTCGGGGAGCCTCCAGGCCAGCAGACCGTAGACGAGGGCCGGGATGGCGCAGACCACGAACATCCAGCGCCAGGCGTCGCCGTCGAACCACAGCGGCTCGTTCGCGCCGCCCGCGATGTTGGCCAGGAGCGTGTCGGAGAGCAGGGCCGCGAAGATGCCGAGGGTGATCGCGAGCTGCTGCAGCGAGGCGAGGCTTCCGCGCACCGCCTTCGGCGCGATCTCGGCGATGTAGGCGGGAGCGATGACCGAGGCGATGCCGATCCCGAGGCCGCCGATGATGCGCCAGAGGATGAGATCCCAGACGGCGAAGGCGAGGCCCGAGCCGATCGAGCTCACGAGGAAGAGCCCGGCGCCGAGGAGCATCACGGGGATGCGGCCCCAGTGGTCGGCCAGCCTGCCGGCGAAGTACGCGCCGACCGCGCAGCCGAGCAGCGCCGAGGCCACCGCGAAACCGCTGAGGAGGGGCTGGGCCTCGAGCCCGAAGTCCTGGGTGATCGCGTCGACCGCGCCGTTGATGACCGAGGAGTCGAAGCCGAAGAGGAAACCGCCGAGGGCGGCCGCGATCGACAGTGCGATGACCTTCCGCCGCAGTCGCTTGTCCGTCTGACCCGACTGCCGGTTGTCCGATCTGCCCGCAACGCTGCTCGACATCTTCACTCCCCACGATCGACGCACGACCACGCCGGACCGGGCCGTGCTTGTCTACGCCGAGCATATGCCCGCACGCGCATCCCGGGCGAGAATCCGCACGCCGTGTGTCGGGTGCTCCGGAGCCGACATAATGAAGAGGCTTCACCCGGGGGAAAACGGAGATCGTATGACGCAAACCGCCGCACCGACCGCAACGGGGAAGCCCCGCCGCGCCGCGCTCGTGCTCACGACGCTCATCCTCGCGGCGGGGGTGGCGAACCTCAACCTCTCCGTCGCCAACGTCGCGCTCCCCGACATCGGCACGAGCCTCGACGCCTCGCAGGCGGCGCTCAACCTCATCGCCGTCGGGTTCTCGCTGGGCCTCGCGGCATCCGTTCTCTATCTGGGCGCGCTCGGCGACCGCTACGGCCGCAAGCTCATGCTCGTGCTCGGCATGGTCGTGAGCCTGCCCGCCTGCGTGATAGCGGCGACCGCCCCGACCGTCGAGATCCTCTTCGCAGCCCGGCTGCTCGGCGGCCTGGGCGCGGGCATGGCCTACCCGACGACCCTCGCGCTCATCACCGCCCTCTGGTCCGGACGATCGCGCATCGCGGCCATCGCGCTGTGGTCGGCGATCGGCGGAGCCCTGTCGTCGCTCGGCCCGCTCACGGCCGGCGCCATCCTCGGCGCCGCGGCGTGGGGCTGGGTGTTCCTCATGACCCTGCCGCTCGCCGTCGTGACACTCGTGCTCGTTATCGTGCTCGTGCCCTCTCACGTGAACGAGACGAAGGATCCCGTCGACAACGCCGGAGGTGTGCTCTCGGTCGTGCTCATCGGTTCGCTCGTGCTCGGCATCAACTTCGTCGTCGTGCCGGGCATGCTCACGACCGCGTGGGTCCTCTTCGCGATCGCCGTCGTGAGCGGGGTGCTCTTCGTCCTCCGGCAGCTGCGGGCGCGTGTTCCCCTCTACGACCTCCACTACGCCAGACGCCGGACCTTCTGGGTCGGGGCCCTCGGCGGCATCATCGTCTTCGGCTCGCTCATGGGCGCCCTCTACATCGGCCAGCAGTACATGCAGAACGTGCTCGGCTACTCGCCCCTGCAATCGGGTCTGGCGATCCTCCCGTCGACGCTCCTGATGGTCGTCGCCGGCCCCGTCTCGGGCCGGCTCATCGGCCGTTACGGCTCGCGCGCGACGATGCTCGCCGGCTTCGCCTTCTGCCTCATCGGCTTCATCGTCATGTGGACCTTCTGGGATGTCGGCAGCGGCTACCCCGTCGTCGGCATCGCCTATGCGGCGCTCGGCATCGGCGTCGGTCTCTCGGGCACGCCGACGACGCACAGCCTGACCTCGTCGGTGCCGGTCTGGAAGGCCGGCATGGCCTCGGGCACGGCCGATCTGCAGCGCGACCTGGGCAGCTCGATCCTCACCTCCATCCTCGGCGCGATCCTCACCGCGGGCTATGCCGCGTCGATCGCCTCCTCCGTCGCGGGCGCTCCCGCGAACGTCCAGAGCGAGGTGACGAGCGGCATCGAGACGACCCTCCAGAAGTCGTTCAGCAGCGCGGAGATGACCGCGCAGCAGTATCCGCAGTACGCCGAGGGGATCACCTCGGCGGCTCGGGACTCGTTCCTCGCCGGTGCCGACTGGGCGTATCTCGCAGGGATGCTCTTCGTCGTCATCGGCATCGCCGTCGTGTTCTTCCTCTTCCCGAAGAAGAAGCCGGAGTTCGTGCTCACGCAGAAGTACGAGGCCGAGAGCGACGCCGGGCCGGTCGCGGCGGCCCGCTGACGGCGCCGCGGCGCCGGGCCGGTCGCGGCCCCTGCACAGCAGCGTGTCGATCCCGGTCGACGCACGAGTGCTGAGGATGCCGCCCGCCCGCGCCTGCGCGCATCCGACACTGGGGGCATGCGCCGATCCCACACCCCTCTTCCCGCCCGTCTCCGTCGTTCGTGTCCCTGCTTCTCGCGGGGTCGCCCGCTCCGCGTCTGCGTCCGCCTCGCTTTCCGTCTCCGCCCGAGCCGCCGCGCGCTCGGCCGCTCGGCCCTCGCCGGTCTCGCTCTCCTCGCGCTCGCGCTGATGCTCGGGGCGGGGTCGGCGACGGCCGAGACGCCCAGCGCCCCCGGCGGAGGCGAGCGCCCCACGGGCACGGATGTCGCGGCAGCGGGCACCCCGTGGCTGTGGCCGCTCGACGGCCGCAACCCGATCGTCCGCGGGTTCGAGGCGCCGCCCCACCCCTACGGCGCCGGGCATCGTGGCATCGACATCGCGGCGACGCCCGGTCAGCTCGTGCGGGCGCCCGCGGCCGGAACCGTCTCCTTCGCCGGCGTCGTCGTCGACCGCGGTGTGCTGTCGATCGCGCACCCCGGCGGCCTCGTCTCGAGCTACGAGCCCGTCGAGACACAGCTCGCCGAGGGCCGCTCGGTGAGCCCCGGCGAGGCGATCGCGACGATCGACGGCACGAGCCACTGCGGTTCGAGCTGCCTGCACCTCGGTGTCAGACTCGACGGCGAGTACGTCTCACCTCTTCTGCTGCTCGGCGGCATCGAGCGGGCCGTGCTGCTGCCCGTCGTTCCCGCACGATGAACGTCCCGGATGAAGCCCTCTGCGAGGTCGTGCGCGAGGCCGCGACCCGCCCGGGGTCGCGACTGGGCCGGTCAGGCTCGCGGATGGGCGAGATGGTAGCTCTGCTTGAGCCGTTCGGCCGAGACGTGGGTGTAGATCTGGGTCGTCCCGAGGCTCGCGTGACCGAGGAGCTCCTGCACGGAGCGCAGGTCCGCTCCCCCGTCGAGCAGGTGGGTCGCGGCCGTGTGCCTCAACGAGTGCGGGCCGGCCGGGCCGGAGCCGGGCAGCTCCTCGAGCAGGCCGGCGACCAGGCGGTAGACCGACCGGGTGCCGAGCCGGGTGCCGCGCGAGCCGATGAGAAGGGCACGCCGGGCGTCGGCGCTCGGCTGCGGGGCCGGGTCCGGGTCCGGGGCCGGGTCAGGCGAGCCGCCCCGGTCGCCCGAGCGCAGGAGCAGCGGCATCCGCCCCCGATCGAGGTAGTCGACGATCGCGGATCGCGCGGGAACCCCGAACGGCACCACGCGCTCTTTCGAGCCCTTGCCGAGAACCCGCACGGTGAGCCGGTCGAGGTCGACGTCGTCGCGGTCGAGGCCGACGAGCTCGGAGACGCGCACGGCGGAGGCGTAGAGCAGCTCGATGATCGCCAGGTCTCTCAGAGCCACCGGGTCGCCATCGGCGGCCCGGGCGGCGAGGCCGGCGAGGATCCCCTCGATCTGGGCGCGGCTGATCACCCGCGGCAGAGGCTGGGCCGTCTTCGGCGAGGTGAGCCGGGCTCCCGGATCCGTTCCGAGCATGCCCGTACGCGCGAGCCAGGCCGAGAGGCTTCGCGCCGCGGCGGCACGGCGGGCGATCGTGGCCCGGCTGAGCCCGGCGCGGGTCGCCTCCCACAGCCAGTCCCGCAGCGCGTCGAGGGTCAGCGCGTCGAGGGTCGGCGCGTCACCACCCGCGCCCCTCCGTTCGAGGAACAGCCGGAGCGCTCGGAGGTCGGAGTGGTAGGCGCGCACGGTGTTGGGCGAGAAACCGCGCTCGGCCTTCAGATAGACCTCGAAGTCGTCGATCGCCGCCGCCAGCTCCATACTCCCAGCATGCTCGTCTGCACCCGGAAACGCGGGAGCCACGCGCGCCTCAGGCCGCGGCGTCTCAGATTGCAGACGGCTGCGTGTGCCGCGAGAACGCCTCGATGCGCTCCTCGGGGCTCAACGCCTCCATACGATCGAGGAAGTCCGCGTCGAAGCCCGCAACCCGCTCGAAGTCGCCGATCGGCACGGTCGAGTGCACGGTGCGGTCGCCGTAGACGTGCACGAGGTTGATGCTCTGCGCCCCGTCGACCCCCGAGAGCTCCCGCACGGGTGCGCTGAGATCCATCGTGTAGCAGGTCGCGGCGGCGACCGACACGGGGATCCCCGCGAACGTGCTCGTGGTGGAGTAGTGCAGGTGGCCGCCGAGGATCGCGCGCACGTCGCTGCCGGAGACGACCTCCGCGAGCTCGTGCTGACGCTGCAGCTCGAGAATGGTCATGACCGCGAGCGGCGTCGGCACGGGCGGGTGGTGCAGTGCGAGCAGGGTGCCGTGCGGTGCGGGAGCGCTCAGCTCGGCGCTCAGCCAGTCGAGCTGCTCGCGGGCGAGCTCGCCGTGGTGGTAGCCGGGCACCGTCGTGTCGAGCACGATGAGCCGCAGCCCGCCCAGACGGTAGACCCTGTCGACGGGGTCGAGGGAGGCGGGCTCGCCGAGCAGCTGCTCCCGGAAGCGGTTCCTCTCATCGTGGTTGCCCATGACCCACACCAGCTGTGCGCCCAGCCGCTCGACCGCGGGCTCGATGATTCCCCTGACGCGCGCGTAGGCATCAGCCTCGCCGAGGTCGGCGATGTCGCCGGTGATGACGACGGCCTCAGGGCGGATGCCGGATCGCTCGAGCTGCTCGAAGGCCCGCTCGACCGTGCGATCGGTGTCGACGCGCCCGTAGAGAGCCCGATTGCCGCCCAGGAAGTGGGTGTCGCTCAGATGCACGAGAACGTGATCGGGCTCGCCGTGCTGCCCCATCTGGACGTGCCCCGCCTGACCTTCAGCTCGAATCTCCGACATCGCTCCTGGCCCTCCCGACCGGCTTCCCCGATCGCCGATTCGCCTCCAGACTACGGCCATCCGCCGACAGCGCCCGCCCATCCTGCGGCCGAGGAATCGACGCCGCTTCGATGGCTGATTTTGCGACACAAAGCGGTCACATCTGCGTCATCGGGATTTACGCGCGGGCGGCCGAGGGTAATAGTTGGCAGTACCGCCGTCGAGGGGAGCCGCTTGTGCCGCACTACACCAGGTCATTCGTCGGGGCAGGTCTCATCGTCGCGGTTCTCGCGCTCGCCGCCTGCTCCCCCGCCTCCGACACCCCGTCCGGGAACGCGTCGACGGCGACCGTTCAGCCCGGCCAGCTCGTGGGAACCTGGACTCTCGAGGCGAGCTTCGACTCGCCCGAGCAGCCCTACGTCGCCTTCGTGCAAGACAGCACCTGGAGCGCCTCCGACGGCTGCAACCGGGTGCAGGGCACTTGGGAGGTCACGAGCACGGGTGCGCTGACGACGACCTCGGGTCCGCAGACGCGGATGGCGTGCGAGGGTGCGCAGCTCCCTCTCGCCGTCACCCTGGCCGACTCGGTGCGCGTCGACGGAGACACCCTCGTCATCACGGGCTCCGACGGGGCCAACACGACCACCCTCGTCCGCACGACGGATTCGACGGTCGGGCCGCAGGGCCTGCCGATCGGCTACTGGGTCGCCCGCACGACCTCGACCTCGCCCTTCCTGTCGATCAGCGCCGACCGGAGCTTCACCGGGAGCGACGGCTGCAACACGATCTCGGGCACGTGGGAGTCGACCGAGGCCGAGACCATCACCCTCACCATGGGAGCGTCGACGCTCATGGCCTGCGACGGCGTCGACCAGTGGCTGAACCAGGCGGCGACGGGGCGGGTGCGCGCCGGCGTCATGACGATGGAGGCAGCCGACGGCACGGTGCTCGGCCAGCTGAACTCCATGGGGAGATGACCGTCCGTGGCCAGACCGGCTGACCGTTCGTTCACACCCCGCCGGCCGACCCGGGCCAGCGTCTCCGGCCGCGAAGCCATCGAGTTCCTCTCCTGGCATTCCCGCATCACGACGGACTCCCCCGAGTCGTTCCACGCGATGCTCAACGCCGTCGTCTTCGACGACATGACCATCACCCGGCTCCGGCACACCCCCGCGACCGTCGAGCGCACCCGGCAGCTCGTCGACAGCCTCGTGGTCGGCTCGACCCTGATCTTCGTCAAGACGGGCCTGCTGTGGGTGAGCCAGGGCGATTCGAGCTTCGAGCTCACGGCCGGCTCGGTGGGGATCCTCTCCGGTTACGAGCCGTACACCTTCGTCAACCCGGAGCCCGTCGACGCGACTCTCGTCGTTCTCAGACGCGGCGCCTTCGCGATGAACGGGCTCCCCGGCTTCGAGCAGGAGGCGCGGCTGCTGCGCTCGACCTCGTTGAGCCGCTCGACCAGTCTGCTGCTCGAGGGGCTCTCCGCCGATTTCCCGCGGCCCGGCTCGGTCGAGGGAACGGCGACTCAGCGTGCGGTGCAACACCTGCTCATCGGCATCCTGCTCGGCTCGCACGAGGAGAACTCGCGCGTCGACAAGCGCAACGCCGCGACCATCGCCCAGGCGATGGTCTTCATGGCGGCGAACAGCGGCAAAGCCGACCTCACGACGGCCGACATCGCAAACGCCTCGGGCGTGTCGATCAGACATCTGCAGCGGATCCTCGCCGCGACCGGGACCTCCATCGCCCAGGTCTTGCGCGACAACCGGCTCCGCGCGGCGTGCGGCCTGCTCGTCGACGAGGCGTGGAAGACCTCGACGCTCGAGCACATCGCGCTCGCCTCCGGATTCGGTGGCGCGGGCAGGATGCGCCGCACCTTCCAGACCGCGTACGGGATGACCCCGGCCGAGTACCGCGCGAACCCTCCGAGCGGCACCGCGAGCGCCCTCCAGCCGGTCCCCTCCCCGCCCGGGCGCTGACGCCGCGCGAGGAGAGGCGCAGCCGAGATCAGACGGTCTAGACCTCGGTGCTCGAGATCGCGGCCAGGATGAGGTCCGTCACCTCATCGACGTGGCTGATCATCGGCACGTGCGAGCTCTCGATCTCCACGGTCGTGGCACCGGCCCGCTCTGCCATGAACCGCTCGGCCTCCGGCGGAATGATGTTGTCGCTCGATGCGACCAGGTACCAGCTCGGGATCGCCTTCCAGGCCGGGGACCCCGACGGGATGCCGAGCGAGGCGAGGGCTCCGGGTCGCTGGCTCACCGCGAGCGCCTGGGCCTCGGGCAGCGGGAGGTCCTGGGCGAACAGCCGCGGGAAGTGCTCCGGGTCGATGTAGGCGTCGGCGTCGCCTTCGGCCGCCCCCGGGAAGGGCCGGATGACGAGGTGCTCGGTCACCTCGGTGTGCCCGCCGCCGAGCTCGTTCGCCTGCGCGACCGCCTCGCCCTCGTCGAGCGCGTAGGCCGTGATGTAGACGAGCCCGGCGACGTTCTCGTTGCCGAGAGCCGCGTTGGTGATGACCGCACCGCCGTAGGAGTGCCCCACGAGCACGATCGGGCCGGGGATGGTCGAGAGCACGGCGCTCAGGTAGGCGGCGTCGGCCCCGATGCCCCTCAACGGGTTCGCCGGTGCGAGAACCGGGTACCCCTTCTCCTGGAGTCGTTCGATGACACCGGTCCAGCCGGATGCATCGGCGAACGCTCCGTGCACGAGTACAACTGTCGACGAGCTCATTGTCCTTCTCACTTTCTGATGGGGCGCCGCTAGGGCGCGAGGGTGGTCTGCTCGGCGAGGGGCAGCCAGACGATCGAGGCGCGGATCTGCGGCGATGCCTTCTCGAAGGTGCTTCGGATCTGCTCTTCTCCTTCGCGGAAATGAGTCCAGCCGTCGAAGTGCACAGGCACGGCGACGCGAGGCTCGAGAAGGCCGAGGAGCGTGACGGCCTCCTCGGCCGTCATCGAGTACCGGAGGCGGCCGGTGACCCCGAACTCGACGCCGCCCAGATGGAGCACCGCGACATCCACGTCGAGGTCGCGCGCGAGCTGCCGCAGCGCGGGGTAGAGCACGCTGTCGCCGGAGATCCAGAGGTCGGTCTTCGGGGAGTCGCCGAGCCGCACGGCGAAGCCGATGACGTCGCCGACGATCGGATGACTGAGCGGCGGTCCGTGCCGGCACGGCGTCGCGGTGATCCGGAGGTCGCTGCGGCCGGGCGCGCTGAGCGTGGTCGTCTCCCCGGGCAGCAGGCCGCGCACGGTGTCCATTCCGTCAGCTCCGAGACGGCGACGACCGCTCCGGGTGGTCACGACGACCGGCACCTCGGGCAGCAGGGCACGGCCGGCGTCGTCGAGGTTGTCCGCGTGGTGGTCGTGGCTGAGCAGCACCGCGTCGATCGGGCCGAGGCTCGCGGCATCCGCAGCCGGCCCCTCGACTTTCGTCGAGGCCGAGCCGAAGCCGAAGGTGTACCGACGACCCGGCGGGTCGAAGGTGGGGTCGGTCAGCAGCCGCCACCCTCCGATCTCGGCGAGCACGGTCGGACCGCCGAAACGGGTCAAGCGGATGTCGGCCACGATCCCTCCCCGCCTCTCGGCCTCTCTCAGGCCGGGAGGGAGCGATCGAGGTGGGCGGAGCTCGCGTTCGCGACGGCCCAGTCGAGGGCGTGGTCTGCGATCGCCTCCCAGCCGGGCTCGCCGCAGGTGAAATGCGAGCGCCCGGGGAACTCGACGTACTCGGTCAGCGCGGCCGACTTGTCGTAGTGGCGCGCGTTCGACTTGTTCACCGACGGCGGCATGATGTGGTCGGCGCCGCCGGCGATGAACAGCAGCGGGGCGCGCTCGTCGAGGTCGTAGTCGACCCAGGTCTCCTGGTGTCCCGGCTTGTAGTTGGCGATGAGCCCGTAGGCCCAGACCCAGTTGCCGGGGGCGGGGATGTGGTAGCGCTCGTAGACCGCGTCGGACTCCTCGCGTGTGAGCGTGTTGGTGAAGGTGTAGTGGAACTGCTCGGGTGTGTAGCCGAACGCGCCGTGGAAGGTCTTGGGGTCGCTCAGGATCGGGAAGAACGACTTGAGCTGCGAGGCCGGGGTGACCCGCACGCCCTCCGTGGGGGCCGAGTCGATGGCGACGGATGCCACGCCGAGTCCTTGCGCGGTGAGCAGCTGCGTCAGCGTGCCTCCGAAGGAGTGGCCCATGATGATCGGCGGCTCGTCGAGCCCGCGGATGAACTCCGCCAGATGCTCGACGGTCTGCGGCACCGTGAGCTTCGCGATGAGCTCCGGGTTCTCGCGGAGCGCCTCCACCTCGATCTCGAAGCCCGGGTAAGTGGGAGTGAGCACCCGGTAGCCCTTGGCCTCGTAGTACGGGACCCATTCCTCCCAGCTGCGTGGTGTCATCCACAGGCCGTGGATGAGCACGATGGTGCGCGGTTCCGGGTGCGAAGCGCTGTTCGACATGTCGTTCCTCTCGCGGGGATCTCAGTGGGAATGCACCGAGTGTCCCAGGCGGGGATCGCTCACCGGACCACGTGAAGCGCGTAGTCTTCCGCGCTCCGATCGAGGCCGGCTGCTACCAGCGTCGGCGCACGGTGCCCTGGGGCCCGGCGACCGGGCTCGCCGTCCGTTGTCGTGCACCTCGGGTGCTTCGTCGTGCACCTCAGGCGTCGCGCGCCAGCTGACGCCGGGAGCTGACACCGAGCTTCCGGAAGACCTTCCGGAGGTGGTAGTCGACCGTGTTCGGGCTGATGAACAGCGTCTGCGCGATCTCCGCGTTGGTGGCGCCGGCCGCCGCGAGCCGGGCGACGGCCTCCTCCTGCGGAGTGAGGCCGGGGGTGGTCTCGATCGCGACATCCTTCGTGCGCCGCCCCATCGCGTCGAGCTCCCGGCGCGCCCGGGCCGCGAACGACTCGGCCTGCATGTCATCGAAGTGCGCCACCGCGATGGCGATCTGCACACGGGCCTCGCGTCGGCGACGCGAGCGGCGGAGCCATTCGCCGTAGAGCAGGTGCGCTCTCGCCCGATCCGACCGGGCCTCGGTCTGCGACAGCCATTCGATCGCCGAGAGATACAGCGCTTCGGCGCTCTCGTCGTCGGCGAGCAGGGCGTCGCAGCAGGCGAGGGAGCCCAGCGCCCACGGCGAGCGGTTGGCGGTCGCGATCCTCCGGAGCATCTCCGCGGCCTCCGCGGCCTCGGTCGGCCGCCGGGAGCGGACGGCGGCCTCGACGATGTCGGGGAGCACGTTGTCGGTGACCTGGATGAAGGGCTCTCGCAGCAGTCGCTCGAGCCGCTCGTACGCCTGTCGATAGCGGCCGTCGGCGAGGTCGAGCACGGCCATGCCCATGTCGGCGATGCACACCGCCCCGCCGAAGCCGAGGGCGTCCGAGGCCTGGCGGGCGACCTCGATCTTCCGGCGGACCTCGAGGCCGCCCCCGCGCCATCCGAGGTAGCTCGCGTTCTTGTAGAGCTCGCTCAGCTCGGGGGTGAAGCCGATCGCCGGGCGCAGCTGGTTCACCTCGGCCAGCAACGCCTCCGCCGTGCCGAGGTGCCCGAGGCGGGCTTCGACGAGGGATCGGGTCCACAGCACCGCGTCGAGCGCGGCGAGGGCCCCGGCCGCTCGCGCGACCTCCGCGCCGCGCTGCAGAACCCTGCGGAGTGCCGCTTCGTCCCAGAGGCCGAGTGCGACCACCACCCCGAGAAAGCTGAAGCGGAGATGGTCGCCCGGGCCGAGCTCCTCCGACTCGAGCATCGCGAGGGCTGCGCGGAGCGGTTGGACGGCGTCTTCGTACGGACCGTGGATGTAGGCGGCGAGGCCGCGCAGCAGAACGGCGCCCACGGTCACGTCGTGTGGCTCGAGCAGGCCGGTCGCCGCCTCGGCTATCTGCCGGAGCGTCAGGCCGTCGGCATCCCACTGCACGGTGAGCATGGATTCCAGGGCATGCACCATCGCCTCGCGCGCCAGTGCCGGCTCGTCTCTGCCGAACGCCTCCCCGGCTTCCAAGAGAAGCCGGGGCGTGACCGTGACCGCCCGATATCCCCCGGTCAGGGCCTGCACCCTCGCCCTCGCCATCAGCACCCTGCCCCTCGACACCCGATCCAGCTCGCGATCGTCGAGCAGATCGAGCAGGTCGAGCGTCTGCCGGGCCGCCCCCGCCGTCGCAGCCGCCTCTGCCGCGGCGATGATGCGCGCACGCCGCCGCTCGGGATCCGAGGTGAACGTGACGGATCCCGACAGGAGGGAGGCACGTGAGGAGAAGCCGCCCCGCTGCCCCGCCCGATCGGCCGCCTGCTCCAGCTCCGACGCGACGGACTCGTCGGGGCCGACCGTGGCTGCCGCTCGGTGCAGGGCGTGGAGATCGGCATCGCGCTCGGGGGTGACGGCCGCGAGGGCACGGTGCACACGCCGCCGCTCGGCGTCGACGGCACCCCCGTAGACGGCCGACCGCACCAGCGGATGCCGGAATCCGAAGGCGGGCCGCACGACGACGAACCTCTCGTATTCGGCGATCTCCCCGGCATCCGCGTCTAGGCCCAACGACTCGGACGCGGCCGTGATGCGGACGAGATCCCCGCTGGGCTCCGCCGCGGCCACGAGAAGCCAGCGCTGCACGTCGTCCGGCAGCGCTCGGACTCGTCGAAGGTAGTGCTCCTCGAGATGCTGCCCCAGCGGGATCGGCTCCGGCAGAAGAGCGGCGCCCGCGAGCTGCTGCGCCGTGAGCTCGTTCGCGAGGTCGAGGATGGCGAGGGGATTCCCGTGGGTGGCAGTGACGATCTGCAGTGCCGTCGGCGCGGGCACCTCGCAGGACACGACGAGCTGGAGGAGGGCTCCGGCCGACTGCTCGTCGAGACCGCCGACCTCCAGGACGGGGAGCCCGGCGAGATCGGCGGGCATCCCGTCGTCGCTCCGGACGGCGAACAACAGGCCCATGCTGTCTGCCTGGATCCTGCGGGCGACGAAGGCGAGAACCGCACGCGATTCGATGTCGAGCCATTGCGCATCGTCGACGCAGACGAGAAGCGGCCTCTCGCGCGCATGCAGCGCGAGGAGGGAGAGCAGCCCCAGACCGACGAGGAATCGGTCGGGCGGCGGCCCGGGGCTCTGGCCGAGCGCGACTCCGAGCGCCTGCTGCTGGGGTGCGGGAACCCGAGGCAGAGCCCCGATCGCCGGGAGGGCGAGCCGATGGAGGGCGGCGAAAGAGAGCGACGACTCCGCCTGCACCCCGCTGATCCTGATCACGGTGGCATACGACGAGCTCTCGGCGGCGGCGTAATCGAGAAGACGGGTCTTTCCGACGCCCGCCTCGCCGACGAGCACGATCACCCCGCTGATGCCTGCGCGAGCGGCGTCGAGGAGGTCGTCAAGCACTCGCCGCTCGCTTTCGCGGCCCAGGAGGGAGTCGTCCGGCTTCTCGTCGATGGCCAGAGACTATCGGGCGGAGCTCGCGAGTCGATACCCCTGTTCGAGGGTGGTCGCCGCTCATCTCGGCGATCCGGTCGCCGAGACCCAGCCGTCGGGCCGTTCGCGGATCAGACCCTCGATGCCGAGCAGGCCGAGGGTCGCCCGCACGGACGAGGGCGAGAGCCCGGAACGCCGAGCGAGGTCGTCCGCCGTGCGAGCCGTGCGGGTCGAGAGGGCGTCGAGAACACGCTGCTCTTCGCCCGAACGGCGGTCGCGGGCGGCGGGGGGCTCGGGGAGCAGGCCGGTCACGAGCTCGGCCATCTCAGCGGCATCCGTGACGCAGACGGCGTCGAACTCGCGGATGAGACGGTGGCACCCGGCCGACGTCGCGCTCGTGACGGGCCCCGGAACGGAGCCGAGAGGCCTGCCGAGGGCCGCCGCGTGACCGGCCGTGTTGAGCGAGCCCGAGCGTCGGCCCGCTTCGAGCACGACCGTCGCGCGGGATGCCGCGGCGATGATCCTGTTTCTCTGCAGAAACCTCCACCGGGTGGGCGGGGCGCCGCACGGCAGCTCCGAGAAGACGGCGCCCGTCTCCGCGATCCGGGTGATGAGGGCGTCGTGCCCGCTCGGGTAGTAGCGATCGAGGCCGCCCGCGAGAAAGGCGACCGTTGTGCCGTCGCTCGCGAGCGCCGCCCGGTGCGCCATGCCGTCGATGCCGTAGGCGGCGCCCGAGACGATGACGAATCCGCGGTCGACGAGGCCCGCCGCGGCCTCCATGGTGACGTGCTCGCCGTAGCCGCTCGCGGCACGGGCTCCGACGAGGGCGATCGACCGCGCCCTCTCCCCCAGACCGACCGCGCCGCGCCGCCAGAGCGCGAGCGGGGCATGCGGCCCCAGATCGTCGAGCCCGTGCGGCCAGCTCTCGTCGCCCCGGAGCGCGAGGAAGACACCCGATCGGGCCGCCTGCTCGAGAGAGCGGACCACCTGAGCCGAGACGAGTCGTGGGCGCCAGCGCTCGAGCCCCTGCCCGATCGCCGGAGTGACGGCCGTGATGTCGACGTGCGTCTGCGACGCCAGCTCTTCTGCGATCGCCGTCGCCGAACGGCCCGAGACGATCGCCTCGAGCGCGGCGCCCGCCCCCAGACCGTCGATGAGCAGAGCTGCGGCGGCGTCTCCCGGTTCGGCGATGCTCGTCCAGGCGGCGCGAGCGAAGACCTCCTCCGGCGCGGCGGCATCCCCGTCGCCGTCGTCCCGTTGCCGGACACCCCGGGCGAGGGAGGCGACGAGCCGATCCTCGAGCGCGAACACGGTCATGGTGCGATCCCCTTCCTGAGGTACAGGGCGCGGCCGATGTGGTCGCCGCCCGGGCGTTGCGCGCCGTCGAGATCGCTCAAGGTCCAGGCGACCTTGAGAACGCGGTCGTAGCCGCGCATCGTGAGCGCACCGCGTTCGAGAGCGCGGTCGAGGGCGGTCGTCGTGCCGGGCGGCAGCACCATCTGCCTGCCCCGCAGCCACGGACCGGGCACCTGCGAGTTGAGGCTCCACGGGGTGCTCGCGAGGCGCTCTGCGGCCTGGTCGCGGGCGGTTCGAACCCGGGCGCGCGCGTCGAGGGTCGTCAGCCGCGCCTGCTCGGTCGAGACCCGGAGCTGCGTCGCCGAGATCCGCCGGAGCTGCAGGTGGATGTCGATGCGGTCGAGCAGGGGGCCCGAGATCCGGCCGAAGTACCGGCGGCGCGACATCGGCGCGCAGCTGCACTCCGAGTCGGGCGAGCCGTACTGCCCGCACGGGCAGGGGTTCGCAGCGAGGACGAGCTGGAACGATCCGGGAAACCGCGCGGTGGCGTTGGCCCTGTCGATGGTGATCGTGCCCGACTCGAGCGGCTGGCGCAGGCAGTCGAGCACGGCGGGCTGGAATTCGGGGGCCTCGTCGAGGAAGAGCACTCCGTGCGAGGCCCGTGCCGCCGCACCGGGTCGGATCCTGCCGCTGCCGCCGCCGACCATCGCCGCAGCGGTGGCGGTGTGGTGCGGGCTCTCCCACGGCGGTCGCACGACGAGGGCCGAGCCCACCGCGCCTCCCGCGAGCGAGCGAAGGATCGTCACCTCGAGAGCCTGCTGCTCGCCGAGGTCGGGCAGGATGCCGGGCAGGCGCGCGGCGAGCATGGTCTTGCCCGCGCCCGGCGGGCCGATCATCGACACGTGGTGGCCTCCGGCCGCAGCGGCGAGAAGAGCCTCGACGGCGTCGTCGTTGCCCACGACGTCGGCGAGCTCGAGCGGCTGCGCGCCGTCGTCGCGCACCGTCTCGAGCCGCACCGGCTCGACCGGAACCGGCTCGAACTCCCCGCCGTGCCAGATGACGGCCTCGAGCAGGCTCGCGACCGGAACGACGCGGATTCCCTGCACGAGGCTCGCCTCGTCGGCGTTGGCGCTCGGGACCATGATCGTCGCGACCCCGGCCCGGGATGCGGCGACGACGGCAGGCAGGATGCCGGGCACCGGGCGCAGCCTGCCGTCGAGTCCCAGCTCGCCGAGGTGCACGACCCGCGCTACCGACTCGGCCGACACCGTGCCCGCCGCCGCCAGGCTCGCGAGCGCGATCGAGAGATCGAAGCCCGACCCGTACTTGGGCAGCGCGGCCGGCGACAGGTTGACCGTGATCTTGCGCCCGGGAAGATCGCACCCGGAGTTCTTGGCCGCCGCGCGAACGCGCTCGCGCGACTCCGAGAGCGAGGTGTCGGGCAGGCCGATGAGGGTGAAACCCGGCAGGTTGCTCGACAGATCGGCCTCGACCTCGACGACGAAGCCCGTCATGCCCACGAGCGCGACGCTGAGCGTACGGCCGAGCGACATCAGGAGATCCCCTCGAGATGCTCGATGACCGGTCGCGCGTTGCGGGGCGCGACGATCGCGACCGCGTCGACGCGCAGCGGCCGGGGCCCGCCGTGAGCATCGCACCATGCGGCGGCGAGCCGTCGCAGCCGAGCGACCTTGACCGGCGTGATCGCGGCGAAGGGATGCCCGAAGTCGACGCTCGTCCGCGTCTTGACCTCGACGACGACCGTCACGCCTGCGCGCTCGGCGACGATGTCGATCTCGCCGAGCGCGCACCGCCAGTTGCGATCGCGGATCGTGTACCCCCGCTCAGCCAGGTACTCCCCCGCGAGCTCTTCGCCCCGCCTGCCCAATTCGTCTTTCGCTGCCACGTCGACCTCCGCGATCGAGCATGCCCGCGGGCGATGGCCTGCACGGGCGCATGCACGTTCGCGGTGGAGTATCGGAACGCTGCCCCAACTGTGCAGGGAGCATCATCACCCCGGCCACCGCGAATGAACGCACGTGCCGACGATCACGGTCTTCCCTCGCACGCCGATGCGAGCTACTATTACCGTACTATGGATGCAATTTTCATTCTACGGAATATTCTCCGTGACACCAGCCCTCTCACGGTCGGGAACCGCCCCTGATGAGCGACCCGGCGGCGCACGGCACCCACCCCAGAGGATCGGGGGAAGCGGACCGCGCCCGCAAGCTTCGAGAGCTCGCCGACGATCTCTCGGCCTCTCGAGGGGCGGCCGCTGATCCTGAATCGATCGCCGCAGATTGGCTGACACGGCCCGGGGTGCTGCGCAGACTCGCCGGGCTGCTGGCGACGGGGATCTCACCCGAGACGGACCGGGTCGTGGCGATCGGCGCCGGAGCCGCCGTTCTCGGGTGCGCCGTATCCCTTGCATCCGGCCTTCCCTTCGTCGCCATAGCGCACGACGGGCCGTCAGCCGCCGACGATGGCCCGAGCCTCACGGTGTTCGGCCGCGTCCGCCCGAGTGAGACGATCGCGATCCTGAGTCTGTTCGACGAGGCGTACGACGATGTGCGATCCCACCTCGTCGAGAGCGACGTGGTCGTCTCGGGTCGGCAGGTCGTTCTCGTTCCGCACTCGACGGCGAATGCGCGAGGCGCCCACGACCCCGGATCGCTGTTCGCCCTCGACGACGCGCAGCACATCACGCCCCGGAAGGAAGAGACATGAGCGACACGGTTTCCGAGAACACACGAGAGCGCCTGGCGGAGCTCACCAGGTCGGATGGCGACACGCAGTGGATCGACACCGCGACATCCCCGCGTATGCTCGACGAGCTCGGAAGGGACATCGCCGAGCTGCTCCGAGAGCACGAGCCCGACGCGATCATCTGCTGGTTGAGCGAGGACGAGGTCCTCATCGCCCATGCCGTCGCACTCGCGCTGAGCCTGCCGGTGAGCCGCGCAGACGACGATCTCGGTCTGCTCAGCCTCCGTCCCGCGCTCGAGCCGACGGCGACCAGAGTGGCGATGATCGCGACCTCCTGGACCCGGTACGTGCCCGTCGGGCGTCTCTTCTCCCTGCTCCGAACCCAGCAGAAGACCGTCGTCGGCATCGTCTCCCTCCTTCCCGGGGAGCGGCGACCCGATCTGATCCCGACGGACATCCCGTACCTCACGCTCGGTGAGTCGTGAACTCCTCGGCACCCGGCCTCGTGCCGGACGCTCGAACATCGGCGGAGTCCGCGGCGATCGCGCTCATCGATCCGAGCGCCATCGCCCGCTCGATCGAGGATTTCGCTCGGATCACCGAGCCCGGCGCCGGTGTGACCCGTCTGGCCTACACCGAGCTCGAGCGCGAGGCCCATCGCCTGTTCGCCGAAGAGATGTCACGACTCGGTCTCACGGTGACGGTCGACGCGGTCGGCAACTCGATCGCCGAGCTCCCGGGCGGCTCGCCCGGCAGGACGGCGGCCGTCGGCACCGGCTCGCATCTGGACTCCGTTCCCTCCGGAGGACGTTTCGACGGCATCGCCGGTGTCTCCGCGGCGATCGAGACGGCACGAGTCATGGTCGAATCCGGGATGCAGCGCCGTCGCCCCTGGCGTTTCGTCGTCTTCGCGGCGGAGGAAGGGGCTCGCTTCGGACAGGCGTGCAACGGCAGCAGGGTTGCTGCGGGACTGACGACGTCCGCCGACCTCGCAACCCTCGTCGACAAGGACGGCATCAGTATCGAAGCCGCCATGGCCCGCGTCGGCCTGCAGCCGGACGCGGCGGCTTCGGCCCGCTGGCGCAGCGGCGACTGGGCCGCGTTCATCGAGCTCCATATCGAACAGGGGAACGTGCTCGAGACGAACGGCGCGCGCATCGGAGCGGTCGACATCATCTCGGGCAGCAGCCGGCTCATGGTGAGCGTGACGGGAACGGCCACCCACACCGGCGCGACACCCATGCATCTGAGGCGGGACGCGCTCGTCGCCGCGTCGGAATGCGTTCTGCGCTCCGAGCAGCTGGCCACCGACCCGTTCCACCGCGGCACGCGCATCACCGTCGGGCGCCTCGACGTCTCGCCGGGCTCCATCACCACGATCCCCGGACGCGTCGTCTTCACCGTCGACATCAGGGACTTCGACAGCCAGCGGCAGCGCGAGACCATGTCGGAGCTGATCCGCTCGTTCACCTCGATATCCGCAGCACGCGGCGTCGAGATCGAGATCGAGACGATCGGCGACACCTCTCCCGTCGTGCTCCCCCTGTCGCTCGTCGAGCGGATCGCGGACGCGGCGCACACGCAGGGACTGCGTTACCGGATGATGCCGAGCGGTGCGAGCCACGACGCTCAGCAGATCAGCCGCGTGACGCCGACGGGGATGATCTTCATCCCCAGCCGCGGAGGCCTGAGCCATGTGCCCGCGGAGTGGAGCTCCTCCGAGGACATCGCAGCCGGCACCGCGGTGCTGATCAGAGCGCTCGCCGGGATCGACGCAGGTGCCGCGGACGACGGAGAGGCTTCGTGATGACCATCCCTTCCCTGGGAACCTCAGGCCCGTTCACCATCACGGGCGTGCGGAGAGGCGATGATCCGCGCCCGGTCGACATCGACATCGACGCAGGGCTCATCGTGGCCGTGCGCGTCTCGAGCGGCGTCGACTCGACCCCCTACGTGCTCCTGCCCGGTCTCGTCGACCTCCACACCCATCTCCGCGAGCCGGGCGGAGAGACCGCCGAGACGATCGCGAGCGGGACGAGGGCGGCGGCGGGTGGCGGCTACACGGAGGTCTTCGCGATGCCCAACACCATTCCCGTGACCGACACCGTGGAGCGGATCGAGGACGTGCGTCGCCGCGCACACGGCGCGAGTGCCATCGTGCATCCCGTCGCCGCCGCGACCCTCGGCCAGCAGGGAGACACGCTGGTGGATGTCGTGTCCCTCCGCTCGGCGGGCGTCACCGTCTTCTCGGACGACGGACACTGCGTCGACGACGAGGGGCTGGTGCACGATCTGCTCTCGGTGCTCGCCGAGACGGGCGGGGTCTTCGCTCAGCACGCCCAGAGCGGACGGATCGTCGGCGACGGGGTGATCAACGACCGTGTCGCAGAGTCGGCCGGATGCGCCGGATGGCCGTCCGCGGGTGAGGAGGCCGTCGTCGCCCGCGACATCGCCCTGGCACGGGCGACCGGCGGACGGCTCCACATCTGCCACGTCTCCACCCGCCGCACGGCCGACCTCATCCGCTGGGCGAAGTCCGTAGGCGCCCCCGTCACCGCCGAGGTGACCCCTCACCATCTGATGCTCACCGACGAGGATGCGGTCGCCCGTGGCCCGGCGCTCAAGGTCAACCCGCCCCTGCGCTCCCGCGACGACGTCCTGGCGATGCGAGAGGCGCTCCGCGACGGCACGATCGACGCCATCGGCACCGATCACGCCCCCCACCCGGCGGCGGCCAAGGAGCGGCCCTGGCAGACGGCCGCATCCGGTTTGACCACGATCGAGACGGCGCTCCCGGTGGTGGCCTCCGTGCTCACCGACGCTCGCACCGGAGCCGTCGACTGGGCGCATCTGACACGGGTCATGTCGGTGACGCCCGCTCGCATCGGCGGCCTCACACATGCCGGCACGGAGTGGGAGCCCGGAGCCGCTGCGAACTTCTGCGTTGTGGAGGAGGGCGGACCGTGGCAGTTCGACGCGTCGCAGATGCTGAGCCGCTCGACCAACATGCCGTTCGACGGCCTCGCTGTTCGGCATCGGGTGGTCGCGACCGTGCTCGGGGGCCGGGTCACGCACGGTCGCTAGAGGGCCGTGCGCCGGCGGCGGATCGATGACCGTGCCACGGCCTCATGCGCCGGGGAAGCCGCCGCCCGCGTCCATGCCCCGCCAGACAGCCATCTCGGGTGTGGTCACGCCGAGCTGCTGCAGGGCGCGACGGCACGTGTGATCCACCATCTCGTCGAGGGATCCGGGGCGCGTGTAGAAGCTCGGGACGGGCGGGTAGATGACGGCGCCCGAATCCGCCGCCAGGGAGAGCAGCCGCAGATGGCCTCGATGAAGCGGCGTCTCGCGGACCATGAGCACAAGAGGCCGCCGCTCCTTGAGCGCGACGTCGGCGCTTCGCGAGATGAGGCCGTCCGCATACGAGTTCGCGATGGCCGAAAGGGTCTTGATCGAGCAGGGCGCGACGATCATCCCCGCGGTGGTGAAGGAACCGCTCGAGATGGCCGCGCCCAGGTCGTCGTTGGAGTAGACGACGTCGGCCAGATCCGCGACGGCGGAAACACTCATCCCCGTCTCGGCATGAATGGTCGATCGCGAGCCCCTGCTGATGACGAGATGGACCTCGACGTCGTCGATCTCACGGCAGATCTGCAGTGTCCGGATACCGTAGACGGCGCCCGAGGCACCCGTGATACCGACGACGACCCTCCTCCGTTGCGCAGGGAGGGTCACGCGGACGCCCCCGAGGGCGACAGTCGAGACGGCGCGCCGCCGATCGCCACGCTGATGTCCTCGGCCGCTGCGACCACCGCGCCGACGATCTGGTGCCGCAACTGCTCCGGCTGACTGCGCTCCTGAGGAGTCGTCAGCGTGATGCCGGCGACGATCGCACCCGAGGCGTCGCGAATGGGCGCCGCCGCGGCCCAGATGTCGAAATCGAACTCGTTGTCACAGACGTCGTACCCGAACGACCGGATGTTCTCTAGATGAGCGATGACGTCGTCGACGCTCGACGGCGTCTTCGGCATGAGCTGAACGAAGGGGTGACCCTTCAAGAGAGACCTGACCGAATCGTCGTCGAAGTCGCTGTAGAGAACCCGCGCGGATGCCGCGGCGTGGAGGGGCACGGCCTGGCCGACCGACACGGAGAGGTGGAGGGGCCGACGGCTCTCGGCCAGCGCCACGCAGACGGCGCGCCCGTCGATCAGCTGCGTCAGCATCACGGTCTCGTTGAACTTCTCGCTGAGAGCCCGCACGTTGATCTCGGCGGTGGCGGCGAGCGTCTCCCTGCGAGCGAGCGACGACATCCGTTGGAGGCGGCGTCCGGGGAAGTATTCGAGAGACACCGGATCACGCCGGATGAACTGCTCGTCGGTCAGGACTTTGAGGATGCGATGCATCGTCGCGAGCGGGTAACCGAGCTTCTCGCTCGCCACCGTCAGCGAGACTCCTTGTTGAGCCTCCACGATGAGGGCCAATGCGTTGAGTGTGCGAACGACGACGTTCATCGATTCCTCCTCCTGTCTTCGGGTTCGCCGCCCGAGGGAGCCGCCGAATACCACCTTACGGAAGTTTGTGCTCTGATTCGGGAACTCGGGGAACTTGGACCACTTCGTCATCCCATGCTTGACAAGGACGGTTGGGCCTGTGGTTTAATTACTTCAATTATACGGAAATGACTTCCATAATACGAATGTGAGATTCGATGAGGACAACCGCCTGGCACGATCTGCGTCAATTCCTCGACGCGCTGGAGCTTCGCGGTGATCTGCTCCGCATCTCCGATCCGGTCGACTGGGAGTACCAGGCTGTCGGCCTCACCCGGCAGAGCTCCGACATCGAGGGTCCCGCACTGCTGTTCGAGAACATGCGGGACAGCTCGTTCTCCTGCCTCAGCGGGCTCTTCGGCGCATCTCGTCGAGTGGCGCTGGCACTCGGCCAGGACTACGACTACCTCCTGCGCCATTTCGGCGAGTTGGAGAGCAAGCTCATCGAGCCCGAGCTGACGACCTCCCCGGCGCCCTGCCAGGAGATCGTTCTCACGGGTGAGGACATCGACATCCTGTCCCTCCCGCTCCTGCGCCATTTCGAGCTCGACGGCGGCCGCTATCTCACGGCGGGCCTCCAGGTCGCGCACGATCCCGACACCGGCGTGGGCAACGTGTCGATCCATCGCCAGCTGCCGCTCGACCGCAACCACCTGACCGTCTTCGCACCGCTCGGCCGTCATCTGCGAACGATCATCGAGCGCTGGCACGAACGTGGCGAGCGAGCCGAGATCGCCGTCGTGATCGGGGCCGATCCCGTGACGCAGATCGCGTCGCAGGCCCGAGCGCCGTACGGTGTCGACGAGTTCGCCATCGCCGGAGGCATGCGCGGCGAGGCTCTCGAGATGGTGCGATGCACCACCATCGATGTGAGAGTGCCCGCGACGGCCGAGATCGTCATCGAAGGCTTCATCGTTCCGGGGCGTCTGGAAGACGACGGCCCCTTCGGCGAGTACCCCGGCACATACAGTGAGGCGAAGCCGGCCCCGGTCATGGAGATCACCGCCATCACCCACCGCAGGGGTGCGATCTACCAGAACACTCTCACCGGCACGCCGATGACCGAGAACCATTGGATGATGCAGCCGAGCGCGACGGCCCTCGCCTACCGCGAGGCGCTGAGGATCACGCCGGAGATCAGGTCCGTGCACATCACCCCGGGAGGGGCATCCCGCCATCACGTGATCGTCTCCCTCAAGAAACGGCATCCCGCGGAGCCTCGCAACGTCATGCTCGGACTCATGGCCAGCACGCTGGGCGCGAAGCTCGTCGTCGTCGTCGATGACGACATCGACCCCTACGACCTGCAGCAGGTCGAATGGGCGGTCAACACTCGTATGCAGCCCGACCGCGACGTCGTCGTCGTGCCCGGTCTCTACAGCCCGACCCTCGACCCGTCGGCGCCGGCGGCCCGCACCAGCGCCAAGATGGGCATCGATGCGACCGCCCCTCTGGGGCACGAACGCCGGATGTACGAGCCCCCTCGGATCATCGGCGACGACGGCTGGTCGCTGCGAGCATTGCTGGACGACTCGGACTGGTCCGTCTCGCACGGTGCCGCATACCTCGACGGACCCCGCGCCTGAGCGCGGCGACGGCTTCTGGAGATCACCGCATGAACCAAGCACCATATGGCTGGCACGCCCGCATCGGGCTGATCCTGCCCTCCGACAACGTGCTCATGGAGCCGGAGCTGAATGAGCTGGGCCTGCCGGGGGTGAGCTTCCACGTCTTGCGCCTGACCGCGACCGACCCCGAGGAGATGCGTCGTCAGGCGATCGAGCTCGCGGGGTCGATCACCGAGATGGGACTCGATGTGGTCGTCTACGCCTGCGCCGAGACGAGCTTCAACGGCGGCCGGACCTCGCGTGCATCCCTGTCCGCTCTCATCGCCGAGGAATGCGGGCTTCCGGTGATCACGGCGACCGAGGCCCTGCTCAGAGCGTGCGAGAGCATGGAGCTTGTGCAGGTAGCCGTGGTCTCGCCGTACTCCGTGCGTTCCGGAACGGATCTGGAGGACGTCCTCGCCGAGAACGGGTTGACCGTGGTGGCGGCCACCCATCGCGACTTCAGCCTGGAGACGGACGACCCGCGGGTCTGGTTCCTGACCAACCGCCAGGCCCCGGCCGAGGTCCACGCCATGGCGAGGCAGCTCGCCCACGGCGATGCCGACGCCGTGCTCATCGTGTCGACGAATCTGGCCACCCTGCGCATCCTCAGTCCGCTCGAAGAGGAGCTGGGGAAGCCGGTGCTCAGCAGCAACCAGGCGATCGTGTGGTGGTGTCTCCGGCGTCTCGGCCTGTCCATCGATCTGAGTGCGCTCGGACGACTCGCCGACGCCGACATACCGGAGGCGCCGGGATCCCGAGTGGCCAGGCTCACCACGACCGGATCGACGGAGTGAGACTTCAGGGACGCGCGGCCCTCGTGACCGGAGCCGGAGGCGGCCTCGGCAGCGCGATCGCGACGGGACTCGCGCAGGAGGGGGCGAGCGTCGCGCTGCACGACCGCAGACGCGACGACGTCGAGGAGCTGTACGATGCCATCCGGCGCGAGGGCGGGGATGCCGAGATCGTGACAGGCGACATCGCAGCACCCGGTGGAGCGCGGTCCATCGTCGGTCAGGCGGTGAAAGCGCTGGGCGGCCTCGACCTCCTGGTCAACAACGCCGGGATCATGAGCACGACCGCCTTCCTCGACCTCTCGGAGGACGAGTGGCGGAACGTCATCGACGTCAATCTGACCGGGTATTTCCTGGTCGGGCAGGCCGCCGCACGCCACATGGTGGCCCACCACGGCGGAGCCATCGTCAATGTGTCGTCGACACGACAGGTGCAGTCGTGGCCGGGAAGTCTGGCATACGCGTCATCGAAGGGCGGGATCGCCGCGCTCACGCGCTCGATGGCGCTCGAGCTCGCGCCCCACGGAGTGCGTGTCAACAGCATCGCGCCCGGCACCTTCGTGACCGATCTCAATCGGGAGTACGTGACGGCGCCGGAGTTCAGACGGAAACGGACGGCATCCATTCCGGCCGGCCGCTACGGCGAGACCTCCGAGGTGGTGGGCGCCGTCGTCTTCCTCGCCTCGGACGAGGCTTCCTTCGTCGTGGGAGCCTCTCTCATGATCGATGGAGGGCAGACCCTGTGGTGATGAACGCGATCGGAGCCGGACGAACGAGAGGAGCTCCATCGTGCTGCTGATCGACGCCACCGAGGTGGAACGGCTCTACGGCATGTCGCAGGCCTTCGAGTCGGTGGCCGAGGCCGCGATAGCGCAGACGCGCGGAACGACGGATGTACCCGCCCGCGCCGGATTCCGGGTTCCCGGCGCCGACGCCGAGGTGCTCGTTATGCCGGGCGTCGTCGACGGGACGACTTTCGGCTCGAAGATCTGGTACTCCTCCGGCGGCGACTCCCTCCCCTCCTCCGCCGCCCTGATCGTGCTCGTCGACCCCGAACTGGGCGAGGTCGTCATGGACGGCAGCGTCATCACCGATCTCCGCACGGGCGCCATGACGGGTCTGGCGGCCGCCCGGCTGGCTCCGCCCGCCACCTCCGTCGCGGCGATCATCGGGGCCGGCGCGCAGGCTCGAACCCAGGCGCTCGCACTCGTACACGCCCTCGACACGCTCACGACGATCCGAATCGCCTCCAGGAACCCGGACCGCCGGAACGATTTCGCCTCCGCGCTGCGCCGAGAGATCTCCATCGCGCACCCGAGCCGGGACGTCGAGGTCATCGCCGTCGACTCGGTGCGATCGGCCTGCGCGGGCGCAGGGGTCGTCGTCGCCGCGACGACATCAGCCACTCCTGTCATCATGGACGACTGGATCGGGCCCGACGTCCTCGTCTGCGGTGTCGGCAGCCACACCCCCGACGCGGCGGAGATCGAGATGCCGATCGTCGCACGAGCGAAGCGGGTCGTCGTCGACACCGTCGTCGGCGCTCTGCACGCCGCAGACATCACCGCCGCCCTCGAGAGCGGGAGCCTGGCTCGGACGAGCATCATCGAGCTCGGCGAGCTGCTCCAGGAGCCGGCCGGCACCGGCGCCGGCGGGATCAACGTGTTCAAAAGCGTGGGATTCGCGGCGGCGGACATCTACTCGGCACGCTCGGTGGCCCGCGCAGCGGTTGCGCGCGGAACCCGGACGTTCGACATCCACGGCTGAACTCCGTCAGCCGACGACCTGGAAAGGACAGCAATGACGTCACCTCAGCACGAAGGCCACCGACGCCTTCTGATCGCCAACGGCTCCATCCTGCGGGGGGTCGGCGTCGACGATGTCCCCGAGATCGCAGACGTTCTCATCGTCGACGGCGTCATCACCGAGATCGGCACCGACCTCGTCGCCGTTCGCGATGAGGCCACCGAGATCCTCGACGCGACCGACAAGCTCGTGATCCCCGGAATGATCAACTCCCACTACCACTCGCACGACACCCTCGCGAAGGGAACCCTGGAGGAGGAGCCTCTCGAGTACTGGCGCCTGATGGCTCTGCCTCCGCAATACCCGAAGCGCTCCCGCGAGGAGGTGAAGGCGCGCACGCTTCTCGGCGCCTACGAATGCCTCCGCTCGGGCATGACGACCGTGCAGGACATGGTCACCCTGTTCCCCTTCGATCCCGAACATCTCGAAGCCGTTGTGGAGGCCTACGAGGAGATCGGGATCCGCGCGGTCGTCGGGCTCCAGTACGCCGACAAGAAGGGCATCTCCACAATCCCCTTCTGGGAGGACGTCTTCCCCGAGGAGTTGCACGGCTCGCTCTCCACCGCCGCAGAGCCCGACGCCGACATCGACCAGCTGTCGTATCTGGAGGAGCACTATCTGCAGGGTCCGGCGCGCGAGCGCGTCACCTGGGCGCTCGGCCCGTCGGCCCCGGAGCGCTGCTCGACCGGGCTTCTCCAGCGCACGATGGCGCTCGCGGAGAAGTACGACCTGCAGATCTTCACCCATATCTACGAGTCCAAGGGCATGGCCCTGCAGGCCAGACGCGAGTACCCCCAATACGCGGGCTCGCTCATCCGCCGGCTGCAGGAGGAGGGCATGATCGGTCCTCGGGTCAACCTCGCCCACAGCGTGTGGCTCCTCCCCGACGAGATCGAACTGCTCGCGGAGACGGGAACGAACGTCGTGCTCAACCCGCTCAGCAACCTCAAGCTCAAAAGCGGGATCCCGCCCATCCACGCGCTCGAGGAGGCCGGAGTGAGCTTCGGGCTCGGCTGTGACAACTGCTCGTGCAGCGATGCCCAGAACATGTTCCAGGCCATGAAGCTCTTCGCCTTGGTCGCCGCGATCAGCAATCCGGATCCCGGACCCAACCAGGCCGATCGCGCGTTCCATGCGGCGACGGCCGGAGGCGCCCACGCGCTCGACCGCGAGGAGGACCTCGGTCGTCTGGCGCCGGGCTACCGCGGCGACGTCGTGCTGATGGATCTGACCGATCCGACCTTCGTGCCGCTCAACAGCGCCGTGCGCCAACTCGTCTACACGGAGTCGGGCCGCGGCGTCACCGACGTCGTCGTCGACGGACGGATCGTGATCAGAGCCGGAGTGCTCCAGACGATCGACCCGGCGGATCTGCTCGCCCGGATCGCCTCGGTCGTCCCGGAGTTCCAGAAGGATTTCGAGCAGGTGAAGAAACGCGCGGACGGGCTGAGCGGATATCTGCTCGAGGCCCACCACCGCACCTGGGCTGAGGACGTCGGAGCGAACCGCCTCTTCACAGGGCGATGAACGTCGATGCGGGTCGTGCGCTGGATCGATCGATCCAGCGCACGACCCGCATCGGCCGAGACCTGCCTCCTCTGAGCCGGTGGCGGATCAGGCCGCCAGGTGCTTGGCGAGGAACGCGGATGCGCGAGCGATGGCGATGTCCGACTGGGGAAAGACACCGGGCATCGTGAAGAAGGTGTGCACACTTCCCGGGCAACGGACGAGTTCGGTGTCGACGCCGTCCGCTGCGAGCCTGCGGGCGTAGATCTCGCCCTCGTCCCGCAACTGGTCGTACTCGGCCGTCATCACGAGCGCCGTCGGGAGCCCGGCGAGGGTGGATGCGAGCGAGGGGGCGGCATATGGCGTGATCTCGACCGGCGATTCCCCCAGGTACTGAGTCCAGTACCACTGGCTCTCCCTGACCGAGCCGATGTAGCCATCGCTGTAGGTGCGGAAGGACTCTGTCGACTGCGTGGTGTCGACGACCGGGTAAACCAGTACCTGCGCCGAGATCGCCGGCGTACGGCGATCTCGGGCCATCAGGGCGACGGCCGCGGCGAGGTTTCCTCCCGCGCTGCATCCCATGACCGCGGTGCGGGGCGCGAGGCCGAAATCGTCGTCGCCCGCCGATGCCCAGAGGGTCACGGAATAGGAGTCGTCGAGAGCGCCGGGGAAGCGCGTCTCCGGGGCTCGACGATAGTCGACGTTGATCACGGCCGTGCCGCTGAGCTTCGCGATCCAGCGGCATACCGCGTCGCTGTGGTCCAATCCCCCGAGCACCCATCCCCCGCCGTGGAGGAAGACGGTCGAGGGCAGCAGGCCGCTCTCGGTGTCCCGATAGATCCGCGCCGGGATGTCGGGTCCGTCGCCGGCGAGACGGGGAAGCGTCGTCTCTCGAACGATCGCCACCTCCGGCGAGCTCTTCTTGAAGGCCGTCCGCCACGACGTCCTTCCGGCACGGGCCTCGGCGACGGTCCCCTCGTACACGTCCTTCAGATTCGCTTCCCGCCGCAGTGCGAGGAATCGCTGCGACTCCTCGTCCAAGGGCTGGGGCGCAGGGATGTCTTCGATCAGCATGATCGTCCTTTCATGGGTTCTCATCGGGAGTCGGCTCCACGCCGCGCATCGGATGCGCGGAGAAGATGGTGAGCGACGAACGGCGGCATGCCCACCGTCTCGAGCGGCGGACGGGCGTCGGCGGGAAGCTGCACGGGAATCCGGCCCGCCGACTCGATGCGGTCGCGGAACTCGGCCGCCGCCGCCTGCAGCTCGTGGGGGTTCTGCAGCAGACGCAGGACCGTGAACGCCATCGCCCTCGCCGCCGTGATGACGGTGGAGTGAGCGGCGTCGATGCCGGTGAAGGCGCTCCTGGCCCAGTTCGGCAGGTGGTCGCCGACGAGCCCGTGGGCGACGTAGATGCGGGCGGTCGGAGCGTGCCAGCAGAACTCGTTGACGTCGTCCGCGCCTCCGGCGAAGTCCAGTCCCGCGCGTGCGCTCGGATCCGTCAGGGTCTCGTCGAACGGCTCGGCCAGCACCTCGCGACCGACGTTGCGCATCACCTCGCGGCCGAAGGCCTTCGCGGCCTCCGAGAATCTCGGCGCGCCCGCCTCCTGCAGCCCTCTCCATGCCGACTCGGCCAGGGCGTGATTGGGCAGCCACGGCCGGGTCGCCGAGACGACGTCACGCGTCATCACCGCGCCCGTGGCGTGCGCCGCGCTCTCGGCCGCGCGTGTCACGAGGTCTGAGACCTGGCGTATCCCGTCGAGGTCCGCCGCGCGATGGACGTACCAGGCCTGCGCCGTCGCAGGAACCGAGGTGGGGTGCAGCCCGCCATCGACGATGATCCGCGACACCGAGGCCCGGATGGAGGCCGGAAGCCGATCTTTGATGTATTTGAGGATCACATCCATAAGAACCACCGCGTCGAGGGCGTTCACGCCGTCCCAGGGGCGAGCGGCGTAGGTGGTCCGACCGGCGAACCCGAAGACGGCGCCGAGCTGCACGCCCGGTCCGTCATCCCATTCGACGGTGGAGTATTTGCGTGGATGCCACGCGACGACGGCGTCGAGACCGTCGAGATGGCCGTCGCGGGCGAAGAACGGTTTGCCGACGCAGAGCTTCTCCGCCGGTGTGCCGAGAACGACGATCCGTCCCGGCAGGCCCCCCGTCGACAGCGCACGCGCGATGGCGCAGGCCGCGCCCGCGCTGGCCACGCCGATGCCGTTGTGAAGGTCTGTGAATCCGGCCGTCCTCCCCGGTCGATCGGCGGCATGGGGCACCGCGTCCTGGAGCTCGCCGGGGGTCGCGTCGTATTCGCACGACAGTCCGATGATCGGTCCTGTGGTCCCGAAGCGTGCGACGAATCCGCTCTCGAAGCCGGCTGCTCCCCTGTCGATCGTGAATCCCGCCTCCGCGAGCAGTGCGATGAGCACCTCCGCGGACTCGACCTCGCACAGCCCGGGTTCGGCCAGCTCCCAGATCCGATCGCTCGCCGCGCCGAGACGGCCTCGGTTCGCCTCGATCCAGGCGGCGGCGATCGCGGATGCCGCCGACTGCTCGTATTCGGTGCTCACCCTACGATCACCTCCGCCGCACACCGAAGACGATGCGCGTGACAAAGTCGGTGAGCTGCACCGCCACGAGAGCGAGCACGACGATGACGATCGCGACGGCGAACAGACGGTCCATCGTGAATCCGTTGCCGTATTTCGAGACCAGGCCGCCCAGGCCCACGACCGAGATGAGGACCTCGCCGGTGATCAGGCCGTCGACGCCCCGGGAGACGCCGAGCCGCAGGCCGGCCCTGATCTGCGGGTAGGCCATCGGCAGGCGCAGGGCGAACACCGCACGGAGCCGGCTGACGCCGAAGGACTTCCCCATCTCGATGAGCCGTCTGTCCGCCGCCTCGACACCGACCTGCGTGTTCACGATGATCGGGAAGAGCGCGAAGAGGATCACGACGGCCAGCCGGGTCTCGGCGCCCAGGCCGAAGAGCATGATGAACAGCGGCACGAAGGCGACCATGGGGGCGGCCATCATCGCGTCGACATAGACGTCCAGAGCGTAACGAACCGGCCGGAACAAGCCCATGAGCACGCCGATGAGCACCCCGCCGACGATCGAGATCGAGAGGCCCGCCGCCAGCATGGAGAGGCTCACGCCCAGTTGATTCCAGATGGTCCCGTCCACGATCAGCTCCCAGAGCGCGACGAGCACGTCCGAGAGCGGAGGCAGATAGATGAAGTTCGCGGCCAACCCTGCGATCTGCCAGACGATCGCGATCGAGAGGAGCGCGATCACCTGCCACAGCCAGTACCGGGGGATGCGCCGCACGACTGCGGCGAACCCTCCCGGCCCGAGGGCTCGTACCGGCTCGCTCCCCAAGGATGTGGCTCCGACGGTCGCCTGCTCGATGCTCGCCATCAGCCCTGAGCGCCGTCTCGCACGATCATCGATTTGAGCTGTTCCCACACATAGGCGCTCAGCTCGAGGAAGCGGGGGTCCCGACGCGAATCGTCGCTTCGCGGGCGAGGCAGGTCGACCTCGATGATCTCCTGGATCCGACCAGGTCGGGGGCTCATGATGACGATCCGGTCGGAGAGGAAGACGGCCTCGTCCATGTCGTGGGTGACGAAGACGACCGACTTCTTGCCGTCCTGCCAGATCCGCTCCAGATCGAGCTGCAGGAGATGCCGCGTCTGCGCGTCAAGAGCCCCGAACGGCTCGTCCATGAGCAGGATCTGCGGGTTGACCGCCAGAGCCCGCGCGAGCCCGACCCGCTGCTGCATGCCCCCGGAGAGCTGATCGGGATAGCGGTCCTCGAAGCCGTTGAGGCCGATCATGCTCACGTAGCGGTCGACGATCTCACCACGCTCGCCCTTCGCGACACCGCGCACGCTGAGGCCGAACTCGATGTTCTCCCGCACGGTGCGCCAGGGCAGGAGCGCGAAGGACTGGAACACCATCGCCCGCTCGGGGCCAGGAGCGGCAGTGACCGTGCCGTCGATCAGGATCTGCCCGGACGTGGTCGGCTCCAAGCCGTCGATGATCCTCAACAACGTGGTCTTCCCGCATCCGCTCGGACCGATCAGGCTGACGAACTCACCGGGTTGGATGTCCAGGCTCACCTCGTCGAGCGCGCGGGTGGGCTCCATGCCGCTCACGGCGTAGTCCTTCGTCACTCCGGCGACCTCGATCGCGGGGACGGGCTTCGCAATCGTCTGCGTTGTCATGATCGGGACTTCCTCTTCGGTTCGAATCGGCTCGTGAGCTGCATGATGAGAACTCCTTCCAAGATCAGTACGAGAACGATCGCGAGCACCGCGCCGGTGTCGAATCGTCCGCGATAGAGCGAGAGCAGGCTTCCGATCCCGGGGCTCACGAGGAACAGCTCCGCGATAACCATCCCGACCACGGCACGTCCGAGGCCCAGACGCAGACCCGCGATGATGTCGGGCCTCGCCGAGGGGATCATCACCTCGCGGAAGGTTCGCCACGGGCTGCTTCCGTAGCTGCGCGCCATCTCGACCAACGGACGGGGCACGCCGAGCAGGCCCGTCTCGGTGTTGAGTGCGATGTAGACGACCGCGAAGAGGAAGACCACGACCGCCCTCGTCACCAGCCCCAGACCCAGGACCGCTTGGATGACCGGCAGGATCGCGATGAGCGGGATCACCATGATGATGAGCAGGTACGGGCGGCTGACGTGCCCGAAGGTGCGCAGGGTTCCCATGGCGACTCCCAGCGAGACCCCGACGATCACCGCGGCGGCGTAGCCGATGATCATGGCCAGGTTGCTGACGAGAAGGGCGATGGGCAAGGACCCGTCGACGGTGAGCGTCCAGAGCGACGACAGTGTTCTCGTCACGGTCGGCAACCGGAACTTCGCGGTGTCGTCGCCCAGGAGCTGCCATGCGACGAGCAGCACGACGAGGACGCAGAGCCGCAGAACGACCTTGAGGCCGAAGTCACCCCCGCGAGTGCGGAGGCGACTTCGGCGAAGGTCTGCGTTGGCAGAATCAGCCATTGACGGAGTTCATGAACTGGTCGTCGATCACATCGGCGGGCTTCTTGACATTCGTGTACGGCGTCGTCAAGGCGTACAGGTCGATCGTGGACTGCACGACGTCGTCATCCATCCCGTCGACGGGAGACCACATGCCTTCGTCGATCCAGTACTTGACGGCCTCGCGGACGATGTCCGGATCGAGGTCGGGCAGGAGCGACACCGCGAGATCCTCGGCGGCCTCCGGGTCGGAGTTGACCTTGTCGAAGCCCACCATGTAGGCGTCGACGAGATCCTGCGCCATCTCGGGCTCGTTCGCCAGGAAGTCGGTGTTGCCGAAGAGGTAGTCCGCCATGACGTCCGGGTCGCCGTAGCCGTCGATCAGGCCGAAGTCGTCCGGGTACTGATCGATGAGAAGCATGCTGCTGATCACATCCACGGGAGAGGCGTCGACCTGATCGGCGATGAGCCCTGCGATGCGGTTCTCCGAGCCGGGGAGCACGAAGATGTCCGGCTTGGTGTCGGGGCAGACCTCCGAGAGCCATTTGTCGGTGAGAGTCCCGGTCGTTCCTTCCTGGCTGTGGATCGCCAGACGCTTGCCCTCGAGCGACTCGCAGGTGTCCAAGTCCTTCTTGGCGACCATGACGTAGTTCGGTCGCGAGAGGCCGAGGAAGTTCTTGAGGGGGGCGCCGGCGTCGATCGCGGAGAAGACCGTGCCCGCGCTGGTGACACCGGCATCCACCTCGCCGCTGGCGACGGCTTGCGACAACGCCTCCGGAGTGTCGAAATAGGTCACCTCGACGTTGTAGCCGTCCTCTTTCAGCTTCTCGACCGCGAACTCCATGGGGGTTCCCTCGATGTTCCAGGGCGATTCATGTGCGAGGGTCAGGGTCTTGCCCTCCGGAGAGTCGCCGCTCCCGCTTGTCGGAGAACTGTCCGGGCTGCTGCAACCCGCGAGTGTTGCGGCGACGAGGACTGCTGTGCTCACGACGAAAAGCAACTTACGCATAGGTGATTCCTGCTTTCGTATTTCGGAAGTGATTTCCAGGCTGTGGTAGAAGCTTTCGCGACACGGACGACCATGTCAAGGCGAGACGGGCCTCGAAATAAGGTTTTTACAGGGAGCGTCGGCATCGAAACATTCCGGAAACAAAACCCGGCCGCGGGGCAGAACGGCACTCCAGACACCCGATCATCACGGCTCGCCGCGAGTACGACGACACAAGCGGCTGACAGGGTGACAGGGCGACAACAGGATCGGGTTGCGCGCTCAGAGCTGTCCGGGGCTCTCGGCGACGATGACGCGCAGGATGTGTCCCGGCCGCCGAACAGACGCCGACCCCGACGCCCGCCAGGTGAACATTCCGTGACGAGAGGGTGCTCGCGCCGGTTTTCGTCCGGAACACGACACGCCGCGTCCATACACTGATGCCGTGGACCCGCTGACGGCGTGTCGGTCGGGTCATCCGTTGATCGGAGGAACGATCGTGTCGACCTCAGTGGCCGTGCTGGACAGGCCGGAAACCCGCCGCGAGACCCCGAACCCGCAACCGCCGTCGACGCCCCGGGTCGCCGCGGCTGTTGCGCCCGCGCCCGCCGCACGACCGGCGTCCGCCGAGTCCGCGCCGGTCACGCAGTGGGCCGAACCCGATCTGCCGGGCCCTGTCGAGAAGGTCTTCCTGGCCATCGGCTGGTTCCTCGTCGAGCGCTTCGTCGCCGTCGTGCTGTTCTTCAAGACCGGCGAGTTCCACTGACCACGGCGTTCCGCCACGTCTAATCGCGGGCGCCCGCACTGTACGGGGGCGCCGAATCCCGCACCCCCGACGAAAGTAGTGTTCTCCGGCGACGGAAACGGCTCGCACGTCGCATACGCCGCAGACCTTCGAGGGACGCGCGCCGCGGGGGCCGATTCCTACCGTTGAGGCATGGAAGCAATCAACGATCTGCTCATGGGCCTCGCCGGCTCACCCTGGGTCTATCTCGCCGTTCTGCTCGTCTGCATCGTCGACGGCTTCTTCCCGCCGATCCCCAGCGAGTCCGTCGTCGTGGGACTCGCCGCCCTCGCGCTCTCGGCCGGGCAGCCGAACATCGTGCTGGTCATCGCACTCGCCGCGGCCGGCGCCGCGATCGGCGACAACATCGCCTACGCGATCGGCCGGGGCATCGGAACGACCCGATTCGCCTGGATGCGACGCCCCCGCGTCGCCTCGACCTTCGCCTGGGCCCGTGCAGGGCTCGACCAGCGCGGCGCGCTGCTCATCGTCACCGCCCGCTACATCCCCGTCGGGCGCATCGCCGTCAACATGACGGCCGGCGCGACCCGGTACCCCCGACGCCGTTTCGTGTCGTTGAGCATCGTCGCGGGAATCAGCTGGGCGCTGTACTCGGCTTTCATCGGCGTCGCCGTCGGCCATCTGCTCGGCGACCAGCCGCTGCTCGCGATCGTCGTCTCGATCGTGCTCGCCGCAGCCATCGGCTATGCGGTGGATGCCGTCAGCCGAGCCGTCTCCGCACGCCGGGCGGCACGGGCTCAGCACAACGAGCGCGCCGAGCGCGCCGACTACTCGTCGAGCGCGAGCTCCTTGGGCAGTTCGAACTCCTTCGACGAGAGCTCCTCGACGTTGACGTCTTTGAACGTCAGCACGCGCACCGACTTGACGAACCTGTCGGAGCGGTAGACATCCCACACCCAGACGTCGTTCATCGTCAGCTCGAAATAGAAGTCGTTCTGCGTGTCACGGCGCACGAGCTCCACGTCGTTCGCGAGATAGAACCGTCGCTCGGTCTCCACCACGTACTTGAATTGTGAAACCACGTCGCGGTATTCGCGGTACAGGGCCAGCTCGACCTCGCGGTCGTAGTCCTCGAACTCGTCTTCGTCCATCGTCCACCAATCCTAAGCCCAGACGGTGCCGCCGCGAACGGCGCACCCTGGAAGAGGGCTCGCAGCGGCATCCGGGATCACGTCGTGGGCGCGAGCCAGCTGCGCCGGTGCAGCTCGGTCGAGCCGAGCTCGGCGATCGCGGCCAGGTGCGACGAGCTGCCGTAGCCCTTGTTGCCGGCCCAGTCGTAGTGCGGCAGGCGCTCGTGCTCGGCGATCATGATCCGGTCGCGGTGCACCTTCGCGATGACGGATGCCGCGGCCACCGATCCGCAGTCCCGGTCGGCCTTCACGCGGGTGACGACCCGCAGGGGCGAGGCGAGGGCCGGGTTCAGCCAGTCGTGGTTGCCGTCGAGCAGGATCGTCGCGGACGAGACGTGCGCACCGGCCTCGTGCAGTTGCAGGAGCGCGCGCTTGCCCGCGAGGCCGAGGCAGGCGATGATGCCCAGCTCGTCGACCTCCGCGGGCGCGGCGAGGCCCACGGCGCTCCACACCGCCCAGGAGCGCGCGAGCGGCGCGAGCTGCTCGCGGCGTTTCTCGCTCAGGAGCTTGGAGTCGCGGATGCCCTCGGGGAGCGGGCCGACCGTCGCGTCGACGACGCACATGCCCACGGCGACGGGCCCGGCGATGGCACCGCGGCCGACCTCGTCGACCCCGATGACCGTGACGGCGCCGGATCCCAGGAGCTCGAGCTCGTAGTCGAGCGTCGGCGAGACCGGGGTCATCTAGCCCGTGCCCTCCTCGACACCGCGGAAGACGTCGGGGAAGTTGTCGAGCCAGGCCCAGTGGCTGAGCGGCCAGCTGACGACGAGGGCGCGGCCCACGACGTTGTCGATCGGCACGAAGCCCTTGCCGGGCTTGTCGGTGTTGAAGCGCGAGTCGGCCGAGTTGTAGCGGTTGTCTCCCATGACCCAGAGCGAGTCGGGCGGCACGGTCACATCGAAGTCGTCTTTGGAGACCTTCGTGTCACCCGGCGGCAGGTTCACGTACGGCGTCTCGTTGAGCGGCACGCCGTTGACGCTCATCTGCCCGAGCGCGTTGCAGCACACGACGTGGTCGCCGGGCAGGCCGATGACCCGCTTGATGAGGTGGTCGTTGCTGTCGGGAGCCGTGAGCCCCACGAGGGAGAGCAGCCAGTCGACGCTCGCCGCGATCGGGTTGACGTCGGGCTCGGGCTGCGGCCGGAGCCATCCGCCCGGGTCTTTGAAGACGACGACGTCGCCGTGCGAGATGGGGATGAGGTCGGGCGTGAGCTCGTTGACGATGATCCTGTCGTCGATGACGAGCGTGTTCTCCATCGACTCGGAGGGGATGAAGAACGACCGGATCAGGAAGGTCTTGATGAGGAACGAGACCAGCAGTGCGACCACGAAGATGATGAGGACGTCGCGAAGGAACAGAAGAGCGGAACGTTTCTTGCTGTTCCGTTTTTCTGGTTCCAGGCGATCTGATCGCGTGGTGAGTGTTTCGTCTGTCATTAAACCGCCTGAGCTCCCGACCCACTTTATCGGGTCGGGAGCTCAGTTCCGTTCACAGAAAAGCTGTGAATCAGATCAGTTGTCGCGCTTCTCTTTGATCTTCGCCTTCTTGCCGCGCAGGTCGCGCAGGTAGTACAGCTTGGCGCGTCGCACGTCACCGCGGGTGACGACCTCGATGTGGTCGATGACCGGCGAGTGCACCGGGAAGGTGCGCTCGACGCCGACCTGGAAGCTGACCTTGCGGACGCAGAAGGTCTCGCGGACGCCTTCGCCCGAGCGGCCGATGACGACACCCTGGAAAACCTGGATACGAGAGCGAGTGCCCTCGATGATGTTGACGTGAACCTTGACGGTGTCGCCGGCGCGGAAGTCCGGGATGTCGTTGCGGAGTGACGCCGCATCGACGCTGTCGAGGATGTTCATGATTTTTCGCTCTCTGTACCCGCCACAGGTCGAGGACGATTCGTCGGCCCGCTCGCGCACGACGAGGCGTGCGCGGGAGCCGCTGGCTGGAAGAAAAATGTGTCCGCGAGTAGAACCGGCTCCCCTGTGGCAGAACCTGGCCGCGGCACAAGGGTCAATTCTGCCATGAAACCGGCCTCGTGCGCAAAGCTGCCGCTCGCGGCGGCCCCAGCTCAGGGCCGGATCAGTGCTCCTCGCGCTTCTCCTCCACGACGATGATCGGGGTGTCGCCGCCGAGGTCGGGCGCCGCGGGCGAGCGGTAGCCCACGGATGGCGCGGGGCCGGCCGGCGCCGGATCGCCGAGCAGTCTGCGGCTCGCCGAGGCGAGCAACTGGGCGAGCGAGACCCAGAACACGGCGATCGCGCCGATGATCGTGAGCACGACGAAGAGGGTCGTGACAGGGGTGAAGAAGCCGAGCGCGATCATCGCGGCGTCCCACGCGGCGAAGACCGCGACATCCGGCCAGGAGAACGCCCGGGTCTGCCGCACCTCACGGCGGGCGTAGACGAGCCCGAAGAGCACGAGCATCACGACGAAGAGCACGAAGGCGCAGACCAGGAGCAGCAGGAAGGCCCAGCCTCCCGGCGAGAAGACGCACCAGCCGACGAGCCACCACGCGGGGATCGCGAAGGCGGCGACAGACTGCCAGTAGAAGAAGGCGCGACGGAGTATCACCTCAACCACGATAGTCGCCGACTCTGATCGGCGACTGGGCGAATTAGGGCGCAACCCGCACGAGGTGAGAGCCTAGAACGACGCGAAAGGACCACCGAGTGATCGAGATCAGGACACCGGCCGAAATCGAGCAGATGCGCGCCGCCGGGAGCTTCGTGGCGAGCGTGCTCGAGGCGACCGCTGCCGCCTCCGCCGTGGGAGTCAACCTGCTGAGCCTCGACCGGCTGGCGCATCAGATGATCCGCGAGCGCGGCGCCGTGTCGACCTACATCGACTACCACCCCTCCTTCGGAGCGAGCCCCTTCGGCAAGGTGCTGTGCACCTCGGTCAACGACGCCGCGCTGCACGGGCTCCCCCACGACTACAGGCTGCAGGACGGCGACGTGCTGAGCCTCGACTTCGCGGCATCCGTCGACGGCTGGGTGGCCGACTCCGCGGTCACGATCGTCGTGGGCACCCCGCGCGAGGAGGACCTGCGGCTCATCGAGGTGACCAGACGGGCCCTCGAGGCGGGCATCGCCGAGGCCCGGCCGGGTCGGCGCATCGGCGACATCTCGGCCGCGATCGGCGCCGTGGCGGCGGAGGCCGGCCTCGGCGTCAACACCGACTTCGGCGGTCACGGCGTGGGGCGCACGATGCACGGCGACCCGCACATCCCCAACAACGGGCGCGCCGGGCGAGGGCTGCCCCTGCGCGCGGGACTCGTCTTCGCGATCGAGCCCTGGTTCATGCTCGGAACCGACACGATCTTCACCGACCCCGACGGCTGGACCCTGCGCAGCGCCGACGGCTCGCGGGCCGCCCACGCCGAGCACACGGTCGCCGTGACCGACGACGGCCCGCTCGTGCTCACGGCGCGGTCGGCGGGTTCGAGGCTCTAGGCCTCTTCTGCGGGCTCGGGCGGCAGCAGCTCGGGGCGCACGCGGCGCGTACGTTCGAGCTGCTGCTCGCGGCGCCAGGCGGCGATCTGGGCATGGTGGCCGCTCAGCAGGATGGGCGGGACCTCGAGGCCGCGCCACTCGGCGGGCTTCGTGTAGCTCGGGTATTCGAGCAGGCCGTCGGAATGGCTCTCCTCGACGAGGCTCTGCGGGTTGCCGACGACACCGGGCACCAGTCGCCCGGCGGCCTCGATCATCGCCATGACGGCGACCTCTCCCCCGTTGAGCACGTAGTCGCCGAGGCTCACGAGCCGCACACGGGCACGGGACTGCGCGTAGTCGACGACCCGCTGGTCGATGCCCTCGTACCGCCCGCAGCAGAACACGATGTGCTCCTCCAGGGCGAACTCGCCGGCCGCGGCCTGCGTGAACAGCTCCCCCGCGGGCGACGGGAAGACGACGAGCGGATCGCCGTGCTCGGACGCCGCGTCGTCGAGGATCGCGTCGAGCGCCTCTCCCCACGGTTCCGGCCGCATGACCATCCCCGCGCCGCCACCGTAGGGGGTGTCGTCCACCGTTCGGTGACGGTCGTGGGTGTGGTCACGCAGATCGTGCACCCGCAGATCGATGATCCCGCGGGTGCGAGCCTTGCCGAGCAGCGAGATGTCGAGCACCTCGAAGAAGTCGGGGAAGATCGTGACGATGTCGATCCGCATGCTGGGCCGGCTAGTCGGTCTCGGTGCGGGCGGTGTCCGTGGCGTCTGCGGTTTCTGCAGCAGCGGCGTCGGCGTCGGTCGGGTCATCCGGCTCGGGGATGTCCGACTCGGGGATGCCGGCGGACTCGCCCGCCTCGTCGGCCGGGTCGTCCGGCAGCTCCTCGAAGAGCCCCACGGGCGGTGTGACCGTGAGGGTTCCCCCGTCGATGTCGACGGCGGGGACGATGGCCTTGACGAACGGCACCATGACGTCGCCCGTCGCGGTGTGCACGACGAGGAGGTCCTGGGCCGGCAGGTGGTCGACGCGGATGACGCGGCCCACTCCGACACCGTCGCGCAGAACCGTCAGGCCGACGAGCTGGTAGTCGTACCAGGCGTCTTCCTCGGTCTGGGCCTCGTCTACGTCCTGCTCGATCCAGAGGATCGCCTTGGCGAGCGCCTCGGCGGCCGTTCGGTCGGGCACGTCTTTGAAGAAGCCGACCGGGTGCCCGTTGTACCAGCGCAACTCGACGAGTTCGATGGACTTGCCGTGCCACGGCGAGCTGTCCGGCACCTGAAGCGAGAACACGGCGCCCGGAACGAAACGTCGTTCCGGGTCATCCGTGAACATCTCGAGCTTGATAGCGCCCTTGAGGCCGTGCGCCTTGGTGAGGCGACCGACCCGCAGCTGGGTCTGTGCGGACTTCTTGCGACTCACTAGAAGTCGGTGTCGACGACGTCGACCCGCACACGACGGCCGTCTGCGAGTGCAGCGACAAGGGTTCGAAGAGCCTTGGCCGTGCGGCCGGCCCGGCCGATCACGCGGCCGAGGTCCTCGGGATTCACACGAATCTCGAGGACCTCGCCACGCGGTGAGTTCTTCGCAACGACGTGCACATCGTCAGGGTGATCGACGATCCCCTTGACGAGGTGCTCGAGAGCGGGAGCGAGCAAGGCTAGGCCTTCTCTGCGTCCGCCGCGGGCTCTGCGGCCTCGGCGTCGGCGGCCTCGGCGGCAGGCTCCTCGGCGGGAGCCTCGACCTTGGCGGGCGCCTCGGCCTTGGGCTTGAGCACCGGCTTCTTCTTCTCGTCGGCGACGAACTCGACCTTGGCTTCCTTGGTCTTGACCGTGCTCACGGCGTCTTTGTCGCCCTTGAACTTGCCCCAGTCGCCCGTGAGCTTGAGAAGGGCCTCGACCTGCTCGCTCGGCTGTGCGCCGACGCCGAGCCAGTAGAGGGCGCGCTCCGAGTCGACCTCGATGAGCGAGGGCTCCTCGGTCGGGTGGTACTTGCCGATCTCCTCGATGACCCGGCCATCGCGCTTGGTGCGCGCGTCGGCGACGACGATGCGGTAGAACGGTGCACGGATCTTGCCCATGCGCTTCAAACGAATTTTGACAGCCACAATTCTCCTGTGTGATGTGAGGTTTGGCGAACTGACAGCCGTGAGCGTGGGGGCACACTCGGCACAAGCTCTAGGGACTTCCGCACGGCCTGATTAGAGGGTCGGGCAGAACAGAAGTCGACTAATCATTCTGTCAGATAAAGCAGGCTTTGGGTAATCGGATCTCACCGGCACCGCGGGCGCGGCGCGTCGCGCTCCTCCCGCCGCATCCCGCACGTGAAGATACGAAGATGGTCGTGTAGTCCCCGCCTCCGCCGCGTCCAACGGCGCACCGATCGAAAGGCGCACCATGGAAATCGAGTTCGCGCAGTCGGAACGGTCCACCGTCGGCATCGAGTGGGAGATCGCCCTCGTCGACCGGGCCTCGGGAGACCTCGTCTCGGTCGCGGACGAGGTGCTCGACGCCCTCGCGGATGACGACGGCACGCGGCATCCGCGGATCACCAACGAGTTGCTGCTCAACACCGTCGAGCTCGTGAGCGACGTGCACACCGAGGTCGGCGGTGCCGTCGCCGACCTGCTCGGCCAGATCGACGAGGTGCGCACGATCACCGACCCGCTCGACGTCGAGCTCATGTGCGCGGGAACCCACCCCTTCGGCCAGTGGTTCGACCAGAAGATCACCGACAAGGAGCGCTACCACAAGCTCATCGACCGCACCCAGTGGTGGGGCCGCAACATGATGATCTGGGGCATCCACGTGCACGTCGGCATCGAGGAGCGCGACAAGGCCCTGCCCCTGCTCGGCGGCCTGCTCAACTACTACCCGCACCTGCAGGCGCTCTCCGCGTCGAGCCCGTATTGGGGCGGCGTCAACACCGGATACGCCTCCAACCGGGCGCTCATGTTCCAGCAGCTGCCCACCGCTGGCCTGCCCTGGCAGTTCGGCACCTGGGCGAACTACGAGGAGTACGTGCACGACATGATGACGACCGGCGTCATCGACGACTACACCGAGGTGCGCTGGGACATCCGGCCCTCGCCGCAGTGGGGCACCGTCGAGATGCGCGCCTGCGACGGGCTCTCGACCCCGCAGGAGGTGGGCGCGGTGGCCGCTCTCATCCAGTGCCTCGTCGAGCACATGTCGACCGACCTCGACGACGGCCGCGAGGTGCCCACGATGCAGCCGTGGTTCGTGCGCGAGAACAAGTGGCGCGCCGCCCGCTACGGGCTCGACGCCGAGATCATCCTGGATGCCGCGGGGCACGAGCGCCTCGTCACCGAGCACATCGGCGAGCTCCTCGACGTCCTCGCCCCCACGGCCCGCCGGCTCGGCTGCGAGAAGGAGCTGGGCCAGGTCGAGCTCATCCTCGCCCAGGGCGCCAGCTACCAGCGCCAGTTGCGTGTCGCCGAGCAGAACGGCGGCAGCCTCCAGGCCGTCGTCAGCTCCCTCACCCACGAGCTGCGCCACGGCCTCGGCGCCTGACCCCACGCGAGTAGACGCGAATCGGGGGTGCGGGACATCCCGCACCCCCGATTCGCGTCTACTCGGCTACTGATTCTTCGAGTCGCGCCAGGCGAGCCAGCGGCGGACGGGGGTCAGGTCGTGGTCGGGGCCCGTGATGCCTACCGTGAAGAGGCGGGCGCCGAGGGCGTAGAGCTCGTCGGCCTCCTCCTCGCTGCGGTTGCGGAGCTCCGTCGAGATCTCGATCTCGGCCGGGTCACGGCCGATCTCGTCGCACCAGCCGCGCAGAACGCCCAGCTTGTGCTCGAGGGTCGCGGCGTCGCTGAAGCTGTGCCAGATGTCGGCGTGCCGGGCCACGATGCGCAGCGTCTTCTTCTCGCCGCCGCCTCCGATCAGCACGGGGATGTCGCGGGTGGGCGCCGGGTTGAGCTTCGCCCAGCGCTCCTCGATGCGAGGGAGGTTCTCGGCGAGCTTGTCGAGGCGCTGCCCCGGAGTGCCGAACTCGTAGCCGTACTCGTCGTAGTCGCGCTCGAACCATCCCGAGCCCGTTCCGAAGATGAACCGGCCCTCCCCGCCCTGGGCGCTGATGTGGTCGATCGTACGGGCCATGTCGGCCTGCAGATCGGCGTTGCGATAGCTGTTGCAGTTGACGAGCGCGCCGATCTGGATGCGCGAGGTCTGCTCGGCCCAGGCGGCGAGCATCGTCCAGGATTCGAAGTGCAGGCCGTCGGGCTCGCCCGACAGCGGGTAGAAGTGATCCCAGTTGAAAGCGATGTCGACGCCGAGCTCTTCGATCTCGGCCACGGTCTCGCGGATCTTCGGGTAGAGGGCATGCTGCGGCGCGATCTGCACGCCGATGCGAACGTTGTGAGAGGGGGTCATGCCTCCAAGCCTAAGCGCGCGGAAGCGTTCCGATCTGCACAGCGGACTCATCGAAAACGGTCAGCGTGTCGCCCTCGACGGTCGCCGTCGACGCGCCCACGAGCCAGGTGTCGACACCCTCGCAGAACATCATCGTGGAGGCCAGCTGACCGAAGGTCACGGTCGTGCCGTCGGAGGTCCAGGTACCGGTGAGGGTGTTGCAGCCGTCGCTGCCCGAGACGCTGCCGTCTTCCGACAGCACGAGCACGGGCTCGCCCGCGACAGCGGTCACCGAGCCCCAGGTTCCGACGACGCCGCCGGAGGAGTTCGTCGGCGTGGGCGCGGTGCCGGGGGTCAGCTCGACGATCGTCGCGCCGCCGGCATCCTGCAGCAGGAGGCTCGAGCCGTCGAGCTTCGCCTTCTTCGCCTGCGAGAACTGAGTGGGCAGGGGCGCGCCGCCGCAGTAGATCATGGTGCTCGGCCCGGCGGTCGTCGTGAGTGCGCCGTCGGAGGCGATCTCCCAGGTGCCCGCGGTGCCGTTGCAGCCGTCGGAGCCCTGCCAGGTGCCGTCTTCCGAGATGTCGAGGAAGGGGTTGACGCCCACTCCGTAGCTCTCACCCGTGACCCAGGTGCCCACGAGGTCGTCGCTCGAGATCGAGGAGCTGCTGCCGCCGGCCGTGGACGCGCATCCGCTCAATGCCACGACGGATGCCGCCGCGATCGCGATCAGGCCCGTGATGATGGTGCGGCGCATGTGCTGAGCCCTCTCTGTGATGAACGACCGTCGGAACGACTGTCAGAGAGAATTCTTCCAGGAGCCCCGGCCTCGAATCTGTGACGAGGCCGTAGAACAGATAACGAAGGGCTAACGACCCAGCATCTTCTGCAGAGCGGCGAGCTCGTCGTCGCTCGGCCCGCCCGCTCCGGCCGCTGCGGCACCGCCGCCGAGGCCGAAGCCCGAACCTGCCGGCTGCCCGGTCGACGGCTTCACACCGGCCGCACGGGCGGCGTCCTCCGCCGCGCGCTTCGCCGGGTTGCCCGAGCGCGAGCCCTTCTTCTTGGCGTTCTGCTTGGGGCGCCCGCCGCCGAAGCCGGCTCCCGGGATGGGGCCGACGCCCGGCATCTGCGGGACCCCGCCCTTCGCGACGGTCTTCATCATCTTCGAGGCCTGCTCGAAGCGCTGAACGAGCTGGTTGACGTCGGTGACGGTCATGCCCGAACCACGTGCGATGCGCAGTCGACGCGAGCCGTTGAGCAGCTTGGGGTTGGTGCGCTCGGCCTTCGTCATCGACTGGATGATCGCCTCGGTGCGCACGATCTCCTTCTCGTCGAAGTTGTCGAGCTGATCGCGCATGCCCTTCGCACCGGGCAGCATCCCGATCATCTTCTTGATCGAGCCCATGTTGCGCAGCTGCTGCATCTGCTTGAGGAAGTCGTCGAGCGTGAAGCTGTCGGTCGCGAACTTCTCGGCGACCTTGCGCGCCTCCTCCTCGTCGAAGGCGCCCTGCGCCTGCTCGATGAGGGTGAGGATGTCGCCGAGGTCGAGGATGCGGCTCGCCATGCGGTCGGGGTGGAAGGGCTCGAAGTCGTCGAGGCCCTCACCCGTCGAGGCGAAGATGATCGGCCGGCCGGTGACCGACGCGACGGAGAGGGCCGCGCCACCGCGCGCGTCGCCGTCGAGCTTCGTGAGCACGACGCCCGTGAAGTCGACGCCCTCCTGGAAGGCCTTCGCCGTGGCGACGGCGTCTTGGCCGATCATCGCGTCGATGACGAAGAGCACCTCGTCGGGGTTCGTCGCCTTGCGGATGTCGGCAGCCTGCTTCATGAGCTCGGCGTCGACGCCGAGACGGCCGGCCGTGTCGACGATGACGACGTCGTAGAGCTTCTGCTCGGCGAACTTCATCGCGTCTTTGGCGACCTTGACCGGGTTGCCGACCCCGTTGCCGGGCTCGGGGGCGAAGACGGCGACGCCGGCCTGCTCACCGACGACCTGCAGCTGCGTGACGGCGTTGGGGCGCTGGAGGTCGGCGGCGACGAGCAGCGGGGTGTGGTTGTCTTTCGCGAGCCACCGGGCGAGCTTGCCCGCGAGGGTCGTCTTGCCCGCGCCCTGGAGGCCGGCGAGCATGATGACGGTCGGCGGCTTCTTCGCGAACTGCAGTCGGCGCTGCTCGCCGCCGAGGATCTGCACGAGCTCCTCGTTGACGATCTGCACGACCTGCTGCGCGGGGTTGAGGGCTCGGTTGACCTCGTCGCCGAGCGCGCGCTCGCGCACCTTGCCGGTGAAGTCCTTGACCACGTCGAGGGAGACGTCGGCGTCGAGCAGGGCACGACGGATCTCGCGCACGGTGCCGTCGACGTCGGACGCGGACAGCTTGCCCTTGGTGCGGAGGTTCTTGAAGGTGTCTGCGAGTCGGTCAGACAGGGTTCCGAAAGTAGCCATTGTCTGCCCAGTTTACCGGCAGCCGCCGTAACGCTAACCTGCCAATGGACGAGGAGTCGGCATGAGCGTGACAGCACTGACGGATGACGCTGTGCTCACCGTGCTCGCGACCGTCTACCGGATGCACTCGCCGAGCGTCTCCGAGCTCGCCGGGCTGCAGGCGCTGTCCACCGGCCGGCTCGACGAGATCCTCGCGACTCTCGAGGATGCCGGCTTCCTCGTGGTCGACGGCGACACCGTGCGGCCCACGTCACCCGACCTCGCCTTCACCTCGATCGCCGCAAGTGCCCTCGACGCGCAGACCGCCGCCGCTCGCAGCCTCACCGCCTTCCTCGAAGCGCTCCCGGCCCTCTCCCGCGAGTGGGAGACGGGCCTGTCGGGGGACGACCAGCCGCTGAGCGCCGAGGTGATCCACGGGCACCGCTCGCAGTGGGAGGCGTGGTCGCGGTACGCGGCCTCGGCGCCGCCGCGGCATCCGATCAACCTCTACCCCGACCTCACGGTGCTGCGCGACATCATCGTGCCCGACCTCGACGCCGTGCGCCCCGCGATCCAGGCGGGGCTCGTCGTACGCGCGGTCGTGCCCGCGGCCATGGCCGTCGACGAGGAGGATCGCGCGACCCTCGACGCGATCGTCGGTGCGGGGGTCGCCGTACGCACCCTCCCCCACGTGCCCAGCTGGCTGTACGTCGACGACGGCGTGCTCGCGGCCCTGCCCGTGACCTGGGGCGAGCATCCGCCGAGCAGCATCATGATCGTGCGGCATCCCACGATCGTCTCTGCCCTCGCGGCGCTCATCGAGAGCCGGTGGCGCGACGGCCGGCCCTACCCGAACACGAGCTCGGGCTGGGACCCGGTGCTCGCCCTCCTCGCCCAGGGACTCTCGGATGCCGCCGTCGCCCAGGCTCTCGGCCTCTCGGTGCGCACCGTTCAACGTCGGATCGGCGAGGCCATGGACCACTACGCGGTGACATCCCGCTTCGAGCTCGGCGGGGCCGTCGAGCGGGCGAAGCTCAGCTGACCGGCTTCCAGAGCTGCTGGAACGGACTCTGCTGCGCCTTCGTGTCGAGGTAGGCGCCGTCGCACGCGATCGTGAGCGGCACGTCGTCGAATCCGGAGGACGGAACAGCCATTCCGGCGACCTCGCTCGCCATGCCGTTGATGAACACCTGGTTGGTGACGGCAAGGCCGGTGGTCCACCCCTCCGGCTCGAAGACGGCGCCGTCGTCGCTGAGCCGCCAAGCGCCGGCTGCCGGACCGGTCTGGGTCTGCACGAGCGTCATGGTGACGCCGTCGGCGTCGATCTCGACGGTGCTCGTCAGATCGGTCTCGACGGAGGCGGTGCCGTCGCCGTTCACCGTGAGGATCTGCGTGCCCGCGATCTCCACGCCCGAAACGGCGAGACCCTGGCTCGAGAAGTAGCGGCTCATCTGGTTGGCGAGGTCCGTGGTCACGACCGACCACGGGCTGCCGGCCAGAAGACAGGACTCGGCCGACGCCGCATCCGACAGGGGCGCGACGGCCGGCGCGTCCGCGCTCTGCTCGCCGGCGCTCCGCCCCTCCGTGCTCCCCGATCCCTCGCCGGCCGCGCCGATGAGCGCTGTCGCCGTCGGATCCCCGGACGCGCCCGGGCCGGTGCAGGCGGCGAGGGCGAGCACGAGGAGCGTCGCGCCGACAACGAGGTGGGGTCCAGGCATCCTGAACCCCACCTCCGCGGGTCGACGAGCTCGTCGTTCCATCGTGCGTCCCCCTGACGTGCGCCCCGGTCCAACTGTGGTCCCGGCGTCAGGCTATCCGAGCCCGAGGGGCGTGTGTCGGCGGGTCCGCGCCATGGCGGAACCTCGCCACCGCCACCCCTCCTCGCGGCCTCCGACCACGTCGAGCGCGGGCTTATTCGCGAGCGCGGGCCGTCGAAGGTCGTCGCTCGCGAACAAGCCCGCGCTCGGCGCTCAGGTGGCGTCCCAGAGGGCGCGGTAGTAGGTGATGCGCTCCTCGTCGCGCTCGATGCCGTAGGCCTCGAGGAGCGCGCCCTCGTAGCCGTCGCCGTAGTTCCACTGGGTGCTCCAGCTCGCGACCGCGAGATCGGCCCAGCGGTCGGCGACGCCCAGCGAGCCCAGGTCGACGTGGCCGCTGAACGAGCCGTCGCCCAGCAGGAGGGTGTTCGGGGCGCAGGCGTCGCCGTGACAGACGACGAGGCGGTCGGCGGCGGGCGGATGCCGCAGAGCCTCCGCCACTCGCCGGCCCCGCCTCTCCGCGACCCGCGTCCTCTCCTCCACCGACCACGAGAACGGACACCCCTCGACCGGCAGCGCATCGTGCAGCACGCGCAGGCCCGCGCCGATCGCCCGCACGGCGAGCAGCGAGCGCTCGGGGCTGTCGAGGAAGCTCTCGTCGACGGCGCTGACCCCCGGCAGGCCGGCCGTCAGCATCCACTCGCCGGTGTCGTCGCCACCCGCGTCGAGCACCCGGGGAACGACGATGTGCCGCCCGGCCCAGGCGAGACGCGAGGCCTCGACCGCGAGGCTCGGCCCGGAGCCGCGCGGGCTCCACTTGACGAAACGACGACCGCCGCCCTCCCCGAGCTCGAAGGTGAGACCGCCGAGCTCGTTGCGCCACACGGGCACGGGCTCGGCGCCGTCGGCGACGGCCAGCACGGCGGGAGGGACCTCGACCGGGCCGCTCGGACGGGACGCCAACGACATGCCTCCAGTATCCCGCTCGAGGCCGTCCTTCGCTGTGCCAGGCTGAGAGCATGGATCTTCGAATCATGACGGAACCGCAGCTGGGCGCGAGCTACGACGACCTCCTCGCGGTCGCGCAGGCCACCGAGAAGCTGGGGTTCGACGCCTTCATCCGCTCGGACCACTACCTCACGACCGACGACAGCATCGACGGCCTGCCGGGCCCGACCGACGCCTGGACGACGCTCGCCGGGCTCGCCCGGGAGACGTCCACCGTCCGGCTCGGCACCCTCGTCTCGAGCGTGACCTACCGCTACCCCGGCATCCTCGCGATCCAGGTGGCGCAGGTCGACCAGATGTCGGGCGGGCGGGTTGAGCTCGGGCTCGGCACGGGGTGGTTCCGCCGGGAGCACGAGGCCTACGGCATCCCCTTCCCGGAGAAGCGCTTCGGCCTGCTCGAAGAGCAGCTCGCGATCGTGACCGGGCTGTGGAGCACGCCGCTCGGAGAGACCTTCGACTTCGCGGGCGAGCACTACAGCCTGCACGACTCCCCCGCGCTGCCGAAGCCCGTGCAGAGCCCGGTTCCCGTCATCATCGGCGGCGCCGGCGCGTCACGCACACCGCGGCTCGCCGCCCGGTACGCGAGCGAGTTCAACCTGCCCTTCGTGCCGTTCGAGAACGTGCGGCCCGGCTTCGACCGGGTGCGCGACGCCTGCCTGGCGATCGAACGGGATCCCGACGAGCTCGTCTACTCGCTCGCCCTCGTGACGGCGGTGGGCGGCGACGAGGCGGAGTTCGCCCGTCGCGCCGCCCGGGTCGGCCGCACGACCGAGTGGATGCGGGGCAACGGCCTGGCCGGCACCGCCTCCGAGGTCGTCGACCGCATCGGGGCGCTCCGGGAGGACGGCGTCGAGCGGCTCTACCTGCAGATCCACGACCTGCAGGATCTCGACCAGCTCGACTTCATCGCGCGCGAGGTCGTGCCGCAGCTCTAGCCGCACCCCGCTCGAGCCGGTACCCAACTCACAACGACGGAGATTCCGCCCTTTGTGCGCCGAAAACATGATTTCGGGGCGATTGAGGGCGGAATCTCCGTCGTTGTGAGTTCAGCGGACGATGCGGACGACGGGCGGTTCAGCCGACGAGCTTCTGGGCGAAGACGTGCGGGGTGAAACCCGTGAGATCGTTGATGCCCTCGCCCTGGCCGATGAGCTTGATCGGGATGCCGGTCTTCTCCTGCACCGCGAGAACGAAGCCGCCCTTCGCCGAGCCGTCGAGCTTCGTGAGCACGAGTCCCGTGACACCCGCGTGCTCGATGAAGGCCTCGGCCTGCGCGAGCCCGTTCTGCCCGGTCGTCGCGTCGAGCACGAGCAGCACCTCGGCGATGGGCGCCTGCTTCTCGACCACCCGCCGGATCTTGCTGAGCTCGTCCATAAGACCGCCCTTGGTCTGCAGGCGTCCCGCCGTGTCGATGAGCACGATCTCGGTGCCGGTCAGCTTCGCGCGCTCCACCGTCTGGAAGGCGACGGATGCCGGATCCTGACCCTGCTGCTGCGGCCGCACGATCTCGGCCCCGGCCCGCTCGGCCCACGTCGCGAGCTGGTCGACGGCCGCGGCGCGGAACGTGTCCGCGGCGCCCACGATGACGCTGCGGTCGTAGGTGCGCAGGAACTTCGCGAACTTGCCGATCGTCGTGGTCTTGCCCACGCCGTTCACGCCGACGACGAGCACGACGGCGGGTCGCTCGGAGAGGTGCAGGGTCGAGTCGAGCTTCGAGAGCCGCTCCTCGAGGCTCTCCCTGAGCATCCGCTGCAGGTCGGCGGGGTCCGTCGTGTTGTAGCGGGCGACCTTCGCACGGAGGTCGGCGACGATCGCCTCGGTGACGTCGGGGCCGAAATCGGCCGTGATGAGTGCGTCGTCGAGGTCGTCCCAGGTGCTCTGGTCGATGGTCTTCCTGCCGAACATGCCGCGAAGGGCACCGGAGAGGGACCACGGGGTGCGTTCTGCCATGCCGTCAAGCCTAGGCGGTGCGTCGCCGGGCCCCCGGCATCCCTTATGCTGTAACCCAGCGAAGGGGAGTACCCCGTTTCGCCGCGGTCGTCAGTACGGTTCGTAATGGCGCGAATCCGGTCGCGGCGGCGCCTGGTCCGATGGGCGAGGCGCAGGGAGAGACGTTCGCCGGTCAGAGCTGTCCAGAAGCACCAGCTGTCGAAGCGAACTTCTGCAACGCAACCCCCTCCCCTGAAAGGTTCCCGTGGAACTCGAGATCCCCGTCTGGTTCGAAGTCGGATCGTTTGTCGTCTTGATCGGCATCCTGCTCGTCGATCTGCTGCTCGTCATCAGACGACCGCACGTGCCCTCGCTCAAGGAGTCGGCCCTCTGGGTCGTCTTCTACGTGGTGCTCGCGCTCGTCTTCGCGCTCATGATCCTGCTGCTCGGCGACGGCGAGCACGCGGGGCAGTTCCTGGCCGGCTGGCTCACGGAGTACAGCCTCAGCATCGACAACCTCTTCGTCTTCGTCATCATCATGGCGCGCTTCGCGGTTCCGCGGGAGTACCAGCAGCGGGTGCTCATGATCGGCATCGTCATCGCGCTCGTGCTGCGCGGCCTCTTCATCCTCGCGGGCGCCGCGCTCATCGAGAGCTTCAGCTGGATCTTCTTCATCTTCGGCGCCTTCCTCGTCTACACCGCCTGGCAGCAGGCCTTCGGTAGCCATGACGACGAGGGCAAGGACAACGGGCTCATCCGCATGCTCAAGAAGCGCGTGGCGCTCTCCGAGCACTACGACGGCGGCAAGATCCGCACGACGATCGACGGCAAGCGCTTCTTCACGCCCATGCTCATCGTGCTGCTCGCGATCGGCTCGACCGATGTGCTCTTCGCGCTCGACTCGATCCCCGCGATCTTCGGCATCACCCAGAACGCGTTCATCGTCTTCACGGCGAACATCTTCGCGCTCATGGGCCTCCGGCAGCTGTACTTCCTGCTCGGCGGGCTTCTCGAGCGTCTCGTCTACCTGCACTACGGCATCGCGTTCATCCTCGGCTTCATCGGCGTCAAGCTCGTCTTCCACGCCCTGCACGAGAACGAGCTGCCGTTCATCAACGGCGGCCACCCGGTCGAGTGGGTGCCCGAGATCAACACGTGGACCTCGCTCGGCGTCATCGTCGTCTCCATGGTCGTCGCGACGGTCGCGAGCCTCGTCAAGATGCGCCGCGACGAGCGACGCACGGGCGAGCACGCCCACCTCGGCCCGGCCGAGACGCACCTCAACGCCGACGGCTCGGTCGACGTCGAAGGCCACCCGACGCACAGCGAAGAGGTTCCGCTGCCGCCTCGGCCGGGCGACGACACGACGCCCCCGCGCGCGTAACGGGGCGCGCCCCTCGCCGCGGCACGTAAAAGTCCCGGGGGCACACGATTTCTCGCGTGCCCCCGGGACTTTCTTGTGCCCCGACGTCACCTGGGCCCTCGGATCAGCTCGCGGCCTGCTCCGGAACGATGCGCTGCCCGACGACGGCGGACACGCCGTCCTGCCGCATCGATACGCCGTAGAGCGCGTCGGCGATCTCCATCGTGCGCTTCTGGTGGGTGATGACGATGAGCTGCGACGTCGCGCGCAGGTCTTCGAAGATCGTGAGCAGACGTCCGAGGTTGGCATCGTCGAGGGCCGCCTCGACCTCGTCCATGATGTAGAACGGGCTGGGGCGCGCCTTGAAGATCGCGATGAGCAGGGCGACGGCCGCGAGCGAGCGCTCGCCGCCGCTCAGCAGCGAGAGCCGCTCGATCTTCTTGCCGGCCGGCTTGACGGTCACCTCGATGCCCGTCGTGAGCAGGTTCTCGGGGTCGGTGAGCTGGATGCTGCCCGAGCCCCCCGGGAAGAGCACCGGGAAGACCTCGCCGAAGGCGGCCTGCGTGTCGTTGAACGCCGCCTCGAAGATCGTCTGCATCTTCTCGTCGATCTCGTCGATGATCGTGAGCAGGTCTTTGCGGGTGTTGGTGAGGTCGGTGAGCTGTTCGACGAGGAACTTGTGCCGCTGCTCGAGCGCCGCGAACTCCTCGAGGGCGAGCGGGTTGACCCGGCCGAGCTGGGCGAACTTGCGCTCGGCGCGCTCGAGCCGCTTCTGCTGCTCCTCCCGCACGAAGGGCACTCCGTCGGGCACGGCCGCCCGATCGAGCTCGGCGGGGTCGTCGGCCGCGAGAGCCGCGTCGGGGCCGGATGCCGCGGGGCCGGATGCCGCGGGGCCGGCATCCGCGCGAGCGGCGTCGGCCGCGGCATCCGCCGTCTTCTGCGCTTTGGGGTCGCGGGCGTCCGCGGGGACGAGCTGCTCGGGCCCGTACTCGGCCACGAGCACGTCTTCGACGAGACCGAGCTCGCTCCCGGCCCGTTCGAGCAGGGCGGAGAGGTGCAGCTTCTTCTCGTAGATCTGCAGTTCGAGGCCGTGCACGTCTTCGGTCACCGTGGCGAGCCGCTCGCGCAGACCGCTCTCGGTGCGACGCAGGCCGCTGAGCTCCTCGTTCTGGCTCGCGCGCTCCGACTCGCGGTGCGCGAGCTGCAGGCGGGCGTCTGCAACACTCGAGTCGACGGAGGCGAGCACGGCGGGCAGGGCCTCGATGACGGATGTCGCGGCATCCGCCTGCCGTCTGCGGATGACCGCGCGGCGAGCGGCGGCCTCGGCGGCAGCCCGATCGGCTTCGAGCTGGCGTGCGAGCGACTCGGCACGCGCCTTCTCTGCGCGGACCCGCTCACGGGCGGTCTCGAGCTGCAGCCGGGCCTCGACCTCGCCCTCGCGAGCCTTCTCGAGCTCTGCGTACAGCTCGTCGCGCGCGCTCACGTCGAGGATCGGCCTCGGCCGCGACTCGGCGGTCTCGAGCTCACCCTTGGCCTTCTCGCTCGCGGAGAGCGCCTGGGCGACCGTCTCCTCGGAGGTCTGCAGCGCCTGCCCGAGCCGCTCGTGCTCCCCCGCGGAGGCCTCGACCTGCACCCGCGCGCGGTTGAGCTTCTCGGTGTGTGCGGCGAGGCGGGAGTCGAACTCGCGCAGGGCGCCGAGGGCGTTCGCGGACTGCTCCTTCGCCACCTGCAGCGCGCCCCGCTGCTCGGCGAGGGCGAACTTCGCACGCTCGATGAGCGAGGTCACCTCGGTGAGCCGCTCGGCGGCGGCGTCGCGCTCGGCGAGCAGCTCGAGCCTGCTGCGCTTGGCGCCGGAGCCGCCGCGCAGCACGAACTCGCTCAAGACGTCGCCGTCGCGGGTGATGATCGTGGCCTGCTCGTGGGCGGAGACGCTCGGCCAGGCCGCGCGGGCGGCGTCGAGGTCGTCGGCGACGACCGTGCGGGCGAGCAGGTTGTGGATGCCGTCGGGCGCGGTCACGACGCTCGTCGCGCTCGTGACCCCGGCGAGCCCCGCGGTGTCGATGGCTGTGGCGCGCCCCGAGTCGCTGTGCGCGATGACGATCTCGACCCGGCCGAGCTGGGCGTCGACGGCGTGACGCACGGCCTGCGCCGCGGCATCGAGGTCGTCGGCGAGCACGGCGTCTGCGAGGGTTCCGAGGGCCGCAGCGATCGCGACCTCGAAGCCGGGGGTCACCGTCACGTGCTCGGCGACGAGACCGCGGATCCCGGGGCGGGCGGCCGCGATGAGCTCGCTCGAGCCGTCGTTCTGGTCGAGGGCGCTCGTGAGGGCGCTCGTCTTCGCAGCGACCGCGTCGCGCTCGCGTTCGAGGGTGTGCAGGCGCTCGCGCAGGGTCTCGATCTCCGCCTCGGCCTCGAAGACGTCGGCCTGGGCGAGCTCGTAGGCCTCGTCGAGGTTCGTCTCCCCCGCGTCGGCGTCGACGGCCTCCGCCTCGAGCAGGGCGAACTGGGCCTGAGCGCTCTCCCGGCGGTCGCGGGCGGCGTCGAGGGCGTCCTGCTGCCTCAGCACCTCGCCGCGCACGGCGGCGAGCCGGCTCGCCGCGGCATCCGCCCGGCCGCGCAGTGCCGTGATCTCGAGGTCGTGACGCGAGACGAGCGCGCTCTGGGCGGCGATCTCCTCGTCGACGGCGTCGAGGCTCGTCCGTGCAGCGGCGGTCGCCTCCTGCGAGCTGCGCCAGGCGAGCTCGGCAGCCTGGACGGTCTGGCCGAGACGCTCGACCTCGGCGAGGGCGTCGTCGACGGACTGCCGGCTGATGCCCGGCGTCGTCTCGGTCGACTCCGATTCTGAGCCGAGCAGGGCGAGCCGCTGGTTCGCGAGGGTGAAGAGCCCGCGCAGGCGCTCCTGGATCGACTCGAGTCCGAAGCTCGTACGACGGGCGAGGTCGACGGCGTCGCCGACCTGCTCCTGCTCGAGGCGTTTGATGCGCAGCTGGTTCTGCTCGAGCTGCTCCTGGATGACGATGCGCTCGCTGTGGCGCTCGTGCTCGGTGCGGTTGTGGGCGTCGAGCGCACGACGCAGGCTCACGACCTCGTCGGCGAGCAGGCGGGCGCGGGCGTCGCGCACGACGGCGGCGATCGACTGGGCCTCGCGTGCGATCTCGGCCTGGTGCCCGAGCGGCTTGAGCTGGCGTCGGATCTCGCCGGCGAGGTCGTTGAGACGGGTGAGGTTGGCCTGCATGGCCTCGAGCTTGCGCACCGTCTTCTCTTTGCGGCGGCGGTGCTTGAGGATCCCGGCGGCCTCCTCGATGAAGCCGCGACGCTCCTCGGGGCTCGCGCGCAGCACGGCGTCGAGCTGCCCCTGCCCCACGATCACGTGCATCTCGCGGCCGAGTCCCGAGTCGCTCAGGAGCTCCTGCACATCGAGCAGCCGGCAGTTGGAGCCGTTGATCGCGTACTCGCTCGAGCCGTTGCGGAACAGCGTGCGGCTGATCGTCACCTCGGAGTAGTCGATGGGCAGCGCGCCATCCGTGTTGTCGATCGTGAGGGTGACCTCGGCGCGGCCGAGGGGGCCTCGTGTGGAGGTCCCCGCGAAGATGACGTCTTCCATCTTGCCGCCGCGCAGGGTCTTGGCGCCCTGCTCCCCCATCACCCAGGCGAGGGCGTCGACGACGTTGCTCTTTCCGGAGCCGTTCGGGCCGACGACGCAGGTCACACCCGGCTCGAAGGCGAACGTCGTCGCTTGCGCGAAGGATTTGAAGCCTTTGAGGGTGAGACTCTTCAGATACACGCTGTCGCCTCTCCTCTCGTGCGCCTCGTCGTATTCTCGTTCGAACGGTGTTCGCCAGCTCTGTTCCCCTGCGGGCTCTTGCCCGCCGGCACCCGTCTCGCCGGAGTGCTGCGGGCTCCAGCCTGCGTCTACGGTACCCGAACGTCCGCCCGGCACCTGCGTCAACGCTCGGGCACGACGTTTTCGGCCGGAAGGCAGCCGCGCGAAGGCAGCAACCGGATGCCTGATTTGATGACTCCATCAAATGCTAAAGTCATAATATGGATCGACTTCCGAGCTCCCACCGACCGCTCTACGAGGTGAAGGCCAACCTCTTCAAGGGCCTCGCCCATCCGCTGCGCATCCGGACGCTCGAGATCCTCTCGCAGAGCGGCAGCGAGGTGTCGGTCACCGAGCTGCTCGACGAGCTCGGGCTCGAGGCGTCCCACCTCTCGCAGCATCTCGCGGTGCTGCGCAAGCATCGCCTCGTGACCGCCGATCGCAGAGGCAGCCAGGTCTTCTACCGGCTCGCTTATCCCCAGGTCGCCGACCTTCTCACCGTCGCCCGGGCGCTCCTGCTCGAGATCCTGCGCGAATCGCAGGCCCAGCTCGCCTCGACGGACTCGCTTCCCGGGCTGGGGTCGTACCCGGCGGATGCCGCGACCGGCCGGTGAGCACGCACCGAGGCCTCACGGCGCTCCTGCCCTCCCGCGCCGACTACCGCGACCTCCGTCGCACCTGGCGCGGGGACCTCGTCGCCGGGCTGACCGTCGGCATCGTCGCGCTTCCCCTCGCTCTCGCCTTCGGTGTGAGCTCGGGCGCCGGGGCCGAGAGCGGTCTCGTCACGGCGATCGTCGCAGGCATCGTCGCCGCGATCTTCGGCGGCTCGAACGTGCAGGTCTCCGGGCCGACCGGCGCGATGGTCGTCGTCCTCGGCCCCATCGTCGCCTCCCACGGAGCCGGGGCCGTCGCCGTCGTGAGCCTGCTGGCGGGGGTGATCGTGCTCGCCGCCGGCGCAGCCCGGCTGGGGCGGGTGGTCGGCTACATCCCCTGGCCGGTCATCGAGGGCTTCACGCTCGGCATCGCGGTCATCATCTTCCTGCAGCAGGTGCCGGCCGCGCTCGGCGCGCACGCGGGCGACAGCTCGAACGCCGCCGTCGCGGCCGTCGAGTCGTTCTCGACCATCCGCTGGTCCGAGGCCGCCTGGACCCTCGGAATCGTCGTGGCCGTCGCGGCGATCATGGTCCTCGCGCCGCGCGTGCACAGGAAACTCCCCGGCTCGATCGTCGCCATCGCCGTCGTCACGGCGATCACGAGCCTCGGCGGCGTCCCCGTGCCCACGATCGGCGCACTGCCCGCCGCCCTTCCCGCGCCCGCCGTGCCCGGGCTCGACTGGGCGACCGTCGTCTCCCTCGCCGGCCCCGCCCTCACGGTGGCGGCGCTCGCCGCGATCGAGTCGCTGCTGTCGGCGCGAGTCGCGGCATCCATGGCCGACACGGGGCCCTACGACGCCGATCGCGAGCTCGTCGGCCAGGGCCTCGCCTCGATCGCCTCCGGCTTCTTCGGCGGGATGCCCGCAACGGGAGCCATCGCACGCACCGCCGTCAACGTGCGCTCCGGCGGCCGCACCAGGCTCGCGGCCGTTGTGCACGCGCTCGTGCTCCTCGCCGTGGTCTACCTCGCGACGGGCGTCGTCTCGCAGATCCCCCTCGCCGCCCTCGCCGGCGTGCTGATGGTCACGGCGACGCGGATGGTCGGAGTCGCGACGGTGCGCAGCGTGCTGGGCTCCACTCGGGCCGACGCGACCGTCTTCGTCGTCACGGCCGTCATCACCGTGTCGTTCGACCTCATCATCGCGGTCGCGATCGGCATCGTCGCGGCGGCGTTCTTCGCCCTGCGCTCGCTCTCGAAGACGAGCGGCATCCAGCGCGAGGAGCTCCCCGGCCCCTCCGCGCCCGGCGACCAGCACATCGCCCTCTTCCGCATCGACGGGGCCCTCTTCTTCGGCGCGGCCGAGAGACTCGTCGAGCGGGTCACGACGATCACCGACGTCGACGTCGTCATCATCAGGATGTCGCAGCTCGAGATGCTCGACGCGACGGGGGCGCGCGCGGTCGCCGAGCTCATCACCACCCTCGAGCGCCGCGGGATCACCGTGCTCGTCAAAGGGGTCCAGGCTCGTCACGAGGCCCTGGCCGCGAGCGTCGGGGTGATCGGCTCGCTCCGGCACAGCGCGCACCTCTACACCGAGCTCGACGCCGCTGTCGCCCACGCTCGCAGTCATGTCGCACGTGCCGGCCACAGCGCATCCTGAGGCCAGCTCGAGCCTCGGCGGGCGCGAGCAGCGCGGCAAGCCGGATGACCGGGCACGGGCCTGGGCGGCGTCGATGTGCGGGTCTGGCCGGATGCGCGACGGCGGCCGGATGTACGGATCGCCCGGTCAGGGGATCTCGTAGGTGCCCTCGAGCCGCGCACGTGCGATGACGAGCCCGGCCATGGCCCGGAGCGCGTCGGCGAGTGCGAACGCCTCCGGCAGCTCGACTCGCCGATCGAGGGCGAAGAGCGGGAAGACGGGGGAATGCGGGCCGTGCGAGCGCACGGGCACGGGCCCGGCCCAGCCGCGGCAGCCGAGCCCGCCCACGCCGTGTCCGAGCCTGCCGATCGGGCCGGGATGCGTGAGCGCCGGCACGGATCAGCGCCGGAGGGCCCGCAGGCGTTGGCACCTCGGGCAGAAGTGGCTCCCGCGGTTCATGAAGCTCTCGCGCACGACGGGGGTTCCGCAGCGCGGGCACGGCCTGCCCTGCTGGCCGTAGACGTTGAGGCTGTGCGCGAAGTAGCCCGAGGCGCCGTTGACGTTCACGTACTGCGCGTCGAAGCTCGTGCCGCCCTCGGCGAGGGCCTTGCCGAGCACTCTGCGCACCTCGGCGAGCAGCCGGCGCACCGTGACCGTGCTCAACGAGTCGGCGGGCTGCTCGTAGTGCAGGCGTGCTGCCCAGAGCGCCTCGTCGGCGTAGATGTTGCCGATCCCGCTCACGACCCCCTGGTCGAGCAGCACACGTTTGATGCCGCTGGCCTTGCGGGCGAGGATGTCGCGGAAGCCGTCATCCGAGAACGCGGGATCGATCGGGTCCCGGGCGATGTGGGCGACCTGACTCGGTATCAGGTCGTCCCAGTCGCCGGACGCCGCCCCCGAGTACCCTCCGGGCAGTCCGTCGGAGGTGGGGACGAGCGCGTCGACCGACATCGAGCCGAAGATGCGCTGGTCGACGAAATGCAGCCAGACCTCGCCGTACGAGGGCTGGTCGAGATGCATCCGGATGCGCAGGAGGCCGTCGCCCGTGTGGCCCGGGTCGCGCAGCAGCACCTGGCCGCTCATACCGAGGTGGGTCACGAGCGCGCGACCGCTCGAGAGGGGCATCCACAGGAACTTGCCGCGGCGTGCGGCGCCGAGGATCGTACGGCCCTCCAGCTGTTCGACGAAACCGCCGGCCGTATGGTCGTGGCGGCGCAGCGAACGCGTCTCGAAGACCTCGACGCCCGCGATCACGGCCCCCGTGACGGCCGGCTCGAGGCCGGCGCGCACGACCTCCACCTCGGGTAGTTCCGGCATCGTGTTCTTCGGGTGCCGCTCAGGAGCGGGTGAGCTCGGTCCAGGCGGTGAATGCTGCGGCCATCTCGGCCTGCTTCTTGCTGGTTCCCTCGCCGCGGGCCGTCACGAGGTCGCCGACCGCGACGATCGCGACGAAGCGCTTGTCGTGATCGGGGCCCTCTTCGAGGATCGTGTAGACGGGAGCGCCCGCGCCACGTGCGGCGGCGATCTCCTGGAGGCTCGTCTTCGAGTCCATCGCGGCGGCCCCGAAACGATCGGGGTCGTCGAGCAGAGGCTGGATGAGGCGCATCACGAGCTCGGTCGCGACCTCGCCCCCGGCGTCGAGATAGGTCGCGCCGATGATCGCCTCGACCGTGTCGGCGAGGATCGAGGCCTTGTCACGGCCGCCGGTGAGCATCTCGCCCCGGCCGAGCAGCAGGAACTCGCCCAGCCCGAAGCTGCGGGCCACCTCGGCGAGGGCGACACTGCTCACGAGACTGGCCCGACGCTTCGCGAGGTCTCCCTCGTCGAGCTCCGGGTAGCGGAGGTAGAGCATGACCGTGACGGCCTGCCCGAGAATCGAGTCGCCCAGGAACTCCAGGCGCTCGTTGTTCGGGATGCCGCCGTTCTCGTACGCGTAGGAACGGTGCGTGACGGCAAGCTGAAGCAGCCCCGGGTCCAACTGCACGTGCAGTCGCGACTGGAGCTCAGCGAACTCGGGCTCGCTCAGTGCCACGGTTCCCTCCCCCTTCCGGTGCCTTCAATGCAGCGCCATGAGGACGACGGAACCCGCTGTGGCGGGATTTAGACGTCGGCGACCTTGCGGCCCTTGTACTCGAGGAACAGCGCGGTTCCCGCGGAGTCCTCGACGACCTTGGCGCGGTGGGGAAGGCTGTAGGTGACCTTGCCGTTCTCGACGGTCTTGACGAGCGTGGGGGCCTCGGCCTTCCACTGCGCGCGACGTGCGCGGGTGCTCGCGCGTGACATCTTCCTCTTGGGAACAGCCATGACTTACTCTCTTCTCTCGTGCTTAGTCTCGTTCAGCGCCGGGCTGCTGGCCCGCACTGTCGTCATCGGAAGCTGTGAAACCGGCGAGCGCTGCCCAGCGAGGATCCGTGCTTTCGAACGAATCGGGGGCTGGCGCCTCGGCCAGGCGCTCGCCTGTCTCGGGGTCGAGACCGGGGCAATCGGGCTGGCAAACCGGCTGGAAGGGCAGTGACAGTACTACCGCATCCCTGATCAGAGGTTCAAGATCCACATGGTCATCGTGAACCTCATAGTCATAGGCTTCTTCAGAAGAATACGCGAAAAGCTCCTGGAATTCGACTTCGACAGGCAAGTCGATGTCTCGGAGGCATCGACCGCACACTCCGACGGCCGTCGTCTCGAGCGATGCGGAGACGAGAATGCCCTCGTGGATGGACTCCAGACGGAGCTCACCGTGGATGGATTCGCCGGTCTCGACGGCGACGAGGCCCTCCCCGAGTTTCTCGGGGTTCGCGATGTCGAAGTCGACCTCGCGCATCTGACCGGGCCTGTTGATCAGATCCCACACATGCACCGTGAACGGGGTGCTCCTGAAGCTGGCCACGATCAGCGATTCTACGCCAGCGCGGGGCGGCGCCGGTCGGCGTTCGCTCCCAGCGACCACGTGCCGCGGCATCCGCGACCTCTCCGACATATGTCCGTCGGGCTTCCGGCATTCGCCTCATGACGCGTCCATGACCCGTTCATAAACTGTTTTCCGGGTCAGCGTGCCCACCCCTGTGTTGCCGACGAAGCGTCATTGCGTCGTCATTCGCCCCCAAGAGGAGAGAAATTGTCGAAAAAACCCACGATGCGGAGGAATCGCCTGGTGCTCGGCACCGTCGGCATCCTCGTCGGTGTCGGAATACTCAGCGCCGGCAATGTCGCAGCCGCTGTCGCCGCCGATGCCGACACACCCTTCGAGGTCCCGGTCATCGACCAGCAGAACTGGAAGAACCAGTACGACATGACCTGGGACGACTGGAAGGACATCCCGGGCACGTCCTGGAACGACCCCGACGTCAAGCCCTCGGTCAAGGGGCTCAAGATCGCGCTCGTCGCGGTCGACTTCCCCGACCAGGACTTCGTCGTGACGAAGCCGAAGGGCAGCGACCTGTTCGGCAACCCCACGATCGACCCGATCCCGCGTGAAGACGTCCCGGAGTTCTACAAGAGCTTCTACATGACCCCGAACGAGCTCAACCACGGCCGCACCATCCACGAGTACTGGATGGAGCAGAGCCTGGGCGAGTACGGCGTCGACACGATGGACACCTTCGGTCCCTACGAGATGGACAGGAACCTCTTCGAGTACGGTCTCAACGAATGGGGCCAGACCTCGGTCTGCCCCGAGGGCTACACCTGCAACGGGCAGCTCGACCGCGACGTGCAGAACAAGTGGAACGCCGAGGAGGGCTGCACGAATCGCGACAAGTGCGGCTACGACGTCATCCTGCGCGTCTACGCAGGCTACGACGAGACGAGCATCTGGCAGGAGTTCGGCGAGATGATGTTCGAGCACAAGGAGGACATCCCCGAGGAGTGGGGCCCCCCGGCCTGGCTCGACCCGAACAACGAGATGGACAACTGGGCGCCCACCCGCTACGTCGAGTGGACCTCGTGGCAGGCCGCCGCTCAGCAGTGGGGCAACTCCTCGATCCGCCAGGCCGAGAGCTCCGGCACGATCACCCACGAGATGGGCCACTTCTTCTTCTCGATCGGCGACAACAACAACAACCCGTTCTCCGACAGAGCGAATCCGGCGACGCCGTTCCACAGAGTGGGAGCCGCGCCATGGGACATGATGGACCGCGGCTCGTTCAACGGTCCGGGCGGGCACCATATGCGGTACGTCGTGCCGGCCAACATGGGCGGCTGGAGTCCGGCCGGCCTCATGCTGCGCAACAAGCTCAAGATGAACATCGTCGACACCGACCAGGTCGACATCCTGAGCCGTGAGGGCCTCGCCGAGAGCGGGGTCGTCGTCGATACGGTGACGGCCCGCGAGGTCGACCCGGGCGAGAACGGCATCGCCGGCATCAAGATCACGCTCGACGGCGAAGGAACGCCCGACCGCACCCCGGCCTGCGACATCAACACCGACCCCCTGTGCTCGGGTCCCGGCTGGAACGACTACACCGTCGAGGTCGTCGACCGCATGGGCTTCGACTCCTTCACGCCCGACCACGGCGTGATCATCGCGAAGAACAAGTCGACGACGGAGTCCAACGGCTGCGGCTACAACTGCTTCGACTGGGTGATCGACGCCAACCCGCAGGACATCGGGATCGTCGACTACTACAAGCCCGACAGCAAGACGCCCGTCATGGCGACGATCGCCGACCACCGCCAGCTCAACGACGCCGCCTTCCACGCGGGCACCGAGTCGGGCTCGCAGTACGAGTGGGTCGACGAGGCCAACCGCCTGCACTTCTACGTGGTCGACACGCAGCGCGACGAGCAGGGTGTGCTCTCGTACACCCTCGCCGTGCGCTCGCTCGACGGCTCCGGCCCGCACACCCGCGGTGTCGCCCTCGAGGATGCCACCGAGCCCGAGCTCGTCGCACCGCGTCAGGCCGCGATGTGCACCTTCCCCCTCGAGAACACGGGAAGCGCCGCCGCGATCGACCCGGCCGTGCACACGACGGATGTCTCGGGCAAGGTCGACTCCGACGTCTTCCGTCTCTCGGCGGACGCCGTGGGACGCGGGTGGACGGCCGAGCTCGACAACGAGCTCGCCACGAGCAAGGACGGCGAGAGCATCTCGGTGCCCGTCTACGCGCTCCGCGAGGAGGAGAACGCCTCCGTGCAGGCCACCGTCGTGCTGACGGCGACCTCGGAGAGCGACCCCACGAAGAAGGCGACCGCCGAGTGCGTGGTCACGGGCGCGCTCCTCGACGGCCCGGCCGAGCCGACCGACACGCCCACCGAGACGCCGACCGACACCCCGACGGACGTTCCCACGGACGACCCGACCGACACCCCGACGGACACGCCCACGGACGAGCCGACCGACACGCCCACGGATGACCCGACCGGCGTTCCCACGGACGAGCCGACCGACACGCCCACCGACGAGCCGACCACGGCGCCGACCAGCACGCCCATCGGCAACGGGGGCGACGGCTCGAACGGCTCGACGAACGCCGGCGGCCTCGCCAGCACGGGTCCCGAGACGGGCTGGGCTCTGCTGCTGGGCGGCGGCTTCCTGCTCGCCGGCCTGCTGACCGTCGCCTCGGTCGCGCTCGCTCAGCTGCGCCGCAGGGTGCACAACCAGTAACAGCGGTCCCTCGCCGCGCGGGCGGGCTCACCTCGGTGGGCCCGCCCGCTTCCTGCTATGAAAGAGTGAGATCATGACGATCGCCCGGATGACGACCGCCGCGGCTCTCGGAGCGCTCGCGGTGCTCGGCGCCTCCTTCCTGACCGGCTGCACGACCTCGGCCGGCGCAGGCTCCACACAGATGCTGGTCGTCGTCGACGATCAGGTCATGCGCTCCGCGGGCTCGTCGTGCGGAGGCGGAGGGCCCTATCGCTGGGCGCACGCGGGCGTCGCCTACACGCTCCTCGGCGCCGACGAGCAGGTTCTCGCGAGCGGCGAGCTGCCCCAGGGCACCGCGACGAAGGTCGCCGACGTCGACTTCGGCGATCGTCAGGAGCCGACGCGCTGCGAGATGAGCCTCACCGTTCCCGACCCCGGCTCGTGGGACGGAGTCGTGCTCCAGATCGACGACCGCGACCCCCTGCCCGTCGACGACTCCGACACCCCGAAGGTGGTCATCTCATGAGACAAGCCCGGCTGCTGCTCCTCGGAGCAGCTCTCCTCGCGCTCACGGCCTGCTCCTCGCCCTCGCCGCAGACGCTGAGCGAGCTCCTGCCCGGTCCCGTGCCCTCCGGGGTGGAGTTCGCGGCGCCGCCCGCCGATGCCGCGGACGCCCCCGATCCCGAGCTCACCTTCCTCGACGGCGAGAAGGCCTCGCTCTCCGACTTCTGGTCCGAGCGCCCGGTCGTGCTCGTCTTCCTCGAGCCGTGGTGTCAGGAATGCGCCGACCAGCAGTCCGAGCTCAACACGGTCGTCTCCGAGTACGGCGACCGCGTGCTCTTCCTGGGCGTCGCGGGAGAGGGCAGCCGCGACGAGGTGCGCGACTACGTGGACGCCCACGACATCCGCTATCCCGTCGCGCTCGACGGGCGCGGTGTCGTCTGGCGCGCCTACGGCGTTCAGGAGGCGCCCCTCGTTGCCCTCATCTCGAAGGACGGCAAGCTGCTCCGAGGCTGGCCGGGCGGCGTCCCCGAGCTCGGAGCGCAGCTCGAGGATCTCGTCCTGCGCTGACCCGCCCCTCCCCTCCCTTCCTCCTCCTCCCTCCCCCTCCCCCTCCCTCCCGTCCCGTCCCCATCCCCATTTACGCCAAATGGACGTTCTCGGGGTCGGGTTCAGCCACTACGACGTAAGTCGACGTGCAATTCGGCGCAATTCGGCACGGCGCTCGTCGTGAGGACGAGAAGCGACGAAGGAACGTCGCGCTCGCACGCTTTCCCTGCATGCTGCTCGACACGCGTGTCGTGCGGCTGTCGTTCAACCCGTATCCGTTCGACCCGGCCCGACCGGTATCCGTGTCGACCTGTCTACGCGCTCGACGCGTATATCGTTCAACGCGCCTCGGATGCGATATTCACCGATTTACGCCAATACGCCGGTCGAGTTGCGCCTAAGAGCCCCCTTCGCGCCCGAGATTCGCCATTTGGCGCAAATCGGGAGGTTCGGGAACGGGACCAGGGGAAGGGGAAGGGGAATGGGAACAAGGAAGGAAGGAAGGAAGGAAGGAAGGAAGGAAGGAAGGAAGGAAGGAAGGAAGGAAGTGGGACGCGCTCAGGACACGTCTTCCTCGGCGATCCGCCCGAGCGAGGCGCGACGGCGCAGGTAGTGGCCACGCAGCATGGCGACCTTGAGCGAGAGATGCAGGTTCAGCCTCTCTCCGCCGTCTTTGAGATCCGTCGACGCGAGCTTCTCGATCCGGTGCAGACGGTAGTAGAGCGAGGTCCTGTGCAGGTGCAGCTTCGCAGCCGCGGTCTGCACGTTGCCCGCGACATCCAGGTAGGTCTCGAGCGTCTCGAGCAGGATTCCCGCCTCCGGATCGTCGAGGAGCGTGTAGAACCCGGGATGCAGGGGGAAGTCGGCCTCGGAGGCGACGGCGATGCGCGCCGCCAGCTCGTTCGCCCCGCTCACCGGCCAGTAGACCTGCGAGCCCTGCGCACCCTGGTGGGGGAAGCCGTCGGCCGCCCGCGCGGCGACGAGCGCCTCGCGGTAGGAGGCACGGGCGTCCGCGGGATCGAGGCGGATGCCGCCCACGCCCGTCACGAGGCGCGCGCCGCCCTCCTGGGTGTGCTTCGCCACGATCGTCTGCAGGGCGGTCACGGTCGCCCGGCACTCCGCCTCGTTGGCTGAGGAGACGAAGCACACGAGAGCGGAGTCGTGGACGGCGTGTACGAAGGACTGCCGCCGCGGCCCGAGCAGGAGCGCGTCGAAGGCCGAGGCCGCCGAGGCGGCGAAGGCGTCCTGCACGGCGTCGGACGAGTCGAGCGCGCGGAAGACCACGGCCGCGACCCCCCTGTCGGCGGAGAGGTAGCCGCCGTCGACGAGCTCGCGGGCGCTCTCCTGCGCCGTCTCGTCGTCGGTGAGCACGCTGCGCACGAGGTGGGAGGCTCGCGCCATCGAGTGCAGGCCGGAGGGGGCGATGCTCCGCCGCACGCCGTCGGCGATCTCGCTCAGCTGATGGCAGCACCAGTCGGCGTCGCCTGCGTCGATCACCGAGTCGGGGTCGACGAACCACACGTAGGCGATCGGCTCCCCGTCGTCGACGACGGGGACGCACAGGCGCGACTCGAGCTCGAGGTCGTCGTCTCCCGGCACGCGCACGGGGTGCCGGGCGTTGCGGATGAAGCGCATGAGGTAGCGCCTGACCTCGTCCGAGGCCTCACGGCGCAGGATCGAGCGTTCGCGCACCGGGTCGAGGGGCTCGGTGTGGGTGCTGAAGGCGAGCAGCCTCAGACCGCCGTCTTCGAGCACCGCAGGGCGCCCGATCCGCTCGGCAAGAAGATCGACGGTGCGCTGAAGCGTTGTCTCCATAGTGCCCCCATCCCCGAGATGCCCTCTGTGACATGTGAAATACCACTGAATTCTGTATAGCACGGATGTGCCCCGCCGTCCCGACGATGAGCGCCGCAGCAGGCAAAAGCTGCCGGAATTTACACGCCCGAAACCGTAGAGGACGATCCCCGCCCTCCCGTGACGGCGCGGGGAGAGGCGGCCGGCTAGAGGTCGAGCGCGGTGAGCGCCTCGTCGTAGATCGCGAGCGCCGTGCGCACCTCGTCGGGTGTGACGATGCACGGCGGCACGACGTGCACCCGGTTGTCGGCGGTGAACGGCAGCAGCCCGCGCTCGATCAGGGCGGTCTTGATCGCGCCGATGCCCGCGGCCGGCAGAGGCTCGCGGGTTGCGGCATCCGACACGAACTCGAGCGCCCAGAAGACGCCGACACCGCGCACCTCCCCGATCGACGGATGCCGCGACGCGAGCTCCTCGAGCCCCGGCCCCAGCACGCTCCGGCCGATCTCCGCGGCGTTCTCGACGATGCCCTCCTCGCTCATGGCGTCGAGGGCGGCGACGATCGAGCCCATCGCGAGCGGATGGCCCGAATAGGTGAGGCCGCCGGGGAAGACCCGCTCATCGAAGCTCGCGGCGATCTGCGGCGGGATGACGACTCCGCCCGCCGGCACGTAGCCCGAGTTGACGCCCTTCGCGAAGGTCACGAGGTCGGGGACGACCCCGAAGCCCTGGAAGGCGAACCATTCGCCCGTGCGGCCGAACCCGGCCATGACCTCGTCGAAGATCAGCACGATGCCGTGACGGGTGGCGAGCTCCCGCACGCCGTCGAGGTAGCCGGGCGGTGGCACGAGCACACCGGCCGTGCCGGGGATCGTCTCGATCAGGATGGCTGCGATCGACTGCGGCCCCTCGGCCTCGACGACCCGCGCGAGGTGGCGCAGGGCGCGCTCCGACTCCTGCTCGGGCGTCTGCGCCCAGAAGTCGCTGCGGTAGAGGTACGGGCCGAAGAAGTGCACGTGGGCTCGTGCGTACTCGTTGGGGATCCGCCGCCAGTCCCCCGTCGCGACCACGGCTGCGCCCGTGTTGCCGTGGTACGAGCGGTACATCGAGAGCACCTTGTCGTGGCCAGTGTGCAGCCGCGCCATCCTGATCGCGTTCTCGTTGGCGTCGGCGCCGCCGTTGGTGAAGAAGACCTTGCTGAAGGGCTCGCCCGCGCGGTCGAGGATCCGTTCGGCGGCCCGGCCGCGCGTGAGGTTCGCGTGCACGGGCGCGACCGTCGTGAGCAGCTCGGCCTGCCGGGTGATGCCCGCGACGACGGCGGGATGCTGGTGACCGATGTTGGTGTTCACGAGCTGGCTCGAGAAGTCGAGGTAGCGGTTGCCCGCGTGGTCCCACACGGTGCTGCCCGCGCCGCCCGCGATGACCATGGGATGCAGGGACGCCTGGGCCGACCAGGAGTGGAAGACGTGGGCGCGGTCGAGCTCGTAGGCCAGTGCGTCGAGGTCGTCGCCGGTGCTGTCGTCGGTCATGTGCGGTTCCTTCTCTCTGTACCTCTCCGTACTCAAAACGACGGAGATTTCGGCCAAATCGCCTCTTTTCGCCCCCAAACGTGCCGAAATGGCCGGAATCTCCGTCGTTTTGAGTGGGGAGTGGGAGTGGGGGGAAAAAAATCAGGTCTTCGCCACGATCGCGTCGCGGAGGGCGGGGATCACCGTCTCGCCGTAGACCCGCAGCGTCTCCTCCTTGTTGTCGTGCTGCAGGTAGCCGGCGAACTGGTCGACCCCGATCGCCCTGAGGGCCTCGAGCTTCTCGATGTGCTGCTCGGCCGTGCCGAGCACGCAGAAGCGGTCGACGATCTCGTCGGGCACGAAGGCCGTGTGGGTGTTGCCCGCACGGCCGTGCTCGTTGTAGTCGTAGCCCTCGCGCCCGCCGATGTAGTCGGTGAGGGCCTTCGGCACCTCGGAGCTCGCCCCGTACTTGCCCACGATGTCGGCCACGTGGTTGCCGACCATGCCGCCGAACCAGCGGCACTGCTCGCGCATGTGCTCCCAGTCGTCGCCGATGTACATGGGCGCGGCCACGCAGAAGCTGATCGACAGGGGGTCGCGGCCGGCGTTCGCCGCGGCATCCCGCACGTGCTGGATCATCCAGCTCGCGATGTCGAGGTCGGCCAGCTGCAGGATGAAGCCGTCGCCCACCTCCCCCGCGAGCTTCAGTGCGAGCGGGCCGTAGGCGGCCACCCACACCTCGAGCGAGCTGCCGACGCTCCACGGGAACCGCAGCTGAGCGCCGTTGTAGTCGACGGCGCGCGAGTTGGCGAGCTCGCGGATGACGTGGATCGACTCGCGCAGGGTCGCGAGCGTCGTCGGGGCGCCGTTGGTGACGCGCACGGCCGAGTCGCCGCGGCCGATGCCGCAGATCGTGCGGTTGCCGTACATCTCGTTGAGCGTCGCGAAGGTGGATGCCGTGACCGTCCAGTCGCGCGTCGCCGGGTTCGTCACCATGGGCCCGACCGTCACCCGCCGGGTCTCGGCGAGGATCTGGCTGTAGATGACATAGGGCTCCTGCCAGAGCAGGTGCGAGTCGAACGTCCAGACATGGCTGAAGCCGTGCTGTTCGGCGAGCTTCGCGAGCGCGACCGTTCTCGAGGCCGGCGGGTTGGTCTGCAGCACTGCTCCGAAGTCCACGTGGTGCTCCTTCGTCGTTCTTCAGCTCGGCGGATGGTCGGGTGTCGGATGACTCAGACGAGGTACTGGCTGAGCCCGCGCTTGACGAACCGGCCGTCGCCCGCCGTGCCCCGGTACTGCCCCTCGTCGATGATGACCTTGCCGCGCGAGAGCACCGTGTCGACGTGCCCGTCGATCTGGAAGCCCTCCCAGGCCGAGTAGTCCATGTTCATGTGGTGGGTGTCGACGCTGATGCTCGTGCGGCCCTGCGGGTCGTAGACGACGATGTCGCCGTCGGCGCCCGGTTGGATGACGCCCTTCTTGCCGTACATGCCGAACATCCGTGCCGGCGTGGTCGAGGTGACCTCGACCCAGCGGCTGAGGCTGATCCGGCCATCGACGACGCCCTGGTAGAGCAGGTCCATACGGTGCTCGACCGAGCCGATGCCGTTGGGGATCTTCGAGAAGTCGCCGATCCCCCTGTCTTTCTGCCCCTTCATGCAGAACGGGCAGTGGTCGGTCGAGACCATCTGCAGGTCGTTCGTGCGCAGGCTCTGCCACATGTGGTCCTGGTGGCCTTCGGCCCGTGACCGCAGCGGGGTCGAGCACACCCATTTCGCCCCCTCGAAGCCGGGCGCTCCGAGCTGCTCCTCGAGCGAGAGGTAGAGGTACTGCGGGCAGGTCTCGCCGAAGACGTTCTGGCCGTTGTCGCGAGCGGCGGCGATCTGCTCGACGGCCTGCTTCGCCGAGACGTGCACGACGTAGAGGGGCGCTCCGGTGAGGTTCGCGAGCATGATGGCGCGGTGGGTGGCCTCCTCCTCCGTCTGCCAGGGGCGGGTGATCCCGTGGTAGTACGGCGCCGTGTCGCCGGCCGCGATGGCCTGCTGCACGAGGAGGTCGATGACGCTGCCGTTCTCGGCGTGCATCATCACAATGCTGCCGTTGTCGGCGGCCTTCTGCATGGCCTTGACGATCTGGCCGTCGTCGGAGAGGAAGACGCCCTTGTAGGCCATAAAGAGCTTGAAGCTCGTGACCCCTTCTGCGACGAGCTCGTCCATGGCGACGAGGGAGGAGTCCTGCACGTCGGAGAGGATCTGGTGGAAGCCGTAGTCGATCGCGCAGTTGCCCGCGGCCTTCTCGTGCCAGAGCTGATACTGGTCGAGCACGTTCTCGCCCGCGTACTGCACGACGAAGTCGACGATGCTCGTCGTGCCACCCCAGGCCGCCGCCCGGGTTCCCGTCTCGAAGGTGTCGGAGGCGAAGGTGCCGCCGAACGGCATCTCCATGTGGGTGTGCGCGTCGATGCCGCCCGGGATGACGTACTTGCCGCTCGCGTCGATGACCCGGTCGACGTTGGCCGCCAGGTCGAAGCCGAGGAGCGTCGAGCCGGGGGCGAGCACCGCGGCGATGGTCTCGCCGTCGATGAGCACGTCGGCGGTCGCGGTCCCCGTCGCGTTGACGACGGTTCCACCGGTGATGAGGGTCTTCATTGCTGCCTCTTTCCTGTTCCGTTGCCTGAGCCTGCGGCTGCGCTCCGTCGACCTCTCAGGGGGCCACCGTCGCGGTGTAGGAGTCGGGCCGGCGGTCCCGGTAGAACTGCCAGGCGTTGCGCACCTCGCGCAGCACGTCGAGGTCGAGGTCGCGGACGACGAGCTCCTCCGTGTCGGTCGAGGCCACCGCCCCCACGTAGTTGCCGCGCGGGTCGACGAAGTAGGAGCTGCCGTAGAAGGTCACGGCCTCGTCGCCGAACTCGTCGCTCTCGGTGCCGATGCGGTTGTTCGCCCCGATGAAGTACTGGTTGGCGGCCGCGGCCGCGGGCTGCTCGAGCTCCCAGAGCCGGTTCGAGAGCCCCGGCTTGGTCGCGGAGGGGTTGAAGACGATCTGCGCTCCGTTCAGGCCCAGCTCGCGCCATCCTTCGGGGAAGTGGCGGTCGTAGCAGATGTAGACGCCGACCTTGCCGACCGCGGTGTCGAAGACCGGGTAGCCGAGGTTGCCGGGCCGGAAGTAGAACTTCTCCCAGAACTGCGGCAGGTTCGGGATGTGGTGCTTGCGGTACTTGCCGAGGTAGCTGCCGTCGGCGTCGAGAACCGCCGCCGTGTTGTAGAGCACCCCCGGCTGCTCCTCCTCGTACACGGGGAGCACGATGACCATGCTGTTCTCGGCGGCGAGCGCCTGGAAGCGCTCGACCGTCGGCCCGGGCACCGATTCGGCGTAGTCGTAGTACTTGGCGTCTTGCGTTATGCCGAAGTACGGGCCGTAGAAGAGCTCCTGGAAGCAGAGCACCTGCACGCCCTGGGCCGCGGCATCCCTGACGAAGCCCTCGTGTTTGACGATCATGGACTCCTTGTCACCCGTCCAGGTCGCCTGTGTGATCGCCGCTCGAACAATGGTCATGCCGTGAGCCTCCAAAGATCGTTCGGGGCCGGACTGTCGTCACCGCACCCGAGAGCCTGATCTGCAACGGGCCGCGCCGCCCGTTTTGTTATTATTCGATGTAAACATTTCTCTCTTGTTTCTCCGTGTGACGCACGCGTTTAATCATCATGTTGCCCCGACGCTGAGGAGGCAAGGGTTATGCACGGCTTCGCCGCGACGATCTCCGATCGTTCGCCGCAGGGAATCGCCGCCGTCATCGCCCGCGGGATCAGTTCGGGCGAGCTCGCGCCCGGCGATCGGCTGCCCACCGTGCGCGATCTGGCCGCGGGGCTCGGCGTCAGCCCGGCCACCGTGAGCCACGCCTGGCAGCTGCTCTCGGGGGCCGGCCTCATCGTCTCGCGCGGCCGCAGCGGCACCTTCGTGCGGCAGCGCTCGACGGCCTGGCTGCCGCCCCGGATGATCGGGCTCGCCGGGCATCTCGACGGCTCACGCGTCGACCTCTCGCGCGGCACCCCCGATCCGGAGCTGCTCCCGGCCCTCGCCCCGGCGCTCTCCCGCATCTCGCGGGGGGCGGAGACCGACAGCTACCAGGAGGCGCCCGTCATCCCCGAGCTCCGGGCCCTGCTCGCCGACAGCTGGCCCTACTCCGTCGACACCGTCACGATCGTCGACGGAGCGCTCGACGGCATCTCCCGCACGCTCGGCCAGCTCGTGCGCTACGGCGACCGGGTCGCTGTCGAGAACCCCGGCTTCCCGCCCTTCTTCGATCTGCTCGACGAGCTCGGCGCCGAGAAGCTCGCCGTCGACGTCGACGAGCACGGCATGACGCCCGAGTCGCTCTCGGCGGCCCTCGCGCAGGCGCCCGTCGCCGTCATCCTGCAGCCGCGGGCCCACAACCCGACCGGCGCCTCGATGACGCCCGGCCGCGCGGAGGAGCTCGCCCGGGTCGTGCGAACCTCGCGTCACGGACGCGAGGCGGTGATCGTCGAAGACGACCACTCCGGCGAGATCAGCATCGTTCCCGACGTGAGCCTCGGCCGCTGGCTGCCCGGCCAGACCGTGCACGTGCGCAGCTTCTCCAAATCGCACGGCCCCGATCTGCGCATCGCGGCCCTCGGCGGCCCCGCCGCGCTCGTCGACCGCATCGTCGCCCGCCGGATCCTCGGCCCCGGCTGGACCTCGCGCATCCTCCAGGAGGTGCTCCACGACCTCCTCACCGCGGGGCGCTCGATCGACGAGGTCGGCGAGGCCCGGCGCGTCTACTACGCGCGGCAGCGCTCCCTCGTGCTCGCCGCGGCCGCGCACGGCCTGACGATCGCCCCCGCCGACGGCATCAACGCCTGGGTGCGGGTCGACGACGAGCGCCGCACCCTCGTGCAGCTCGCGGCGGCCGGCATCCGGGTCGCCGCCGGCTCGCCGTTCCTCATGACCGAGAGCCCGCGCGCCCAGTACGTGCGCGTGACGGCGGGCATGATCCGCGAGGATGCCGCGACGATCGGCCACGCGCTCGCCTCCGCCGCCGCGCTCCCCCACCCCGTCGCAGCGGGCGGGCACGTCTCCCGCTGAGCCCTCCCGCCGCGGAGGCTGTAAGCTTGCAGACGACCACCGGTTGGATATTGCCGGTTGAGCTGAGCCTCGGACTTGGGCGGCGGGTCGCTGGATTCGCACCAGACGTCTACCTTCTGCACCGTCGTCCGTCTCCCGTCGAGCCCCGTGCTCCGGGACATCCCCGTGAGGTCACATGCCGTTCCACTCGAAGCCGTCCCCCTCCCTCCGAACGAAGCTCCTCGGGGCGATCGCCGCTGCGGCAGCCGTGCCCCTCCTGCTCGCCGGGTGCGCCTCGGGCTCCGCGGCATCCGTCTCGGGCGCGCCGTCGACCGACCCCACCGCGGTGTCGGCCGGCTACCCCGTCACGATCGACAACTGCGGCACCGAGCTCACCGTCGAGAAGGCGCCGCAGCGCATCGTCACGATCAAGTCGACGACGACCGAGCTGCTGCTCGCGCTCGGCCTCGGCGACAGGATCGTCGGATCGGCCTTCCTCGACAGCCCGTTCCCCGACGAGCTCGCCGACGCGGGCTCGACGATCGACGTCGTGAGCGACTTCCTGCCCAGCCAGGAGGCGGTGCTCCAGCTCGACCCCGACTTCGTCTTCGGCGGCTGGGAGTCCAACTTCACGGCCGACGGCGTCGGCGAGCGCGGCTCTCTCGCCTCCCGCGGCATCGGCAGCTACGTCGCGCCCTCCGCCTGCAAGGAGAGCGGCTACATGCCCGATCCGCTGACCTTCGACGACGTCTTCGACGAGATCGACGAGGCCGGCGCGGTGTTCGACGCGACCGACGCGGCGACGGCCCTCGTCGCCGAGCAGAAGACCGCGCTCGAGGCGATCGGCCCCCTCGACGCCGGCACGAGCGCGCTCTGGTACTCGAGCGGCGAGGACAGCCCCTACGTGGGCGCGGGCATCGGCGCGCCGCAGATGATCATGGACGCCGCGGGCCTCGACAACATCTTCGCCGACGTGCACGACACCTGGACGACGGTCGGCTGGGAGTCGGTCGTCGAAGCCGACCCCGACGTGATCGTTCTCGTCGACGCCTCCTGGAACACCGCGCAGAGCAAGATCGACATGCTCGAGTCGAACCCCGCCACCGCGGTGCTCGACGCCGTCAGGAACAAGCGCTACGTGACGGTGCCCTTCGCCGCGGGCGAGGCGGGCATCCGCAACGTCGACGCCGTCGAGGCGGTCGTCGACCAGGTCCGTGCGATGGAGGGCTGAGATCGCCGCACGGGCAGCCGGCCGCTCCCGCTACGCGGCCGTGCTGATCACGAGCGTCGTCGTGCTCGCGGCGGTCATGGTCGCCGCCATCGGCTTCGGCCAGGCGAGCGTGGGCGTGGGCGAGGTGCTGGCGAGCATCGGGAGCCATCTGGGCCTCGTGCCGGCGAGCTCCGTGCCGCCGCTCGCCGACTCGATCGTCTGGGAGCTGCGCCTGCCCCGCGTGCTCACGGCGGCGGCCGTCGGCGCGGGACTCGCTCTCAGCGGAGCCGTGATGCAGAGCATCACCCGCAACCCGCTCGCCGACCCCTACCTGCTCGGGCTCTCGTCGGGCGCCTCGCTCGGGGCCGTGGCCGTCATCATCCTCGGCCTCAGCTTCGCCCTGCCCGTCGCGGCCTTCGCAGGAGCCCTGCTCGCCCTCGTCACGACCCTCGTCATCGCCCGCACGGGCGGCTCGATCACCCCCACCCGCGCCGTGCTGGCCGGTCTCGCGATCGCGCAGCTGTGCGCCGCGCTCACCTCCTTCGTGATCTTCTGGTCGGCGAAGGGCGACTCCTACCGGGAGATCCTCAACTGGCTGCTCGGCTCCCTCGCCGGAAGCTCGTGGACGACCGTCGCGATCTCGGTCGTCGCCGCGGTCGTCGTGGGAGGGGCGCTCATCCTGCAGGCCACCCGCCTCGACGCCTTCGCGTTCGGCGACACCTCGGCGGCGGCGCTCGGCATCCGCGTGAACGCCACCCGGTGGTGGATGCTCGGAGCAGTCGCCCTGCTGACCGGCGCAATGGTCTCGGTGAGCGGCGCGATCGGCTTCGTCGGGCTCATCCTCCCGCACATGGTGCGCGGGCTCTCGGGGCCCCAGCACGGCAGGATGCTCCCCCTCGCCGCGATCGCCGGAGCCGCCTTCCTCGTCGTCGCCGACACCCTCGCCCGCACGGTCTTCGATCCGCGCGAGCTGCCGGTCGGCATCGTCACGGCGATCATCGGCGTTCCCGTCTTCATCGTGCTCATCCGCAGGCGGGGGGCGGCACTGTGGGCGTGACGATCGAGGATGTGAGCTACCGGATCGGCGAGCAGCGGATCCTGCGCGAGATCAGCGCGGCGATCCCCTCCGGCGCCCTCACGGGACTGCTCGGCCCCAACGGCGCCGGCAAGTCGACGCTCCTGCGGGTGGTCGCGGGCATCACGACGCCCGACAGCGGCCGGGTGCTCGTCGACCACGAGGAGATCCACGCCCTCGACCGTAAGAGCGCCGCGCAACGGGTGGCGCTGCTCGAGCAGAACACCTCGCCCACGACCGACCTGAGCGCGATCGACGTGGCGCTGCTCGGTCGCATCCCGCACCGCAGCGGCATCCTCGGCGACTTCCGGGGCGACGACGACCGCCGCATCGCCCTCGACGCGCTCGACGCCGTGGGCATGGCCGCCTTCGCCGACAGGCGCTGGCACACCCTGAGCGGAGGCCAGCAGCAGAGGGTGCAGATCGCCCGCGCGATCGCTCAGCAGCCCTCGGTGCTGCTGCTCGACGAGCCGACCAACCACCTCGACGTGAGCGCCCAGCTGTCCCTGCTCTCGCGTGTGCGCCGCCTCGGCATCACGACCTTCGCCGCGCTCCACGACCTGACCCTCGCGGGTGCGTACTGCGATCACCTCATCCTGCTCGACGGCGGCGAGCTCGTCGCCCAGGGAGCACCGCACACGGTTCTGCGCCCCGAGCTCATCTCGCGGGTCTACGGCGTCGACTCCGTGGTCGTGCCGCACCCGAAGACCGGGCACCCGGTCGTGCTCTTCTCACCCCTCTCCGACGACGACCCGCTGCGGTGACCGCACCGGAACCGGCGCCGCCGGGCTCGTCACGAACAGAACACCTCAGGAAGGACACCCAGATGCCCAGGATCACCGTGCTGGCCGGCGGAGTGGGCGGGGCGCGGTTCACCCGTGGCCTGCTCGCCGAACTCGAGCGGCGGCATCCCGACCCGGCGGAGCGCCCCGAGGTGACCGTCGTGGTCAACACGGGCGACGACATGTGGCTGAACGGACTGCGCGTCTGCCCCGACCTCGACACGGTCATGTACACACTCGGCGGCGGCATCGACGAAGGCCAGGGCTGGGGGCGGCCGGAGGAGAGCAAGCGCACCTCCGCCGAGATCGCCGCCTACGGCAGGGGCTGGCCGTGGTTCACCCTCGGCGACCTCGATCTCGCGACCCACATCGTGCGCAGCGAGCTGCTGCGCGGCGGCGCGACCTTGAGCGAGGCCACGGAGGTGCTCTGCCGGCGCTGGACGCCGGGGGCGTGCCTGCTGCCGATGAGCGATCAGCCGGTCGAGACGCACGTGCGTCTCGCGGCCGACGCCGACGAGCATCGGAGCGGTGATCTCGTGCACTTCGAGGAGTGGTGGGTGCGCTACCGCGCGTCCGTGCCGGCGAGCGGCTTCGAGCAGCTGGGCGTCGAGGGCGCGACGCCGGCGCCCGGGGTGCTCGAGGCGATCGCGCAGAGCGACGTCGTCATCCTGCCGCCCTCGAACCCGGTCGTCTCGGTCGGCACGATCCTCGGGGTGCCGGGCATCCGCGATGCCCTCGTGACCACCTCGGCCCGGGTGGTCGGGGTCTCGCCGATCATCGGCGGGGCGGCCGTGCGCGGCATGGCCGATCAGTGCCTGCGCACGATCGGCGTCGAGACCTCAGCCCTCGCGGTGGGCCTGCACTACGGCTCACGCGCGACGGGCGGTGTGCTCGACGCCTGGCTCGTCGACGAGACGGATGCCGCGGCGGTGCCCCCGCTCGAGGCAGCGGGTGTCTCCTCCTCCGCCGTGCCCCTCTGGATGCGCGACCCGGCATCGACCGCGGCCCTCGCGGGCGCGGCGCTCGACCACGCGGCGAGGGTGTAGCCGCCGACCCCGAGCGCGAGGGCCCGTTGCAGATCGGCGGCCGTGTCGACGTCGCGGCGCAGCCCCGAATCCTCGGGGACGTCGAGCGGACGGTGACCGCCGTCGCGGTGCCGCGCGAAGGAGCCCGCGCCGAAACGCGGCTCGAGCTCGGCGCCGGGCCGGGCGAGCAGCAGCGTCGTGCCGGTGCCCTCGGCGTCGGGGACGACCGACAGCGGGTACGCGGCGGCCTGGACGAGCGCCCGGTCGAACTCGGCGGTGGTGAGCCCGGGCAGGTCGCCGAGCAGCACGGCGACGCCCGCGTGCGGCTTCCGCTGCCGGGCGACGGCGACGCCCGTGCGCACGGCCCCGTTGAGGCCACCGCCCTCCTCCTCGAGGACGACGCGCACGCCGAGCGTGCGGAGGTCGTCGAGGGAGGCGTCCCGCGCGACCACGACGACGACCTCGTCGACGAGCGACGAGCCGAGCACGGCCGTCAGCGCGTCGAGTGCGAAGGCATGCGCGAGCTCGGGCCGGGCGGCGCCCACGTCGAGACGCGACTTCGAGGCGTCCGTGCCCTTGACCGGCACGACGACGACCCAGTGCGGACCGTGCTCGCCGCTCATACGCCGGGCGCCTCGTCCGATCCCGGATCGCCGCCCGCGACCCGCTCACGGAGCCCCGCCGCGTGGCCTTCCGCGTAGCCGGCGGCGTGCGCCTCGGCGCTGCCGAGACGGAACATGTCCTCATCGCTCGCGCGCACGAGGGATCGGGCGCCCGGCACCCGCACCTCCTCGGTCACGAAGCGGTCGAGGCCGCGCACGATCGCGAGGGGAAGGCCCGCGCTCTTGCCCTTGACGAGGTCGGCGAAGGCCGCGATCTCGTCGGCGACGGCCGAGACGGTCACGTCGAGACGCCGGCCCTGGCTGTCGGTGGTCCCGCGGAGGTCGTCGACGACGTGCATGCCGGCGGCCCCGATCGCCGCGTCGGTCTGGCCGGTTCGCCACGGGCGGCCGAGGGTGTCGGTCACGAGCACCCCGACACGCACGCCGAAGCGGTCGCGGAGCGCATCGCAGAGTCGTCGCGCCGAGGCATCCGGATCGACCGGCAGCAGCAGAACGGTTCCCTCCGGGGTGTTGCTCGCATCGACTCCCGCCGCCGCCGCCACGATGCCCAACCGGTTCTCGACGATGCGCGTCACGCCGCCCGGGTGACGGCGCGTCGCCACGACCCGCACGGTCTCGCTCGTGATGGCGTCCTCCCTGTCACTCGCGTTCACGAGCCGGCCCTCGGCCTTTGACACGATTTTGCTCGTGACGACGACGATGTCGCCGTCTGCGAGACCGCCGTCGAGGTCGATCGCCGCCGCGACGATCTCCGCCAGGTCGTCGCCCGTCTCGATCTCGGGGATGCCGCCCACGGCCCAGGCCTGGGCGACGGCTCGGGTGTCGCGGGTCATACGACCGGCCACCCGGTCATCCGAAACTGCATGATTCGATCCTGTCACGAATGCGCGGACCCGATGACGGCCCCGACGCCCGACGCCTCGACGCCTCAGCAGGTCAGCGCCTCAGCGCTGGGAGCACGTCCCGGCCGAAGACCTCGATCCACTCGCGCTGGTTGCGCCCCACGTTGTGCAGGTAGATGCGGTCGAAGCCCAGATCGGCGAACGACTGGATGTGCGCGCGGTGCACGTCGGGGTCGGAGGAGATGACCATCCGGCCCTCGAAGTCCTCCGCCCGCACGAGCTTGGCCATCTGCTCGAGCTCGAACGGCGAGCGGATGTCGCTCTTCGGAAACTTCATCCCGCCGTTGGGCCACTCGTGCAGGGCGTTCGCGATCGCCTCCTCGTCGGTCGGCGCCCAGCTCAGGTGCAGCTGCAAGGCCTTGGGCATGGCCGACGGATCCTTGCCCGCCTCGCGCGCGCCCTCCGCGAAACGCGAGAAGAGGCCGCCGATCTTCTCCAGCGGGGCGCCCACGGTGATGAGGCCGTCGGCGTGGCGGCCGGCACGTTTCGCCGTCACCGGCCCCGCAGTGGCGATGAGGATCTCGGGGGCGACCGCCGGCATCGTCCACAGGCGGGTCGACTCCAGCTTGAAGAACTGCCCGGAGTGCTTGACGTCGCGGCCCGCGAGAGAGGCGCTGAACAGCTTGGAGATGATCTCGACGGCCTCGAACATGCGGTTGATGCGCTCGGGGGCCTCCGGCCAGTACCCGCCCACGATGTGCTCGTTGAGGGCCTCCCCCGAGCCGAGGCCGAGCCAGTGCCGGCCCGGGTACATGGCGGCGAGAGTCGCGGAGGCCTGGGCGACCATCGCGGGATGCCAGCGGAAGGTCGGCGCCGTCACACCCGGCCCGAAGTCTCCCCGCGTGCGTTCGCCCACCGCGGTGAGCACGTTCCACACGAACGACGACTGCCCCTGGGCGGGAACCCACGGCTGGAAGTGATCCGCGGCCATGACCCCCGAGAAGCCGTGCTGCTCCGCGTACGCGGAGAGGGCGACGGCCTCGGAGGGATGGAACTGCTCGAGCATGGCGGCATAGCCGACCTGGAGTGGACTCGTCATATCCCGATCCTTCCACGGCCGGCGGGCGCCGTCGGCGTGTCTGCCGGCACCCGTCAGGGAGTCGTCGCCGGATCCCCCGGCCGGGCGGCGACCGAGGGCAGGAGCGAGCGCGGCACGAATCGCGCGAGCAGCCTCCGGCCCATCGGAACCGAGCGGTCGAGGTGGTCGAGCACCGTTCGCAGCTCCGTCTCGATGCGCTCGGCGTCTGTGCGCCCCGGCAGCGCCGCCGCCCCGAAGCGCTCGCGCTCGACCTCGGAGAGCACGTGCCAGAGCGCCGGGTTCACGGTCGGGTCGATCGTCGACAGCCTCGTCGCGAAGGCCCGGGGCGTCTCCCCCCGGTCGACCGGTATCCCGTGGTCGAGAGCGGTGTCGCCGATCTCGATCCAGGCGAGGGACGCACCGCCCGAACCCGCGCGGATGCGGGCGAACCGGCGACTGCGCCGCAACGACCGCACCACGGCGGGCGCCAGCAGCAGTGCGAGCACGCCGAGCCCGATCCCCGCCCAGCCGAAGGAGCGGCCGACCGCCGCGGTCTCCCCGCCCGCGCCGCCGTCCATGCCGCCGCCGGCGTCGGGGCGCTGGGGCGCGTTCGTCGAGGCGTCGCTCGGGCGCGGGGTCGAGGCATCCGTGGGCGTCGGCGTCGTGGAGGGCTGGGCCTCGGGCCTCGCGTAGCTCGGAACGAAGCCGCGACCCGGCGTCGGCTCGAAGGAGACCCAGCCGACGCCGTCGAAGTACAGCTCCGGCCAGGAGTGCAGGTCGTACGAGCTCACGGTGTACGTGGCGCGGTCGTCGTCCGTCGTGCCCGTTCGTGTGCCGGGCAGGTAGCCCAGCCCGATGCGCGCCGGGATGCCGAGACTGCGCGCCATGATCGTCATCGCCGAGGCGAAGTGCACGCAGTAGCCGGTCTTGCGCTCGAGGAAGGTCTGGATGACCCCGATGCCGTCGCCGTCGTAGCCCTCCTCGACGGGGGTCTCCGTCGAGTAGAAGAAGTCGCCGCCGCGGAAGTACTGCTGGAGGGCGAGCGCCTTGTCGTAGTTCGAGAAGGCCCCCGCCGTGGCCTCGGCCGCGGCATCCGTGATCGTCTGGGGCAGCTCGGGAAGCTCGAGATACCGCTCGATGTCGGCGGGCACGCTGTCGCCGGCCGCTGCGAGCTGCTCACGCGTCGGATCGACCACGAGGCTGTCGACCGTGTAGTTCTGGTAGCGCGTCGAGACGGTGGGGCTCGTCGCCGTGAGGCCCTGCGGCTCCCAGTACCAGCGACCGCTCAACCCGTTGACCGACACGGTGGGGTACGGCAGGGGCAGCCACGGGCTCTGCATGTTGCGGATGTCGACGTCGGTCGAGACCTCGCGGGTCGCCACATCGGCGCCGAGGCCGGGCGGGTCGCCGAACTCGTCGGGGGTGTTGTCCTCGTCGAGCTCGTGCTCGCTCGACGTCCACGTGGTGCCGCCGAACTCGTCGAGGGTGAGCAGCTTGAAGTAGAGGCGCTCGTCGGGCTCCGTCGTGTAGGCCATGGCCGTCACGGGTGCCGGGCGCCGCAGGTCTTGGCCGAGGTCGATGAGCGGCGACACGCCCTCGCTGAAGATGATCCCCGAACTGCCGGCCGCGGTGACGCCCCCCGCGGTGAAGCCGGGGGCCACGGCGGTGAAGGCGAGCGAGGCGAAGATCGCCACGCCCGCGATGCCCACCGACACGGCCGTCGAGCCGCCGCCGTCCGGCCGCGCACCCGGCAGGCCCGAGGCTCCGTGACGCACCGTCGCCCCGCCGGGCGCCCCCGCCGAGCCCGAGGTCGACGCCGCAGACGCCGCCTCGCGCCGACGGATCCTCCCGTCGACCCAGAGGATCGCCGCGTAGACCGCGGCCGTGAGCGCCAGGAGCACGAGCGAGGCGCCGCCGGGAACCAGGAGACCCGGGATGGTCACCACGATGAGCAAAGGGACACCCGCGAGAGCGGGCCAGCGCAGCTCGAAGACGACGATGTCGAGCACCACGGCGAGCGCTACCGCCCCGGCCGTGAGCACGAAGCTCAGCTCCGTCACCGCGTCGGCGGGCAGGGACTGGCTCTGGATCGACTGGATGCCGCCGTTCAGCAGATCGCCGAACCGTCCGAGGGTTCCCGGGGTCGGCACGAGACCGAGAAGAGCCGTGTCGGCAGCGAAGAAGAGGGTGAGGGTCACGATGCCGATGACGACCGTGAAGAGTGTCAGGAGTCCACGCGGAACACCCGCCCAGCGCAGTGCCGCCGTGCCGAAGAGCACGATCGCGGCGGCGATCGACATGGACCACCACCAGCCGAAACCGCTCAGCAGCGGGGCGAGGCTCGCGTCGGCGACCATGAGCGCGAGCAGCACGGTCGCACTCAGCGGCAGGTAGCCGGGGCGCCGGGCGCGGCGGCGGCTCCGCGTGGCCGCCACCGGGCGGCTCACCGGGCGCGACGAGGTCGGCGCGCTATCGACGGGCATCGACGCCACCTCCCACGGCCAGCTCCCACGCGGCCCGGATGTCGCGACCGCGCGACAGGCGCACGCACGTCCATCCGGCCTCGTCGAGCAGCTCGAGACCCTCGCGCCGGGCGGTGGGCAGCACGAACGCGACGGCCGGCTCGCACTGGGAGCGCAGGGCCGCGAGACGGCGGGCGACGGCCGGGTCGAGGTCGACGACGACCGCGAAGCCGGGCACCGACTGACCGAGCGGGCCGCCGATCGAGCCCATGCCGAAATCGGCCGCGTCGTCGTCTCCGGAGACCGGCGAGACCTCGGCGAGCTTCAGCACGAGAGCCTGCTCGCCGTCGCCCGACTCGAAACGCGAGGAGCGGGCGCCGTCGACGCGGCGCCCGCCGGTCTCGACGAGGTCGACGCGGAAGCCGTTGCGCAGCAGGTGCACTGCGATCGAGGCGGTGAGCTCGACGGCGAGCTCGAACGCGGAGTCACGGCTCGCGGCATCCTGACCGCCCGTGAGCCCGTCGAGCTCGTCGGCCGAGCGACGGGTGTCGAGGATGACCCGCGCCTCCGGCTTGCTGCGCTGCTCCTCCTGGCGCACCATGAGCTCTCCCCGCCGCGCCGTCGCTCGCCAGTGCACCCGGCGCAGGGGGTCGCCCGCCCGGTACTCGCGGGCGATGAGCTCATCGGCGTTCGGGTTGCTGTGCCGCAGCAGCTCGTGGAGGCTGCCGTCGCTGCTCGACGCGCCCAGGTTCCGCTCGGTGAGCGGGGTGATGCGCGGGGTCACGATGAGCCCGTGCCGCCGGCCCGCGAACCGGGCGGTCTGAGCGAGGCCGAAGGGGTCGCGCTGGGTGATGAGGAGCGGTCCGACCTCGTGGTTGCCGCGGCGCCCGGGAACCAGCGGATAGCGGATCGTCGCGGAGTCCCGCCCGACGGCGCCCTCCCGGTGCGCGTCGAGGGCGGGCAGCACCTCGTCGTCGGGCGTCAGGAGCCCGTCATCGGAGACGTCGCGCCAGGTCGAGACCGGGAGCGCCCGCCGGCCGAGGTTGCGCACCACGAGCCCCACCACGGTCTTCTCGCCGACGGGCACGCTGTGCGGGCTGAAGGTGCGGGAGACCTGCATCCTGAGCGGTCTCACCGCCATGACCAGGAAGGCTGCGGCGGGCAGGGCGACGAGCACCGAGCCCACGAAGAGCACGTCGCGGCGCTGGAGCACGAGGGCCACGGTGATCGCGATCGCGCCCACGACGAGCAGGCCCCAGCCCCTCAGGGTGAGGCGCGGCCACGATCGGGTTCGGCTGCGGGCCATGGTCGGCTCGGATCAGCCGGGCGCGCCCAGAGGAACCGGTGTGGAGGCGACGATCCTGTGCACGACCTCTTCGACGAGCAGCTCGCTGTCGTTGTGGTGCTGGCCGAGGGCGCGGCTCGTGGGCACGAGACGGTGCCCGAGCACGGGGATGGCGAGCAGGTCGATGTCGTCGGGCAGCACGAACTCGCGGCCGTCGAGCGCGGCGTGCGCCTTCGCCGCCCGCATGAGCTGAAGGGTGGCGCGAGGGCTCGCCCCCAGGCGCAGGTCGCGGTCGTCGCGCGTGGCGCGCACGAGGTCGACGGCGTACTGCTTGACGACGGGGGCCGCGTAGACGCCCCGCGCGGCGCGGATCATCTGGCGCAGCTCGGTGCCGTCGACGACCGGGTTCAGCAGCTCGAGCGGGCTCGTCGTGTCGCGCGTCGTGAGCATCTCCAGCTCGCTCGAGGCGTCGGGGTAGCCCATCGAGATGCGGGCCATAAAACGATCCCGCTGGGCCTCCGGCAGGGCGTAGGTGCCCTCCATCTCGATCGGGTTCTGCGTCGCGACGACCGTGAACGGCGTCTGCAGCGGGTAGGTGGAGCCGTCGACCGTGACCTGGCGCTCCTCCATGCACTCGAGTAGCGCCGACTGCGTCTTCGGGCTCGCGCGGTTGATCTCGTCGCCGATCACGATGTTCGCGAAGATCGCGCCGGGCTTGAACTCGAACCGCCGCTCCGCCTGGTTGTAGACCGAGACGCCCGTGACGTCGGAGGGCAGCAGGTCGGGGGTGAACTGGATGCGGCTCACTGTGCTGTCGACCGACTTCGCGAGGGCCTTCGCGAGCATCGTCTTGCCGACGCCCGGAACGTCCTCGATGAGCAGGTGTCCCTCGGCGAGCAGCACGGTGAGCGCTGTGCGCACGGCCTCGTGCTTGCCGTCGATGACCGACTCGATGTTGCGCATGACGAGGCGGGCCTGGCGGTTGACCTGCTCGATCGGCAGGGCCTGCACGTCGTCGTTCGGGGCGACGGAGGCGTCGGTGGGCACTCGGGTCGGGTAGCTGTTCATGATTCCTGCAGGAAATCGGCCACCACGGCGGGAACGTAGGGGCGCACATCGCCGCCGAGGTGGGCGACCTGGCGCACGAGGGAGCTGGAGACGTGCGCGTTGGCCGGATCGGGGAGGAGGAAGATCGTCTCCACACCGGCGAGGTTGCGGTTGACGATCGCCATGGGGGTCTCGTAGGCCACGTCGACCTGCGAGCGGATGCCCTTCACGAGAACGCTCGCGCCGACATCCGTGCAGTAGTCCACGAGAAGGCCGACGCTCCACGACGCGACCACGATGTTGCCGCCGAAGCCCGCCTGGGCGATCGACTGCTCGATGAGCGAGACCCGCTGGGCTATCGGGAGCAGCGCCGACTTGTCGGGGTTGTGCACGACGAGCACGTGGAGCTCGTCGAAGAGACCCGCGGCACGCTCGATGACGTCGAGATGCCCGAGAGTGACGGGGTCGAACGATCCAGGGACAACGGCGATCCTGTTCATAGGGTCTCCAGACTACCCGCCGAGGGTTATCAATTCGTTACCAAAATGTCTCACGCGCACGGGCTTGGCGCTCAACTATCAGGTTTTTGCCAGGAAATCGCGCTCGCTCTCGTCGAGGCGGCGAGCGAGCGCGTCGCGCAGCGCGGGAGCGTCGCCGAGCTCCGGATCGGCGCTCACCACGCGATCGGCCAGGGCACGGGCCTCGGTGATGAGCTCGCCGTCGTGGGCCACCCGCAGGAAGCGCAGGGAGGAGCGACCACCCGACTGGCGGCTGCCCAGCACGTCGCCCTCCTGCCGCAGCTCGAGGTCGATCTGGGCGAGGTCGAAGCCGTTGACGGTCGCGGCGACGGCGTCGACGCGCTGCCGGGCGAGAGAGCCGGCCTCCGCGCGGGTCACGAGCAGGCACAGGCCCGGAACCCCGCCACGGCCGACCCTGCCGCGAAGCTGGTGCAGCTGCGAGACGCCGAAGCGGTCGGCATCCATCACGACCATCGTCGAGGCGTTCGGAACGTCGACGCCCACCTCGATGACGGTCGTCGCGACGAGCACGTCGATCTCGCCCGCCGCGAAGGCGCGCATCGTCGCGTCTTTCTGCTCGCTCGTCATGCGGCCGTGCAGGGGCTCGATCGTCGCGGTCTGCAGCAGCGGGTGGGCTCGCAGCTCGGCGAGCACGGCGACGACGGATGCCGCGGCGACGGGCTTCGCGTCATCCCCCTCACCCGGCTCCTCCTCTCCGTCGAGCTCGGGCACCCCCGCGTCGATCGCCGGGCAGACGACGAAGGCCTGGCGGCCGAGGGCGAGCTCCTCGGCGGTGCGCTCCCAGACGCGGGTGCTCCAGCCCGGGTGGTCGACGAGCGGCACGACGAACGACTCGATGCCCTGGCGGCCGGCCGGAAGCTGCTCGATCGTGCTCACGTCGAGGTCGCCGAAGACCGTCATGGCGACCGTGCGCGGGATGGGGGTGGCCGTGAGCACGAGCACGTGCGGAGGAGTCGCCCCCTTCAACCGCAGGGCCTCCCGCTGGTCGACGCCGAAGCGGTGCTGCTCGTCGACGACGACGAGGCCGAGGTCGAAGAAGGTCACGGTCTCGCCGAGGAGGGCGTGGGTGCCGATGACGATGCGCGCCTGCCCCGAGACGGTGCGCAGGAGCGCCTTCTTGCGGTCGGCGGCGGGCAGCTGCCCCGTGAGGAGGGTGGGCATGAGTTCGGCCGACAGATCGGGGCCGAGGGCCGCCGCGATCGAGCGCAGGTGCTGGGCCGCGAGCACCTCGGTGGGCGCGAGCAGGGCCGACTGGCCGCCGGAGTCGGCCGTCGCGAGCATCGCGCGCAGGGCGACGAGGGTCTTGCCCGAGCCGACCTCGCCCTGAACCAGCCGGTTCATCGGCTCGCTCGCGGCGAGGTCGAGCGCGATCTCGGCGCCGACGCGCTTCTGGTCGTCGGTCAGCTCGAAGGGCAGGGCGGCGTCGAAGCGCTCGAGGTACCCGCCGGGCACGGGAACGCGAGGGGTGCCCGCCTGGGTGCGGGCCCGCGCCCGCTGCTGCAGGAGGGCGGCCTGCAGCAGGAAGGCCTCGTGGAACCTCAGGGTGTCGCGGGCGCTGCGCCACTCGCGGTCGTCGGAGGGCCTGTGCACCCACTCGAGGGCCGTGCCGTAGTCGAGCAGTCTCTTCTGCGCCCGGATGTCGCGGGGAATCGGATCGGGCACGATCTCGTCGAGCCCGCCCGCCTTCCCGGCCCCCGCCGCCACCGACTCCGCGGTGAGGCCGAGCCCGTCGAGCACGAGCTCCATGGCCTTCTGCAGCTGCCAGCTCGCGACCGTCGCGGTCGCCGGATAGATCGGGATGGGGGTCTCGGCCCAGCGCTTCGCGGCCTGCGGGTCGGTCGCGGCCCCGGCATCCGCCGCGTCGAAGAGCTCGTAGTCGGGGTGCGCGAGCTGAAGCGAGCCGCGGTAGTCGGAGACCTTGCCCGCGAAGATGCCCCGCACACCCGGCCGCAGGTCTTTGGCCCGCCAGGCCTGGTTGAAGAAGGTGAGGGTCAGCACGCCCTTGCCGTCGGAGATCCTGACCTCGAGGATCGAGCCGCGTTTCGCCCGCATGGGCCGTTCGCGCACCTCGAGCACCTCGGCGACGATCGTGACGTTCTCGTCGACCGGCAGCTGCGTGAGCGCGGTGAGCTCACCGCGCTTCGCGTACCGACGGGGGTAGTGGCTGAGCAGCTCGCCGACGGTCACGACGCCCAGGGCGCGTTCGAAGGCCGATGCCGTGCGGCCGCCGAGCACACCCTGCAGCTTCGTATCGAGCGGCGACCCAGGCATGCGTACGAGTCTACGGGCGGCCTCCGACCCCGGCGGCCTGCGCCTAATGTCATCCCTTAGGCTCGATGGCGATGACGAGGATCATTGCCGGGTTCGCCGGCTCCCTGACGCTCACCGTGCCGCGGGTCGGCACGCGACCCACGAGCGACCGCGTGCGCGAGGCCGTCTTCTCGGCGGTCGACGCCCGCGACGCCGTGCGCGGCGCCCATGTGCTCGACCTCTACGCCGGCTCGGGGGCGCTCGGGCTCGAGGCCGCGAGCCGCGGCGCCGCGACCGTGACACTCGTCGAGAAGAGCCGCGCGGCGGCCGAGGTGTGCCGCCGCAACACGGCGGCGATCCTCTCGGCGCGCCCCCCGGGCTCCGAGCTCGCCGTCGAGGTCACGAGCTCGCCCGTGCAAGCCTTCCTGGGCGCGAGCGGGGCCGAGTTCGACCTCGTGTTCATCGACCCGCCCTACGAGCTCGGCGAGGCGGAGCTGCTGCACAACCTCGAGGCGCTCGTGCCGCGGCTCGCGCCGCACGCGATCGTCGTCGTCGAGCGGAGCTCGCGCTCCCCCCGGCCCGGGCTGCCCGCGGGGCTCGAGCTCGACCGCCGCAAGGACTACGGCGAGACCACCCTGTGGTGGCTCGGCCCGATCGCCGGCTCCGGAGATGACGGTGTCTGAGCACCGAAGCTCGAGTATCGCCGTGAGTGTGGCGACCGCTATCGATCTTTGAAGTACCGGAAGAGGTGACGCTCGCGCGTCATCGCGAGCGCCAGTCCGGCACCTGTGAAACTTGCGGCGGCAGCCAGCACCGGAATACGGACACCGATGAGAAGCACACGCCCCCAATCCTCCGGCGCGCTGTCGACAGCGAGCGATGCCGAGACGGCGAACCCGACCACAACGACCGGCACAATCCAACTCGCTGCCTCCAGCGTGATCATGATGCACATGTCGATTCGGCCGACACCACTATGAAGGGCAGAAGCGAGTTCGATTCGCCGCAGTCGAACCGAGACATACCCCAGAGCCAAGCCTGCGAGAGCTCCAACCGGTGCCGCGAGGCGTGAGACTCTGTCGCTGAAGCGTTGGGCGCCGTCGAACGTGGTTCCGAGAGTCGGATTGAGTTGCCCGAGCAGCGGCTTGCCCTTCTCGCTCGCGTCGTTACTCGGAATCACCGCTGTCAGCAGCAGCGTGGCCGCATTCGACAGCTGTGGCCAACCATCGATCCAGCACTCGTCGAACGCTCTGTGATCTGTCGCCACCTCCAAGGCTGCGTACCCCAGGCCCTGTCTCCTCCCGTCCGCCGGGTAGGCGTAGATCCCCGCGATGGGCGCTGCTCCGGAGGTCGAGACAAGTGTCGAGCCAATACGCAGTCCCAGCGTCTTCGCAGCATCGACCTCAAGAAAAAGTCCTCCGCTTGGAACCTTTTTGTGAGTCAGGATCGCGGGAAAGCTCGGAGAGACTTCTCTCAACGGTAGGGGGTTGCCCGGCAGTGCGGCCACACGGAGTTGAGCGCCCGGGTCACGAATCGCTCCGGCAGAGCGAACACCAGCCGTGTGGTTGAAGCTCTCGCACACTGTTCCATCGATGCGCCCCTCCGCAACGATCGTCATGACCGACGCACCCGAACTCTGGAAGCGGTCTGCGCTCGCGACAATCTGTCGGACTGAGGTCACATCGGCAACGAGCAAGGCCAGTGCAATCAGTCCAAAAACACCGGCGAACAGCGCTGTCCGAGTGGTGCCTGAGAGGATGTTTCGACAAGTTTCACGGAGCAGAGAGGTCACCTTCATCCGGCCGCTCATCCGATCGCCACATCCGAACGGTAATCGTCGAGGGCGATCTCATCCGTGCACGCCGCACGGGTGCGAGCATCATGAGTGGCGACGACCACGATGACGTCAGCACTCGCCATCGCCGCGATGGCGGCATCGATCGTGCTCGCAGTTGCACGATCAAGCTGAGCGGTCGGCTCATCGACAAGAAGCACGTCTGGTTTCGCTGCCATCCCGCGCGCCAGCATAAGGCGCTGCGCCTCCCCGCCTGAAAGCTCACGGAATGCGCGAAACGCCACAGGTGAGAGCCCGAATCGTTCCAACAGTTCTGCGGCCTTGTCATCCGCCGCCTCGCGCGATAGCCCTTGGGCCAGAAACGGCAGCGCGACATGATCGGATGCGGTTCGACCAGGCACTCCGTGCGGATTCTGGAAGACCCAACCGACCCTCATGGTCTCGCTGCCGTGCACTGCTCCCTCCGCGGCGGCCGTCCAACCGGCAAGAATGCTGAGCAAGGTACTCTTCCCGGAACCCGACGGGCCTGTCAGCGCGTAGACATGCCCGGTTTCGAGACTGACGGAAAGTCCACGAAACAACCATGGCTGAGCGTCGAATCGATGCCCAACACCCGAGAGCACTACCGACACGCCGGTACTCCCGTGGGAACGACATCGACCCGCTTCGGAACATGACCTTCGAAGAGAACGAACGATTGCCCCAGTTGGGAGCCGACGATGCGTACGGGAACTCCGACTGCATCCCCGCGTACGCAGCCCTCGGACCCCTCCACACCGTAGATCGAGCTCGGCGGAAGCGCCGCCACTAAGACCGGTGTCTGCAAAACGAACGTGGCGGCGAGCTGGTTCGGTTCTTGCTCGGCGCCACCGTCTCCGTCGTCCCGGGCCGCTCCTGTGGTACCGCGCATGCCGGAGAGGAGATCGAGCGCACCCGGATCCGTCACTGTCCCATCGTCGTTCACACTCGTGACCTGGCCATCGACCTCCAGTACTCTCGCGCCTGACAGAAGGTCCGAGGGGAGATTCGTGATGCCCGCACTCGACACGATGCCCTGAACTGTGCCGAGTGCGTCACCGCTGCTCACAGAGGAGCCGAGCGATCCGATGCAGGTCGAGATGACGGTAGTCGTAGTTGGTGCCCACATGACCCTGGAGACAGGCAGTCCGGGTTCATCGAATGCCGCGTCGCCGATGGACGTGAACAACGCTTTCACAGCCGCGAGGGAGGCTGATCCGAAATCCCCATCTGCAGTGACGGCGTAACCGAGTCGTGCAAGTTCCGTCTGAAGCGCCTTGACATCATCGCCTTCGTCTCCGATCGAGAGGTCACGCCACAGCGGCATCGATGTCGCGAGCGTGAGAAGTGGTCGTCCGTCGACAGAGACGAACGATCCTCCGGATGCGATGCTCGCCCCAGGTCTGCAGCCGAACCGTGTGATCCTCCCCGTCAACGGAACAGAGAGGGAGATTCCCGGGTCGCGCACGAGCTCGACGTCGACGGTGCGCTCATCAACGAACTCCTGTTCAGTGACCTCGACGCTTTCCGCTGAGCGGCTGGGTTGTAGAGTGCCGGGCATGGTGGGAGCGACGGCGACGGCGACGATCGCCGCGCCACACGCCGCAACGGTGACCACGCCGATGACCGCGAGACCGATCGTGGCTAACGACCTGCGTTTACTCATTGCTCATTCCTCATCGCCGTGACGCGTCTCGCTTCGAGCAACTCAGTGAGTGCTGAGCAGTCCAAGCGGGTCGGCCTCACACGTCACAAGCGCGTCGGCTCCCTTCTTCACGTCTATGAAGGGGAACGCCTCGGTCGGTACGTCCTTCGCGTAGTCCTTAGCCGTGTAGCCGGCGTCCACGACCCCCGCCTGCACCAGACAGCTGGCCATGATGGTGGGCTCGTCGAGCCGTTCGGGGTTGCGCTGAAGCCATGAATACAAAGAGCCGATCAAGTCCTCTCCCGTCTCGGCCGAACACGAGTTCATCCGATCATGTGCCTGATCTGGAGTGACTGCACCCGGGGCAAAGGAGGTGTCGTAGGAGCCGTCGTCATTAAAACCTGCGAATGTGATTCCAGAGCCCGCAAGACAGGAGGTGAATTGCTCAGACATCTCCGAGAACTCTTGGTCGGTGATCGTGCCATCTCGGAGCACGTCGCGCACAAAATCCGATTTCGCTGCCTGGAAATTCGCTTGGAATTCGGCCGCCCACGGCCCTTCGAAGCCCGTGTCCGCGTCATCGTTCCCCGTTTGCGCGCACCCGCACAGGGCCACTGCGGCAAGCATCCCCGTCAGCGTGATCGCGACCTTTTGACTTCCCCGAAATACGTTCACCCATCCCCCTGAGTCAGATCTTCGTCTGTTTCGCGCAGCGAAACAAAGCCATGCCAAAGAATTCGCCGACAACATGATCGTGCTGAGGCCCCGCGGACAATTTCTCGCCGCGTACCAGGATCGGCCCGACGCGGCCCCAGCAGATCATTTCTCCCACTACGACCTGTTATTGCACGTCGTAGTAGGCGGTGTTGCCCCAGAGACCGGCGTTACGGTCAGCTTCCGCCCACGAACCTGATGTCTTCCAAGCAGTAGCAGTGCACCCCGATGTGGCACAAGCCGTCGCCTTGTGCGTGCGCGAGCCGTGGTAGTAGTGAGAATAAACTTCGTCGTGATCCCCGACAAAGTGAACTCCATAGTTCCACGTTCCGCCTTCGGGATACTCAGTGGTCGCGTTCGCCGCCGTGGCCCCCGCCAAGACGACCCCAACAACCACTCCCGCCGTTAGCACTGCATGGATTGTCTTTTTCACTAGCATGTTTCCCCTCAAATACATATCGCTATAAAATGGCTCTAACCATCAAAACACACGTGTACACATGTGTTTTTAGATTGTTTATTTCTGGACAACTAAAAGATAGCCCCAGTTATTAATGGACGACAAGCATTTTTTTCGATGGGACAGCGCGTATGAGATCCCTCCTCCGGCATGGATCCGGAGAGTTCACGCGAACGCCAGAAAGATCCGACAAGACGAACGCCTCGGATTTTTTGGTGCCTGGGTCCAGCGCTTCGCCTGTCGCGGTGGTTTTTCAGGCAAGCCGATGTTGAGTTTTTTTGTGGGCACAACACCCACCTACCCGGCGCCGCCGTTCCAGTCGGTGTAGGGGTCCCAGCCCCGCGGCTCGAAGGGCTCGCCGTCGACGGTGATCCCCGCGCCCGCCACGACCCGCCCGATGGGCCGGAACGCCGTCGGCAGAGGCGATTTCGCGGGGAAGGTCGCGAGCAGTGCGTGATCCTCGCCCCCGGTCAGCGCGGGCTCGATCCGGGGCCCGAGCGCGGCGCCGTCGAGGGCGATCGAGACGCCGCTCGCGCGAGCGATGCGGGCGGCGTCGAGGCTGAGGCCGTCGGAGACGTCGAGCATCGCGGTCGCGCCGCCGAGAGCCGCGTCCACGCCCGCCGGGATGGGCGGCACCGGGGCGAGCTGCGCGATGAGGAGCTCCGGATGACTCGCCCTCAACCCCGCGGCGAGATCGGCGTTCGGGATTCCCGAGCCGTCCACCGCCCGGGTGAAGAGCAGGCTCAGCCCCAGCGCCGCCGAGCCGAGCTCGCCGGCGACCGCCACGACGTCGCCGGGCCGCGCTCCCGAACGGGTCACCGGATCGCGGCCGCCCAGGTCGCCGAACGCCGTGACCGCGAAGGTGAGGGTCTCCGAGACCGAGAGGTCGCCGCCCACGACGCCGCAGCCGGGGGCGAGCGCCTCGCAGGCCTCGCGCAGTCCGTCGGCGACCTGCTCGAGGGCCTCGACCGTGGTCGTGAGGGGGGCGGCGATGGCCACCACGAGAGCGGTGGGCGTCGCGCCCATCGCCGCGACATCCGCGAGGTTCGTGGCGGCCGCCTTCCAGCCGAGCTCGTAGGGCGTCGACCAGGCGAGCCGGAAGTCCGGGCCGTGCACCATCATGTCGGTCGTCACGACATACCGGCCGTCGGGCGCGCGCAGCACGGCGGCGTCGTCGCCCGGTCCGAGGAGCTGCTCCCGGGAGGAGGGAAGCCGCGGGAAGATACGGGCGAGCACGCCGAGCTCACCGAGGGAGGCGAGCGTCTCATCCGGCGGACGGTCAGTCACAGTCATGCAAGAACGCTAGCCTGAATGGGATGAGTTCCCCGGCCCCCTCCCCCGTGTCAGCCCGCCGCCTCCGCCGCGCGCTCGTGTCGCTGCTCGCCGTCGCAGGCCTCGCCGGCGTCCTGACCGCCTGCGCGCCGACCGTCGCGCTCACCGCGGCGCCCGCGGCCAACGAGCCGGCCTGCGCCTCGGTGACGGTGGCGCTGCCGGAGACCGTCGCGGGCCAGCCCTCCCGTGAGACCAACGCCCAGGCGACGGGCGCCTGGGGCGACCCGGCGGCCGTGCTGCTGCACTGCGGCGTCGCGGTACCCGGCCCGACCACCACGGAGTGCCTGAGCGTCAACGGCGTCGACTGGCTCGCCGACGACACCGACGCCCCCAGCTACCGGTACACGACCTACGGCCGCGACCCGGCGGTCGAGGTCGTCGTCGACAGCACCGTCGTCTCGGGCACCACGGCCCTCATCGACCTGCAGAGCGCCGTGACCTCGATCCCTGCAGAGCGCGCCTGCGTGGGCGCGCAAGACGTCTACACGCCCACGGACGCCCCGGAGGACCCGAACGCGGCAGACGACGCCCCGCCGCCCGCCGACACCCCCGAGCCGACCCCGGCGCAGTAGCCCCCGCGGCTCAGAGCGCGAGACCGATGAGCTCGTCGATGAGCGCCGGGTAGCTGAGCCCCGAGGCGAGCCAGCACTTGGGGAACATCGAGATGGGCGTGAAGCCCGGCATCGTGTTGATCTCGTTGATGACCCAGCCGTCGGCGGTCAGGAAGAAGTCCACGCGGGCGAGCCCCGCCCCGTCGATCGCCTCGAAGGCGCGCAGCGCGAGCGCCTGCATCTCGGCGAGCTGAGCGGCATCGAGCGGCGCCGGGCAGACGAGCTCGATCCCGGGCCCGTCGAGGTATTTGCCGGCGAAGTCATAGAAGCCGTCGCCCTCGATCACGATCTCGCCGGCGACGGACACCCTCGGGGCCTCGCCGGGGCGGGCGCCGAGCACCGCGCACTCGAGCTCGCGGCCGACCATGCCGGCCTCGATGAGCACCTTGGAGTCCTCGGCCAGCGCCGTGGCCATGGCCGCGTCAAGCTCGTCGAGGCTCGAGACCTTGCTCACGCCCACGCTCGAGCCCGCGCGTGCGGGCTTCACGAAGAGGGGAAGGCCCAGCTGCGCGGCGGCCTCGCGCGCCGTCGCGGGGTCGCGTTGCCACGACAGCGCGCTCACGGTGTGCCAGGGCGCGACCGGCAGCCCCGCCTGCTGCAGAACGGTCTTCGTGAAGTGCTTGTCCATGCCGAGGGCCGAGGCGAGCACTCCGGCGCCGACGTAGGGAAGGCCTACGAGCTCGAGCAGCCCCTGGATCGTGCCGTCCTCGCCGAACGGTCCATGCAGAATCGGGAATACGACGTCGACGGGGCCGAGCGAACGGGTCGAACCGGCGCTCGCCACGGTCAGCTCGCGGGTCTGCGTGCTCTCGGGCCAGTGCACGCGGGTGCCGTTGTCGACGACTGCGGGCATGGCATCCGGGTTCAGGGCGAACTTCGCCGAGTCGTCCTCTTCGAGCACGAAGGCGCCGTCGCGGGTGATCCCGACCGGGATCACCTCGTAGCGCTCGCGGTCAATCGCCTGAAGGACCCCGCCGGCCGTGGCGCAACTGATCGAATGCTCGCTTGAGCGACCTCCGAAGAGCACCACCACTACCAGCTTGTCCGTCATCGATATTCCTCTCGCCCTGGGGCTCGTCCGAGTCTGTCGTCAGGTGGGGGGCAATGTCCCTGGGGTTGAGGGTACCGGCAAGAACCTGACTCACCTGCGCGACGATGGGCATGTCCACACCGCGGGCGCGGGCGAGCTCGAGCACGGGCGCGACCGATGCGAGCCCCTCGGCCGTCTGCTGCATCTTCGAGATCACGTCGCCGAAGCTGTAGCCCTGCCCGAGCAGGCGGCCCGCGGTGTTGTTGCGCGAGAGTGGCGACTGGCAGGTCGCGATGAGGTCGCCGAGGCCGGCCAGGCCCGAGAGGGTCTCGGGCTGCGCGCCGTGGGCGACCGCGAAGTCCGTCATCTCGACGAGCCCGCGCGTGATGATCGACGCCTTGGTGTTCTCGCCGTAGCCGACGCCGTCGACGATGCCGATCGCGACGGCGATGAGGTTCTTGAGCACCCCGCCGAACTCGGTGCCGATGACGTCGGTGTTCACGAAGGAGCGGAAGTAGCGGTTCGTCGCCGCGAGGGCGACGGCCTGCGCCGTCTCGAGGCTCACCGAGGAGACGACGGCGGCCGTCGGCTGCTCCTTGGCGATCTCGAGGGCCAGGTTGGGGCCGGACGCCACGGCGATGAGCTCCGGGGCGATCGGCAGCTCCTGGGCGAGAACCTCGCTCATCCGCAGGCCGGTGCCCTTCTCGACACCCTTCATGAGCGAGACGACGATGGCCCCCGGCCGTAGATGGGGCTCGATGGCGAGCAGGTTCTCGCGCAGCGACTGGCTCGGGATCGAGAGGTACACCTGCTCCGCGCCATCCATCACCTCGGCGAGGCTCGAGCTGGCGCGCAGGGTCTTGGGCAGGTTGATGCCCGGAAGGTAGTCGCTGTTGCGCTTGACCTCGGTGATCTCGCGGGCGAGCTCGGGGCGTCGCGCCCAGAGGGTCACCTCGGAGCCGCCGTCGGCGAGGATCTTGGCGAAGGTCGTTCCCCAGCTCCCGGCGCCGAGCACGGCGACGCGCCGGACTGGTTTCGCGTTACGGCTCAAAACGCCCCGTCTCCTCCTGATTGTGCGCCGACGGGTTCCATCGCTCAGCGGGGGCCTCCTCGCCGCGCAGGCCTTCGAGCAGCACCGTGATCGCGTCCATGACGACGGCAGTCGCGGCCGTGAGGGTCGCCGAGTCGAGCGGCTTGCCCTCGAACGCCGAGAGGTCGACGGGATCACCGATCGCGATGTCGATGGTCTTGCGGGGGAAGAGGCTGATCTTCTTCGAATAGCGGGCCATGACGTGCTGCGTGCCCCAATGGGCGGCGGGGATCACCGGAATGCCGCGCTCGAGAGCGACTCGCACGGCCCCCGTCTTGCCGCGCATGGGCCACAGCTCGGGATCGCGGGTGAGGGAGCCCTCGGGATAGACGATGACCATCCCGCCGCGCTCGACGAGCTGCTCGGCGACCTTGACCGGCTCGTTTCCGCGGGAGCTGCCGGCGCGTTCGACCGGGATCTGCCCGGACGCCCGCAGTGCGGCGCCGACGACGGGGATGCGGAAGAGGCTCGCCTTCGCCATGAACCTCGGGAGCCGCCCGAGCTTCCACACGGCCGCCCCCACGATCACGGGGTCGATCTCGCTGTAGTGGTTCGGCGCGAGCACGAACGCCCCCTGGGCGGGCAGCTTCCTGCCGTGGAAGCGGTACTTGACCCCGAGGTTCAGGATCGGCACGACGAGCGTCGCCAGAACCCAGAAGATCGAGGGTCGCGCCCGCTCGGAGCGGACCCTCACCGGTTTCGCAGGGCTCGCGGAGGACGCGTCGGGCGCGTCGGGCGCGGAGCTGTTGTCAGGCACAGAGCTGTTGTCGGGCACAGAGCTATTATGCTTCGAGAACGAAGTCGGCTCCCAGAAGCTCGAGCTTGGTGATGAAGTTCTCGTACCCGCGGCTGATGATGCCCACGTTGCTCACCCGCGAGGTCCCCTCGGCGGTGAGCGCGGCGATCAGGTGACTGAAGCCGCCGCGCAGGTCGGGCACCTCGATGTCGGCGCCGTGCAGCGGCGTCGGGCCCGTGATGACGGCGGCCTGCTCGAGGTTGCGGCGCGGCACGCGACGCGGGTAGCCCTGCAGCCCGTTGGGGTGCACGACGATGTTCGCGCCCATCGTGTTGAGCGCGTCGGTGAAGCCGAAGCGATTCTCGTAGACGGTCTCGTGCACGATCGACTCGCCCGTCGCCTGGGTGAGCGCGACGATGAGCGGCTGCTGCCAATCGGTCATGAAGCCGGGGTGCACGTCGGTCTCGACGACGACGGGCTGGAGCTCGCCGGCGCGGTAGAACCGGATGCCGTCCTCCTTGATGTCGAAGCCTCCACCCGCCTTGCGGAAGATGTTGAGGAAGGTCATCATGTCTTGCTGCTTCGCGCCGCCGACGAAGATGTCGCCATCGGTCGCGAGAGCCGCGGAGGCCCAGCTGGCGGCCTCGTTGCGGTCGAAGATGGCCTGGTGCTCGTAACCCTGCAGCCGGTCGACGCCCTCGATGAGGATGACGCGGTTGGGCTCGTAGGAGATGATCGCGCCCATCTTCTGCAGCACGGCGATGAGATCCATGATCTCGGGCTCGATCGCGGCGCCCTTGAGCTCGGTCACGCCGTCGGCCAGAACGGCCGTGAGCAGCACCTGCTCGGTCGCTCCCACGCTCGGGTAGGGCAGGTGAACCTGCGTGCCGTGCAGGCCGTTCGGGGCGGAGAGCTTGATGCCCTGCGGCAGCTTCTCGACGACGGCACCGAACTTGCGCAGGGCGTCGAGGTGGAAGTCGATCGGGCGGTCGCCGATGCGGCATCCACCCAGGTCGGGGATGAACGCGGCGCCCAGGCGGTGCAGGAGCGGCCCGCAGAAGAGGATCGGGATGCGCGAGGAGCCCGCGTGAGCGTCGATCTCCTCCATGTGCGCCGACTCGACGCCGCTCGGGTCGAGGCGCAGGGTGAACGGCTCGTCGCCGTCGGTCACCTTGACGCCGTGGATCTCCAGGAGCGAGCGCACGACGCGCACGTCGCTGATGTCGGGAACGTTGTGCAGAACGCTCGGGGTCTCGCCCAGAAGCGATGCGACCATCGCCTTCGTGACGAGGTTCTTCGCCCCGCGGATCTCCAACCGGCCTTCGAGCGGAGAGCCGCCGTTGATGACCAGGGTGTCGCCCGTCAAGCCCACGCGGGCTCCCGCCTCGATCGCGTCTTGGAGGAGTGTGTTCACTATTTCACCGGCAATGTCTTGGGCCGCCAGCTCTCGCGGCGGGTTTCGAATTCTGTGATCAGCGCCTCATTACGCAATGTCAGGCCTATGTCGTCCAGACCTTCGAGCAGACGCCACCTAGTGTAATCATCGATCTCGAAAGGAACTGTGAGGCCCGCCACGCTGACAGTACGAGCAACCAGATCGACGGTCGCCTCTATTCCCGGCTGCTCGTCCATGAGCGCCCAGATGCGCTCCACGTCGTCTTCGGAGACCTGCGCGGCGAGCAGGCCCTGCTTGCCCGAGTTGCCCCGGAAGATGTCGCCGAAGCGCGCGCTCACGACGACGGCGATGCCGAAGTCGCGCAGAGCCCAGACCGCGTGCTCACGGCTCGATCCGGTGCCGAAGTCGGGGCCTGCGACGAGGATCTTCGCGCCCTGATAGGCGTCCTGGTTGAGCACGAAGTCGGGGTCCTGCCGCCAGGCGTAGAACAGCGCGTCGTCGAAGCCCGTCTTCGTGACGCGCTTGAGGAACACCGCGGGGATGATCTGGTCGGTGTCGACGTTCGAGCGCTTGAGCGGGGCCGCGACCCCTGTGATGACGGAGACCTTGTCCATTACGCACTCACCTCGCGCTCGATCGGTTCGGATGCCGCGGAGCCTGCGCCCTCGGCGATGTCGCTCGGGCTCGACAGCGTGCCGCGGATCGCCGTGGCCGCCGCGACGAGCGGGGACACGAGGTGCGTGCGCCCGCCCTTGCCCTGCCTGCCCTCGAAGTTGCGATTGCTCGTCGAGGCGCAGCGCTCCCCCGGCGCGAGCTGGTCGGGGTTCATGCCGAGGCACATCGAGCAGCCGGCGAAACGCCACTCGGCACCGAACTCCTCGACGATCTTGTCGATGCCCTCGGCCTCGGCCTCGATGCGCACACGGGCCGAGCCCGGCACGACCATAACGCGAACGTGGTCGGCCTTCTTCTTGCCCTTGATGACGGAGGCGAAGGCGCGCAGGTCTTCGATGCGGCTGTTCGTGCACGAGCCCATGAACACGGCGTCCACCCGGATGTCCTTCATACGCGTGCCCGCTTCGAGCGCCATGTACTCGAGGGCCCGTTCGGCCGAGGAGCGCTCGTTGAGGTCGTCGATCGCGGCCGGGTCGGGCACGGAGTCGTTGAGCGAGACGCCCTGACCGGGATTGGTGCCCCAGGTGACGAAGGGCTCGAGGGTGTCGGCGTCGAGGACGACCTCGGCGTCGTACTCGGCGCCCTCGTCGGTCGCGAGCGTGTCCCAGTAGGCGACAGCCGCATCCCAGTCGGCGCCCTCCGGCGCGTGGGGGCGGCCCTTGAGGTAGTCGTAGGTCGTCTGGTCGGGCGCGACCATGCCTGCTCGCGCACCCGCCTCGATCGACATGTTGCAGATCGTCATGCGGCCCTCCATCGAGAGCGCGCGGATGGCGGAGCCGCGGTATTCGAGCACGTAGCCCTGCCCGCCGCCCGTGCCGATCTCGGCGATGACGGCGAGGATGATGTCTTTCGCCGTCACGCCCTCGCGCAGAGTGCCGTTCACGGTGATGGCCATGGTCTTGAAGGGCTTGAGCGGCAGGGTCTGCGTGGCCAGCACGTGCTCGACCTCGCTCGTGCCGATGCCGAAGGCCATCGCCCCGAATGCCCCGTGCGTCGAGGTGTGCGAGTCGCCGCAGACGACGGTGATGCCGGGCATCGTCAGGCCCAGCTGCGGGCCGACGACGTGCACGATGCCCTGCTCGATGTCGCCGAGCGAGTGCAGCCGTACGCCGAACTCCTCGGCGTTGTTGCGCAGGGTCTGGATCTGCGTGCGGCTCGTGAGATCGGCGATCGGCTTGTCGATCGCGAGGGTCGGCGTGTTGTGGTCTTCCGTCGCGATCGTCAGATCGGGCCGGCGCACGGGGCGGCCGGCCAGCCGCAGGCCGTCGAAGGCCTGGGGGCTCGTCACCTCGTGCACGAGGTGGAGGTCGATGTAGATGAGGTCGGGCGTGCCGTCTTCACCTTTGCTGACCAGATGGTCGTCCCAGACCTTCTGGGCCAGGGTGCGCGGTTCGACGCTCGACGACGATGCGTTGTTCATGCGGGTGCTTGCTCCTCGAGATAACAGGTGGTCAGCCAACGACAGACGCCGCGACGAGGGAGGCCTAGGGAATCAGGACTCGTCGCGGCAGTTAAGAAGGAGAAGCCGACCGGGTAGCACCTACCCAGGGTAGCACCGCTGTCGCGGGATCCCCCGTCACCGACGCGGCTGGGTGTCGTCGAGATCGGCGGCCCCCGCGGGCGACGCGGACGCCTCGGGCTCGTCGTCCTGCGGCATCCGCGCGTCGAGCACGACCGCCGTCACGTTGTCACGGCCGCCGTGGGCGACCGCCTGCTGCACGAGCCGCTCGGCGCTCGCGTCGACGGAGCCGTCGCCGTCCTGCGCCGTGTCGGCGAGCACCTGGGCGATCTCGAGATCGCTCAGCTCTTTCGTGAGGCCGTCCGAGCAGATCACGAAGACCTGCCGCCCGATCGCCGGCATCAGCCAGACGTCGGGCTCGACGAGGTCGTTCGCGCCGATCGCGCGGGTGATGACGTTGCGCTCGGGGTGGCGTTCGGCGTCTTCCGCGGTGATCATGCCCGCGTCGACCATCTCTTGCACGACCGAGTGGTCGACGGTGATCTGCCGCACCGCGCGGCCGTCCCAGGCGTAGACCCGCGAGTCGCCGATGTTGAAGACGAGCCAGTTGGCGCCGCCGTCGGCCGTGTGCACGAGGGCCACGCCGGTGAGCGTCGTTCCCGAGAGCCCGACCTCCGCGGCATCCTGCGCCGAGTCGTCGCGCACGGCGAGGTTGGCCGCGCGGATGGCGGAGAAGACCGCCTCGACGGTCGTGGGGCCCCCGCGCCCGATCGACTCCGTGAACACGCGGGCGACGGCCTGGCTCGCGCGGTCGCCGCGCGCATGACCGCCCATGCCGTCGGCGACGAGGAAGACGGGTGCCGCCGCGACGAAGCTGTCTTCGTTGACGCGGCGCACGGTGCCGATGTCGGTGGCCGCGCCGACGGCGAGGGAGACGACGCCGGTGGGCAGAGTCATCACACTGTGGTCCGTTGCCACCATGGGGTCTCCGCTCGCGATCGGCGTTCAAGACGAACGCATACAATCCTATAGAGAACGTGCCCCCGACGAGCTATGCCAGGAGCCTCCGTGACCCAGATCCAGCCCACACCGCCCGTGCGCCGCCCGCCCTCCGCCTGGGCCAACGGCATCGGCTACCTCATCTTCTTCAGCCGATGGCTGCAGGCGCCCCTCTATCTGGGCCTCATCGTGGCCCAGCTGATCTACGTGGTCGTCTTCATGGTCGAGCTCTGGCATCTCGCCGAGGAGGTGATGCGCGACATCACCCACATCAACGAGACCGCCATCATGCTCGCCGTGCTCGGCCTCATCGACGTCGTGATGATCGCCAACCTGCTCATCATGGTGATCATCGGCGGCTACGAGACCTTCGTCTCGCGCATCAAAATCGACGGGCACCCGGATCAGCCGGAGTGGCTCTCGCACGTCAACGCCAACGTGCTCAAGGTCAAGCTGGCCATGGCGATCATCGGCATCTCCTCGATCCACCTGCTCAAGACCTTCATCGAGATCGGCGACCTCAACTCGCCGCGCGCCGAGAACCTCACCGACCAGACCTACACGAGCGAGGGTGTGCTCTGGCAGGTCATCATCCACTGCGTGTTCATCCTGTCGGCCGTCGCGCTCGCCTTCATCGACCGGATGTCGTACCACCGGGTCGCGAAGCACGAGGTGCACGACGGCGTTCCCGTGGTGGTCCCCGAGCCCGATGTCCGGCAGGAGCCCGCGCCCCGCTGAACGGGAGCCGCACCCGCCGGCGGTCGCCCGGTCGTTCGCCCGGCGACGATCAGGATGCCGGCGGGGCGAGCACCTCCGCGGAGATGCTCTCGGGTCGCACACCCCTGCCGAGCAGCCGGGGCATGATCCTCCGCACGATCGGCAGGCCCAGGCGCAGCGCCGCTCGCTGCGCCCGTGTGGGCGGGTTCGAGAGGATCGCTCCCCCGCCCGGCCGGGCGATGACCTCGTGCAGCTTGAGCTGGATGGCCTGCATAACGCGCACCGGCGGCAGCCTGCGGCGCTGCACGGCCGCGAGGTCGGCATCGGTGAGCGCCGCTGCGCGCAGAGCGGGCACGACGCGATTGGCGGTGGCGACGGCATCCTGGATCGCGTAGTTCACGCCCACCCCGAACGCGGGCGACATCGCGTGGGCGGAGTCGCCGATGAACAGCAGGCCCGGCTCGTGCCAGGTCTCGAGGCGGCTCACCTGAACCGTGAGCAGCTTGACCTGATCCCAGCTCTCGATCGAGCCGACGACGGGGCGCAGGAACCGCGCGGTCGTCGCGAGCGTCTCGCGGAAGGCGTCGAGCCCCGCCGCCTGCAGCTCGCCGAACCCGCCTTTCGGGATGACCATCCCCGCCTGGTAGTAGTCGCGCCTGTCGATCGTGAGCACCATCGCGTTGGCGTCGAGGTACGCGATCGTCGGGGGCGGCGTCTTCTGCGGCCGCGGCAGGTCGAACCAGAGCACGTCGATGCCGATGCCGAAATCGGTGGGAACGTAGCCCGCCGCGTCGCGGATCGTCGAGGCCCGGCCGTCGGCGGCGACCGTGAGCGTCGCGTGCACGTCGATCTCGCCCTCCGGCCCCGCGGCCTGCACTCCGAGCACCCGGCCGCTCTCGCCGTCGCGCAGCAGGCCGCTCGCGGCGGTCGACATCAGCAGCCGGAACGTCGGGTGGGCGGTGGCCTTCCTGCTCAGGAAGTCGAGGAAGTCCCACTGCGGCATGAAGGTGAGGAAGTCGTCGGGAGGGGGCAGCCGGCGGAAGTCGACCGGGTGCACGCGGATGCCGCTGGCCACGAGGTCGAGGGAGGCGACCTCGTTGTGCGGCAGCTCGAGGAACTCCTCCCGGAGGCCGAGCTGACCGAGCAGGGCCAGCGTGGACGGGTGGATCGTGTCGCCGCGGAAGTCGCGCAGGAAGTCGGCGTGCTTCTCGAGCACGACGACCTCGATGCCCGCCCGTGCGAGCAGCGTGCCGAGCATGATCCCCGCCGGGCCTCCGCCGACGACGCACACCTCGGTGTCGATCCGGGTGCGCGTTCCCGGTTCTGTGCCGGGTTGGGTGCGGGGCTGTGATTCGCTCATCCCTCGTCCTCTCCTGCTCCAGCTTTTCGCACCCGTCGCCCCCTCACAAGACCCCTTCTCCCCACCCCGGCGATTCCGCGCCGCGGCGCTACGGCATCCACTATGGTGGGTGGACGTCACGCATGCGGGCCGTCCCCCGGGCCCGGAAATCGGCGATGGCGTCCACGACGAACAGGAACGACAGGCCCATGGTCGATTGTCTGGCAGCAACCGGTACCGACGACTTTCTCCCCTTTATGGTGATCGCCGCAGTGCTCCTGGCAGCGGGCATCATCGGCCTCGCGATCGCGAACAAGAAGGCGCGCTGGTCGGCCTTCGCCGTCGTGCCGCTCCTGCTCGGCCTCACGCTCGTCGGAACGGGCGCGCAGCCCGTGCAGGCGGCCGACCTCACGACCTGCTCGTCGTCGCCGTCTCCCGCCGCGTCACCGGTGACCACGACCACTCCGGCTCCGGCGGCCACTCCCACCCCGACGCCCACGCCCACCTGCGAGCCGAGCATCGTGTTCTCAGACGTGCCGGCCGACACCGACGGGTGGGGATCGAGCAGCGAGACCGATGCCTCCTGGAGCGTCGACGACTCCGCCACGGTCTCCGAGCTGCTCGCCGCGGCCCTCGACCCGCACCCGGCCGCGCAGGTCTCGGTCTCGATCCTGATCGCCCACGACGACGACTCCGAACCCGTCGGCGCCGTCGTGACCTTCTCCACGAGCGACTACACGATGGAGTTCTCCGCCGAAGACGAGGAAGGCAGGGTCGCCGTTCCCACGGATCTCGTCTTCGACACGGTCGATACCCGGTACCCCGACACCCGGTGGTTCCTCGACTCGATGCTGGTGGCCGTCCCCCTGTCGTACGACGACGGCTGCGACACCGCGATCGCGACGATCACGGTCGACGGATCCTTCCGGGCCAGCTGAGCCATGACCTCGAAACCCGATGAGCGGGATGCCTCCGCCCTCCTGACCACGCGCCCCTTCGGCTCGACGGGGCTCGCCGTGACCCCGCTGTGCCTGGGCACCTCGAGCTGGGGCCCGCTGCGCTCCGGTGAGACCCCGGAGGCACGCGACGAGCGGATCGGCGCCCTCGCCGACGCCTTCTTCGACGGCGATCTGCCCACCAACTACCTCGACACCTCCAACATGTACGGCGGCTCGGAGTCGGAGGCCCTCATCGGGGCTGCGATCGCGCGCCGCGGCGGCCTGCCCGAGGGCGTCGTGCTGCAGACGAAGCTCGACCGCGACATCGCGACGGGAGACTTCAGCGCCCAGCAGATGTGGCGCTCGCTCGAGCAGTCGCTCGAACGGCTCGGCCGCAGCAGCTTCGACGTGCTCTTCCTGCACGACCCCGAGGTCATCGGCTTCGAGACAGCCGCTGCACCCGGCGGCCCCATGGAGGCCCTGCTCGAGATGAAGGCACGCGGCCTCGCCCGCTTCGTGGGCATCTCGGGCGGTCCGGTCGACATGCTCAAGCGCTTCGTCGAGACCGACGCCTTCGACACCCTCATCACGCACAACCGCTACACGCTCGTCGACCGCTCGGCGAACGCGCTGCTCGACAGCGCCTCGCAGCGCGGCATGGGCATCGACAACGCCGCGCCCTACGGCGCCGGCGTGCTCACGGGAGACCCGCGCTTCGCCGGGCGCTACGGCTACGGGCCGGCCCGCCCCGAGGTGACCGCGGCGATCGAGGCGATGAGCGCGATCTGCGCGGAGGCCGGTGTGTCGCTCGGCGCTGCGGCCCTGCAGTTCAGCATGCGCGACCCGCGGATCCACAGCACGGTCGTGGGCGCGACATCCGCCGACCGCCTCGACGAGACCGTGGCCCACGCGACCGCGGTCATCCCCGACGATCTCTGGGCGGAGCTCGACCGCCACGTGCCCCACGCCCGCTTCGCCCTCGACGCCCCGCGCTGAGCCGCGCACCGGCTCGATCATGGACATCGAGATGGCGCGGATCGAGGCCGGCACCGTCGCCCTCCACGACGCGCGTCGCAAGCGGCGCTGGAGCGTCGAGCTCGAGCCGTTCGAGATGGGGGTCTTCGCCGTCACGCAGGAGCAGCTGGCCGAGCTCCTCGGCGAATCGGCAACGCACCCGCGGCGCCCGGCGACCGAGGTCAGCTGGCTGCGCGCCATACGCTTCTGCAACGCCGCCTCGGAGTGGGAGGGGCTCGACCCCGTCTACACCCTCGACGGCGAGGAGGTCACCTGGCATGTCGACGCCGACGGCTACCGGCTGCCCACGGAGGCCGAGTGGGAGCACGCCTGCCGCGCGGGGTCGACGGGCGCGCACTACGGCCCGCTCGCCGAGGTCGCCTGGACGAGCGCCGACGGCGTGACCGCGCCGCAGAACGTGGGCGGCAAGCTGCCGAACCTCAACGGCCTCTTCGACACGCTCGGCAACGTCTGGGAGTGGTGCTGGGATCTGCTCGACCCGGCGCGCTACGACGACTACCGCGTCTTCCGCGGCGGAGGCTTCGCCGACGAGTCGTGGAGCGTGCGGGCCTCGACACGTCGCGGCGGCGCCCCGCGCATGCACCACGACGACGTCGGCTTCCGTGTCGCCCGCGGCGGCTTCGAGACCCCGGATGCCGCGCAGGGCTGGTCGGCGCAGGCCGACCTCGAGCGCGCCGCCGTCGACGGGCCGCTGCCCTCGGGGTGGACGCCGAGGGCCTGAGCCCCACCCGCCGCGCGTTCAGGCCCGGGTCGAGGGCGCTGCCGCGTGACGGGTCTTCTCGATGATCGTGATCGTGACGACGAGGGCGGCCACGACGGCCATCCCGGCGACGGAGGTCGCGATGCCGAGCGGCTCGGCGGCGAGGGGAAGCAGCAGGGTCACGACGGCCGCGGCGAGGATGACCACGGGGCGGATCACGAGCTTCGTCACGATGGGCGCGTGCACCGCCCAGAGCAGCACGAGGAACACCCCGGCCGGGATGGCGACGGCGTACGCCACTCCCGTCGCCGACACCTCGATGTGATGGCCGCTCTGCTCGACCGCGACCTCGAGGCCCGCGCCGAGCGCCGCGAGCGCGGCGAAGATGCCGTAGTGCCCGTACCCCCAGAGGTACGAGAGGTTCGGCCGGGCCGCCAGGCCCTCGCCGCTCGGCTCGAGGAAGTACAGCCACCAGAACGCGAAGAGCAGCACGAGCGCGGCGATCGCGAGGACGACGAGCTCGCCGCTCACTCCCCCGCCGGCGAGGGCTCCCTCGAGCCCGGTGGACGCGGCGAGCACGCTCTCGCCGAGCAGGATGATCGTGAAGAGCCCGTAGCGCTCGGCGATGTGGTGGGGGTGCCACTGGGTGTGACCGGTGCGCTCCGCCCACAGCGGCACGGAGAGCTCCGCGACGGCGAGCACCAGGAACGTCGGCAGCTGCCATTCGCCCGTCAGGTTCCCGCTCTGCGCGAGACCCAGGCGCAGCAGCCAGCCCAGCTGCACGACGCCGATCCCGATCGCGTAGCGCCTCGCCGTGCGGCGGCTGCCCTCGTCTTCGAACGACGCGCGCAGCCACTGCGCGATGAGGCCGATCCTCATGATCAGGTAGCCGAGTGTGACCCCCGCGAAGTCGCCGTCGTTGAACGCGGCGGGCACTCCGGCCGCGAGCACGAGCACACCGCCCATCTGCAGCATCGTCATGAGACGGTAGGGCACGTCATCCGTGTCGAACGACGACGCGAACCAGGTGAAGTTCATCCAGGCCCACCAGATGGCGAAGAAGACCTCCAGGAACGGCACGAGCGCCTCACCGGCGTGACCGGAGGCGATCCCGTGCGCGAGCTGGGCGGTGATGCTCGCGATCGCGACGACGAAGGTCAGGTCGAAGAGCAGCTCCAGCGACGTCGACACGCGGTGCGGCTCGTCCGTGGGCCGTGCCGTCATCCGAACGCGGATGCCTCGGGGTGTGTTCATTCTGGGACCGTTTCCGTGAGGGCCGCTGATCGGCTCAGTCGCGTGTCTCGTTCCAGTGTCTCAGCTTGTCGGGGTTGAGCACGATCCAGAGGTCGGTGACGAGCCGTCTGCGCACCGCCGCTTACGATCCCGACGATCCCGGCGTCGCGGCGGAGCACGAGACCCGAGCGGCCGTTCACCTCCTGCTCGGTGATCGTGCACCGCCCGGCGACGGCATCTGACCGATGACTCCGACTATCCCCGTGCCCGCCACTGCGCCAGCGGCAGATTCAGCGCTCGTGAGGCGATCACCGAGAGGCCCGCGACCTCGAGGGCGCCACCGGCGACCTCGAACCATTCGCTGCCGACGACGAGCCCCACGATGTGGAAGACGAACCAGACGAGGATGGCGATGCCGGCGAACGTCGGCAGTCCCTTCGTGAGCAGGGCAGTGATGCCGAGGAGGATCGTGCCGAGCATGTTGCCGATCAGGAACAACACGTTCAGCGGGAGACGGAGTGCGTCACCGGTTGCCCAGGCGGCCAGCACGTCGTCGCCGGTCGCGCCGGCCTGCGCGAGGCCGACCGAGTAAAAGCTCGCAGCGTTGATGCCGAGGTAGCAGACATACCCGGCCGTCCACACGGTGACCGCGATGAGCGCGAGACGGGGCCGCGCTGGGCGGAGCACGCGGAGAGCTGCGACCGCCCCGGGGATGATGAGCAGCGAGCCGAGGATCGCGAACCAGTTGGCCGCAAGCCAGAGTCCCGTCTGCTGGCCGGCCAGGGCCAGCGTGCCCGCGCCGCCGTCGTCGGCGTAGGTCGAGCCGGCGGTGGCGATCGAGTAGAGGACGTTGCAGACCAGTTGCGCCGCGATCGACGCCGGCAGTGCGACAGAGGTGACCCATCGGCGGAAGCCGGCGGTAGGATCGGCGGCGCCGGGCAGTGGCTCGGTCGTCTGCGAGACGGGGCTGGTGACGGACATGGCTACGGTTCCTTCCGGTTCGCGGCACCGGGCGGCACCTGTATCGATGCTCGCCGCGGCCCCGTCCTCGGGCATCCGGGGTGGTGCGGAACGGGCTTCGGTGCTGGCACTGAGGCCCGTCGACGGCCGCGGCGAATAGAGTGAGCGCATGCGACGAGCGCTCGTGATCACGCTGCCGTGGCTGGTCCTCGCCATCGCAGGCGTGCTGTATCTGTTCGGATCCGCTCCGTCGCCGCTCGGTGTCGGCTCCGCGATCGTGCTCGGCGGCGTGCCACTCGTGCTCGGATTCCTCGTCGCATGGCGGGCTCCGGGCGTCCCGGCCGGCGCTCTGCTCGCCGCGGCCGGCGCGGGCGCCGTGCTCGGCTATGTTCCGAACTCGCCGGACGGCCCACTCGGTGGGCTGTGGATGATGCTCTACGCGCCGCTCGGTCTGCTGCTGCTCGGTGCCCCGGTCGGCCTGCCCCGGTCGCGTGCCGGGTGGGGATTCTGGTGGGCAGGGATCGGTGTCGCGGTCGCGTTCATCGGAGTCAACGTCGCGGAGTCGGCGTGGCCGGAGGCGTCTGGGATGCTGGATGTCCCCGGCTTCGCCCTGCTGCCGTGCTTCCTCGCCTTCCTTGTCGCGGCGGTGCTGACCCCGGTCCGGCGCTACCGGCATGCCGATGCGCGGGAGCGGCTGCAACTGCGGTGGATCTTCGTGGCCGCGGCCTCGCTCCCGCTCACGCTGCTGCTGTGCTGGGTGAGCTACCTGCTGCTCGGCACGGCCGACCTCGTCGTCGTCGGACTGTTCGTCACCCACCTGGCCATCCCGGCGGCGGTCGCGATCGCGGCGCTGCGCCCGGAGTGGTTCGACATCGACCGGGTCGCGCTCGCGACGGTGACGGTGGGCGTCATCGGCGTATTCGTGCTCGCGCTGCTCAGTGTCGCCGCGGTGCTCACCGGCCTCGCACTGCTGCCGTGGTCGCCGCCGGTCGCTCTGGTCGCCGCAGTCGTGCTCTCCCTGGCAGCCGCCCCGCTGTACCGACTCGTCCGGCGCTGGCTGGAGCAGCGCATCTATCCCGCCCGCGGGCGGGCGCGGGCAGCGCTCAGCGCGCTGGCCGTCCGAGTGAACCAGGGGGCGGCAGAGCCGGAGCAGATCGAGGCAGCCCTGCGCGAAGCGCTGCACGACGACCGGCTCACCGTCGCCGTGCGCCGGCTCTCCGATCACGCCCTCATCGGCGTCGACGGCATCCCGGTCGTGCTCCCCGGATCAGGGACGCCGGTGCGGATGCGCGGGGAGCAGATCGGCGTGATCGTCGCATCCGAAGGGTCCGGACGCCTCCCGGATGACGTGCGCAGCGCCGCCGCGCCGCTCATGGATGCGGTGCGGATGCGCGCGGAGCTCGCACACGCCGCCGCCGAACTCGCCGCTTCCCGGGAACGGATCGTCCGCGCCGGCGTCGAGGAGCGCCGCCGATTGGAGCGCGACATCCACGACGGCGCACAGCAGCGCCTCGTCGCCCTCGGCATGCAGCTCCGCGTGCTGCAGCGCACCGCCGGCGACCTGCCCACGGTCACCGCCTCGCTCGACACCGCGGTGGCCGAGCTCAGCATCGCGGTCGCCGAGCTGCGTCGGCTCGCCCACGGTATCCGACCCAGCACCCTGGACGACGGGCTGGTCGCCGCCCTGTCCGATCTGGGACGACTGCGCCCCGATATCATCGAGCTGCACGTCCACGCCGGCGAACTTCCCGACGAGATCGCCACGACCGCCTACTACGTCGCGAGCGAGGCGATCACCAACGCGCTCAAGCACGCCGACGCGACACGCATCCGCGTCGACGTTCGACAGACATCGCACGAGTTGGCCGTGCAGATCGGCGACGATGGACGCGGCGGCGCCGACATCCGCCCCGCCACCGGGCTCGCGGGGCTCCAGGACCGCGTCGCGGGGATCGGCGGGCGACTAACCGTCACCTCGCCGCCGGCCGGCGGCACGATCGTGGAAGCCCTGTTGCCATGCCCGTCATGACCGCGCTGCGGATCGTCATCGGCGAGGACTCCGCGTTGTTCCGCGAGGGCCTCGCCGCCCTCCTCGCCACCGCCGGACACGAGATCGTAGGCCGCGCGAACAGCGCGACGACCGCCGTCGCGCAGACCAGGGCCCACCGCCCGGATGTCGTCGTGCTCGACATCCGGATGCCCGCGGCCGCCGAAGGCATCGACGCGGCGCTCGAGATCCGCGCGTGGGATCCGCCGACACCGGTGCTGCTGCTCTCTCAGCACATCGAGGGTCGCCGCTCTGTCGAGCTCGTGACCGGCGGCGGCTTCGGCTACCTGCTCAAGGACCGGGTGCTCGATGTCGATGACTTCCTCGTGTCCCTGGAGCGCGTCGCCCGAGGCGGCACCGCCCTCGACCCGGAGGTCGTCGCGCGCCTGCTCGGCGCCGCCCGCGCCGTCACCGCCCTCGACGCACTCACCCAGCGCGAACTGGACGTCCTCCAGCTCATGGCCGAGGGCCGCTCGAACGCGGCGATCGGGACTCGACTCTTCCTCTCCGAGCGCACCGTCGAGAGCCACGTGCGCAGCATCCTCGCGAAGCTCATGATCCCGGACTCCGCCGACGACCACCGACGCGTCCTCGCGATCCTCGCCTACCTCGACACCAGGAGCGGATAGCCGGTGCGAGTTCTCTTCCTGCCCGCCGCCCTCGGTGGGAACGTTCCGCCGACGATCGCGATGACGCGTCGGGAGCCGTCCGATGACGATCTGAACAGCGTTGCCACGGCGCTCCACCCGGCCAGGATGCGAGGGGGATGGGAACCCGCGTTACCGCCGTGAGAGGGGGTTCGACTCCCGCGGAACTGCGTTGCGGGCCTCTCGCTGGCCTGTGTTTCCGGGGTTTTCGAGTGTGTCCAGTGCGTCCGACAAGTTCCTGTCGTCAGCGTTCGTTGCCAAGATGTTGCCACGTTGCCGCCGTCGCGAGGCGGCTGTCCGAGGGCGAACTGTGCGTGCCTGGCACGAGGCCGGACCATGCGGCGACTCCCTCGTGCTCCTACCCTAGCGCCCGGCGCGCATGGCCCTCCTAGTCTGTGAGCATGGCCCGCCCGACCGCTGATCGCCTCCGCATCGTGATCCTGGTCGTCTGGATCGCGGGCTTCCTCATCGGCATGGCCAGCCACGTCCTCGACCTGATCGCCGGTGGAGCCGACACCTACGCAGGGTTCCCGCCTGCGCTGCGCGTGTTCTGGCTCTCGCTGACCGTCCTCGATCCGCTGACGGTGCTGCTCCTCCTGCTTCGGAAGCGAGCGGGCATCATCCTGGGCCTCGTCGTCATCCTCGCCGACATCGCCGTGAACTGGACCGTCTACTTCAGCATCGGCGGCAACCCCCTGTTCGGCGTAGTGAACCAGACCGTGTTCGCCATCTTCCTGCTCGCCACCGCTCCCGCGCTGTGGCGGTGGTTCCGCTCCGCTCAGGAGCAGAGGCGCCGGCCGCCACAGGCGTAGGCCGCATCCGATCCAGTCCTCAGCGGGGTATCCATGCGACCTTGCGACCCTGGATGCCATGACAGTATCGTTTTACGATAGTTGAGTATCGAAAAACGATAGGAGCTGGGATGCAGCAGGCAGCGGTAGTCGGAGCGAAAGTAGTGATCGCCATCATCCTGGCCGTCTCGCTCGCGGGTCAGGTGTTCGTCGTCCCGTTCATGGCCGACGAGATGGTGAGGATGTACCCGGAGTTCGAGGGGTTGCGGATACCGGGGATCGTTGGGTGCATCGCGCTCGTCGTCTGCGCACAGGTCGCCCTGCTGTGCGTCTGGCGGCTGCTGTCGATGGTCGCGGGTGCGAGCATCTTCAGCATCACGGCCTTCAGGTGGGTGAAGGTGCTGATCGGCTGCTGCGCCGCGTTCACTGGACTGATCGCTGCCGCTTTCATCGTCCTGTACGCGGCGAACGCGATGCAGGGCGGTGTCATGGTGATGCTGCTCGCCGCCTTCATCGGCGGCATCGGGGCGACGCTACTGCTGGTCGTGATGAAGGGGCTGCTGCGCAAGGCGAGCCAGTTGGAGCAGGACATGGCGGAGGTCGTGTGATGCCGATCGTCATCAACCTCGATGTCGAGCTGGCGAAGAAGAAGATGAGCGTCGCCGACCTCGCCGCCGCGATCGGCATCACCCCGGCCAACGTGTTCGTGCTCAAGAGCGGCCGAGCCAAAGCGGTGCGGTTCACCACGCTCGACGCGATCTGCCGGGTGCTCGGCTGTCAGCCGGGCGATGTTCTCGCATATGAGGAGGCGCACGCCGATCACACCACGGAGGGCGCATCGTGAGCCGGGCGACCGAGTCATCTACACCGTCAGCCGGAAACCGGGTCGAGCGTCCGCGAGGACATGAAGAAGCCGACGACGGCGGGAATACTGATGCCATGCGTGTGCTCTTTGACGGCCTGGTGTTCACGTCGTATGCGCAGATGACGCTGACGACCGGGATGGTCGAGCCGCCGATCCCAGATGTCGCGTTCATCGGTCAGGAGAACGGGCTGTGCGGGGCGACGGTCAGCGGGGCGCTGTTCCTCATCACCGGGACGCACACCGGCTGGGTTCCCGTGCGGGTCAGCCTGTGGGACGAGGCGCCGGGCCTCGGCGAGTGGGAGGAGGTGGTCGAGGCGAGCCTTGTTCCTGCGGGCGAGGCCGGGTTCGCTGGCTGGGCGGACGACCCGGTGGTGCGCTTCGATCTGCCCGCCCCCAGCTACCGGGCGCGGTGGAACGCGAGGGGCATGGACGTCGGCCACGCGCAGTCCAACGCCGATGCCGAGCATCCCGCGCCCGACTCCTACGAGCTGATGCTGTGGCCGGCGCCGCACTCCGCCGACGCGATCCTGCGGCGCACCGCGGCGCAGGCCGCGTACTGGCACGACGAGGGATTCACCCGCCGCTGACGGACCCCGCCCGCTGCGGGGTCAGAGGCTCGGGGCGTCGCGCTCCGGCCCGGTCCTGCCGTGGTCGGTGGACGGCCGGTAGCGGCCGAGCTGGGCGGCGCGCTTCTCGCGTGCGGCTTGGACGCGCTCGGCCTCGGCTCGGGCGGCGAGGTCGCGGACGTACTGTGCGGCCTCGGTGACGGGCAGCGCCTCGATCTGCGCGAGGTCGAGCCGTGCCTGCTCCGCCCGAGCGCGCCACCCGCTCGCGCGGGTGATCGCGGCGCTCGGGGCCGCGGACCCGAGCACCTTCCGGCGCAGGCCAGTCGACTCCCGCAGGTGCCGCTCGGCGAGGCGGCTCTGCTCGCGGTGGGCCTGCTCCGCCTCCTGCCGTGTCTCGGTCACGCGCGGGTCGGCGTCGGCCTGAGCCCCGGCGACCCTCTCGGCCCACGGCTCCAGGCCGCCCGCGCCGGTTGGTAGGCCGCCCCAGCGTCGCCGCACCGCGTCCTCCGTCGCGCGGTGCGTGTCCGCGGCCTCCGTCGCCGCGCGGCCGGCAGTGCGCCTCCGCAGCCGCCCGGCCCGGCCGTGCGCGGTCTGTGCCTCCCACATGCGCTCTCGGCCGGTGAGGTAGGCGGTGCCGTCGATGGTGGCCTGCTCGATCAGCGGGGCCGCGGCCTCGGCGCGCACCTCGGCTGCTCGGGCGTCCGCGGCGGCGGCAACCTCCCGCTGTTCGTCGGACTCGGCCCGGTGCGCCTCGCGCTGCCTGGTGAGGGCTGCGACGACCTGCTCCCACTTGCTCGCCTCGCGGTCGGCGCGCTCGATCCGCTGGGCGAGTCGGGCGCGCTCGGCGTTCACGAGGCGCACCGGCCCATCGGCGGCGAGTCCGGCGACGGCTTCGCGTGCGGCCTGGGTCGCGGCGACCAGGCCGCGGTCGGCGCGGTCGCGCTCGAGCGCGGCCACGAACTGCTCCCGTGCATTCTCCACGTCGGCGGCGACGACGTGGAGCCGGTTCGTCTCCTGGCCGCGGGTCATGCCGACGTAGACGCCCGAGGCGTCGAGCGCGTCGGACAGGACCGTGTGCGAGCCGGGCACGGTCGCGCCCTGCACGCCGTAGGCGGTCGAGGCGTAGGCGAGGTGCGTGTGCTCGGCGACGTACTCGGGCAGCAGGCGCACGGTGCGCTGCCGCTTCCGGCCGGTGCCGTTCTCCTTCGCCCACACGGTCCCGTCCTGCCCGACCGCTTGCACGGTCCAGGTCTGACGGTTCGCCACTTGCACATCGGAGTCGTTCTGGCGGGTCTGGATCACGTCACCCGCGCCGATGCTCAGACCGTCACTACCCGAGGCTGTGCGGGCGTCGTCGACCAGGCCGGCACACACGCGCGTCTCTCGGATGCGCTCGTTCAGCTCGCGCGCCTCGTCGTTGGTCGCCGTGGTGATCGCGTCGCCGTCACGCGCGTCGCGGGCGATCGCCTCCCGCACCGCCTCGGAGTCCTCGTGCAGCACCACGAGCCCGAGGGCGTGCAGCCGGTCGAACAGCAGCGCCGGATGCTCACCGCGACGCATCTGCACGGTCAGCTCCGCGTACTCCGGGTCCGCGAAGCGATGCACGGTCGTCATGTCGTAGGTGCGTCCTGCAAGTTGCGCCGCCATGTCGAGCACACCGCCGCGACCGACGGCGGGGAGCTGCGCCCGGTCGCCCACGAGCGCGAGGGTTGCGCCGTGCTCGTCCGCAACCGTCAGCAGCGCGAGGGCGGTGTCCTGGTCGAGCATCCCCGCCTCATCGACCACGATCCGCTCGCCCCGGACGAGCTGCGCGGCCGCCGAGGGGCCGGTGTAGCTCGCGCCCGTCTCCGGGTCCGAGTCGCCCACGGCCAGGCGGGTCCATACGCCGTCGCGGTTCCATCGCCAGCCGTGCTCGTGGACGAGCTTCGCCACGCTGTCGGTCGGCACGCCGAGTTCCTGCGCGGCCACGTCTGCCGCCTTCTTCGTCGGCGTCACCACGCGGGTCGCGCGGCGCTGGCCGGTGGCCGCTTCGATCGCCGCGCCGAGCATGGTGGTCTTGCCCGCGCCAGCCGCGCCCTCGACCACCACGAGCGGATCGGTCCCGGCGACCGCGGCGGCGGCCTGCGCCTGCTCCGGGTCCAGCCCCGCCGCGTCCGCCAGGTGCGCCATGTCAGGCACCTGGCGCGCGCCGGGGGTTGCGCGGGCGGTCAGCCGGTCGCGCAGGTTCGTCTCGACCGCGACGACGTGCAGCGTCGTGAGGTGCGCGACGTGCTCAGGCTGCACACTGTCGGGCGGCAGCACGGACAGGCAATCCTCCACGGCCAGTCGGGTCGTGATCGCAACGATGTCGCGCAGCGCCTCCGGGGTTGCACGCACGCCGGCCTCGGTGATGATGCGCGTGACGTGCTCCTGAACGTCATGCACCGTCCACGTCGATGCAGCGGCCGCGCAACGGTCCAGCGCCCGCGATGCGACCTGTTGCACGCTCAGGTCGTCCAGCGCCACCGGCGCGCGCCGGCGCACCCTCGGGAGGTCCGGCATGTAGCCGGCCGCGTCGAGCTCGATGCGCCAGGCCGCCTCGTCCTTGAGGGTGGCCGGCTTCTTGGCCGGCCGCTCGTGATCCCAGGCCATCGCCTCCAGCCGGCCACGCACGACCGGGCCGGGCTCCTCGCCGGGATGCGCCGCCTCCCATTCCGCGCGGAAGCGGTCGAGGTTGCGCTGCACCTGCGCCGACCGCTTCGACATGAGCGCGTTGTAGGGCTCCAGCTCCGCAACCTCCCCAGTCACCGGATCGAGCGTGAGGCCGTGCGCGTCGAGCACGGCCGCGAGGTGCGGGTGCGCAGCGATGACGGCCGTTCCGAGCGCGCGGATCGCGCCCTGCTGCCGGAACAGCGCCGCCGTGTCCAGACCGCGCCAGCCGCCAGCCGCCCACACGCGGGCGCCGATCTGGAAGTGGACGTGCCGGTGCGGGTCACCGGCGCGCGAGGTGTGATGCACGATGGAGACGGTTTCGAGCTGCTGGACCGGCACCACCTCCTGGCGCCCGCGTGGGCCGATCCGGGTGACGCTGTGCTCCCCGAGCCAGCGCCGGATCTCGGCCACCGCGTCCTGCTGCGCCACATCCAACGCCGCCGACACCTCCGGGTGCAGGGCGGCCGCGATCGACAGGGACTTCGGCGCGTTCACCACCATCTCCAGGAACCGCGGGCTGCCCTGCCTGCCCTCGCCCGCCTGCCGGGGCTTTCCCATCGACTCGCCGGTGAGCGGGTTGATCCAGTCCACCCAGGCGGCGTACTCCTCCGGGTTCAGCGCGCCCTCCCCGATCACGGTCCCCGTGCCGTCGACCACGGCGAACTCCGCGATCGCCGTGCCGCCCTCCAGGTAGTAGTCGTCAGCGCGGGAGCGGTCGGACTCCAGATAGCGCAGCGCGGCCGCGCCGGTGCCCCGGAACGGGATCACACCGCCCTTCATGGCCGCCTCACTCTCATCTAAGATTCTTGCAACTACCTACGGTAGCATCCGTGCATTCCTGTTGGGCTGGAGAATCCTGTGAAGTCGAGAGAGGTAGGCGGCTGCGTGGTCGGAGAGCGGATCAGATGGACGGTGAGTGCGAAGGCGAGCACGAAGGTGAGGACGACGGGGTAGACGGCTGGGCGCGGTTCGTAGACTGGCTTCATGAACACGTACACGTCGCTCGGCGCATCTTCGCGCCGAGCGCGCGCGTGGCGTTGGCTGAAGTACGGCAACACGATTCGCGGCGGGGCCACCTACCTGGAGGCGTCCAAACCACGGCCCTGGGCCGTGCCCTGGCGGGCTTGGCGCGCGCTGGCCCGCCATCGCCGGATCATCCCGTCGCCGCTGCTGTATCTCGTCGTCGCCGGCATCGGCCTCGCGATCGGTGTCGTCGTGCAGCTCACGCTCGGCCTCTGGTGGTGGCTGCCGCCCGTCGTGTTGCTGGTCGTCGCGTGGCTGGTGGCGTTCACCTCGATCTGGTGGCCTCCCCGAATCCGAACCGGGAGTGTACGCGCGGCGATCCTGTCCGCAACTAACCCACAGCGGGTGTTCGAGGAGCGCCGTCGTGAACAGCACGCGCGGCTGCTGGCCTCTGAGCTGCCGCTGTTCGAGCTCGAGTCCTGGTCGGGCACCGTGCGACTCGCCGGCTGGGGCGGTTCCTCGGGCAAGATCACGCACGTCAGCGTCGGCTTCTGCGATGCGCCTGACCTCACGCCGGTCGTCTCGGTCACGACCGTCGCGGACCAGGCCGGGAACGAGGAACGGATGCGGGAGCGGCTGCTGAACGAACTTAGCGGCCGCGACCTGGGCGAACTCATTGGCGCGTCCGCATCACCCGAGGCGATCCGCAATGCCTTCGATCAGGCGCGTGACGACCTACGGGGCCTGAGTTGGGCGCCCACCACAATCCGCATCAACGGCCTCGACCATGAAGGGGCCGCATTCCGGGGACCGCAGGGTTCAGCAGCCTACTGCGCAATGGGCGACCTGTGGGTGACGATCGAGGGGTCGTCCGACGTGGACTACCGGCTACGCACGGTCGCTGATCGCGCCCGACTGATCCCCGCGGCCTGACGCGCTCGCACCGCCACCACGACAAGGCGTGACGCCGACCTCAGCGCCCCAGGGCGGGCGGGTCATGGCGCGGCGGATCGGTAGAGGCCGGCCGGAAGGGTCGGATTCGGGTCGCGCGGTCGCGCAGGCTTCGGAGGATGCCCTGTCGCGGCGGCGGGGCGAGCGTGTCGAGGGTCACCTGGCGGCGCCGTTGCTCGTCGGCCAGCGCCGTCGCGTCGGCGCTCGGATGATCGGCGGCGACCTCGATCATGCGGGCCGCGTCGTCCTGCAAGCGCCGGTAGCCGGGAGCCGTGGCTGGGCCGAGATAGCCGGGCCGGGCGCGCGCCGCGTCGAACGCGGCCAGGTAGCGGGCGAGCCATTCGACGGCCTCAGCTGCATCCAGCGGTCGGGTCTGCTCGGCGCGCAGCGTCTCGGCGGCGGCCGGCTCGTGCCGCCAGGTGCCGTCCGGGGTCCGGTCGTTGTCGTAGAGGAGTCGGTCGCGGGAGTAGACGCGGACACGGCCGATCGTGGGGAGGGCTTCGAGGGCGGCGACGACCTCGGGCGATCCGGCCAGGGCTGTCTCGTGCGCCTCGGGTGGGGTCCAGCGGGCCGACAGTGGGTTCTTCGCGGCGAGGAAGCGTTGCTCGGCGGCCAGCCGCGACACCGGCGCGGGCGTGGCGACGGTGACGACCTCGACCCGGTAGCCGGCCTCGGCGAACCGGGTTGCGGTGCCGGTGACCATCGCCGGGTCGCGGAAGGTGCCCTCCAGCAGCACCGGGTAGCGGTGCTCGATCGCGTGGTCGAGGGCGAGGCGGATCAGCCCTGCCGAGGTGGGCGCGGTCGCCGCGGGCATCCTCAGCGGGTCGTCAGCGACCAGGCTCCGGTAGCCGGGATGGTAGCGGCGCAGGTCGTCGCCGGTGATCGAGACGAGTTCGGGGTGCTCGGCGCGGATCGCGGCCTGCGCGCGGGTCTTGCCCGCCGCCGGCTGCCCGCCCAGGAGCACCAGCAACGGTGCGCCGGTCGGGATGGGCGGGAAGATCGCCGCGCGCACGGCGAGGTCGAACACCTGCCGCAGCCGCGCTTCGGACGCGGCTTCCGGCTCGGTCACGCGATCCGGGCTTCGTCCTGCCCGGTAAGGACGTGCGCCTCGTCCAGCCATGCCTGCTGCTGCGCGATCAGGCCGGCGCGGTCATCGGGGTTCAGGGCGGCCTGCTGCTGGTCGACCAGGCGGACCCGCGCGGCCCAATGCTCGCGCTCGGCCTCGTCCGTGGCGGCGAGCTGGCGTTCGATCAGGACGGCCGACAGGCTCGTGGCGGTCTGTGCGGTGATGTCGTACAGCACCACGTCATCGACGTGCCGCTCGTCGTACCAGGCGCGCAGGGACTCGGCCGGGATGGTTCCGGGGACCGTCACGCTCATCAGGTCACCTCCGCTTCGTCTTGTCTCATCCTACCGTGGACCCCCTCGCCCGGACCCGCTCCCTGCGGTTTGCGGGGTCGGGACGGAGGCCGCAATGCCCGAGCGCAGCGAGCGGCTTGCGGCAGCCGGCACGACCCCGCACGCTGAAAGAGCGGGTGTGGGCTGTGCGTCGTCACCGCGAGCTGAGGCTGGGGTCGGCGGATAGAGACGTTTGTGCCGGAGTCTTGCCAGAACCGAATGCAGCCTGCTATTTTGGTATTTACCGAAATAAGGAATGAGTGATGGCTGGCGATGGTGTGTTCCACGCTCTCGCGCATCCGACGCGACGGGACATCCTGCGGGTGCTGCGCGAGAACGAGTCACTGCTGGCCGGGGAGCTGGCCGAGCGGTTGGGCGTTCCCGCGCCGACGCTCTCGGGACACCTGAACATCCTCAAAAACGCCGACCTGATCGCCGGCGAGCGTCGGGGCACGAGCATCCGCTACCGGGTGAACACGACCGTCGTGGAGGACGCGCTGACCTCGTTCCTGACCATGCTGAACCTCGGAACCGGCGGGGACGAGAAGGGAGAACGATCATGAGCACGCAAGAATCGGCGGGACGCGGGAGCGTGCCGTGGCTGGGCGGGGCCGTCGCGCTGGTGTCGGTGCTGCTCATGGTCGCCGCGAGCGTGTGGGCGTGGCCGCTGCTGGCCGAAGGTGTGGGAGCGACCCAGCGTGACGGCTCCACGCTCGTCGTACCCGGCTGGCCGTTCGCGGTGTTCATGCCCGCCCTGCTGACACTCCTGACCGTGATCGTGCTGGTGGCCCAGCCGATCCGCCGGCGGGTGGCGAGCGCGGCGAGCGTCCCGCTGTGGAAGACGGATCAGACCAACAGGTGGGCCTCCACGATGTCGCTGATCGGCGTCTCGGTCACGTTCGTCGGGCTGCACGCCCTGGGGCTGTCTCTCGCCGCGGACATCGGGCTCACGCTCGGGATCGGCGTGCTCGCATTCTGCCTGGGCCTGCTGCTGATCGTGCTCGGCAACTACCTGGGCAAGTTCGCGCCGCTGACCGACGAACAGCGGTCGTTCTTCCCCGCGAGCACCCGCGGGTTCATCGACGGCTACCGCGAGGGGTTCCGCCGCTCCGCTCGCAAGCTCGTGTGGCCGTTCATCGGCGTGGGCGTACTTACCTGCGTCCTGGCGTTCTTCGCCCCCTGGGTCGCGCTCTTCACGCCGCTGCTGGCCCCCTTCGCCATGTTCATCCCGATCGGCTACGGACTCGCCACAGGCATCGCCCACCGCGGCGACACCGAGGCCAACTGAGGACCGATCCAGCACGGGTGTCCGCGCGCGCCCTTCACCGTCCACACCGCACCGACTACTGAACCGGAAGGAATCTCACCATGACCACTACCGCACCCGCTCGCCGGTCCCGCACCGGAAGCATCGTGCTTCTCGTCCTCGGCGCGGTGCTCGTCCTCGCCGGCCCCGTCCTCGGCGTCATCGCCGGAACCCTCTCCATGATCCCCACCAGTCTCAGCGTCGCCGGAAGCGCCGCCGACGTGCGGCCCGAGGCGACCATCGCGCTCGATGCCGGGAAGAAGGTCTATCTCGTCGCCCCCGTGCCCCAGCTCGGGCAGATCAGCCACGAGGACTGCACCGCCACCGCGCCCGATGCCGAAGCAGCCGTCGTGTTCGAACCGGCCAGCGCCCTGAACACCCTTGTGAACGGCACCACCTACGAGTCCTTCGCCAGCATCACCCCGACCGCTGCGGGCGACTACACCATCGCGTGCGACACCACCGTCCCGGTCGTCACCGCGCCCGCGTTCGATCTGGCAGGGCTCTTCGGCCCCTTCCTCTGGCTCACCGTCGCCGGAATCCTCGTCGGCATCGCCGGGCTCGTCATGGTCATCGTCGGAATCGTGCGCGTCGCGCGAGCCTAAGCACACCGCGCGCCCGACAGGAGCACATCTCTCGGCCCCATCCGATAGGCGCACAGTCTCGAACCGGATGCGCTGGCCACCCACGAGGCGATGGCTATCCGGCTCTGCCCTGTCGTCCGGGAGGGAGCAGCCCACGGGCGCGGGCTCGGGTGACCCAACCCTGCACGGTCTTGAGCGGAACGCCGCTGATCTCGGCTATCGTCGCCGAGGGGTTTGGGTCACCCTGGCCGGCCAGCCGGCCGTGCTGGAGAGCGACCAGTTCGTAGAAGTCCGGGGTCCGCTTCGGATCGCCCAACGGCTTGAGTAGGTCGCGCTCGGATACCTTGCGGCCGGAGGGCAGGACGATCTTGCCGCCGGTGATCGTCTCGGTGCGTGTCATGGCGAACAGCCGCTTGTTGATCGCCGCCTCGATCCTCGCCGTCGGCAACTCGCGCAAGAGTTGGCTGGTGATCGGGTCGCCCGGTCGCCACGGCAGGTAGATGACGCCGGTGATCCGGACCTCCTCCGGGACGGCGAAGGTCTGCCGCTGGAGGCGGATCAGCACGCGGGTCGCCGTGGCGGTGTGTTCGATGTAGCGCCAGCGCCCGTCGATCGTCTCGTTCGCCTCCGAGTCGAGTTGCGCCTGCCGCTGGCCTTCGGTCACCGCCTGGTCGTTGTAGCCCAGGATCGCGTCGATCTGCTCGCTCGCGTCGTCGTCCCGCTCACCGGGAAACCGGGACGGCAGGTACCAACCGTCGGGCAGATCGGCCGAGATGATCAGGCCGTCGTAGGACTGATCGCCGGGGCGTCGAGGTGATGCGGGCATATCCCGAGTGTAGCGAGTCTGGGAGTTATCTAAGGTACTTGCCGTTATCCCTGTTTTGTGGTCTAATCTGAGACACTAGCGATTATCTCAGTGAGTGTTGCGTCGGAAGGAGGTCGCGATGGGCGAGGATGCCGAGGCCGCCGTGCGAACCGGGCCGACGCCGCTGTTCTACTCCGAGGAGGAGACGGCCGCGCTGCTCGGCATCCACCGCACGACCCTTCGCACCCTCGCCCTGGACGGCCGTGCCCCGGTGGAGCCGATTCGGCTCACCCAGCACAAGCGCGTCTACCGCCGCGTCGACGTCGAGCGCCTTGCCGGGCTGCGGCAGTAGGACGGGGCGGACATGGGAAGCATCGAGTCCTACGAGACGGCCAAGGGCCGCCGCTATCGGGCGCTGTACCGGCGGCCCGACAAGAAGCAGACGCAGAAGCGCGGGTTCACCACGAAGAAGGCGGCAGAGCTGTTCTTGGCGACCACGGAGGTCGACATCGCCCAGGGCCGCTACCTCGACCCGTCGCTGGCGCGGGTGACCGTGGCCGACTGGCTCCAGACCTGGCTGGCGGCGCGCGGCGATCTGCGGGCGACGACCCGCAGCCGCGTCGAGAACATCATCGAGAAGCACATCGTCCCCGAACTCGGCACCATCCCGATCGGCAACCTCGCGCGGCTCCGCGTGCAGGAGTGGGCCTCGGCGCTGCCCGGCGCGCCGGCGACGGTGCGCAAGATCGTGAACGTGCTGTCGGGTGCGCTGCGGTTCGCGGTCGAGGACGGGCGGCTGCCGTCCAACCCGGCTCAGCGGCTCAAGCTCCCGAAGCCAACGAAGTCGCGCAAGCGATACCTGTCCCACGATCAGGTCGCCGCGCTCGCCAAGGCCATTGACGAGAAGAAGGATGGCCGCGAGCACGGCTACGGCCTCGTCGTCCTCGTGCTCGCTTACTGCGGCCTCCGCTGGGGCGAGCTGTCCGGGCTCCGCATCCGCGACCTCGACCTCGACGCGAAGAACCCGCGGCTGACGGTCGAGCAGACCGTCGTGGCCGACAAGGGCTATCAGCGGATCGAGCCGCCGAAGGACTACGAGCACCGGAGCATCCCGATCCCGGCCTTCCTCGTCGGGCTGCTCCGCGCGCAGATCGCCGGTCGCCCGGCCGACGCCCCGGTGTTCTACGGCATCCGCACGGGCACCTGGCTTCGGAACCACGTCTTCCGGGTCGGCTGGTTCGATGACGCGGCGGCGACGGTCGGGATCAAGGGCCTCACGCCGCACGAGCTGCGGCACACGGCCGCGTCGCTGGCGGTGAGCGCGGGGGCGAACGTCAAGGCAGTGCAGCGGATGCTGGGGCACGCCTCGGCCGCAGTGACGCTCGACGTGTACGCCGACCTGTTCGATGACGACCTGGACGGTGTTGCCACGGCGCTCAACGCGGCCGCGATGCAATCAGATGTTGCCAATCTGTTGCCAAAGGCCGCGTAGGGCTTCCGCGAAGCACTCCGACAGGAACGCAAAAACCCCCGGATGACCGGGGGTTTTCTTGTTGGTGACCCCAGCGGGATTCGAACCCGCGTTACCGCCGTGAGAGGGCGACGTCCTAGGCCGCTAAACGATGGGGCCGTTTTTGCAACTCATCGAGTATGCCACACTCCCGAGGGTCATCCAAACCACGGCGGCGTCTCGCGCGCGTGCGACGTCAGGCGAGCACGCGCAGCGCCCCAGCGACGACCTCGATCGTCACCGGCAGGGGGCCGATCCGTTCCCCGTCGGCGTAGGCGACGACCCCGGGCGCGTCGAGGGCGACCGATCGGACCCGCTCGAGCGAGACCTGCGGAAGGCTCGTGTGAGTACCGCGGAAGACCCGGGGGAAGACCCGCATGAGACCGATCCGCGAGAGCGGTGCGACGACGAAGAGATCGAGCGCCCCGTCGTCGAGGCGCGCGTCGGGCGCGATCCTCATGCCGCCCCCGATCGATCCGTTGTTCGCGACCGAGATCAGCAGCGCGTCGAGCTCGCGGGCCTGCCCGTCGACGACGAGCGAATAGCGGATGGCGCGCAGCCCGATCAGCTCGCGCACCATGGCGATCGTGTAGCGGCTCGCGCCCCGCGGCCTCCGCATGCCGTTGGCGCGCTCGTTCACCCGGGCGTCGAACCCCGCCGACACCACGGAGGCGAACCAGGTCGTGCCGTCGGCGTGGTGCACCCGGCCGGCGTCGATCGTGCGGGTGATGATCGGCCCCGGGACCACGACGGGGCTGCCCGGGATGCCGCAACCGAGCGCCCGCGTGAGCACGGCGATCGCGGCATCCGTGTCGTCGAGGGGTATCCCGAGCCCGCGGGCCATGTCGTTGCCCGTGCCCGAGGGCACGATGCCGAGCGGGATGCCCGTCTGCGCGACCAGGTTGGCGCCGAGGCTCACCATGCCGTCTCCGCCGACGACCACGAGGGCGTCTGCGCAGCCGCCGTCGGGCCGGGCGAGGGCGGAGGCCGCCGCGCTCCGCAACGTCGCGTAGTCGGGCTCCAGGAGCGCCGTGACCCCGTATCCCCCACCCCGCAGGGCGGCGACGACACGGGGCCCGACGTCGCGGTGCCGCCCGAACGCCGCACGGGGGTTGACGGCCACGACGACGTGGCCCGTTCGAGCTCGGGTCATTGCTCGATTATGGCCTGTCTGGGAGTGCGCAATGCACGGGCCGAGAACCCTCGCGTCGTGTTGCACGGAGGCTCGATTGGGTATTTGCTGAGAGGATGCGCATCACGAAACTGGAGCACGCCTGCCTCGTGCTCGAAGAGTCAGGCAAGAAGCTCATCATCGACCCGGGTATGTTCACCACGGCGATCACGGAGGCCGCGAACACGGTCGCGATCGTCATCACGCACGAGCATGCCGACCATTGGACCCCCGAGCAGCTCAAACGCATCGTCGACAAGAACCCGGATGCCCGGATCTTCGCCCCGGCGGGCGTCGCCGCGGTCGTCGAGGGCTTCGACGTCACGGTCGTCTCGGCGGGCGAGACGGTCGAGGTCGAGCCCTACACGCTGCGCTTCTTCGGCGGCCAGCACGCCGTCATCCACTCCTCGATCCCCCTCGTGCAGAACCTCGGGGTGCTCGTCAACGACACGCTCTACTACGCCGGCGACTCGTTCACGATCCCGGAGGGCGTCGAGGTCGACACGCTCGCCGTGCCGGCCGGCGCCCCGTGGCTCAAGATCGGCGAGGTCATCGACTTCGTGACCGCCGTGAAGCCGCGCCACAGCTTCCCGACCCACGAGATGGTGCTCTCGGTCGCCGGCAAGCAGATGGCGAACGACCGCATCGCGGCCGCGACCGAGCAGGGCGGCGGAGAGTTCCACGCGCTCGCGCCGAACGAGTCGCTCGACGTCTGACACCCTCCCCTGCCCGTCCCCACTCAAAACGACGGAGATTCGGCATCCTGACGGCCTTTTCGGGCACTCAGGGCACTTTTCGGCCAGAATCTCCGTCGTTTTGAGCACGCAGAGAAGAAAGGCGAGGAAGACGGCCCTCAGTGGGTGAAGCCGGGATGCTGGCCCTCGACGGGCATGGGGCTCTCGAGCTTGTCGAGGTAGGCCGTCTCCTCCTGGATCGCGTCGAGCAGCTTGCTGGCGAGGTCGAGGCTGAGGCCGTTGCGCACGACGATGCGCTGCACGATCACGTCGGACATGTCGTCGGGCATCGGGTACGCGGGAACGAGCCAGCCTCGCGAGCGCAGCCGGTCGGAGAGGTGGAAGAGGTTCCAGTTGTCGGTGTGGCCGTCTTTCAGCCGCCAGGCGAACACGGGGATGTCGGAGCCGTCGCCGAGCAGCTCGAACGGCCCGATCTCCTCGATGCCGTGGGCGAGGTAGTGCGCGACATCCTGCGACGCCTGCTGCACGGCGCGGTAGCCGTCGTGGCCTAGGCGCAGGAACAGGTAGTACTGCAGCAGCACCTGCGCGCCGGGCCGCGAGAAGTTGAGCGCGAGGGTCGGCATGCTGCCGCCGAGGTAGCTGACGGTGAAGATCAGGTCTTCCGGCAGCATCTGCGGGCTGCGCCAGACCACCCATCCGAGCCCCGGGTAGACGAGGCCGTACTTGTGCGCCGAGGTGCTGATCGAGTGCACCCGCTCGACGCGGAAGTCCCACGCGAGGTCGGGCTGCAGGAACGGCGCGACCATTCCGCCCGAGGCCGCGTCGACGTGGATCGGGATGTCGTATCCGCTCGCCTCCTGGATCGCGTCGAGCGCAGCGGCGATCTCGGCGACCGGCTCGTAGGCTCCCGTGTACGTGACGCCCATGATCGCGACGACGCCGATCGTGTTCTCGTCGACGTACTTCCCGAGCTCGTGGCCGTCGAAGAAGGGGTGCTCCTCGGTCACGGGCACGTAGCGCGGCTCGACCTCCCAGTAGTTGCAGAACTTCTCCCAGCACACCTGCACGGCCGAGCTCATGACGAGATTCGGCTTCTCGGTGGAGAGACCAGCGGCACGGCGCGCATGCTGCCACCGCCGCTTGAACGCGAGGCCTCCGAGCATGCAGGCCTCCGACGAGCCGATCGTCGACGTGCCGATCGTCGTCTCCGGTGAGGGCGCGTGCCAGAGGTCGGCGATGATCTTCCAGCAGTACTCTTCGATGGCCGCGGTCTGCGGGTACTCGTCCTTGTCGATCATGTTCTTGTCGAACGACTCGCTGTAGAGCCTCGACGCCTGGTCGTCCATCCAGGTGCCGACGAAGGTCGCGAGGTTGAGCCGTGCGTTGCCGTCGAGCATGGTCTCGTCGTGCACGACCTGGTAGGCGGTCTCGGGCAGCATCTGGCCCGCCCCGAGCGTGTACCGGGGCGCCAGGGTGTCCTCCCCCGGGCGGGCGAAGAGCGGGTTGACGTGGATGAACTCTGACTTCTTCGGCATGGCCCTGGTCCCCTCGGTTCGGTGCTTGCAGCACAGCGTAGCGGCCTGCGGTGTACCGGGCGGGACCGGCTGAGAAAGCGGATGCCGCACGCCCTCCTCGAACGTGCGGCATCCTGTGGGCGAGGGGCTACCTCAGAGTCGAGCCTCCGTCACCCGTGCTGTCCTCGCGTACGCGTCGTCGGCGAACCACCAAGACCGCGACTCCCGCTACGAGGATCAGCAACGCCAGGCTCAGGCCGGTCGTGAGGTCGACGCCGGTGGCCGCGATCGCGCTGCCGCCGCCCGTTCCCGGGTTCGCCGTGCCGTCCGTGAGCGTTATCCATTTCCATCCGATGACCGCGCCGTCGGCGTCGAGGACGACGAGACGGTGCGCTCCGGTCACATCGAGCGGCAGGGTGACGCCGATGTAGCCGTTGGCGTCGACCTGGTGCCAGCCCAGGTGCGCCGGGTCCGAGTGCAGCCAGACCGAGACCCACTGGCCGGCGCGCTCGGCTCCGACCACGACGACGATCTGGGAGCCCGCCGGCGCGTTGTCGGGTGCGTCGATGCCGCCTTCCGTCGCACTCGTCAGCTCGTCGTCACCGACGGGGCTTCCCGGCTCGCTCGGCTGACCGGGGTCGGTCGGGTCCGTGGGATCCGTCGGGTCCGTGGGATCCGTCGGGTCCGTGGGATCCGTCGGGTCGGTCGGGTCGGTCGGATCCGTCGGGTCCGCCTCGTAGAGGAACGAGACGGGCTCCGAGTCGCCCTCCGGGTGCAGCACCACGAGTTCCACCTGCCCGGCGGCGTGCGCGGGGCTCGCCACCGTGATCCGGGTGTCGCTCACGACAGTGAACGCCGTGCCGGCCGTTCCGTCGAACTCGACGCCCGTGGCGCCCTCGAAGCCCGTGCCCGTGACGGTGACGACCGTGCCGCCGTCGACCGAGCCCTTCTCGGGCGCGATGCCCGAGACGACCGCCGGTACGAGCGGGTTCGCCTCGTAGGTGTACGAGACGGGCTCGGAGTCGCCCTCCGGGTGGTGCACGACGAACTCGACTTCGCCTGCGGCGTGCGCGGGGCTCGTCACCGTGATCCGGGTGTCGCTCACGACCGTGAACGCGGTGCCGGTCGCGGTTCCGAAGCTCGCGGTCGTCGCGCCCTCGAAGCCGGTGCCCGTGACCGTCACGACAGTACCGCCGTCGACCGTGCCCGTCGCGGGCTCGATGCCCGAGACGACCGCGGGCTCCGGCTCCACCGGGTTGGCCTCGTAGTTGTACGAGACCGGGTCGGAGTCGCCCTCGGGGTGCAGCACCACGAGCTCGACGTCGCCCACCGCGTGCGGCGGGCTCGCGACGGTGATCTGCGTGTCGCTCACGACCGTGAAGGACGTGCCCGGAGCGGTTCCGAACAGCGCGCCGGTCGCGCCCTCGAAGCCGGTGCCCGTGATCGTGACGGCCGTGCCGCCGTCGACCGTGCCGCTGTCGGGCGTGATGCTCGTGACCTCGGCCGGCTGGGGCTCCGGCTCCTCGCCGAACGCCAGGGTCTGCCAGTCGGCGGCCTGTTCGGCGGTGAGCGCCGTCGGGAAGATGGCGATGCGGTCGACCGCGCCGCGCTGGCGCTGGTTGCCGCCCTGGTCTGCCGCGAAGCGGATCGGACGCTCGTTGCAGCCGTCGATCGCCTCGTAGTCCGGGATCGTGCCCGCCTCGTGGGCGACGCCGTCGACGTAGGCGGTCATCGCACCGGTCTCGGCGATCACGAGCACGAGGTCGACCCAGGTGTCGGTCGGCAGGATGACGCCCGTGTGCACGGGCTCCGCGCCGGCCGTGATGACCCGCAGCTCGTTGTTCGGCCGCGTGTCGATCAGGATGCCGTCCCAGTTCGTCGAATCCGGCTGGAAGTCGAAGAGCCGTCGGTGCGAGTCCTGACCCGAGGCGATCGTGACCTCGGCCGCGAAGGACGCGGAGGGCAGCAGCCCCAGATGCGTGACCGGGCTCGAGATGTACGTCGAGCCGTCGAGCGCCTGCGAGGAGCCGGTCGGCCCCTCGGCGAGCACTGCGCCCGCACCCGTCACCGTGGGCGTGAGGTCACGACCCGATGCATCCGTGAGGGGGCTCTCTCCGAGATCCCAGGCGAGAAGCGTTCCCTCGGGGGCCGGGGTCTCGCAGCGGGGCGTCTCGCCGAAGGCGATGCCCTGCCAGTCGGCGATCTCCTGTGCGCTGAGCGCCTTCGGGAAGACGGCGACCCGGTCGACGAGTCCCTTCTGGCGTTCTCCGCCACCACGATTCGCACCGACGTGGAAGGTGCGCTCGGCGCAGGCGTTGATCGCCTTGTAGCTCGAGATCGTGTTGCCCGCGTTCGCGACGCCGTTGACGTAGACCGTGATGAGCCCTGCCGTGTCGATGGTCACCGCGAGGTTCACCCACTGCCCGGTCGGCAGCACGACGTTGGTCGTCGTGCCGACGCCCGAGGTGATGATGCGCACGTTGTTCGACGGTGTGAGGTCGATCAGGATGCCCTCGGAGTCGTTGCCCACCGGTTGCGTGTCGAAGAGACGACGGTAGCTGTTCTGCCCCGCGTCGATCGTGAACTCGCCGGCGAAGGTCGCCTCCTCGAGGTAGCCGAGCGCCTCGGGGTCGGTGCTCGTGACGTATCCGCTGTCGCCGAGCTGCTGCGCGGAGCCGGTCGGCCCCTCGGCCACGACGCCCGCCGTGCCCTGCACCCGCGGGATGACGCCGTTGCCGGAGGCGTCCGTCAGCGGGTCCTCGCCGAGATCCCAGGCCAGCAGTGTGCCGTCGGGGTCGGGGACGGCGCAGGGGGTCGGCGGCTTGACGCTGACGACCGCCGTGCTGCTCACGCTCGCCTCACCCGCGGTGAGGGTCGCCGTGATGGGCGATTGCCGTGCCTCGTTGCCGGCGCCGACGTGGATCGAGATCGTCTCGGTGCGCGATTGCCCGGCCGCGATGGTGGGCAGGTCGATGGTCGCCGGGGTGGCGCTCCAGCCTTCGACGCCGGGTGCGACATCCGTGGGAAGGGTGATCGCGAGCTCACCGCCCTCGATCGCGCTCGTGCCGATGGCCGACACCTGCACCTGGGCCTCGATCGTGTCGCCGGATGTCGCGGCAGCGGGTGCCGTGATGCTCACCGCGAGCTCGGCCGTGGCCGAATAGGTCTCGCCGGCCGTGGCCTCGAAGGTCACGACGTTGTCGTCGAGCGTGTACTCGACGGACTCGCCGTCGCCGTCGACCAGGTCGAAGAAGCCGGGCGTGAAGATCGCGCTGCTGACCTTGAGCTCACCGTCGGAGGCCGGGGTGATCGAGATCTCGCGGGCGGAGCCGCCCTGCCAGGTCGCACCGACCTCGACGTCGCCACGGGCCTTGAGCCCCTGGTACGAGCCGTCGGGCCAGGCCGAGGGCAGTGCGGGCAGCACGTCGATCGTGCCAGCGTGGCTCTGCAGCAGCATCTCGGCGATGCCGGAGGTGGCGCCGAAGTTGCCGTCGATCTGGAACGGCGGGTGGTCGTCCCACAGATTGTCGAGCGTGGAGCCCTTGAGCTGCTCGCTCAGCATCTTGTGCGAGCGGTCGCCGTCGAGCAGGCGCGCCCAGAAGTTGATCTTCCAGGCCTTGCTCCAGCCTGTTCCGCCGTCGCCGCGGTCGTTGAGCGAGATCTCGGCCGCAGCCGCGAACTCGGGCGTCTCGGCGGGCGAGATCTGGTTGCCCGGGAAGAGGCCCACGAGGTGGCTGACGTGGCGGTGCTGGTTGCCCTGCTGGTCCCAGTCCTCTTTCCACTCCTGCAGCTGGCCCCACTCGCCGATGCGCAGGCCCGGGTCGAGGTCGTCGAAGGTCGACGACAGCTCGTCGAGGAACTCCTCGTCGTCCTCCCCGAGGATCTGCGCAGCCTCAGTGGTCTGGTTCAGCAGCATCCAGACGATCTCCTGGGAGATGGATGCCCCGGCCGAGAACTCTCCCTGCTCGGGCGAGTAGCTCGGCGAGACGACGAGCTTGCCGTCGCGCGGGTCGACGACGAGGAAGTCGAACCAGAACTGGGCGATCGACTTCATCATCGGGTAGGCGCGCTCACGCAGGAACTCCTCGTCCTGGGTGAAGAGGTAGTGCTCGTAGTAGTGCTGCGCCAGCCAGGCGGCGGCGTCCGGCTGCCAGAACGACTGCGGGTACTCGTGCAGGCCGGTGAAGCCGTAGGGGTTGGTCTCGTTGCCGGTGACCCAGCCGCGGGCGCCGTACATCTCGCTCGCGGTCACGGTTCCGGGGTCGACCATCGAGTCGACGTAGTCGAAGTACGGCGCCGTCGTCTCACTGAGGTTGGTGGTCTCGGCCGGCCAGTAGTTCATCTGGAGGTTGATGTTGACGTGGTAGTCGGCATCCCACGGCGGGTTGTTGACGCGGTTCCAGACGCCCTGGAGGTTGGCGGGAAGCGAGCCGTCGCGCGAGGAGGAGATGAGCAGGTAGCGGCCGTACTGGAAATAGAGGGACTCGAGGGCGCGTGCGCTCACCGGGTCGATCGTTCCGCGGTACTGCGCGAGCAGCTCGTCGGTGGGGATGTTCGGCAGCTCGGCGCCGCCGAGGTCGAGCGATGCGCGGTCGAAGAGGCCCTTGTAGTCGGCCTCGTGGCGCTCCAGCAGGCTCGTGTAGCCCTTCGCCGCCGCGCCGTCCACCGCCGCGGTCACGGGGGTGTGCGGGTCGATGCCGTTGCGGTAGCCATTGTCGTAGTCCATCGCGAAGTCGGTCGCGGCGCTGAAGATCACGACTGCGGAGTCGGCGTTCGCGACGCTCACCCGGCCCTGCGGGCCCTGTTCGGTGCGGGTGCCGCCCTGGTTGAGCACCTGCACCTGCGATTCGAAGCGCAGGCCGTTGTTGAGCGTGCCCTTCGTCGTGATGCGGCCGGCCGCCGAGGTGTTGCTGACGCCGTTGCGGCCGTTCGGCAGGTCGAGGCGGGCGGTGAAGCCGACCTTGCCCGGCTGGTCGGCGGTGATGCGCATGACGATGACGTCGTCGGCCGCGCTCGCGAAGTACTCGCGGGTGTAGTGCACGCCGTCGCTCGTGAAGCTCGTCGTGACGAGCGACTCGCCGATGTCGAGGCCGCGGCGGTAGTCGGTGGCCGTGCCGAGGCCCGCCATGTCGACGTTGAGCTCGCCGAAGGTCTGGTACGAGCCGAAGTTGAGCTTGGGCGAGCCGAGCTTGTCGGCGACGACCTCCGCCGGGATGCCTTGAGTCGGGGAGCTGTTGATGAGGTCGCGGACCTCCTGCATGTCCTCCGGGCCGCGGTCGTCGGTCCAGTTGCCGTAGTTGTAGCCGCCGGGAGAGCCCGGGCCGCCCGTCCAGAGCGTCTTCTCGTTGAGCTGCAGCTTCTCGTTGACGACTCCGCCGTAGACGACGGCGCCGAGTGCGCCGTTGCCGATCGGCAGCGCACGCTTCTCCCACTCGCGCTGGGCGTCGCCCGCGGTGGTGAGCGGCTCGTCGAACCACACCGTGTCGGGCTGGCCGGGGATGCGCTCGATGGCGTCGGCGGGTGCCGGCTCAGCGGCGGATGCCGTCTGCTGAACGACGATCGCGGGGAAGAGCATTGCGAGGCTCACCCCCACGGCCACTGCGGCGCGTCGGGCGCCGGCGAGCCGGCGACGCGGTGGAGCCGGCGGAGAGAGTCTATGAAAAGCATTGCGCTGCTCGGGACGGGTCATCGTTGGCCTCCAGGGCATCAGGACGTCGTTGTTACCTGACTTCCGAGGTCGGAGCGGATGAGCGCAGACCTCGGATGTTTGAAGCCATGTAATCATCAATTGTTTCGCTAGTCAACATATCGACCGAATCGTCCCGCAGCGAGGTCGAGGCCAGGTCGACGGCGGGCCCGACGCGAGAGGGCGGACGCCGTCGGAATCCTCCGAGGGGTGCGGAACGTCAGGACGAGTGCGTGACGAGCGTGACGAGACGCAGGGGGTCGCCGCCCCAGTAGCACGTCTGCAGGATGACGTCGGCGACGAGGCCGGCGGTCGCCGTGTCCGCCCGGTCGCCCGCGTGGGCGTCGCGGCTGCCCGTGACGAGGTACTCGCCGTCGAGGTCCGTGCCCGCGAGGTGCACCAGATCGCCCGGCTGCATGTCGAGCACGATCGCCCCGTCGCAATAGTTGTGCGCGCCGACGATCGGCGCGACCGCTCCGACGTCCATCCGCACCCACTGGCAGCGGTCGAGCTCGGTCTGATAGCCGCGGGTCGCGATCCGGATGTTCCACTCCCCCGTGCGCGGAAGCTGGTTCGGCGCCGTCGCGGGTGGCGTGGCCGGCGCCTGGGGGTCCTGGCCGGCGAAGACCTGCGCGGGGTCGTGCGCGGGATCCTGCGCCTGGCCCTGCCCTTCGTCGGGTGCTGCCGGGGCCTGATCCGAGGGGGCCGGCGCGTCGGCGGGTGGTGCGGCGGGGTCGGCCGGCGCGGCGGGTGCCGCCGCGGCATCCTGGGCCGGAACCGGCAGCGGTGGTTGCGAGATGAGAGGAAGGGCTGCGGCCGCTTCGGGCTGCGGCGCGGTGACGGCCGACCAGACGATGCCGGTCACGGCGAGGATCACGAGGAGGCTCAGCGAGACCCGTCGCGCCAGCCGGCCAGCACGACCTTGGCGGTGGTATGCGGCGAAGACATCCGTTGTCTCTGGGGTACGGCGCACGATCGTCACCCCCTCCGGGCGGGATTCAGTCGACGAGGCGCAGGTGCGGAGGCGGCGGGCGTCGTCGTCGCGGACTCGGCGGGGAGTCGAGCTGCCACATGATCTCGAGCGGCGTCACGAACGATCCGAAGATCGCGCTCGTCTCCGTCTTGCGCTCCGCTATCCGACGGAACAGGCCGCTCACCCTCGAGCGTCTCACGTACGGTATGCGCTTGGACGGCCTGCCGTCCGAACGCCTGTCTCTTCGCATGACCATGGTGCGCCCGCCCCCGCGTTCTCGTGTTCGTCATGAAATGTCATCCCTGAGCGAGCCGTGCGTACTCGTTCGCCATGGCGGCGATCGAGTCCACATAGCTGTCGAGGTGGTTGTAGCTGAAGACGGCCCCCCGCCATCCGTCAGCCGTGGACATGTCTCCGCCGTGACAGAGGTAACGCCCGGCGGCGAGCGCCGCGTCGTCGATCTGGTGCGGGTCGTCGACCCCGTCGCCGTTGCCGTCGGCGCCCCATTGCGCCCACGTCGACGGGATGAACTGCAGGGGGCCGACCGCGCGATCCCAAGCGGTGTCGCCGTCCCAGCTGCCGCCGTCGCTGTCGGCGATCGCCGCCGTGTCGCCGCCGTCGAGCACGGGGCCGAGGATCTCCGGCACCGCGCGCCCCGAGGCGTCGATGCTCGCGCCGTCGTGGGTCCCGTGCCCCGACTCGATGTCGCCGATGCCCGCGAGCGTCGTCCAGCCGATCCGGCAGTCCGGCTGCTCTGTGGCGAGCTGCAGCGACGCCCCCGCGTAGGCCTGCACGGCGCGCTGCGGGATGCCGGTCGCCGCGGACACTCGGGCGACCCACTCGGGCGCGGCGAGCTGTGCGATCGCGGGGCCGAGAGTGCGCACGCCGCCTTCGGCCGCGGCCGCGGCATCCGATGCCGGCTGGAGTTGCGGCTGCAGCAGGGGCTGCTGGAGGCCCACGCTGCCGTCCGGGTTCGGCACGCTCTGCGCCGCGCCGGGCACCATGAAGCCCGGGGCGTCTCGGCCGGAGTCGAGCCAGAGATTCCCGAGCCAGACGAGCAGGCCCGCGCCGAGCACGAACGCGGCGATCACGAGGCTGCGACGGGTGGCGCTCACCGGGCTCCTCCGCCGCCGCCGTCGTCCGGATCGGGCGCGTCCGATGGGCCCGTCGTGGGCACCGGGGTCGGCGTCGAGGTGCTCGGAAGCGGCTCGACGAGCACGGCGTAGACCGTCGTGCCGAGTCGCAGCACCGCTCCGGCGCTCGGCTGGGTGTTCGAGACCGCCGGGCTCGTCGCATCCGCCCGCTTCCAGACCTCGAAGCTCGCCGTGAAGCCCTCCGACTCGAGCAGCGCGGTCGCCGCCGCCCGATCGAGGCCGACGACGTCGGGCACGGCATTGGCTCCGGATGCGACGGTGAGGTGCACAAAAGCCCCCGGCTCGAGCGAGGCGCCCGCTGCCGGCTCGCTCCACAGGATCGTGTCGGCGGGCTGCGGGGATTCGAGACGGTCGATCGAGCCGACCGTGAACCCCGCATCGCTCAGGGCGCGACGCGCTTCGTCGAGTGTGCTGCCGAGCTCGGGAACCGTCGCGACGGCCGGTGCGGGTGGGGCGGTCGGGGTGGGCGTCGCGGTCGGCTGCGGAGTGGGCGGCGAGCTGTCGACGACGGGCTCGACGATCGGCGCGCTCGTGGCGGGCGGATCGGCGACGGCGGGATTCTGGGAGGCGCCCCAGCCCCACAGCAGTGCCGCTCCGACTCCGATCGCGAGCACGAAGACGAGAACGGCGACCCCGGCCTGCCGCGGCGCCGCGCTCGCCGCCGGAACCTCGGCGGGTGCCTGCGGCACGAGATAGTCGGGAGGCCGAGTGCTCGCGCGGCCCGACATCACCTGGGTGCGCGACTCGCTCGACGGTGAGTAGATGGCGGTGCCCGCCTCGCGCAGCCCGGCGTCATCCGCCTCGGCATCCCGTTCGAGGTCTCTCTCGATGAAGGCCTCCGGCAGCGCCTGGTGCAGCGCCGTGCGGAACGATTCGGCATGGGGATACCGTGCGGCGGGTTCTTTGCGCATCGCCCGGGTGACGACGCGGTCGAGCGACCGCGGGAGGCCGATACGGCGGGCGGAGGGCACGGGCGGCGGGGCCGAGACGTGCGCCTGCATGACCTGGCGGGTGGTCTCCCGCAGGTAGGGCGTGCGAGCGGTGAGCAGGAAGTAGAGCAGCGCACCGACCTGGTAGATGTCTCCGCGTTCGTCCACGGTGTCGCCCATGGCCTGCTCGGGCGACATGTAGTGCGCGTTGCCGATGACCCCTGCGGCCGGCGCTGCGCCGTCGGCAGGGGTCGCGGTGCCGGAGAGCAGCACGTCGGATCCGAGTGTGCTGCGGCCCGCGGCATCCGCGAGACCGAAGTCGACGAGTCGCACGTTCGCGACGGCGACGCCGCTCTCCACCCCGTCGAGCAGCACGTTGCTCGGCGACACGTCGCGGTGCACGATGCCGAGCGCGTGGGCCGCCGACAGCGCTCGCAGCACCCCGTCGATGACGACCACTGCGTCGTTCGGCGAGAACGCCCCGCGTTCGTCGACGATCTCGGAGAGGCTCGACCCCCGGGCGAGGTCGAAGGCGATCCAGGCCATCGTCATGCCGCCGCCGTCGTGCACCCCCATACCCCGCACGGCGGCCACGTTCTCGTGATGCAGCGGTTGCGCGGCACGAGCCTCGCGGAAGAACGCCTCACGCGCCGCCTCGTCGAGCGAGAGGTGCGGGTGCAGCACTTTCACGGCGACCGCGCGATCGTGCTCCGCCTCCGCCTTCAGATCGTCGGCCACGAACACCGATGCCGAACCGCCGACGCCCAGAAGGTCGCCCAGGCGGTATCGCCCACCCAGCAGGTCTGCCGGGGGTTCGGGGTTCGGGGTGTCTGACATGGGCTGTGGTTATCCGAAGCGGCCGTTGACGTAGTCGAAGGTGCGCTCGTCCTGTGGCTCGCTGAACATCGCCTCGGTCTCGCCGTGCTCGACGATGACTCCGGGGGTGCCTTGCGAGGCGAGGAAGAACGCGCAGTTCTGAGAGACCCGCTGGGCCTGCTGCATGTTGTGGGTGACGATGACGATCGTCACCTCCTTCTGCAGTTCGATCATGGTCTCTTCGATGACACGAGTGGAGGTCGGGTCGAGTGCCGAACAGGGCTCGTCCATCAATAGCACCCGCGGTTGTACAGCAAGCGAACGGGCGATGCACAAACGTTGCTGCTGCCCGCCGGAGAGGCCGCCGCCGGGGTTGCGCAGACGGTCCTTGACCTCTTTCCAGAGCCCGGCTCGAATGAGGCTCGACTCGACGAGCATGTCCTTCTCATCGCGTGACGCGCGGATGCCGGTGAGCTTGAGCCCCGCGATGACGTTGTCGTAGATCGACATCGCCGGGAAGGGGTTGGGCTTCTGGAAGACCATGCCGATGGCGCGTCGGGCGTCGGTGAGCTTCTTGCTCGCGTCGTAGATGTCCTGCCCGTCGATGAGCACCTCTCCGGCGAGGGAGGCGGTGGGCACGAGCTCGTGCATGCGGTTGAGGATGCGCAGGAAGGTCGACTTGCCGCAGCCGGAGGGCCCGATGAGGGCCGTGACCTGCCCGGCCTCCATGGTGAGGGAGACGTGGTCGAGCACCTTGTGGTCGCCGAACCACGCCGAGATGTTATGGGCTTCGAGCATGGCGAGCTGCCCGGCCGCGGCGACCGCTGCGGGAGCGGCGACCCGTGCGGCGGCGATCTCGGCCTCGGCGTCGGCCGAGCTCGTGGCGTCGGGTTTCTCGGCCCCCTCGGCCTTCTCCGAGGCGGCGATGGGAGCCTCGACGGTCGTGATGTCGCTGCCGGCGGGTGTCTCGACGGCTGACGGTTCGGCCTCGATGGGCGTCTCCACCGTCGTGATGTCGCTCGCGTCGACGGGTGTCTCGGCGGGTGTCTCGACAGTCGTGATGTCGGCGGGGAACGCGGCCGGACCGTGCACGATCGTGATGTCGCTGTCTCGCGCCGTGGCGTCGGATGTCGTTGTCATGGGTTCCGTTCGGTCTGTGCTGGAAGTGCGGAGGCGTCCGTGGGGCGGGCGCGGGTCAGAGGAGGTTGGGCAGTGCGTTCATCACGGCGTCTGCGCTGGTCACACCGAGCACGAGCATCAGGGGGATGCCGACGAGCCAGGTCTGCCATCGACCCCATGCGGTCCACAGCCACCAGAGCGTGATTCCGGCGGCGATGAACAGCAGCAGGGCGAAGAACGCGGCGAGCCAGGCATCCGAGTCCTGGCCCATGGCTTTCTCATCGGGGGGAAGGGCTTGGTAGGCCATGACCGAGCTCGGCGTCTGCTGCACCGTGCTGATGAGCTCTGCGTCGACGTGCAGCGCGCCGTCGGGGAAGAGCGCGAGGCCTGCGGCGGTCACGAGCTCGAGGCGGCCCGACCCGGAGCGCAGCGGCTCGGGCAGGGGGTCCCCCGCACGGCGCAGGCCGAAGACCGCGTAGGTCTGCTGGCCTTGGCCGGTGACGACGGTGATCTGGTCGCCGGGTTGGAGTTTGGTGAGGTCGCCGAAGGGGCCGCCGTATGTGGTCTGCCGCCCGAAGATGACGCTCGTCCCTGCCTGGCCGGGCATAACGCTGTCGCGTCGGTGGCCCGGTCCCGATCGAAGGGCGCTCGCCGTCGTTCCCTGCGAGACGACCTCGTCGAGCCCGATCGCCGGGATGCTCAGCAGCGCGACGGGGGTGCCGATGGGCACCATCTCCTCGTCGACGTTGAGCTGGCCGACGGGCGCTTCGGCTTTGGCGAGCGCGGTGCGCAGCTCCTGGTAGGCGAGGTCTTGCGCGCGGTGGTGCTGGAACGCGCTCAGCACGGCCACGTGCGCGACGAAGCCGAGCAGCAACAGCGAGACGGTGAGGATGCCGGCACCGATCCACCACCGGGCATCCCGGGGTGCGAGCTGCCTGGGCGCCGTCGGCAGCACGGGCAGCGAGGGAACGCGCGGCGTCTTCGGCGGCCGAGCGCCACCGGCGGGCGGAGTGCCGTTCGGGGCTCCGCCCGGCCTGCCGGGCGCCTTGGGGCGTTTGGGTGCCTTCGGAAGAACCTCGGTCACGCCGTCGGGCGCCGATTGCGGGCGCTTCGGCAACCCGAATCGGCGTGTCGTGCCGGGCGTCTCGGGTTGCGCGGGCGTGCCCGTCTGCTCGATCTCGGGGGCCTCGGGGGTGACGGTCGTGTTCACAGGCATCACACTCCCGCTGCCTGGGCCGCGGGTTCGCCGCTGCGCACGAGTCGCACCACGACGTAGGTCACGAGACCGGCGACGACGAGAACGGCGAGGATGCCGAGTGCCCAGAAGAACCACGACGGCAGCGAGCCGCCCGGGCCGGCGGAGGCATCGACGGGTCCTCCCGCGATGAGGAAGTTCTTGACGGAAATCGTGTCGCTCGCCCATCCAGTGAACTGCACGGTGTGCGTGCCGGGGAGCAGTTCTTGGGGCAGGGCGAAGGTCGTCGAGACGGCTCCGCTCGCGTCGGCGGTGAAGTTGCCGATGAGGATCGGATCGCTGTAGAGCACGACCTGCACCTGCTCCCCCGGCGTGTAGCCGGTGGCGCTCGCCGTCATGTTCTCGCCGACGGTGTAGATGTCCTTGTCTGTGACGGCGAGTGCGCCCGTGCCCGGCTTGGGTGTGATGGTCGGCTCGGTCGGCGGGATGACCGTGCCGCTGCCGCCACCGCCGGCATTCCCTCCGCCGCCGGCGCCTCCTCCGCTGCCCGATCCTCCTCCGGATCCACCTCCGCCTGCTGGGGGTGGCACCTGGTCGTCCGGCGCATCGGTGGGCTCATCAGTTGGCTCGTCTGTCGGAACGGGGGTGTCTGACGGGATGGGCGAGCTCGAGGGAATCGTGACCGTGATGCCGGCATCCTGTGGTGGGATCTCGTCGGCGGCCTGCGCAGTGAGGGCGGGCACGACGGCGAGGGCCAGCGCGACGAGGGCGGCCGCAAGGGCGTTCACGGTGTAGGGACGATTCATGGTGATGGCGGTTCTCATCTCTGGCTGAGGGTGACGGGTTCGTGGTCGGCATCGGGGGCGTCGCCTGCTGAGTCGAGAGCTTCTCGACGCACTTGCTCGGCGTAGACACCGATGGCGACGGCGAGCCGTTCGCGGGTTCGTCGGCGATACCAGACGATCCCGACGATGATGGCGGCGATGAGCGCGAGCAGCCCGACGAGAGCCCAGGGCACGGCCCAGGCTGTGGTGTTGCCGGCGACGGCGGCCGGCAGGGGGTCGCCGCTCGCCTTTCCGTCGCTCGGCACGGGAGCGACGGTGACGTCGGCGAACAGCAGGAGCAACGGTGGGATGCCGGATGCCTCGGCGACGACGTGCGCGGCTTGCCCGGGCAGCAGGTTCCGCACCTCCGGCGCTGTCAGCGTGCCGAGGGGAATGCCGAACGGGCCGGTGAGGGTCGCTGTCGGTGTCGCGCTCAGCCGGGTGTTGCCGGAGTTGGTGAGGTCGAATCCGACGCTTGCGGTGCCGGCCCCGAAAGGATTCCAGCCGCTGTCATAGCCCGACACGAGGCCTGCGACGGTGAGGCCCGGTTCGAGCGGTCCGTCGACCCGGAGGTAGATCCGAGTGCCGACGCGCTGCGAGACGTTGACGGCCGAGCCGTCGGTTGCGGCATCCGTCTTCTGGTAGGCCGCGACGATGCCGGCGGAATGGTCCCCAGGGGTCGCGTCGGCCGGCACGGTGATGGTGAACGGCAGGTCGGCTCTGCTGTTGGGCTCCAGGGTCACGGAGACGCCGAGGCCTGCGGCGCAGGCTGCTTCGAGCTGTTCGGTGCTCGTGTCTGCGCAGCTCGCGGCGCCGTTGTCGATGCTCGTCCACGAGCCCGTGTCGCTGGATGCCTGGTCGGCGCCGATGAGCGTGAACGAGCCCGTGTCGTAGTCGGTGATCGCATCGGCCGCATACACCCGGAAGGTGATGGGGGTTGCGCTGAAGTTTGTGACGGACACGTAGTCCGTGATGGTGGAACCCGGGGCAACGGTGTAGTCGAATTCGTTGCGCCCGTCGGGGCCGGTCGGGCTGGAGGGCTGCACACTCCAGGTGATCTCGCCGTCGGCCGCCAGGGCGGGGGTGGCCGCGAGTCCGCTGAGGGCCGCAGCCAGGGCTGCGACTGCGGTCATACGGCCGATCATGCTTCGCTGTGTCATCTCGTCTTTCGGGTGACTGGTGCGGTACTGGTCATGGAGGTCGATGCCCGGATGCCGAGAGCTGGTGCGTCTCGGCACCCGGGCGTTCGTGGTGCGACTTCTAGATGAGGGTGAGCGTCAGCGTCGCCTTGTACGCGCCCGCGGCGGTGCCGCCGGGAGCCTTGAGGCTGATGCCGGCCTTCACCGTGGTGTCGACGACACTCGCGCCGGCCGGAGCCGATGCGAGGGGGCTCGACGTCTTCAGACCGTTGCCCGCACCCGCCACGACGGCTGCACCGGCGGTGCCGCCGTTGCTCGCGCCGACGAGGGCCGGAGCCCAGCCCAGGTACTTGCCGTCGATCGTCTTCGTGGCGTCGGTGGTGTTCTCGAAGTCGCTCGAGACGCCCGCGAGGGTCCAGGCGGTCTTGACGTCACGATTGTCCGAGACCTTGACCTGGCCGAGCTCACCGGCGGCGACATACGAGCCGGCGTCGAGCGTTGCAGCGCTGAGCGCCACATCACCTTCGGTGATCGTGAACTTGAGCCCCGTCTGCACGGCCTCCGGGATCACGACGGTCACGTCGGTATCCTGCGGCAGTGCCGGCTCCGCTACGGTGGTGACGGTTACCGGAGCCGAGAGAGCCGATTCGAGATACTTGGTCTCACCGACCCCAGGCACGTACTTGGCGGTGAAGTTGTATACCTGACCGGCAACAAGTCTTCCCGACGTCCACGCTGCAGAACCGTCGGCGCCCACCGCAGTTTCTCCGCTAACGTCCGTGGCAGCGAAGACGACCTTGCCCGTCGCATCGCTTACGGCCGCGCTGTCCGCCGTGACTGACGCCGACAAGGTCACCGTTCCGTCGTTGTTCGCAGTCGCGCTAGCAATCGCGACAGTCGGTGCCACAGCTTCCTCGGGCTCCTCGCTGGCCGGAAGGCTCAAATTGCCTGCAGCATCCACATGGATGACAGCTCTGAAATACGCGGATTGCACGCCTGCCGGGGCGCCACACACATAGATCACGTCGTAGTCACCTGCTGTGAGCGGATCATCCCACGACGCTGTGATGGGACTCGAGCTCAGGTGGAGACGATCAGTGATCACCACCGGTCCGGGCTCATCTGTGAACGTGGTCCTGGCACGTCCCCCCATCCCGACGAAAGTCGTGGTGCTGCCGTAACGGTTGAATTGAAGGAGGGCAGACGTGCGATTGGTCGCAGGGCACTCGGACGGAAGTGTGATCGACTGCGCCCAAGGCGCCGTCGTGTCTTTCGCCGCTAAGCCGTTGATCGTGAAATCGCCCAGGTATGTACGCCCCGGATATCCGGGGTCTGCAGCCTGCGCGGGAACCGCGGTCATGATGCTGCCCACGACGAGCGCAAGCGCGCCCGCCGCGATCCATCGGGTTCTTCTCATTGTGTTGCCTCTCTGCCGGTTTTTCGGCGGGTTGTTTGGGTGGGGGAACCGATGCGACAGACCTGGCTGGCTGAGGCTCCGGACGATTAGTTGCGGCTCAGTGGACACGAGTCGACGGCTGCTGTCATACGAGAGCTTTTCCACGACGGTCCTTTCCGGGAGAGATGCGTAGTGAGCAGTGGGAGCCGGGGTGCCGGCAGAGCCGACACCCCGGCGAATTACTTTTTTTGAGGAGGGTTCAGCACCTACGGGAGCGTCGGAAGCGCAGCCGTACCAGCGATGACACCGCAGTTGACACCGATCGGGATGAAGCCGTACTGCACGATCGTCGGGGTCTGCTGGCAGACGCTCGGCGGCGTGGTGGAGGTGCGTACGAAGATCGACGTAAGGGTCGCGTCGTACTTCACGTTGCCGGGCGTGATGCGCGCCGACTCAACCACGTTGTAGACATCGCGCGTCACCGGGAAGTCCGCGTTCGTGGTGAGATCCGGAACCACTCCCTCGGTCGGCTCGACTCCATCGATCTCCTTGACGACCGCGGCACCCAGACGGCTCGCAACGACACCGTTGGACTGGGCGACGTACTGAGCGATCGAGAACGGAACGATGTTGGCGTTCTTGGTGAGCGCCGTGCCATCGTGCTCCTGAACTCCGTTGCTGCGCGAGGACACGCAAGCGCCGAGCGTCGCTTCAGTCAGGCCGATCTGACCGATGAAGTAGGACCGGGTACCCGAACCACTCTGCGGGATGAGCGGCTGGATCGCAGCCGTGTTCACCGAGTCGGATCCGACCGAGTACGAGATCGACGTGGCAGCGTCCAGAAGCGGAGTCCGGCAGCTGTAGATGTTCTCGAGCGTAAGTGACGAGGTGTCACTCGGGCTGCTGTTGCGAAGCGGGATGTTGTCTGGAATCGTGCTCAGCGTGCGCGTCGCATACGTCACGGCATCCTTCGCGAACGGCAGGTACGTGAGCGCGGCGCCGTTGTTGGCGGGGCCGCTCGACGAACGAGCGAAGTCCACCTGACCAGCGATGTTGCCCGTTGTAGGCACTCCGCCGACCAGCACCGAGTTGTACGAGTTGCCGCCGACGATCGATGCTGCGAGCGCCTTCACGCCATTGCCCGAACCGTTCGGACGTGTGAACTCCGGACCACCCGAGCGGGTCTGGATGTACGGGGTTCCCGTGGCGTTGTACGAGCCGACGAGCGGCGCGAGTACATCCGAGATGCCGTTCATGACGTCCTGCGTGGTGTCGCTGCCGACGCCCACGTAGGTCGGGAAGGGCAGCGGGTCAGCAACAGCAGCCTGGCCGCCGAAGGCGAGAACGCCGACAGTGCCCATCGCTGCCGCAGCGACTGCGACCTTACGGAATACGTTGTTCATGACATATTCTCCTTTGATCTTTTTTCAACTGCGCGGAGTGACGATCGCCACTCCGGCCGCCGTTCGGCACTGGCATGCTCAAACGGTGGTTTCGTGTCGGCTCATGGGCCGAGGCTTCTTCGTCTCAGAAGAAGAGGGGCCACAGCGAGGCCGAAGACTCCGGCGATGAGCGACCCTCCGAGGGCGACCGCTCCTGTCACGCTCGCTGTAGCTTGGGCTGTTGCCTCCGGAGTGACACTGACTACGGGGGTATTTGGACTCACCGGGCCGAGCGATAGAGGCGAGTCGGCCATCGATAGGGGGGCCCCATTCCCGCTGGTCCCGTCTGCACCGCCGCTACCGCCGGCGAGGGGCGGCGAGTCGGCGACTGGGGGACGAGCTGCTTCGCTGTCAGCTGCGGCACGGAGCTCCAACACGGCTTCGTGCGCCTCGGCTGTTTGCTCCGCATCGAGAGGGAGATACCCACGTGGAAGCTGACCCGGCCCGCTGCCTGGCTCTTGCCCGGCAGTGGTCGCCCATTCGATGAACTTCGCATAGTCACGGAGAATCGCTGGGTCAGCGCCATCCAATCGCACGGCTGCATACGTCGTGACCGTCAACGGGTATGCCTCCGCAGACAGCGACGCGGGATCGACTTGTCTCACGACTGTTCCAGAGAGCGGGGCCGCCTCGTCCCGAGCATGAGAGAGGCTCTCATCACTGGGCTCGACGAATACAACAGGGTCGGATTCTGAGGCGCGAGGCACCTGCAAGCGTGCGAGTACCAATCCGAAAAGATCGGCCGAGGCGGTGTCGGTCACTCCCGCGATGAAACGCCCAGTGGGCAGCATGCGCCCACCCGAAACCCAATCCCCACTGTCCCCACGCGGATTCGCCTTGTACGGATCCCACACCGTGGCGCTACCGGTGTCGGCACGGAATACCTGGCGCGCGACACGCTCCGGGGTGTCCTGATACGGAGACCACTGCTGAGAGTCGGCTCGTGATGTCGGGTTGACGTTTGCAACCCCTCCAACCGAGGGATACACCTTCAGAGGCCTGAGCGATTCGTCTGCCTTCGGAAAGGTGTCGATCGCTTCGGTTGCAAGAGACTGGGGCGAACCATCTTCATGGGCCAGACCCACGGGTCGGTAGATCACCTCGCCAGACGGGTCCGTCTTGACGACCGCAGCTTCATAGTCGATGTCAGGAACCTTCGCGTCGGGATGGCCTTTCGGAAGGTAGTAGGGATTAACCGTCATGCCCCATGGATCAGCCTGACCGTTTAGGAATGCGCGCGCGTCCACATCGGCCTGGATCCACTGCCACAAGAGACGGTTGGCGTCGACACCCGCCGGCCCACTCACAACCAGCCGGAAGGCTCTGGTGGACACTCCCGACGGAGGATTCCCCGCGAGCGCGAAGTCAGGGTCGTCGAGCATCGAGATATACGACCGGGCTACCGTTGAGAGGTGACTCAGATCTTCGCCAGGAGACAAATCTGCATAGCTTTGAGTCAGCATCTTCGCCATGATCCGCGGCGTGAGACTATATGTGTCACGTCGACCGAATCCATCGATGAGCTGCATTCCAACCGTCAAGCCCGAAACCGCAAGCGGCGCGTAGACAATGCGCATGCTGTCGAGTTGCTCACTGATATCCTCGCCAGGGAATTCCTCAGGGGTCAGCGGGCGGGAAGTGAATGCCAGACCTGCTTGCCCCGAAACAAGCTGCTCACGCGCCACACCATCTGGATTCGCGGAGAAGGTATAAGTGGTTCCGAGAGTCGGGCAGAGCACGCGTTGCCAACTGGACATCGCACCGACGAGTAGTGGAGATCCCACAACTCGACGCTCTTCCTCCCCCGCTTCGCATCGGGTACCCACTGGAGAGAAGTCGAGCGGTACAACAATTCGGTTGTCCCAGAAACCGCAGCTCGGATTGATCGGCGAGCCGACCTGCACACGGGGGTCAATGCCCGCTCGATCATACGAGCCCCCGACAATACTCCCTACGCAGTCAGCAAGACGGAGGTCAGGATCACGATGTGACCCCCTGGGTACGACGACGAGCCAACAACGTGTGCCGTCCGCACGCTCCGGATTTCCGCAATCGAGTTGCGGTGCCGCCGCAGATGATTGAGTTTCGATATCGAACCATCCACTCCCATCCTGGCCGACGCGTGCGACGGATACCTCGTTCGAGGTGTTCGAGTCGAACATCGGCTGAAGTGGGTTGCCATCACCAATGGGAATGCTCGAAAAGAGGTTGTCTTGCGCTGAGCGGAAGGGCACGTCGAGGTCAAAGGATCCGCCGCGCCAGAGAGTTGCGCCACCTGCTTTCCCGGGCATCTCCGAGTACGCCGGCGTCCGCGGCCACGCTCCAACAGACCAGCCGCCCCACTGACACGTCTCGTAGAACGCAGGGTCGTTTGGATTGCCCCAGCATTGCATCGCCTGAAGGTAGTTGTATCCAAAATCGCTTGTCTCGTTGAGAACGCTCGCCCTTTCGGTTCCCGCAAAGTTCTTCACCGATACGCGAACGGTCTGATCACCAAGGTCCTTGGTCTGCGAGACAGTCAGTTCCAGATTCTTGAAGTCCTCGAAATGCACACTGCTCGAATCCCGTTCGGGCTGGAACTGCGCTGCCGGTCCAGCATCACCATTCCATTTCACGGTCATCTCCGACGCTGTGCCTCCGTCTGCTGCGGAGGCGCTGGGTGCAGCGCTCAACGGTTGAAGAGCAATGAGACCCGCGAGCGACGCCACGACGATGGACGCGCTGGCAACGCGTACACGGCGAACTCGGTTTCGGAAGCTCGGGGTTCTACTCACGGTGTTCGTTTCCATTCAAGTTGCTCAACTGCGCGGCGAACCACGAGTTGGTAAGGACAAAGCGAGTTTGCGACGACGCTTTCCCAAGACGGGAGGCAGCACCGCGAAAGCGATCAGGATTAGGCCCGCGAGAACCATGCCGATAGTGGGCAACACACCATTGACGGCCTGCGGAATCAACTGAGGAGAAGCATTCACTAAGACGGGCGCGGCGTCGCTGTCGATGATCGAGGTATCTCCCGACCCGCCACCACCAGCGCCTCCCGCACCACCAGCAGACCCAGCGCCTCCAGAGTTTCCTCCACCGCCGGCACCGGCGTTGTCAGAACCCGAGCCCTTTTCCGCTCCATCGCCGCCATCACCCGTTCCACCGCCGCCAGAGTTCTGCGTCTCTTCATCCCTTGCACCACCTGTGCCGCGTGTGCACTGCGTGGGGCCGACCTTGTCGCAGTCCTGCGGGTACGGTGCCTCGTTGGCGAGCTTGTTCGAGCCGTCGGGAGAGAATGTCGGGTTGTTACAGGCCTCGATGCCGCCGATCTGCGGATTACCGCCGGGAATCTTCTTGACCTGAGATTGACCGGCCTGCACGAGGTTGATCGGGAGCGGCGAGTATCCGAGCACTTCGGCCTGCTGCTGTCCTTCGCACAGGAAGTAGGAGGCGAAGTCAGCGAGCGTCAGTCCCTTGTCCTCTGTAAAACCGCTCTCGAGCGCTGTCGGGATGATCATGTAGGAATAGCTCGACAACGGATAGCTACGCGTATCGGTTGAGTTGTAGACACCCACGAGATCCTGCGTGAGGTAGTCGGGTGATGCTTGGTCCTCATTGATTCGAGCCCCGAGGAGCGCTACTGCGACATTTGACGCAGTGGGCTCGGTGTAATAGCCACCCTCATTGAGCAGCTTGGCTACCGGGAAACGTGAATTGAGCGCGTAGGAGTACTCGACATAGGTGATCGCGCCGACAGCGTGCGACTGGGCCACATAGCCCGCGACGGAGTTCGATCCCGAACGCGCCACGAACCGAGAACCAGGAATCGACGGGTAGTTGGAGGTGATTCCGCAAGTGCTTCCACGACCGACAGCAGCGCAATATCCATTCCACAGATCGGGAAACTCACTCCTCATCCACGACGAGAACTGGGCGCTCGTTCCGGATCCATCGGAGCGGACCACCGGTACGATCGGGATCGCTGGAAGATCGAGTCCGGGGTTATCGGCTTTGATCGCCGGGTCGTCCCATGTGGTGATGACGTTCGTGAAGATCTTGGTGACGTTCTCACCCGAAAGCCGCAGGTTCGTTACCCGCTTGCCGCCGATCACGAGGTTGTACATAAAAGCGGTTCCGCCAGCGACGATCGGCATGTAAGCCAGCTGCCGCGCGGGCCGCGGGTCGACCGCGTCACCGCCCGAGAGGTTGTAGGGGATCTCCGAGACACCGAAGTCCACAGTTCCTTGCGCGAAGAGCTGACGGCCAGCGGATGAGCCGGAAGGATCGAAGGTCACCCTCCACTGGTAGTTCGACCAGACGTTGCGGATCCATTGCTCGAGGGCGTTCGACGACCAGGTCGAGCCTGCGCCGGAGATCGGCCAGTGGGTCGTGCCGACAGCCTCCGCTTTGGGCGCGGGTGCGACGTTGAGGATGCTCGCGACGATGATCAGGACGCCGAGGAGGCCGACGGCCGGCCGGAAGGAACGACGCGTCATGCGCTCTGCCCCTTTCCGGCGGCAGCCGCTCCGGTCTTCTGGAACCCCATACCCGCGTAGCCGCTGGTCTCCACGAGGTTCGCGCGATCGAGGGCCTCGAAGCGCGCGGCATCCGAACGGCTCTGCGCGAGACGTGCTTGCTGCTGACGCCGGGTCAACTGCCCGGGACCTCGCCCGCCGATGACACGCGCGACGAGGAAGAGCACGAGAACCAGGAGCATGAGCACCGCTGCGGCGCCGAACCCACGGGCGATCTGTGAGGGCTCCGGCGACTTCACGAGGTTGAAGGTCGCAAGCGGAAGGGACACCATCGGGCCCGAGAACGGGTTCAACGACAGATAGGTCGTGTAGCCGGCGGTCAGCAGCACAGGGCTCGTCTCGCCGATGCCGCGGGCGGTGCCGAGGATGATCGCCGTGGTCAGCCCCGACCGGGTCGTGGGCAGGACCACGTGCCAAACCGTGCGCCACTGACCGGCACCGAGTGCGAGTGACGCCTCTTTGAGATTGCCGGGCACGAGCCGCAGCACCACATCGGCGGCTCGGATGATGATGGGCAGCATCATGACCGTGATGGCGAGAGCCGCGGCGAATCCCGAGCGGTCGAAGCCGAGGAAGACGATGACCGTCGCGTAGATGAAGAGGCCGGCGACGATCGAGGGCAGAGCCGTCATCGCCTCGACGATCGTGCGCACGAAGCTCGAGAAACGACCCGGGATCTCGCTCAAGAAGACCGCGCACAGGATGCCCAGGGGAATCGAGATCACCAGGGCGATCGAGATCATGATGAGTGTGCCGACCGCCGCGTGGAAGATGCCGCCGACGTCGAGCGGGTCGAGCGGGCCGGCGTTCGAGAAGTCCTGCACGAAGAAGTTCCAGTGCACGAGCGCTTCGGCGCCGCGGGCGAAGGTGAAGAACACGACGACCGCGAGAGCGAGGATCAGCAGGATCGCGATCGAGTGGGCGAAGACGGTGGAGAGCCGATCTTTCACGGCGACACGGGAGTCGTCAAAGCTGATCAGCACGGTGTAGAAGCCGAGGAAGAGCACGTAGCTCAGGGCGACGAAGCCGAGCTCGCCTTCGAGCGGCATGACCTGGGTGAAGAGCCAGGTCGCTGTGGCCACGGCCGCCGCGAACGCGCCGAGGATCTTGAAGACGTCGCTACGGCGGATGGTGGCGAGGTTGCGCTTGGTCTCGGGCTTCTGCTGGTACTGCCGCGACATCCGCTCGCGCGCAGGCAGCGAGGTGCGGGCGCGACGCGAGCTTCGCTGGTCGGCGCGCGTCGCCGGGCGGTCGCCGGGCTCCTGCTCGTCGGCGCGCCGAGTACGGGGTTCGTCGAGGATCGTCATGGTCTATCCCTCGCTCGAAGCGCCGGAGCGGGAACGGGAGATGATGATCGACGCGCCGAAGTTGACGACGAGCGTGATCAGGAAGAGCGCGAGACCGGCGGCCATGAGGGCCGAGAGCTCGAAGGGGCTGGACTCGCTGTAGCGGAGGGCGATCAGGGAGGAGATGGAGTTCGTTCCTGTCTGCAGAATGTGCGGCTGGATGATGAAGACGGGCGAGATCACGAGGAAGACGGCGATCGTCTCCCCCAGCGCTCGACCGAGACCGAGCATCGTGCCGCCGATGATTCCCCCACGGCCGAACGGCAGCACGACGCTCGTGATCATTCCCCACCGGGTGGAGCCGAGCGCGAGAGCACCCTCGCGCTCGCCCAGCGGAGCTTGGCTGAAGACCTCACGCATGATCGACGACGCGATTGGCGCGACCATAAGAGCAACAACCAAGCCTGCGATGAAAGCGGACGCCGTGAACACCGTCGGGGTCGACAGAGGGTTCCCGGGCTCGAAGTCCGTCACCTGAAGAAAGGGGATCCAGCCGAAATAGGTGGCGATCCATTGTGCGAAGGGGAGGATGGCCGGCTCGAGCCAGAACATTCCCCAGAGTCCGTAGACGACACTCGGCACGGCGGCCATGAGATCGACGACGCTGATGAGCGTCTGCTTGATCTGGCGCGGCGCGTACTCGCTGATGTAGAGCGCGGTGCCGAGGGCGAGCGGCACTGCGACCACGATCGCGATGAGGGCGATGGTCACGGTGCCGAACAGCACGGCCGCGATGCCGAAGTTGCCTTCGTTCGGCTCCCAGGCCTCGGTCGTGAAGAAGTTGATGCCGGCGGACTGGATGGCCGTGTAGCCCTGGAAGAGCAGGAACACGCCGACCAGCAGCATGATCATCATGACCGTGAAGCCGCCGGTGCGGGCGGTCGCCCGGAAGAGGATGTCCTGCCAGCCGCGAACGGTCGACAGGGTTCTCGGCTTCTCGGTGACGACCTTCGTCTCGGGGGTCTCGGGCGCCTGCTCGTCGAAGAGCTCGGTCAGCGTATCGGTGTCCTCGCGAATGGGCATCAGGCGCCCTTGCCCTGCGGACGGCGGCGCAGCACGCTGGTGGTCGCCGTGGCATCGGGAAGGTCGGCGACCGGGATGGACACCGGCAGCAGCGCCGTCTCGGCCTGGTCGATGAGACCGAGCGGGCCGGAGCGTGCGACGGGAAGCGGTTTGACGACGTTCGAGACGAGGGCCCGGTCGAGAGCCGCACGGGCTTCGTTCATCTCGGCTATCGCGAGCTCCTCGTTCGGCTGCCAGTGGCCGCAGACCAGAAGCGGCACGTCGAAGAGGCTCAGGAACCAGCCGCTCACCTCGGCGGTCTTCGAGGTCACGATGTGGGAGTCGAGCCGCTCGGCGCCTGCGACGACGGCCTGCGCCGCCCGCTGAGCGGACACGAAGGTGTCGTAGCCGCGGGGGCAGCGGCCCAGCTCGCGGCGGGGAGAGGCCATCAGACGCCACACGATCAGGTCGCGCTTGCCACCCCGAGTCCACTTCGCCGCCAGCTCGCCGGGAACGGCCGGAGACCGACGGGCGGCCCGCTCGACGGCGCCGATGTGCGTGGCGAACGTCGCGAACATCCGCTGCGTCGGATCGCTGAACTCAGCGAAACTCACTCGGGCGGCAGTGGCTGAAGGCATGACGAAAGAACTCTCCTGGGAGACGATGAGGTCAGCGAAGCGGGCACGTCATGTGCCCTGCGAGCTGAAACTGGACTCTGCGGTTGATCACCGGCTTACGAGACAAGACTGCCTTGCGTTGCGGGTCCCCGGAATACCTATTTCGGTAACAAACCGTGAATCTCAAGTAACGGATGCCCAATAGATGGCGAACAATTGGTGAATCCGAATTGGAGGGGGGAACGATTCGTCAGATGCGGAAAGCAGGTTTTCGCGTGCGATTGTGCCGCGATTGGGGGGGGTCACACGAAAGCGACGAATGGAGACCCGGACGCGAATCGGACGTCGTATGAGCCATCGCTCGAGTGCGCCGGAGGGCAGCGGCGTCGGGACGAGGATCCCGCACCTCAGGCGCGGACGGGGCGCAGCATCCTCGCCGTCGTGCGGCCGTGGCGCGAGCCCGGCGAACCCGGCGAGATCAGGAGGCGGGGTCGGTCGCGAGACCGAGGGCGGAGCAGAACGTCGCGGTATCGGTGCCGGGATCCGTGGGGAAGACCGCGAGGGTGTTGTCAGGGCGCACGCAGAGCGTGAGATTCGGCAGGGGGAAGTCCATGGTCGGCGTCGACGAGACCGGAGTGCCGTCGCCGCCGAGGATGCCGGCCTTCCAGAGGGTGCCGCACATGTCGAGCGCGTTGGCGACTCGATCTCCACCCGGCTCGTCGCGGATGCCCTCGGAGTGGTGCGCGTCGAGACTGGGCTCCTCGTAGCAGAACACCCACTGCTCCTGCACGACAGGCGGGGCCAGCACGATCCAGGCGGCCGCCGTGAGCGCGCCGGCGCTCACGAGCGAGATGCCGGCGATCGTGAAACGCCTGCGGCGGCGCTTGCGCGTCTCGACGTAGTCCATGACCCACTCGCGCATCGCAGCGCGACGCTCGGGGCTCAGCTCGGGAGGTGTGCTCATCGTTCCTCCCCGAATTTGGCGCGCAACCGGGTTCGAACCCGGTTGAGTCGTTTGCGCACGGACGAGGACGATATCGACAACGCCTCGGCGGCCTCATCGTACGACAAGCCGTCGTGAAAAACTGACCGGTAGACCTGTTGGTCGAGAAATGACATCGTCGCCACCTCCCCTTCCACGCGGCTCACCAGATGTTGAGAGTCAACAGCTTTTTCGAACGGCTCCGTGTCGGCCATAGTAGGGCCAACATCGTCGAGGTTCTCCGTCACAGGTCGGCGCTGGTTCGACCGCAGCCTGTTCGCCGTCACGTTCCGGCAGGTCGTGAGCAGCCAGGGAAGCGCGGAACCGCTGACGAGGCGGATCTTCCCGAGCTTGCGCCAGGCGATCGCGAAGACCTCCTGGGCGACATCCTGAGCGTCGTCTTCACTGCCCAGTTCCGCGAGAGCCTGCAGATAAACGGCCTCGATGTGCTGGTCGTAGAGCATGCCGAAGGCGCGCTCGTCACCCCGGGAAGCGGATGCGATGAGTCCCTGATCTCTCGCTGCGTTCATCACAGCGGACTGTACCCTAAGCGGACAAGGGGGTCGCATCGGGGCCGTTTCGGCACGGTTGCGGCACAAAAACGGCTCGTTTTCGAGGGCAATCTATACCTCTTATATATATGTGTGACATTTTCGGATCGTTACCCTCGCCGAGAAAGAGTTCTCCCAGTGGTCATTCTCCGGCGTCGGAGATGTCTCCCACACAAACGAGACACGCTCACTATTCACTCAACGGATGCCGCATGCTTCTGCCCTGCACGACCGCGGAACGGTTGAATGACCGCATGAATACTCGAAAAGCACAGCCCAACCGCGCCCTGCGCGGAGTCCTCAGCGCCACCGTCCTCCTCGGAGCACTGGCCGTTCCCCTCCTGGCGGCAACGCCGGCCAACGCAGAAGAGCTCTCGCAGTCCTGCTGGACGAACGTCGACACCGGAGAGACCGGATGCTTCGACAGCTCGCTCGACATCGTCGAGCAGATCGAGCTCGCTACGGGCGTCCCCCTGGTCGCGACCAAGACCGATTCCCCGAACGCACCCCTCGCTGCCCGGGCGTCGAAGCTCGCGGATCCTCCACTCAACTTTCTGCTCATGACCGGCTGGGACGGCACCAATCAGAGTGGGCCTAGTGTAAGTTTCTTCACCTCCGCCGTCGGCGTGTGCAGCGGTATTACCTACTCGCTTCAGAGCCTGAATGAGTGGAATGACCGAATCGAGTCCTTCCAAGCATTCAACGGTTGTGACGCGATTCTCTATGAGGACGAGTTCTGGGGAGGCGACTCGTTCGGGCCCGCCGCGTCGAGCAACAACCTCGGCACCTTCAACAACAAAGCGTCAGCCCTCGACCTCGAATAGAGCTTCGTTCGCACAAGGTTCAGTGCGGAGGCAGATCGCCCGGTCTGATCTGGCGGATGATCCGGCCGACCTGAAACTGAATCCACGCATCGCTCGGGGCAACGGCCCACTCGGTACGACAGCCCATCTCGGCACCCAACGAGGCTCCGCTCGTTCCGGAGAAGCTCCCGCAGCGGAAGCGAGCAACGGCGGATCCGTTGTGAGGCAGCGCAGTCCATGTCCACTCGCCGGTCTCGGCCGCATAGCTGAGGCCGGCGAGTTCGAAAGTGATCGAAGCCGCGGGGGCCTTCTGCGCCGCCCACGGCCCGCACGCCGCGAAGTCGCCCCAGACGTTGCAGGCGCGCAGCTGATAGCCGTAGACCTCGCCGAAGGGGCCGCCCGTGAGGGCACGGGGCACGGTGCTGCCGCTGAACGTGGCGACCTCGCCGACGGGTGCGCCCGCGGCATCCACTCGCTGCACCTCGTAGCGCGGTGCGACGGGCGCGACGCTGTCGATGCGGTAGTCGTAGTCGGTGCCGACGTCGGCCATGACCCCGGTCACGCTCGTGACGGGCCCGGGCGCGGGGCGCGGTGTGACGGTGACGATCTCGCTCGAGACGCATCCGGCCTGGTTGTAGCCCCAGACGACGAAACGGTAGTCCGCGCCGCCCTGCGTGATGCCGTCGAAGGTCGCCGTCGTGGCGCGCCCGATCTCGCGCACCTCGCCGCCCGTCGGCACGCGCACCTGCGTCGAGGGCGGTGACACGACCCCGCACGCCTGGCCGACGGTGCCGCCGGGGCCGAGGCTCTGCACGAAGTAGCCGCGGATCGAGTCCCCGTTGCCGCCGAACGGAGCCCAGCTGAGCGTCGCGGTGCCGAGGCCGTCGTCGCCGTTCGCCGTGACGGCCGTCGCCGCGGGCGCCCCGAACGGCTTCGCGGTGATGGTCGCCTCGGGCCACACGGCCAAAGAGCGGAAGGCGTCGTTCTGGGCCACGACCACGATGGAGACGGGAACGCCGTTCTGCAGGCCGGCGACCGTCGTCGAGCACACATCCGCAGCACAGGATGCCGGAGCCACCGTCGCGGCATCGCGCCCGTCGACGCGCACGAGGTACGCCCTCACCGCGCTCGCGCCCGCGGGCAGCCGGGCGACGTTCCAGCTGAGCTGCAGGCGGCCGTCGCCGGGTCGCGCCGTGAGCGCGGTCACGGCCTCGGGCAGCACGTCGGACCAGACCGCCTGCCCGAGCGACACGGGGTCGGAGAGGCCGACCCGGTTGCGGGCGGCGACGCTCACGAGAACGCGATTGCCGACGCCGTTGCCCAGGGTCGTCACGGCGCAGGAGGTCGAGCGGCACTCGGTCGTGCTCAGCACGGCGCCGTCCTCGCTCGCCACCGACACCTCGTAGGCAGCGATGGGCGAGTTGTTCGCGGGGCCCGGGGAGAACGCGACCATCAGCTGCCGGTCGGCGGTTCCCGTCAGGCGCAGGCCCGTGATCGGGCCGGGCCGATCCTGCACAGAGATGCGCACGGTCCCCCAGACGACGCGGGCCGGGTCACCCGTCGCATCCATGACCCCGTACCGCAGGCCGGCGTCGGCCACCCGGGCGTCCGCGGCCACCTCGACCCGCAGCTGCGAACGGTCGGCGCTCGGCGTCACGACGACCCCCGGCGGCAACGACGCGGCATCCGCCCCGCGCACCTCGGTGACCGTGAGCGGCGCTCCCGGGAACGGGTTGCTCGCGGTGTCGTTCGCGAGCAGGTCGATCGTGGCGCTCGAGCCGCGCTCGACGACGACCGTGTCGCCCACCGGCGCGGCGAGAGGCCGGGACGAGCCGACCGCCACGAGCTCGATCGTGCCGCTCGCAGCACCCCCGTCTGCGTCTCGTACCTCGACCGCGATCGACCCGCGGCCTCCCCTCGGCACGGCCGTGTCTGCGCTCACCGTGAGGACGCCGTCGCTGAGCGAGGCCCCGAAACCGGGCGGCGGAGCCGCGATCGTGAAGGTCGGCGCCGCCTCGTCTCCGACGGGCAGCACCGTGAAGGCACGCAGGTCCACGGTCTTCCGCTGCCCGGGCTCGAGCTCCACCGTGCCGCCCGCGAACGCCGGGGGCTGAGGGACGGCAGGGGTCACGACGACGGGGATCACGAGCGTCGCGGTGCGGGCCGGGTCGGCGGCATCCGCCACACCGACCGAGATCGAGGCCGGGCCTGTGTAGCCCGGGGCGCTCGTGAAGGCGAGGGTTCGCTCGTCGACGACGAGCGGCTCGCCGTTCGCGTTCGTCGCCACCACGACCCCGGGGTCCACGATGCGCACGGCGCCCCCGCTCGCGGTCATCACGACGTCGGCGAGCGGGATGACGAGACGGCTGCCGCTCACGACGGCGAGGGGCTGCAGATCGCCGCGCAGCTGGGGAAGAGCCTCGTCGAGGCCGGGCACCCAGATGAAGCCGTAGGCGACGACGGACGCGTCATCGGGGTGCGCGACGGCGAACGGGATGATCTGGCGCTGCGCCTTCACCTGCACCCGCACGCTCTTGTCGGCGCGCACGGTCGCGTCGCCATCACCCACGATGCTCACGACGAGCGCGTTGCGCGGCCCGTCGCCACGGAAGACGTTGTCGAGCACGGCGACGTCGAGCTGCTCGCGCCCGAGCACATCGGCGAGCCCGAGCACGGTGTCGTCGACCTGAGGCCTCGCGAGCGCGGCATCCGGGTCGACCACGACGGTCAGGAACGCCGTGGCACTGCCCCCGCGGGCGTTGGCGATCTCGTAGACGAAACCATAGCGCCCGGGCTCGTCCGGGGCGACGACCGCGACGGCGCCGTCGCGCACGGTGGCCGCCCCCGGCAGATCGCCCGAGTCGACCGAGACGAGCCGCAGCTCGCCACCCGACGGGTCGGAGTCGTTGTCGAGCACCCGGGCCAGGATCGTCGTCCCCGGCCGCACGGTCACCTCGTCCGGTGCTGCGGATGGCGCGCCCTCCGCCGTCTCGCGCGGGCTCACGCCCACCGTCACCGTGCCCGTGCCCCGGGCGCCGAAACCGTCGACGACCTGGTACTCGAAGGTGTCGGTGCCCACGCTCGACGGACCGGCCGTGTACTCGAGCCAGGTCGCGCCGGTGTGCACGACGCCCTTCGACGGCGCCGAGGACTGCCCGAGGAGCTTCACGGAGTCGCCGTCGGGGTCGATGCCGTCGAGCGGCACGGGAATGCGCACCGTCTCGCCCGCGACCACACGAGCGGTGACCGGGCGCGGGGTCGGCTGCGTGTTCGCGGCGGGGTCGGCGGCCCGGACCGTGAGCGTCACCTCCGCGGTGGCCCACTGCCCGTCGGGGGCGACGACCCGGTAGCCCGCCGTGAAGGTCCCCGGCTCGGAGGGGGCGAGATACCGGAGGCTGCTGCCGCGCACGAACAGCAGGCCGCCCGAGACGTCGCGATCGAGCTCGGGGGCGAGAGTCAGGCGGTCGCCGTCGGGGTGGGAGTCGTTGGCCAGCACCGCGATGTCGACGGCGTCGCCCGCACGCACGGTCGCGGCATCCGCTCGGGCGATCGGCGGCTGGCGTGTCGGCGGCTCGGGGATCTCCACCACGGTGACGGTGCCGACCGTCTCGGCGACGCCGTTGCTCACGCGATAGGGCACGTCGACGGAGCCGTCGGGCAGCGGTTGCACGAGCGTGATCCTGATGACGCTGCGATCGAGGACGTCGGCGCGCAGGCTCTCGGCCACCGCACCCGCGAAGCCGAGCACGGAGAGCACCCCGCCGGCCGGGTCGCGGTCGCCTGCGAGCACGTCGACCTCGACCGTGGAGCCGGGACGTGCGAAGACGGTGTGCTGGACGGTCACCGGCGGGGACCCGGTCTCGGGCGGGGCGAGAACCGTGACACGCACGACACCCGTCGTGGACTGATCGCCGTCGGAGACCGTGTAGCCCAGCTGCAGCTCGCCCGCGGCCTCCGGCACGATGCGGAAGGCGCCTGTGCCGAGCTCGGGCACGATCTGCACCCCGGCCTGCGCCGCGACCTCGGTGAGCCGGATCGTGCCCGTGCCGCCGCGCACGTGCGACAGCGGTTCGATCGTCGTCTCGCGCCCGGCGATCGCCTCGACGGCGAACGGCTCGGCCGTGAGGGGGACGTCACCGGGGTCGCGCACCGTGAGCTCCACCGAGCCCTGCCCGGTCGCGGTTCCGTCGCTGACGGTCGTCGAGATCGATCGGGCACCCGTCGTCGCGTCGGCGTCGGTGTAGACCAGGGTGCCGTCGGACTCGTGGGTCACGGTGTCGGGGGCTGCGACATCCGCCGAGCTCAGGTAGAACGCGTCGCCGTCCGGGTCGAACCAGTCGCCGAGCACGTTCGTCGTCAGCCGGGCGCCGAGGGCGAGCTGCGCCCGCGTCGGCCGCAGCTGGGCCGGGGGCGAGTTCTGCTCGGGAGGACGCACGGCCACGACCACCTGCGCCGTCGCGGTGCCGCCGTGCCCGTCGGAGATCGTGTACGAGAAGGCCAGCTCACCCGTCGCGGTGGCGGGGAGGGTGACGCGCACCCGCTGCCGGCCCGGCACGATCTCGACGACGACGTCGGAGGCATCCGGCGCCCCGACCTCGTCGACGAGCAGCACGTCGCCGTTGGGATCGAAGTCGTTGGCGAGCACGGGCAGCACCGTCGTGCGGCCCGGCCGCGCACCGAAGCCGTCGTCGACGGCCACGGGCGCCTGCTCCACGGCCTGCGGTTCGGGCGGTGTGCTCGTGTCGCCGAGCTCCGGCGCGGACTCGTCGCTCGGCAGCAGCTCGTCCCAGTTCTCGACGAGACGGTTGCCGCTCTGCACGACCCAGGCGTCACCCGTCGCCGGGTCGTTGAGCACAACGCGGTCGGCGTTGGCCCGGAACACGAGCCCCGCAGCCGACCCGAGCCCCTGCAGGATGCCGCTCTCCCCCGCCTGCTCGCCGCACTGCCGCCACGAGCCGCCGTCGCCCCACGCGGCGAAGGTGCACCCCGACAGGGTGATGGGCGCGACCGGCTCACCCGCGTGGCCGTCGCTCACGATGCTCGCCTCGCTCGTCGCGAGGTCGACCCGCAGCAGTCGGGTCGAGCTCGCGAGATACGCGTGGGCGGAGTCGTCGGAGGACGCCTGCAGGAGCACGGCGCCCTCGTCCGGCAGGGCGTCGCCGATCTCGACCCGGCGCTCGGCGGTGATGAGCGCGCCCGTGGTGCGGTCGAAGACCACCCAGCCGTCGCCGGCCTCGGCCAGCTGGAGCTCGTGGAGGGGATCGATCGCGACGCGCTGCCGCTCGGCGGCTGCACCGGCCTCCCCCGCGCCGACCCGCAGCACCTCGGACAGGCCGGGTGCCAGCGCGATCACGCTCCCGCCCGAGACCACGACCTCGGCCCCCGGGCCGAGCCGCAGCTCGGGCGCCGAGCCGGCGTCGTAGCGCCCGAACTCGTCGAAGGGCACGAACCAGACGTCGCCGCTGTCGCGCTCGTGCACGACGACTCGGTCGCCGGCCAGGAGCACGACGGGATCGCCCGCGGGCAGCGCCACGGGATCGGAGTCGGCGGATGTCGCGGGGTCGATGAGCCGGGCGGTGGCGGCGGCCGGGTCGACGGCGACCACACGGTTCTCGTGCTGCGCGACATCCACCGCCCCCTGCGTCGAGGCGATGACCGTGTTGAGCTCGGGGATCTGCGTGTTGACCCGCCCCACGGCGTGGCGCGAGGTGTTCGTGACCCAGACCGAGGCGTCGCCCAGGTTCAGGGTCTTCGTGTCGTAGCCCGACGACACGATCGCGACGGCGGCCACGAGGGCTGCGACGAGCGAGCCGCTCGTCGCCGTGATGACGGCCGACCTGTGCGCGGCGATCCAGAGGGAGAAACTGCTCACCACCCGACGCCCTTCCACGCGAACCGCATTCCGCCCCCGCGAAACAACCATTCCCCGGGGAGAGTCATACACGCCCGAAGTGAACGGCAGGTGGTCTGTGACCCGCTCTGGGGGTGATCCGCAGCCGGGGCTCCGATCGATCGGTCAGCCGCGCACGGCGAGCTGCGCGCGCAAGAACTCGACGACCCGCTCGCGGGCTTCGAGAGCCGGATGACCCGGTGCCTCGCGCACCTCGCGCGTGAGCACCGAGTGGGCGCTCGCCGAGAAGCCGCCCGCATTGCCCGGCGAGGAGTCGAGCTCGATGACCTCGAACGCCTCGCCCAGTCGCGCCTTGATCGTGGCGAAACGCTCTCGCGGCACCGTCCTGTCCTCGCTGAACCGCAGGCCCAGCACGCACAGCTCGGAGCTCGCGGCCCGCTCGGCGATCCGGTCGAAGTCGGCATCGGTCACCCCGGCATCGGCCCGACGGGCGGCGCCCAGCGGGAACGGCACCGCGGGCTGGCTCATCACGGGCGCGACCACCTCGTCGTCGACGGCCATGGCGAGCGCGAAACCGCCCGTGAAGCACATGCCGATCACCCCGACGCCGCGACCGGGAGTGCGCGCGGCGAGCTCTGCGGCGACCGCACGGAGGTAGTCGGTGATGGGGCGGCGTGCTGCGACGCTGAACGCCCGGAATTCGGATGAGACGCACAGCCGCGAGAGCACACGCGCCGTGTATCCCCCGCTCGCCGCTCGGCCCGGCTCCCCGAATGGCGAGGGAACGACGACCGTGAAGCCCTCGTCGACGAGATGCTGCGCGAGGCCGAGAACCTGCGGGGTGATCCCCGGCACCTCCGGTATGAGAACGACCCCTGGTCCGGCGCCCTTCTCGTAGCAGTCGTAGCTCAAGCCCGCACCCGTGAACGGGGAACGGGTCCATCCGTCGAGGTCGCCGAGCGGCGCGGAGTCGGTCATGTGTGAAAGGCTAACGAATGTCCATGATTACGGGCGCAACATCGTTGTCTGCGCGCGCCCGCGACACGCATTCGGTACCATGCAGTGAAGTGTCGTCGGATCCCAAGAAAAACACCACCGATTTTGCGACATGAGGCCATCACTTTCGTTGTCATGAGCGACGCACCAGTAAAGTTGAATGTGCTGATAAGTGAGGAGTTTCATGCTCAAGCAGGCCCGTGCATTCGAGACGCGCGAGACGATCGTCCGAGCAGCTGGACTCGTGTTCTCGCAACTGAGTTATTCGACCGCGAAACTCTCGGACATCATCCAAGAGTCGGGGGTGACTCAGGGAGCTCTGTACTTTCATTTCGAGTCGAAGCGTGACCTCGCACTCGAGGTGATCCGACGCCAGCACGAGATCTCTCTCGGCAGCGGCGAGGAGTTCCTGCGGAGCGACGTGCCCGGCATCGAGGGGCTCGTGCTGCTCTCCCGAGAGCTCGCGACGCAACTGACGACGAACCCGATCGTGCGGGCCGGACTGCGCCTGGGCACCGAGTCGTCGAACTTCTTCCCGGAGTTCGCGCGCGGCCCCTACGTCGACTGGATCAACACGAGCGAGAAGTTCCTGCACAAAGCCGTCGCCGAGGGCGACGTGCTGCCGGCGACCAACGTGCCCGACGTGGCGAACTTCGTCATCGAGGCCTTCACGGGCGCCCAGATGGTCTCGCAGGTGATCTCGGAGTGGGCCGACCTCTCCGACCGCCTGGTGCGGATGTGGGAGCTCGTGCTCAACGGGATCGTCGTGCCCGAGCGCCGCGAGAAATACGCTGCACTGCCCGAGCGCGTGCGTCTCGACGTCGTCACAGCGCGCTAGCGCCACCCGCGCCGAGAACCGCCCCTACCGAGAACCGGCCCGAGGGCTGGGCGACGGTGACGTGCTGGGCGACCGGTCAGCACCGACCGATCGCCCAGCACCGTGAGGTGCGCATCACAACGCACCACTACTGTCGTACCCCCACGGATACCTCGGCGCCGCACGGCCGCCTCGGTGTGGGTCTCCGCGCGTCATCGTACGCCGCCAGCGACGACCGTATACCGCTCCTCGGGTTTCGGCAATGAGCATCACGCTGCTCGCGGCCTGCCAACGAGCGGATGCCGTGTGCCAGGGTAGTGCCATGACCACTCATGACTCGTTCCTCGGGTGGGCGCGCAACATCCTCGCCCACCGTCACGGCGGCTCCGGCATCCATCACGATGCCGAACGCGCCCACACGGTCTACCAGACGTCGACCATGAGCGCCCTCGTCGACGGCATCTACGACGGCGACGTGAGCGTCGCGGAGCTTCTCGGCCACGGCGACTTCGGCGTCGGCACCTTCAACCATCTCGACGGCGAGATGGTCGTGCTCGACGGCGTCTGCCACCACCTGCGCTCCGACGGCAGCGCTCACGTCGCGGATGACACCGAGCTCACCCCCTTCGCGGTCGTGACCTGGTTCGGGGCGGAGCAGACCTTCGCCGTGACGGAGCCCACCTCGAAGGCGCAGCTCGTGGAGTGGATCGACAGGACGATCGTGAGCGAGAACCTCTTCTACGCGGTGCGGGTGACCGGCAGCTTCGCGCGTGTGCACACCCGCACGGCCGTCGAGCAGCACCGGCCGTATCCGCGGCTGAGCGAGGCGGCCGCGGGGCAGGAGGAGATGGTCTTCACCGAGGTCACCGGCACTCTCGCCGGCTTCCGCACCCCCGACTACGAGCAGGGCATCTCGGTGGCCGGCTATCACCTGCACTTCCTCGACTCCGGTCGTCACCGCGGCGGCCACATGCTCGACTTCGTGCTCGATCACGGCGAGGTCGCCATCTGCGCCTCGAGCGATCTGCACCTGAGCCTGCCCCGCTCGGGCGCCTTCCTGCACGGCGATCTCGCGCCGCACGACCTCGACGCCCAGATCGAGCGCAGCGAGGGCTGAGTCAGGTCGTCACGGCGCGGAAAGCCCCGTCAGCACGGGATGCCGCGCCCGCGGAGGATGCCGCGCCCGCGGAGGATGCCGCGTCAGCGCCCGACTCGGGCGGTGCTCGCCACGAGACGGGTGGGCAGCACGCGCGACAGCGCGACGATGACCTTGTAGCGCGCCGTCGGGATCGAGACCGCCTTGCCTCTCGCGACGTCCCTCAGCGCGATGCGCACGAGCTGCTCCGCCTGCAGCCACAGGAGATCGGGGATGCCCTCGGTGCCGACATCCATCCGCTGGTGGAACTCGGTGCGCACGAAGCCGGGCGCGACCGCCGTGACGGAGACCCCGCGGGGCTTGTAGCTCGCGTTCGCCCAGCGGCTGAAGCTGATCAGCCACGCCTTCGCCGCGCCGTAGGTGCCGCGCGGGGTGAACCCGCGACGCTCGCGATGTTGACGATCGTTCCGCGGCGACGCGGCAGCATCTGGCCGAGAGCCGCATGGGTCAGCCGCAGCGGCACGGCGACGAGGAGCCCCGTGCCGCGGGCTGCCGGGCGAACTCGGCGCCGATGCCCGCGGTGGCGCCCGTGATCACTGCGAGGGGCCGTGTGCTCATAGCCCAAAACTAGCGGATGAGCCCGTTCTCGTAGGCGTGCGCCACGAGCTGCACCCTCGAGTGCATGCCGAGCTTGCCGAGGATGCTGGAGATGTGGCTCTTCACCGTGGTCTCGCTGATGAAGGCGGTCGCCGCGATCTCGGCGTTGCTCAGGCCGCGGGCCGCGAAGAGGAACACCTCCTTCTCCCTCGCCGAGAGCACCTCGATGGAGGTGTCGGCGGGCGGCAGCTCTCGCTGCGGCGCCAGATCGCGGATGAGCCCGACCGTGCTGCTCGGCGCGATGACGGACTGCCCGGCGTGCACCGCCCGGATCGAGGCGAGCAGGAACTCGGGTGTCGCGTCTTTCATGATGAAGCCGCTCGCGCCCGCGGTGATCGCGCTGAGCACGGCGACGTCGCGCTGATAGGTCGTGAGCACGATGATGTTCGGCGGCTTCGCGAGGCCCGCGGCCAGGATGCGCTCGGTCGCGGTCACGCCGTCGGCCTTCGGCATCCGGATGTCCATGAGGATGACGTCGGGCTGTTCCCGGAGCGCGAGCTCCACGATCTGCTCGCCGTCGTACGCGACGCCGGCGAAGGCGAGGTCGTCCTGCGACTCGACGAGCATGCGGATGCCGGAGCAGAAGAGCGTCTGGTCGTCGGCGATCGCCACCCGGATGGCGGGCGCGGCGAAGCTCGCGGGAGTCGTGGCTGTCACCGGGCCACGCTCCCCTCGACGGCGCCGGAGCGGAGGGCCTCGGCCGTGGGGATGAAGGCCGTGACGAGGAAGCAGCGCGGATCGTCGTCGTCCGTTCCCACCGTGAGCCATCCCCCGGCGAGCCGCGCGCGCTCACGCATCCCGCGCACCCCGCGCGTCGGGGCTCCGGATGCCGCAGGCACCCCGGCCGTCGCCGTCGACTCGCCCCTCGACGTCACGGTGAGCGCCAGCCCGGGCCCGCGCCAGTCGAAGGCGATCCGGGCCCGGGCCTGCGATCCCGCGTGCTTGAGGGCGTTCGTGAGGCTCTCCTGCACGATCCGGTAGACCGCGAGCTGCTGGCCGGTCGTGAGGGAGGCCTGCCCGCCGAACACGTCGAGCTCGACGGCCAGGCCGGCAGCGCGCATCCGCTCCAGCAGCGCCTCGAGATCGTCGAGGGTCGGATGCGAATGGCCTTCCGGCTCGGAGACCAGCGAGTCGATGAGCATCCGCACCTCGACGAGCGACTCCCTCGCCGACTGCGCGATCGCGATGAGGGAGGTCGTGGTCGACTCCGGGCGCTTCTCGGCGAGGTAGCGCGCACCGTCGGCCTGGGCGAGGATGACCGACAGCGAATGCGCCATGATGTCGTGCACGTCCTGTGCGATGCGGTCGCGTTCCGACGACAGCACGAGCTCGGCCTCGCTCACGGCGAGCTCGGCCTGCGCCTCCCGGCGCAGGGCCTCGCTCGTGTTGCGGTCCGAGCGGGCGCGGAGACCGAAGCCGATGAACCAGCAGGCGAGCGCGAGCGTCAGGATCACGATCGACCAGATCACGAAACTCGACCAGAGCTGCGGATCGTGCGGGCCCCACCCGTTCAGCACACCCGAGTCGTCGAACCAGGAGAGCCACGGCAGGGTGAGCAGAGCCGCGATCGCCACGGCGTAGACGCAGAAGAGCGGCAGCGACATCCTGCGCAGTGCGGCCGGGGCGACCCTCGACACCACGACTCCCACGACGAGCAGGCCGAGGTACGCGGGCCACGCGGTCTGCCCGAAGCGCATGAAGACCCCGAGCAGCTGGCCGAGCAGGAGGATGCCGATGAGCCCGACGGCGAGCCACGGCAGCAGCTTGCTCACCGCGATGGCCAGGCCGATCATCGCGAACGGCAGCCAGCCCCAGGTCGCCCAGCCCGAGTAGCCGTCCTCGAACCGACCGACCTCGGCGAACAGCCAGAACACCACGAATCCCAGGCCGACCACCGGTTCGACGGCCGGCCGCACCATTCTCTGCACAGACTTCACCCTTGCAACCGTACGAGCACGGGGCGGGATCTCGGCACGATCCGGCGCTTTTTCGTCCCCGAGGAGGAGGTGGCCCCTCCTCCGGGCCCGCGTCACGCGCACCCGGGTGCCCGATGTCGGGTGCCGGATGCCGGATGCCGGATGCGGATGCCGGAGTGTCGAGTGGCGGAGTGTCGAGAAGGGCCGCCTGCGAAGCCAGCACGCGGCCCTTCTCTTTCATCCCCCACTGTCGCCGACGCCTCGGAAGCAGAGCGGAATCCGCGCGCACGGCGACAACTGTGAAGTCACCTTTCAGCGCCCCACACCCACTGAATGTCCGCGCACCGCCGAAAGGTTCCATCCGCTCGCACAATCGTCGAAAAGAATCAGCTCGCCCGCGCACAGGCGCCGGCCGAGACGCCTCGCCGGTCGTCCCGCTCACGACGCGGAGAGGGAAAACGTGCGAGTGTGGAACCTTTCCGGGGTATGCGGACACTTCTGAGGTGTGCGGATGACATTCGAGCCGATGAGCGACGCGGCTTTGCTCACCCTCGCCGAGAACGGCGACGAGGGTGCCTTCGCCACGCTCTTCGACCGCTACCGCGACCGCGTCTACTATGCGGCACGACGTCTCATCGACAACTCGACCGACGCCGAGGACGTGACCGCGATGGTCTTCCTGGAGGCCTGGCGCGGCCGTCGGAAGATGATCGTGATCAACGGCTCGCTGCTGCCCTGGCTGCTCACCACGACGCTCAACGTGGCCCGGAACGCACGGCGGTCGAAGGCCCGCTACCGGGTGTTCCTCGACTCGCTGCCCGACCCGGGCCACGCCCCCGACCATGCCGACGACGTCGCGGCGTCCGTCGACAGGGTTCGCGGCGCCGATCCCCTGGCTCAGGCTTTCCGGTCCCTCAGCAAGAACGACCAGCTGATCCTGCTGCTCTGCGTCGTCGAGGAGCTGAGAGTGCAGGATGCCGCGGCCTACCTCGGCGTGCCCGAGGGCACGGTGAAGTCACGGCTCTCCCGCGCCAAGAACCGTCTGCGGCTCGCCGTGCTGCAGAGGCGCGGCGCGAGCGCCGCCCCTGCAGACGCCTCCGCCATCACCACTGCCGCCACTGAGGAAGCCGAGGGGAGCGTGACATCATGACCGATTACCTGAACGATGAGCGCGACTTCGCGCCGTTCGACGAGGCCCGGGGCGACGCCATCCGCACCGCGCTCATGGCGCACGTGGCCGAGGGCGCGAAGAAGCCCGCCCGCAAGCGCCGGCGCATCATCACGATCGTCGTGCCCTCCGTGCTCCTCGCGATCGCCGTGACGGGTGCGACCCTCTGGCTCGTGAAGCCCGTGACCGACCAGGGCGCCGTGCACTGCTTCGCGCGGGCGGAGATCGACTGGTTCGGCGGGTTCCCGGGAGCCACGGTCTCCGCCGCCGCCCCGAACGCCGAGCAGGTGCCCGTCGACGATGCCATCGCCCTGTGCACCCAGGTGTGGAAAGACGGGCTCCTCGACCCGGAGGTCGCCGACGGCACCCCACAGGGCCCCGACGGGCGGCCGATCGTGAACGAGCGGCGCGACAGCCCTGTTCCCGACCCGTTGACCGTGTGCGTCATGCGCGACGGCACGGCGGCCGTGCTGCCGGGGCCGGCGACGATCTGCAGCCGGGCGGGACTGGCCTCGAGGCAGGAGCGATGACGAGGGGGCGGCGATCCGGCCGCGGCCCCCTCGCCACCGGGCGGTCAGCTCTGACGGAACACGATCGAGCTCGTCGCGTCGTTCAGTCCGCCCATGCCGGAGCAGTACTGGTTGCAGCTGACGGACGAGCCGGTGTAGCTCGTGCCCTCGTAGTGCTGGCTGCGGCATCCCGCGTAGGCGTCGGCGGAGCTGACGCGGTTGTCCCACCCCGACAGCATCGACGGGAACCCGTAGGTGGTTCCGCCGCCGCACCCCGAGCCCGAGCTGCCGTACAGGTACCAGCTCGCACCGCCTCGGGCGGCATCGGCGTACTCGATGCCGAGGAGCACGCTCGCAGCCGGGGCGACGAGCGCACGAGCCCGAGAGCCGGTGCCCACCGCATCCGAGCCGTCGTTGAACGCGTCGATCTGGGCGCGGGTGAGCGGGCCGTCGACGACGAGCCCGGTGACGAACTCGATCGCGGCCTCTTCGCTCGAGAAGCAGTCGATGTCGACCGGACGGACGGACGCGGCGCGCGCCTCGGACGCGGGCACCCCCGCCGCGCAGACGGCGGAGTCCGCCGCAGCCGTGATGCTGCCGGCGGGCATCGTGCCGGCCTGCTCCGCGGCGTTCGCCGGCGCGGTGCCGCCAAGGGACATGACGACGATCGCGGCGGCTACGGCCGCGGGCGTGAGGGATCTTCTGAACCTGAACATGGTGTGCTCTGCCTTTCGTTGACGCGTGACACGACGGCCGCAGATGCGGCCGTCACTCTGTGAGTGTCCGAAAGCCGCGGAATCGTTCCCTTTTTCAGCCGGCACTCAGGTCGCCGGCTCGGAGGGACCCGCGCCGGGCTTCCCCGAACGGCGCGCGGCGGAGACGAACGACATAGGTGAACGGCCGGTTAACCGACCGACGATTTTCTTTGCGAGAAGGGGAACCTTTTCCGGCACTGCGGACATTCATCGATATGGAGCACACATACGAAGCCACGTCCGAAGCAGAACCCACCCATGCGCCCCGAGGCGCGGAGCCCGATGAGGCCCGCAGACGTCTCGCGCGCGAGCTCGACGAGAACGTGGCGCGCCGGCTCGCGCTGGCCGCGCAGAAGCTCGAAGAGCTCACCCTTCGGCAGAAGTGGGAGGACCGCGCCGAGCCGAGCGGCCTCGACGAGGTGACGGCGGCTCTCCGAGACGCCTTGAGACGGGTGCAGGAGATCTCCGCGACCATCCGGGGCTGACGAACACGCGAACACGGCAGCGGGCGGGCCTCGGCGAGCTCAGCTCACGGCGCCGAGGTGCCCTCCGGTGCGGCATCCGCGTCTTCTCCCTCGCGCGCGGCGGCAGCACCGTCGGGCGCCCGCAACGGGATGCCCCGCAGAGCCGCGATGAAGAGGATGACGACGCCCACGACGATCGCGATGTCGGCGACGTTGCCGATGAAGAAGTTCGCGTAGGCGATGAAGTCGACCACGTGCCCCTGGCCGAAGGCGGGCGGGCGCAGCAGGCGGTCGCCGAAGTGGGTCGCGGCCCCGCCGAGCACGAGGCCGAGGCCCACGGCCCAGACCGTCGAGCCCACGCGCCAGGCGAGCCAGACGAGGAGCACGGCGACCACACCGGTGACGATCGTGAAGACCCAGGTGACGCCCGTGCCCGTCGAGAAGGCGGCCCCGGGGTTGTAGACGAGCTGGAGGCCCAGGAGGTCGCCCAGCAGCGCGACCCGGCCGCTGCCGCTCAGTGCGCTCACCGCCCACCACTTGCTCAGCTGATCGGCGAGCACCACGACGACACCGATGGCGATCGTCCACCAGAACAGCCGGTGACCGGCGCGCCGCGGCTCGCTGTCGTGCGTTTCAGGGCTCGGATCGACCACGTTCGCTGGTTTCCTTCCGTCGGGAATTCCAGCTTCCCACACGGGAGGCCCGTGCGAACGCGGTCTGCTCCGCGCTGTTACGCCGGGGCGCCGGCGATGTTGATCATCCAGCTGACGCCGAACCGGTCGACGCACATGCCGAAGCTGTCGCCCCACGGAGCCGTCTCCAACGGCAGGGTGACCTGGCCGCCCTCGGACAGCTTGCTCCAGTAGCCGCGCAGCTCCGCGTCGTCATCGTGCTCGCCACTGAGGGAGACCGAGTAGTTGCTGCCGGGGGTGTAGTCCATGCTGTTGGGCGTGTCCGACGCCATCAGCACGAGGCCGCTGTCGGTCTCCAGCACGGAGTGCATGATCTTGTCGAGCTCGGCCGGGTCTTCGCTGGCGTGGAACTCCCCGAAGGTGCTGCGGGTGAGCGTGCCTCCGAAGACCGACTGGTAGAAGTCCATCGCGTCTTTCGCCGTGTCGCGGAATCCGAGATAGGGGTTGAGACGAGTACTCATGGTCTGATCTCCTCGCTGTTCAGGATGTTGTGCTCCGATTATCGACCTGTGTCCAGGCGAGCGCGAGCCCCCGAACCCGTATCGACGAGCCGCTGAGCCCGGGCTGATCGCGGAGGGGCTACGGCAGCGCCGAGGCGCCGAGCTCCTCTGCGATCGCCGCGCCCAGCTCCGCCGTCGTGCCCGTGCCGCCGATATCGGGGGTGAGAGGCGATCTCCGGGCACCCTTCGCGAGCACGGCCTCGATCGCGCTGACCACGGCTGCTGCGGCATCCTCGTGGCCGAGATGCTCGAGCATCATCGCTCCCGACCAGATCTGGCCGATCGGGTTCGCGATACCCCGGCCCGCGATGTCGGGCGCCGAGCCGTGCACGGGCTCGAACAGGCTCGGGAACTCGCGCGAGGGGTTGATATTGGCGCTCGGTGCGACCCCGATCGTTCCCGTACAGGCAGGCCCCAGATCGGACAGGATGTCACCGAAGAGGTTGCTCGCCACGACGACATCGAAACGGTCGGGGTGCAGCACGAAGTTCGCCGTGAGGATGTCGATGTGGTACTGATCGAGCCGCACCTCGGGAAAGCGGCGTCCCGCCTCTCTCACCCGCGAGTCCCACCAGGGCATCGTTATGGAGATCCCGTTGCTCTTCGTCGCGCTCGTGAGGTGGCGCGCCGGGCGCCTGTCGGCGAGTTCGAAGGCGAAGTCGAGGATGCGGTCCACGCCCGTGCGGCTCATGACCGTCTCCTGCAGCACGACCTCGCGATCGGTGCCTTCGAACATGATGCCTCCGACGCTCGAGTACTCCCCCTCGGTGTTCTCGCGCACGACGTAGAAGTCGATGTCCCCAGGTTCGCGCCCGGCGAGCGGGCTCGGGATGCCGGGCATCAGCCGGCACGGGCGCAGGTTGACGTACTGGTCGAAGCCGCGGCGGAACTTCAGCAGGCTCCCCCACAGCGAGATGTGGTCCGGCACCCTGTCCGGCCAGCCCACGGCCCCGAAGTAGATCGCGTCGAACGCCGACAGGGTCTCGAACCAGTCCTCCGGCAGCATGTCACCGTGCCGCTCATAGTATTCGGCGCTCGCGAAGTCGAACTCCGTGAACTCGAGCGAAAGGCCGAAGACGTCTGCGGCGGCACGCAGCACCCGCACGCCCTCGGGCATGACCTCGGTGCCGATGCCGTCGCCGGCGATGACCGCAATGCGCTGGCGGCCCGTCACGAGACCACGAACGACCGGAGGAGCTCGACGACCGAGGGCTCCTCTTCGAGGGAGAGCACTCGATCGGCCAGAGCCTGCGGGTCGGTTCGCACGCCGCCCCAGGCCAGGCAGTCGGAGAACTTCTCGATGAGCTCCTCGTCGGACATCGGGTTCTGCGGGCTGCCCTTGCCGAAACTCGCCCGCGTCTCGAGCCGGCGCCCGTCACGCAAGTGGATCGTGATGATCGTGGTCATGTTGTTGTAGCCGGCGGCCTCGGCCTCGGGGGCGACCCCGAAGTCGACCCGCTCGATGAGCTCGCGCACGTCGTCGCGCCGCACGACCTCGTCGGTGAACTGGGCGAGACCCGCGCGCCGTTCGAGCAGCAGGATCGCGACACAGAACTCCATGCTGAACTTCGCCTCGAGCTCGGTCGTCGGGCGGTGGTGGATGAGGGCGTTGGGCATGTGCCGGTTGGTTCCCACAGTCACCCGTTCCACCTGCTCAGGCCGCACGTCCTCGGCGAGGATGAGGTCGAGGAGCGCCCCCATGCCCGGGTGGGTGAGAGAGCCGGAGGGGTGCGGCTTGATCGAGACGCCAGGCTCCTCGAAGATCCACGGCCGGCCGAGCTGCTCGTGGACCGCCGTGGAGTCGTATCCACCTCCGGCCGCATGGAAGAAGCCCCGGCGGGCCTCGAGGACATCGGAGGCGGCGCTGAATCCTGCACCCGCGAGCTCGACGGCGAAGACCGCGCTCTCGGCGGCGTGACCGGCATGGAAGGGCTTCGTCATGGTGCCGAAGTTCTCGCGCAGCCCGGCCGCCTGCGTGGCGGCGAGGCCGAGCGCGATCCTGGTCTCGTGGTCGCCGAGCCCGAGAACCCGCGCGGCGCCCGCGGCCGAGCCGATCGTGCCGAGGGTGCCCGTCGCGTGGAAACCATCGTCGTAGTGCCGGGGGTCGATCGCCTCCGCGAGCTTCGTCGCGACCTCGACGCCGATCAGGTAGCCGAGCAGGAGGTCTGCACCGGTGCCGTTCGCCCGCTCGACGAGGGCGAGCGAGGAGGGCAGCACGGGAGCGGTCGGGTGCGTCAGCAGGCCGTAGACCCGATCCGATCGCACCGCCAGCTGTGTGTCGTCGTAATCGTGGGCGTGGATGGCGAGGCCGTTCATAAACGCGGCGAAGCGGGCCGGCATCCGCGTGCCCGTGCCGAGCGTCGTCGCGTCGGGCCGCAGCTCTCCGTAGCTGCCGATCAGCTCGCCCGGGATCGTCGCAGCCTGCGTGACCGAGCCTGCCACGGCGAGACCGAGGCCGTCGAGCAGCGAGCGCTTGCCCTGCTCGACGACGGCCCGGGGGATGTCGGAGAGCCGGGCCGTGCGCACGAACTCGGCGACCTCCTTCGTGATCTCGAGAGTGGCGCTGTAGTCGCTCGTGCTGTCGGCGAAAGCACTCACGCTCGAGCCCTCGGCAGCGCCGGGGGAAACGTTCTGCGGTGTGGGATGGTTCATTTCTGTCTTCCTCATTCGTTGACGTGGTGTCGAGTGCAGCGGGTGGGGATGAAGCTCTAGATGGTGTGGAGCCGGGTGGGCAGCGTGTTGAAGATCTCGATGCCGTCGTCGGTGACGACGTAGTTGTCCTCCATCTGGAAGCCGCCGAGCCCTCGCACGTAGTAGGGCCGCTCGAAGGCCATAACCATCCCGGGCAGCAGCGGGCGCTCCTCTCCATCGGTGACGTAGGGCGCCTGCTCCCCGATGCCGATGCCGACGGCGTGCCCGTGGTGGCCGCGGGTGTAGGTGGGCAGCCCGTGCTTGCGGATGGTGCCCTCACAGGCCCGGAAGACCTCGCCCATGCTCGTGCCCGGCCGCAGCAGCTCGAAGCCGGCCTGGCTCCCCTCTGCGAGCGCGTCGGCGACGCGCAGCGTCTGCGGCCCGGGCTCACCGGCCGAGAAGGTGTAACCGATGTCGGATGCGAGCCCGTCGATCTGCACGCCGCAATCGATCCAGATGACGTCGCCCTCGCGCACGGGGATCTCGTTGCGGGAGACGATGGGCCCGACCCCACCACCCGTCGAGATGTAGACGCGCATGTCTTCGAGGCCCTCGGTCGCGGGGTCGTTCCTGACCGCGTCCATGATCGCGAGCTGGTACTCGAGCCTCAGCTGCGAGACCGTTTTGCCGCGGGGGTCGGCGTCGAGGAAGATTCTGCGCACTCCGAGCTCGGCGAGCTGGGTGGCGCGACGCAGAGCCTCTACCTCCCCGGGGGTCTTGATCGCCCGCAGATCTTCGAAGAGATGCGTCGCATCGACGAACTCGATATCGGTGAACTCCCCCTCGAGCGCAGCGAGCAGGGCGGAGGGGATCATGGCGCGTTCGAGCCCGATCCGACGGCCGCGCAGACCGCGGTCGTCGAGCAGGTCGCGCAGGATCGCGAGGGTCTGCTCGCGGCTGAACTGCACGGGTTTCTCGACGACCGTCGTCCGATTGGTCTCGAGGTCGTGCAGGTCGTCCATCTCGACCCACAGCTGCACCGTTCTCACGTCGTCGAAACGCGAGCGGATGCGAGCCCAGTGCTCCTCGAACTGCCCGACGACGAACGCGGGCGGCAAGGAGGGGTCCGCGCAGAACAGGGCGCAGAAGATGCCTTTCAGCTTGGGGTTCGCCGGAGCGTGCCCCGTGAGGTAGCGCACGTTCTCGACGCTGAACGGCAGCACGGCGTCGAGGCCCTGTGCCTCCATCGCGGCGCGCACGCGCTCGAGGTCGGCGCGGGGAAGGGATTGTGTGAACGGCGAGCTCTCGAGCTGCATCAGTCGACCTCCAGGACGAGTTCTACTTCCATGGCCATGTTGTGGGGGATGACGGCGACACCGATCGCCGCTCGGGAGTGCCGACCCTTCTCGCCGAAGACATCGACGAGCACGTCGGATGCGCCGTTCATCACGTGCGGCTGCTGGTAGAAGCCGGGGTCGCTCGCGATGTAGCCGAGGGCCTTGACCACGCGGGTCACCCGATCCAGGCTTCCCAGCGCCTCCTTCGCCGAGGTCAGGCAACCGAGCACGCACAGCCTCGCGGCGTCGTACCCCTCCTCGACCGTCAGCTCGGCGCCGAGCTTGCCCGTGTGCACGACCTCCCCGTCCACGTCGCGGGGGCCGTGCCCGGAGACGAAGAGGAGGTCGCCCGTTCTCACGGTCTTCACGAGGTTGGCGATCGTCGACGTCCTCGGTTTCGGGAGCTGCAATCCGAGCTCCGCCAGCCGCTCATCTATCGCTGACATGGGGTGGTTCCTTTCTCTGAGCCGATCGTGGGGCCGGCGGTGGTGTCGGTGAGAGGGTCGGTGACGGCGGAGGACATCAGGCGACGGTCATCGTCAGGGCGCCGACGCCGTCGATGTCGACCCGGAGGTCGTCGCCCGAGACGATCCCCGGCGGCACGCCGGGGGTTCCGGTGTAGAAGAGGTCGCCGGGCTCGAAGGTGATGTACCGGCTGGCGAAGACGAGCAGCTCGAGGGGAGAGAAGATCATCTCCCCGACCGTCGTCTGCTGCTTCACCTCGCCGTTGATGCGCGTCGTGAGGGCGACATCGGGCCCCGGAACCCCGCGGGCGATCCGTGGGCCGATCGGTGAGAACGTGTCGGAGCCCTTCGCGCGCCAGAAGTGGCGATCGGCCCGCTGGAAGTTGCGCGCGCTGATGTCGAAACCGCAGGTGTAGCCGAAGATCGCCTGCGCGGCCGTCTCGGGCGTGAGGTGCTTGGCCCGACGGCCGATGACGAGCACGAGCTCGCCCTCCGCCTCGACGATGTCGGCGTCATCCGGCAGCACGACCTGGCGGCCCGGCCCGATCACCGAGGAGATCGGCTTGTAGAAGAGCTCGGGCTTCTCGGGCGGATCGCGCCGGATCGCGTGGCTGACGTAGTTGACCGCCGCCGCCACGATCTTGCCCGGTGCGACGGGTGCCAGTAGCCGCACATCGTCGAGGCGGAGCTCGGGCCCCGTCGTCGCCGAGCCGCCGAAGGGGTCGCCCTCGAGCGCGTGCACGGCTTCCCCGCTCCACGCCACGTAGCTCCACCCGCTCTCGGTGGCTGCCTGGACTCTGCCGATCGCATCGTCACGTGCGAGATCTGCCATGGTGTTACTCCTCTCTCACCTTCACATCGGCGAAGGTCCGTTGGTGTTTGCGCTTGCGCGCCTTCTGCACGATCGGGATGGCCAGCACGGCCGCGATCGCGACGACGAGCACGGCGCTCACCGGTCGGGTCACGAAAACCCCGAAGTCGCCACGCGACAGGTACATCGACTGACGGAACGCCGTCTCGAGGAACCCGCCGAGCACGAGCGCCAGGATCATCGGCGACAGATCGAACCGGAGCTTGTTGAGAGCCCAGCCGAGAAAGCCGAAGGCCACCATGACCCCCACGTCGAAGACACGGTTGTTGAGGCTGTACGCACCGACGAACATCGTGATGGTGACGATCGTCAGCAGCACCGGCTGCGGGATGCGCAGCATGCTCACCCAGATGCCCACGAGCGGCAGGTTGAGGATGAGCAGCAGCAGGTTGCCGAGATACATCGAGGCGATGACACCCCAGAAGATCGCCGGGTTGTTCTGGATGAACAGGGGCCCCGGCTGCACGTTCTGGATCTGCAGCGCCGCCAGCAGCAGCGCGCTCGTCGCCGAGAACGGGATGCCGAGGGCGAGCAGCGGCACCATCTGGCCGCTCGTGGCCGCGTTGTTGGCAGACTCCGGCCCCGCGACCCCGCGGATGGCGCCGTGGCCGAACTCCTCCGGGCGCTTCGACAGCCGCTGCTCGAGCCGGTAGGAGGCGAAGCTCGAGATCACGTTCTGCGGCCCCGGCACGAGACCGAGGCCGAAGCCGAGGAACGAGCCGCGCCAGATCGCCGGGAAGGCCTCCTTCCACTCCTTGCCGCTGGGGAACAGCTCCCGGAACCGGATTCCCTTGACCGAGGGCAGGGTGCTCGGCCCGCTGACCGCCTTGAGCACCTCGGCCATGCCGAAGAGGCCCATGACGATCGGCACGAGGTCGAGCCCCGCGCTCAAGTCGAGCGAGCCGAAGGTGAAGCGGCTCATGCCGGAGGTGGGGTCCGTTCCGACCGTCGCGATGCCGAGGCCCAGGGCGACCATGGCGATGCTCTTCCAGCGCGAACCCGAGGTCAGGAACGACAGGGCGAGCAGTCCGAGCAGGGCGATGAGGCAGTACTCCGGCGGCGCCAGGTTGATCGCGAGCGAGGCCAGCGTCGGGGCGAAGAGCATGAGCAGCAGCACGCCGATCGTGCCCGCGACCGCCGAGCCGACGGCCGCGACCGCGAGGGCCGCACCCGCCCGGCCTTTGCGCGACATCTGATAGCCGTCGATCGAGGTGACGATCGATGCCGCCTCACCGGGGATCCGCAGGAGGATCGCGGTCGTCGAGCCGCCGTACATGCTGCCGTAGTAGATGCCCGCGAGCATGATGAGGCCCGCGGTCGGGCTCATCACGAAGGTGAGCGGCAGCAGCAGCGACATCGCTCCCGTCGGCCCGATTCCGGGGAGCACACCCGTGAGGGTGCCGATGATGGCTCCGAGGAGACCCGCGAGCAGGTTCTCCGGCGTGAAGAGCACGCTGAAGCCGAGCAGCAGTCCGTTGATGGGATCCATAACGCCCGCCTAGAAGAGGGGCCCGGCCGGCAACGGCACGCTCAACACGGTTCCGAACAGGAACTCGACTCCGGCGCTGAAAACGATGCTCAGCAGCACTGTCAACCACCATCTCTTCGATCGCATTGCGAACAACATGGCCACGCAGAGCACAAAGCCCGCGAGGAACTGGCCGATCGTGGGGATCGCCGCGATGTACACGATCGAGGCGAGCAGCACGACCACCAGACGGAAGGCGTACGAGGCGAGCGGCCACACCACGAACTGCTCACGCGGCAGCCGGATCGACTCCCCGATCAGCCCGATGGACGCCGCGACCATCCCGCACCCGATGATGATCGGGAACAGTCCGGCTCCGGGCTGATCGAGGGTTCCGACGTCGTAGCCGAAGGCCTGTACGAGGTAGATGGCCGAGAGTGCCAGGAACAGGCATCCTGTCACCGTCACCGAGATGCGTTCCGATACCCGGTGGCCGACCTCGGGCTCCTCCTCGAAGAGGTCGGCCAGCGGGTCGTCGGGTGCCTCGGGGGCTCCGCGGGGGTCAGGGTCCGGTGTCATCAGAGCCCGAGGTCGCCGATGATCTTCTTGTACCGGTCGTAGTCGGTCTGGAGGGTCTCACCGAGCTCTGACGAGTCCTTGTACTGAACGATCGCCGAGTTCGCCTCGGCCCAGGTTGTGAAGGAGTCGCTCTCGATCGCGGCTTTCAGGGCATCCTGCAGCGTCTCGGTGACGTCGGCCGGGGTGTCCTTGGGCAGCAGCACGAAGTAGTAGTTGTTCTGTGTGTAGGTGACCCCTGCGGTCGTGAAGCTCTCGACGTCGGGTAGCGATGGGATCGGCTTGTCGTTGAACGAGCCGATGATCTTCATGTCTCCGGATGCCACGTGCTGGGCCACGTCGGCGGGCGAGGAGATGATCGCCTCGATGCTGCCGCCGAGCAGTGCCGGAACGGATTGCGCGAAGCCCTGGAACGGCACGGAGGTGATGTCGACCGAGAGCTCCTGGATCATCTCCTGGAGCGCGACGTCGGGCAGGGTTCCGACGCCGCCCGTGCCGACCCGGATCTCGCCCGGATGGCTCTTCGCGTAGTCGACGAAATCCTGCGGTGTGTCGTACGGCGCCGACGCGCTGACGGCGAGCACCTGGGGGAAGTACAGCAGGCCAGCGACCGGGGTGTAGTCGTCGGGGCCCTTGTAGGGAACGTCGACGCCTTCGCGCCAGGGTTGGATGGCCATGGCCGCCACCGAGCCGAGGTAGGCCGTGTAGCCGTCGGGCTTGGCGCCCAGCATGGCGCTCGCGCCGATGACCCCGCCGTCACCGGCCTGGTTCACGACGACGACGCTCTGCCCGAAGTCCTGCGGGATGTCTTTCGCGACCTCGCGGGCCACGAGATCGAGCGCCCCGCCTGCGGCGAAGCCGACGATGAGCTGCACGGGATGCTGAGGGTAGTTCGAGCCGCCGCTCGCCTCACCACCGGAGCCGGTGCTGCTGCAGGCGGCCAGCGCGAGCGCCGCGGCCGCGGCGATTCCGGCGATGGCCGCGTGGCGGATGCGTCTTCTCAGAGTCGCGCCGGTCTGTGTCATGCGGGCGGGTGCCGTGAGAATCGGTGAAGCGTGATGGTTCATGTCATCTACTCCTTGCTCTGTGGGGGCGGTGCTCCGGGGTGTTCCGTGGATGATCGCTAGCGATCGGTGCGGTTCGAACGGCTCGTCGACGGCACGGTGCCGTGCGTCGAGTAGCCGATCCGTTCGCTTATCTCGCAGGCGGCGTGGACGACGGCCTCCGCCATGCCTGCGATGGTCTGCGGGGTGAAGCGCGCCTCCGGGCCGGTGACGTTGATGGCGGCGATGACGTCGCCCGCGCGGGACCGGATGGGAGCGGCGATCGAGACGATTCCGGCGAGACGGTGAGCCCGCGAGACCGCGAAGCCCTTCTCCCGGATGTCGGCGAGCCAGCCGAAGAGCTCGACCGCGTCCCTGAACTCGATGTCGGGCCAGGGCTGTCCGTTCTGCGGAACGTAGCGGTCGATCTGCTCCTGGGGCAGGAAGGCGAGCATCGCGAGGCTCGGTGCGCCGAGGTAGAGGGGAACGCGCTTGCCGAGGTCGGAGTAGGTGCGACGGAGCTGGTGATACGACTCGACCTGCACGACCCCGACCCGGGAGTCGCCCTGGCGCAGGTGCAGCGCGGCGGTCTCCCCCGTGCGATCCCGAAGGGTCGTGAGGTAGGAGAGCGAGATCGACCGCAGGTCGTCGAGCTGGTGGAGGAAGGTCTCGGAGAGCTGGAGCACCCGCGCCGACAGCTCGTAGCGAGAGCTCTGGCCAGGCCGACGGCGCACGATGCGGTTCGCTTCGAGGATCTGGAGCAGGCGGTGCGCGGTCGTGCGGTTGATTCCGGCGGCGTTCGCGACCTCGAGCGCGGTGGGATGCGGGTTCGCCATGGAGAAGGCGAAGAGCACGTCGAGGATCTTCGCGGCGGACGGATTCGATGCTGGCGACTGCTCCATGACGTTCACTCCTCGAACTCGACGTTCACTGGTTGGCCAACTTTAGGAACCGGTGAAGAGGCCTGTCAAGGATGCGGAGCGCTCAATCCGACAGGGCGTTCGTATGCTGAACGGATGGCGAACTCAGCGTGACGCAGACGCGCCGGAGACCCGGTCTCGTACCGGAGACGGGCCCCGATCTCAGCCCGCCGAGGCGTCTACGTCGTGCTGCGCTACGTGCCCGACTATCCGCTGACCGCCGCGAGCCCGCGTGACAGCCGATGCGAACGCCATCACCGCGAGCTCCGAGCCGGTCGACCTTGCAGCGGTCGTGCGGACCGCCCTGGCCGAGAGCACCGGCGAGGCAGCGCAGCATCGGGTGGTCATCACGTCGAGACTGGATGCCGCCCCGCCGCCGTCGACACAGCACTGCTGGCGCATCTGGCGGCCAACCTCGTGCAGAACGCCATCCGTCACAACCTCAGCCCGGGAACGGCGACGATCGCCACGAGCCACGATCCGGTACGCGGCACGGTGACCCTGCGTGTCGAGAACACCGGCGCCGTCTACGAACCGGAGCAGGCCGCGCGGCTCAGCGAGCCTTTCCTGCGCGGCACCGGGCGCGCCACCCGCCCCGATCAGGCGCGCAGCTACGGCATCGGACTCGCCCTCGTCTCGCGCATCACGGAGGTGCACCACTGCACCCTCGTCATCGCGGCCCGCGACACGGGCGGGCTCGACATCGTCGTTGTGCTTCCCGACAGCACGAGCACCCGGGCACGGGCGGCATCCGGTCACCCAACGCGGTGAGCGAGACGGCGACGGACCGGAGCGGCCCGGTGCGGGATATCAGACCGATGCTCAGAGAGCGCGAAGACGCGGCGCGAGGTCGCGCTCGAAGAGCGTGAGGAACCGGCGCTGGTCGTGCCCGGGAGCGTGGAAGACCAGGTGGTTGAATCCCGCGTCGACGTACTGAGCGATCTGAGCGACCGTCTTGTCGGGGTCGGCCCCGACGATCCACCGCTTGGCGATCTGCTCGATCGGCAGGGCGTCGGCGGCGCGCTCCATCTCGACGGGATCGGTGATCGAGTGCTTCTGCTCGGGGCTCAGCGAGAGGGGCGACCAGAACCGCGTGTTCTCGAGCGCGGTCTGCTCGTCCTCCTCATAGGAGAGCTTGATCTCGATCATCCGGTCGATGCCCGAGGCGTCCCGGCCGGCGAGCTCGGCGCCCTCGGCGACGGCGGGCAGCAGCTTCTCGGTGTAGAGCTCCATGCCCTTGCCCGAGGTGCAGATGAAGCCGTCCCCAGCGCGGCCGACGTACTTGGCCACGACGGGCCCGCCCGCCGCGATGTAGATCGGGATGCCGCCCTCCGGCCGGTCGTAGATGCTCGCGTCATGGGTCGAGTAGTACTCCCCCTCGAAGCTCACCCGGTCGCCGCTCCAGAGAGCGCGCATGACCTCGATCGACTCCCGCAACCGCGCGAACCGTTCCTTGAACTCGGGCCAGTCCTGCGCGCCCGCACCGCGAAAGCCCGTCGCGATCTCGTTCAGCGCCTCGCCCGTGCCCACCCCGAGCATGATGCGCCCCGGGTAGAGGCAGCCCAGCGTGGCGAAGGCCTGCGCGATGACGGCGGGGTTGTAGCGGAAGGTCGGGGTCATCACCGAGGTGCCGATGCGTATGCGCTCCGTGCGCTCGCCGACCGCCGCGATCCAGGCGAGCGAGAACGGCGCGTGGCCGCCCTCGTGCCGCCACGGCTGGAAGTGGTCGCTCACGGCGACGGACTCGAACCCGTGCTCCTCGGCGGCCACCGAGATCTCGACGAGCTCTCGGGGATCGAACTGCTCTGCGGAGGCCTTGTAGCCGAGGGTGAGCGTCATGGGGTGTCCTTTCTGCCGACTGATCTAGCGTACTTCGGCAGCCTGGCCAGCACGGGCTGCCCGAGCAGGATCCCCAGGAAGACCAGCGCGAGACCGAGCAGCTGCTGCACGGTGAGCAGCTCGCCCGCGACCAGGGTTCCGAGCAGCACACCCGTCACGGGGTTGAGCAGGCCGACGAGGCCCACCGTTCCTGCGCTCAGGTGCTTGAGCCCCGAGAACCAGGCGAGATAGGCGACGGCGGTCGCGACGATCGAGAGGTAACCGAAGCCGAGGAGGGCAGGCGCGTCCAGGGCCGGCGGGGCTCCTTCGACCGCGATCGCGACGGGCACGAGCACGACTCCCCCGGCCACGAGCTGCCAGGAGGTGAGCGAGAGCACGTCGACGTCGGAGCTCCACCTCTTGGCGAGGACGAAGCCGATCGACGACATCGCCATGGCGGCGACGGAGGCGATCACGCCGATCGGGTCGATGGCGCCGCCGCCCGTGAGGAGCATGGCGCAGACGCCGGCGATCCCGAGGCCGGCTCCCGCGAGCGGCAGCACCCGCGGCCGCTCGGAGAGGAGCAGCCAGGCGAAGAGCATCATCACGACGGGCGCGGTCGCCATGATCGTCGAGGCGATGCTCGTGGGCAGGAGCTGCGCGGCCAGATAGACCAGAGCGAAGAACGCGCCCATGGTGAGGGAACCGAGCACGATCGACTTCCACCACCACGAGCCGTGAGGAAGCCGCCTGCGTGCGAGGAGCAGGAGCAGCCCCGCCGGAAGCGCCCTCAGCACCGCGCCGTAGAGCGGATGATCGGCGGGCAGGAAGTGCAGGGTGACGAAGTAGCTGCTGCCCCACGCGACGGGGGCGATGGCCGTGATCACCGACCATCGCACAGTAGCTTCCATGGAAGCCACTATAGCTTCCTAGGAAGATGATGACTACAGTGCAGGGATGACCGGAGAACTCGATCACGTCGCCCGCATCCAGCAGGAGTGGGCTCGCGAGCGCCCCGACGTGGATGTCGCCCCGCAGGGCGTCATCGGGCGGCTCCACCGTCTCGCGGGGTTCCTCGACGAGGAGCTCGCGACCGTGTTCCGCGGCCACGGCCTCGGGGAGGGCGACTTCGACGTGCTCGCGGCGCTCCGTCGTGCCGGTGCCCCCTACGAGCGCACGCCGAGCGAGCTGGCGCAGTTCACGATGGTCACGACCGGCGGCACCACCAAACGCATCGACCGGCTCGTGCGCGCGGGCCTCGTCACCCGGCGGCTGAGCGAGAGCGACGGCCGCGGACGCCGCGTGGGGCTCACTCCGGACGGCCTCGAGCTCATCGACCGGGCCTTCGGGGAGCACATGGCCAACGAGCACCGGCTCCTCGCCGGCCTCGCCCCCGAGCAGGTGGCGCAGCTGGAGTCGCTGCTGACGATCTGGCTGGCGCGCTTCGAGAGCCCGCTCCGCCCGCCTCAGAGCTGACAGCGCTTTTCTTTCGGTCTCCTGTGAGGGTTCGCAGCACCCTGCTGTACTGTTCTAGGGCCGGCAGTCGCCGGCAATCAGGGAAGACGTCTCGTTGACCGTTGGGCCCATCCGGCCCGGCCACGATCCCGTCGCCTCCTCTGAGTCACTCAGAGGAGCGTTATGCCCCAGTCCATCTCCCCGTCCGATTTCGTCGTGCAGCGCCTCGAACCCGCTCACGACGCCCTCGCCTCCCTCCCGCTCGGCGCCTCGGCCGTGGTCTACTGCGAAGGCCAGTTCGGCGAGCAGGACGGCAAGACGGCCAACGGCCTCGTGCGGCACTCCGAGAAGTACGAGATCCTCAGCGTCATCGACAGCCTGCGTGCGGGCGCGGACGCCGGGGCCTTCCTCGACGGCACGCCCAACGGCATCCCCGTCGTCGCCGGTCTCGCCGAGGCCGTCGCCGACGCCGGACGGGTGCCCGACTACCTCATCTGCGGCGTCGCGCCGGCCGACGGCCTGCTCTCCTCCGCGCAGCGTGTGGTGCTGCTCGACGGCATCGCCCGGGGAATGCACATCATCAACGGGCTGCACGAGTTCTTGAACGACGACGTCGAGTTCGCGGCCGCGAGCCTCCTCGCCGGCGTGACGATCACCGATGTGCGCCGCCCCGCAGAGAAGAAGGATCTCCACCTCTTCTCCGGCCGCATCTTCGACGTGACCTGCCCGCGGATCGCCGTGCTCGGCACCGACGGCGCGATCGGCAAGCGCACGACCGCCACCCTGCTCGTACAGGCCCTCACCGAGCGCGGCATCAAGGCCGTGCTGGTCGGCACCGGGCAGACGACGCTCATCCAGGGCGGCAAGTACGGGGTGGCGCTCGACGCGCTCGTTCCGCAGTTCTGCTCGGGCGAGGTCGAGCACCAGGTCGTCGCAGCCTTCGAGGGCGAGAACCCCGACATCATCGTCGTCGAAGGCCAGGGCGCGCTCAGCCACCCCGCCTACCTGACCTCCGCCCACATCCTGCGCGGCAGCAGACCGGCCGGCGTCATCGTGCAGCACGCGCCCAAGCGCCGGGTGCTGGGCGACTTCCCGATGGTCGCCATGCCCACCGTGGGCAGCGAGATCGCGCTCATCGAGGCGTTCGCCGACACCACGGTCATCGGCATCACCATCAACCACGAGCAGATGAGCGACGACGAGGTCGGCGCGACGATCGACGAGTACGAGCTCGAGTTCGGCCTGCCCGCCACAGACCCGCTCACCCGTCCCCTCGACCGCCTGGTCGACATGGTGCTGCTATCCTTCCCCGCGCTCGAGGCCTCACTCGCCTCGAGCGGACGGTGACCGCGCCACGCCTGGAGATCGACCTCGACGCGATCGAGCACAACACCCGGATCCTCGTCGACCGGCTGGCCCCCAGGGGCATCCGCGTGACGGGCGTGTCGAAGGCGACCCTGGGCTCCCCCGGCGTCGCCGCGGCCATGCTGCGCGGCGGAGCCGTCGGCATCGGCGACTCGCGCGTCGAGAACCTCGCACGTCTGCAGGATGCCGGTGTCGCAACCCCGCTCACCCTCATCCGCTCCCCCATGCTCAGCCAGGTCGAGCACGTCGTGCGCACCGCCCACCGCAGCCTCGAGACCGAGACCGTCGTTCTCGAGGCGCTCTCGGCAGCGGCCGCGCGCTGGCACATCACCCATGAGGTCGTGCTCATGGTCGAGCTGGGCGACCTGCGCGAGGGGGTGGATGCCGCCGACGTCGTCGAGCTGGCCCGCTCCGCCTCCCGGCTGCCCGGCCTCGAGCTCGCCGGTCTCGGAACGAACCTGGCCTGCCAGAGCGGCGTGATCCCCGACCAGGAGAAGATGGACGAGCTGTCCCGTCTGGCGGAGCGGGTCGAGTCGGCCTGCGGAGCACGGCTCTCGATCGTCTCGGGAGGCAACTCGGCCAACCTGGAGTGGGCGCTGAGCACGCCCGACGTCGGACGCGTCGACGAGCTGCGGCTCGGCGAGTCGATCCTGCTCGGCACGGAGCCGCTGCAGCGGCGGCCGATCGACGGCCTCGACACCCGCGCCTTCACCCTCGTGGCCGAGGTCATCGAGGCGAAGGTCAAGCCCGCGCAGCCGTGGGGCGGGATCGCCCAGGCCGCGTTCGGCGAGCAGGACCTGCGAACGGGCAGCGGCAGCATCCGCCAGGTCATCCTGGCCCTCGGCCGCCAGGACGTCGACCCGCGCGGGCTCACCCCGCCGCCGGGCATCGGCGTGCTCGGAATGAGCAGCGACCACCTCGTGCTCGACGTGGGCGATCATGAGGTGTCGGTCGGCGACGAGCTGCGCTTCGAGCTCGACTACAGCGCGCTCGTGCGGGCCGCGACATCCCCCTTCGTCACTGCGGTCGAACGGGGCGGCTCCGAGGCGTGACGAGCGTGCGTCAGCGGCGCAGGAGGTACGCCTCGATGCGGTCGAAGGCGCCGACCCAGACCTGCTGGCCGAAGAAGTCGCGGATCTCGACGGTCGGGAAGCCGCTCTGCACGACGGTCACGAGCGTGCCGCGGTCGTGCGCCTCGAACGTCAGCTCGGTGCGGGTCGTCATCGCCATGTCGCCCTGAGGGCCGCTGCCCGTCGACTCCGTGACGAGCCGGTGCGGGCGGTCGATCACGAGGAAGGTCTGCGTCTCGCGGAAGAGGGTGCCGGCGTTCGGGCCCCAGACGGCGGTCTGCGTGCCGCCGACCCGCAGATCGACCTCGATCTCGACGATGCCGGGCTCCTCATCGAGGATCGAGAACCAGATCCTCTGCTTCTCGGCATCGGTGTAGGCGTCGAAGACCTCCTCGGGTGTCGCCGGGAGCTGTCGGGTCATCCGCAGTCCGATGGCGTCGGGCTGCTCGCTCATCGTTCTGATCCTCTCGTGAGTGTGAAGTGGAGAGTGCGATCGATCGGTGGATCAACCGGGCTGGACGATGAGGAAGCGGTTGCCGTCGGGGTCGCGGAAGAAGAACTGCACGGGAATCGGATCGGGCACGCTGGCCTCACGCGAGACGAGCCCCGTACGGGTGCCGCCCGCCCCCGCGATCGGCTCGACCACGACACCACGTGCGCTGAGCGCCGTATGGTCGGCCTCGATGTCGTCGGAGGCGAAGGCGCAGTACGTCTGGTCGCTCGGCACCCGCTCGCCCTCGCTCGACGGCACGAGCGCGAGCGCGTTCACCGAGCCGGCTGGGGCCACCTCGATCCACCGGCGGCCGCCGCCGTAGACGAAATCGCCGCGCTTCTCGAAGCCGAGCACGTCGACGTAGAAGCCGAGAGCCCGCTCCTGGTCGGAGACCGGGACGAAGATGGTGCCCACCTGCGTGATGCGGGTCGTTGCCGCGCTGTCGCTCATCGTGTCGAACCTCTCCTGTGACTCGGATATGACTACCGGGGCTGCCCGCCCATTGTCCCTCAGCCGCCGCTGCGAGCACAGAGGTGCTGCGAGATCCAGTCCGGCGCCGCCGACAGCGCCAGGCCTCCCGAGCGGATGAGGCCGGCGAACTCGATCGCCTCGTCGGTCAGGCGCCCGTCGGCCGAGCCCTCCTCGTCGCGCCCCACGTGCACCGACAGCCAGCGGGTGAGGCCAGGGCCGATCCTCGCGCTCACCGCGACGATGCCGGCGAAGTGCCGCACCTGGCCGCGGGTGCCGTCGTCGAGCTCGGAGCGGAAGCCCGCGCCGGAGAAGACGTTCCGGCCGCCGACGGCGGCATCGAGAAACCAGAACGGCCCGGTGCGGATGCCCGCGGCATCCGTGCCCAGCTCGATCAGGAACCGCCGCGGTGTGGGTTTCTCGCGCGCGAGTCGTGCGGCCAGCGAGCAGAGTTCGGCACAGGCGTCCATCGGAGAACCGTATCGGAGACAGCGATGTCGGGCGAACGCTACGCGGTCGGCTTGGTGGCCTTGCCGTCGAGCCACAGGGTGTCGGACTCGTCTCGGTGCACGCCCGTCGTGCCGACGTGCTTCGAGGCGATCGTGGGCCCGTTCTTGATCATGTGCACGAGCGCCATGCCGTGGCCTCGGCCGAGCTCGTAGTCCTCCTTCAGCCACTCGAGGATCGCACCCGCCGCGACCGCCGGGTCGCCCAGGCCTTTCTCGTGCGCGATCTCGAGCAGCTGGCGGGGTGTGAGCCCGGTCTTGTCCTCGATCGTGTCGAGATATGCCTGAAACGACATGTGCGCGACCCTCCTCATATAAAACCGATTGGTTTCCGTCGGGCCCGACCCGGCACGACGCCCGAAGCGCCCGGCGATCCCGCCGGGCGCTTCGGCGTCACCGGGCCGACACGGATTCGTGCGTCCCGTCCGGCCCGCGGGCGTCGACGGGAGGGCGCCGGCGCCCTCTCTCGGCGAGCCGGATCGCCGCACTCGGCTCAGGCGGTGCGCGTGTCGTAGTCGGTGCGCGAGCGGGCGATCCCCGTGTAGTGCTCGATGGCCCAGTTTTCGAGGGCGCGAAGCGGCTCGAGCAGCGAGTGCCCCGCCTCTGTGAGCTCGTACTCGACGCGCACGGGCACCTCGAGATGGGCCGCGCGGCTCACGAGGCCGTCGCGCTCGAGCCCGCGCAGGGTCTGGGTGAGCATCTTCTGCGAGATGCCCTCGACCCTGCGCAGCAGCTCCGAGAAGCGCCGCGGGCCGCCGCCGAGCGCTCCCACGATGAGCACGGTCCAGCGATCCCCCACCCGGTCGAGCACCCGGCGGGTGGGGCAGCCCTCGCGGTAGGGGTCGAGCGCCGGATACTCCGCGCCGTCGATCGTGGTTACCACGAAGTGCCTTCTTCCCATTGGAGAGCAAGTTACGTACAGTAACCAACTGTACGTGCGAAGCATCGAGAGAGGACGACAATGTCGACGATCACAGTTCTGGGAGGCACCGGTTACACGGGCGCCAACATCGTGCGCGAGGCGGCCGCCCGCGGCCACGAGGTCGTCTCGTTCAGCCGCAACGCCCCGCAGGATGCCGTGCCCGGCGTGCGCTACGAGACAGGCTCCCTGCTCGACGACTCCGTGCGCGAGCGCGCCGTCGCCGGAGCCGATGTCGTGATCGCCGCCCTCGCGCCCCGCGGCGAGCTCGAGACCGGGCTGGACGCCGTCTATCGGCGCGTCGCCGAGCTCGCGGCAGCGAGCGGCGCACGTCTCGGCGTGATCGGCGGCTACAGCTCCCTGCGGATGACCGAGGGCGCCCCGCGCATCGCCTACGGCGACGACGTGTACCCCGAGTACGCGGCCGAGAGCCGGGCGATGGCGGAGATCCTCGACGAGCTCGTGGAGAGCGCTCCGGAGGGCCTCGACTGGTTCTCCGTGAGCCCCGGCGCCGGCTACGGCTCCTACGCCCCGGGCGAGGCGACCGGCGTCTTCCGCATCGGCGGGGATGTCGCGCTGTTCGACGAGGCCGGCCAGTCGGCGATCTCGGGGGCCGACTTCGCCACCGCGGTGCTCGACGAGGTCGACTCCCCCGCGCACCACCGCACACAGTTCTCCGTCGCCTACTGAGCGGCTCGCCGGCGCCCTGCCGAGCGGTTCTCCGTCGCCTGTCGAGCGGTCGGGCTCAGAGGTCCAGCTCGTAGACGTACTGGATCGGCCCGCCCTCGCCCTCGCGGTTGACGAATCCGACGCTCTCGTAGAGGGCGCGGGCGGCGACGTCGTCCTCGCTCGTGCCGAGATCCATCCAGGCGGCGCCACGGCCTCGGGCATACTCGATCGCGGCGTTCAGCAGGGCGCGGCCGAGACCGCGGCCCCGGTTCCCGGGGGCGACGTAGAGCTCCGCGAGGTAGCACTCGGGCGCGGCCACCCAGATCGCCGGGCGGAAGCGCAGCACGACGAGTCCGTGCGGGGCGCCGGGATCGTGGGCGTCGTCGGGGTCGTAGCCGAGCAGCACAGCGGTGTCGCCCGCGGCGAGAAGCTGCGACATCCGCTCGGCCAGCTCGCGCTGCTCGGGCACGATGTCGTCGTACTCGGCGTTGAAGGCGCGCAGCAACCGGGCGATGTCGTGCGCATCGGCGGATGTCGCGAGCCGCGTCTGGCTCATACGCCCACGCTACCCCGCAGCGCCGCCCTCATCGAGCCCCTCGGCACGGGGTGTGTCAGGCGGCTGCGCGGAGGCCGAGCGTCGCGGCGAGCCATTCCCGCGCATGGTCGAGGAGCCGCTCGGCGGGGGCCGTCGTCGCGGCCCAGTTCTCGAAGCCGTGGACCGCGCCCGGCACGATCTCGAGGGTGACGTCCACGCCGTCGCGGCGCAGGCGACCGGCGTACTCGACGATCTCGTCGTGGAAGAGCTCGATGTCGGCGGCGTAGAGCCAGGTGGGCGGCAGGCCCGTGAGATCCTCACGACGGGCGGGCACCGCGTAGTCGGGCAGCTCTGCCGCCCCGGGCTCGCGCCCGAGATAGGCGCTCCACCCGAAGCGGTTCGCGCTGTTGTTCCACACCCAGTGGTCGATCCCGTCGAGCTCGCGGCTGGCCGCGGTGCGGTCGTCGAGCATGGGGGCGAAGAGCCACTGGGCCACGGGCTGCACGGCCGAGGTGTCGTGGAGCCGCTGCACGAGACTCGCGGCGATCCCGCCGCCGGCGCTCTCCCCTCCGACGACGACCCGTGCCGGGTCGACGCCGAGCTCGGCGGCGTGGGCCTGCAGCCACTCCCAGCCGGCGGTCACGTCGTCGAGCGCGGCGGGGAACGGCGACTCCGGGGCGAGCCGGTATCTGACCGAGACGACCGTGATGCCGAGCCGGCCGGCGGTCTCGGAGCACAGCCTGTCGTCTTGTCTCGCGTCGCCGATGACGAGACCGCCGCCGTGGATCCAGAGCAGTCCGGGGCCGTCCGCCGCGGCATCCGGCCGGTAGACGCGCACACGCACCGAGCCGTCGCGCAGCCAGCGCGTCGTGACGCCCTCCACGCGGTGTTCGCGCATCAGCCGGGGGCCCACCCGGCCGAGGAGCCGCACGAGGCGCTTGCTGTTGTCGAGCGCCGGCAGCTTGAGGAGCAGCGGGCGGAGTTCTGGGTCGACGGCTTCGATGTCCATGGACCGAGCATCGCTGCACCCGACGACGATGTCAACTAAGTTGATCGATCTCGCGCCTCGGCCTCGCCCGGAACGACGAACGGACGGCCGAACCCGCGAATCGCGGGCCCGGCCGTCCGTCGGTCAGGCATCCCTCACGGGACCCGGGATCAACCCAGGGCGGTGAGCGTCAGCGTGGCCTGGTAGGTGCCGTTCGCGACCTCGAGCGGAAGCCGCAGGTCGAGGTCGGCGCCGAGCTTCGCCGAACCCAGCTCGTGGCCGTTGGCGGCCAGACCGAGGGTCGAGGATGCCGACAGGCCGTCGCCCGAGAGGAAGCCCGACGCGACGGCGTTGCCTGCAGCAGCGCCACCGCCGGCCTCGACGAGGAGCGGGGTCCAACCCAGGTACTTGCCCGAGAACGTCGTGTCACCGTTGGCGAAGTCGCCCACCTGCGCCGAGATCGACCACTGCGGGGCCGAGGTGCGGGTGTCGGTCACGCGAACCGGGTTGATCGAGCCGGTCGCGGCGAAGTGATCGCCGTCCTGCTCGGCCGTGCCCAGGTTCACGAGGCCGTTGGTGCCGTCGATGTTCCAGACGAACTCGCCCGGCTCGCCGGTTCCCTGCTCGGGAACCGTGACCTCGACCTGCTGGTCGTCCGTGTCGGCCGGGGCATCCGGCGTCTCGGAGACAGCGGTGAGCACCGCGCGACCCAGCTGGGCGTCGAAGGTCCAGACGCTGCCGAAGTCCCAGCCGATGGCCTCGTAGGTCGACTGCTGCGCGAGCTGCGCGGCGGTGCGGTTGGCGCCGTTGAGGTTCGTCGCGGTTCCGTTGGTGATGAGCGAGCCGTTGACCGTCGCCGTGTCGAGCGACAGGTTGTCGGTGTAGCTCGGGCTGCCGTTCTCGCGAGCGAGGACTCGCGCACGAGGGCTGTTGGTGGTCTGCACCGTTCCGCTGACCACGACGTTGCCGATGACCCGGGTGCCCGTGTAGCCGTAGCCGGTGAGGATGCCGCCGTTCTGAACGTCGGCCTTCACCGTGGCCGACGCCACGTAGTTGTTCTGCAGCAGCGCCGAGGAGGAGTTCCAGGCGACGAGGCCGCCGACCTCCCAGTTGGCCCGGGCGTTGGCGTCGACCGTGTAGCTGTTGCGGATCTCGGCGTTGTTCTCGGCCGCGATCGGCGCGGAACGCCAGCCGCCGGAGACCTCCGACCCGATCACGAAGACCTGGTCGATGAGTCCGAAGTTGGCCACGGTCACGACCGCGACACGGTTCGCCTGAATGTAGGCTCCCGGGATCACGGCTGTGGCGTCGATGAAGCCGAGCTGGCGGATGGTGCCGGCGTTCGTCATGATGAACGCCTTCGACTCGGAGCCCGCGACCTCGAGGCCCGAGATCTTGTGGCCGTTTCCGTTGATCGTTCCGTCGAAGCTCGCGACGGGGGTCCACGGACGCGTCATCGTGATGTCGGCCGTGACGTTGAACGTCGCGGCCGGGTGCTGCGCGATGAGCGCGAGGTCGGCCTCGCTCGAGATGTCGTACGGGCCGGTCGAGCCGTCCTCTTCGAGGGGGTTGTCGATCGCATCGGTCGTGATGCGCGCGAGGAACCCGCCGCCGCTTCGCAGCGTGGGCGTGAGGGTGCTCGTGCTGTCGACCGTCGTCGTCGTGCGCGACATGCCCACCGCGACCGTCTTGTCGGCGTAGAGGTCGACGTTGTACGTCGTTCCCGCCGGCAGGAAGTCGAGCGGGATCGACAGCTGGCCGGGAGCGGTGGTGCCGGATGTCACGGCGATCCAGTACTCGCCGTCAGCGGTCTCGCGCGCCACGGCGGCGAGGCTTCCGATCTTGCTCTGCGGAAGCATCCAGCTGCGCTTCCAGGTGGTCGGCAGGTTCTCGATCACGTTTCCGACGAGGTCGTGGTACTGACCGCCGGGAGCGAGGTACGCCGGACGCTCGGACAGCTGCATGTACGGCATCGTGTAGACGACCGTCGAGGCCAGCTGGTGAGCCCACGAGACGTTCCATCCCGAGCCCGAGAGCTGGAACGGCGTGAAGTCGGCGGGGCCGGCGATCAGGCGCGTGAACGGTGCGAGCACGTCCTGGTTGGCGTCGTAGCCCGACTGCAGGCCGCGGATGGCCTCACGACCCAGCTCGTTGGGGTACGTGCGGTTCTGGCCGGTCGGCTCGAGCGGGTTGTGGAAGATCACCATGAGCTGACGAGCCGCGGAGTCCCGCGCCATGTCACGGAAGAAGTTGACCTTCGTCTCCGTCTCCTCGTTGGTGTGGTCGACCTTGAGGCCGGCGAGACCGCTCTGCTTCACGAGGTCGAGGTAGGCCTCACGGAAGTCGGGGTTCTGCAGGCTGTTGCGCGCATAGCTGCTGCCGCTGTCGTAGCTGATCGCGTTCGTGAACGTCGTGTCCGCGCCCGCGCCCTTGTCGTAGTCCGTCCACAGCCAGACGTCGACCGGAACGGTCTTCGACTTGCCGCGCTGCACGAGCGCGGCGATGTTCGCGAAGCGCTCAGCGGTGTTGGCACCCCACGAGGCGTCCGTCAGGTTGCCTTCGATGAGGATGCCGGTGATGCCGGCGTCCGCCGTCGAGTCGAGGAGCGACTGCATGCCCGTGAGGCTCTGGTCGTTCGTCGTCTGGGTCGCCCACGAGTTGGTGCCCGGACGGATCCAGCTCAGGTCGCCACCCGGGAACACCGAGGTGTCGATCGGGTCGTTGACGGCCGTCACGATGTCGGAGTTCGTCAGGTCGGTGAGGTTGTCGGCGATCGTGATGACGCGGAACGGGGAGTGCAGCGTCTCGGGCTTGACCGCGAAGGTTCCCTGGCGGTTGTCCGTGGCCCAGTAGTACGTCGAGATCGAGCCGGTGCTCGTGGTCTTGAGCGCGATCGCCGGCCAGTCGAGGACTTTGGCCTCGGTGACGTTGGCGAAATGGCCGTCGGGGAGCTCGACGGTCGGCAGCACGGTGATGTTCTGCGCGCCGGCAGCGGCGAAGGTGTTGCGGCTGAAGCTGTTCTGCAGATCGTCGATCGTGCCGCTCGTGACCACCTGGTAGTTCAGCGTCGAGGCGGGGTCGAAGGCGAAGGTCGTGTCCTCGCGCGAGACGACGGCGCCGGCGAGCGACGGGTCGAGCACGTAGCGCAGGGCGATGCCGGTGTCGAAGACCTCGAACTCGAGCGAGAGGACGCTCGCGTCGTCGCGCAGAACGGGGATGACGCTCGTGTTGTTGTGGTCGCGTCCCGTGTCCTGGTGGCCGATGAGCGGGTAGCTCTCGTCGACCGCGGAGGTGGTGGCGGTTCCCAGGGTCACGCCGGTGCCCCAGTCGGTGCCGCCGATCACGAGACCGAGATCGGATTCGCGCACGACGGTCGCGCCGTCCTGCGTGACGGTGTAGCCGAGGTTGCCCTCGTCGTCGGTGGAGACGGTGGCGACGGTCTTGCCGTCGGGGCTCGTCGTCACGACCTCGGACGCGAGGCCGTCACCGGGCTCGGTCGGGTCGTCGGTCGGGTCGTCCGTCGGCTCGGTGGGCTCGTCGGGCTCGGCCTTCTCGGGCACGGCCGTGAGCACCGGGCGCTGAGCGGCCTGGTCGAAGGTCCAGATGCCGGCGAAGTCCCAGCCGATGGCCTCGTACGTGGCCTGCTGCGCGAGCTCCGCGGCGCTCTTGTTGAGCCCCTGACGGTTGTCGGCCGCGCCACCGGTCACGGCTGCGCCGCTCACCGGGAGCGTCGCGAGCGCGAGGTTGTTGACGTACGTCGCGCCCTTGCTCGCCACGCTCGTGTTGTTCTGGCCGTTGATGCGGCCGATGTTGTTGGCGGACTGGCCGCTGCCCTGGGCGACGGAGCCGCCGAGCGCGACGGCGCCGCGGATCGTCGCGGTGCTGTAGCTGTAGCCGCTGATGATGCCGATGTTGCGGGTCTCGGTGACCATGGTCGCGTCGGCGTAGACGTTCGTGATGCGCTCGGTGCCCACGTTGTCGTTGCGAGCGGCGATTCCGCCCGACTCCCAGCCGGAGTGGATCGAGCCCCGGAAGTAGCTGTTCTGGATGACGCCGTTGGAGAGGTTGTCGGCGACGATTCCGGCCGTGCGCCATCCGCCGTCGATCGAGCCCATGACGTACACCTGGTCGACGAGGCCGTGGTTGTTGGCCACGACGGTGGCCTTCTTGGTGTTGGTGGTCTGCGACTCGGCGGAGGAGGTGCCCGTGATCGACACGCCGCTGAAGCCGACGCGCTCGATGGTCCCGGAGTTGTTGTTGATGAGGGCGGCCGTCTTGTCGGCGCCGCCCGTGCTCGCGTAGACCTTCGATCCCGTGAAGTCGATCGAGAGGCCGAAGACCGTGTGGCCCGTGCCGTCGAGGACGCCCCCGAAGCTGTTGATCATGGGAACCGGGGCGGTGAGGGCGATGTCGGAGGTGAGCGCGTAGTGCGCAGCGGCCGAGCCGGTGCCCGCCGTGTCGGCGTTGACGTTCGAGATGAACGACGAGAACTCGTCGACCGTCCCGATCTTGTAGGGGTCGGCGGCGGTGCCGGCGCCTGTGAGGTCGGGCGCGGCATGCGCGAGCAGGGTCGTCGTCGTGACGCCGGCCACGACCAGTGCGGCGGCCGCAGCCACCGCCCCGATTCGTATACCGCGTCGCGCGACCATCGGATGTGTCTTCACGTGAGCTATCTCCCTTTGCAGACTTCCTGCCGCGCCGAACAGACCACCGCGACAGCGGATGTTGATATGCATCCCAGAGACTCGTCACGCATGCCGACTACTTGCCCACGGCTAACTGAAGGAACCCTCTCCACGAGGTGAACAGTCGACGTCACTCCTGTCAGCTTCGTGTTCATCTTCGTGAGCGGGTCGGACGACGACGCGCAACGGATGCCGCGGCGGCGCTTCAACGACCGAGCGCGGGCCTGTTCGCGGGCGACGAGCGTCTGCACGCCGCGCCCGCGAGCAGACCCGCGCTCGAGAGGAACCGCCCTGAGATCAGCCCCGGGGAACGGGGGTCTCGCGGGAGGAGTCGCCGTCGGTGCCCGCGTCGGATGACGCATCGGCACCCGCGTCGGCGGTGTCGGCCCCGGCTGCCGTGGCGGCATCCGCTGTCGTGCCGGCATCCGCGGGGCGCTTCCCGGAGGCCTCGAGGCGCTGAGCGGCCTCGAGCGCCTCGGCCTCGTCGCCGCCGATCGCCTCGCCGCGGGCGACGAGCCCCGCGACGTCCGACAGCGGGATCTGCTTGAGGAAGAGCGAGAGCACGAATGCGATGCCGATGAACGGCAGCAGGTACCAGAACACCGGAGCGAGGGCGTCCGCGTAGGCGGCGACGACACCGTCGTGGAGGGCGTCGGGCAGCTGGTTGAGCGTCTGCGGATCGAGCGTGGAGGTCGAGCTCGAGGCATCCGCCGCACTGGCGCCGGCGCTCGTGAAGACGTTCTGGAGGTTGTCGGTGAGGCGCGTGGTGAAGATGGTGCCGAACACCGCGACACCGAGCGCGGCGCCGACCTCGCGGAAGTAGTTGTTGGTGCTCGTCGCGGTGCCGACCATCTCGGGGGCGACCGAGTTCTGCGTGATGAGCACCACGACCTGCATGATCAGGCCGAGTCCCGCGCCGAAGACGAACAGGTAGACGCAGATGAGCCAGATCGGGGTGTCTGCGGCGAGGGTCGTCATGGCGACCATCGCGGCCGCCGTGAGGATCGTGCCGAGGATCGGGAACAGCTTGTACTTGCCCGTCTTGGAGATGGCGATACCGGAGGCGATCGAGGTTCCGATCAGACCGACCATCATCGGCAGCATCAGAAGACCGGATGCCGCGGCCGAGGTGCCCGACGACATCTGCAGGAAGGTGGGCACGAAGCCGATCGCCGCGAACATGCCGAGTCCGAGGGTGAGGCCGATCGCCGTCGCGTTGACGAAGATCGGGTTGCGGAACAGCGACAGAGGGATGATGGGGTCTGTGGCCTTGGCCTCCGCGAGCACGAAGAGCAGGGCGGAGAGCACGACGCCGACGCCGAAGAGCCAGGTCTCGATCGCGCCCCAGCCGTGGTCGGAGTCGCCGCCGAAGTCGGTGAAGAAGATCAGGCAGGTCGTGAACGCCGAGAGGAAGACCACCCCGAGGATGTCGATGGGCTGTGTGGCCTTCTTGTTGGGCAGGGTGAGGGTGAACCAGGCGATCGCGAACGCCGCGATGCCCACCGGGATGTTGATGTAGAACGCCCACTGCCAGGTGAGGTGGTCGACGAAGAACCCGCCGAGCAGGGGGCCGCCCACGGCCGAGAGGCCGAAGATCGCGCCGAGCGGGCCGAGGTACTTTCCGCGCTCGGAGGCGGGCACGATGTCGGCGATGATCGCCTGCGAGAGGATGATGAGCCCACCGCCGCCGAGGCCCTGGATGGCGCGGAAGACGACGAGCTGGGTGAAGTCGCCCGCGAATGCGCAGCCGATCGAGGCGATCGTGAACAGCGCGATCGCGATGAGGAACAGCCGGCGGCGACCGAGCACGTCGCCGAACTTGCCGTACACGGGCATGACGATGGTCGTCGCGAGCAGGTAGGCGGTGGTCAGCCAGACCTGGTGCTCGACGCCTCCGAGCTGGCCGACGATCGTCGGCATGGCGGTCGACACGATGGTCTGGTCGAGACTGGAGAGCAGCATGCCGGCGATGAGCGCGGCGAAGATGATCCAGATCCGGCGTTTGGTCAGCAGAAGCGGCGCTTCGGCGGTGGTGGTCACTGGTGGGCCTTTCGGGATGTGGTGGGGTCGAGCTGCGGTGGATCGGGAGGAAGGGCGGAGCGTCGGAGAAGAAGGATCAGGATGCGGCGGGCGCCGTCACCGCACGGAGGGCGGCGAGCGAGTCGAGCAGTGCGGCGCCGAAGTCGGCGGCGACACGGGGGTCGGAGAGCCGGTCGGCGGTGGAGCGCAGGACGGCGGTGGCGACATCCACGGCCGCTCGCGCGAGCGGGTCGTCGAGCGGCACGCCCTCGCGTTCCGAGACGAGCTTCACGAGCTTCAGCTCCTGCACCCGGCCCATGCCGATGACACGGGCGAGCAGGCGCGGTTCCCGCTCGAGGATCGCCACGAACTCGGCGTGCTCCGCGCTGCCGAGCCCCGCGGCGTTCGTGGCCTGGATCGCGAAGTCGACGAGATCGTCGATGACGGCCGGCCATCCTCGCGAACCACGGGCACGGAACTCCTCGATGAAGCGCCGGGTCTCGCCCGCCTCGTCGACGCCGACCACGGCATCCTCTTTGGAGGGGAAATAGTTGAAGAACGTTCGGCGCGAGACCCCCACCTCGCTGCACACCTCTTCTATCGTGAAGCCGTTGAGGCCGCGTTCGGCGGTCAGCTGCCGGCACAGTGCCGTGAGACGGGACGCCGTCGCCAGCTTGCGCTGGGACGCCCGCGTGAGGGTTGCACTCTCATTCACGGTGTGCAGTATTGCACTATCGAATCGATGGTGCAAATCGAGAGCGCGTCACTGTGCCGTCGACGCGGACGGCGGGTAGACGGATGCCGGATGCTCAGCTCATCGACGCCCGACGCTCAGCTCATCGACGCGGTGTCGCCGGCGCGACGGTACGCGGCCTCTGCGAGCCGCGCGGCCCCGAGCATGTCGCCGAGGTCCGTCTGCGGCCCCTCACCCTCCCGCACCCGCCGGATGACGTCGCGCACGAAGGCGGGATAGAGCTCCGCCTGGTCGGTTCCGCCGTCGATCACGACCCGAGGCCCATCGGCAGGGGTCGCGACCACGGTGCGCGTCTCCCCCAGCCAGCGATAGTAGGTGTCCCCCGCGCACACCTCGAGCACGACCTCGGGGACGGGGTTCGGGAGGTAGCCCGTCTCGATCGAGGCGATCGAGTCCCCCGCCGAGAGCACGACGAGGGAGAGGTCGTCGACCTCCTCACCCGAGAAGGAGCCGCTGATCGCTGCACCCGCGACCCTCCAGTCCGCCGAGGGCGCCAAGGCCCGAACGAGGTCGAAGTAGTGGATGCTGAGGTTGAGGGTCGTCCCTCCCCCGGATTCCGCCCGTTGCAGATGCCATTCCGCGCCCCAGTCGCGGTAGCGCTGCGCCGAGCCCGGTATCTGACGGAAGATCCCGTAGCTCATCTCGACGCCCGGCGACAGCTCGGCGATGAGCCGGCGGAAGGGGGTCATCCGCATCGTGAACGGCACGGCGACGAAGGCGCCGGCCTCGCGCGCCAGCCGCTCGTTGACCTCGATCTGGGAGACGGAGATGCCGGTCGGCTTCTCCATCGCGAACGGGATCCCCGAACGGATGAGGAACTCGGCCTGCTCCGCCATCTCGCGATGACGTCCGAAGGCGAAGACGAGCTCGGGTCGCTCCACCTCGATCATCCGCCGGTAGTCGAGATAGGCGGTCGCCCCCGTCTTCGCGGCGAGGTCGTCCGCCCATCCCGGGCGGGGGTCGGCGACACCGACGAGTCGCACGTCCGGCTCGCCGATCACGCCGGGCAGATAGTACGGGGTGTGCCAGTGGGAGACGCCGATGAACGCGACCCGCATGAGTGCTCCTTTTTTCCTGTGACGATCGGGATCGCGGTCGGGCGCTCAGCCCACCGCAGCACCGGGAGCGCTGCCCGAGTGCACATACCGAACCGCGTCACGCCCCGCGGCTGTGCCCGTGATGTGCGCCGGCGCGAGCCCGCCGGCGTAGCCGTAGCTGGAGAGGCCGCCGATGTCGCATCCGATCGCGTACAGCCCGGGGATCGGAGCGCCGTCGCCGCCCAGCACCCTGGCCGTGGTGTCGACGGCGAGCCCTCCCATCGTGAACGTGATCGACGGCTGGACCTCGAGGGCGTAGTAGGGGGGCGTGCGCAGCTCGGCGAGCTGCCCGGCCTCGGGCAGCGGCGCGCGCTCGAGCCGGGAGGCGAGGAACGAGCGGGTGGTGTCACCACGAAGCGTACGCAGCAGCTGCTCGCGGTCGACCCCGAACCCGGCCAGCCGATCGGCGAGCTCCTCGAACGTGGGCGCGACCGCGTGTCGGGCCCCGGCATCCATCGCGTAGCGCAGGCGGTCGAGGCTCACGAAGTTCGGGAACGGCTCCGACAGGGCGTGACTCGAGCGGACCGACTCGTCGAAGATCACAAAACCGCGCATGCCGGGCACGCCGGCGAGATCCTGGTTGAGCAGCTCGTCGCCCCGCGACTCGTCGGAGACACGACGGCCGTCGGCGACGACGAGCACGGCGTGGCTCGAGAAGTAGATCGAGTAGTGGAAGAACTGCTCGGGGCTCCAGCTCGCGATCGGATGCGGGATCAGATGTCCGTAGAAGGATCCGGTGTCGCCGGCTTCGGCCGCTCCGAGGGAGCGGCCGAATCGCAATCCGTCGCCCCGGCTGCCGGGATTCGACCGGACGAGGATGTCGGGGCCCACCTGGGGCAAGAGCTCTGCCCGCAACGCCGCAGAGCCCTGGAACCCTCCCGTCGCGAGAACGACCGCGGAGGCCACGACCTGGGCGACCGCTCCCCCGCGCTCGAAGCGCACGAGGAAATGCCCGCCCCTCCTCTCGACCTCGGTGACGCCCGCATCCGTCAGCACGGTGCCGCCGCGCGCGATCAGCTGATCGCGCATGTGCAGCAGATAGGGGCGGATGTCGGTCGAGTACCCGCGCCCCCATCCCATGACCTGCCGGTGGGGCTCCTCGGCCACGAAGACGCCGCTGGCTCGGATCTGCGCCACCTCGTCGTCGTAGGCCGCGAGCACAGCGGCGGCCAGACGGCGATCGCCGTGGGGAACGTGCTCGTCGTAGGCGGCCATCGTCGGGGGCAGCCAGAACATGCCGGCCGACAGCCGAGCCGATCCCCCGACCTCGTCGAGTTTCTCCAGCACGAGCACGCGAAGGCTCCGAGCGGCGACCGACGCGGCCCGCAGCCCCGACATCCCCGCACCGATGACGACGAGGTCGACCTGCTCCGGCTCGTTCACGCCTCAGCTCTCGTCTGAGCGCAGATACGGCTCGATGAGGGCGTCGTATCGTTCTCTCATCAGACGCACGACGTCGACGTACGGGGAGTCCCAGATCTCCTGGTTGAAGATCTCGACCTCGACGTCGCCGTCGAAACCGGTCGCGGCGACCGACCGCGTGATCGTCGCGAAATCGATGTGGCCGTCGCCCATCATCCCCCGCGCGAGCATCAGGTCGGAGGGAACGGGTGTGATCCAGTCGCTCACCTGATAGCTCGCGACGCGGCCTTCCCTGCCCGCCCGCGCGATATCGGCGGCCAGTTGCGCGTCCCACCAGAGATGGAAGGTGTCGACGATCACGCCGACGGTCTCCTTCGGGAACGGCTCGACCAGGTCGAGGGCGGTGCCGAGGGTGCTGACGACGGAGCGGTCGGCGGCGAACATGGGGTGCAGCGGCTCGAGTGCGAGCCTCACGCCCGCGTCCCGTGCGTGAGACTCGAGCTCGCCGATGGCGTCGCGCACCCGTCCGCGCGCGGCCGCGAGGTCGCGCTCCCCCGGCGCGAGAGGGCCCGCGACCATCACGAGCATGGCTGTCGAGCCCGCCGCGGCCGCCGCATACAGAGTGGCGGTCTCATCGATCGCCCGGTGGTTCTCGTCGATGGCCGCGCGACGCTCCGGTCCTTCCGGAGCCGTCACGAAGACCGCCCGACAGAGACTCGAGAGGCGCAGTCCGGAGTCCGAGAGCCGTCGAGCGGCTTCATCCAACCCGATGGGCTCCACCCGGTCGCGCCAGACGCCGATCGACTCGACGCCGACCTCGACGCACGCGTCGAGGGCTTCGGCCAGCGTCGCCGTGCGCACGGTGCCCTGATTAAGCGAGAGGCGCGATGACATGGTCGCCTTCCTTCGGAGTTCGGGTGATGGGCATCAGTCGGCCGCGACCTCGACGCCCAGGAGCTCGCGCGCTCGCGCGGCGACCTCGATGAAGGCCTCGTCCTGCATGACATCGGCGTAGACCCGCTCCGCGGGCAGCTGCACGTCGAACTCCTCGATGATCCGCCCGGGCCGGGGGCTCATCACGACGACACGCGTCGCCAGGTAGACAGCCTCGGCGACCGAGTGGGTCACGAGGAGCACGGTCGTCCCGGTCTCCCGCCAGATCCGGTTGAGCTCGACGTTCATCCGTTCGCGGGTCAGGGCGTCGAGCGCGCCGAAGGGCTCGTCCATGAGCAGCACGTCGGGCTGGTGCAGCAGCGCACGGCACAGGGCCACACGCTGCTGCATCCCTCCGCTGAGCTCGTGCGGCAGCGCGTTCTCGAAGCCGGTCAGGCTCGTCATCTCGATGAGCTGCTCGCAGCGCTGCCGGGCGGTGGCGCGATCCATGCCGCGCATCTCCGCCTGGAGCAGGATGTTTCCCCGCACCGAACGCCACTCGAGCAACGCCGGCCGCTGGAACACGAACCCGATGTCCTGACGGGGTCCGCGCACCGGCTCGCCGTGCAGCGTGACGCCGCCCGTCGTGGGCGCGGTGAGTCCGGCGATCGCTTTCAGCAGCGTCGACTTGCCGCATCCCGACGGTCCGACGATGGCGATGAACTCGCCGGGCCGAGCCGTCAGGTCGACCTCGCCGAGGGCTTGGACGTCTCCTCGTTTGGAGGAGAACTCGATCGAGAGCCCGGCGACCTCGACCGATGCGAGAGACGTGTCGTTCATGGTGGGGTATGACATCCGGTCCTCCTTGTGCGTTATTTGCCGACGTTGTCGGCGAAGGATCCGTCGTAGTACTTGGTGACGTCGCCCGCGGACTCGATGAGACCCACCTTGGCGAGCAGGTCGAGGCTGTCCTGCCAGTCCTCCGGCGTGTTGACGCCCGGCGCGTCGTCTGCGGTGCGGTCGGTGTGGAGGAAGTCGATCGTCTGCTTCCACTGCGAGAGCACGACCTCGGGCGATTGGAATCCCGGGTCCTTGCCGGTCGTCGATGCCGCCGCCGCCTCGGGATCCTCGACGGCCGCCGCGAACGACTCCGAGACCGCGTCGACCATGGCCTGCACCGTGTCGGGGTGATCGGCGATCATGTCGTCACCCGTGATGAGGCCGTTCGAGTACCAGGTGAGGCCGGCGTCGCGGTAGTAGAAGTAGCGGAGCTTCTTGCCGCCCTGCTCTTCGAGGGTGGGGCCCGCGTCGCTCGCGAAGCCGATCATCCCGTCGGCCTGGCCGGAGAGCACGGCCGAGATCTTGCCCGCCGCGTCGAGGTTCTGCTGGGTGACCGAGCTCTGGTCGACCCCGATGGCGTCGAGGTAGTACGGGAACATCACCGTCGGCCCGTCGCCGGCGGAGACCGCGATCGTGTGACCCGCGATGTCCTCCGGCTTCGTGATGTCGGAGTCCTCCCAGACCTGCACGGCGGCGGGCGACTGCTGCAGGTAGACGCCCAGGCTCTTCGCGCGCACGCCCTTGTCGATGTTCGCCGCGAGCAGCGCGGTGTCGGCCCAGCCGAAGTCCGCCTGCCCCTGGCCGACGGCCTGGATGGTCTTCGTGGATCCCGAGCCTGACTGGATGGTGAGGTTGATGCCGTGCTTCTCGAAGATCCCGAGCTCGACGCCGTAGTAGAGCGGCGCGTGCTCGCCGATCGGCAGCCAGTTCAACAGCATCGTGACGTCGGTCAGCGGTGCGCCGGAGTCGTCGCCCGAGGGCTCGCTTCCGCCGCTGCTGCACCCGCTGAACAGCAGCGCGGCGGCGACGGGGGCGGCGACCAGGCCGAGCAGACGCCGGTAGCGGCGCGGTGAGTTGGTGGATTTCATTTCAGTCTCCTTCGACTTCATTTGACGCGGAATGTGCAACAGGAACGGACGGACGGTCCGACGGGCTACTGCCCGAATTGGGGAAGGGAACGGTTGCGCTGCGAGGCGTGCCACGGGATGAGCAGACGCTCGGCGACCTCGATGATGACGAACAGCACAACACCGAGAAGCGACATCACGAGGAGCGCCGCCACGAGGAGCGCGGTGTCGAGGTTGCCGTTCGCCTGCAGGATCACGTAGCCGAGCCCCTGGTTGGCCCCCACGAACTCACCCACGACGGCACCCGTCACGGCGAGGGTCGCCGCGACCTTGAGCCCCGAGAGCAGTTCGGGCAGTGCGGCGGGCAGCCGGACCTTGAACAGGGTCTTGAAGCGCGAGGCCCCCATGGTCGAGGTGAGCTGCAGGATCTCGGGGTCGATCGAGCGCAGACCGCCCAGGCCCGAGATGACGACCGGGAAGAAGGCGACGAGCACGGCGACGAGGATCTTCGGCGCCGGCCCGAAGCCGAGCCAGACGACGAACAGCGGAGCGATCGCGATCTTGGGCACGACCTGGAAGAACAGGATGATCGGATAGAGCGTCTTCTCCACCGTCGGCGAGTAGACCATCAGGATGGCGACGAGCACGCCGACCACCGCCGCGATCACGAAGCCGGCGAGGGTCTCGTACGTGGTCACCCAGGTGCTCGCGGCGATGTAGCCCGGCTCCTCGATGAAGACCTGCAGCGTCGCACCCGGCGAGGGCAGGATGTACTCCGGCACGAGGCCGAGCGCGGTGACCAGCCACCACACGAAGAGCACCAGCACGACGAAGACCAGCGTGTACCACGGGAAGCCGCTGCCGGCCGGCCGCTTGGCCTTCTTCGGGCTCTTCTGATTCGTCGGGCGCGGTGCATGGGTCTTGCCCGGCGGGGTCGTGCTTGTCGTCGTTAGCATCGCCTACACATCCTTGTGTCGTTATGGGATTCGCAATTGGTTCTACCAATAGCGGGCAAGAGGATGCTAGATCACTGTCGCTCGACATGTCAACGCGACTTCGCCGACAATCGAAAAAAGTTATGCGATCTCTTCCCTCTCGTTGACAGTCCCGCACTTCCTCGTTGACAGTCCCGCACTTCGCCCATAGTGTTCCATTGGTACAACCAATTGTGGCGAGAGATGTCGAACAATCGACTCGGACTCGGCGCACACGTCGAAGCCGACGCGGCGCCGTCGCCCGGAACCCCGTCGGGCGGAGATCCCGGCGCGGGGCCGAGCACCAGCGACAGCGACATCCCCTCGCAGCCAGACAGATGAGGTGACAGCGCCGTGCCCACGACAACATCCACGATCAGCCTGCCGCGCCCGGATGGATCGACCCTCGTGTATACGATGCACGAGCCGCTCGAGCGCCCACGGCATCCGCAGACGTTCACCTCGCGGCTCGTGTACGCCGCACCGCACGTCGTGCCCGATGTGCGCGCGGCCTACACCCCGGGTCGCGGCCCCGCCGTCGACTGGGACACGACCCTCGCCTTCCGCCGCCACCTCTACTCGTACGGGCTCGGGATCGCCGAGGCCATGGACACCACCGAGCGAGGCCCCGACGGCCTCGACTGGCCGCGGGCCCAGGAGCTCATCCGGCTGAGCCTCGAGCTCGCCCGGGAGACCGGCGGGCTCATCGCCTGCGGCGTCGGCACCGATCAGCTCGAGGAGCAGGCACCCAGCCTCCGTCAGGTGACGGACGCCTTCCTGGAGCAGCTGGCCTTCGTCGAAGACCTCGGCGGCGCTGGCATCCTGCGTGCGAGCCATGCGCTGCACCGGGCCGCCTCCTCCGAAGCCGACTATCTGCAGGTCTACGGCGAGGTGCTGACGAAGGCTCAGCGCCCGCTGATCCTGCACTGGCTGGGAACGGCCTTCGATCCGAGCCTCACCCGCTACTGGGGGCACGAGGACCAGCGCGTCTCCATGGATGCCGTCGTGCGGCTCGCCGAGGAGCACGAGGACGACCTCGTCGGCATCAAGTTCAGCCTGCTCGACCAGGCCCTCGAGCGGGAGTTCCGCGAGCGCCTGCCCGAGACGGTCAAGGTCTTCACGGGCGACGACTACGACTACGCCACGATGCTCCGGGACGAGGGCGGCCGTCACAGCCACGGCCTGCTCGGCGTCTTCGACCCGATCGCACCCATCGCCTCGACCGCGTTCGCGGCACTCGACGCCGGCGACGAGCCGGCCTTCGTGCAGCAGATGGAGTCGACGCTTCCCCTCGCGCGGACGATGTTCGAGGCCCCCGCGGCCCGTTATAAGGTCGGTGTGGTCTTCACGGCCTGGATCGCCGGGCATCAGGAGCACGCGCGGATGGTCACCGGCAACGAGGGGATGCACTCCGTGCTGCACCTCGTGGACCTCTTCATGATGATGGACGAGCTCCGGCTGCTGCCGGACCCGCAGCTGGCTGTGCACCGCATGGGGCTCGTCCTCGCCGCCAACGGCGTGGCCTGACATCGACGATCGCAGAGGAACAGCCGAGATGAGACTCGAGGATTTCGTGGAGCGCCTGCTCGCGCTGTCGAGCGAAGAGGGCGAGATGAGGGGCGCCCGGCTTCCACCGGAGCGCGAGCTCGGCGAACGGCTGCAGATCAGCCGAGGAGCGCTGCGCGAGCAGCTCTCGATCCTCGACGGCCTCGGGTTCCTCGAGCGCACTCAGGGGCGCGGCTCCTACCTCCACATGCCGAACGACGAGTTCGTGCGCACCTTCTTCACGGTGTCCCGCCAGGTCGGCTACATCGACGACGACAAATACGCCGAAGCCCGGATGATGATCGAGGAGACGGTCGCAGCCGGCGCGGCGGAGCGGGCGAGCGACGAGCAGATCGCCGCGCTCAGAGAGCTCGTCGACACGATGATCGCCTCGACGCGCGCCGGCGACTACGACGCGGCGCTCGAAGCCGACGTCCGGTTCCACTCAGAGCTCACCGACATCATCGACAACCCGATCTTCCGCTTCCTCGAAGCCGGTCTGAGCCACGTGCTGCACGAGACCATCCAGTACCGCCGCCAGCTCGCGATCGAGGTCGAAGAACCCGACGCGGACGGCATCCGCAAGACCGACAAGGTGCACTACACGATCGTCGACGCGATCGCCGCCCACGATCCCGACCGCGCGCGGCAAGCCATGCGCGAGCACTTCGAGGACTGGCGACGCCTCGGCTTCCCCGACTCCCACTGACCACAACGACGAAAAGCGAGGCCCTGATATGCCTACCTCCTCCCTCTCCCCAGACGTCACCTTCATCGGGCTCGGCGCGATCGGGCTTCCGATGGCGAGCCAGCTCGCCCGCTCGGGGCTCCGCGTCGGCGGCGTGGACCCCTCGGAGCACGCCCGAGAGCGCGCCCGAGATGAGGGGATCCTCGCGGTGCCCTCCCTCGGGGAGGCGCCCGTCGCCCCCGTCGTCGTCGTGATGGTCGCCACACCCGCCCAGCTCGAGAACCTCGTCGCCCAGGTGCTCGCGGAGCGGGCGGCAGCTCAGCACTGGGTCATCATGAGCACGGTGGGGCCGGAGGCGGCCATCGCATCCGGAGCGCGCCTCACCGAGCTCGGCGCCCGTGTCGTCGACGCCCCCGTGACCGGAGGGGTCCCCCGGGCCGAGAGCGGCGAGCTGACCATCTTCGCGTCGGGCGACGATCAGGCCCTCGGCGCGGTGTCTCCTGTCCTCGAGAGGATGGGCCTGGTGCGGGTCGTCGGCGCCCGCGTGGGAGACGGGCAGGCCATCAAGGTCATCAACCAGCACCTGTGCGCGGTGCACATCGCCGTGGCGGCGGAGTCGCTCGCCCTTGCGAGCTCACTCGGCCTGGATCCGGCGGCCGTCCTCGGCTTCGTCGAGACCGGGGCCGCGGCATCCTGGATGCTGACGGACCGCGGCCCGCGGATGCTCATGAGCGATCCCCCGGTGCGCAGTCAGATCGACATCTTCGTCAAGGACACCGGCCTCGTGGCGGCGGCGGCGGCCGAGGCGGGGGCGGAGACGCCGCTGCTCGACGCCGCACGCCGTCGTTTCCTGGCAGCCAGGGAGCTCGGACTCGGCTCGAGCGACGACTCCCGCGTCATCGAGACCTACCCTGCGCCCTCGGACGTCGTCACCGCACGGGCCGACGGCGCGACCCGATGACGAGAACCGTCGTCTTCGACGACGACCCGACCGGCACGCAGTCCGCGTCAGGGGTCGACGTCGTGCTCGACGCGAACCCGCGGACGCTCGCGGACGCCCTCGCGAAGGCGCAGAGCGTCTATGTGCTCACGAACACCCGCGCGATGCCGCAGGCACGGGCCGTGGCGCTCCTGGTGCGATTGCGCGAGGCGGCGGTCGAGGCCGCACGCGGGCTCGGCGACTCCGTTCAGTTCGTGCTCCGCGGCGACTCGACGCTTCGCGGGCACGTCTTCGCCGAGATCGACGTGTTCACCGAGGCCGACTCCGTCGTGCTGTTCGTGCCGGCCTTTCCGGCGGGCGGCCGTCGCACCCGCGACGGCGTGCACTACGTGCGGCTGGACGGCGTGGATGTCCAGGCCCACCTGACCGAGTTCGCCGACGACCCCGTGTTCCCGTTCGGCGCCTCGTACCTTCCCGACTACGTCGCCGAGAAGTCGGCACGGGCTGCCGTGTCGGTGCGCGGCACCGGGGCGGATGCCGAGGAGAGACTACGCAGAACGCTCGTGACGGCGGCTCCCGGCACGGTCGTGATCCCCGACGTCGAGACCGACGACGACGTCGTCCGGATCGCGCGGGCGCTCGAGCGGGCGCGCTCGGCCGGCCGCTCCGTCGTCGTTCGCTCGGGCTCGCCGCTCGCGGCCGCGATCGCAGGCGTCACGAGCCCCGGGCTGCTCCCGAGCCCTCTCGTGCCGCAGGCCCGGCCCACTCTTCTCGTGTGCGGATCGCACACCGCCGCAGCCGGCCGGCAGCTCGCCCGTGTCGAGGCCGATCACGGCCCGGCCGCGATCATCGACACCGAACGTGCGCTCGACGACCCGCTGGCCGAGGGCGAGCGGGTCGCCGAGCTCGTCGGATCCGCGCTCTCGAGCACCGGTTTCGCCGCCCTCGCGAGCGAACGGATCCGCCGCCCCGAGCACGGACTGCTCGATCACGGCGAGCGGGTGATGTCGGCGGTGACCGCGGCGGTCTCGCGATTGCGCGGTGACGCCGAGATCGTCGTGTCGAAGGGCGGGATCACCTCGGCGGAGGTGGCGCGTCTGGGCCTCGGCGCGAACACCGCCCGAGTGCTAGGCCAAGTCCTGCCCGGTGTGTCGGTCTGGTCGCTGCGCACGCCCGAGGGCTCCGAACGCCTCTACGTCGTCGTGCCGGGCAACGTCGGCGACGACGACGCGCTCGTCGACGTGCTCAGCGCCCTGCGCGTGGCTCGCGCCTGACCGCGTACGCTAGCCCGGCAGCATCTTGACCTGGCGCTGGTGCCACACCAGCGGAGCCGGCAGCTCGTCGCTCAGCATCGCCACCACACGGAACACGACGATGTCGTGGTCTCCCGCCGGGTAGACGTGTTCGACGACGCATTCGAGCCAGGTCGGCGAGCCCTCGAGGAAGACGGCCCCGGAGGCCGTCTCCGTGCGCCCGACACCGCGAAGGCGATTGTGCTTGTCGCGCGATGCGAGCTGGCGGGTCGACTCCGCGTGGCCCTCGCCGAGGATCGACACGCCGATCGTCGGCGCGCTCGCGAGCAGGGGCCAGGTGCTGGAGGTCTTCTGCGCCGCGAACGAGACCATGGGGGGCTCGTAGGAGACCCCGACCGAGAACGACGACGCGATCATCACGACCGCCTCGCCCTCGACCATCGCGGCGAGGGCTGCGACACCGGAGGGGAAGCCCGAGAACGCGGCCGACATCTCGGCCGGGTCGGAGGTGAACTCGTGGATGAGAGACATCCTGCTCACCTCTCCCGCACCGAGGCGTGCACGGCCTCGCCCCAGCGATCGACCCACGCCGTGAGCGAATCGTCGGCGGCGTACCGCGAGTCGAGCTGGTACAGCCCCTGCGCGGGGCAGATCGCGCCGAGCTCCACGAGCACGGGCTTGAGCGTCAGCTCCGGCGCCAGGGCGTGAGCGGGACCGGCGCCGAGCATGATCGGGATGCCGACCTGGCCGGCGAGCCCCGTACCGGTCGCGAACTGGTCCAGGAAGACCTTGAGCAGGCCCGTGTACGTGCCCTTGTACGTCGGGGATGCCGCGATCACGAGCTCGGCGGCCTGCACCCGTGCCACGGCCTCCGCCACCACGGGGTCGCCGAAGCCGAGCACACCCGCGCCCAGCTCGGCGACCTCGATGACGACGGTCTCAGCGCCGAGGGCCGCCGCGAGCCGTTCCGCGGCGTCGCGCGTGCGCGAGCCGGTCTTGGGGTTTCCCACGATGATTGCTGCCGTGACCATCAGGCGACCTTCGTCCGTTCTTCTCGTTGTTCCGCGAGTCGCGACCGTGCGTCGCTCTCGTCCTTCCGCATCGCGTCGATGAGCTCCCCCGCGTCGGCGAAAGCCCGTTGCAGACGGATCAGCTCGCCGGGGACGAGCTCCGCCCGCTGTCCGTACAGGTCGCCGTCGAAGTCGAGCACGTGCACCTCGACGGTGTGCTCTCGCCCCGGAAAGGTCTCGTTGGAGCCGATCGAGATGAGAGCGGGCCGTGACGATCCCCAGGATTGCACGCGGAAGCGCCCGAGGTACACACCGTCGGCCGGCGTCGGCGCCGGCGGTTCGAGCGCGATGTTGGCGGTCGGGTAGCCCAGCCCGTGCCCGGCCCCTTCGCCTGCCACCACGACCCCGGTCAACGGCGCGAGGGCGAGGTCATCGGCATCCTTCCGCGTGTGATCGGCAGAGGAGCGCCCCGGCAGCAGCGCGGCGGCCAGCACGCTGACGAGCCCCACGGCGGCGAGTACCAGCAGGGCCCCGGCATTCGTCGCGGCAGCCAGCACGACCGCCGTGACCGCGCTGCCGAGCACCGCGCCGAGCTGCTTCATGCCGTTGAACGCACCGGACGCCGCTCCGACCGAGTCGCGGGGAACGGTCGTCACGGTGGCGATCGAGAACGGCGACCAGACGAAGGAGTTGGCGACGCCGAACACCGCGAACACCGCCGAGATCGCCCAGAGCGGCGCATCGGCCGACACCAGAGCACCCGTGCCGCCGATCGAGACGACGAGCGCGGCCGCGCCGATGAGCGCCACGACGCGGATGCCGACGGTGTTGTTGAGCCAGGCCGAGAACGGTGCGGCGAGAAGGCATACGACCCCCATCGGCACGATCAGGAGCGACGCCGTCACGACGTCGAGTCCGCGCGCGTCCTGAAGGGCGAGCATCAGCGGGATGGGGGCGGAGCCCACGACGAAGGCCGCAGCCGCGGCGCCCCACGACGCCGTGACGAAACCACGGCTGCGGAACAGGGTCACGGGCAGCAGCGCGTTCTCGCGCGACCGCCGCTGCGCCCAGACCACGACGACGACCAGCAGAACGCCGACCAACGACCACAGCCAGCGGGGAACGCCCGCGACGACGGCCGAGGATGAATCGGTGCCCTGGATCCCGAGCACGAGCGCGAAGACGCCCGCGCCGTTGCCGGCCATCGCCCACACCGGGATCCGGGCCGGGCGGCGCGCCGAGACCGGCACCCACACGAGCACCGCGACGGCCGCCAGCACCCCCAGCGGCAGGTTCACCGCGAAGATCGCGGGCCAGCCCCACGCCCCCACGAGGAACCCGCCGAGCAGCGGCCCGGCGACGGTCGCCGCGCCGCCGACGGCACCCCAGACGCCGAGCGCGACCGCGAGACGCGGAGGCTGGAAGAGCGAGCGGATGATCGTCAGGCACTGCGGCGTCATCAGCGCTGCCCCCACGCCCTGCAGCACGCGCCAGACGATCAGCATCTCGACCGTCGGAGCGAGGGCGCAGAGCAGAGAGCCGATCGTGAACGCGGCGAGGCCGGCGAGATAGACGCGGCGCGCCCCGAACCGGTCGCCCAGCCGCCCCGCGATCAGCAGCGGCACCGCGTAGGCGATCAGGTAGGAGCTGTTGACCCAGATCGCGAGGGTCTGCGTGGTGCGCAGCTCCGACATCAGGGCGGGCAGGGCGACGGATGTGATGGTGCTGTCGAGAAGCAGCATAAAGAACCCGAGACACAGGCTGCCGAGCGCGAACCACGCACGCATCGTCACCCTTCCCTCCGCGCCCCTCATCTCACACCGCCAGGTTCTCGCGCAGGGTCGCGCCCGGGTACCGAGGGGCGAGGGCGCCGCGCGCACGCAGCTCCGGAACGAGCAGTTCGCTGATCTCGGCCAGCCCCGCCGGCATCCCGAGCGGGCTCGAGAGCATGTAGCCGCCCCGCGACCCCGTCGCCGCGAAGTTCTCCTCGAGTGCGTCGGCGACGGTCGCGGCGTCTCCGACGACGGTGTGGTCGAGACCGGTCGCGGCGAGCCAGCCGTGCTCGAAGAACTCCGATCTGCTCAGGGTGCGGTCTTCGCCGAGCTCCGCGACGAGCGAGCCGACGAAGCCGGCCGGGCTCGCGTTGGCCGCGACGATCTCATCGCGCACCTCGCCGAGCCGGAACGATGCCGGCAGGGTGGAGAAGTCGTAGCCGGAGTTGTGCGAGAGCATGGTGCCCACCGCCTCATCCGTCCAGAACCTCATGACCGCGTCACGACGTTCCCGCGCCTCCCGCTCGGTGCGGGCCACGATGACCTGCGTCGCCCACAGGATCCCGACGTGCGCCGGGTCCCGCCCCTCGGCGGCGAGCGCCTCGTCGAGCATCGCCCGATGCCGCTGCTGGCCGCCGAGATGCCCGCCGAATCCGAAGATCAGATCGGCGAACGACGCCGAGCCGGCGATACCGCGCGGCGAGTTGCCCGCCTGCACGATGACCGGGTGCAGCTGCGGGCTCGGCGCGGAGGCGAGCGGCCCCTTCACCGTGAAGAAGCGCCCCGCATGATCGATCGCCCGCACTTTCGCGGGGTCGGCGAAGCGTCCGGTCGCGCGGTCGCGAACGATCGCATCGGGTGCCACCGAGTCCCACAGGGCACGGCACACGCCGATGAACTCCTCCATGCGCTCATAGCGCAGATCGTGGTCGATGAGCTCCGTGTACCCGTAGTTCGCGGCATCCGCCCCCCGGCTGGAGGCGACCACGTTGAAGGCGATCCGCCCGCCCGTGACATGGTCGAGCGAGTTGAGCAGACGCGCGACGTAGAACGGGTGCATAAACGTCGACGAGTAGGTGAGGCCGAAGCCGATGTGCTCGGTGACGGTCGACATCGCCGCGATGATCGGCGACATGTCCTGCCGGGGCCATTGAATGCCCCATTCCACCGCCGGCTCGATGCTTCCGCGCCAGGTGCTGGGCACGCCGGAGCCGTCGCCGAAGAACAGCATGTCGACGCCCGCCCGCTCGGCCGTGCGCGCCACCTCCATGTACATCCGCACATCGGGGAAGTCCTGCCCGACCCAGGAGCCCGGCTGCGCCCAGCGGCCTTCCGTGTGCGTGAACGAGAGATCGTAGGCCAGGTGCATCCCGCTCATCGGATCGCCCGCTCCCAGAGGCCGATGACCTCGTGCGCATCCGACAGCACGGCGACGTTCAGCTCGAGCTGCGCCAGGGCGGCCTCGTTGACGGCGAGGTCGTAGGCCGCGGTCGCGTCCCGCGGGACGACGACCGGCCAGTCCAGCTGCATCGCGTCCTGAGCGGTCGCGTCGACGCAGCACTCGCTCGTGAGGCCGACGATCGTCAGCCAGCCGTATCCGGCGGCCCGCAGCTGCTCGTCGAGCCGGGTGCCCAGGAAGCCGCTGTAGCCGCGTTTGACGACACGGAGCTCTCCCGCGGCCGGCTCCATGCGATACCACTCGGCCCCGGGGGTGCCGATCACGCACGGCTCGGAGTCGCCCATGGGCGCGTCGTAGTCGCCCTCGCGCAGCCAGTTGCTCGCCTTCCAGGGGTGCGCGGGATCGCTTCCCAGCTCCACCCACACCACGGGCACTCCGATCCGGCGCGCCGCGTCGACGAGCTCGCCGATCCGCGTGACCGTGCGATCGAGCTCGGTCAGCGCGTCGTCGTCGAGCCCGTATGCGCCCAGACGTTCGGGGTCTCCGAAGTCTCGTTGCACGTCGACGACGACGAGTGCCGGCGTGCGATCGGGCACGACGAGCTGTGCGAGCTGATCCTGCCTGAGCGACGTCACAGGATGCCTGCTTCGTCGTGAGCACGGAGGGCGGGCAGCACGGTCTCGCCGAACAGGACCATGTCCTGGTCGTACTCGGGGAAGATCAGCATGAGCCCGTCGAGATCGGCTTCGCCGACGATGTACTGGATGTGCTCGGTGACGGTGTCGGCGGAGCCCGCGACATAGGCGGTCTGGAACGCGGCCTCGCCTTCGGCGTCCGATGCCCAGGCGCGGGCCTGCTTCTCCGGGACCCCCCACGACGCGCGCATCAGGGCGAGCGCCTCGCGATCGACGCCGTCGCCCCACTCCTTCACCTTCTTCTCGGCGAGGGCGTCCGTCTCCGCCTGCACGATCGTGAGCATCGAATAGGTCTTGCAGACCCGGCCGTTGGCCGCGGCGCGCTCGTGCACGTCGCGCGACAGCTCCGTCATCTCGGCGAGGCTGTCGCCGGCGAGGAAGGCTCCGTCGGCGAAGCGGGCCTGGAACGCCCGCGCGTCCTCCGACTTGCCCGCGCTGATGATCGTCGGCCGGGTGGCCGGGTGCGGGCGGGACTCGCAGTCGACGAGGTCGAAGTACGGGGTGCGCATGGTCACGGAGTCCTCGCTCCACAGCCGGGTGACCGCCTCCGTCCACAACTCGGTCATCGCGTAGCGATCGGCGTGGCTGAGCTCCGGATCCCAGATGCCGAACTGCTCGAACTCGGCGGCGTAGGCGCCGTTGACGATGTTCATGCCGGCCCGCCCGCCCGAGATGTCCTGCAGAGTGGTGTACATCTTGGCCGCGACGGCCGGGTTGTGCACGTTCGCGTGCATGGTCGCCCAGATCTTGACCCGGCTGGTCACCGCGGCGAGCGCCGACATCAGGGTCATGGACTCGAGCGATCGGCCCCAGTGGTCGGTCGCGCCCCCGAAGCCACGCCACTTCGCCATCGACATGATGAAGTCGAGTCCGATCTCCTCGGCGTGCACGGCCGCGCGCTTGTTCCACTCGTAGCTGGCCTCCGGGTGCGGGGCCGTGGTCGAGAGCATCCATCCCCCGTTCCCGATCGGGAGGAAGATTCCGTAGTCTTTCGCTGGCATCGTGCTGGCCTTTCGGTGGGGTTCGGGGTTCGTCGGATCCGGTGATCGGGTGCGGTGACTACGGCGCCGGCCAGATGAGCTCGTCGCCGTCGTAGATCGCCTGGATGTACGAGTCGTCGAACCAGCCGGCGGCCTCCTCCGCGGTGACCTCGGGCGGCACGATGGAGAACTGGTGCAGCATGTCCACGAGCTTGCTCACGTTCTCGGGATCGATGCCGCCGAACGGCTGGCCCGGTGTCGGGTTGTCTTCGGCCACCTGGGTCTCGGTCTTCCAGATCGTCGTGTTCAGCTCGGTGTCGTACGTCGCGCCGCCGGACAGCTCGGCCGCGTAGCCGACGCACTGCTTCGCGTTCTCGTCGCTGGAGGAGCAGAAGTCGTAGGCGTGCAGGGCCGCGCGCAGCACATCCTGCACCGCCGTGGGGTGGGCTTCGGCGAAGGCGGGGTTCACGGCCATGGCGCCCAGCGAGCTCGGGATGCCGTAGTCGACCGGCTGCCACACCGTGACATCGTCACCCGCTGCCTTGAGCTGGTTCGGCTCGTTGGAGATGAAGCCCGTGAGCGCCGCGAGGCCGTCCTGCTCGCGTGGCAGCACCGAGGGGTCATAGCCCTCCTTGACGAGGGTGAGCGAGTCCCAGTCCACGCCCGCGTCGACCATCATCGCCTGCACGGCGGCGGGAACGTAGCCCTTGTGCCCGACGACCTGCCCGTCGAGCTGGGTCAGCTCGGTGATGTCGGGGTTGGTCATGAGGATGTCGAGCCCCGCGTTCGAGTACGACGAGATCCCCTCGATGTCGATGCCGTTCGCCTGCGCCTGGATGAGGTCCTGCTGCGAGATCGCGGAGACGGTCGCCTGTCCGCTGGCGAGGAGCTTGGTGTTCTGGGCTGTGTCGCCCGATCCCGGCTTGAGCTCCACGTCGAGGCAGAGATCGTCGAAGTAGCCGAGCTTGCTGGCCGCGATGTACTCGAGGATGGATGCCGAGGACTGGAACTGATAGCCGGAGAGGTAGGAGATCGTGCCTGCGGCCTTGTTCTCCTCGCAGCGCTCCGAGGATATGGCCGAGCCGGCGCTCGACCCTTCGGCGGAACCGGAGCTGCACGCGGCCATGCCGAGCGTGAGCACGGTGGCGGCGAGGGTGGCGAGACCGGTCTGGATGAGACGGTGTTGCATGGGACACTCCTTCAGGGATGGCGGGTGCAGGGGGTGCGGTGGGGTGGGGTGGGCGAAGCCGATGCATCGCATCGGAGGATCGAGGGGGCCTTCGGCTCCCGCTCGTGCGGACGATCGGGGTGGGCCGACGCCTAGTCGGTCGAGCTCGCGTGCCAGTGCAGCACGCGGCGCTCCACGAGGGTGACGATGCCCAGCAGCAGCACGCCCATCACGGCGAGCACGAAGATCGCGGCGTAGACCACGGCCAGCTGGTTCATCGACGAGGCCACGCTGATGACGGTGCCGAGCCCTCCGGTCGATCCCGACGCCGAGAGCTCGGCGACGACGGCGCCGATGATCGACAGCGGGAACACGATCCGCAGCGCCGCGAAGAGGTACGGCAGCGCGTTCGGGATGCGCAGGTGCACGAGAAGCTCCAGCCGCGACGACTTGATGGTCTTGTAGACCTGCAGAACCTGCTGGGGAACCGAGCGCAGGCCGACCGCCGTGTTGATCAGGATCGGGAAGAAGCAGATGAGCGCCGTGATGATGAGCTTCGGCAGGGGTCCGAAGCCGAACGCCACCACGAGCGCCGGAGCGATCGCGACCAGCGGCGTCACGTTGAGCACGACGGCGATGGGCATGATCGCTCGGCGCGCCATGGGCAGCTCGCTGATCAGCACCGCGACGACGAAGGCCGCGACGAAACCGATCGCAAGGCCGGCGACCGCCTCTCCGAGGGTGATGAGCGCATTGCTCAGGTAGTACCCGAGATTGCTCGAGAGCGACTCGCCGATCGCCGGCAACGGAGGCAGCAGATACGGCATCGCCGCCGCGCCCCACTGCCACAGCCCGGCGAGAACGGCGAGCATGACCACGAGGGGAAGCCAGACGCGGGGGCGGATCCAGCCGATGCGCGATCGGGGATGTCTGAGGCTGAACCGCGAGGGCTCTGCGGCCGGCTCGACGGTGGTCGTGGATGACACGGTGACTCGTTCCGTTGCGACGCTCATCTCCGCCCGCCTCACGCCGCATCCGTGGATCGCCAGGCGCTGTGCAGCCGATCCCTGATCAGATCCTCGTACTCGTGGAACCGCCGCTCGGCGAAGAGCCGTTGATTCCGAGGCCTCGGCAGCTCGATGTCGATCACGTCGACGATACGACCGGGGCGCGGGGCCATCACCACGACGGCGTCGGACATCCGCACCGCCTCCGAGACGGAGTGGGTGACGAACAGCACCGTCGTCTTCAGCTCATCCCACAGGTCGAGCAGCTGGTCCTGCAGGCTCTCGCGGGTGAACTCGTCGAGGGCGGAGAAGGGCTCGTCCATCAGCAGCACGTCCGGCTGCAGCCCGAAGGCCCGCACGATGGCCGTGCGCTGCTGCATCCCGCCCGACAGCTGAGCGGGGAGCTTGTCGACGGCGTCTTCGAGCCCGGCTCGTCTCAAGAGCTCCATCATGTCGGGCTGCACACGTCCACCGCTTCGCTCGGCGAGGTCGCCGATCCGCTCGCGGCGCTTGCCCGCATCCTTGTTGACCTTCTGCGGGAGGGTGACGTTGCCCAGCACCGAGAGCCACGGCAGCAGCGCCGGCGACTGCGGCACGAGCCCGATGAGCTTCGCCGCGCAGGCCTCGTCCGGGCTGACGTCGTGCACACGAACCGTGCCCCGGTCGGCCGTCTCGAGGCCGGCGACGATGCGCAGGAGCGTGGACTTGCCGCATCCGCTCGGCCCGATGAGACTCACGAAACGGCCCGGCTCGATCGACAGATCGACGTCGCTCAGGGCGATCATCCCCGATGATCCGTAGCCGTACACCTTGCCGACCGAGCTCAATTCAACAGCTGGCGTCGCCATACACACCCTCCATACCGTCTGCGGACACGAGTGTCTGCTCTTATATGGCGGAGAGCGTGCGTAGCGAGTTCGATGTCTGCCACGCGGAATCCGCGTCTTGGGTTATGACGCTACCCCGGCCATGTTTCGCGAAACCGCATGTGCAGATTGCACGCACGTTAACTCTCGCTGCGCAGCCGCTCCACCCGTTCGCCGTCGAACACGTACACCTCGATGCCGAGATCGACCGCGGCCACGGCCACCCATCCGCCCAGCGCCTGCACGACGAGCCGGGTGACCACGAGCACCGCGCGCTCCGCGTTCGGAACACTCTCGCGCAACCAGAGCAGCTTGAAGAGATCGGCCATGACCTTGTTGCGGTAGGACGGCTTGTAGGCACCCTGGTTGGCGACGAGCTGAACGACGATCCGCCCGTCGGCGTCGATCCCCTCCACCTCGACACGGCTGCCCGCCAGCACGAGCGGCCGCGGGCGCAACTCGACCCCGCACTCGTCGCTCATCGCGGCCAGCATCCTCCGCTCCACCGAGCCGGCGGCGAACCGTCTCCACTCGGACGAGGCGTGAGCGTTCGTCACAGGCATACGCACAGTCTAGGAACGGCTCGTTTCGCCCGTGTTTCGGTCGGAGGGCGTCGCGATCCTGCTCCTCTTCCTCCGGTGGATATCCAAGGCGACGGAGGAAGCCTGGGCGCCGATCCGCCGCCGAACGACTACCGTTGGCGTATGGCTCCTACAGACACGACCGCGCCCAGTGAGCCCGAGGCTCCCCTCGCCGGCCAGACCTTCTCGGAGCTCGGGCTCGACGACGCGGTGCTCAAGGCACTGAAAGACGTCGGATACGAGACCCCCTCCGCCATCCAGGCCGCGACGATCCCTCCCCTCCTCGCCGGCCGCGATGTCGTCGGCCTCGCCCAGACGGGCACAGGCAAGACGGCCGCATTCGCACTGCCGATCCTCTCGCGCCTCGACCTGGCGCAGAAGAGCCCGCAGGCGCTCGTGCTCGCGCCGACCCGCGAGCTCGCCCTCCAGGTCTGCGAGGCGTTCGAGAAGTACGCCGCCCATCTGCGCGGCGTGCGGGTTCTGCCCGTCTACGGCGGCCAGGGCTACGGCGTTCAGCTCTCCGCGCTGCGCCGCGGCGTCCATGTCGTCGTCGGCACGCCCGGCCGCATCATGGATCACCTCGACAAGGGCACCCTCGACCTCTCCGAGCTCAAGTACCTCGTGCTCGACGAGGCCGACGAGATGCTCAAGATGGGCTTCGCCGAAGACGTCGAGACGATCCTCGCCGACACCCCCGACGACAAGCAGGTCGCGCTGTTCTCAGCCACCATGCCCGCGCAGATCCGCCGGATCTCGGCGAAGTACCTGCACGACCCTGAAGAGATCACGGTCAAGAACAAGACCACGACCTCGGCGAACACGACCCAGCGCTACCTCGTCGTGTCGTACCCGCAGAAGGTCGACGCGCTCACGCGCATCCTCGAGGTCGAGAACTTCGAGGGCATGATCGTCTTCGTCCGCACCAAGAACGAGACCGAGACGCTCGCCGAGAAGCTGCGGGCCCGCGGATACTCGGCCATGGCCATCAGCGGAGACGTCGCCCAGGCACAGCGCGAGCGCACTGTGAACCAGCTCAAGTCGGGCAAGCTCGACATCCTGGTGGCGACGGATGTCGCGGCCCGCGGCCTCGACGTCGATCGCATCAGCCACGTCGTCAACTACGACATCCCGATCGACACCGAGTCGTACGTGCACCGCATCGGGCGCACCGGCCGAGCCGGCCGCAGCGGAAACGCCATCAGCTTCGTGACCCCGCGCGAGCGCCGCCTGCTCACCGCGATCGAGAAGGCGACCCGCCAGCCGCTCACCGAGATGCACCTCCCGAGCGTCGACGATGTCAACGCCACGCGTCTCGCACGCTTCGACGACGCGATCACCGATGCCCTCGGCCAGACCGACCGCATCGAGCGCTTCCGCGACATCATCCGCCATTACATGGAGCACAACGACGTGCCCGAGGTGGATGTCGCGGCCGCACTGGCCGTCGTCGCCCAGGGCGAGACCCCCCTGCTGCTCTCGGCGGAGGACGAGCGGGCGCAGCGCCGTGAGCGCGACCGCGACGAGCGCAGCCGGGGAGACCGCGACCGCGGCGATCGTGACCACGGCGACCGGCACGGTGCTCGGGAGCGGGGCGGCCGCGAGGATCGCTTCGACCGCTCCGATCGCCCGGCGTCGAGTGAGCGCCGTGTGCGCCCCAGCGCCTCGTTGGCGACCTACCGGATCGCCGTCGGCAGGAGGCACCGCGTGGAGCCCCGCCAGATCGTCGGCGCGATCGCGAACGAGGGCGGGCTGAGCCGCGAGGACTTCGGCGCCATCCAGATCCGCCCCGACTTCTCACTCGTCGAGCTGCCGTCGAACCTCTCCCACGAGGTGCTCGAGAAGCTCGAGGGCACCCGCATCAGCGGCAAGCTCATCGAGCTGCGCCCCGACCGCGGCGGCCCGGTCAGCTACGGAGACGACCGGCCTCCGCGCAAGCCCCGCCACGGCTAGCCGGAGCAGGCCGCTCCCCGGGATCGCGTCCGCCGCGGCCGCTCACGATCAGCCGCGGCGGAATCGGATGCCCGTGACCGTGCGCGGGACGATCTCGAAATAGTTCCACTTGTCGGAGCTCGTCATCGTCTGCAGCCCCTGCACACCCGATTCCCCGATGAGGGTGTCATCGTCGAGCCGGTGCGCCTCCCCGCGCACGACCACGCTCCACCGTTCCCGCTCGTCGGCCCCGTCGATCTCGACGGCCACGCTCGGATGCTCGGTCAGACTGACGATCTTCGTCCCCGGCGCGCTGCGGAAGAACAGCGAGCCGTCGTTGACGAGATAGTTGATCGGGAAGATGTCGGCCCCCTGCTCGTCGACGACGGCGAGCCGGGCGACCTCGGCCGATTCGAGGAGCCGCCAGCACTCCGCCCGGTCGAGTGCCCGGATGCCGGTGGGCGGCGCAACGGGCGGCTCTGCTCGAAGATACGGATTACGCGTCATGGGGTGTGCTCCCTTCCGACGCCACGCTAGCCGCCGAGATCGTCGTGGCGAGGGACTTTGGTCCCTGCGCCGCGGGCCCGGAGACCGGATGCTGGAGTCATGGACACCTCAGACAGCACACCCGGCACGGCGGCGGGATACACCCGCATCGTCGTCGGCATCGACGGATCGGACGCATCCGTCGAGGCCCTCCGTCACGCGATCGGCATCGCCGAGAAGTTCGGCTCCTCCGTCAAGGCCGTCACCGTGTGGAGCTACCCGATCTCGTACACGCCGGTACCCGTCGAATGGTCGCCCGAGGGTGACGCTCGACAGATCGTGGAGCAGGTCGCGACAGCCGTGTTCGGGCCGGTTCGACCCGAGTGGTTCACCGCGGCGACCAGGGAGGGCTCGCCGGCCCTCGTCCTGATCGACGAGAGCGCCTCGGCCGATCTGATCGTCGTCGGCAGCCGGGGCCACGGCGGGTTCGCCGGCCTGCTGCTCGGCTCCGTCAGCTCGCAGTGCGCCGAGCACGCGCACTGCCCGGTGCTGGTCGTGCACGATCCGGCAGCCGAAGCGCGCGGAGCCACGCGGTGAGGGCGCCTGACCGAGCGGCGCTCGGCCGCTGACCACGACTAGGCGGCGCGCACCTCGATCGCTCCCGGCTCCGCGCCGTCGACGCCGAACACGAGCATCCGCGTCGCGATCTTGTCGGTGAAGAAGCGGTCGTGGCTCACGACGACGACCGCACCCGGGAAGTGCACGAGAGCCCGCTCCATGACCTGGGTGCTCGCGAGGTCGAGGTGGTTGGTCGGCTCGTCGAGCAGCAGCACCGAGGCGCCCGAGAGCAGGCACTGGGCCATGGCGACACGGGCGCGCTGCCCGCCCGAGAGCTCGCGGATGCGCTTCTTCAGGTCGGCCTCGGAGAACTGGAACATCGAGAGGAACCGGCCCACCGACTTGCGCGTCGCCGTGAGGGCGAGGCTGTCGGGCATGGCGTTCACGGCGTGAGTGACGGTGTCGCCGTCGTCGAGCTCCTCGAGAACCCGGTTGTACGAGACCACCTTCGCCCCGGACGCCCACGAGACGTCCCCGGCATCCGCCTTCTCCTCACCGGTCAGCACACGCAGCAGCGTGCTCTTGCCGCTTCCGTTGGCGCCGAGGACCACGATGCGGTTGCCCCGCCGGATCTCGACGTCGAGCCCGGCGAACAGCGTGCGGTCGCCGTACGACTTGCCGAGGCCCGAGACGCGGCAGAGCACGTCTTTGACGTGCAGCCCGTCGTAGATCTCGGTGATGATCTGGTCGACGGGTCGCGGCGCGCGCGACTTCTTGATGCCCGCGAGCTGCTTGCCGAGGCTCTTGCCCGCGGCCTTCGCCGCCTCTCGTCGGTCGGCGATCCCCTCGGCCTCGAAGGCCAGCAGCTCGGACTCGTGCACGAACTGCTGCTCGAGTGTCTTGAGCCGGAACTGCTTCTGGATGACGTACTCGCCGAAATTGCCCGGGTACTCGTGCAGATGGTAGTTCTCGACCTCGATGATCCGTGTCGCGACGGCGTCGAGGAACTTGCGGTCGTGCGAGACGATGATCGCGGCCCCGCCGAAGTCGCGGAACCAGGATTCGAGCCACTCCACGCCCGCGACGTCGAGGAAGTTCGTGGGCTCGTCGAGCAGCAGCACATCGGGGTCTTCGAGCAGGATCTTCGCGAGCGCCGCGCGGTTGCGCCAGCCTCCGGAGAGCTCGTCGATCGCGCACGTGCGGTGCGCCTCCGTGAAGCCGAGCGTCGTGAGCGCCTGATCGATCTTCCGCGGGTAGTCCCAGCCGTCGAGCCTGTCCATCTCGGCGAAGAGCTCCGCCTGCCGCTCGATGAGCCGGTCGAGCTCGGGGCCGCCCGACGGATCGGCCGCGATCGCCGCGTCGATCGCGGCGAGCTCGTCTTCCACGGCGTGCACCTCGACGAAGAGCGCGTCCAGCACCTCGACGATGGTCTTCTCGCCGGCGAGCTCGGAGAACTGCGAGAAATAGCCGATACGGGTGTCGGGGTCGACGGCGACCGTTCCCGAGTGCGGCTGCACCTGGTCGAGCACGAGCTTCAGGAGCGTCGTCTTGCCGGAGCCGTTCCGGCCGATCAGGCCGACCCTGTCGGTGTTCTCGAGACGGAAGAACGCCTCCCGGAGGATCTGCGTGTTCTCGAATCGAACGCTGACGTCATTCAGTCGAACCAGGCTCATGCCGGGTGCCCTCTCTCACCGTATGACCACCGGCCACGGGGGCCCAGTCTTCCAGACGGCGCAGATGCCGCCGAATCGATGCCGCGGTCTCCTGGCCCGTCACGGCGCATCTTCTTCGTCACGGCGCCCCGAACACTGTGCGCCCCGACGAACACCGTACGCCGCGACAACCGTGGAGGGCTTCGGCGTTCACCATCCCCGTCACGGTGAGCCAGGCCGAGTTCCGGTTGGGGTCCCCGATCGCACGCTTGACGCTGCCGAGCACGGAGAGCACGGTCGCCCTCGCGGCCTCGGTCGCGGCATCCAGCGGCACCTCGGAGGGAACCTTCCCGAAAGGCCCGGCGAGCACGCCGTCAGCGGTCTGAGCAGAATGGCCCGAGACGCACACCCTGTTGCCACGCGCCCTCGCCCATTCGGAGGAGAAGGCGAAGCACGGCGGAGGGGTGGCCGGCTGAGGAAGGACCAGGCCGAGCTGCTCGAGCAGGGATGCGACGCGGGACATGCTCAGAGGCTATTCACCGCGATCTCACCGAACACGTCGCGCTCCCGTTTCGAGCCTCTCCTCGGCGGCATGCAGACAACGGGTGTCGTGCGACCTGCACGACAAACGGCCGGAGCCTCAAGGGTTCCTTCACATTTCCACGTACGCGTTGTACATTACTTCACAAAACAAAGCGGTAGCAATTCACCATTTATGACGACTTACTTGTCCATTCCATCTGACTGAAAATCATGAGTACACCCGATAAACAAGTCAGTACGTTTGAAAGGGAGTTCCATGTCACAAGAAACGGCAAAGCCACTCACCACAAAAGCGAAGACAAGGCAACGACGATTCCTCTCTGTTCTTGACTGAATAAATAAAGGACAGGAAGGCTTCTTCGTCGGCCGACTGGTCAATATTCATTTCGCCACGGTTGGCCCGGTGCCATCGCCACGATGAGCCGGGCCGACTAACCGTCCGCCGTCAGAACGACCGTTACCTGTGTCCCCTCGTCAGCCGGCCGACCGTGGATTCTCACGAACACTCCGCGATCCGCACAGCGAACGAAGACTTCAAAAGGCTGATCGCCGGCGCGCTCGGCACCCCACGCCAGTACGTCATCCACATCGGTCACATCACGGAGCTCCCAGTCGTCGATGCTCCAGGCAAATCCAGCTCGAGAAGGCGCAGCCCATAGACGCACGCGATAGACGGCCGGGATCGCATCGATGTCGATAACGGGGGTCGTGAGTTCTGCTCTCATCAGTACTGCCTTCCGTCGTGGCCTCGTTATCTGGGCATACTCCAGCGAGTATGCCCCTCAGCGACATGCACCTGTCAAGCGCAATGGGTGCGATGCAGCTTGGTCGTACGACACCCATCGCCTCGGTCTCGGAGCGAGCAAGACCCGTGAAGCGTCAGGCCTGAGCGCTCAGCCACTCCTCAAAGCGGGTCGGCGCGATACGGGCGACGGTGACGGCGTCGAACCAGGCTCATGCCGGGTGCCCTCTCTCACCGTATGACCACCGGCCACGGGGGCCCAGTCTTCCAGACGGCGCAGACGCCACCGAATCGGGCAACCGCGGCGTCCCGGCATCGCCTCCGGGCACGCAGACGTCCCGCGGGCCCGTGATCTTTCACGTGCCCGCGGGACAATCGGATGCCGGATGCCGCGCCGAGCGGCAGGCAGCGGGTCAGGCGCGGCGGCGCCTCCGCATCAGCACGAGCGCGGCGCCCACGAGCAGCAGGAGCGCAGCTCCCGTGCCCCAGCCGATGAAGGCCGCCGCATCGACGCCGGTCGCGGCGATGCCGCCGTGCAGACCCTCACCGGGAGCCGGCGTGGGCGTGCTCGCGTCGTCGTCCGCCGCTGCGACGTCGAGTCGGAACGATGCGACCTCGGCGCCCTCGCGCAGCACCACGACGGTGTGCTCGCCCGGGGTCACCGACGAGGGGATCGCCGCGCGGAGCTCGAACTCACCGGCATCCGTCGACCGCACCGTGCCGAGAACGATCGGGTCGGAGTGCAGCTGCACCTCGAACTCGGTGCCGGCCGCGAACCCGCTGCCGTGGACGACGATCTCGCCGCCGACGGTGACCGAGCCGGTCACGACGATCGTGCCGTTCTCCTCGGGGTCCTCACCAGGGTTCTCGCCGGGATTCTCTCCGGGGCCCTCACCAGGGTTCTCACCCGGGTCCTCGCCAGGGTCTTCGCCAGGGTTCTCACCGGGGTCCTCGCCAGGGTTCTCTCCGGGATCCTCGCCAGGATTCTCACCCGGATCCTCCTCGACGACCCGCACGCTCGCCGACGGCGCCGACGCCGGCGACTGGCCCGCCGCGTTCTTCGCCCGCACGGTCGCGGTGTAGTCGCCGGGGGCGAGCCCCGGGAAGCCGGCCGTCAGAACGCCCGCGTCGACCGTCTTCACGGTTCCATCGCTGAGCAGCACCTGGTACTGCTCGACGGCGGCCCCTCCATCCGATGCGGGCGCCGACCAGGTGACGGTCACGGTGTCGCCGTCGACCGTCGCCTGCACGTTCTGCGGCGCATCCGGAGCCTCGGCCGCCGTCAGTGTGAAGGTGCTCACGGCGCTGCGGGTCGTGTGCCCCGAGCCGTCGCTCAGCTGCGCGTACCACTCGTAGGGCACACCCGATCGGGCACCGAGCAGGTCCATCGACACGGGCTCCGCCCCGATCGTCGTCTGCGCCGCGCCGATCGTGGTCGGCGCTCCCACGGCGAGCGTGAGCGAATCGGCCGCGAGGGTGCGTGTCGTGGTGCCGCCGAGATCCATCTCGAGCACGTAGTTCTCGGTGTCCGCGCCGTGGAATCCGGGGATGTCCGACTCCGACACCGGCTGGTGCCAGGCGCCGTTCTCCGAGGTCGCCCTCTGCAGGTACGGCGAGTAGGTGTTGACGTAGAGCAGGTCGTTCTCGGTGTCGATGCTGAGGAACTTCATGAACTCCTGGCCGCCGTAGACCCGGCTCTGGTAGTCGGTGAGGATGCCGTAGACCCGGGCGCCATCAGCAGCCGTGCGCATGCCCACACCCGTGCCGGCGATGTGACCGCCGAGCACGAGCTTGACGTTCGAGAACGGGTCGACGAGCTGGCTCGTGATGTTGCCGTTCGCCCAGCCGTTCGTGCCCTGGTTGACCGCGTTGTGGCTCGCGATGATCACCGAGTAGTCCGGGTGGGCGGCGATGACACCGCGCGCCCAGGCGAGACCCGGGTCGCCGGCGTTGTCGGCCGACCAGAACCCGATCGCCAGCACGAGGAGCTTCGCTCCCCCGATCTCGGCCGTGTAGTAGTAGTTGTCGATGCTCTGAGCCTCACCGAGCGTCCACGGGCTGCCCTCGAGGCTCTCGGCGAGCCGGGAGGTCGGGAAGTACTTCGGCAGCATGACGCGGCCGTTGCGGGCATCGGAGTAGTCGTGGTTGCCCCACGAGACCATGTACGGCACCTTGGCGGCCTCGAGCTGCGTGATGCCGCGCTCGGCGTTCATCCACTGGTACTCCTGCGAGAGGTACTCGCGGTTGACGTAGTCGCCCGACTGGATCACGAGAGACGTCTTGCGCTCGTCGGCCTGATCGGCGATGTAGCGCAGCTGGTCGACGAACATGTCCGGCGTCGCCTGCGTGTACAACTGCGTGTCGGGCACGTGGTCGAGGCCCCAGTCGAAGTCCGCGACATCCGGCTGCGTCTCGTAGTCGTGGTCTGCACCGAAGGGGACCTCGGTGAGGCCGCGCCAGACGAGCAGGTGCAGCTTGCCGCCCGACACCGCGTGCTCGTCGGCCCGCGCCGTCACGTCGAGCGCGACCGCACCGCCCTCGGCGTCGGCCTCGCTGTCCTTGAGCAGCCAGGTGCCCGCCTCGGTGTCGTAGACGTAGGCGGAGACGCGGCGGTCGTCGGCCGTTCCTTTCCACACGAGGTGGAACTGGTCCTGCGCCGCCTGCTCCGGGGTGAGCGAGATCTCGTAGATCTGGTAGGGGTTCGCGTTCGATCCCACCGTCGTGGGCAGCAGCTCGCCCGAGACCGTGCCGCTCGCCGGGGTCAGCGCGTCGGGCACCCGGTCGCTCGACGATCCGCTGCGCACCACGACGTTGGAGCCGTCGAGGCTCACGAGGTCGTCTGCGTAGAAGGTCGTCTCGACCCTCTCACGGCTCTCGGTCTGCGGTGTCGCCGTGAGGGTGACCTCGGATGCCCCGGGGCCGGCCGTGCCCGCGGTGTCGCTCACTGCCGGCTGGGCGGGCGCCGTCGTGTCGCTCACGGTCAGCTGCACGCTCACGGGAGCCGAGGCATCCGCGGGCTCGGCGACGCTCGTCGCACGCAGCTCGAGGCTCTGCTCGCCTGCTGCGTCGACCGGCACGCGCACCGAGAAGACGCCCGCGTCGATGCGCTCGGAGAAGACCTGCTCCCCCGCGACGGTCGCCGTCAGGGTCGCCCGCTCGCTCACGGTTCCCGTGACCTCGACGAGACCGGCCTCGACATCCGTGCCCGACACCGGGGTGCCGACGAGAAGAGCGACGGACTCGGCCGTGCGACTCACCCGCTGGCCGTAGGCGACGATGTCGCCCCGGTAGTTGGCGTAACGGAAGGCCTCGAAGTCGGGCGTGAAGGCGATGCCCGCGATCTGCACCTCGTCGATGACACCGTGGAACGGCGACGAGATCGCGCCGGTGTTCGTGTAGTAGTCGCCGATCGTCGTGAGCACGGCGGGGTCGGGGTAGGTCGTGCGGTACTCGACCATCTGGCTGTGCACCTCGCGCCCGTCGACGAAGACCGAGTAGGTCATGCCGTCGTAGGTCTGCGTCACGAGGTGCGGCTCGCCGTCGGTCTTCAGCTCGAAGCGCGAGTTGATGTCGACGTTGTCGAACTCGAAGCTGTTGCCCGCGATGCGCGTGCCGAGCTTCGACTCGTTCTTGACCACACCCTGCCAGAAGGTCGCCTGGCCGTCGCCCGTGGCGCTCTCCTTGGCGATGACGGGCGCGCTGCCGCTCAGCGCGGCGAGATCGGCCGCGGTGAGCGAGTAGAGCCCGCTGATGCTGATGCGGTCGTAGTCGCCCCCGATGTCGCCCGGGTACTGCAGGCGGGAGCCCTCGAAGCGGGTCTCGCCCGTGCCCGCGTCGGAGACGTCGGCGGTGAGGTCGGAGCCCACGACGAGACCCGTCGCCGTGCCCGTGGAGTCGACCCGCTGCCGGCCGCTCGCGGTGTCGCCGGCGAAGTGCTCGACGAGCGAGTAGCCGTCTCTCCAGACCGCGGTCGGGTCGTTGGCCGCGGCGCCGCCGCCGAAGTAGGCCCAGACGACCGTCGCCGACTCCGCGGGCAGCTGCGGCATCCGCACCCAGACGGTGGACACCGCGCCGGGACGCCAGGTCTCGACCTCGTACGGCAGCGGCACGCCGTCGGGCGAGAAGAACCCGAGCGCGTCGGCCGAGCCGTCCGGGGTGTCGGCGATGCGCAGCTGCACGGGAGTGCCGGCGAAGTCGGAGCGGGTGTCGTTGCGCACCGTGATCGCCTGACGCTCGTCGGCATCCGGCTTCGCCCAGGCGACGACGCTGCCGTCGGCGGAGACGAGACCGGCGAGCTCACGCAGGCGGTGTTCGAGGGCCTCGAGGGCCCGCAGGTTCGCGAGCGCCTCACGCTGAGCCGAGTTCAGGCCGTCGACCGTCGCGCGTGCCGCGTTCACTGCGGCAGCGTCGGCGACCGTGACCGCCTCGAGCGCGGGGAGCGCGGCGATCTGCGCGTCGGCGGGCGAGAGCGAGCGGTCGATGCCGAAGCTCTCGAAGACGCGCGGGATGCCCTGGTTGCGGATGTCGTAGACGTCGACGGTGAGCTTCTCGTCGGCGACCGAGATGGCCGCGAAGTTCTCCGTGGCCTGCTCGCCCGTGCGATCGAAGAGCTGCAGGTACGACTCGAGGTCGAAGCCGTTCGCGCTCGTCGCCTGCGTGTAGTGCTTCGCACCGGCCGTGTTCGGCAGGAAGAAGATCGTGCCCTGCGGGTCGACGGTGTACTCGACGCGCTTGCCGTTGATGATCTCCGTGTACTTGGTGGCCTCCACGGCACGCGCGCCCTCGACCCCGGCGGGGTCGGAGACGAGCACCTTGGAACGGCTCATGACGTGGTCGTGGCCCTGCAGCACGAGGTCGATGTCGAGCTCGTCGATCACGGGCATGAGCACGGCGCGCATGGCCTTCACGTCGGGGTCGGAGATGTGGTTGGCCGTGGAGTACGGGCCCTTGTGGAGCGAGAGGATGAGCCACTTCGCACCCGCGGCGCGTGCTGCCGTGGCATCCGCCCGCAGCCACTCGAGCTGCGAGGGGGAGATCGCCTGCGCGCCGTCCTCATTGGAGTTGAGAACCATGAAGTGCGCGCTGTTGTAGGTGAAGGAGTAGTAGGCGCCGCTGCTCGTGTCCTGGCCGTTGGGGGCCTCGAGCGTGAAGTGGTCGGTGAGCGCGTTCTTCGACTGGTCATGGTTGCCCACGGCCGGGACGATCGTCGTGTTCATGAGGCTCGGGCGGGCCGAGTCGAGCATGTCGGTCCAGTCCTGCTCGACGTCGCCGTGCTCGACGATGTCGCCGTTGTGCATGACGAACTGCGCGTCGGGCACGTACTTGAGCGACTTGGCCATCGTCGCCGCCGAGAGCTGGGCCTCGCCCAGGTTCTGCGCCTGGGTGTCGGTCAGGTCGACGAAGGTGAAGTCGCCGCTGCCCGCGTTGGTCGTGAAGCTTCCGGCCGCGCTCCAGACCGCTTCGACGGCGTCGCCGAGGCGGTAGTAGTAGCGCGTGCCGGGGGTCAGCTCGGTTGCGATCGCGCGGTAGAAGGTCTCGCCGTGCTCGTTCGTCTCACGCGTGGCCGCGACCTGCACGGTCGAGGAGCCCTCGGGGAACTCGCGGTCGGTGCTGAGCACGACGGCGCCCGAGTCGCTCTCGATCGTCGAGTACCAGGTGAAGGCGCGCTGTGTCGACGGGTCGCCGTAGAACGTCGCCGTCACGCGGTTGGGCACCTCGCCCGGCAGCACGTACTTGGGGATGGGGTGGCCGAGCTCCTCGTCGAAGCGCCAGGCTGTCGCGAAGTCCCAGCCGATCGCCTCGTACGTCGCGCGCTGGGCGAGAGCCTCGGAGCTCGTGTCGGCGCCGTGCTGGTTCTTCGTGCCCGGCGCGGCGACGGGTGCGCCGCCGATCGTGATGGCCGGGTTCGCGAGGTTCTTCGAGGCGGTCCAGCCCTCGTAGCCGGTGTAGCCGACGACGCGGCCCGTGAAGCCGTCGACCTTGCCTGTGTAGGCGATCGATCCGGCGTAGGCGACGTTGCCCGAGAAGCTCGCGCCGTTGCTCGGGTTGCCCGGATACGAGATGGCGAAGCCCGCGTCGATGCCGCGTGTGCCGTTCGAGCCGCCCGAGGCGAGCACCGTGAGCTCGGCCTCGACCAGGTTGTTGGCGATGACGCCGCCGTTCTTCGTGTAAGCGACAGCGCCGCCGGGCATCTTGGCCGCCGTGGCGGTGACATCCACCCAGTTGTCGGTGACCCTGCCGCCGTCGAGCTCGGCGACCAGGCCGCTGACCTTCTCGGCGCTGCGACCGACCAGTTCGGCATCGAGGAGGGTGTTGCCGGTGATCGTCGAGCGGGTCGCGTAGACCGTGAGACCCGAGACGAACTGCGTTGCCGTGCCGTTGTCGGCGGTCACGCCGTCGAGCACGAGGTTGCGCACGGTCGCATCGGTGATCTGGCGGAAGAAGCCGAGGCTCTTGCCCGCGTCGCCGGGGCCGTAGACGAGGTTCGAGATGCGGTGACCGGTACCGTCGAGCACACCCGTGAAGGTGTTGATGCCCGGCCACGCCGAGCGGCCCGCGAAGTCGAGATCGGAGGTGACGACGAAGCTCTTCGCACCCGTGTAGAGCGCGTTGCCGTTGTTGAGCTGCGCGGCGAGGAACTCGAGGTCGTCTTCCGAGCCGATCTCGTACGGCGACTGCGCGGTGCCCTCGCCGAAGAGGGAGTAGACGAAGTTCGGCACGGGGTGCTGCAGGGTCTCGTCGAAGCGCCAGGCGTTCGCGAAGTCCCAGCCGAGCCCCTCGTAGGTGGCGCGCTGCGCGAGCTGCTCGGTGGTCACGTCGGTGCCCTGCTGGTTCTTGGTGCCGGGGCCGACGACCGGCGCGCCGCCGATCGTGATGGCCGAGTTCGCGAGGTTGTCGTTCGCGGTCCAGCCGTCGTAGCCCGCGTAGCCGAGGATGCGGCCGGCGAAGCCGTCGACCTTGCCGCTGTAGGTGATCGAGCCCGCATAGGCGACGTTGCCCGTGAAGGCCGAGCCGCCGCTCGGGTTGCCCGGGTAGTTGATCACGAGTCCGGCGTCGACACCGCGGGTGCCGTTCGCCCCGCCGCCGACGACGACCGTGAGGTCGGCGTCGACGAGGTTGTCGGCGATGGTCACGCCGTTCTTCGAGTAGGCCGAGATGCCGCCCGCCATCTTGTTGGCCGTGATCGTCGCATCCACCCAGTTGTCGGATGTCACGCCGCCGTCCATCTCCGCGGTGATGCCCGCCACCTTCTCGGCGTTCGGGGCGCTCAGCACGGCGTCGATGACGGAGTTGCCCGTGATCGTGGAGCGCGCGGCGAGCACCGAGATGCCGGCGACCCAGTCGCTGCTCGTGGGGTTGTTGGCGGTCACGCCGTCGAGCACGAGGTTGCGCACCGTGGCGTCGGTGATCTGGCGGAAGAAGCCCAGGCGTCCTGAGTTCGTGCCCGTGCTGTGGCCGTAGACGATGTTGCTGATGACGTGCCCGGCGCCCTCGAAGACGCCCGTGAAGGTGTTAATGCCGACGAACTCCGTGCCGGCGAAGTCGATGTCGGCCGTGAGGCGGTACGTGGCCCCCGCGTAGGACCCCGGGTCGCTGTTGATCGCGTCGGCGACCGCGCGCAGCTCGTCGGCCGAGCCGATCTGGTAGGGCGCCCGGGTCGTGCCGTCGCCGTCGAGGCCGGGGAGCCCGGCCGCGACCGCCGCCGGCACGATGCCGCCGACGGCGAGCACCACGGCGGCCGACACGGCGACGAGGAGACGAGTGAGCGAACGGGGACGGTCGTGCTTCGCGTGAGTCATCAAACTGCCATCGCTTAGAAGTCTTGCCGGCCCCCGCCAGACACGACACGCCATGGAGGACAGCTCAAGGGAGGAAGAGGGGCGTGCGCCTCACCGAGACAATCGACGGCAGTTGAATCTTCGGTGACCGGAGGCTGAGCGGCGATGAAACGGTTCACGTCTTGTGAGTTCACCGAGCTGTGCTACTCCTGACGTTCTCCTATGCGAACGGCCTGAGTATCGGCCCGCAGTCTCCTGGCTCGTCGCGGCGCATCTTCTTCGTCGCGGCGCCCCGAACACCCTGCGCCCCGACGAACACCGTGCGCCGCGACAACCCGCCCGTGCAGCCTCGGTCGCGGCATCCAGGGGCACCTCGGAGGGAACCTTCCCGAAAGGCCCGGCGAGCAGTCTGAGCACCGCGCACCGCGCTCCGAACGAAGACTTCGAAAGGCTGATCGTCGGCGTGCTCGGCACCCCACGCCAGTACATCGCTCCCATCGGTGACGTCATGGAGCTCCCAATCGTCGACGTTCCAGGCGAGTCCAACTCGAGAAGGCGCAGCCCACAGACGTACGCGATAGACGGCCGGGGCGGCATCAATATCTCCCACGGGAATACCCACCACGGGTATATGATTACTAATACCGATACCCCCTGTGGGTAATTTTCTGTCGAAGGAGAGCCCCATGCCGCACGATCACGACGACCAGCACGGCGAGCACGGTCACCACCACACCCCTGCCGGAAGCGACCTCCCCGGCATCGACGCCACCGATCTCGCCGAGTGCCCGGTCATGCCCGGCAGCATGACGATCACAGCCGATGCCGAAGCCGCCGGCCTCGTCCGCGAGCACAACGGCCAGACCTATTGGCTGTGCTGCTCCGACTGCGCCCGGCGCTTCGACGCGGAGCCCGCCGCATACGCAGCAGCCTGACGGCCGCCCGTTCGTCTCTCACCCGTCGCATCACGACATCCGATTACCCCTACCCTGTATAGGATTTGGCCATGAAAGACCACACTGTGGACCACGAGCACTCCCCCGCCGATCACAGCGATCACAGCGGTCACGACATGAGCGATCACAGCGGTCACGACATGAGCGGGCACGCCGGTCACGACATGAGCGATCATGCGGGCCACGACATGAACAGCCACTCGGGCCACGACATGAGCGGCCACGGCGGGCATGGCGGCCACGGCGATCACGTGGGCCAGTTCCGCAGGCTGTTCTGGATCATGCTCGTCGTCGCCGTGCCGGTCGTCGCCTTCTCGAGCATGTTCGCGATGATCCTCGGCTATCAGCTGCCCGCGCTGCCCTGGGTGGCGTGGATCTCCCCCGTGCTCGGCACCGTAATGTACGTCTGGGGCGGCCGCCCGTTCCTCACGGGCGCCGTCAGCGAGCTCCGGGCCCGCAAGCCGGGGATGATGCTGCTCATCGCCCTGGCGATCACCGTGGCGTTCCTCGCCTCCCTGGGGGCGAGCCTCGGCATCCTCGATCATGAGCTCGACTTCTGGTGGGAGCTCGCGCTGCTGATCGTCATCATGCTGCTGGGGCACTGGATCGAGATGCGCTCCCTCGCGCAGACCACCTCGGCGCTGGACTCCCTCGCCGCGCTCCTGCCCGACGAGGCCGAGCGGGTCGACGGCGATCGGGTCGTGACCGTCTCACCGGCGGAGCTGCGCGTCGGCGACGTCGTCGTCGTGCGCCCCGGCGGGAGCGTTCCCGCCGACGGCCGCATCGTCGACGGCCGGGCCGAGATGGACGAGTCGATGATCACCGGCGAGTCCCGCACTGTGAGCCGAGGCGACCACGATCCCGTCACGGCGGGAACGGTCGCGACGGACTCGGGACTGCGCATCGAGGTCACGGCGATCGGCGACGACACAGCGCTGGCCGGCATCCAGCGTCTCGTCGCCGAGGCGCAGAACTCCTCGTCGCGCGCTCAACGCATCGCCGACACCGCGGCCGGATGGCTGTTCTGGTTCGCACTGGGCTCCGCCGCGATCACCGCGATCGTCTGGACGCTGCTCGGCAGCCCCGACGACGCCGTCGTGCGCACGATCACCGTGCTCGTCATCGCCTGCCCGCACGCGCTGGGCCTCGCGATCCCTCTCGTCGTGTCGATCGCGACCGAACGAGCCGCCCGCGGCGGTGTGCTCATCAAGGATCGTCTCGCCCTCGAGAGCATGCGCACCGTCGACACCGTGCTCTTCGACAAGACCGGAACCCTCACCAAGGGCGAGCCCACGATCACCGCCGTCGAGCCCGTGGGCGGCTTCGACGACGACACCGTTCTCGCGCTCGCCGCCGCCGCGGAGGCCGACAGCGAGCACCCGCTCGCCAGAGCGATCGTGCGCGCCGCGATCGACCGGGGCGTGGCGGTGCCGAAGGCGACCGGGTTCTCGTCCTCCCCCGCGGTCGGCGTCACGGCGACGATCGACGGCCACACGATCCGTGTGGGCGGGCCGCAGCTGCTGCGCGAGGTGAACCAGGGCGAGGTCTCCGCCGCCGAGCGCTGGCGGCACGATGGGGCGATCATCCTGCACGTGCTCCGAGACGGCGAGGTGATCGGCGGCCTGAAGCTCGCCGACGAGATCCGCGAGGAGTCGCGCCAGGCGATCGACGCCCTGCACAGGCTCGGCATCGACGTGGTCATGATCACCGGGGATGCCGAAGCCGTCGCGCTCTCGGTGGGCGCCGAGCTGGGCATCGACAGAGTGTTCGCCGGGGTGCGGCCCCAGGACAAGTCGGCGAAGGTCGCCGAGCTGCAGGCCGAAGGCCGCAGGGTCGCCATGGTCGGCGACGGCGTCAACGACGCTCCGGCCCTCGCCCAGGCCGACGTCGGCATCGCCATCGGAGCGGGCACGGATGTCGCGATCGCCTCGGCCGGCGTCATCCTGGCCAGCGACGACCCACGTTCGGTGCTCTCGGTCATCGAGCTCTCACGGAGGAGCTACCGGAAGATGAAGCAGAACCTGTGGTGGGCCGCCGGCTACAACCTGCTCTCGGTGCCGCTGGCCGCCGGAGTCCTCGCGCCCATCGGCTTCGTGCTGCCCATGTCGGTCGGCGCGATCCTCATGTCGCTCTCGACGATCGTGGTCGCGCTGAACGCCCAGCTGCTGCGGCGTATGGACCTGCGCCCCGGCGCTCCCGTTGCTCCCACACGATGACCGCGGGGCGCCCGCCGGCCCCCATGACGGAAAGACCACGACAGGAAGCGAGACCATGACGACACCCGACGCGACGACGCCCAGCCCGACATCCGCTGACGACGCCGCTCCGCACGGCTACATCGTCGACAAGGACAAGTACCTCGCCCGGCTCAGACGGATCGAGGGCCAGGCGCGGGGCATCCACCGGATGGTCGACGAGGAGCAGTACTGCATCGACATCCTCACCCAGATCTCGGCGCTCACGAGCGCGCTCGAGGGCGTCGCGCTCGGCCTGCTCGACGATCATCTGAGGCACTGCGTCGTGGACGCGGCGATCCGCGGGGGCGAGGAGGCCGAGATCAAGATCACGGAGGCGTCGGACGCGATCGCGCGGCTGGTGCGCTCCTGACCGGCGGCGCCGGCGGGCATCGCGTCATCCCGCTCGCACGGGACCCGCTGCTCGCACGGCATCCAGTGCTCATACGGTGTTCCAGTGGCGACGCGTCTCGGGATGCAGCCGGATCCACACGAGGCTGATGAGCGGCCCAGCGAAGTCCACGGTGACGGTCGCGGTGGTCTCGCCGTCGCGGCTGAGCATCAGTCCGGCCTGGCCGTTGACCGAGCGCTCGGCGATGACGAGCCCGGGCTGTGCCTCCATGCCGTGCAGGAGCAGCGTGATCGCGTCGTAGACGCCGCCCACCACCCTGTTCGTCGGATGCCCGGGCTCGCCCGAGTCGACGACCACGGCGACGCCGGGGTGCAGCAGGGAGACGAGTCGCTCGGCGTCTCCGCTCTCGGCCGCCACGCGGAGGGTGCGCACCGCCCTGTAGTGGGCGGCGCGCGCGAGCCATTCCCAGACCGCAGCCCACGGCGTGGGAGCGGCCGCCCCTCGCATCCGGGTCTCCTCTTTCGATGTGAGTGACATGATGCCTCCACACGTCACGACCGGATGCACGCTGTCGTTGTGACGATCCGGGGTGGTCCCTCCCCGATCATCCGTCCGCCCGCCTCCCCGCGCAAGCCGTCCGGCGGGATGCGTCTCTCGTCCTGATGCGTTCGCACTCCCCCTCGAGCCGTGAGAGCGGATGGTGCGCGGGGAAGCCGTGCTGCATGGCGACGAGCGCCCATCTGTTCGGCGAAGTCGGTGTGGTGAGCCGCCGAACGGTCCCGGCGCAGCCGGATCGTCGACGTCGCCCGGGACGCCGCCGCGATGAGCACGGCAGGCGCCGTCGAGGCGAAGCCCGGCATCGCGTGATGCTCGGTGAACCAGTACCGCGTGGCGCCGATGGGCTCGGCGTGGGGGCCGCGAGCAGCGAGGCTTCCAGCGCCCCGGCCCGGATCTGACCGGGCGGGAACGTACCGGCCGCGGCATCCGTCATCGACCCCTCCGGCCCCGAGCGCCGGTCGTGCCCTCGTCGCCGTCGAGCAGCTGGAGCAGGCGCGTCGTCGTGCGCCAGTTGCGCACGGTCATCTGCCGGAAGACGGGCATGCCCATGAGACGTGTGATGCGGGTCGTGGTCGCCTGCGCCGCCACCCGCGAGAAGTAGATCGCGCCCGGACCGACCGCCACGGAGTCGACCCCGTCGCGCAGAGCGGGCATCTCGGCGTACACCTCCTCGGCCGTGAGCGGGTGCTTCACGAAGAAGACGTCACTGCGCAGGAGCTCCGAGCCGTGGTCCGCGGGCGCGGCGGCGATCGTCGCAGCGAGCTCGTCACGGGATCGGATGACGACGAGGATCGGGATCCCGAACCGCTCCTCGAGCATCCGCTCCGCCGCCTGCTCCAACCGCCGCGGGTCGTCGAGACCGGCTGTGAACAGCACGTTGCCGCTCTGGATGTAGGTGCGCACATCCTCGTACCCGGCCTCGCGGAAGCACTCGGCCAACTCCGGCATGCCGATCAGGTTCTTGCCGCCCACGTTGATCCCGCGCAGCAGCGCGACGAACGACGGCATCACCGGCGCCGACGCTCGGAGGCCGCCCCGGCCGCTTCTGCCGTCATCGTCGCACCGCTCTCATCGAGGTGTGGCCGTCACCGCAGCACGGCGGCGACGGCGTTGATCTCGACGAGCGCGCCCGGCACGCCCAGCCCGGTGACACGTGCCGCGGTCACCAGGGCCGGTTCGTCGGAGGCGAGCTGCGAGGCGATCGCCCCGTACCCCGCCGCGAGGTCGGCGCCATCGACGAAGAGCACCGTCCAGTGCACGACGTCGTCGAGCGTCGCACCGGCTGCGGCGAGCGCGATCTTCGCGTTCTCGAGCGCCCGGGCGGACTGCACCGCCACGTCGCCCTCGCCGATGAGCGAGCCGTCGGCGTCGACCGAGTTCTGACCGCCGACGTAGATGGTCGTCGCACCGGGCGGAACGACGGCGACGTGACTGAAGGCCGGGCTCGAGACGAGCCCATGGGGACGGATGCGCTGAATCGATGTCATGCCCCTACGATCGCATGGGCCCCCGACACCGCGCACCGGGGCGGTGGCGCTATCGCTCCAGGTAGGCGGCGAGATTCGCGAGCGACGAGGCGAGACCGACGGCGTGGTCCTCGGCGGAGATGCCGGCGGGCACGTCGTCGGCACGGACGTCCACCCGGGTCCCCTCGGCCACGGCGGCGACCTCCCAGGTCATCGTCATGGTGCCGGCGTAGGCCGGGTCATCCGAGACGAAGTCGACGGCCTGCACGACCCGTACCCCGGGCACGAGCTCGATGAAACGCGCGTCGGCGACATCGGAGTCGGCGCTCGTCTTCCCCGGTGCCGCCGAGGAGTCGGCATACGTCAGGACCAGCCGGTACGAGCCACCGGGACGGGCATCGAAATGCTCGAAGGTGCCGGCCATGCCGTCGGGCGGCAACCAGACGGCGAGCGCGTCCCGGTCGACGAGGGCGGCGTAGACCCGGTCGAGCGGGGCTGCGATCACCCGGGAGGCCTCGTCCGTGCGCGTCATGGTGTCAGTGTAGGACTCGGGACCCCCACGAGGCCGCTATGCTTTCCGGAATGTGGACGCTCGCCGCCATCTCTCCCGACTCCCCCCAGGCGCTCGAGCTGATCCGCCGCCATCGAGCGTATTCGGCCGCTCACAGCGTCGACCCCGCCGACGATCACGTACTGGACGTCACGGCGTTGATGGAGCCTACCGTGGCCTTCTTCGCCCTGCGTGACGACGACATCCTCGTTGCGATCGGGGCCCTCAAGCAGCTATCGACCACCCACGTCGAGCTCAAGTCGATGCACACGCGTGCCGAGCTGCGCGGGCAGGGGATCGGTCGCGTGCTCGTGGAGGCGCTGCTCGACGAGGCCCGTCGCCGCGGCTTCGAGCGTGTGAGCCTCGAGACCGGCGCGCAGGAGGGGTTCAGCGCGGCCCGACGGCTCTACGTCCGAGCGGGCTTCGTCGAATCTCCCCCGTTCGCCGACTACGTCGCCTCGCCGAACAGCGTCTACTACTCGCGAGAGCTGTGAGGGCCCAGAGGCGTTGACCCGGCGCCCGGCAGGGAACGTCTCCGAGACGCGCGGCATCGGCCGACACGGACAGGGGCCCGGCCACTAGATGTAGTCGGCATACAGCTTCCGGAGCAGACGCGTGAGCTCGGCCTCCTCGGTGGCCGACAACGCGCGAGTGAGCTTCCCCCGATAGGGCGGGAGGGCGGTGACGAACGTGTCGAGCACCGCGAGCCCGGCGTCGGTGATGGTCACAGCCTTCGCACGGCCGTCTGTGCGGATCGGCTCCGCCGACACGACTCCACGTTCGGCAAGCGCAGCGACGGTCTTCCCGATGTTCCTGGGATCCACGGCGACCCGCTTCGCCAGCTCTCCCTGCGTCATCGTCCCGAACTCGGCGAGAACGGCCAGAACGTTGTACTGCGCATTGCTGAGCCCGTGCGCCGCGAGAACCTCGCCCCATGCGGCGTCGACGATGGAGCCGACCCGGGAGAGCAGGAAGCCGAGACCCGATTCGAACCGCGGACGACGGGGCCCGGCATCCGACTCGACATCGCTATTAGACATAAAATATGTATATCATAAAGCAGCCGTCCCCACACGAAAGGCGCACTGATGACCGCGACACTGCACAACGATCGGCTACCCGCCGGCTACAACACTCTGAATCCGTTCGTCCTCGTCACAGGACCGGGCGGCGCCGCCGGTTTCATCGGCTTCCTCGGGGAGGTGTTCGACGGGGTCGAGCGCGAGAGCGTTCGCACCCCCGATCGCGACGGAAGCATCCTGCACGCCGAGGTCCGGCTGGGCAACTCGTCGCTGCTCCTCGCGGACTCCAAGCCCGGCTGGCCCTTCACCCCCGCGTTCGAGCAGATCTACGTCGAAGACATCCCGACCGTCCTCGAACGCGCCGAAGCCGCCGGCGCCGAGATCGTGACGCCTCGCAGCCCCTTCTACAACGGGCTCAACATCGCCCGCCTGCTCGATCCGTGGGGAAACCTGTGGTGGATCTACGAACCCGCATCGGCGAACCACGACCCCGCGGCATCCGCTTCGGCCGACATCTCCTGGCAGGATCGGGATCCGAGCGTCGTGTACACGACCCTCATGGACGTGATGTCCCGGCTGGGACCGAGCACCGGAACGCGGTAAGCGCCGCATCACGACGACTCGGGGCGGCGATTCCGGGTCAGTGGAGTCGTCTGCTCGCCGCGTCGGCGGAGGCGGAGGCGGAACGCAGCAGGACACGGAGGTGGCCGTCCAGCGCGTTCCGGGCCTCATCGCCGAGATCGGCCATGAGGCGACTCAGATTCGCAGCGTGCGCAGGGAGTACACGATCGATGACCTCGCGCCCCCGAGCAGTGAGCGCGACGCGGAAGCTGCGCCGGTCGATCGGGTCGAGCGTGCGCTGCACGAGACCGGATGCCTCGAGCTTGTCCAGGCGATTGGTCATGCCCGCGCGGGACATCATGACCATCCGCGACAGCTCCGACGGCGTGAGGGTGAAGGGATCGCCCGATCGGCGCAGCGCTGTGAGCACGTCGAACTCTCCGCCCTGCAGGCCATGCTGCGACAGGAGCCGCTCGACGGACGCGTTCACGAGGGCGGCCAGCTGGGTGATCCTCGCCAGGACCGCCATCGACTCCAGATCGAGATCGGGGCGCTCATGGCGCCACTGGTCCAGGATCGCGTCGAGCGCGTCACGATCCTCGAGAATGCCGTCCTCCGTCATATTGTCATGTTATTCGATAACTGATAATTTGATGTCGAACTATTAGACGACGAATCAATTGGAACGGAGCTCGTTATGCCCCTCACGCCATCGCCGCAGCTGGAATCGGTGCTCGTGCGTGCCGCGACCGTCGAGGTCGTCGGCAGCGCCCCGAGCTCGACCGCGCTCTTGGCCGACTTCGAACAGACCGGCGGTCACCTGAGCGCCAACCGCACCGCACTCGGGCCCGGGCAGGACGGGCCGCCGCCGCATTACCACTCGACGTCGGCGGAGCTGTTCTTTATGATCTCGGGCGCCCTCCGCGTGCTGGCCGGCGACAGGGTGGAGGTGCTGATCGTCTTCACACCCGGGATCGAGCGCTTCGAGTACTTCCGGATGGTCGAGCGCATCCAGAACGGGCAGGCGAGCCCCCGCGACATCCTCATCACGTCCGAACGATTCGACAATCACTTCACGACCAGCCCGCTGTGGCCGTCGAAGCTCGTGAACTAGTCAGGATCCGCGTCACGAACGGATCCGCACGGCTCCCGCTTGCGTGGTGATGCTGACGCGTGTGCCTTCGCCGATGTCCTCGCCGTCGATCTCGACCATACGCGGCTCGCTCAGCTCGATCTCCACGGTCGCGGCTCGGCGGTGTGTGCTGCTCTCGCTGCTCTCCGCCGTGTCACCGCCGGTGATCAGGCGCTTGATCCCGTTGTCCCAGATCATGTTCCGGGCCGTGTCGGCCCATCCGGCGATGCCGTCGGCGTTCAGGATGAGCAGGTCGAGTTCGCCGTCGGCGGGATCCGCATCGGGGAGGAGGGTGATCCCGCCCTGGATGGTGCCGCAGTTGCCGACGATGAGGGTGTGCGCGCTGATGTCCTCGGCTGCGCCGCCGTCGAGGCCGAGGCGCAGATCGATGACGTCGCTCGCGGCGACGGCGCGCCCGAGGGACTCGACATAGGCCAGCCATCCGGCTTTCGCCTTGAGCTCGTCGTCGGTCTCGGTGATCATGTGGGCGTCGATGCCGAACCCGGCCATCACGACGAACGCGTGCCTCTCCGTGCCGCCGACGAGGTCGATGTCGGCCCAGCCGACGTCGAACGGCTTCGCGGCGGAGGTCAACGCGCGGGTGAACGCAGCCGGCACGTCGCCGATGGGCACACCCAGGTTTCTGGCGAGAAGATTGCCCGTGCCGAGCGGCACGATCCCCAGCTCGGCGCCGGAACCCGACTCCGCGAGATACTCGGCCACGGCACGGACGGTTCCGTCGCCGCCCGCGGCGACGATCAGGGACGCACCGGCGTCGGCGGCCGCAGCAGCGGGCCCCTGACCGGCATCCTCCGTGCTGGTCTCGTACCACTCGGGGTCGAGGGCACCCTCGCTCGGCTCCAGTTCGTGCAGAGCGGCTTCGAGTTCCTCCTTGGTCGTCTTGGACGGGTTCCAGACGATGGCGATACGTTGTTGTGCGGTCATGCGGGGTTCCCTTCGGTCGTGAGCGCGGTCTCGTCGATGTGCGCGGTCTCGTCGATATGGACCACGGTGAGATGAATGTCTGAATCCGGCATGCCGTGTGCGGCCAGATGCAGGGAGACCGCATCGGCTGCGGCACGGGCCGTGTCTGCTGCGGCAGCCGTCGTGCGAACTCCTATCGAGATCGCGACGTGCACGCCGCCGTCGCGCTCGTCCACGACGATCGGAGAGGCGCCGTCGCCGAGGCCCAGTGCGTACGCCCCCGCCTTCAGCACGGTGACGACCGCGGATTCGGCCGGGTACAACGCGACGACTCCGGGTGCTGCACGGACGACCGTCTCCAGCTCCTCCGTCAGCGCGGTGACGACTTCGGTGCTCATCACGCCGGTCCTCCTTCCCGTGCCAACGCAGGATGGACGTCCTGGATGACGATGTCGATCGCGGCGATGTTCAGCTCCGTATGGGAGGCCAGGCGTCGTCCGATCTCCGTGCGCAGCTCGGCGGCGAGAATCGCCAAGGGTCTTCCATAGGCCACGCTGACGTCGACCTCGACGCGGATGGGGGCACCGGGCGTCGTGACGTCGCCATCGAGGCGGCTGCGTCCGATCAGCAGTCCGGGCATCGTGCTCTCCGTTGCGCGGATCAGGCCCCGCACTGCTCCCTCGGTGATGCCCAGCTCGGCATGGTCGGGTGCGGTGAACGGGATGCGCCGGCCGGCGCGGGCGTCGAGGACGATCCCTCCCAGGATCCTCTGCACCCAGTCCTCGTTCGCCTCGGGCTCTGCTGCGGTGTCCGCCGCGACCAGCTCGGGGGTGAGCCGGTGAAGACGTTCGAGGGCGTCGAGGGCGAGCTGGCAGCCCGCGGACTGCTCGATCGACGGATCGACCGGGGTGCGTCCCGCATCGAGATAGTCAGTCAGCTGCTCGATGGTGTGACCGTCGAGATCCTCCGGTTCGAAACCCAGGCGGTCTGGACCGTCGTGTTCGCGAGTCATCGCCAGTCCTCCATCCGTACGAGCATATGCCGCCGGGCCCGTGCCAGCAGCCCGCGCACCGTGGATACGGGGATGCCGAGCTCCTCGGCGATCTCGTCGTAGCTCATTCCGCCGATCTCGCGCAGCACCCAGCATTCGCGCTGCGGCGCTGGAATCTCCTGGAGGGCGTCGCTGAGTGCGGCGATCCCCGCTCGCGCCTCGGCCACCCGAGGCGGGGAGACGTGCGCGGGGGCCGCCTGCTCGAGCTGATCGATATCGATCTGCGGGCGGATGCCGCGGATGCGGTCGATGGCTTTGTGGCCGACGATCCTCATCAGCCAGGACTTCACCCTGCTCGGGTCGTCGAGGTCGGGCAGACGCTGCCATGCGGTCACGAACGCCTCCTGCACGATGTCGTCGACGTCGGCGTTCGCGTTCATCATCCGCCGGGTGTAGGCACGCATCATGGGCGTGTACCGGCGGACGAGAACGGCGAAGGCGGCGACATCCCCGTCTGCGGCACGTCCGGCGACGATGCGATCGTCTGCCTGCTCGAGAAGACTGCTGAAATGGCCACGGTCCACGGTGGACCCCCCTTCACCTGCCACGCCCTCGCCGATGAGGGGTTGGCCACGGCGTCACTGTCGCGGCCCTGCCCGCAGTTTGTCTGGATCGTCGACGCTCTGTCGAACAATTTGTAGAATCCATCACGCTTTTGCACGCCGACCGACGATGAGACCGTAGATCAGCAACACGATCAGCGAGCCGCCGATCGCGAGCAGCCAGGTGGAGAGGGAGAAGAACGACTCCAGGTTGACGTTGAAGATGAGCCCGCCGAGCCACCCCCCGAGGAAGGCGCCGATCACTCCGAGAAGGAGTGTGAGGAACCATCCGCCGGCCTGTTTGCCAGGGATGATGAGCTTGGCGATCGCACCGGCGATCAAGCCGAGAAGCAGAAAACTGAAGAATCCCATCAGGGTGTCCTTTCGAAAACGTTGAGCGGTGGGGCTGCGGGGCGAAAGCGCTTCGCCCCGCAGCACGGGTCTATTTCGTGAACGCGTCCTTCACGTTCTCTGCGGCGTCCCGGATGTTGCCCTTGGTCTGGTCGGCCTTGCCCTCGGCGACGAGCTTGTCGTTGTTGGCGACGTGTCCCGCGGCCTCCTTGGCCTTGCCGACGACCTTGTCCGTCGCCGCCTTGATCTTGTCCTCTGCACTCATATCCGTTCTTCCTTTTCTCTCTGGGACTCCCCGTACGGGAGCCCACGTCTATCGGTTCGATCAGTTGGCGAGCCTGCGAAGCTGCTGGCGCCTGTCCTTGACCGATTTGCGCACGGACTTCGCCAGCCGCTTGCGCGACTTCCGCGCCTCCGGGCTGGTCCAGAGCCGCTCGAGCTGGTGGCGGAGGTCTTCGTAGTCCTTTCCTCGGGACTTCGCCGACTCGACGCCGATCAGATATGCCGCCGCCGCCACGACCGCGATGATCACCAGGTTCTTCCGCATTCGCTGTACCTTCCTTGCGTCTCTCGTTGATCGTGCTCACCGGACTGTCGATAAACAGCCCCTCCCCAAGACGTGTCGCACAGGGCGAACGTCACAAACTCACGGGACGGGCACGAACCGGGACGGCATCCCTACTGAAGCCGGGTCGCCCGGGTCGCCCGGGACCGGAATCCGCCGCTGATCTGGATCAGTGCCGGCAGCTCACGCCCGAGGAGTTCGTCGAGGGCGCTCAGGGTGCTCTCGACGAGGGCCGCGGCATCCTTCGGCGACACACCACGCCGGCAGGTCACGGAGACCTTGAGCACGACCGTGTGACGCACTCGGTAGGTGGACACGTGCGAGGAGACGAACTCGGGATGCGCGGTCAGGGAGTCCTGGACGGCATGCTCGGCGACGGCCGCATCGACGACCGTGCTCCCGTGCTCGCCCGTGGGCTCGCTGATCGCGATGCGCGTGTGGCCACGCCCCTGGCGTGCGATGAACACGATCAGCACGATCACTCCGATGGCGAGCAGCCCGAGGACGGCGGGCATGATCCAGCTGATCCCGGTGTCGCCCAGCGGTGTCTGCTGCAGCCAGGCCGCCACTTGTTCGCGCACCGGACCTCGGATGTCGTCCCACCCGTCTCGGATCATGGGGACGAGCGCAACAGCCGCAGCGGCCGCGCCGACGATCAGGAGCAGGAGCCCGCAGACGACGATCAGGAGCCGGTTGGCGACGCGATTGGTGCTGTTCATGCGCCCACCTTCGCCTTCTCCGAGATCCGCACCCGCGCTCGCACCGTCGGGTGGAGGCCGTATGAGGCGAGTTGCTGCGTCACGGCCTCGGAGACGGCGTCCCGGTTCACGGGAATCCCCGATGTCGGGGTGAGATACACGACCGCGCGCCGGTGGGACACCGACACCGTCGTGTTGTCGGGGTCGACGTTGCCCGCAGACGATGCGTGACGGGCCAGCGCGGAGGCGATGACCTCGTTGTCGACCACGGTCGCGGCACGCTCAGTGCCCAGCACGTGCCGGGCGCGGCGGCCCTGCGTGAGCGCCGCGATCGTCAGGACCAGTCCGAGGGCCGCTACGACGATCCCGGCGGTCGCGACGATCCCGCCCGGCAGGTCGCCGACTCCCAGGGCCGAGGCGAACATGTCGGCCGGAGCGGCCAGCAGAGCCGGCTGCCCGAGGAGGGCGAGCACGATCTCCGTGCCGACCCAGACGAAGACGACGATCAGGATCACGGCCAGGGTGATGGCGAGCACGGATCGCGGCGAGCGGGTCTCACGGCGGGTGACGCGTGCGTAGATGGGGTGGGCGCTCATGTGACTCGTGCCTCCGGTTGGATGTCCACGTCGCTGATCCGCACGGTGACCCGCTCGATCGCCGATCCGGTCAGCGTGGTCACCCTCTCGCGGATGACCCGTTGCGCCTGAGCGGTTCGATCCAGAACCGAACCTCCCGCACGCCGCACCGCCGAGGGGTCGGACGTCACCAACCCCAAGGACACGACCCGGATGGGCGTCGACACCGTGAGGGCGAGGGCGCCCGCATGATCGGCCAGTTCGACGGCGACATGCCGCACGTCGACCCCGAGGGCCTCGGCCGTCACCGCGGTCACGACCCGGTTCAGCGCCTTGGACGCCACGCGGGTACGGCCTCTCGCCCCCTCGCCCGACGGCGTACGGACCGCGGATGCCGGCATGGCTGTCACCGTCATGACGACGAACGCTTCCCGCGGAACGCGTCGACCAGGCCGGCGACGTTCAGCTTGCCGTCGATGATCCGGCCGATGACGGCCCCGACGATCATCGCGATCGCCACGAAGAAGAACGCCCAGAACCCGATGACGATCCATGTCAAGGCGAGCACCGCCCCGATGAGGATTCCCGTTCGGGTGGCCGAGGAGGTCACTGGACCCGCGCCTCGGTGTCGTCGTTCTTGTCGTCGGAGGGCAGGTGCACGTCGTTGACGGTCACGTTCACCTCGGTGACCTCGAGCCCGACGATGGACTCGATCGCACGGATCACGCCGGAGCGCACCCCGTCGGCGACGTCCTGCAGCGGCGCGGGGTACTCGGCGACGATGGTGACGTCGACGGCGACCTGGGTCTCGCCGACCTCGACGCTGATGCCCTGCGCCTGGTCGGTTCCGGCGACGGCTTCGCGAATCGCGCCGAACGCCCGTGCCGCTCCACCGCCGAGGGCGTACACGCCGGAGGCCTCGCGGGCTGCGATCCCCGCGACCTTCGCCACGACGCTGTCGTTGATGACGGTCTTCCCGAGCGTGTGTGGCGTTGAGCCGACACCGGCGGTCGCGGGAGTGGAAGTGGTGGGGTTGGAACTGGTGGGGTTGGCCATGATGGTCTCCGTATGCTCAAGCCGCCCGGACCATCCGGGCGTCACTTGTTACGACGGAAGGCGCGCCCTATTCGTCACACATGTTCGCAAATCGTCTGCGACATCCATCTCGGCGATCGATGGAGTGACAGCGCGCAGCCCGATCGAAGGCGCGGAGGAGGCGGTCCGTCTCCCGGGAGGTCAGCTCGCGTCGACGTGCAGGCGGTGCGCTCCGCATTCGACGCACTGGAACAGGTAACCCGCAAGGTCTCCCTCGCGGCTGAGAGCGGTGCGCAGAAGCTCCGGCGACCACCCCAGCCCGCCATCGACATCGTCGGCGAAGTCGGGCTCGCCGAGATACTGCGACAGCTCGTCCGCTCCGATGAAGCCGAGGAACGCACACGGCCGGCCGCAGTGCGCCCGCCACTCCTCCTGCTGCCACGACGGATACGACGGCGTGCGTGTCGCCACCTCCTCCGCGTCGGCTGCATCGACGGTGGAGGGCTCGCCCTCGTCGTGAGAGACCCCCTCGATGCCGAGGTAGTCGGAGAACTCGCCGTCGAACACACGCGCAGCAGAGCCGTCCGCGACGCACCATGCGCAGATGTACGCGGGGTCCTCCCGCGAGTAGAACGACGAAGCGTACTTCAGCTCTCGCTGCACCCCGCAGACGTCGCACTTTCCGGCCACCCGCTCGAAGATGCCGAGCTCATACGCGTTGGGGCTGAAACGAAAGTACGGGCGCCCATCGGCAGACGTCGTGTCGGTCACCCGACGATTATGTCGTATGACGATCGCGTCTCAGCCGAGCGGGGAGAGGGCGTCCGGATCTCGCTGGTGTCTCGAGCTACCAGGCGACCGGCCCGCGCTCCGAGACGAAGGCCCCGGTCGGCCCGTCGGGTGGTGTCTGCGCCATCCGCACGATGATCTCGGCGCCCTGCTCGACCGTCTGGATGCCCGTGCCGCCGTTGAGGTCGGTGTTGGTGTAACCCGGGTCGACGGCGTTGACGCGGATACCGGGGAACGCCTTGGCGAACTGGATCGTGAGGGCGTTCACCGCGGCCTTCGACGTCGGATACGCGACACCGGGATAGAAGTGAGTGGAGCTGTCGGGGTCGCTGAGATCCGTCAGCGAGCCGAGCCCGCTCGAGAGGTTCACGATCACGGGCGCGGCCGACTGCTGCAGCAGCGGAAGAAAGGCGTGGATGACCCGCACCACCCCGACGACGTTGGTGTCGAAGATCTCGCGCACGACGTCGGCCGTCGTGTCGGCCGGTGTGACGATGCCGTTGTCGGGCAGACGCCCCTCCACACCGGCATTGTTGACGAGCACGTCGAGGCCGCCCTCGGCATCGATCCGCGCGGCGGCAGCGGCGACGGACGCGTCGTCGGTCACGTCGAGTTGAACGAACCGGGCGCCGAGCTCGCCGGCGGCGGCGCGGCCGCGCTCCTCGTCGCGGGCGCCGAGATAGACGGTGTGCCCGGCGGCGATGAGCCGGCGGGCGGTTTCCTTGCCGAGGCCCTTGTTCGCCCCGGTGATGAGTGTCGTTGTCATGACTCCAGTCTCCGCCACGAGCGGGCGCTCTCGGCGAGACGATCGGCTGCGAGGCTCGCAAGGAAGAGCGCGTGATCGGCGAGCACGCCGTCGTCGAAGCGGGCCTCGGCCGAGTGGAGGGGCGCCCGCTCCCCCGGGGCGAGGTCCGGCATGCCTGCACCGAGGTGCCCGTAGGAGCCCGGCACCCGTTGGAGCACCCGGGAGAAGTCCTCCGACGACATCCTCGGCTGAGCCATCGACTCGTAGCGATCGGATCCGAAGAGACCGGCGGCGGTCCGTGCCCAGAATCCGGCCTCGGCGGCGTCGTTCACGGTCACGGGCAGCCTGGGCGAGAAGACGACGTCGGCGCTCAGACCGTGTGCTTCCGCGATACCGCGCACGAGCCGCGGCAACCCGTGGGCGAGCTGCACGCCGACGACATCGCTGAAGGAGCGGATCACCGCCGTGAACTCGGCCTCGGCCGGGATCACGTTCGGCGCGGACCCGGCCTGGAATCGACCGACCGTGAGCACAACAGGATCGAACACGTCGAACCGCCGGGTCACATAGCTCTGCAGCGCCGTGACGATCTCCGCCGCGACCTGCACGGGATCGAGCGCCTGATGTGGGCGGGAGCTGTGCCCGCCCTTGCCGTGCACGATCACGCCCAGTTCGCTGATCGCCGCCATGTACGCCCCGGGCCGGTTCGTGAACAGCCCGGACGGCAGCTCGGATGTCACGTGCAGGCCGTATGCCGCGACGGGAGGCTCGCCGGCCGCTTCGAGCACGCCCTCCTCGAGCATGACTGCGGCGCCGTCGTGCCCCTCCTCGCCGGGCTGGAACATAAAGATGACATCGCCGTCGAGCTCGGCGCGCGCGGCTGCGAGCAACCGCGCAGCGCCGACGAGACCCGCCGTGTGCAGATCGTGCCCGCACGCGTGCATGGCACCGTTCGTCGAGGCGAACGGCAGGCCCGTGCGCTCCACGATCGGCAGGGCGTCCATATCAGCGCGGAGCAGCACGGACGGTCGATGGCCGTCGTCGGCCCCACCACCGCGGAGCACTGCGACGATCGAGCTCGTGCGTCGTCCGAGAGAGACCTCGAGACCGAGCCCGGCGATCGCGTCGAGCACCCGCGCCTGGGTCGCGGGCAGCTCGAGACCGAGCTCGGGCCCCGCATGGAGGGCTCGGCGCAATGCGATGAGCTCCCCGCCGAGGGCGGGAGCGGCATCGAAAGCCAGGCGTACCGCCGACTCCGGCCCTGCCGAAACCGTCACCGGGTGATCCGCATCCGCACGACGTCCGTGCGTTGCAGCGAGATGCCGAATGCGAGCGGCTCCCCGTCGTGCGCGGAGGTCACCTGTTCGGCGTGCAGCACCGGCGATCCCGGCGACAGACCGAGAACCTCGGCCTCCTCGCCGGGGACGAGAACCGACTCGACGTCGGTCACCGTGTGGGCGACGACGTTGTGCTCGTGCCGGTTGAGAAGCTCGAAGAGGTCGACGTCGATCGAGAGCATGGGGTGCGGGTCGATCGGCCGCCCGCGAAGCACCATCGGCAGGTACTCCGTGTGCAGCGCCGACGGCGTTCGGTCCACGATGAACAGACGCCGCACCTTCCAGACCTCCGAACCCGCCTCGATCCCGAGCGCCGTCGCGGCGACGTCGGGCGCCTTCGTGGGCTCGCACGAGGCCGAACTCAGCTCGACCACGCGACCCGTCGTCTGCACCCGTTCGCGATAGGACTGGATGACCGACATGTTGAGGGTTGCCGGTGAGCTGACGAAGGTGCCGATGCCCCATTTCCGGTGCACGATCCCCTGCGAGGAGAGTATCCCGAGGGCTTCCCGCACACTCCCCCGGCTCACATCGAGCCGTTCGGCGAGTTGCACCTCGTTCGGCAGCTGCTCCCCGATGCTGTGATCGTGTTCAATCAGTTCGCGCAGTTTCGTCACGGCGCTCAGCACGACCGTATCGCGTTTTACCACCTGTACGTCCCTACCAGACCTGATCCAGAACGCGCATGATGTTCCCTCCGAGCACCTTCGCGATGTCTTCGTCACTATATCCGTGCTTGACAAGCCAGCCCGTTATGTTCGTGAAATTCTCGCCGGGGTTCTCGAGGCCGTCGACGTACTCGATCGGTTCGTGATCGGGGTGGTGGTCCTGGTTCTTGGCGTAGTTGTTGGCGTAGGCGCGGTGCACTGCCATGTGGTCGCCGAACATCGTGTCGGGGCCGAAGGCGACATGATCGATCCCGACGAGGTCCACGCAGTAGCTGAAATGATCCATGACCGAGTCGAGCGTGTGCTTCGGGTGCGCCGCGGAGATCGTCGTGTTGGGGGCGGCCTCGAGGCCGATGAGCCCGCCGCGCTCGGCGCAGGCCGTGATGACCTCGTCGGGCTTCATACGCGCGATCGGCCACACCGAACGGGCACCGGCGTGCGTGATCATAACGGGCACCTCGGAGTGCGCGATCGTGTCGAGGGAGGTCTTGTCGCCGGAGTGCGAGATGTCGATGAGGATGCCGAGCTGGTTCATCCGATGCACAGCCCGCTTGCCGAACATCGTGAGTCCCCCGTCACCCTCCTCCGAGAGCCCCGAGCCCAGCATGTTCGTCTGCGAATAGGCGATGCCCATCTGCCGAAGGCCGAAGCCGTAGAGGATGTCGATGCGATCGAGCTCGTTCTCGATCATCGTGGCGCACTCGAAGCCCGCGATGAGGGCGAGCTGGCCCCGGGTGCGCGCTGCGTGGATGTCGGCGACCGATGTCGCGAGCACGATGTGGTCCTGCTTGGCGAGATCGGCGAGACGATAGCCGAGGGCATAGATCATGTCGTCCCACTTCCAGCCGTTCTGGCTCGTCACACACGATGCCCCGGCCATGAAGTTGTCGATGAAGGCCGTGAGCCCCGAGCGGGCCATGCCCTCGTATGCGGTGCGCTGACGGCCCGTGCGGTTGTACGGCCGGATCTCATCGCCGTTCTCGGGGAGCACGATCGCGTGCTCGTGGAGGGAGAACACCACCTCATCGGCGAAGATGCGCGTCACCCTCTCCTGTTCCTCAGCCGTGAGCTCGAGACGATACGCGGGCACTCGGCCGAGCTGCTTGGCGAGGGCGAACTCCTCGTAGTCCCGTCCGGGTTCGAGGTAGTCGTAAGCGGCGTATCCGGTGTAGTTCGGGGCTGCAGGCTGCATGATCTTCTTTCTTTCTTGTGATGGTGGAACGGCGCCATCTCTCGCCGTGGTTCTCAAGCGCTGAGCGGAAAGTGGCAGGCGACGAGCTGGGGGCCTTCGCCGTCCTTCCGCTCGAGCTGCGGCTCCTCCGAGGCGCAGACGTCCTGCGCCTTCCAGCAGCGGGTGCGGAAACGACAGCCGGACGGCGGGTTCACCGGGCTCGGCGGATCGCCCGCGAGCAGGCGCCGTGAGCCGGTGCCACGCAGTTCCGGGTCGGGGATCGGCACCGCCGACAGGAGCGCGCTCGTGTACGGGTGTTCCGGACGCGCATAGACATCCGCGCGATCGCCGAGCTCGGCGACGCGACCGAGATACATCACGCCGATGCGGTCGGAGATGTGCCGGACGACCGAGAGGTCGTGAGCGATGAAAACGTAGGCGAGTCCGAGCTCTCGCTGCAGGCGCTGAAGGAGGTTCACCACCTGCGCCTGGATCGAGACGTCGAGCGCCGACACGGGCTCGTCGCACACGATCACCTCGGGCTCCAGCGCGAGCGCACGGGCGATGCCGATGCGCTGCCGCTGCCCGCCGGAGAACTGGAACGGGTATCGTTCGAGATGGTCCGGATTCAGCCCGACGAGCTCGACGAGCTCCTTCACGCGCTCGAGGCGCTTGGCCCGCGGCACCACGCCGGAATGTATCTGGAACGGCTGCAGGAGGGTCTGCTTGAGCGTGCGCCGCGGGTTCAGGGACGCCATCGGATCCTGCAGCACGATCTGCACTCGACTGCGCAGCTCGGACCACTCCTTGCCACCCGCCGCATGCAGATCGCGGCCTCGGAAGCGAACGGCTCCGGAGGTGGGCCGCTCCAGGCCGACGATCGTTCTGGCGAGAGTGGACTTGCCGCACCCCGACTCGCCGACGATGCCGAGGGTCTCCCCCTTGCGCAGCTCGAAACTCACACCGTCGAGTGCGCGCACGACCGCTCCGCCGCGGCCGGCGCGCCCGTGCACCGGGAAGTGCTTGACGACGTCGTCGACCGAGAGCACGATCTCGTCGTCTCCCACGCTCCTCGTGCCGCTCTCGACGGCGATGGACATCGGCTCAGGCTCCGGCATGGAGAACCTCCTCACGTCGATGGCAGGCGCTCACCCGCGCGCTGCCGGTTCCGGCGCTCTCAAGGGCGAGCAGCCCGGGTCGTTCCACGGCGCAGAGCTCGATGGCCACGTCGCACCGGGTGCGGAAGGCGCAGCCGACGCCGAGATTCAGCGGGTTCGGCGGCGAGCCGGGAATGGCCCACAGAGTCGCCTCCTGCCTGTCGACGCGGGGAACCGAGCGGAGCAGTCCGCGTGTGTAGGGATGAGCCGGGCGCGCGAACAGCTCACGTACGCTTCCGTACTCGACGACACGGCCGGCGTACATGACGACGACGTCGTCGGCGACCTCCGCGGCCACGCCGAGGTCGTGGGTGATGAGCACGAGCGACATACCGTTCTCACGCTGGAGCTCGGTGAGCAGTTCCATGATCTGCGCCTGCACCGTCACGTCGAGGGCGGTCGTCGCCTCATCGGCGATGAGAACACGCGGCTCGAGGGCGATCGCGAGCGCGATCATGATCCGCTGGCGCATGCCGCCGGAGAACTGATGCGGATAGTCGTGGGCGCGGCGCTCCGGGGCGGGGATGCGCACCTTCGCCATGAGCTCCACGGCACGGTCCCAGGCAGCCCGGCGCGAGAGCCCGCGCCGCACGCGCAGGAGCTCGGCGAGCTGTCCTCCAACGGTGTACACGGGGTTCAGGGCCGAGAGCGAGTCCTGGAAGACCATCGCGAGCCCCTCGCCGCTCACCTCGCGGCGCACCTCCGGCGACGCCGAGAGCAGATCCACGCCCTCGAACCACACCTCGCCGGCCGTGATGCGTCCGGGCGGGCTGTCGAGCAGTCCCATGATCGTCTGAGCCGTCACCGACTTGCCGGAACCGGATTCGCCGAGCACGGCGAGGGTCTTGCCGACGGGAACGGTGAGGTCGACATCCTGCACGGCCTTCACGATCCCGTCGCGCGTGACGAACTCCACGCTGAGACCGCGCACCGCCAGAGCCGCCTCATCGCCGTTCGCGGCGCGCGGCGCGCGGAACACGGCGGCGCTGTCGGTCATATGAGTGCCCCCGCCAGGAAGTCGCGCACGACGCGCTGGAAACGCTCCGGCTCTTCGAGTTGCGGCGAGTGACCCGACTCCTCGAAGATCACGAGCTCAGCACCGGGGATCAATGAGGCGATCGTCTCGGAGGCCTCGACGGGGGTGCGCCAGTCATGGCGACCGACGGTCACGAGCGTCGGCTGCACGATCTCCGGCAGGCGGTCCTTCAGATCGTACGCCGGCATGTTCACGCCGAAGGCCTGGTTGTGCGTGGCATAGTGATAGAGGGCCGAGGCCGCCTTTCGCTCGACCGCCGCAGGGTCGTGACGGTGATCGTAGAGAGGGAGCACCGATCGCCAATAGCGCTCGAACTCGGCGTTGTCGGCGAAGTTCCCGGTGCCGATGCGGGAGACGGTCCACTCGTCGAGTTCGACCCCGTCGGCCACCCTGGCGCGCTCGACGGCGAGGCCGGTGTGGCTGTTGTCCGCGGCGGTGTCGCGCAGCACGAGCGCACGCACGTGCTCGCCGTGCGCGAGGGTGTACTCCAGGGCGAGGAATCCGCCGTACGAGCCGCCGGCCATCACAATCCTGCCGAGGTCGAAGCGCGTTCGGATCGCCTCGATGTCGGACACCCACTGCGCATGGCTGTAGGGGCCGATGTCGTCCGACCGGCCGGAGCCGCGGGCATCGAAGGCGACGATCCGGTACTCGTCGGAGAACGGGCCGAACGAGGCCACCGGCTCGGCTCGCGACGCTATACCGGGGGCACCGTGGTGAACGATGATCGGCTGAGCATCGTCATCACCGAGGATCTCGATCTCGAGCCGGGCGCCGTTGATGATCTCCGTGTAGCGACGGCTGCGTCGTTCTGACGTTCCATTCATCGCCTCAGTTTCCTTTCGTACGCGGGTCGCGGGAGTCGTTGTAGCGGATGCCGGCGATGGTCGCGGCGAGAACCAGGAGAAAGATCGCCAGGCACGGGAAGAGCGTCTGCCACCATGCGGTGGCGATGACGCCGGAGCGCTGCGCGTTCAGCAGGATGCGCCCCCACGACCACGATGTCGGATCCCCCATCCCGAGGAAGCTGAGGCCCGCCTCCGAGATCACGGCCCTCGCCGCGGTGAGGAGCACGCTCACCACGATGAGAGGGACGACGGCGGGCAGCAGCTCCGTGAGTATGATGCGGATGGGGCCGGCGCCGAGCACACGGGAGCCGTCGATATAGGGCATCCCGGCGACGACCTGGCCGTTGGAACGGATGAGCCGAGCCACCTCCGCCCACGACAGGACCCCGATGACGACGACGAGGGTTGTCACGCTCGGCCCGGCGAGCGCCGTGACGAGGATCATGAGCGGCAGCAGCGGCAGCGAGAGCATCACGTCGATGACGGTCGTGACGATCGGGTCCGCCTTGCGCACGTAGGCTCCGAGCAGACCGATGCCGGAGCCGATGACGATCGCGATGAGCGAGGCCATCAGACCGACCGTGACGCTGATCCTGGTACCCCAGACCACCTGGGCGAAGATGTCCTGCCCGAGATCGTCGGTGCCGAACCAGTGCGCGGCGTTCGGCGGCTGAAGCAGATCAGTGCCGAGCCCCTCCGGCTTCGCGACGAGCAGCGGCCCGAAGACGCCGACGAGCAGGAAGACGACGAGCATGGCGACCGAGAGGTAGCCCGACGGCTTGGCGAAGAAGCCGCCACGCCGCCGCCCGTCGACGGCCAGCACAGTGGCGGTCGAGACGGACGGCTCCTCGGCCGGCAGGAAGGGATTGGTCATGAGCGGATCCTCGGGTTGAGCAGCATGGATACGGTGTCCGTGAGCAGATTCGCGAGGATGACCGTCACCGCGAGCATCACGAATGCGCCCTGGAGCAGCGGATAGTCGAGCTGCTGGACGGCATCGAAGATGAGCCGCCCGACCCCCGGATAGGCGAAAACGGTCTCCGTGAGCACGGCGCCGCCGATGAGGGCGCCGAGTTGGAGGCCCATGAGGGTGAGGGCCGGGAGGATCGCATTCCGCAGCGCGTGGCGCCACACCGTGCGGCGCTCGCTGAAGCCGCGAGACCTGGCGCTCTTGACATAGTCCTCTCCGAGCACCTCGATCATGTTGGTGCGGAGGGTGAGCGCGTAGGGTCCGATCTGCACGAGCACGAGCGTGAAGAGCGGCAATGCGAGATGCTGGAAGAGGCTGAGATAGGCGGCGAGACCTCTCGTATCCGGATCGATCGCGCCTCCGATCGGGAACCAGCCGAGAACCGAGCCGCCGATCACGAGCAGCAGCATCGCGAGTCCGGGGATGAACACGGCGTTGCTCGTGACACCGAGGAACTGCACGGCCTTGTCGATGAAGCGACCGCGGCCGACAGCGGCGTAGACACCGAGCGGAATGCCGATGAGGATCGTCAGCACGAACGCAGAACCGGCGAGCAGCAGGGTCCACGGCAGCCGATCGAGCAGGATGTCCCCCACCGGCATGAGCTGACGGAACGATGTGCCGAGGTTACCGGTGAGCAGCTGACCGAGATAGAGCAGGTACTGCACGCCGAGAGGCTTGTCGAGTCCGTACTGCTCACGCAGGCCTTCCTGCATCTCCGGTGTCATGTCGCCCTCGACGACGAGGAGGGTGGGATCCGAGGGAAGCAGGCGCAGCAACAGGAATGTGATGCTGACCGCGATCCACAGTGTGAGGACCGCTCGCCCCAGTTTTTTCGCCAAATATGCGAACACCTTCTTCTCCTACCCTCCCCGTTGCCCTAGGAGACCGGCTCGACGTGCGAGAGCGAGTACCCCGTCACCATGCCGAGCAGGTCACTCGGCGAAGGGACGAACCCCGTGAACCGGTCAGACCGGTAGGCGAAGTTGAAGTCCTGCACGTAGAGCGGCTGCAGCAGGGCCTGGTCGTATACGTAGTCGGCGATCGCCTTCACCTTCGGGATGCGCGCGCTCTCGTCGACCGTGCCTGCTGCGTCGTTGATGAGAGCGTCGAGCTGCGGGTCCTCGACATGGTTGTAGTTGATTCCGCCGGGGTTGCTCGACAGGTAGACGCTGCGCAGCTGGTCCATCGGGTTGTCGTAGACGGCGTGCTCGGAGAGGATGATGTCGTACTCGCCGCCCTTCTGCTGAGCGAGGAACGTGTTGCGTTCCGCGCAGCCGATGGTGATGTCGATGCCGGCCTTCGCGGCGTCGCCGTGCACGACCTCTGCGACGCGGGTCATGTTGGGGTTGCTCCCATCGCAGATCATCGAGAACGAGAGGTCGTCGAACATTCCGTCGCCGTCCGCATCGGCGTAGCCGGCATCCTGGAGCATCGTCTTCGCAGCACCCGGGTCGAAGCCATAGGGCTCGAGACCTGTGTCGTAGTAGTCCGGGAAAATCGGCGAGACGGGGCCGACGATCGGCTCACCAAGCCCTTGGAGAATGGTCGCGATGATCGAGTCGGTGTCGACCGTCTTCGAGATCGCCTCGCGAACAGCCACGTCCCCCAGCGCGCCTTTCTGAACGTTGTAGGTGATGTCGGCGTAGCCGAGGGAGCCCACCTGCTCGAGGCCGATGTTGTCGTCGCCTTCGAGCGATTCGGCCGCGGATGCTGTGACGGGCGGCGCCATGAGGTCGATCTCGCCGTTGCGCAGCGCGAGCGTCATGGTGTTCACATCCGGATAGACGACCCACTCGATCGTCTTCACAGCCGCGCCCCCATCCGGAGCGTACGGATAGTCCGGGTTGGCCTTCATGACGTAGCGCTGACCCTTGGTATAGGAGTCGAGAACATAGGCGCCCGCCCCGACCCATCCACCGGGCTCCTGATCGTTCGTGAACTTCGTGAGGTCGCCGGCATCCGCGAAGATGTGCTCGGGGGCGACGGGCATCCAGAACGAGATGCCTTCGGCGAAGGTCGCGTAGGGCTGGCTGAGGTGGAACTCGACGGTCGTCGGGTCCGGCGTCTCGATCGATGTCACCCACTGGAGCTTCGCTGCGACGTTGCTCATGTGGTATTGCATGATCGACTCGGCAGAGAACTTGACGTCCTCCGAGGTGACGGGCTCGCCGTCGGACCAGACGAAGTCGTCGCGGAGTGTGAACACGGCCGTCATACCGTCATCGGTGTACTCGTAGGAGTCGGCGAGCTCCGGCACCTTCTGCGCATTCTCATCGATGCGCTGGAGATGCGGGTACATCGCGTTCAGAACCCAGTTGTCGGTCTTGCTGAGCGTTTGAAACGGGTTGAAGTTCGTCACATCGGTCGTCGTGCCGATTCGCAGGGTCGTATCACCGTTCGTAGCCTCGTTTGTGCTGCCGTCCTCGTTGAGGGCACAGCCTGTCATCGCGAGCACACCCGCAATGACCAGTGCGGTGCTCCATTGTCTGATCTTCATCGCTGTGGTTCTCCTGACTTCTCGATTGCCTTCTCGATCACATGAGTCCGGCGATGCCACCGGAGCGCCCAACCATGTCGTTGGTCGTCGGACCTCTTTCCTCTAACGAGTCGTGAGTATAACACCATGAAATCACCGCCATATTTCGGGTTCGGTCACATGTTCAGCAGGGCCGCACCAGCGCGGAATACTCTCTCGTTCGGGCCCTCGATCCTCGCCGCGGGGAGGCCGACAGGGCTCGGCATTCGGCTCATAAAAGGCTTTTGACGAGGATATTCAGGGCGGCTCCGCTCATAACGCATACCGGGCACCGGGTCGACGGCTCGCCCGCGTCGGGCCCAAAGTCCCTATTCGCCCGCCGCCCCCGCCCATAGCCTCGGAAGTGCGGCATCGCGCCGCAGCTTCGAACGAGGAGAGACATCATGACACGCACCTTTGTCGTCACCGGCGCCGCAAGCGGAATCGGGCGGGCGACCAGTCAGTTGCTCGAGGCACGCGGGGAGAAGGTCATCTCGGTCGACCTCCGAGACGCCGACATCGAGGTGGACCTGTCGTCCGACGAGGGCGTCGAGTTCCTCGCGAGCGAGGCGGCACGGCTGAGCGGAGGAACGGTCGACGGGGTGCTGGCGATCGCCGGCCTCGCGCAGCCCGTTGCGAAGACCGTCGAGATCAACTATTACGGCACCATCGCCACGCTCGAGTCGCTGCGCCCGCTGCTGCTGACCTCCGCGGCGCCGCGTGCCGCGCTCGTCACCTCGATGGCCTCGCTGTTCCCGCCCGACGACACACTCCTCGACGCGCTGCTCGACGGAACCCGCGCGACAGCGATGGAGCGCGCGGAGGAACTCGCGGCGGGAACCCCGGAGCAGTCCGGGCTGCTGTACGGCACGAGCAAGCGGGCTCTCGCGCGCTGGCTGCGCCGCACCGCGGCATCCGCCGACTGGGCCGGCGCCGGCATCCCCCTCAACGGTGTCGCGCCGGGCGTCGTCACGACCCCGATGACGGCGGGACTCACCGCGTCCGAAGCAGACCGAGCGGCCCTCCTCACGCAGGTGCCGATGCCCCTGGGCGGGATCTTCGGACCCGAGGCCGTGGCAGACCTGCTCGCCTGGCTGGTCGGCGAGTCGAACGGGCACCTCTGCGGGCAGATCGTCTTCATCGACGGCGGCAGCGATGTCGTCATCCGGGGCGACTCCACCTGGTGACACTGCGGCGATCGCCGAGACGCGCGTCCCGCTATCCCGCGACCTTCACCACCACCGGCTGCGGGGCGGCATCGCGCTTCACGAGCACGACCGTCGAGCTCGTGCCCGTCGGGATCAGGGTGGTCGGCCCGTGACGGCAGACGGCGTCGAACGGGACGAAGTACCCGGCCGCCTGGTCGTCCGCGAAGGCGCTCGTCGATACGAAGTAGCAGACGCCTCCGAGACCCGACATGTCGAGGTCGGTGAAATCCGTCGGATCGGGCTGCAGCACGATGGTGTCTCCGATACCCGACATCGAGGTCTCGAGCGTGAACCCGTCGACGGACTTCGGCGACAGCACGGTCGGCGTCGGGTCTGCGAACACCTCGACGGTCGCCGCCACGGGATCGACCGAGTCCGTCTGCATCGAGACCAGGTAGTCGCCGTCGGTCGTCACGAGGCCGTAGTTGGTGCCCGGTGTGCCCTCGTCATCCTCGTCGGGAGCCGCGACGGCCGCGGGGCCGCAGAGGTACAGGTCTCCGGTCATCGCATTGGGACCCACCAGCGTGACCCACAGGTTCGCTTCGCCGGCGCAGCTGATCGCGCGTGCCATGACGATGGTTCCCGCCTTCAGCTTGATCCTGGCGGTGGTGCCCTCCGCGAGCACGGCGGCGTCGGAGATCGTCGCCTCGAGGGTGGCGGACGGAACACCCGCCTTCGCGGGTGTGGCCGGTTCCCCGCCGACCGGACCGAGATCGTCGTCGCCACCGTCGTCTCGGCCGCCGTCCGCGTCGCCACCGCCGCCGGAATCACCGGAATCAGGCGAGCCGTCACCGTTCCAGTCGATCGGGAAGGACGCGACGGCCTGACGGACCATGCGGTTCTCCGTGAACACACGATGCAGATCCGCAAGGCCCGGGATGCTGGTCGCAGAGAGGTCGTAGGCACAGGCGTCCACCTCGGCGGTGGTGGCGCGGGCCCCGAGCTGATCGCGGCAGCCGTCCCGGCTCTCCGCGCTCACCGCGACCGCTTCCGGCAGGGGCTTGACGAACGTCGCGAACGACTGGCCTGAACCGTAGTCGAACAGGCTCGTGGCCGCATCCACGCGCCACGCCTGCGCGAAGTCCGTCTCGATGTCCTTGCCCGCGCCGAGCACGGTGCCGTCGGGGAGCGCGAGATCGTCGAACAGGTTGTGATCCGCGGCGCCGAGCATGCCCACCATCCGCTCGGCCCTGTCGGGTGCGAGCCGAGCGGTGACCGAGAATCCCCACCCCCACATCAGCTCGACCGAGCTCCCGTCGGGCCACTCGAGCGTCCAGGTGCGGAAGTCGTCGTCGTTCCTTCCTCTGCTCACCTTCACCTCGCCCACCGAGAACCGGTCGTCGCCCACGACATCGCCGTCGACACGGATCGTCACATCCGCATCGAACGTGAAGTCTGCGCCTTCGAAGGTGACGCGCCTCCCCTCGCCGACATCCACAGCCACCGCGCTCGTGCCGACGGCACCCGGTGCGACGATCGTGTCGACCTCGTGAGCGCTGTAGGGCTCGTGCCGTGACTGCACCTCGAGGCCTCCCTCGGGATCGCGCATGGTGACGAACTCGGCGAGCGAGTTCGACGTGTAGGTGTAGCCGTCGAAGGTCGTGTAGTGCGGGTCGCCGTTGGCGGTCGCGGCCTCGGTGCCGTCATCGCGCTTCTCGCAGTACGTGCCCGGGTCCCACTTGTCGTTCTCCACCTGGACGAAAGACGCGACCTCTTGCAGCTCGAAGCCGAACAGCATGTGATGGCCGTCCATGACGATCGCATCGGATGCCTGTCCCTCGGGGCACCGGCACCCACTCGCGTCGAAGCAGAACCGCGCCTCCTGGCCCTCGGCGACATCGACCGTGCCGTCCTTCGCGCGCGTCGTGAACGCGCCGCCGACGGGCAGCACCGTCGCGATCCCGACATCGTTCGTGAACGTCGCGTCCCGGACGATGTGGGTGAAGTCACCGGCCTGGTGCACGCTGAACGATCCGATGCCGACGGGCGCGGACGCGAGCGGACGGACGTTGTCGGCCGGACCGGTCGCCGCGTTCCTTCCGGGCCACGCCAGGTACCACGACGGATCACCCGAATACGCCCTGACGCGTGCGCCCGCAGCCCCGGCGCGCAGGAGCGTCTCGACATCGTTCAGGAAGCCGACCGCCATCGAGTCTGTCGTGTTCTCGCTGCCGTAGCGGAAGATCGCCTTGTCGGCTTCGTAGGGATCGGCCCCGACCGCGTGATCGGCTTCGAACAGAGGCCACGCGGCATAGGACAGCGCGGCGAGCGGCGTCCGCGAAGCCGAGAACCAATCGGACCACATGAAGTCGGCACGCGGAGTCGCGACCGTGCGGTACAGATCGGCGGCAGCCCAGTTCGCCGCGCCGTCGAGCGCCCATGCCGGTGCCTTAAGACGCTGCGACCACTGGAACTGCAGTGCGTGGAAGAACTCGTGCGCGAAGATGTACTTCAGCTCCTGGGTGGAGTACCGGCCGGTGTTCCACACATTCGGGAAGACCCGGATCGTGCACACGGTGCCGACGCACCACGTGTCCATCGACGCCTTGCCGTTCGCGGCCCGCGACAGGGCGATGGTGAGCTGGAGCGTCGGGAAGTCGGGCCGGAAGCGCTTCCAATCGCCGTAGACCCGCGTGCTGATGGCTCTGAGCCTGGCGCCTATCGCCGCGGCGGGCGGTGGAGCGAGCGCAGCGCGAGGAGCGGCGAGATCGACCGGGGCGGCGGGGGTCGTCGATGACGCGTCGACACTCGCGGGAGCGACGGACGAGGCCCCCGACTCGCCCTCGGCGGAGTCATCCGGGATGTCGCCGAAGGTCGGATCGGCGATCGCCGTCTGGAGCTCGGCGGGGTCGATCGCGAACGTGTCCGCGGGGTCGGCTTCGAGGGTCTCGAGTGCCGCCCGTTGCTCCTCGGTGAGTTCGTCGCCGTGACGCGCCGAGAGAGCGAGTGCCCACGTTCCGCTCTGCCCCGGAGTGTCGGCGACGGGCAGCTCGGACGCGCTCGCCCCGGGGATGCCGCCGTAGCTGAGCGCGAGCGCGTCGACGACCTGCTGACTGGTCGGGCTCCCACCGCCGGCCGTCGCCTCCTCGATCTCGATCGCCAACTGCTCGTCGCGTGTTCGCGGCTCCCAGGGCTCGGGCATAAACGCGTCGAGTGCCGGGAGCTCCGAGAAGTCGACCGGCGTGATGGATGCGTCGTGGTCGTCGGATTCTTCGGGTCCCGACGGGAAGCACGCGGCGAGCCCGCCGACCACGGCGACCACGATCACGGCGCCGACGAGACGTCGATGGCGGCTTCGCAGCATGGCATCCCCCTCGACGACGAAACAGACGCATCACTGAGAGCGGGCAACGGAATCGATCCGCCCGGAGTTGGACTCTACCGACTCGATCCTCCGCCTGCCAAGCAATCCGGGGCAGCGTTCACGGATCCGTAACCGGATCTCGTCACGAGCGGCGGGTCGGCCGGCCCCCGGGCGCACATCGAGCGCGACAGCCGGAAAGCTAGACTGCGACGGTGGATGCCGACCGCCTGATCGTCTGGGACGCCGAGCTCCGCGCGGCCCACTCCCGGCTCCGCAAGGCGCTCGCCGTGACCCAGGAGGCCGTGGCCGCAGGGGATGACGCCCCGGATGCCGCATCCGATCTCCTGCTGTACTGCACCGGTTTCTGCGCAGCACTCGACGGGCACCACCGGAGCGAGGATGCCGCGCTCTTCCCCGCTCTCGTCGCGGAGCATCCGCAACTGGCACCCGTCGTCGAGAAGCTCGTGCAGGATCACTCGATGCTCAGCCATCTGCTCGGCGCCTTGCGCACCGCCCTGGACCGCCGGGACGGGGCCGCGGAGATCACGAGCCATCTCGACGGCATCGGCGCGATCATGGAGTCGCACTTCCGCTACGAGGAGCGCCAGATCCTCGAGCCGCTGCGCTCCCTGCGCCTGACCGGCGATCCCGCCGACGCTCTTGGCCCGCTCTAGGGGCAGTTCCTCAGTCCGACTTTCCTGTGAGCCCTGCTCGGTTCGCCGTATATCGTTGAGTATCGTTCACGGTTCACGGAAGAGGTCATCATGAGTGGTTCGTTCTCAGCCGACGGATTCGGCACCGGCAGTCACACCGAGGCGCTCTGGCAGGTGATGACGCAGTTGCGCTCGACCTTCGAGAAGCGCGTCGGCACCCGGGTGGGTCGAGGCGATGTGCGGGCTGCGGTGCTCGCGCTGCTCGCCGAGCAGCCCATGCACGGCTACCAGATCATCCACGAGATCGAGGAGCGCAGCGGCGGCAGCTGGAAGCCCAGCGCCGGCTCGGTCTACCCCACGCTGCAGCTGCTGGCCGACGAGGGTCTCATCGGCGCCGAGGAGTCCAACGGACGCAAGACCTACACGCTCACCGAGGCGGGTCGCGAGAAGATCGCGGATGCCGGTGCGCCGGCGCCCTGGGATCCCGAGAGCTCGACCGACGGCGCCCGGTTCACCGCCCTGCCCAAAGCGGGCGTCGGGCTCGCCCAGGCGGCCGCACAGGTGGGTCGCACGGGCTCGCCGGAGCAGATCCAGCAGGCCGTGACCGTGCTCGACGAGGCGCGCCGCCGGCTCTACTCGATCCTCGCCCAGGACTGACCGGGTGCCGTCGGCCCGCCCGGGCCGGGGAGACCCGATGCCCGGCACAGGAGACATCCGCACCCGCTACCGCCGCATCCTGCGTTTCGCCGGCTGGAATCTCGCCGTGACGTGGTGGTTCGAGCTGGTCCTGCCCCGCATCGGGCTCGGAAAGCTCGCAGAGCGCACTCGCTCCCGGCGCATGCGGCGCTTCGCACAGCGCTTCCACGTGCTCGCCGTCGAGCTCGGCGGGCTGATGATCAAGGTCGGGCAGTTCATGTCGTCGCGGCTCGACGTGCTGCCGCCCGAGATCACGGCCGAGCTCGAGGGGCTGCAAGACGAGGTGCCGCCCGTGCCGTTCGCCGCGATCCGCGCGCTCGCCGAGGCGGAGCTGGGCGTGCCGCTGCAGCGGGCGTTCGCGACGGTCGACGAGACCCCGGTCGCCGCGGCATCCTTGGGGCAGGCGCATCGCGCCCGGCTCGCCCCGCTCGATGCGACCGACACCGGGCTCGACGCCGTGGTGATCAAGGTGCAGCGGCCGAACATCGATGCGATCATCGACGTCGACCTGGCGGCTCTGCGCAAGGTGGGCGGATGGCTCAGCCGCGTGCGGATCGTCTCCGACCGCGTCGACATGCCGGCGCTCGTCGAGGAGTTCGCGCAGACGAGCCTCGAGGAGATCGACTACCTGCACGAGGCGGCGAGCTCGGAGCGCTTCGCGACGGAGTTCGCCGACGACGAGCGGGTGAGCGTGCCCGCCATCGTCTGGGAGCGGACCACTCGACGCGTGCTCACCCTCGAAGACGTGACGGCGATCAAGATCACCGACACCGAGGCGCTCGCCGCGGCCGGCATCGACCCGGCGGAGGTGGCGCCCGTCTTCGCGGCGGTCATGTTCGACCAGCTGTTCACGAACGGCTTCTTCCACGCCGACCCGCATCCGGGCAACATCTTCGTCACCCCGGTCGCCGACGGCCCCGCCGAACGGCCGTGGAAGCTCACGTTCATCGATTTCGGCATGATGGGCGAGGTTCCCCCGAGCACCCGCAGCGGCCTGCGGAAGCTGCTGATCGCGGCCGCCTCACGCGACGGCACGGGCATGGTGGAGGCGATCCGCGAGGTGGGCGTGCTGCTGCCGTCGGCCGAGACCTCGGAGCTGGAGCGTGCCATGACCCAGCTCTTCGCCCGATTCGGCGGCATGGGCTTCGCCGAGCTGCGCGAGGTGGACCCGCGGGAGTTCCGCGAGTTCGCCGATCAGTTCGGGCACGTCGTTCGGTCGCTGCCGTTCCAGCTGCCCGAGAACTTCCTCCTCATCATCCGGGCGATGTCGCTCACCTCCGGGGTGTGCAGCGCGCTCGATCCCGCGTTCAACCTCTGGAGCTCCATCGAGCCGTATGCGGCGCAGCTGCTGCGCGACGAGAGCGGCAACGTCGTCCAGGATCTCGCGCAGCAGGCGTTCGAGACCGCCGGCATCGTCTGGCGCCTGCCGAAACGACTGGATGCGATCGTCACCCGAGTCGAGGACGGGTCGGTGTCGGTCGCGAGCCCGCGCCTCGAGCGGAGGGTCGCCCGGCTGGAGCGCACCGCGCGGCGGCTGGTGTCGGCCGTGCTGTTCGGCGCTCTGCTCATCGGCGGCGCGGTGCTCCACGCGAACGACGCCGTGCTCGGCACGGTTCTGATGGTCGCGTCGATCATCCCGCTGCTGCACGCGCTGTTCGCCGGCCTCCGCGACCGCTGACCCGCCGATCCGCTGGTCCGGCAGGGCTTCCCGGGTCGATCGAACCGAGCAGGATTGAAGAAGCCCTCCTCTCGGGTGCAACCTAGGGTGGATGCAATGACGCAGTCCGACGAGAGGAGCAGACCGTGAGCACCGTCTTCAGCAAAGAGGAGAAGGCCGCGATGCGCGCAGCCGCGGCCGAGGCGAAGGCCGCCAAGGCGGGCGCCGACCTAGAGGCCGCCTGTCTCGCCGCCATCGGCGAGATGACCGGCACCGACAAGGAGCTCGCCGAGACGCTGCACCGGCTGGTCACCGAGAACACCGAGCTGAAGCCCAAGACCTGGTACGGCCAGCCGGCCTACACCAACGCCGACGGCAAGGTCGTGGTGTTCTTCCAGGGCACAGCCAAGTTCAACGCCCGGTACGCCACCATCGGCTTTCAAGAGGCCGCGAACCTCGACGAGGGCAACCTCTGGCCGACCTCCTACGCCGTGACCAAGCTCTCGGCCGCCGACGAGAAGATGATCGTGGCTCTCCTGAAGAAGGCCACCGGCTAGGTCGTCGACACACACCATGTTCACCTCCGAGTCGGTGTGCGTGTACCGATCGAGCCCCCGTCTACCGAGGGCTGCACCGGGAGTGAGGTGTGCTCATCCGCAAGGTCGTGGATGAGCGTTCTGATCTCGTCCTCGGCGAAGTGGTCCGCCACGAGCAACGTGGCTCCGATGATGCCGCCGAACGATGCGAGCACCGACACCGCGATCTCGGGGACGGGCCGCCAGGTGAGGAGCTCCTGGAGACGTGCTCGTAGAGCACCGACGAGCACGTCTCCCGCCTGTGAGAGACCGCCCCCGAGCACGATCAGGCCCGGATCGAGTACGGCGATCGCACCATGCAGACCGTGTGCGAGAGCATCGACCGCATCGTTCCAGACGGTGGCCGCGAGGTCGTCGTCGGGAATCCCTTCGGCGATCTCCTGAACGCTCTCCGCCGTCCCGCCGCCGGCTCGATAACGGCGAAGGATGCTCGTGGCGCCTGCATAGGCCTCGACACAGCCGGACTGCCCGCACAGGCAGGGCTCCCCACCGGGCCTGACGATCACATGGCCCAGTTCGCCGGCCGAACCGGTCGCTCCTCGGGCGAGAGTCCCTGCCGAGATCACCGCTGCCGACACTCCCGTGCCGAGGGGCACGAAGAGGACGTCGCTGTTCGGAAAGGCTCCACGCCCGCGAAACTCCGCCGAGGCCGCGGCGCGGGCATCGTGGTCCACGCGCACCGGCAGCGCGTAACGGCTGCTGAGCGTGGAGGCGAGGGACAGATCCTGCCAACCGAGGTTGGCGGCGAACGTGACCACGCCTCTCTCGGCATCGACAGTGCCCGGAGCGCACACCCCCATCGCCTGCGGTCGGTGGCCGGCACGGCGCGCGTCGCCGAGCACGTCATCGAGCACGGACAGCACGCTCGCGAGGGCGGTGCTGGCGTGTCCGAAGGTGGGTTCGACGCGTCTCGCGAGGATCCTCCCGTTCCCGCCGACGGTGATCGCCTTGATCGTGGTGCCGCCGATGTCGACTGCGATGTAGACATCGGGGTGGTCGGCGGCGATCATGCGCTGTGTACCGCCTCCGCCTCGGAGAGGAGCGCGTTGACGCGTTCGGGTTGCAACGCCGTGTCCAGAGCGAGACGGAGGCCGCCCGCACTGCCCAGTCCGGTCTCGGGCCGAGACGTGCGCACATCGAGGTTCTCGGTCATAAGAGGCAGACACGTTCGGAACAGCTCTGCCCTGATGGCAGCCGTCAACGGCGCGCTGTAGCACATGGTGCCGCCGAGAACCAGCTCCCGCGGGTTGAAGAAATTGACGAAGCTCGACAGCGCCGCCCCGATCTCACTGCCCGCCTCGCGCAGAACCTGGACGGCCCTGGCGTCCCCGTGCTCGCCCATCTGCACGAGCTCTTGCGTGGAACCGACCGTCAAACCGTCTGCACGCAGACGCGCGAGAAGCGCTCCCCCGCTGGCAACCGACTCGAGGCAGTTCACGACGTTGCACGAGCAGAGTATCGCCGCCTGTCCTTTCGCCTGGGTGTGCGAGATCTCGCCCGCCGCTCCGCTGAACCCTCGATGGAGCTTGCCTCCGCTGATGATGCCGCACCCGATGCGTGTGCCGAGCTTGATCGCGAGAAGGTGCGCCGACTCCGGCTCCACCTCCGCTGGACACTCAGCGATCGCGTAGAGGTTGGCGTCGTTCTCGACGATGACGGGGACATCGGTCATCGTGGCGAAGAGGGTGGAGAGGGTGGCATTGTTCCATGCCGGCATAAAGGCCGGCGAGACGATGCGGCCCTCCGGCTGCCGGACGGGCGCGGGCACCCCCACGGCGAGCGCGACCATCTTGGTCAGTTCGAGATCGGTGTCGTCGACGATGCCCTGGATCGTCCGCCAGAGCCCGGAGACGGTGACCCCCGGATCTTCGTCGATCACGTCAGTCGAGCACAGCCGGTCGGCCAGGATCAGACCCGCCAGATCGGCGACCGCGACGCGGACATGGCTCGCACCGAGATCCAGGGAGACCACGAACCCCTCGGCGGCGTTGACCGAGAGGCGTCGCGCGGTGCGCCCACCTCGGCCGGACACGCCGGATTCGATCACGAGCCCGCCCCGCAGCAGATCCTCCACTTTCAACGAGACCGTCGACGGCGCAAGCCCCGTCACCTTGGACAGTTCCGACCGCGACCGCGCGGTTCCCTGACGGATGAGCTGGAAGAGGTCTCCAGGGCTGCTCGCTGAGGTCGCGGGAGAAGTGGGCATCGGGGAGATTGTCACCATATCGTCACTATACATTCGACAATCGAATATTACGAGTTGATTTCTGTATTGATATTTGCGGCCATTGCCTAGTACGGTCCGATACACAAAGAATTAATAGTGGGTGTCAGGACAGATGACTCCCTCGGGACGGCCGCATCGCGTTCGCCGTCCGGGATCGAAGAAACAACCCGACACCCGGAACGAATCAACACGTCGAACAAGGGAAGCAATGATGGAGTATCGGCAGCTGGGAGACTCAGGGCTGATGGTGTCAGTGCTGTCGCTCGGAACGATGACGTTCGGTGGCGAGGGCGACTATCGGATGATCGGGAGCACGGGTGTCGAGGACGCTCAACGGCAGCTCGATATGTGCCTCGCCGCCGGGGTGAATCTCATCGACACCTCCGATGCCTACTCGTTCGGGCGGTCCGAGGAGATCATCGGAGAAGTGATCAAAGCCCGCCGGGACGAGCTGCTGATCGCGACGAAGGTCAGATTTCCGATCGGACCGGGACCGAACGACGCCGGACTGTCGCGCCATCACATCATCCGCGCCTGCGAGGCCAGCCTGCGACGTCTGCAGACCGACCACATCGACCTCTACCAGGCGCACAACTGGGACGGGGTGACGCCGGTCGAGGAGACGATGGCTGCGTTCGACGCCCTCGTCTCGTCCGGCAAGGTGCGCTACATCGGCTGCTCCAACTTCGCCGGCTGGCACGTCATGAAGTCCCTCGCCGCATCCGAGCGGAATCGGCTGAGCGGCTACGTCAGCATGCAGATCCATTACACGCTGCAAGCGAGGGAGGCCGAGAACGAGCTCATTCCGATCGCGCTCGACCAGGGTCTCGGCGTACTGGTGTGGAGTCCTCTCGCCGCCGGGCTGCTGTCCGGAAAATATCGCAGGAACGACTCGGCCCCTGAGGAGGGCCGCCACACGTTCGAGGAATGGGATGAGCCTCCCATTCACGACACGGAGCGCCTCTACGACATCATCGACGCTCTGATCGCGGTCGCCGAACGGCACGGCTCCACCGCTGCGGTCGTTGCACTCGCCTGGCTCCTCCGGCGACCGGGCGTGACCTCGGTCCTGCTCGGAGCCCGGACCGACGAGCAGCTGTCCGGCAACCTCGAGGCCGCGTCGTTCGAGCTGTCCGACGAGGACCTCGACCTGTTGGACTCCGTCAGCAGGGTGCCGCTCGGCTACCCGTACTGGCACCAGGCGCGATTGGCGCGGGACCGCCTCTCCGAGGCCGATCTCTCGCTGCTCGGCCGCTACATCTGAACACGAGAGCCGATCTGCCCGCATCGATCAGGTTCCGGGCACCCGCCTCACCCGAACAATCACCAGGATTCACCCGACAAGCAAGAGGAGAGCAAGAGATGAACAGAAAGATCGCCGTTCTCGGCGCAGCAGCCCTCGTACTCGTCGCCGGATTGACGGCCTGCAGTGGCCAGGCCGATCCAGGCTCGACGACGTCCGCGGGCGGACGCCTGATCTACATCCAGACGGCGGCCGACGCCTTCACCATCCCCCTCGGTTGCGCGGCGAAGGAGCGCGCGGAGGAACTCGGATACACGCTCGACATCACCGGCCCGCTGAACTATGAGACAGCGGATCAGGTCTCCGCGGTCGAGGCGGCCACGGCGAGCGCGCCCGACGGCGTGCTGCTGCAGCCCATCGACCGCGATGCAGTCGTCCCGGCAGCGACCGCGATGAAGGAGGCCGGTATCCCCTTCGCCGAGGTGGACACCGTGCTGTCCGACGACTCCCTGTCGGTGTCGAGGATCGCGTCCGACAACGTCGACATGGGAGCACAGAGCGCCAAGGAGATGGGCACCAGGATGAACGGCGAGGGCACGGTGCTCGTATTGGCCAACTCCGCGGGCCTGTCCTCGCTGGACCAGCGCGTGCAGGGATTCGTCGACGTGATGAAATCGGACTACCCGGGCATCACCCTCCTCGGCCCCCTCTACTCCGACGGCTCCGTCGGCGCGGCCCAGCAGAACTTCAGCTCGTCGTTGGCGGCCAACCCCGACCTCGGAGGTGTGTACGCGACCGATCTGCTGAGCCTGCAGGGAGCGGCCACCGGGGCTGACGAGGCGGGCAAGCACGATCTCGTCCTCGGCGTCATCGACGCTTCGGACGAGGCCGTGCAGTTGCTGCGCGACGACGTGCTCACCTTCATCGTCTCGCAGAACCCCAGCGAGATCGGTCGCCAGGGTGTGGAGCAGGTGGTCAATGCGATCGAGGGCAAGGACGTGGAGGCGAATGTGGTGGTCTCGTCCGGAACGATCACGAAGGACACGGTCGACGACCCCGAGGTGCAGGAGTACATCTATCGTGAAGCAAGCTGCTGAGCGAGGGCCGGATGAGGTGGAACGGACCGACGTGACCACCCCTGTGCTCGAGGCCGTCGATCTTCGGCGGAGCTTCGGAAGCGTCGAGGCTCTGCGTGGCGCCTCTCTGACAGTCAAGCCTCGGGAAGTCGTCGCGCTGATCGGGGACAACGGAGCCGGCAAGAGCACACTGGTCCGTTGTCTCTCGGGCGCGGATCGCCCCGATTCCGGCAGGATCCTGGTCGATGGCGGGCCCGCGGAGTTCGATTCTCCGGTGGCCGCCCGGGCGCAGGGCATCGAGACCCTGTACCAGGATCTCGCCGTCGCCACCGATCTCGACGCCGCCACCAACATGTTCCTGGGACGCGAGCTCTACAAAGCCGGCTTCCCCCGCTTTCTCCATGTCCTCGACAAGGCCCGCATGCGCAAGGAGAGCGACACCGTGATGAGGAGCCTGGGCGTCGAGATGCGAGACGCGCGAATTCCCGTGCGATCCCTCTCCGGTGGACAGCGTCAGATCGTGGCGGTCGCGCGCGCCGTGACCTGGGCCAAGCGTGTGGTCTTTATGGACGAGCCGACGGCCGCACTCGGCGTCCGGCAGCGTGCACTGGTGCTGGACGCGATCCGGCGTGTCCGGGACCACGGGATATCCGTGGTTCTGGTCAGCCACAACATGCCCGAGGTGCTGGAGGTCGCCGATCGTGTGGAGGTATTGCGACTGGGGCGACGCGTCGCGCGTTTCGACAAGGGAGAGGCCAGTGTCAACGATCTTGTGGGAGCCATGACGGGCGCATTGGTCACCGAGCCGGAGGATGAGCAGTCGTGAGTCAGCAGACCTTACCGAAAGAGCGTCCGGTCGAGACGGTCGTTCCCGTCAGGCGAGGAAGGGCTTCCCGGTCCAGAGGGTTCGAGCTTCTTCCGATACTGGGAGCACTCCTCGTGATCGGAGCCGTCTTCTCCGCACTGAGACCGGATGCGTTCCTGAATCCCTTCAATCTGGAGTCGATGGCGAAGGCGGCCGCGCCTCTGCTGGTGATGGGCGTCGGAATGACCTTCGTGATCATCACGGCGGGGATCGACCTCGCCGTCGGGTCGGTGCTGGTGCTCTCCGGCGTCGTGGCCGCGCAGGTGATGATCGCCATTCCGAGCGGACTCGGGATGGCACCGTGGGCCGGCTACCTCATCGGCGTCGCGGCGGGTATCGTCGTCGGCATCGTGGTGGGGGCGGTGGCGGGCACACTGGTCGCCCGGGCCAAGATCACGCCGATGATCGTGACGCTCGGGACGATGGGTGCCTCGCTCGGCGTCGCCCAGCTGCTGACGAGAGGCGTCGACGTGAGCGGTGTGCCGCCCGAGTTCGCGCGGGGGCTCGGCCAGGAGAAACTGTGGGGCATCATCCCGTGGATCGTCGTCATCGCCGTCGTGGTGTGCGTGCTCGGATGGCTCGCGCTCACGTTCACGCGGTTCGGGACGTACACGTTCGTGATCGGGTCGAACGCCGAGGCGGCTCGACGCGCAGGGATCAACGTCAACCGTCACCTGATGATGGTGTACGCCCTGTCCGGCGCCTGTGCGGGCCTGGCCGGTGTCATGTCCCTGGCGAGGTTCTCGAGCACCACCCTCGCGGCGCACTCCCTGGACAACTTCGCCGTGATCACCGCCGTGATCCTGGGCGGCACGAGCCTGTTCGGCGGCATCGGGTCGATTCAGGGAACCGTCGTCGGGGTGTTCATCCCGGTGTCGCTGGCGAGCGGCCTGGTCATCATCGGCGTCCAGCCGTTCTGGCAGAACATCGCGGTGTCCGTCGTGCTCGTGGTCGCCGTGCTGATCGATCAGATCCGGCGATCGCGCAGAGCCTGAACGAGGAGGGACGAAGCATGGAGCAGAGACGAGTGGGAACCTTCGCAGCGGGAGACACGGGCCCGCAGCGGATCCTTGCGGGAGGAATCCACTATTTCCGGATCGCCCCGGGTGACTGGCGTCCAGCGCTGCGGCGACTGCGGGCGATGGGGCTGAACAGCGTCGACACCTACATCCCCTGGAACCTGCACGAGATGCGGAAGGGGGAATTCGACTTCAGCGGCATCCGCGACTTCGCGGAGTTCGTTCGGCTGGCAGCCGAAGAGGGCATGTACGCGATCCTGCGCCCGGGACCGTACATCTGCTCCGAGTGGGACAACGGAGCGATACCCGCCTGGCTGCGACAGGACCGGACGACGCTGCGCACCGCCGCTCCCGTGTTCATGGACGCGGTCTACCGGTGGTACGACGAGGTGATCCCTCGTATAGCCTCGCTGCAGTCCACCCGGGGAGGCAGCGTGATCGCGCTCCAGGTCGACAACGATTTCGGGAGACAGGGAACCGACCCCGAGTACTACCCCCTGCTTCGCGATGCCGTCCGTGAGCGCGGCATCGACGTGACCGTCTACACGATCGAGACCCCGGGCTACCTCCATAATCTCGGCACCGCGCAGTCGGCAGATGGCATGGTCCCCACCATCTGGACGGAGGCGGAGTCCCACGTGGACATCGCCTCCTTCCGGGAACGGTGGCCGAATCATCCCCTCTTCGTCTCGGAGTTCGTCTGCGGCCCGATCCAGCACTGGGGCGAGCCTCATCTCGTCCATGATCCCGATTATGACGCGCAGCAGCTCGAGACGATCCTCGCCTCCGGGGCGGACGTGAGCCTCTACATGGCGCACGGCGGAACGAACTTCGGCCTGTGGAACGGGGCGAATGCGAGCGGAGACGACTACCGGCCGGCAGTGACCTCGTACGACTACGACGCTCCCATCAGCGAACACGGCGAGCTGACTCGGAAGTTCTGGACCTTCCGGGAGGTGCTGGGCCGATACCACGACCTGCCCGACGTCCCGGAGGATCTACTGACCCCGCGCACTCTCCCCACTCAGACGGCAGTGCCCATGTCGCCGGCAGGCAGCCTGCTCGGCTCCGCCGAAGCCGTGGCGTCTCAGCGGACGACGACCCTCTGGCCACCGACTTTCGAGGATCTCGGTCAGACAACGGGGTTCGTGCTCCATCGACGCGTGCTCCCGGAAGCGGATCGCTCCCGCGATTTGGTCCTGCATGGCGTGGCGGACCGGGCACTCGTCTTCGCTGACGGCGTCCTGCTGGGCGCGGTGGAGCGCGGCGGGCCGGGCAGAGTGACGATCCCCGGGGGCGGAACCGCTCCTCTTACGGTGGAGATTCTGGTGGAGAACCTGGGTCGCGTGAACTTCGGGCCGTCGCTGGGAGACCGGAAGGGGATCGTCGGGGGCGTGCAGCTCGACGACGCCTGGTTGCAGGAGTGGGAGACTTTCGGCCTGGAGCTCAGCGAGACGATCGACCTCGGCGCGCTGTCCAATCCTTCCGCCTCCCACGCCTCCGGCCCGGCGTTCTACGTCGGTACCTTCGATCTCGCCGAGAGCGGAGTCACGGCCTTCCTTCGCACGCCCGGATGGCAGAAGGGCATCGCCTGGATCAACGGCTTCTGTCTCGGCAGATACTGGTCGGTCGGCCCGCAGCTCACGCTCTACGTCCCTCCTTCGGTGGCACGGCAGGGCAGCAACGAGATCGTCCTGCTCGAGCTCCATCCGACGGACATCCCCGGCGACCCAGAGGTGGTCCTGGTCGGCTCTCCGGATCTGGGATCGTCGGTCCCGTGGCAACCGCCGCAACGCTGAGGGGCTTCCGGATGTGGGACAGGATCACGTGCCGTCTACCCTGGCCCGGCGGATCGCCTCGAGACCATCCGACAACACGACAAAACGACACGACAAAGGTGTGAGATGACTGGCTCAGAGGTAAGGATCGGAATCGTCGGGGCGGGGACCTGGGGGGAGACGCACGCGCGGATCTATCAGGCCCACCCCGCGAGCAAGGTGGTCGCGGTGTGCGACAGCAACGCCGGCAGGGCGAGCGGACTCGCCTCCCGGCTGGGCATCGACTCCTGGTACGACGACTACGAGGAGATGTTCACGAAGGAAGGGCTGGATTCCGTCGCCATCGTGACCCCCGACTTCGCTCATGCCGAGATCGCTATCGCGGCCGCGCGGCACGGTCTCCACATGCTGATCGAAAAGCCCTTGGCGACGACGCGCGATGACGTCTTCCGGATGATCGACGCGATCACCGCCGGAGAGGTACGCGCGATGGTCGATCTCCACAACCGCTTCAGCCCGCCGTTCAACGTCGCGCGCCAGAGCGTCGCCGACGGAGAGCTGGGCGAACTCCAGACGGGTTACATGCGTCTCAACGATGCGAAGTGGGTGGCGACCGACCTGCTGCCGTGGGCGGCGCAGTCTTCGATTCTCTGGTTCCTCGGCAGTCACAGCGTCGACACCCTCCGATGGTTCTTCGACGACGAGGTGACCAGGGTCTACTCGGTCTCGCGATCGGGGCTGCTCAAGGGTCTCGGCGTCGACACCGTCGATTCCTACCTGACCACGCTGGAGTTCGCCGGCGGCGGCATCGCCCACATGGAGAACGGGTGGATCAACCCCAACGCGATGCCGAACATCAACGACATCAAGTTCACCGTGGTCGGCGACAAGGGAATGATCTCGATCGATGCATCTAGCCACAATCTGATTCAGAAGTACACCGAGGAGAAGGTGACCGTGCCCGACGTCCTCGTCCGCGACCACGTCTTCGGTTACCCAGCCGGCTTCGCCTACCAGTCGATCCGGTCATTCGTCGACAGCCTCGTCTCCGGGGAGGACTTCCGGGTGAGCCTCCCGGACTCGGCGAAGGTCAGTCTGATCGTGCTGGCGATCATGGAGTCGGCGAAGAAGCGCCAGCCCGTCGAGGTCGACTACGGCGTGATCACGACGGGCTGAGCCAGGACGGCCGACCTGCCACGCTCGAAGCGCTCCGCGACCGCACCGGTACCGACCTAAGGCTGCACGAGGCGACCCCGACTCGGGATTGCACGCCTCAGCTGAGGGCGGTCAGCGTGAGCGTCGCGCGATAGGTGCCGTCCTCCTGGTCGGTCGGGATGCGCAGCCGCAGCTCGGCACCGAGCAGAGCCGAGCCGAGCACATGGCCCGACGACGCCGAGCCGAGGGCGGATGCCTCGCCCAGACCGCCCTCCCCGCTCAGGTCGGGCTCGACGGCCGCTCCGGCGATCGCGCCGCCACCGCCCTCGACGAGCTGCGGAGTCCACCCGAGGAAGCTGCCCGGGAAGGAGCCGTGACCCGGCGCGACGAACTCGCCCACCTGCGCGGACACCGACCAGCCGGGTGCGCCGGAGCGGGTGTCGGTGACACGCACAGGGTTGAGCACGCCGGCCGCCTCATAGTGGTCGCCGGCGAACTCGGCCGTGCCGAGGTCGACGAGGTCGTTGCCGCCGGCGATGTTCCAGACGAACTCACCGGGGCCACCACCACCGTGCTCGGGCACGACGACCTGCAGCTCCTGTCCCGATTGCGAGTCGGCGCCGGCGGCCGTGAACACGTCGAACTGCACGACGCCCGCGTCGGCGGTCGCGACATCCACGCTCGTCGCGAACCAGGCGTAGACCGCGCCGGGCTCGAGTCCCTGCCACACGACGGTCGCTGGCTCGCCCGAAGCCGCCGTCGTCTCGCCGATGACCGGCGCGTCGGCGTCGGGGGCGAACACGACGACGCCGTCGGTGCCGAAGCCCGTGACGCGGGCCGCAAGCTGCACGGGCACCTCGAAGTCGTCCTGCTGGCCGTTGTATTTCGTGCCGGTGTACTCGCCGGCACCGAACTCGTCGAGCAGCGGCGAGTACGTGTCGACGCTCATGGTCGAGCGGTCGAGATGGAACTGCAGCATACGGAAGAAGCTCGCACCGAAGTTGAGCTTCGTGTTCGAGCCGTATCCGCCGATCTGCGTGAGGCCGAGCTGATCCGATCCGACCTGGTAGCCCTGGTAGTCGGCAGTGAGCTCGACCACGTTGTGCCCGGGCCGGGCGACGTCGTGACGGATGACCGTGCCGACGCTCGTGTGCCCGCCGAGCACGAGGAACACGTTGGGGCTGTTCCGCAGCACGGAGTCGAGGATGCGCGGGCCGTCGGCGCCGAGCGATCCGCCGCGTCCGTCGGGTGCGCTCGACCCGTTGGCGTAGCCGTGCGTGAGCACGATAGCGTTGCGGCCCGAGTGCTGCTGGAGCACGTCGGTCGCCCACGCCGCCTCCTCGTCCGTCACGCCGTAGCCGAGCGACACAGCGATGAAGTCGAGCCCGCCGGCGCTGAACAGCGTGTAGCTGTTCGAGCCGTCGCCCGGCCGCCACGGTTGATAGCTCGCCCCCGCAGCCTGCCATGCGGGCGTCTCGGCGAGCGCCTCGTAGCGGTCGGGACCGAAAGCCTCGTTGTAGAGCCCGTTGGCGGTGCCCGACTTGTTGTCGTTGTCTCCCGGCAGCGTCGAGCTGATCACGCCCGAGCCCTCGAGAATGGCCTGCGCGCCCGAGGCGAAGGCGTACTCGCGGCGTGCGAGGTCTTCGTCGGTGAAGCGGGTGTCCCAGCTCTGCACGATGTCGCCTGTGTGGCCGGCGAAGGCGATCTTGCGTTCGGCGGCGTGATCGGCGATCCACTGCGTGGCGTCGGTGTACGCGCTGGCCCATACAGCCCGCTCCTCCGCGGTCGGCTTGCCGACGGCGCCCTCCGAGAGGAACTGCGTGTCGGTCTGGTGCACGAACGCGAAATCGTAGTCCGCAGGGTCTTCGAACGCGTCGTCCACCGGCTTAGCCAGATCGTCGGCGAACGGGTCGAGGCCCACGACGAGCAGATGCACGGTACCGTCGTCGACGTGCTGGGCATCGACCGGGGCCGTCAGCACGACGTCGCCCGCTTCGCCGGACCCGCGGGCGAGCTCCTGCCAGGTGCTGAGCGCGGTGTTCCAGGCGAAGAGCACGGCGACGCGGTCGGGGTCGATCGTGCCCGTCCACCGCACGTGGCGGCCGTCGGATCCGGGAGCCGCGACGTCGAATCGCTGGAACGGGAGCTGCTGATGCGCGAGCGGCGTTCGTGCCTCGGCGCCGTCGCCGGCGCGCAGCGGACCGTCGATGGGCGAGCCCTGCTCGTAGGCGAAGTCGAGTGCGGACGGCACGGCGTCGACCACGCCCTGGAAGCTGCCGTCGGGCTCGGCCACGACCGCCTGTGCGAAGGTCGTTGTGACGTCGCCGCCATCCGCTCCGGTGGCCGTCGCGCTGAGCGTCGCCGCGCCGGGTGCCTGCTGCACGGTCGAGACGCCGCCGGGTGCGAGGATCACCGTGGACGTGAAGGTCACGACGTGCTCGAAGACTCCGCCGAACGCGTCGCGCGTGACGATGCGCAGACTGTGCTCGCCGGCGGCGAGCCCCTGGCCGATGACGTCTCCGACGCGAACAGGCGCGTCGTCGAGGGTGAGCTGCGGCTCGCCCGACAGCAGGCCGGCATTCGCGACTGTGATCTCGATCGCCGTCGGCGCCGTGAGCTGTGCGCCCTGCGCCGGCACCGTGGCGGTGACGACCGGGTCTCCTGCGGGCCGGTCGGCGAAAGCGGCGGCCGCGAGGTCGGCCGCCTCGGTGGCGCCGATGGCGCGCCCGTAGATGCGGGCGAGTCCCACGCGGGATACCGAGTACTCGATCGGTGCATTGCCGGCATTGATGTCACCGCCGATCACGAAGTCGGCCGCTCCTGCTCCGGGCATCTGCAGCGCGCCTGAGGTCGCGGCCTGCCGCACCTGCACGCCGTTCACATACAGGCGCGCGACGGCGCCGTCCCAGGTGAGGAGTGTGTGATACCAGCGGCCCTGCTCGATCGGGCTCTGGAAGGTGTGGTTCGTGCCGGCCACGTTCACGAGCGTGCGGATGTTGCTGCCGCTCACACCGATGCCGAAGCCGCCGAGCTCCTTGCCCGAGCACATCGAATGCGTGCCCGACACCGGCAGCGGCTCCTCGATGCGGAAAAGGCACTCGGCGCTGAAGCCACCCGCGAGGCGGTCGTACTGGTCGCGCACCGGGTATTGATACGCGCTCGCCCCGTCGAAGGATGCCACGTCACGACCGAGGCTCCCATCCTCCACGACCGCGGGCGAGCCGGTCGCACGCGCGCTCAGCTCGCGGGCGTGCTCGACCGGGGCACCCGCGGCGAAGTCGACGTCGAGCACGTCGGCGGGCTGTCCGGGCTCCACCGGTGGATCGGTCGGATCCGTGGGGTCGGTCGGGTCCGTCGGATCCGTGGGGTCGGTCGGATCGGTCGGATCCGTGGGGTCGGTCGGGTCCGTCGGGTCCCCGCCGGGGACGACCCCCGCCGCCGCCGCGAGCGCCACGGCCTGCTCGGCGGTGAGCGCGGTCGACCAGACACGCGCCGCCGCGATGCGACCGGTGGCGAACTCGGTGGCCGCGCGGCCCGCGTTCACGTCGCCGCCGATCACGAGATCCTCGGCCGAGCTGCCGGGCACGCGCAGTGCCCCGCTCGTCGCCGACTCCCCCGCGAGCTCCCCGTTCAGATAGACACGTGCGGTGGATGCATCCCAGGTGAGAAGCGCGTCATACCAGCGCCCCGCCTCGATCGGCGCCGTGACCACGTGGTTCGTGCCCGCGATGTTGACGAGCACCCGCAGCTCGGAAGCGGCGACCGAGATGCCGAAGCCCCCGTTCTCCTTGCCCGCACAGAACGACTTGGTTCCGCTCACGGGAAGGCTCTCGGCTGCGAAGACGCATTCCGCGCTGAAACCCGACGCCATAGCCGGATACTGGTCGCGGATGGGGTACTGGTAGGCGCTCGCCCCGTTGAACACGGCGACCGCGCGGCCGAGGTCCGCGTCATCCGCCACCGACGGCAGGCCCGTGACGCGGAACGGCTCGATCCCGCGCGCGTGCTCGACCGGCGAACCGGAGACGAAGTCGACGTCGAGCAGGTCGGCCCCCGGTACCGTCCCGACGTCCGCCGTCGCCACCTCGCCCGGAAAGGCGATGAGGCCGGCCGCGTGCGCCATCGGCACTCCCGCCGCCACCAAGGCGAGCGCGACGCCTGCGGTCACGATCATCCGTGTTCTGCGTCGTACATCCATCGCTGATCCTCTCGCCGAGTGCGCCCGGCGCGCCGACCGGGTCAACCGACAGGAAATCGACCCCAGGTGAACCCCGCCACACTCGCACATGAACAACGGATGGCACCCATACCAACGCACACCCCGGCGACAGCCGACCGACGCCGTTCCGGCGGGCCAGCTGATCCCAGCCCGGGCGTCCTGTCGGCGTTCACCGTCGGCAATTGCGGCTGCGACCGCGAATGGGTCCCTGTTCACGTCACGGGCCCGGCGGCATACTGATGTGCATGGGAATCCGTCGCCTCGCCGGCGCCGCGGTCACGGCGGCCGCGCTCGTCGTCGGCATCTCGGGCTGCACCGCGGGGGCACCCGATGTCGATCCCGTCGTCGTCGATGTCGCCGAGCTGCAGGGCACAACAGTCGAGGTTCCGCTGAACAGCACCCTGGTCATCGTCACCGAGCTGTCCGACGTCGACAGCTACACGGCGGACATCGACGATCCGGCGATCGCCGAGTTCGCCCGGGGCGCCAAGACCGGCGAGGTGAGTTACCGACCGGTCCTCACGCCCAAACAGGTGGGCGAGTCCGAGGTGACGCTGTCGAATGAGGACACCGGTTCACAGGATGTGGAGTTCACGCTCGAGGTCACGCCGATTGCGGTCGGCTGACCGAACCCGTCAGCCGAACAGGCCGCCGAGGAACCCTTTCTTCTGCTCGTACCCGGCCTGCTCGAGCAGGCCGAAGAGCGGGCCCTTGACGCGGGAGTCCTCGAACTCGTAGCTGTAGCTGTGCGCGGAGTCGCCGCCTTCGACGTGCGTGCCGGCACCGGCGCCCCAGGAGAAGCTCTTCTGCTTGCCCCTGAACGTGCTCGCCGAACCGCCGAACGATATCGACCCGTCGGTTCCGATCGATCCGTGCTTCTCGCCGTCGTCCTTGCGCTCCTCGAAGGAGTACTGCTCCTTCTCGGTGTTGAGGTCGACGGTGAGCGCGTACTCCTTGTCGATGGCGCCGCCACCGAGCAGGACGGCGAACGCGACGTGGGCGACATCCCAGTGCGCCACGATCTGCGCGCCGTTCATCTCGTAACGGATGGGTTCGTTCGGATCGTTCAGCTGTGCGACCGCCGCGGCGATCCGTTCGAGTGTCCAAGCCATACCGCCAGCCTATCGTCGAGCCACATCGGCGAGAGCCTGATGGCCGCCCTCCGCATCCGCCATGGCCACCCGAGCATCAGCGTCTATCGCAGCACGTGCAGCTCCGATACGCGGCGGCGTCAGGCGTTGCTCAGGAGCTGCTCGGTGGGCACGTAGTCGATCTTCCAATCGACATAGACCCCTGCGATCCCGTCCCGCGTGCAACGCAAGCCGACCGACACCCAGCGAACCTCGCCCTGGGGATCGAGAGCGAATCCGGTGGCGGCGGTGAACACCTCGTTGCCGCACGAACACTGCGCCTGCTCGACCTCGTCCACGTCGTCGAAGTGCTCCCCGGAGTCCGCGATCTCCGCTTCCGCCTCGCACTCCGTGCAGATCCGGACCGCAACACCCACCTCGTCATCGAACACGAGCGCAAAAGTGCGGTTCCCGCAATCGCAGGCCGCTTCGATCACCCGATCGATGGGATAACCGCCGGCGGCGAACCCCTCGATACTCGTGCGCAGCTCGTCGAAGACAGGATCAGTGGAATCGTCGGCGCGGGAATCCATGTCATCAATCCTCCCGTATCCGGCACATCGCAGAGAACGGCGGTCCAGACGGCCTGCCGACGGGCGGAGAAGTCCCTGCTCGCGGCCGTGGACGTTTTCCCCCGAACCGTACATGTACTCAGTAGAAGCTCGGACAGCGAGCGGACAGGAGCGGGAAGATGTCCAACATGATCGAGGACCGTGTCGAGGGAGACCCCGAGCTCGACAGGCTCGTCGCCCTGGCGGCACGACCCACCAGGGAGGCGACGAGCGAGATGCGCGAGCAATTGGCGTCCATGGTCGCGGCCGCCGTCGAGTCGGGCCGTGACAGCCGGCGCAGGCGTCTGTCGATAGGGGCCGCGGTGGCCGTTCCGATCGTGGTCCTCGGCGGCGCGGGTGCGGCGTTCGCAAGCACCGGCATCGACTGGTCGATGTTCTTCGGCCACGCGACCACCTGGGCCGACTGGGCTCAGAACCCCGACGGCGCCGTGCACATCACTCTGCCGGGCGGGGCGAGCTGCGAGCTCCGATTCGCCGTGAACTCCCTGCGCGACCACCCCGCGGACCCCGCGGTGCTCGCGCAGGCCCAGAACGCGCTCCGGACCTATCTGAACGGCGGCACGGTTCTCACGGATGCGAACATCGACGCGGTGCTGAGCGAGAACCGGACCGACAGGAACTGGGCGCAGGACGGCGACTCAACCGCCGTTCCGTTCGGACCCGGCACCCGGAACGACAACCCCGACGTCGATTACCACATCGCCGCACTGGAGGGGATCAGCAAGGCGATCCAGGCTCATGTGCCGGATCTCGGGACGGGTGGTATCGGTCTGCAGTCGCAGGAGAACTGCGACGCTGGTGTCGGACAGTGACCCGCAGCCGCGGAGACGACGAGGTGCGCCGCTTCACCGAGCTGATGGTGGAGGTCGGTCCTGCACTGCTCGCCTATTTCGAGCGACGAGTCGGACACGACGGCGCCGACCTGCTCGCCGAGACGATGGCAACCGCGTGGAAGCGCCGACGGAGCCTCCCCGCCGAGCCGGAACCCGCGCGGATGTGGCTGTTCGGCGTGGCCAGGAACATGCTCCGCAACGCCCACCGCACGGGGATTCGGCGGCAGCATCTCGCCGACAGTCTGCGTGCTCGAGCAGAGCACACCACGGCGAGCGACCCGTCCGAAGCGATCGAGATGCGCGATCTGATCGGCCGCCTCGACCCCGACCTTGCCGAGGTCGTGACCCTGGTCCACTGGGAAGGACTGTCACTGACCGAGATCGGCCGGCTCCTCGGAATCCCCGCATCGACCGCGCGAGGACGCTACCAGCGCGCACGGCAGACGCTGCGTGCTCAGCTCGAATCTCCCGCCCGGACTGCCGCCGCGCGATCTCGGCCTACACCAAGGCCGAACGTCTCCATCCCCATCGCGGAGGAGCCCTGATCGCGGGGCGTGGACCCTCCCGCGATCCGGCCACCCGGGACCATCTCGATCGACCGGCCGACCGCCACCGACATGATCGTGCGGAGTCAGCTATCCCTGCTCCCCAGCAGGCCGGCGAGCACGAACTCCGCCAATGCGTCGGCGATGGGCTCGTCCCTGTGATCGCCCGTACGCGTCCCGCCGAGCCGGTTGGCGAGCGGGGCCTGCACGATACCCGACAGAGCACCCGTGAGAACGAAGTAGAGGAGATGGACGGGGATGTCTCCCCACCCTCGTGAGCGCAGGGCTTCCTCCGCTCCCGGCAGCGCCTCGGTGACGGCGGGTCTGAGGTAGTTCTCGCAGAGGTAGTCGAGGCGTTCGGAATCACGGGTCGCTTCATCCCAGATCAGCCGGTAGAGCTGGGGACGCTGAGCCGCGGTGCGGTAAAGACCGCGCACCCGCCCGGCAATGGAGGACTGCTCGTCGGAATCGTCTTCGAGACTGCCGGGCTCGAGCTCGGCGATCGCGAAGTCGACGACGGCACGCCAGAAGTCGAGCTTGGAGCCGTAGCGGTCGTTGAGGAAGTTGTGGTTGACGCCGATCCTGCGCCCCAGCTCACGGACGGACGCCGCGTCGTAGCCGAGCTCGGCGAACGCGTCCAGGCCGCGACGAAGGATCTCCGCGTCTTTCATCCGAATGACCATTCCCGGCCTCCTCATATAGCTTTTCTCATCATGACGGCGAGGTGCGCGTCGTCGCATCGAACGTGCGCGTCGTTGTATCGAGTTTGGCCCCTTCGACGTCGAGGTCGGGGAGGATTCGGTCGAGCCATCGCGGCAGCCACCAGGCGGCTCGGCCGACGAGCGACATCAGCGCAGGGACGAGCAGGAGGCGGACGACGAACGCGTCGGCGAGGACGCCGGCGGCGAGGCCGATGCCGAGGGCTCGGACGACGATGGAGTCGGAGAAGATGAACCCTCCGAAGACGGCGACCATGATGAGACCTGCGGCTATGACGACGGTGCGGGCGGCGTGGAAGCCCTGCATAACGGCGTCGCGTGCGGGGGCGCCGTGGACGAAGGCTTCGCGCATACCGGAGGCGAGGAACAGCTGATAGTCCATGGCGAGTCCGAACAGGATGCCGATGAGGATGATCGGCAGGAAGCTCAGCACGGGGCCGGAGCTGTGGACGCCGAAGACGGTGCCCAGCCATCCCCATTGGAATACGGCGACGAGCACCCCGAAGGTGGCGAAGAGGGACAGCAGGAACCCGGCGGTCGCGATGAGCGGGACCAGGAAGGAGCGGAAGACCGCGATCATGATGAGCAGCGAGAGCCCGGCGACGACGACGAGATAGATCGGGAGCACGCTGGCGAGTTTCTCAGAGATGTCGATGTTGCCGGTGGCCTGACCTGCGACGCCGAGCGCGCCCTCGCTTCCGATCTTCAGCGCACGGAGGGAGCGTACGAGCTGCTCGGTCGAGTCGCTGTCCGGGCCCTCCCTCGGGACGACCTGGAATGCGGCGAGCCGATGGTCGTCGGAGATGCCGATCGGGGCGACCGCGACGACGTCGTCCTGGCCTCCGACAAGTCGTGCGACCTCGAGCTGCGCCGTCGCGGCATCGGCCTCGTCGAGGCCCGCCGGCAGGGTCGCAGTCACGAGGAGGGTGCCGTTGACCCCTGCTCCGAACTCGTCGGCGACGATGGCATGCGCCCGGTAGGTGGTGGAGTCCACCGGATCGGATGAGGCATCGGGCAGGCCGAGCCGCATCGACAGCGCAGGGAACGCGACGGTCAGGAGAACCCCGGCCGCCACGACCGCCGTCACGACCGCTCGCGTTGTTGACATCCGACGGTGGCGGACGCCCGGACGAGCGGCGGATGCATCCGTCCGACGGCGTCTGCCGAGTACACGCGTGCCGATCTTCCCGAGAAGAGCGGGGGTCAGCGTGACCGCGACCAGCACAGCCACGACCACGCAGCCGGCGCCAACGGTGCCCATGACGCCCACGAATGGGATGCCGGTGATGTTCAGGGCCAGCAGAGCGACCACGACGGTGGACCCGGCGAAGACGACGGCGTTGCCGGCCGTGCCGTTCGCGATGCCGATCGATTCATCCAGCTCCATACCCGCCCGCAGCTGGGTGCGGTGCCGATGGAGGATGAACAGCGAGTAGTCGATACCGACGGCGAGACCGAGCATAACGCCGAGAACCGGGGTGACGGAAACCATGTCGACCACACTGGACAGCGCCAGCGACGCGAGTACCCCAACGGCGACGCCGATCACGGCGTTGAGAATCGGCAGGCCGGCAGCGACGAGGCTGCCGAGCATCACCAGCAGCACGATCGCGGCGATGACGACACCGGCGATCTCACCCGGCCCGATGATCTCCGGAACCGTTTGGGCTATTTCAGACGAGAACTCGACCTCGACGCCGGGGATGGGATCGGCACTGAAGTGGTCCATGACCGCATGCCGCGACTGTTCGGACAGTTCCAGGCTCGGAACCGCGAAGGAGACACTGGCGATCGCGGCGGTGCCGTCGGCGGACACCGTGCGGATCTCCCGCGCGAGTGCCAACAGCTCTCCCCCCTCCTCGACGCTCCTCGCCTGTTTGTCGAGTTCGGTACGGTTCTGATCGACCGCATCCTGTTGATGCCGGAGGGCGGTGCGCCGGCTGTCCACCTCGTCCTGCTGCGCGATGAATGCCGCGGAGATCTGCGCGTAGCTGCCGTCCGCCTGCGCCGCTTCGATCGCCGCATCGAGCTGCTGCTGCGCCACCTCCAGCTGCTCCCGTCCTGCGGTCAGCTGGACCTGGGCCGCATCGAGTTGCGTGCGCGCATCGCCGATCTGAGCGCGGCCGTCCCCGAGGGACTGCTCCTGCTCGGAGCGTTGCGTCTCGACCGAGAACGGGTTGAGGACGGAGACGACGTCGGGCAGGTCCTCACCCGTCGCGAGGACGTCCGAGATCCGCGCCCGCTGGTCGGCGGTCAGGGCTTCTCCGTCTGTGCTGTGGAAGACGACCGTTCCCGAAGCTCCGCCGAAGTCCGGGAGCTTTTCGGAGAGCTCGGCGGCGACGCGAGCGGTCTCTGTGCCCGGCACGTCGAAACTGGAGCTCAGCGGGCCGCGCCCGAGGAGGAACCCGGTGGCGACGATGCCCAGCAAGAGCGCCCACGCCACCACCACCGACCATCCGTGCCGGGCAGAGAACCTGCCCAGTCTGTAAAGCGCACCTGCCACGCTCACGCCTCCTCTCGATCATGAGAACTATTCTGACACTTGTCAGAATAGCAGGGAAACGTGATCGAGGGATCCCGCTGATCTGTTCAGACGGCTCAGAGGCCGGGGTTGATGGCGGCGACCATCTGGTCGTAGGAGCCGTTGACCTCGGCGAACCGCATCCCCTTCACGGCGTCGACGAGGATCTCCTTCGCGTCGGACTGCTCTTGCAGGAGCGTGATCACCTCGTCGATGAACGCGTCGAGGGGCAGGAACGCCTCGAACTCGGTCTGTCCGGGGGTGAGCTCGGTGCGCACACCCGGCGGGACCAGCTCGACGACCTCCACGGACGATCCGGCGAGCTGCAGACGGATGGTCTCGGTGAAACGGTGGATGAACGCCTTGGAGCCGTTGTAGCTCGGCGAGATCGCCAGCGGCGTGTGGGCGAGGCCGGAGGACACGGTGATGATCGCGGCGTCGGGGCGGGTCTGCAGGTGCTCGATGAACGCGGCGATCAGCCGGATCGGGCCGAGCACGTTCGTGACGACCGTGTCCTCGGCGGCGGTGAGGAAAGCGGCGGTGTGCACATCCTCGACCGTCATGATGCCAGCCATGGCGATGACGGTGTCCAGCTCGGGATGCTGGGCGAGGACCTGGTCGCGGGCGGTGAGGATCGAGGCCGGATCGGCGGTGTCGATACGGACGGTGTGAAGACCGTGCTCGGTCGCGAGCTGCTCGAGCAGGTGAGTGCGGCGGCCGCCGATGATGACGGTGCTGCCGGCCTCTTTGAGGCGCAGAGCCAGAGCGAGGCCGATGCCGGACGTGGCGCCGGGGATGAAGATGGTGCGGGTGGAGATGTCCACGGGATGGATCCTTTCATTCGTTGTCAGGTCCACCTTCAGGCATCGCCCGGGCAGGCGGGAGAGGAGTGGTTATCGGAGGACTTCCGCTCCTCCCCTCCAGAGTGCCGCTGCCGGACGCGCGCCCGTATGGTAGATCTGTGGACCGTTTGCAACTCGCCGACTTCCTCCGTCACCGGAGGGGTGCCCTGCATGCCGAAGACGTCGGGATCGCGGCCGGGCCGCGTCGGCGAACGACCGGGCTGCGCCGAGAAGAGGTCGCCGCCCTCACGGGGATGTCGACCGACTACTACACCCGGTTGGAGCAGGCCAGGAGCACACAGCCATCCGAGCAGATGCTGAGCGCGCTCGCCCGTGCCCTCCGCCTCACCGCCGACGAACGCGATCACCTCTACCGGCTCGCCGGCCACAACGCACCGGCGCGGCGCGGCTTGGACGCTCACGTCTCACCCGCGCTCCAGCGGGTGCTGGACAGGCTGGACGACACTCCGGCGATGATCCTCTCCGGTCTCGGGGAGACCTTGCTGCAGAACCGGCTCGCCGCGGCCCTGTTCGGCGACCACTCTGCGCAGACAGGTCTCGCGCGCTCCGGCGTCTACCGATGGTTCACCGACCCGGCCGAGCGTTCCATCTACCCGCTCGCCGATCACCCCCACCAGAGCCAAGCCCAGGTCGCGAACCTGCGCGTCGCATTCGGCATCGCCGGCCCATCTTCACGCGCGGGCGAACTCGTCCGTGCATTGATGAAGGCCAGCGCCGAGTTCGCCGAACTCTGGGAACGTCACGAGGTCGTCACCCGCTTCGAGGACCACAAGACCCTCCTGCACCCCGAACTGGGCGAACTCGAGCTGGACTGTCAAGCACTGTTCACCGAGGACCAGTCCCAGGCACTCCTCGTCCTCACTGCGCCGCCCCGGTCGGAAGCATTCGAGAAGCTCCAGCTGCTGGCCGTGCTGGGCAACCAGCAGTTCACCTCCTGACACCGCGCGCATCCGAGCGGGCTGCTCGCGAGGCCACGCGCGGGCTGTCAGCACCGGTCCCGCCCGGCCGTTGCGCCCCGGCCTCCCGAGCAGGGAGGGACTCATAGTCCGCGGATATCCGCTCCTCTCGTGCCGTCGCCGGCCCGCTCGTACGGTGAGAAATCGAGCGACGAACCTACCCGGTAGTCGACCGGCCGCGGCGCTCACCACGAAAGGAAACTCATGACTGACATGACCGGCAAGGTCGTCCTGATCACCGGCGGCACCCGAGGAATCGGCCGCTCCGTCGGCCTCGCGTTTGCCCGAGAAGGCGCAACGATCGTCGCCTCGTACACGGCCGACGAGGCCGCCGCAGCGCAGCTCGGCACCGAACTGGACGCTCTCGGTGTGAAACACCTCACCGTCCGCAGCGACTCCGCCCGTCCCGAGGAGATTCGCAGCCTGTTCGCCCAGGCCAAGGAGACGTTCGGCCGGATCGACGTGGTGGTCTCCAACGCGGGGGTCGAGCTGATCGACACGCCCATCCTGGAGACCACCGACGCCCAGCTCGACCTGCTGCTGAACGTCAACATCCGCGGCACCTTCTACACCCTCCAGGAAGCCGCCAAGGCGGTCGAGGACGGCGGCCGGATCATCGCCACCGGGTCGACGATCGCCCTCAACGCACCCGCCGGCGCATCGCTGTACTCCGCCACCAAAGGCGCCCTTAAGCCCATGGTCCAGGCCGTCGCCCGCGAGGTCGCCACTCGCGGCATCACCGCGAACCTCATCACTCCCGGTGTCGTCGAAGGTGCCGGGGTCATCCGCGACCTGCCGCAGGAGACGATCGACCAGTACGCCGCGTTCAACCCCTTCGGTCGCCAGGCTCGCCCAGACGACATCGGCCCGGTCGCGGTCTTCCTCGCCTCGCCCGGCGCTGCGTTCATCAATGGCCAGGCGATCGCCGTCGACGGCGGCTCCTTCATGTGACCAGCGCATTCGTCGGCCCTCATCGGCGAATACACCGCGCCCGGCTGCTACCGAACCCGAACCGGCAGCAACCGGGCAGGGCCCGTCCCGCGTTCACCCCAACCTCGCGGCGCCCGGCAGAAGATCCGCCAAGCACGTGAAGGCATCGGCTTCGGGCACTTCGAGGACGAAGGAGAAGATCGCGCGATGGGTCTTGATCGTGTCCCGCCGCAGGACCAGGACGTCGGCTCCAGCGCGGATCCGTCCAGAATCCTGCGCTCGACGGAGCCGGTCGGCGGCGTTGGCGAAGATGGCCTGGCCGTCGACCCAGCGGGCAGGACCGGCGAGGAGGGCGACAGCCTCGGGATGACCGAGACGCTCCAACGGCTTGTCTACATCTGATCCGTGCTCTAAACTGAACTAGTCGTTCAGTTTAGTTAGTTGCCCGGCAGGAGCCTGCGGCGGCACATCGAGAGGACATACCCACATGAGTGTGTGGTTCATCACCGGCGCGAACCGTGGCCTCGGTGCGGAGATCGTCGAGAAGGCGCTTGCCGCCGGACATCAGGTCGTCGCGACCGCCCGCAAGCCCGAGCAGGTCGCCGAACGGTTCCCCGAGGCGGCTGAGAAGCTGCTCGCGGTCGCCCTGGACGTGACCGACGAGGCGCAGGCCAAGGCCGCGACGGCTGCGGCGCTCGATCGCTTCGGTCGCATCGACGTGCTCGTCAACAACGCAGGCCGCGGCCTCCTCGGCGCCGTCGAGGAGGCCAGTGACGCCGAGGTCCGCGCCGTCTATGAGACCAACGTCTTCGGGCTGCTCAACGTCACCCGCGCGGTGACCCCCGCACTGCGGGCACAGCGTTCCGGACACATCGTCAACCTGTCGTCGGTGGGCGGGTTCGTCGGCGCGCAGGGCTGGGGCGTCTACGCTTCGACCAAATTCGCCATCGAAGGCCTTTCAGAAGCCCAGGCGACCGAGCTGAAGCCCCTCGGCGTGCAGGTGACGCTCATCGAGCCGGGTTACTTCCGCACCGACTTCCTCGACGACTCGAGCCTGCACAGGGTCGAGGCAGCGATCGACGACTACGCCGACGGCCCCGCAGGGCAGATGCGCGAGATCGCTTCACAGGTCAACCACGGCCAACCCGGCGACCCGATCAAGGCCGCGCAGGTGATCGTGGAGACCATCGACTCCGGCACCGCACCACTGCGCCTCCAGCTGGGCGCGGACTGCGTCGCCGCCGTGGAAGACAAGCTCGGCTTCGTTCAGCACGAACTCGACGCCTGGCGCGACGTGTCGGTCTCGACCGGCTTCGACGAGGCGGCCTCAGCCTGACATCAGGACCCACCGACAACGACAACACCACGATCGAGGAGATATGAGTATGAGCGAGAGCGATGCGGACCAGGTCGCGCAGCACAGCGGGACCTTCGCCCTCGGAGGCGACCTCAGCGCGACCCGGCTCGGATTCGGCACCATGCAGCTGGCCGGTCCCGGCGTCTGGGGCCCGCCGAAGGATCACGACGAGGCGATACGCGTGCTGCGTCGCGCGGTCGAGCTCGGCGTGAACTTCATCGACACCGCAGACTCCTACGGGCCGAACGTCGCCGAGGAACTCGTCAAGGAGGCTCTTCACCCGTACGCCAGCGATCTCGTCATCGCCACGAAAGCGGGTTTCACCCGACAGGGACCCGGACAGTGGAGCGTCAACGGCAACCCCGCATATCTGCGCAGGCAGGCAGAGGGCAGCCTTCGCAGGCTCGGCGTCGACCGCATCGACCTGTTCCAACTGCACCGCATCGACCGCTCCGTCCCCTTGGAGGATCAGCTCAGCGAGCTCAAGGCGCTGCAGGACGAAGGCGCGATTCGCCACATCGGCCTGTCCGAGGTCTCCATCGCCGACGTAGAGACGGCATCAGAGATCGCCCCCATCGTGTCGGTGCAGAACGAGTACAACCTGGCGAACCGCTCCTCGGAGGCGCTGCTGGACTACTCGACGCGCAACGGCATCGGGTTCATCCCCTGGTTCCCGCTCGCGACCGGGGCGCTGGCACAGGGCGACGGACCGCTGGCCACGATCGCCAGGGAGAAAGGCGCCACGCCTTCGCAGCTCGCACTGGCCTGGCTGCTGAAGCGCTCGCCTTCGATGCTGCCGATCCCCGGCACCTCGAGCGTCGCGCACCTCGAGGACAACATTCGCGCCGCGGAGATCACGCTGACCGAGGCCGAATTCGACCGGCTGACCGAGGCCGTCTGATGATGAACAGCGCGGCCACCGAAGACGGGATCGTGGATCGTCCCCGCGGGGCGCGCAGTGACCGCCTCCACGCGCAGGTGATCGCCGCGACGCAGGAGCTGCTGCGCGAGGGCGGGCTGAACGCGGCGACGGTGGATGCGATCGCGCAGCGTTCCGGGGTGAGCAAAGCGACCATCTACAAGCACTGGCCCTCGCGTACCGCGGTAGCCGCGAAGGCGTTCGGACGGATGATGGCTGAGGCGCTGCCGCTGCCCGACACCGGCTCCACCCGCGAGGACCTGAGCGAGCAGGTGCGGCGGGTGAGCGCGTTCTACGACAGCGACCTCGGCGCCGTGTTCGCGCAGCTGATCGCGGCCTGCGTCGACGATCCGGCCGGTGCCGCCTATTTCCGGAAGTATTTCCTCGATGGCCGCCGCGCTGCGATCACCGATCTCTGGCAGCGTGGCATCGATCGCGGCGACGCCGACCCCTCGATCCCGATCGACGACGTCATCGACGTCCTCTTCGGGCCTTTGGTCTTCCGTCGGCTCACGGGCCACTACGCCTTGACCGACGAGCACGCCCGCACCCTCGCCCAGACGGCACTCGCCGGCCTCCTACCGATCGGCGACGGAATCGCAGCACGCACCGACCACAACGAGCAACTCGCATAACCGATGCCCGCCCACCAAACAGGCGAGGCGCACCGCATCACGAACGACATCGATAGCAGGGAGAACCTCATGACCACCACGGAACGCACATCCAAGACCTGGTTCATCACCGGCGCTTCGCGCGGTTTCGGCCGCGAATGGACCGAAGCCGCCCTCGACCGCGGCGACCGCGTCGCGGCCACCGCGCGCAACGTCGACTCACTCGGCGACCTCGTCGAGAAGTATGGCGACGCCGTCCTGCCACTGCGACTCGACGTGACCGACAAGGCCGCCGTCGACGTCGCGGTCGCCCACTCGATCGAGCGCTTCGGACATCTCGACGTCGTCGTCAACAACGCCGGCTACGGGCTGTTCGGCGCCATCGAAGAGGTCTCCGCGGAGGAGGCGCGCGCGCAGATCGAGACGAACCTGTTCGGAGCGCTCTGGGTCACAAAGGCGGTCGTCCCGCACCTGCGCGAGCGGGGCTCCGGCCACATCATCCAGGTGTCGTCTATCGGCGGCATCAACGCCTACGCCAACCTCGGCCTCTACCATGCCTCCAAATGGGGCCTCGAAGGCTTCAGCCAAGCGCTCGCGCTGGAGCTCGCCCCGTTCGGCGTGCACGTGACCCTCATCGAACCGGCCAACTACTCGACCGACTGGTCCGGGGCCTCGGCCGCGCACTCCGCGCCGCTGGACTTCTACGAGCCCGCCCGCGCCGCACGCGCCGCACGGATACGCCCCGGTGCGGTCGGCGTACCGTCCGCGACGCGCGCGGCGATCCTCGCCGTCGTCGACGCCGACCAGCCGCCGCTGCGGATCTTCTTCGGCCGCAACATGATCGAGCAGGCCACCACCGAGTACGAGCAGCGCATCGCCGGCTGGGAGGCCTGGCGGACGGTCTCCGAGGCCGCACACGGCAACCCCACCGAGTAGGGGGCTAAAGGTGGTCGACACCTGCCAGCGCCGCTCTCGTCTGCGTGGCTCGGGCCTACACCGGAAGGAGCCGGAAGGTGGTTTCGGCGGCGGTGCGGGTGAGCATCGGGTCGAGGTTGGTCGCGCCGTGGCTGTCGTACTTGGCATGGTAGGCGGTGTCGACGGCCCGATCGACGCCCGAGCCAGGCTCCTCGAAGATCACGTCGCGCTCGATCCCGCCCGCGCGCACGCGCCCGGCGAGCTGCTGCATCGCGCCGCTGAACCAGTTACTGCCCCGACCGTAGCCGGAGCGGACGTAGAGATCGTCGCCCACGCGCACGACCCAGATGGTCACGAATCGTCGAAGGCTTCCGTCACGTCGCACGGATGCGAGCCCCAGCTCGGTCGCACCGCCGATGCGGTCGAGCTCCTCAGAGGTCCAGGTCGTCATAGTCCATGCTCCTCGTCGTCTCTCGCTCATTCCCACTCGGGGACGAGCCCTTCGGGGAATCGCGCGCCGAAGCCGCCGCGGGGAAGGATGCGCGCGATCTCGGCAACGTCGGCGTCGGTGAGCACGACGTCCGCCGCGCCGACGTTCTCGGCCACGCGAGCGGCGCTGCGGGTTCCGGGGATCGGCACGATGTCGTCCGCCTGTGCGAGCAGCCAGGCGAGGGCGAGCTGCGACACGGTCGCGCCCTTGCTCTCGGCCAGCGCGGTCAGCTGCCGGACGGCGTCGACGTTGTGCTCGAAGTTGCCCGGCTGCCAGCGCGGGTCGCGGCTGCGCATGTCGTCCTCGCCATACTCGCCGGCCGGCTTCGCGGTGCCCGTGAGAAACCCTCGACCCAGCGGCGAGTACGGCACGAATCCGATGCCGAGCTCGCGCAGCACAGGGAAGAGCACCTCGACGTCACGCTCGAACAGCGAGTACTCGGTCTGCAGAATCGACACGGGCTGCACGGCGTGGGCGCGGCGGATGGCCTGCTCGCCCGCCTCGCTCATGCCGAAGTACCGCACGGTACCGGCGTCGATGAACTCCTTGACCGTGCCGGCGACGTCTTCGATCGGCACGCCGGGATCGGGACGGTGCTGGTAGAGCACATCGATATGGTCGGTGCCGAGGAAGCGCAGCGAGTTCTCCACGACCTCGCGGATGTGATCAGGCCTGCTGTCGACCCCGTAGTCGTGGGTGAAGCCGAACTTGGTCGCGATGACGATCTCATTCCGGAAGGGCTTCACGGCCTGCCCGACGATTCGTTCGTTCTCGCCCCACCCGTACATCTCGGCAGTGTCGAACATGGTCACGCCGAGATCGTATGCGCGGCGGATAGCGGCAGTGCCGCCCGCCGCGTCTCCCTCGCCGTAGGCGATGGAGATCCCCATCGCCCCGAATCCGATCTCGGCGACCTCGAGGCCTTGCTGTCCGAGTCGGCGCTTACGCAGTTGTTGTGTCGTCATATCGGCAGTCTAGGCCATACATGGCAGGTTCTGCCAACATTGACACGAGAGCTAGGATGAATGCATGTCCGATCTCCCTCGACCGAGTCTGCGCGATCACGCCCGTGATGCCGTGCGACGCCAGATCGCCGCCACCGCCGTAGAACTGTTCGACGAGCGCGGGTTCGCGAACGTCACCATCGAGGACATCGTGACCGCTGCCGGGACGTCACCACGGACCTTCCACCGCTACTTCTCCGCCAAGGAGGAGACCGTCCTCATCGACGCCGAGACGCACGGCACGCAGGTCCGTGACGCACTGGAACGACAGGATCTCGCCGACCCATGGGCGGCACTGCGAGGCAGCCTGGAGCCGCTCGTCCGCAACACCGCGCACGACGACGGCCGCTCGCTCCGCGGCATGCGCGTGATGCTCAGCGCCCCCACGCTACGCGCTCGGAACCTGCAGAAGCACCGCGAATGGGCAGAGTTCCTCATCCCCGCCCTCGGGCAGTCGGACCTCGCGCGAGCACGGGCGCTGGTGTTCGGCGCACTGTCGTGCTTCGACGCCGCACTCGAGACATGGGTCGAACAAGACGGCGTCGAACCGCTCGCGACGATCCTGAACCGCGCGTTCGACGCCGTCGGCTACCGCTGACCCGCATCGCGAACATGTCGGGCCCTGACGCCCCAGCGTTCCGGCGTCGCCACGGTCGCGGCATACGCCGAGCCGGCGGTATTCCGCGCACCGCCAATGTGCTTCATGGCGAAGGCAATGGTCCAGCGACAGACACGCGAGTGCCGTTCTGCGAGGCGCGGAGGGTGCCAGGTCAGCATCGAAACGGCCGAATGACGAATACGCCATTCGACTGCGCGCACGAAGCGAATGGGGTCAGCGCGCGTGAGTTCGCGGAACCCGAACCGAGCACGCCCCTCCCCTTCCCCGCGCGTACACACGCCGACCGAAACATCGCAGTAGGACTCAGCCGGACCCGCTTCGTCGGGCTGACAGGATTAAACCTGCGAACCCCTTGACTGCCAGGTAGCCCGGTCGACTCGCTTGCTGGATTCCCGCGATGACTCGCTCCGCTGTCATCGAAATCGCCGGAGTCTTCGCTCTGTCGTCGTCGCTTGCCCAAGCTCTCCTCGACCGCCTCTCGTAGATGGGCCGAGAGGGCCCGGGTCGTCATGACGTCTGGTTCGGTTGGATGAGGGACGAGAGGAGGGCGAGTTTTTCGGCGCTCTCACTGCCGGCATCGGCGTAGTAGAGCACAAGCAGGACATCGTCGATGGGAAGCTTGTCGCGGTGTAGTTTCAGTTCGCCGACCACGGGATGATTCACCGTGGTCGTGCCACCCTCGAGCATGCGCACGTCGTGCCTGGCCCACAGCTCGCGGAAGCGGCCGCTGGCGAGGGAGAGCTCCCCGACCAGTGCGACGACTCGGGGATCGCCGATGTCGTCACCGATCTGCTCGCGGAACGCGGCGATGAAGCCTGCCGCGGATGCGGTCCAATCCTTGTGGAACGCCTGTTCCTCAGGGTCGAGCAGGAGTGAGCGGAGCCGGTTCTCGCCAGGACGCAATCGGGGCGATAGCGCTGTGGCGAGGTCGTTGACAGCGAGGACATCGAATGTCCTGCCTTCGACGAACGCGGGCACACCGACCGCGGCGAGCAGCTGATCCAGCCGATCCGGCACCCGCTCACGGATCCGACGCCGGCGCACGGGTCGAGAGTCGACGACGAGGCCGCGCAGGTAGTCCCGCTCGACCTCGTCAAGCCGGAGTACGCGGGCCAGAGCGTCGAGCACCTGCGGTGATGGATGCGCGTCGCGGCCACGTTCCAAACGGAGGTAGTAGTCGGCGCTGACGCCCGCGAGCATCGCGACCTCCTCGCGGCGCAAGCCGGGCACCTTACGGTTCCCGCCCGGGGGGATGCCGACCTGTTCAGGAGTGATCAGACCGCGCCGGGCACGCAAGTACGCCCCGAGCCGGTTCGCCTCCGTGCCATCGCTCATGACAGAAACGTTAGCCCTGGGCGCGGTCAGGCAGCATCGCGAGGGCCTGCGAGCGTTGCGCGACGAGTTCGTGGTAGGTTCCGTCGCGTTCGGCCCAGCGGTGCATGAGCACCGCCTGCACGAGGATCTCATGCGGGGTCGGGTTCTGCCCGAGGAGGTCCATGACCTCAGCGCCGAACGCGTCCAAGGCCAAGGCGTGGGGATTGCTGCTTCCGATCCGTGTCGCCACGGCAGGCGGCACGAGTTCCGCGACCTCGACGCCAGTGCCATCCAGCTGCGCACGCAACGCTTCGCTGTAGGCATGAACCGCGGCCTTGGACGCGGCGTAGGTAGGCATGACCGGGAACGGGAGGAAGCCGATCCCCGAACTCACCGTGATGAACGTCCCGCCGCGGCGTCCTATCAGATGCGGGGTGAACGCGTCGATGACCCTGATCGTACCCAGCAGATTGACGTCGACAATGATTTGAGCGGCAGCGAAGTGGGAGGGGTCCCGAAGGTCCTCCGGAGCCCCCGTGCCCGACATGGTGACAACCGTGTCGAGATCGGGATGCAGCCTCAGCGCCTCATCGCGCGCCCGGATGACCGAGGCGGGGTCGGTGACATCGATCTCGACAGCATCGAGACCTTCGTCAGAGAGTTGAGCGAGCACCTCGGTGCGGCGGCCACCGACGACAACGGTGCTGCCAGCCGCTTGGAAGCGATGGGCCAGCTCAAGGCCGATGCCCGAGGTCCCACCGACCATGAAAACCGAACGAGAAGTGATATCCATGACTCCACGGTAGATCGACCCGCATCAGAGACAGGGGACCCTCCCAGGACCCCGGAACAGCCCTCCCCCCGCGAATTCTGGCTAGGTGAGCACGACACACTGTTCGGCGTGACGTGCCGTCGGTGATCGCGGACGCCCTGCTCCGGACACCCGCAATGAAGGATTCCAGGACGACCTACCGAAGTTATGCTCAGCGTGTTCCTCGCCGCGCGCAGTTCGGAAGTGGCGGGTTCGTCGGCGGTGACGTCGATTGGGCGAACAATGTGGTCACGATCGAGCGGCAGTGCTTTCCCGGCGCTTTCCAGGCGCTGGCGGCCTGAGCGTCGAGCCTCCGCAGAGCCGCAGGGCGCGCCGCGCGCCCATCATCGTCACCACCGTCGCATTGCGTGACGCAACCGCTTGGGGCGAAATGGTGCATCGCTGGGGTTGCCAGGGTTGCGCCGTCACGACCTCCGACATGCGGACGCCACGTAGTTCGCGAACGCCTGCGTCCCGATCGACGTCGTGAGCGACATCCTCGGGCATGCATCGGTCGAGACGACGCGTGCGTACCTTCACACCGACAACACAGCGTTGCAGAACGCCACGGCGCGGATGAACGCACACCTTCGGGAGGCCGCGATGAGCAGCGAGAAACATCTGAACCCCTCGACCATGTCGGGCCAAGGGTCCCGTTGTGGTGCCAGCAGCGTGGTCTTCGCTGCTGGCGATGTCAGGTGCTGCGAGAATCGCTGTTACTGCAGTTTGACGCGTTGGGGGGGGTGCGATGAGTCGAAGGTTGGCACCGGATGTGCGGCGGGCGGAGATCATCGATACGACGATGCGCCTCATTGCGGAGGACGGGCCGCACGGTTTGAGTCTTCGATCAGTGGCGCGGCGATGCGAGATGTCGGCTCCTGGGCTGATGCATCACTTTCCGACTCTCCGTGATTTGCTCCGCGCGGTGGTGGAGGAGCGCGCGCGGATCGGACGTGAGGCGATTGCGGAGATCGTGCGTGAAGCAGGCGACGGATTGACTCTGCAAATGCTCGCGGATGCGCTCATCCGCTTCTACTACACGGACAAGGCTGCGGAGACCCGCAACTTCGATGCCCTCGAGGCGGAGTCGTTGGCGCCGGGTCACCCGGCGCACGGGATCTACCCGCGATCAGCGATCCAGCCGCTGCCGATCACCCGTCGTTTGGCGGAGCGAGACTTCGAGGATCCCGATGCGGCGTTGACGATGCTGTCGTTGCTCGCGGACGCGTTGAGGTCACGGTGGTTGCGGGACTTGGAGCCCGTTGATCGGTGGAACGAATGGGTCGCCAGCCGCGATCACGTCTTCGGCACGCTCGAGCGCCGACACAAGCATGAACTGCCCGCGCCGGACACGACGAGCGATACGTCCCACCCCGATAATCTGTCACCTGACAGATAAGTCGGAGATTGCCGCATCGATGCGGTGGGGAAGGGATGGTCAGTAACAGTGTGGAATGACCTGATGGGCTTTCTCAACGCCTATCGCGTGCCACTTCTTATCGCGTTTGTCTGCTTCTTGGTCACGGTGAACACGATCGTTTTGGTGGCAGTGATTCGCAGAGCGACGGCGCGCCTGGTTCGCCGGACTGGAACGCGCGGCAAGGACGATGCTCGCGGTGTGGCCGCACACGAGCAGCTCGTGCGACGGGCGCGCACGGCGAGCACCGTTGCGGTCAACATCGTCATCTGGACTCAGGTCGCGATCGCTGTGATGGTGATCTTGGGCCTGCTCGGTGTGAATCTGACTGCGCTTCTCGCGTCCGCAGGTGTGCTCGCGGCAGTGCTGACCTTCGGTGCACAGAATGTGATCAAAGACGTGATGGCGGGACTGTTCATGGTCTTCGAGGATCAGCTGGATGTCGGCGATCTTGTCGATGCCGGCATGGCGACCGGAGTCGTGGAGAGCGTCGGTATCCGAGTCACGCAAGTACGAGATCTGACCGGGATGCTCTGGTCGATTCGCAATGGCGAGATCGTCAGAATCGGCAACGGCACCCGATCCTGGCGGAGGGTCGTCCTCGACATCCCTCTGACACCAGACACCGAGATCTCACTTGCCACGAAGATAGTCACTTCAGCGATCGTTGACACCCTCGCGCAACAGCTTCCATCGGATACCCCTTCCGCCTCGCCAGAGTGTGTGGGAGTAGTCGCGTTCGACGGCAGCGCCGTGACCGTGAGGTTCACCGCTGAGGTACCGGCGACCGACCTGTACCGACTGGATGTCGCGCTCCGAACCGCTGCGAGGCAAGCCATCATCGATGATCCTGCCCTGACGTTGGCCATTCCCCTGCGGGTCGCCAGCACCGTTTGAGACCAACGGGCAACGTGCGAAACGAACGCAGCCCGTGTGCGCCTACGCCTTGAAGGGGTTCTCCGCGGCGTCCCCATCGCCGGCCGGTGCAATCGGTTCGTAGCTGAAGCGATGAAGAACACAGCTGCCACCAAGCGTCCGCACACCGACAACTCGACCAGTGAACCCCGCGGTCACCTCGGTGGACAACAATCGCCCGTCGAAGCGAGCCACCTCGACCGGCCCGTCCGCCGTGCCCACCGAAAACACGAGCTGATCCGGCCCGCTGTTGAACCCCATTTCTGGGGTCCACTCCTGCGCGCTCACATGCAGAGCGGAGACGGTCGCATCTACCGGAACGGACGCGAGCGTGTGGCGCAGACCCACCGATGACAGTGTGACGGACGCCGTGCCGTCGGCCAGCGCGATCTCCGCCCAGTTGTCCGTGTCCATGTGAACCTGTAGCGCCCCGGCACCGGTGACCTCGGCAACCACGTTCCAATACTCGTCACGCGCCCGAACACTCAACGCCGGCAGGTACTCGTTCCGATCGACCGGGCGGATCGACAGCCCCTCCTCAACGGGACTGGTGGCGGACCACTGAGCACCGCCATGCGAAATCCAACGACCATCCAACTCCGCAGAGTTGAACCCATCGACGAAATCGGTCTCGAAGACGGCCGCTTCCCGTGCGTCATCGAACACCGGCCACCCTTCCACCCAACGCACGTCAGCAACGAAGGTCTCACGACCGTTGACATGGAACTTCGGGACGAATCCGCGTGGGCGGACCCCCAGATAAACCGCAGCCCACGTCCCGTCGGCGTTCTCGACCAGATCAGCGTGACCCACGTTCTGCACAGAGGACGCCGTTCCCCGATGGGTGAAGATCGGATTGCTGGGGCAGTCCTCCCACGGGCCGTCCAAGCTCTTCGCGCGTGCAATCGTCACGGAATGTGTCCTCGTCGTACCGCCCTCCGCGAGCAGACAGTAGTAGAACCCGTCGCGACGGTACAGGTGAGGCCCTTCCGGGTCAGTCAGAACACCGGTGCCCTGCCATAGTTGCCGCACCTCCCCGCGACGCTCGCCTGTCAGTGGGTCGATGGCAGACGACAAGATCCCGGATAGTCCAGTGTCAGAGACACCCTTCCACGTCAGATAGCAGGTGCCGTCCTCGTCCCAGAACAAGTCCGGGTCGATACCGATCGCGCCGGATGCGCGCACCGGGACACTCCACGGCCCCGCCGCTTCCTCGGCATGCACGATGAGATGCCCCTCGCGAGCAGAGAGCAGGTCACTGGTGACCACGAAGAACCGGCCATCACGATGACGGATGGTTGGCGCGTAAATGCCCGCGTTCGAGGGAGCCCCGCTCAAATCCAGCTGCTCCGGCCGAGAGAACGCATTCGCTACCAAACGCCACGTCCGAAGATCCGTGCTCTCGTGCACCGGAACGCCGGGCAAGTACTGGAATGTCGAGTTCGCGATGAAGAACGACTCGCCCACCCGGCAGATGCTCGGATCAGGATAAAAGCCAGGAATGGCAGGCAACAGCATCGCCATAAGTCTCCTCCGGTTCTATTTCCAGCACCGTTGTCAGCCTTCGGCAACCGACAGCCCGATGCCGAACCAATCTAACAGGTGACAGATATGCCGCGCGGAAAGCAACCCTGACCTTGCCGTTTCGAGTTCGAGAACGCTTCGGAGCGAGACGAGCGCCTGCTTGTAGAGTCCCATCCGCGCAAGGGTGAACGATGTGCGAGCCTCGTGCTCCGCCTCGAACGCCGGAGCAAGATTGCCCGAGAAAGCGTTCTGCGCCGTCATCGGGATCAGGTCAATGAGCGAGTGCAGCACTCGCCACGAAACCTCGGCGGGCCACCCTCGTACTGGCGTCAGAGATTGCATGTGGTATTGCCCACTCGCGATGACTCACAGCAATGGCCGAGCTCTACCGGGCAGCCAGACGATGAACCGAGATCGCGACCTGCGGGAACACGTGGATGCCAATCAAGCGGTTCGTGACGTCAGGCCCCACCGATGCTCGTCGCCATCATCAGCTGGCCTCGGCACCGCTGAAGATGATTTTGGCTGGGTCATGGTCAGTCATCGCTTTGCTGGCTTTGTGAATCGGCCTGACTTTCCTTCCGTTCTTCAGCTAAGAGACGTGACCTCTCGGGACATCACAGACAAGGCTCCCAATAGGAAAGTCAGACCGACTCAGAAGTCACCAGCGTGGCGATGAAACTACGGCGCGGGGGCGAACGTCATCCATCGAGCCGGTTCCTCGAGGTTCGCACTGTTACGAGTGCGAGGCACGCCGCGCAGGCGAGGGTGACGGCCGCCAGTGAGATCGCGTACGGGGTGATGGGGAGGAGCGCTGCGAGGAGGGTGGGGAGGAGGAACCCGGAGTAGGCCAGTGAGTAGTAGACGCCGGTGAGGCCGGCGAGGTCTCGGTCGGTGGCGATGGCTTGCACGTGGGCGAGTCCTGCGACGACGGCGATGCCGTATGCGAGACCGAGCACGATCGCGACCGCGAGGGCGAAAGCGGGTTCGGCGATGATACTGGCGATGACGGCGAGGGCCATGCCAAGGGTCATGAGCGCGAGCCCGATGGCGAGTGCGCGTCCGCGGGTGCGGGTGTCGATGCGGGCGACGAAGGGTTGGACGAGTGCGCCAGAACCGAGGGTCAGGACCGTGAGCATGGTGGCGTAGAGGGTGGTCCACTCACCGAGTTTCGGCGCGGCGATGGCGGGCATGATCGCGTAGGCGACGCCTGCGGCGGCGAACACCCACGGTGCGGCCGGGATCACCAGCCCGGTGAACCGGGCATGACCAACGGCGGGGACCCGCAGGTCGCGCCACCACGGGCCTGTCGCCCGCTTCTCGGGTCCGAGGGTTTCTGGGGCCCGCAACAGTGGGGCGAAGCAGAGAACGCCGAGAACCATGTGCACGAGGTACGGAACTTGTCCCGGGGCCGGGGCCCATTGGGCGAGCAGCCCCGTCACGGCAGCACCGATGCCGAATCCGAGCGTCAGGGTCAAGGACGGGCGCCGAGCGCCGGCCCCTGCGGGCGATGCGGGGTCGAACGGAGGCGTCGAGAGCTCCTTGATCCAGCTCGTGCCGACGGACATCGCCACCCCGACGCCTACGCCTGCGAGTGCCCGGCCGGCGCACAGCAGCACGAAGTCGTGCAGTCCGAGCGCGAGGAGTGCGCTACCGGCGACACCGGCGATGAGCCCTGCGATGAGGACGGGTTTGCGGCCGTGCTGGTCGGAGATGGCGGCGGCGATCAGAAGGGCGGGGATCAGCCCGAACACGTACATACCCAGGAGCAGGTTCGCCTGCCAGGGCGAGTAGTGGTCGAGGTTCTCGTAGAGGTGCAGAAGCGGCGTGAAGTGGTTCCCACCCCACGCCAGCACGAACACTGTGGGCGCGACTCGCACCCACAGCGGCAGGCGGCTCACCAGGCACTCGACGGGAAGTGCCCGGCTGTCACATGCGCTCTGACGGCGGCGGCGAACCCTGCGGCATCTCCTGCGGCAATGAACTCGACCAGTCGCTCATGCTCGTCTCGGAACACGGCGGCCGCGCGAAGGTTCCCGTCGATCGCCATGTAGGTCAGCCGTGCGAATCGTGGCCCGAGCTGGTCCATCAGCGTGTTCACGACGCCGTTCTGGCCCGCTTCGATGATGCGACGATGGAAAGCGAAATCGTGCGACGCGAACCCGAGTTGGTCGCCCTCGTCCAGGGCAGCCTGCTGGGAGGTGATCATCGCGTGCAAGGCGTCGACGAGGGTCTGTCGGCTCTCGGGCTGTTCGTTGATCACCTGGACCGAGCGGATCTCCCATGTAGTCCGCACATCCAGAAGATCGCGTCGTTCGGCCGGAGACACCGTTGTGATGAGAGCGCCTTTCTTCGGCATCAACCGCACCAGCCCCCACGCCTCCAGCTGCAGCATCGCCTCCCTCGCAGGGGTGCGACTCGCGCTCGCACCCTCTGCGAGGATCGCCTCCGTCAACACCTCACCAGGCGGTAACGCCCCCTCCGCGATGCGTTGCGCCGCTCGCGCGGCGATCCGCGCAGCAACGGGGCCGGCCTGCTCGCCCTCCCAGGGCAACTCCATTCGACTCGTCACACGCTCACCCTACTTCATAGATACATTGATGCATGCATTAGGATGATGATGTGTGCCATCGGTCTACCAGCCCAGTCGGCGCAATGGAAACGGCGAACCAGGAGGAGTGCACATGAGCATCCATACGACCATCACCCCAGAGGAAGCTGCCGATCGTCTCGCGATCCGCGAGCTGATCGACGCTTATGCGCACTGCGCCGACTTCCGGCAACCTGAGGCGCAGGCGGACCTGTTCACCTCTGATGCCCGGACCCTGGTCTATATGGGCGAGCCCGGTGAGCCGGTGCAGGTCCTCACCACCCGTGAGCAGCACGTCGAGGGCTTCTCTGGTCTGTCGCAATACGTGGCGACGACTCACTTCAACGGCCAGTTCACCATCGCCGTGGACGGTGAGCGCGACCGGCGAGGGCTACTGTCTGGCCCATCACCTCCTCGACGCCGAGGATGGCCGGAAGCTCATCCTGATGTCGATCCGCTACGAAGACACCTACACCAAGCAGAACGGTGCGTGGCTGTTCGCCGAACGCAAGCTCATCATCGTCTGGACCGACACCCGGCCCTCCCAGCCATGACCGCTTGGTGCGTCACGCACGCGCCCGCAGCACCAAGAACCCTGCTATCAACAACAGGACACGACAATCAAGGAGCCCACGCGATGACTGACCTCTTCGACCTCACCGGGACGACCGCCATCGTGACCGGCTCCAGCCGTGGGATCGGGTTCGCGATCGCGCGCACCCTGCTGAACCAAGGTGCGTCGGTCGTCGTCAACGGTTTCGATGCCCGTGAGACGGAAGACGCCGCACGAGCGCTCGGCGAGCAGATCGGCGACGCCACACGCGTCGCACCCCTGGCCGGCGATGTCACCGACCCGGCGGTGACCGCACGACTCGTTGATGCCGCCGTGCAGGCATTCGGACGCATGGATCATCTGGTGTGCAACGCAGGGATCGACATCATCAAACCCGCGATCGACTACACCCCCGGGGAATGGGATCGCGTCCTCACCGTGAACCTCCGCGGCGCGTTCCAACCGGCCCAGGCCGCAGCCCGTCACTGGCTCACGACCGGGCAGCCCGGGTCGATCACCTTCACCTCGTCCATCGCCGGGAGCGTCGGCATCCCAACACTCGCGCCGTATGCAGCAAGCAAGGGCGGCATCAATCAGCTCGTGCGCACCCTCGCCGCCGAATGGGCCGAACACGGCATCCGTGTCAACGCCGTCGCACCCGGTTACGTCGCGAACATCATGAACGGCGTCACCGCCCACGACGACCCCGAGTCCGACCAGCGCATCAACACCTTCACGCCACTGCGTCGCCGCGGGAGCACCGACGAGATCGCCGCCCCATACGCATTCCTCGCTTCCCCCGCTGCGAGCTATATCACCGGCTCCATCCTTGCCGCGGACGGCGGATACACCGCCACCTGAGCGAAAACTAGCTGTGCGGGTTCAGCACGCGCCACCGGTCAGGGTGTTCGAAGCCAGGATTACTGGCGTCAGAGATTCCATGTGATATGGCCGGTCCGCGAAGACTCGCAGGGCTGACCGCCTGGCTTGTCGCTGGTTCGGTGAGGGATTAGGCCACGCGTTGGATGGCGGGAAGTGTGATTCCCCGGCGCAGGGCCTCCGGCTTCGGAGAGTAGATGCGCAGCATGGGCTGGAATACCACGGCGGGTGTGGGTAGCCAGTTCGATTCTCGTTCCGGGCCTGGCGTGTCCGTCTGGATGTACAGTTCCAGCGATCCGTCCTCACCGAATCGGAGGTCGTCGCGATCGCCGATCGCGAACCGGTCGATGGGGTTCGGGACTTGGAACCCGGCCGCGTCGTACATAGTCAGTGACCAGAACGCATCCGCCTGCGGAAGTTCTCCCGCCTCGAAGCGGAGGACATACTTGTGCGCCCCGGTCAAGAGTTCCCCAGTCCCATCGACGGCGGTGCCAGGGTAAAGGGCGTCCTCGGGGAGGTTGCAGCCCAGGCCGGCCATCGCGACCATCGCGCGCCTACGGTAGTCGGTCCCATAGGTGCCGCCCTGGATGGTCATCCACGTTCCCGACCACGTGCCGAGGCTCCCATCCGTGGTCGAGGCGACCATGTCTTTCAGCGCCGAAACAGCACCTTCGTTGATCGCGTCGCGAACCTCCGGGCGAGCTGGTCGGCGTCGAACGACTCACCGACGACGAGACCGATCGCCTTCATCCGATCCCACCGGTGGTTCGGGTGGCGGGCACCGCGAAGACGTCACTCCACATGTCCAGCATCGGCGTCAGGTAGAACCTGCCGCCGGAATCAGGAACAGAGATCACAACCGGCTCCGCAGCCACGTCCACCCAGGCGAACGAGTAGAGCGTGTCGAAGTTGAATCGCACCACATCCCGAGCGGATCCCTCCGGGCGCACCCACTCGCCACCCTGCTCGCACGACTGAGCACCGCCCCTGTAGAGTCAGGCGAGGCGGGATCCTTGCTCAGAACCGACTCACGGTTCCGTCGGAAGACGGAGAGAACTGTGAGCATCCTGGCTGACGACCTGCGCACCCTGAGTCGCGAGGCATACATGTACCTCTATCCTTTGGTGACGATGGAGATATCCAGGCAGCAGGTCATCAATCTCGAAGCGGATGCTCGACCGGGGTTCGGGCCGGCGAACGAGTTCCACCACCTGCGGACATTTCCCCCGGCCGACTTCCGCGCCGTGGTGCGGCCCAACTTCGACACGCTCTACGCGAACGCGTGGTTCGATTTGACGAGCGGACCCGTGCTCCTGCGCGTGCCGGACACGGACGACCGCTACTACATGCTGCCGATGCTGGACATGTGGACCGATGTGTTTGCGACCGTGGGCAAGCGAACCACCGGCACCGGCGCGCAGGAGTACGTGCTAGTGGGTCCGGGCTATGCCGGTCCCCTACCAGAGGGCGTGACGGTGATCGCCTCCCCGACGTCGTACGGGTGGATCATCGGTCGTATCCAGACCAACGGCCCCAGCGATTACGCGGCGGTGCACGCCGTGCAGGACGGACTCTCGCTCACTCCCCTCGTGGCGTCGCCGCCGCACGTCATCGACCCGGACCATGACTCGCAGACCGAGGCACTCACGATCGCAAACCGGATGGATGCGTTCGAGTTCTTCACCTACGCAGCGGAAGCGCTGAAGACCACCCGACCCCACGCAACGGACTTCTCGATCCTCGCGCGGATCGCCAACCTCGGAATCATTCCCGGACGATCGTTCAACGCCGACCGGTTCGACCTTGGCCAGCGAGAGCAGATCCAAGCGGGCGCATCCGACGCCCTACACACGCTGATTGACTCGATCCCGACGATGGGAACCGCGACGAACGGGTGGACCAACTTCTCCGATACCACCGGTGTCTACGGCAACGACTACTTCACCCGCGCAGGAGTCACCCTCGCCGGGCTGGGCGCGAACCCACCCGAGGACGCCATCTATCCGCTGCTCGTCGATGACGCCGACGGCGACCCGGTCGTCGGTGACCGCGACTACGTCCTGCACTTCGACGCCGATCGACTTCCTCCAGTGGCAGCGTTCTGGTCGGTCACCATGTACGACGCCGAGGGATTCCAAGCAGCGAACGAGCTCGACAGGTTCGCGATCGGCGACCGCAACCCCCTCACCTACAACCCCGATGGTTCCCTCGACATCTACATCCAGCACACGAACCCCGGCCCCGACCGCGAACCGAACTGGCTCCCGGCACCCCTAGGCCCACTCGGCATCAACATGAGGCTCTACGCGCCAGCACCCGAAGCCCTCGACGGACGCTGGAACCCACCCGCCGTCAGAAAGGCATAGCCGACACGCCCACGCCGGAAAAACATACGTCCACACGGCCAACAGAACAGCCCAATACGAGGGTCATAGATCCCATGTGGCATTCGCTGCAATCCCCCCTATATTTTCCGCCCCAAATATGCCACTTGACCGGGCTTTTTACGATCACCCGACTGCGTCGTCGAACTGTCAGCCGCGCCATGACGCGCGCCGCAGTTTCGGGGCCACCGGAGGCGGACAAGAAGCCGATGTCGCCGAAAGTGCCGATGGTCAGGCGCTGCCGGCTCATCGGATCACCTCCCGTCCGACGATGAAGGTGGTTCGGGATCGCGTTGCTGCTCGATCCAGACCCGCACGTCGGACGCCGCGAACTTCAGATGCTTCCCGAAGCGGTAGGCGCGTGGGCCGAGGCCCCGGGTCCGCCAGTCGTAGACGGTGGAGATCGGCACGCGCAGATAGGCGGCGAGTTCGTCCACGTCGAGCAGGGGCTCCAGCCCCCAGGGGTTGTCTGCGGCGGTGTGGTCGGTGTCCATACCGAACAGGTGCGCTGCACTCCCCCGCACGAACCGGAGACAACCAAAGTGGTCGGCCGGCTACCGGAGCACAGCAGCGGCGGAACGGCGTGGGGAGGTCAAAAAGATGGGTTTTCGACGACCGGATCACATCTACCTACAGAAAAAATCCCGGAAACCCTTGAGTTTCCGGTACCTCTCGGTCGGCGTGCTGCGAAACTACTGCAATAATTCACGCAGAACCGCGGAAATACGCGAACTTCTGGGCTCTGCTCGATCCTCGAAGCGGTCCCCCGATAGCCGGCTACTCCCCCAGCCGAACGCACTGCACCGGTCAGTCGTGAAGCTCATCGTCGATGACTACCAGGCCGGAGCATCCACCTACGAACTCGCTGAACGCTACAAGGTCAGGCGCAACACCATCCGGGACGTCCTCAAGCGCAATCACGTTCCGATCACGGGAGCCAAGGTCAAACTCCTCACCGACGATGACAAAGAAGACATCCGCAAGCGGCGACAGGATGGCTCAATGGTGGGTGAGCTCGCAGTCGAGTACGGCGTGAGCGAGAGCACCATTCGACGCGCCGGATTGTCAAACGCGAGTTGAGCCACTCCGGCCGTCCGAACCGAGTGCCAGCGACGGGCTCGTCTCAACGCGGCTGCGCCGACGAGTCACACAGCAGTGCCCTTCCACACCGACTCCCGTCCGACAACAAACGCTACGCCGACACTCACTCGGCAGAAACCTCGACATCCTCCTTGTACGAGGGGCTGCCATCGGCGGACTTGACTCCAGGGCCGCTCCTGCGTCGCTTGGGGAAATCGGACCAATCCGAGGAAAAGTCGCTGTTGTGGCGGCGAGTGAACCGCAGCACCTCGTTCGGGTCGTCGAAGCTCGCCGCGCGCATCAGATACTGCGGCTCATCGAGTCCAGGCAGTCCCATCCAGTCCAGCGTCGTCGGCCTCGAGAATACGTGCTCGTAGCTTCGCGGCCCGATGAACTCGTGTCGCGCGTGACCCCATCGGTCGCTCTTGACGGCGGCGGGCACGAACACGATTCGGCAGAACCCGAGATGCTCCAGACGCGTGATACTTCGCCCAATGGCCTCCAGCGCACTCTCAACCTTGGCGATATCCGGGGCATTTCTCCGGTAGTGCGCGTAGTCGTTCCGAACCGAGAAGACATCGGCCGCGACCATGACCTCAGAGATTGAGTGCAGTCCAGCGATGATGCGATCCTGACTCGGTCGCGATAGATCAATGAACGGGAGCGTGGAGCGAAGCACGAAGCTCTTGAGGGAAGTCTTGCCGTCATAGTCCGGGAACTCAGGTCTCGGGCGCGTGTATTTCTCGGTTTCCGACCGACACGATTCGAGGTGCTTCGCTAGCCGTCTGAAGCTCTCGACCAGATTACGAAGCTCAACCTTCTCAGACACGAAGTCCGGCGTGAAGGTGCTGTCCCCTCCCTCCTGATCTGCAATGCTCTGCAGCAACACCAGCCCTGCCTCACGGTCCGTTCCGTCGTCGTAGGAGAACGGTCGGAGACTTCGCGTGTGATCTGACATGAGTGCCCATGCCGTGTAGGCGAGCGAATCGAGGAGAATCCCTTCAAGTCCGGTGAAATATGGGTTCGCGATCTCGAGGAAACGCTCGGAGTTACCCATCGTTGAGGACTGCGCAAGCGCAGAGAGCTGCTGATGCCGCAGCCAGAATGACGCATGGGGATCTTCATCAACGTCAATCGGGAAGCCCAGCTTCCAAAGAATCGCTTCGATCAGCTGCTCGTCTTTGAGCCCATCCGCATCGTCGATGCCGACCTCGTGACAGGCAGTCACCACGTTGATCTTGCGAGCCAGGACGAGCCGCTCGAGCGATTCCTGTGGTGTCTTGGTACGGAAGTATCTCTCGAGCTTCTCGTCCAGGTCTTCGACATCAACGCCGCGAAGCTGCCACTCCAGCTCCTGGACATCCGATGCCTCATCACGCAGGTAGAGCTTGTTGAGGAGCCGCCGCTCACGCAGTATCGCCAGTCCTGGGTCGTCGGACACGAACCGCGTCCCGTGAATGCCGAGCTCCGCCCGCAAGTGAAAGGCACCCGAGCGAATCTGGTGGTTAATGACTGGCCGGCGAACATCACCACGCGGAACGACGATCGTCCCTTTCCGAACGAGCTTGTCTAGGGCTACCTGAACGGCCCGCTCGTTGGCGATCAAACAGAGCTGCAGAAGTTCGGCCCTCGACCTCTGGTCGACGAATTCGCTTGCGCTCTTGACTGCTGCGAACTCCGAGACAGCATCCCGAAGCTGCCCACTCTTGGTTTCGAGGACCTCGACAACAAGACTGCGAAGCTCCCGGTCGGAGAGCACGTCGCCGATGAGCGGGAGAAGAACTCCGACCTGCTGATCGCCATACCGAGCATCGGCTGAGCCACTGAGGCTGTCTGCAAATGCCCACCAGTCGGACGGGTCGTTCGCATCCTGCTGAAGGTAATCTCCGAGCTTTTCACGATCCCGGTTAATGGCCGCACCCTGGCCGGTTTGCAGCATGACGGGGTGGATGGCGTGACAGCTCGGCACGGCACAGTGATAGGCGGCGACTCGGCGCCGACCGTGGATACCGCGGTTGCTGAGCGACCGGCGCAGTCCGAATGGGCCGATAGTGAAGGGACCATACTGCGCTACGCCTGGCGGGAGATCCCGCAACAGCTTGAGCGTCTCTTCATTCGTCAGAACGTCCTTCTCCTGCTCGTAGGTAGACGCGTACAGGTCATAGAGATCCCGGCCCCACACGAAGGGAAACTGGATCTCCCGTCCGAGAAGCTCCTTGTGGAGCACGGCTACCAGCCGATCAAGGTCGGTGGCGTCTATGTCAACAAACAGCTCGACGTGTCCTAGTGTCAGTGCGCACATCAGTCGGGCGTCTTTGGCGTTGACCTTGTCTTTGCGAGTGAGACGGTCGAGCACGGCGTGACCAGATTCGGTGAGCTTGATCGCTGCGTTGACCTCGTCGGGAACGACATATGAGTCGCTGATGATGCAGTCACCGAGGAGTTCCATCAAGTCACTGAACTCGGCGAACTTCTCGCGCCATTCCGGGTCTGTGAACTCGGCGCTTAACTCTTCGACCGATCGACCTACCATTCACTGCTCCCTGATTCGGTTCTACGCGCCCTCGACATCAAACCTTCAAGAGCTGCTCCGTGATCGAGCACGGTGAATCACAGTTTGGCGTAGCATCACGCTCGCCGGAGATGGTATATTTTCTGGCATGATTTCATCTGGATATCCGGACAGCGATCAGGTCCTCGGCGACCTGGGCGGCAGCTTCGTGCACGCGTTCATCGACGCGGTCGACGGGGCACGCGCTGACTTCGCCGCGTTCAAGCAGTGGCAGCCAGGCTGGTTCCCGAGCTTCACCGGCCGCTTCACCGCGAACTTCCTACACGAACGGATTTGGGACCGACTGGTCCGGGTCGTCGACGGGATGGAGGGCATCCACGTCAACGACCGCGAGCCAGTCCGTGAACTGCGCAGCGGAACCACCTATCTCATCCGCATCAAGCGGCACCACCCGGGCGACCGCATCTCCGCCTATCCGACCGAGGCGTCGAGCGCATTCTGGTCCAACAGCATCCTCACCCTCGAAGGACTCGAGTCCTTCAGCCTCGCCCTCGGCTACTACTGGGACGCTGACCTGCGCGCCGTCGGAGACGCAATCCTGTCCTTCCGCGACGGCAAGGACAACCCCATCTGGGCGATCCAGCTTCGCCGAGACGCCGGCAACGCATCCGGGTTCTCCTGGACGCCGGTCGCGCCCGACCTGCCCGAGATCGACCTCAGCGGCGTCATTCGCGAGGCCGAGGAGGAGTCCGGGTCATGAGCCGCAGAGTCGGCGACGTCATCCTCGTTCTCCGGCGCGCCGCAGACATCACCCAAGAAGAGCTCGCCACACGCCTCGGCATCACTCAGGCCGCTCTCTCCAGGTACGAGAACGATCTGCGCGAGCCTGATGACGAGATGCTCGAGAAGCTCGGAGAAGCACTCGGTGTCACCGCGGAGTTCCTCCGGCACGAGTTCCGAATGCACGGCGCGATCGCGGCCGACGCGCACATGCGCCGGCAGAAGACCACCAAGCCCTCGGACTGGAAACGCGTCGAAGCCCGCCTGAATACGCTGCGGATGCACTCCTCGTACCTGCTGGAGCGGGTGCCGTTGCAGCTACAGAATCACGTTATCCAAGTCGATCCTGACGAACATGGTCCCGATCAGGCCGCGGCAATGCTCCGCGCCGCCTGGCGGATGCCGATCGGTCCTGTACGGAACCTCATCCGCTGGCTCGAGTCGGCCGGCGTCATCGTCATCGAGGAGGACTTCGGCACCCACCGCATCGACGGGATGTCGCAATGGGCAGGAGAGCACGCCGTCATCATCCTCAACGGTTCGCTCCCCACGGATCGGAAACGCCTCACGGTCGCGCACGAACTCGGCCATCTCGTCCTCCACAGCCAATACATGGACCTCGACGTCGAAGACCAGGCGAACCAGTTCGCCGCCGAGTTCCTCATGCCCGCCCACGTGATAGGTACTCAGCTGACGAACCTCACCCTCGGCAAACTGTCCGACCTGAAAGCGGAGTGGGGCGTCTCCATGCAGGCGATCTTCGAACGCGCCTACCGGATGGGCAAAGTCACCTCAGATGAGCGTCAGCGCTTCTACCGGCAGATGAACAGCAGAGGCTGGAAGACCCGCGAACCCGGCAGCGAACTGCTCCCCCCAGAGGAACCCGAACTCGCCGCATCCGTAGGCCGACGGCTCGATCAATCCGGACTCACGCGACGAGAAATCCAGGTCCTCATCGGCGCGCGCGACGGTCACCCGACGCCCTTCGATGTGCCACGACGTGCACTGAGAGCGGTCTGAACTGAACCACCGTGACCGCCGGTCACGGCACAGTGTGCAAAACAGCCGGGACTAGGAGCAACGCATGGACACACCCTGGTGGAACATCGACGGAGCGCCGACCCCAGATGAATGGACGGCCCTGTTCGCCGGCCTCACACTAGTAGCGGCCATCATCGCCGCCGTCATCGCCCTTCGTCAGCTCCGCGCTCACTTCGAGACCGCCAGAGCACAAAGCCGCCCATACGTCATCGTCGACTTCGCGTTCAAGTCGATTCTGATGCAAGTAGAGATCAAGAACATCGGCGCAACCGCAGCAAGCGAACTGACACTTCGAGTCACTCCGCCGTTCGAATCCGGCCTGCGAGAGCAGGCAGCGACCCTGAACGCGGTCTTCTCGGAGCCCGAGCGGATCTCGATGCTCGCCCCCGGCAGACGCATCCTCTACACATTCGATCGAGCACCCGACTACCACGAAGCGAAGCGACCCGAACGATACGCCGTAACCGCCTCGTACACGGACATGCCGGTGCAATATCACCGGCCGTGGCGGCAAGGCTGGCATCGACAGGAGATTCGCTACACCGAGACGTTCGTCCTCGACTTCCGGCAATGGAGCCAAGCCACCACCGAGTCCGACTACGACAACATGAACTGGAACATCGCGAAACGCCAAGAACGACGCACCGAGAAAGCAGTAAACGCGCTCACATCGATCGCTGCGACCATCAAGCGCCGCAGCGAAGAGCTACAGGGTGCGGCGGTCACACTCGATGTCGTCGAGCAGAGCGAACTGAGGTCCAACGCCGCAATCGAGCATCCAGTAGATGTCCCTCCACGCGAACCCGAACCTGCCGACTTTGAGCTCGAGAGAAACACCGAAACACCGAACAGCACCACTCGAGGGCTCTGGAGCAAGATCCGGCAATTCTTGCAGTAGGGATCAGCAGGTCTCAGGATTTCGGGCTGACAGGATTTGAACCTGCGACCCCTTGGAGGATCCGGTCAATTTCCGGTCTCCGCCGATCATCTCGGGAACTCGCGGATTCCCTTGTGTTTACAGGGAACCGGGCGGTTCGCTTGATCCGAGTGTAGCCGGTTGGTGGCGAGTCGTGGCGGGTGATTGAGATGGGTAAACGGTGAAGCGTCAACCGCTTCCTCTGTTGCGGCGCCAGGAGCGCGGTCTTCGCTGCAGTACCCCCTACATTTTCGTCTCAGAATAAACGCCTGAACAGGTATTTCAGAGGTTGCGCGCACGCCCTATGGCTCGTTGCCTGCCTCCATTCTCTAGCGGTGGGGCGACGTGGGCCGGGTCGTTCCGGAAGCCAGGGAATGTCAACGAAGGAAAGCTGCGGCAGACCGCAGGGTTTTCGGAACTCGGAGTGCACATCGGATAGCCGACGCGCTGTAAACGGGTAGCGTAGGCTTCAAAAAGAAGATCAGCGAGCGGCCGGTTTCGGTATTGCAGGTGGCACCCGTTCGCCGGTATTTCATCGGGCGGGTCATACGGGCATCTGCGACTCGCGGAATCTCGCAGGCAACGATCGGGCGACTGCGTCGTACGCTGGGCGAACCTCCCGCGACCACCCCGCGCCAGGTTCGCGTGGCTCCACTTGGTCAGTGACGTCGGCCCTCACGTGCCCGGCCACCAACCAAGTCGTATCGCGATATCGATGAACCCGAGCACTTCCGGCACGGCGGTCCAGAAGAGGGTGCCGATCCCAGCGTCCGGGTCCTTAACCCAATGTCGAGAGAGGATGGCGAACACGATCGCGCTAATCACCGTGCCCGCAGCAAACGCCCAGAAGTGAAGCACCACAAAAACCACCGCGACTCCAACGATCGCCGTGAGAACCACCGCAGCAATAATGCGACGATCGGTCAGCTTCGCAGTAGCTTCGAGCGCCCGCACTTTGCTCTCAGCGGCTTCGCGAGCAGAGTGCTCATGGTCGACGACTGCGGTGGTTCGAGTTATCGCTTCATCCAGGCGCGAGCGCTCCAGTGCGGCCATGTCGATTTGCTGCTTGCCTGCGGCGGCCAAACGGTTTGTGCGTCGTCCAGCCAATTCGGATGCCAGTCGTTCTCCTGTCGGACTCTGCCCCGATGCTGTCCGCTCGAGGAGTTCGCCCAGCGTTGGAAGCTGCGCAACTCTGACGTCCGTCGCGGACGTGTATTCGCCAGATAGAGATCGCGCGAGAGTGAGCGCTATGGCGGGCGGGTACTTTGTCGCGATACGCAACATCGACTCTTGGCGCAGGTAGGCAGCAGCAGACGCCACCAGCTTTGGAATCTCTACCGCCGGAGCCGACTCTGTCATCAGAGTCGCCCACTGAGCGGGAGTCAGAACGAGCTGTTCCCGGTCGAGTTTGTTGACGCGAGCGTATGTCGGACCAGCGTAGCGGTCGTAACTTATCATCCAGCCACCCGGCCACAGCCCCATGCGCTTGCCGCCATTTGCCAGGCGGCGCCGAGCCCTCCAAATCATCTCGATCGACTCCGCGTCGCGAGCGATTGCCTTCGCGCCCCGACCTGAGTTCGACGCGGCCAGCTCCTCCGTAAGCGTTTGGTCGAGCCACGCAACGTTCGACCGGTTCTTGTTGTGATGAGGCCTCACCGCGACCCCAAGTTCGGCGAGTTCTGCGCGGAGCCCCTTCACGCGCGAGGTCAGGTCGTTCCAGTTTCTGTACTTCTTGGCCGCCACTCCCTCCAGAAAGAGTTCCAGGATTTGCTCGCCGACTATCTGGGCGTATGAGCGCGGATCCACGCCGTTCTGAAGCGCGCCGGTGAGTCCGTTGAGGTGCTCGTCGGTCACGCGCTGAATCACATCGTCGAGCTCATCCAAGACATGCTCGGGCGTCACGACTTGCATCCCGAGCGACACCGCTTGCGCGATCATGCCGCGTAGCCGCTGTTCCGTACCGTTGCTGCCAAGGAGCGAGACGAGGATCGGGGTGTCCAAGAGCACCCGCTTGCCTTCCAGCGACCCAAGCGCGGCCTGTGCCTGGGCGCGGCCACGTCTCGCCGCAATAGCGTGGAGGACACAACTAGTCGCAACCTGGCCTACGAGCTCGTTTCCAAAAGGGTCGGCCTCGTCCACCGCAGCGAGCAGACATGCCTTCAGAAAGTCGGTGGTACCCGGCTGTAGGGAGAGGCGGTCCAACGTGCGCAGCATAGCTTTGCCGTCGAGAACCATGGGGCGAATTGTGCCTGCCGCACCGCGCTCGACTTCACCTGCATAACTCGCAGCACTACGCGCAATCTCCAACGAGAACACGCGCCGCAAGACCTGTGCCCAGTTGGAGGCAACCTCGAAGCTGGGCTCTCCGAAGTCGTCGCGGGCACGGTCCTGAATCTGCCGCGCGAGGCGATCCATCGCATTCGCAAACCACGCGCGAGTGGAATCTATCTCGTTCTTGCCTTGCGTTCCGAGCGTCCACCCTTCCCCCACGAGATCGGCGGTACGGACAACCAGGTCGAGTTCCTCGGCTTCCTCGAGCGCCGCTCGCACGGCGTCGTCGGATATCTCCGATGCGGGCCAGATTTCGTTGCACGTCCGCGCCAACGCGGAGGTGCCGGACGGACCGTTGTCGAGGGCCTCCAAACATGTCGAGATGAGCAGGTCACGCTCATCTGTCATTCGCTCGGAGCTTAGAAGGACGTGCGCCGCCGAAAGCATGTCAAGGCCTCGGTCCGTCTGCTCGTCTGGACCCAGCTCCTCGAGTGCCATATCGGGATCAGTCACATCCTCGAGTATTGCGTCTGTGCGCCGATTCTCCACGCGGCAAGCCGCTTGCGCCAGATACTCGTGCGGCGCGAGTCCCCCTTGTGTCTGCGCCGCACCGAGATCGCGCGCCCGGATTCCGGCGCTCTGTCGACGACCACACGAATCGCATCCCTCCGGACCTGTCCGCTATGGACGCTGCACGGGCAGTGTTCGTACACCCGCTTCACACCGCTCAACCCTGCATCGGCTCGCGTACGTAACGACCCACCATCGCGCAATGCCCGGACAGGGATACTCGCTGCCGTCGGCGCACCCTCTGCCACTCCCAGCGCCGAGAAACCAACGCGAACTGCTCAGTGCAACTGTGGCGCCTACACCATCACCGGAATCTCGTCCGCTTATCGTTACTCCATGACGCTCATCGCCGCGGTCGCCCACGACTCCAGAATATCTATCGCTGCCGATACAAAGGTGACCTACGAGGACGATGCCATCGCATCGGCGCGTGTCTTCGACCTCGCGCTCCCCAAGATCGTCCTTCTACGAGATGAGCTTGCCGTCGCTATCTCGGGCGCCCGCCCGACCGAGCTAATTCGACAGCTGGTTGTCCGCCGTGATCAGGAGCTGGGCGAGATCATCGAACATCTTCGTGGCGTTGAGGACGCCGGATTTATTGTCGCCTCGCTTGGCGGACCATCTATCTGGACCGTAAGCGACGGAGCCGTAGAACGCGTGGCGGCCGGTGAACTCGAACTAGAAGGCGACGACACGGCATTCGATGATTTCACCATGCTGTTCGAGGACTCGCGGCGCGCTTCCGGAGCCGGACCCGGGCTATACATGGCCATGGACAGTCTCGCGGGGCCGGGCCCCTGGGGCCGACACCCAAGCGTCGGCGGCTACAGCCTGGTGGCAGCGACTAGCGACGACGGCTTCCGATTTGCCAGCCGTCCGACAACTATCGCACCCCGCGCAGAGGAGCCGGCCCGGGCGTCATCCGGTGATTCCGATCTTCGTGTCAGTATCCGGCTACCAGCTGGGAACTCGTCCTGGTACCAGTCGTTGGTGCTCGGTGGCCGAGGTCGAACGCCCGGCGCGGTGGGCATCTTTGTGCTCCAGGCTCAGGCAGGTCGGCTGTTCACCCACGACCGCCCCTACGAAGGCGTGACGCTCTCCGCCTCTGACGCCGATGACTTCGCAAGGCTCGCACGCGAGCGTGGTCAGGAGCTGCACCTCATCCAGAATCCCCTGCCACCGCTGTGAGCGAGGCCTTACCACCCCAGTCCGCTGGACCCAGGCTTGACGACATCACGCCACCCTACGGAACCGTCGCGCTCACCGTACGTTGACCGGGCGAGGTGTCGGGGCTCCCATCATCTGGCTGGGCTACATGGCGTCAGTCCTTCTCGGCGGGCCCGAGGCGGCTCAGTGACGCTTCAACGAAACGGAGAGCGACATCCTTGGAGGCGCCTTCCGCCATCAGTACCTGCCCGACAAATCCACACATCATTACGGAAGCGAGGGACTGCTGCGTGTCAGTCGCATGGGATCATCGGATATGGATCTTCAGGCAGCCATCGACAACTTCGATCGAGCGATGACCCACTGCGACAACATCGTGGCGGTTCATCGTGCTCACGGGGGTGGTGGCGGTGGGCGCCGCTATGCCGAGATCTCGCTCGATAGGGCAGTAATAGTGCTGGCCATCGCTGCTTGGCAGGCAGCAGTCCAAGACATGACAAACGCGACACTCGACATGGCGGCGCCGTCCTCTGTTCCGCCAATCGAACACGCGCGGTATCAAGCAAGCATCGGCCATGTACGCAAAGCGGCCGCGGACTTCGCAACGCCGAATGCGCAGAACACTCGGCGACTAATGCACAGCGCGGGCTTTGATCCACGCCCATTCTGGACCTGGACCGCCTCTGGCGGTCGAGGTAGGCCACAGGTCACTTGGACTCCACAATCCGTCGACGCTCGCCTTGATGAGTGGCTTAAGGTCCGACATGCGATTGCTCATGGTCATGACGAGTTGCCAGTCGTGCAGGCACTACAGTCGGTTCGGCTCGACGGAGCAACCTCAGACCCATCGATCCGCCTTGCGGACGCAGAGCAGTGCATCGCGTTCGTGAGCCGATTGGTCCGGCTTACGACGCTTGGGCTAGCCGCGCACCTGGGCGTCACCGTCACCAACGCCCGATAACTCACCTACGTCGCACAGCTCCCCTCCCGAAAGCTCCTCCCATCTCAGAGGAATCTGCGACCCGAAGACCAGACCAACGGCCGCTTTCCTGACTGTTCCGTCAGTGTGCGTCCTGGCGGGTCTGCTCAAGCTCGTCCTGGTCGAGGTAGTTGTGACGGCTCCAGGCTTGCTCAAGGATCGGGTTCTTGCCGAGGTCGCGGAGGTTGTTCATCACACTCGGGTCTGCCCCGAGTTTGGTTGACATCTGACGGGCTCGGACCAGGTGACGCCAGAGCGTCGATCCGGCAAGAATCCGCGTGATTCCGCGGTTCTCACGACCACCACACTACCGGTGAAAACCGGCTGACGCCGGCCAATCCGGGGGTTTCTGGTCACCAATCTGGTCACCCGTTCTCGACGTCGTCGAGCCGCCGGACGGGGACAAACGCGGCAAGCGGTTTCGGGTCTCTGGTGAGGTCGTACTCGCGCAGCAGCGCGATGTACGCCTTCTTGTCGATGCGCCAGTCGTACGTCTCCGCGATCGCCTCGGCGTCTTGCGCCGCGAGCAAGACGAGGTCAGCGAGCAGACGCGTGCTCCGCCCGTTCCCGTCGACGAAGCCGTGGAAGCGAACGGTCTCGGCGTGCACCGCGATGCCGAGCTCGCGCGGGGTCCAGTCATCGGTGTGTTCCCACCGGTAGCGGATGTTGTCGAGCGATCCGCGGAGTTCGACGGCGATGCGCGCAGGGTCGACGCCGAGGTTGAGGTCGCGTGTTCGGTACCGGCCTGCCCACGTCCACAGATCGCCGTAGAGTTTCTTGCAGATCGCGGAGGAACGCGTCCGTGAGGATGTCGGCGAGCACGAGCCGCTCCTCGGCGATGTCGTCGAGAAGCGCGATGCTGACCTCGTCGTTAATCGCCTGCTCGGCCTCATACAGGTCGATCTTCTTCGGCTGGTCACCGAGGATCTCGCGGGCCTGCGGGGTGAGAGCAGCCGCTTCTTCTGGCTCCAGCGGTGTCTCACCGTAACGGGACTCCGATGTCCTTCAAGCGCGCTGTGCGCGCACCGCGAGGAACCGTTCTTGCCGAAGGTCGCGTCGGCGCAACGAACGGGACCGCTGCACGAATAGGTGACAGGTTATAGTCACGCCGCCAGTGCGACGGTGATCTTCATGATGGCCTTGAACTCGATGGGCGTCAAACGCCCAGCCGGGCCTCATGACGCCGTCGGTGGTAGGTCCGCTCGATCCAGGTCACCATCGCGATTCGTAGCTGCTCGCGGGTGATCCAGGTGCGGCGATCGAGAACGTTCTTCTGGAGCAGCGCGAAGAAGCTTTCCATGGCGGCGTTGTCGCCGCTGGAGCCGACCCGACCCATCGATCCGACCATGCCGTGGCAGGCCAGAGCACGCAGGAACTTCCGACTGCGAAATTGGCTGCCCCTGTCGCTGTGCACGACGCAGCCGGCGACATCGCCGCGCATCGCGACGGGGTTCTCGAGCGCCTGAACAGCCAGACGCGACATTATCCTCGAGCCGATCGAGTACCCCACGATCCGGCCGGAGCACGCATCCTTGATGGCGCAGCCGTAGAGCTTGCCCTCCGCGGTCTTGTGCTCCGTGATGTCCACGAGTCAGAGCTGATTCGGCGCGTCGGCGAGGAAGATACTCCGGGTCCGACCCTCCTCGTCGACGACCGCGCATAGATCGTCGTGGACCGGCGGGCCCGGCTTCTTGCCGTTGCGGCCCCCGTTTCTTCCCGGATGCGGACCACCAGCCCTTGCTCGACGCGATCCGCCACGCCGTCCGGTCCGACATGCCCTCGCCCGCGTCGCGGGTGTCGTCTCCCGGGCAAGCCAGATCCGATGTCACCTACTCGCGCAGCAGACCCGCTTGCGATGACGGCAGCTCGTGATGAAATACAACTGTGGCCTCCCAGATTGCGACCGAGCTGACGAACCGGCGATCCGTCGCGCTAACCGAGACGGTCGTACTCGACGGCCTCGGGTGGCTTTTCCGTAGCCAGGAGACGAGCGACTTCGGCATTGACGCACACGTCGAAATCACGACAGACGAACGGGCAACAGGGGAGCTCATAGCCCTGCAGATCAAGGGCGGGTCCAGCGCGTTCAAGACTCCGACCGAGGACGGCTGGTACTTTTCGGTCACCGCTAAGCACGCCGATTACTGGCTCAATCACTCGCTGCCTGTGCTGCTGGTGCTGGCGGATCTCGATTCGAGTCGATGCTTCTGGCAAGTCATCGATTCGAACACCTTGGAGTCAACGGGCAAGAACTACAAAGTCCTCGTACCGCAGGTGAATGACGTTTCCGCGGCGTCAGACGAGTGGCAAGCGCTCACTCGTAGATACCTTGAAAACACAGACCTGCTTTATGAGACGAACAGCCAACGGCTGCCGCCCGCCTCAGTCGTTCGACTTGACGAGCTTCGGAGGACGGACTCGCTCGCCGCGGCCTCCCTCGCTGCGGACCTTGCAGCCGGGCGGGGTAATCCCCGGGAGGCGATAGCGGAGCTCGTGCGATCTCGGCGTACGTGGCTAGACCGGCATGGTGTGGTCGCATGGGCAGTGGTCGCGCTCTACGCGCGCGACCATGGCCTTTCCCGGGAGGCTGCGGACGCCTTCGTCCATCTCGCCGATCTTCGTCCGGAGAGGCGCGCGACCAATCTCGGCGATGCGGCTCTCATGCTGTTAAACATCGACGACGCTAAGGCACTCAAGCTCGCCGAGTCCGCGTACGCTCATGACCCGTCCGACTCTGCCGCGCTCGTCGCGATGGCCTTTCTCCGACCTGACGATGCGCACTTTGCAGAGGAGCTCGAAGGGAGGGTCGATCTGCGTTCGATCGCCTACTTCGCCAACATGGCCTCCCGTCGTGGAGAAGACTCCGACGCCATCCGCTTGTTCACGTCGGTCTTGGATGGGTCCAACGAGCAGAGTGGGGTGCGCCTTGAGCTGTCCAGGCTCTATTGCCGACGGTATCTCTCCGCCCACTCCGACCCGGGCGATTTGAAGGCAGCCCGCGACTTCGCCTTCGAGGCGCTGACAGCCCGACGGCGGTGGACGAACGCGACAGACGGCGCACTTGCCGCGTACGCGCGTACGCTGGCTCTCGACTCGAGATATGACGAAGCACTGCAGACAGTCACGCGGCCACCAACCGGAACCGCGTCCAAGACTGAAGCCGAGTCGGCGGAGGTCGCGCTCATCGCCCTTGACGTAGCACGCCGCCTTGAGCGGTTCGACCTACTTCCGGGGATCGTCGAAATCATCGCCGACCCGACCGATCGTGAGCTAGCAGCTGAGGAGGCGCGGCTCTCACAGGGTGCCACGCGCGAGGAGCTCATCGCTCACGAACGAATGATGCTCAGCCGCGCCCTTGACGCCCGTGACGCGCAGATGGCTTTTCGAGCCGCGCTGAATCTCGCACTGTATGGGATAGACGAGAGCGTCCAGATGACCGAGTTGGAGCCGCTGAAGGCATACGTCCAACTGGTCAGAGTCATTGCAGCCACCCGCGAGGATCCCACTGGCAACCTCCCCAAGCTCCGCTCGCTTGCAAAGACCGAGATCACCGCCGCCGAGCTAGTCATCCAGGTCCTCATCGACCTTGACCGTTATCAGGATGCCGCCGAAGCCTGCGACCTGTACTTCGCGATCTTCGCGAACGCCTCGTTCATCTCGAGCAAGGTGAAGGCGCTGTTCCTCAATGATGACAAGGAGGGCGCGCTGGCGCTGCTCAACGATGCCCTCGCCAAGAACTTGCTCGCGGGCCAGCCCCAGTACGAGGCGCACCGGCTGCTGGGCCAGCACTACGCCGACCTCCGGCAGTGGGAGCTAGCAGTCCATCACTTCCGTGAGCTCATCGCACAGTCGCCCGTCCTCCCTCGCGACGGATTCTGGAATCTGCTGCAGTGCCTGGTCGCAACGGGAGACCCCGTGGGCGCCCGTGGGCTTCTCGACGAGCTTCGCGTGGATCCGGAGACGGAACCCGAGATCATTATCTGGTTACGAGTCGTGGCTGCGACGGGCTGGACGGAATCCACCGCCAGCTTCGCGGTGACGCTCTCCCTCTCGGAAGGGATCACTCCGCAGCTGGCCACGTCTTTAGTAGGAACGGTCATCCTCGATACCCAAGGGACGCCTCCGTCGGGCGAGGATGATGGTTCTCGGCCTGGCGATGCTCGTCCCCTCGTGAACGGAGACATTCATCGCCAGGCGTTCGAGGTGATGCAGGATCTCATCGACGAACATGGGGACCACCTCGCCATCCGCAGCATCGATGCGGACGTAGGCACTCTCATCGACGAGCTGAAGCAGACGTTTCCGCCGGAGAGAGTGAAACCGCTGCGCGCGCTCGCTCGTCAAGTGGCCGCCGGCACTATTCCTATCGGCTTCATCAGCGAGGTTCGAAACGACCCGTATGGGCTTCTGCTGGCGGGGAGATACCGTCAGGCGCGGATCGCGTCCTCACCGGATTCTGCCGACCACGCGAGCGAGACCGACGCCGCGCTCGCCGCTCTCAACGGGCGCGTCGTCGTCGATCTGTCGGCAGTGGAACTCGCCATCCACCTGGATGCGTGGAGCGAGTGCGAGGGCCAGTTCAACGTCGTCGCAATCTCCACCGCGCAGCGCACCGATGCTCAGATGTCGGTGGCCACGGCTCGGAGCGCGACCGGTTCGAGCGGAACCCTCGGAGTCGACGCCGATGGAAACCCGTACATGACCGAGTTCGACCCGGCCGCGCAGATGGCGACGCTTCGTCGATGCCAGGACGTCGAACAGGCCACCCGCGGTCTGCATACGATCGACGTCGGAGATGAGCTTACCTTCGCGAACGCGTTGAACGGTCTTGGCCTGTCAACCTGGGTGACGTCTCTCGAAGCAGCCGGCAGACAAGGGGTTGCGCTATGGTCGGACGACCTGGCGCAGCGACAGCTTGCGAAGGACCTCGGCATCCCAACCTTCGGCACCGTCAACCTACTCGAAGGTCTTCGCTTCTCTCGCCTCGATGAGCCAGCCACCGGCGACTCCGCGGACGAAGTCTACGAAGAACAGCACGCGTTCGTTCGGCGTCTTCTGGAAATGCGCGTTGTCGACCAGCCCGTGACGGTGGACGACCTCATCGAGAACATTGCTCAACATCCCGGCGACCTAGCGCCAGCGTCCGACGTCATCGCTCGAGCCGCGTGGTGGCGGACGGAGGCACCGGCTGAAGGATGGACCCGGGTCCTCCAGGCGGTGCGGCTCCATGCTCCGGACTACCTCCGCGTCTGGCAGGCGCGTGCAATGAGCGGGATCCTGATTGCGGCGCCGGCTGAAGCCGCGCCTCGCCTCGTTGCCGCCTTGGCGGTCCAGGGGACCTTGGCGCAAGTTTCCGTCGCTGACGTTGTCGAAGGCTTCCGCGTTGGCGACCAGGTGTGCACTCACCATGAGCTATCCCCGGCATCAGCGCACATCGCCTGGGCGGTCACCGCGGTCGCGAGCAAGCTGGACGGGCTCGATCTCGAGGAGTTCACGGCGCAGATTCTCGCGGGGCTCCCGTCGCCTGACTGATCGACCCTATCCAAAGAACATGAGCCCACTCGTGAGGCGATCAGCACTGCGCAGGCAGGAGAGGCAGGTTCTGGTGGCTGCGTGAGGCCGTGAAGATATTCACGGCGGCGCTCGATTTCGGACATAGTCACCGGGATTCCGCGAATGGAGGGAGAACGTCTCCGCTGACCGTGGCATCGGCCTGGACGTTGATCTCGTCGAAGAGGGTTCGGCAGAGCGTACGTTTCTCGTCCTCAGTGCCGGTGTTGAAGCGTTGGTCAACGTTCTCGAGCTGGTCCAGCGCCTCCGTGATCTGTGAAGCCACGTGCCGCGTCTGCTGCGCGATGACGGTGAGCTGTTGCGCGATGCCGAGGAGTTCCCGGCGGATGCGACCTTGCTCACGCTTGAGCATGTCGGTGCTGATCGCATCGACGTAGTAGGCGCGGAGCACACGCTCCTGCTCCCCACGCAACTCCTGCTCGCGCTCCTGGAGTCCCGCCCGTCCAGCGTCGGCCTCATCCAGGCCCGCATTGGATCCAGCGAGAAGCCGCTCCTCCACGCCCTGCCGCTCCTCCGGGGTGAGGCTAATCTGTTCGATCAATCGATGCACGGCCTTCTCGATCAGATGCACCTGCTGCGCTCTCAATGTGCAGGTAGTGCGGCCGCTGTGTCGGCCGAGGCACACGAAGTAGAAGTACAGCGTCCCCCGGTTGTTACGCGTCCGGTTGTACATAATCGACGACCCACACTCCCCGCACTTGAGCAGCCCCTTGAGGTAGTGGGTGTGCACGTCGCGGGTGCTCGTGTTCCGCCTTGCGGTGAGCGCATCCTGCACCCGCTGCCACAACGCCGGCTCCACGAGCGGTTCGTGCGTACCGGGGTACTCGACACCGACATAGGTAACGACCCCGCAGTAGTACGGGTTCCGGAGCATCTTCTGCAGCGAACTCACCGTCAACGCCCGGGGCGGCTTCCCTACTCTGGATGCGAGGGTAAACCCGAGCTGAGTCATACCGCGGGCGAGGCGATCAAGGCTCCACTCCCCTGTCGCGTACATCGTGAACGCCCACCGGATGATCTGCGCACGCTCCTCATCCACTTCCACGATCCGCACCTCACGACCCTGCGCGTCGAAGGTGCGCACGTTCCGGTATCCGACCGGCGCGCGGTTCGGGGTGCCGCCGCGCATGGCCTTCTGCCGGAGCCCCTTGCTGACCTCGGTGGCGAGGTTGCGGGAGTAGAACTCCGCGATCGACGCCATGATCCCGTGCACCAGCCTTCCCGACGGCGACTCATCGATCGCCTCGGTACTCGACACCAAACGGGCACCCGCGTCGGCGATCGCCTGCGTGATCTGCACGTCATCAGCACGGTTCCGGGCGAGCCGGTCGAGCTTGTGCACGACCACGATGTCGACCCGGTTGGCACGGATCCACTCGAGCATCTCCGTCAGCGCCGGACGCGCAGCAGAGCGCGCTGACTCACCGGCATCGACGAACTCCTTCAACACCCAGGCACCAAGTCCGTACGCGGTCTTCCGGTTCGCCTGCCGCTGCGCCGGGATCGAGAACCCCTCCCGCTGCCCCGCACGCTCCGCCTGCTCCCGGGTAGACACCCGCAGATACGACACCGCCCGCAACACTAGATCCGGCGAACCAGACGGCCCATCGACGTAATCGAGAAGGACCACGGGTGAGGGCGAAGGAGCGGACGGAGCGACGGCAAGCAGCGACATACGGGATGGGAACTTTCTCCGGCGCACCGGCCGGGCACGAGAACGGCCCCGCAGATGCGGAGCCCCACCCAGCATGCCCACCACGCGCCCGAGCCCGGGTTTGAGCGTCCCGTTAGATCCAATGCGCAAGGCTGTCACTCACGTCTGAAACGCGAGAAAACTGCCAGAAACAACGCGAAACGGCCAAGAATCGGCGTGAGACAGCACCCAAACAGGCCGAAAGCCCCCAACTTTAGAGAGTTGGAGGCTTTCCATGGGTGGACCTAAGGGGATTCCAACCCCTGACCTTCTCGCTGCGAACCTGGCCTGCCCATCGCTACCTGGCGCCACTCACCAGCCATCAGTCTCACTCGTCCCGAGTGGCGGATCGTGGCACCGTCACCGCTTCCATCAGAGCTTTGGGATGGCGGCGCGCACCTGTCGTGAAGGGCATGAACAAGACTCGTCCGATGATCTAAGGAGAAGCAACATGCGTTTCGACAATGATGAGGCCCGGCTCAACGCGGTGCGAGGATTCGCGTATCTCCTTGAGGACCGCGATCGCTGGGCGGAGTTCCTCACCGCAGCCGTACATGAGGCCCCTGCGCTCTGGAGGTTCCTGAAGTTCGCAACCGAGACGTACGACCGGTTCTGGGACAGTGTCAATGGCGCAGACGAGTTCGCGCCTGAACAGATCGTCGCCGAGTTCCAGGCAGTACTCACCCATATGGCGAGTTCTGAGCGCTCCGAGCAGTGACACCATCGGTTCATCCGACCGCTCTCCCATATGGAGTTCTCCGCCTTGAGCACCGCGATGGAGAGCAGTCCTCACTCTTTCTTCGAGAAAACGCGGTCGAGCATCTCTGCGGTAGCCGGGTTCACCATCTCATTGCGGCGGATGTAGTGCTGGATCGTGATCTTCGGATCAGTGTGCCCGAGTAGCTCGGCGGCGAGCCCTACGCCGCCCTGCTCGTTGATCGCGGTCGCAACGGTCCGACGGAACATGTGTGGGGTCACGCCGGTGATCCCGGCGAGGTCCAGCACGTGCCGAAGCTGACGGCGCACATTGTTCGTCGTCAGCGGTGTTCCCTCGCGACTACAGAACAGCAGGGCGTCGAGAGACGAGTCTTCCAGCCGTGTCATGCGGCGCCGCACAGCTTCTGCGGTGAACGACGGGATCGCCACGGTCCTCCGCGACTTCGCTGTCTTTGGGTGGTCCTGTCGCGTGGTCGGCTCGCCGCGGTGGCTGACGATCGTGCCGGTGATTCGGATGGACGGGGTCGGGCTGGTGACGTCGATGTCGCGGCGTCGGATGGCGAGGACCTCGCCGATGCGGGCGGAGGTGCCGAGCATGACCTCGACGATCGCGCCGAGCTGCCTGTCGGGCTTCGGACCGAAGATCGAGCGTCCGGCCTCCCAATATGCGATCGCGGTGCGGATCGCATTCACCTCCGCTGGTGTCAGCGCATTCGGCGTCGACGCCGGCCGGTGCAGTCGCGAGACGTGGTCCATCGGGTTCCGCGGCAAGACCTCATGCCTGACAGCGAGACCGAGTGCGAGACGGAGTACGACGCGGGCCTGCTTGGCGCGGTTGTAGCTCTGCTTCGCGAGCTGTTTGAGGAAGTGGTCGCAGCGGGCGACGCCGATCTCCCGCAGGGTCAGGTTCCCGAAGGCGGGCATGACGAGGGTCTGCATGTTCCGCTCATACAGCTGCAGGGTTCGCTTGGAGAGCCGGTCTTCGAGCTCCAGATCTTCGAGCCAGTACGCGACCATGTCCGGGAACGGGCTGTCCGGCGTGAGCGCCGAGGACGACGGCTGGAAGAGGCTCCGGTCGGCGAGCTTCGCCTTCAACGCCCGCTCGGCGGACTTCCGTGTGTCCCCGGTCGCCTGGACGAGCCGGGTCTTGCCGTCCCAGTCGCGGTAGCGGGCGCGCGCGACGATGCGTCCGCTCGGACCGTCGAGGTACCCGATCTCGCCGAAGGTGCCGATGGTCAGACGCTGCCGGCTCATCGGGTCACCTCCCCTCTGGAGAAGCAGGCGGTTCGGGGTCGCGTTGCTGCTCGATCCAGATCCGCACGTCCGAGAGCGCGAACTTCAGATGCTTCCCGAAGCGATACGCCCGCGGACCAAGGCCACGGGTGCGCCAGTCGTAGACCGTCGATACGGGCACGCCCAGATAGGCGGCGAGCTCGCCGACGTCGAGCAGCGGCTCCAGACCCCAGGGGTTGCCGGCCGGGCTGTGTTCGGTGTCCATACCGAACAGGTGCGTCCTGCTCCCACCCACGAACTTGGAGCAACCGGCACGGTCGCTCCCCTACCGGAGCGCGGCGGCCCCAGCGGGCCGTGAGGGCGTCAAAGTGATGGGTTTTCGATGACCGGATCACATCCACCTACAGAAAAAGTCCCGGAAACCCTTGAGTTTCCGGGACCTCTCGGTCGGGCTGACAGGATTTGAACCTGCGACCCCTTGACCCCCAGTCAAGTGCGCTACCAAGCTGCGCCACAGCCCGTTGTCGTTTCGGACAACTTGACTATCTTAGCGCGACTCGCAGGGCCCCGCGCACACCCTCCCCGGCGTCGGCGGCCCGATTTAGAGTGGTCGCATGCAGGGGGCGGGCGAGGTCAGAGCACTGGCGGTCGACGAGGTGCCGTGGAGCGACGTCGAGCAGGTGTTCGGCACGCGCGGGGATGCCTCGCGATGCTGGTGCCAGTGGTTCAAGATGCCGGCGAGCGGGTGGGATGCCGCGACATCCGACACCTGCAGGAACGACTTTCGGCGGCAGGTCGACACCCTCCGCCCCTCCCCGGGTGTGATCGCCTACCTCGGCGACGAGCCCGTGGGCTGGTGCGCTGTCGAGCCCCGCACCGGCTACCCGCGCCTGCTGCAGTCGACGGTCGTGAAGAGCAGCCCCGAGCGCGAAGACGACAGCACGGTGTGGGCCGTGACGTGCTTCGTGGTGCGGGTGGGGTTCCGCAAGCGGGGCATCGGCGGCGAACTGCTCGCGCGAGCCGTCGAGCACGCGCGCGACAACGGCGCCCGGCTGGTCGAGGGCTATCCGGTCGACACGGCGGCACGCACCGCGGCGAGCTCCGCCGAGCTCTACCACGGCACGCTGTCGCTCTTCGAGAAGGCCGGCTTCACGATCACCTCCCGTCCGACGAAGACGCGCGCGGTCGTGACGCTCGCGCTCTAGGCTCCCGCGGTTCGGGGTCCAGCGGGTTCGGGGGGGCTCACCGGGTTCGGGGGCTCAGCGGATTCGACGGCTCAGCAGGTTCGGCGGCTCAGCGGGTTCGGGGGCTCAGCGGGTTCGGCGGTTCAGCAGGTTCGGCGGCTCAGCAGGCTCGGGCGAGCCCGCACGGCGCCGAGGCTACTCCCCCGCGACCCGCTCCGGCGGCCAGATGTACGGAAGGTCGTCCGGAACCCCCGGGAACAGCGGCCCGTAGTGCTCCGGATCCTTGCGCAGCAGGTTCGACTGGTGCGCGCGGTGGAACGCCGGGTCGCCCACCCACCCGGGCAGCTCCAGCTCGTCCTGCGACAGCGCCTCGACCTCGGGCGCGAACGGCACGAGCTGCTCGCGCACCGTGTCGGCGTGGCCGGCGGCGATCCAGGCATCCGTCATCACGAGGCCGTACTTGGTGAGGGCGGGCACGTAGCCGCGCCACATCTTCGCCGCCGGATGATGACGCCACCCGTACGTCGGGATCGTGATCGCCCGCAGCAGCTGCAACGTCTCCACCCGCTGCTTGCCGAGCCGCGAACGGTCGAGCGCACGCGCGCTCTCGGCGAACGAGGGGTACGGGAGGAAGGTCTGCACCGCGCTACCGTAACACGCCCCGATCAGCACAAACCGGCGAGAATGACGGATGGCGCGGAGAGGTGCTCCCCGCGCCATCCGTGTCTAGCGGCCCGTGCGAGCTGGCCGGAGGTCACGGCCAGGTGAGCGCGGCATCGGTGACGCGCCTCCCCACGTCGGGCAAGACGACCCGAGAAAGGCGTGTTCGAGCGGCGCGATGCTGCGGAGGGGTTCGGCGAGTCAAGCCGCGAGAGTTGAATCAGGGGCGACTCATCGGTTCACGAGAGATGTCTCACGACTTAACGAGGCTCAACTTGTCGTGGCGGTACTCTTGCGACACCCCTGTCACGCCGACCGAGCGGAGAACGACCCGTGCCCACCCACCTCAGCAGGCTGCAGAGCGAGCACACGCGCTACGCGAAGCAGCAGGATGCGATCGCGGTCGGCCGCGACATCCGCCATCGGCTGCCCCGCTCGGAGCACGGGCTCTTCGCCGCCCGCGACCGTGACCCGCTCGCCATCCTCGCCCAGCAGAACGCCAGCAGGGTGCAGCATCTCGTGCCGCTGCGGATGGGGCGGATGCTCGCGAGCCCGTTCGCCTTCTACCGCGGCACCGCCGGCATCATGGCGGCCGATCTCGCCTCCGAGCCGAACACGGGCATCCGGGTGGTGAGCTGCGGCGACGCGCACCTGAGCAACTTCGGGCTCTTCGCCTCGCCCCAGCGCTCCATGGTCTTCGACCTCAACGACTTCGACGAGGCCGCCTCCGGCCCCTGGGAGTGGGATCTCAAGCGTCTCGTCGCGAGCGTCGTCATCGGCGGGCGCGAGGCCGGCCACGGCGAGAAGCAGGTGCGCCGCGCCGCCCGCCACGCCGCCGAGTCGTATCGCACGGGCATGCTCGAGATGATGAAGCTCGACGTGCTCGAGCGCTACTACTTCCGTATGGACGTCGACGCCATCCACCCCGAGATCGACTCGAAGACGCAGAAAGTCATCGACCGCGCCACGGCTCAGGCCCGCAGGCGCACCTCGCGCTCCTACCTCGAGAAGGTCACGACGCGCGCGGCCGACGGCACCCGCATGCTCATCGAAGACCCGCCCGTGCTCACCCACCTGCCCGAGGCCACCGAGACCGACCTCGAGCGGCTCTTCGAGCGCTACCGGCGCACCGTGCCGAGCGACATCAACCAGCTGCTCTCGCAGTTCACCCTCACGGATGTCGCGATGCGCGTCGTGGGAGTCGGCAGTGTCGGCACCCGCTGCTACATCCTCATCCTCACGGGCCCGCAGCAGGAGCCCCTCGTGCTGCAGGTCAAGGAGGCGCAGACCTCGGTGCTCGAGAGCTACGGGAGGATCGAGCCGTCGCCCGAGGACGAGGCGAACCGGCCCCTCCACGCCCGCGAGGGGCATCGGGTGGTCTCCAACCAGCGCATCCTGCAAGCCGTCTCCGACTCCTTCCTCGGCTACCTGAGCGTCGACGGACGCGACTACTACGTGCGCCAGTTCCGCGACATGAAGGGGTCGATCGACGCGACGGAGCTGCGTTTCAGCGGTTTCCTCACCTACGCCGACGCCTGCGCGACCCTGCTCGCGCGCGCCCACGCCCAGAGCCACGACGCTCCTATGATCGCCGGATACCTGGGCTCCTCGAGCTCCTTCGACCGCGCGATCACCGAGTGGAGCATCGCCTACGCCGAGCAGTCGCTCGCCGACTACCACCGCCTGCGCGACGCGGTCGCCACCGGAGAGGTCGAGGCGCAGCTCTGAGAGGGCGCGCCCGGCGGGCGCGAAGGGGCGGCTGCGCAGATTCGGGCGACACGCCGCGCAAGCGGGCCGCTGCACGGCGCGGCGCGCAGAAGTTGCGCGATCGCGCACATCCGCTCCGACACCTCGAGCGCGACCCGCCCTGCTAGCGTCGCAGCGTGCGCAGAAAACGCTGGCCCTGGGTCGTCGCGGGTTCGGCGGCCCTCGTCGCGGCCGTCGTCGTGAGCACGACCCTCACAACGCCGCGAACGTCGATAGCACTCGACCCGCCCGATGACCTCGATGCCGTGATCGTCCGCATCGAAGCCGCGGTTCCCGTCGCGCTCGCATCGGCGACAGTGCCCGGCGCCTCGGTTGCGATCGTGCAGAACGGGCGGCCCGTGTGGAGCGCGGGCTTCGGCGTGGCCGGGGGCAGCGAGCCCGTGGCATCCGACACCCTTTTCCCGGTGGGCTCGATCTCGAAGCCGGTCGCCGCCGCGACGATCCTCGAGCTCGTGCACGCAGGCACCCTCGACCTCGACGCACCCGTGAGCGACCATCTCGGCGACTGGCGGCTGCCGGGCGGCACCGACGACGTCACCCTGCGCCGGCTGCTCAGCCACACCGCGGGCATCGACGTTCCCGGCTACCTCGGCACCCCGGCCGACGAGCCTCTGCCCTCGACGGTCGGCTCTCTCGACGGCGGCTCCTCGGCATCCACTGGCGACGCGGTGCGCATGACCTCGGATGCCGGCCACTACGCCTATTCGGGCGGAGGCTACACGATCGCGCAGCTCGTGGCGGAGACGGCGACCGGCCGCCCCTTCGCCGAGCTCGCGGAGGAGCTCGTGCTGCGACCCCGGGGCATGACCGCGAGCGGTTACGCCTGCACGACGACCAGACCGGCGGATGCCGCACCCGGCCATGACCGCGACGGCCGGGTCGCCCCGCAGTACCTCTACGCCGAGGCCGCGGCAGCCGGCCTCTGCTCGACGGCAGACGACCTGGCGCTCTTCCTCGCGTCACTCACCGAGGACACCCCGCAGACGCGGCTCATGGAGACCGCCGCCGAGGGCACCGACGGCGCCTACGGTCTGGGGCTCGAGCTCGGCCGCACCCCCGACGGCCGGGCGGCGGTCGCGCATCCGGGTGTGAATCGGGGCTACACGGCGTATCTCGCGGCCGTGCCGGGCGAGGGCTTCGGCGTCGCGATCCTCACGAACGGCGACGGCGGGCAGGCCGTCGTCGACGCCGTGCTCGACGCGATCGACCCCTGACGGGGTCGACGGCGACCCGCTAATTGTTCTAATGACAACTAGAACAATAGAATCGAGTCGTGCTCCTCACCATCCAGCCCGCATCACGCGAACCGCTCTTCGAGCAGCTCGTGCGCGGCATCCGCTCGCAGATCGCCGAGGGCACCCTCGTCACGGGTGAACGCCTGCCGCCCGCGCGGGTTCTCGCCTCGAGCCTCGACATCAACGTGCACACCGTGCTGCGCGCCTACCAGCTGCTGCGCGACGAGGGGCTCATCGAGCTGCGCCGAGGCCGCGGCGCCTCCGTCGCGGCGCCCGCCGAACGCGGGGAGCTCCCCCGCCTGATCGAACAGCTCACCGACGAGTCCCGCAGGCTCGGCGTCGCCCCCGCAACCGTCATGGCCATGATGAGACAGGAACTCGAACGATGACCTCTCCCCGCCCCGAGCCCCGCCACCGCGCGCGCTTCGCGATCGTCGTGTTCGGCGTGCCCGCGCTCCTCGGCCTCGTCGCGCTCGTGCTCGCTCTCGTGTGGCTGCCCGAGCTGCCCGACCCCGTCGCCGTGCACTGGGGAACGGACGGCGTGAACGGCTACGGCCCGGCCTGGGTCACGATCCTCCTCATCCCCGTGCTCGGCATTGGCCTGCCCGCGCTCCTCGGGCTCATCGCGCTCACCTCGGCGGGCACGCGCCTTCCGCCCGTCTCCGCGCGCTGGACGGGCGCGTTCGTCCCCGCCCTCTCCACCTTCCTCGTGGTGCTCGCGACCGGCACCCTTGCCGTGCAGCGCGGGCTGAGCGACGCGCACGACGCCGGCGGCATCGGCGGTGTCGCCCTCGTCGGCGGCGTCGCCGCCGTGGCAGTGGGGGTGATCGCCTGGTTCGCGCTTCCCGCCGACCCCCTGCCCGCCCCGGATGCCGCGACCGGCGCATCCGCCGGAGCCGCCGGTTCCGCGGGCTCCTCCTCCCCGGCCATCCGGCTCGGCCCGGGCGAACGCGCCGCCTGGACCGCCGTGACCTCGTCGCCGCCGCTCGTCGTCTGGCTGATCATCGCCGTCGCGCTCGTGCCGGTCGTCGTGTTCCTCATTGTGCCCGAGGCCTGGTCGGCCATGATCGTCACGGCCGTGATCCTCGTGATCGCGCTGTGCCTGCTCAGCTGGCGGGTCACCGTCGACGCACGGGGGCTGCACGTGCGCGCCCTGCTCGGCGTGCCCGTCTTCCATGTCGCCCTCGACGAGATCGCCGCCGTGCGCACCGTGCAGGTCGATCCCCTCGCCGAGTTCGGCGGCTGGGGCATCCGCCTCGGCACGGGTGGCCGCCTGGGCATCGTCACGCGCAGGGGCCCGGGCATCGAGGTCGAGCGCACGAACGGGCGTCGGCTCGTCGTCACGGCCCCGGATGCCGCGACCGGCGCCGCGCTGCTCACCGGCCTGCGCGACGCCGCGCGCGCCTGAGCCCGACGCGTTCCGGCCGAGCTACTGCTGCGCGCGGGGTCTCGCCACGAGCACCGGGCAGCTCGCGCGGTGCACGCACTCCGTGCTCACGGAGCCGAGCAGCGTGCCCGCGATGCCGCCGAGGCCACGCGAGCCCACCACGAGCAGCCGCGCGCGGGCGGAGACGTCGATGAGCGCCTTCGCGGCGTGCTCGAGCACGGCCAGATAGTCGACCGCGACCGTCGGGAACGTGCCCACGGCCTCGCGCACGTCGGCGACGAGCATGTCGCGCACGACCTGGTTGATCTCCTCGAACGACGACACGTAGCCGCGCTCGGCCATCAGGCCGCGCGGAGCGGTGTCGATCGTCCACGCCCGCACGATCGCAAGGGGCGCGCCGAGGTCGTTCGCGTACTCGAGCGCGAGGGCGAGGGCGCGATCGGCGCCCGGCGAACCGTCGTGGCCGACCACGATCGTGTTGTCGGGAACCGGCTCGAGGCCGTTGTCGGTGCTGTCTGCGGCATCCATGTGGCATCTCCTTCGATGTCACCTACGACACTACGACACGACGGGCCTGCGCGCCTCCTAGCGCTTGCGCTTCTCGCGCACCCGCATGTTGAGTGTGATGGGCGTTCCCTCGAAGCCGTACACCTCGCGCAGCCGACGGGTGATGTAACGCCGGTAGCCCGGGTCGAGGAAGCCCGTCGTGAACACGACGAAGGTCGGCGGCCGCGACGAGGCCTGCGTGCCGAACAGGATGCGCGGCTGCTTCCCTCCGCGCACGGGGTGCGGGTGGGCGGCCGTGAGCTCGGCGAGGAAGGCGTTGAACTTGCCCGTCGGGATGCGTGTGTCCCACGAGTCGAGCGCCGTCTCGAGCGCCGGGACGAGCTTCTCGAGGTGGCGGCCGGTGCGGGCCGAGATGTTCACCCGCGGAGCCCACGACACGTGCGCGAGGTCTTGCTCGATCTCGCGCTCCAGGTAGCGGCGGCGCTCGTCTTCGAGCAGGTCCCACTTGTTGAAGGCGAGCACGAGGGCACGGCCCGACTCGAGCACGAGGTCGATGATGCGCACGTCCTGCTCGCTGATCGGCGCCGAGACGTCGAGCAGCACGACGGCGACCTCGGCCTTCTCGAGAGCGGCCGAGGTGCGCAGCGAGGCGTAGAAGTCGGCGCCCTGCGCGAGGTGCACCCTGCGGCGGATGCCGGCCGTGTCGACGAAGCGCCACACCTTGCCGCCGAGCTCCACCTGCTCGTCGACCGGGTCGCGAGTGGTGCCCGCGAGCTCGTTGACGACGACGCGCTCCTCGCCCGCCGCCTTGTTCAGCAGGCTCGACTTGCCCACGTTCGGCCGGCCGAGGATGGCGACACGACGCGGCCCGCCCACCTCGTTCTTGGCGACGGCCGACTCGAGCGGGAGCTTGCCGACCACGAGGTCGAGCAGGTCGGCGACGCCGCGGCCGTGCAGGGCGGAGACCGGGTACGGCTCCCCCAGGCCGAGCGACCAGAGAGCGGATGCCCCGGGCTCCTGCCGCACGTCGTCGACCTTGTTCGCCGCGAGGTACACGGGCTTGCCCGCCTTGCGCAGCAGGCGAACGACGTGCTCGTCGGTGGAGGTGGCGCCCACGTTCGCATCGACGACGAAGAGCACGGCGTCGGCGAGGTCGATCGCGACCTCGGCCTGCGCGGCCACGGAGGCGTTGATGCCCTTGGCGTCGGGCTCCCAGCCGCCGGTGTCGACGAGGGTGAAGAAGCGGTTGTTCCACTCGGCACGGTACGAGACGCGGTCGCGCGTGACACCGGGGGTGTCTTCGACGACGGCCTCGCGGCGTCCGAGGATGCGGTTGACGAGGGCGCTCTTGCCCACGTTGGGGCGGCCGACGATGGCGAGCACCGGCAGCGCGGGTAGGTAGATGATCGCGTCGGGGTCGTCGGTCGCGGCATCCAGCACCTCGAGGTCTTCCTCGTCGAGGTCGTAGTCCTCGAGGCCGGCGCGCAGGGCGGCGGCACGCTGGGTGACGAGGTCGTCGTCGAGCTCCCCGAGGCGGCTCGCGAGCTCGTCGTCGGTCTCGAGCTGCTCGTCGTCGAAGTCGGGCGTGTTCGGCTGATCAGTTGCCATGCGAGATCCTCGCTGTGTGGGAGTGGATGACCTCGATCACCGCGTTGACGGTCTGGTCGAAGTCCAGGTCTGTGGAGTCGACGGTGGTGACACCGTCTGCGGCGTTCATGAAGTCGACGACCCGGGAGTCCGCCCGATCGCGCGACCGCAACTGCTCAGCGACGGTCGACGCCGTCTGTGTCGTGATCTCAGCGGAACGCCTGCCCATTCTAACGTGTTCCTCGGCCGTCAGCAGCAGTCGCACGGGGGCATCGGGGGCCACGACCGTCGTGATGTCGCGCCCCTCGACCACGATGCCGGGTGCGTCGGCCGAGCGGATGATGCGCCGGAACAGCTCCACGAGGTGCGAACGCACCTCCGGCACCCGCGACACGTACCGCACGGTCGCGGTCACCTCGGGGTCGCGGATGGCCTGCGTCACCTCGTGCTCGCCGACGAAGACCGCGTAGCCGTCGGGGTCGGTTCCGATGCGGTAGTCGAAGTCGGCGAGCAAGCGGATGACGGCGGGCTCGTCCTGCACGTCGATCCCCCGCTGCACCACATACCAGGCGAACGCGCGATACGCCGCGCCCGAATCGAGGTACGCGTAGCCGAGTTTCTTCGCCACGGCCTTGCTCACACTGGACTTGCCGCTGCCCGCCGGTCCGTCGACGGCGACGACGATGAGGGTGTCTGCCACTAGCCTGCGATCCTCCAACCGCGTTCCGCGAGCTCGTCGCTCAGACGCTGCACGACTTCGGGCAGCACCGAGATCTCGGCGAGGCCGATCTGTGCGCCCGGCGAGTGCTCGAGGCGCAGGTCTTCGAGGTTGACCCCCGCTTCGCCGATCTCGGCGAAGAGCCGCGCGAGCTCGCCCGGCCTGTCGTCGACGAGCACCACGAGCTGGGCGAAACGGCGATCCTGCCCGTGCTTGCCGGGGATGCGCGCGACACCGGCGTTGCCGGCAGCGAGCTCCTCGGCGAGACTGCGCCGGGCTCCGGGAGCAGTCGGGTCGTCGAGCACGCCGATGACCGTGTCGAGGTCGTCGCGGTAGGCGCGCAGGATCTGCACGACGGAGGGCGCGTTGGAGCCGAGGATCTGCACCCACAGCTCGGGGTCGCTCGCCGCGACCCGCGTGACGTCGCGCACGCCCTGGCCGGCGAGGGCGATCGCCTGCTCCGAGGAGCCGACGAGCCGTTTGGCCATGAGCGTGGAGACGAGCTGCGGAACGTGCGAGACGAGGGCGACGCTCGCGTCGTGGCCGACCGTCGTCATCTCGACGGGCGCGGCGCCGAGGTCGAGCACGAGGCTCTCGACGAGACCCGTGTGGCGGCGGCTGAGATCGGGGCGGGTGCAGACCACCCAGGGCCGCCCGATGAAGAGGTCGGCGCGCGCCGAGATGGCTCCCCCGCGCTCCCGGCCGGCGAGCGGATGGCCGCCGACGTAGCGGGAGGTGTCGGCCCCGGAGGCCTCGAGCTCGGTGAGGGGCGCGACCTTGACGCTCGCGACATCCGTGACCGTGGCGTTCGGGAAGGCGGCGAGCTCGGCCGCGACGACGGAGGCCGTGAGGTCGGGTGGCACGCACACGACCACGAGGGCGGGCGCGTCGTCCGGCCGGGGGGCGCGACCGGCGCCGTAGTCGATCGCGAGGTTCAGGTTGGCGGGCGAGGCGTCGCTCAGGATGACGTCGACCCCGTGAGCGCGCAGGCCGAGCCCGATGCTCGCGCCGAGGAGGCCGGCCCCGACGACCCGCACCGGGCCGGTCAGGCGAGCCGTGCTGTCGTTCACTCGTCCTCCTCTGCGGAGCCGCCGGCACCGCCGGCCGGGGTGGTCGTTGCGGCCGCGGCGGTCGTGGCACGATCGGCGGCGGCGGTCTGCTCCGCCCCCGTACGCGACAGCGTCAGCAGCTCGCCGAGCTCGGCCTTGCTGAGCTCGCGAGTGGCGCCCGACTGCAGCGTGCCGAGGTGCAGGGGCCCGAACTGCCGGCGCACGAGCTCGACGACGGGATGCCCCACCGCGGCCAGCATGCGCCGCACGATCCTGTTGCGCCCCGAGTGCAGCGTGATCTCCACGAGCGACTCGGTGGCCGAGGAGCCCGGCAGCACCCGCGCCTTGTCGGCGTGGATGGGGCCGTCGTCGAGGTCGAAGCCGGCGAGCAGCTTCGCGACCGTCTGCGCCGACATCCGGCCCTCGACCTTCGCGATGTAGGTCTTCATAACGCCGAACGAGGGGTGCGCGAGCACGTGTGCGAGCTCGCCGTCGTTCGTGAGGATGAGCAGGCCCGAGGTCTCGGCGTCGAGACGGCCCACGTTGAACAGGCGCTCCTCGAACTCGCGGGTGAACCGGCGCAGGTCGGGGCGGCCCCGCTCGTCGCTCAGACTGCTCACGACGCCCACGGGCTTGTTGAGCATGACGTAGCGACGGCTCGTGTCGAGCTGCACGGCCTGGCCGTCGACGGCCACGAGGTCGTTGTCGGGGTCGATGCGGCGGCCGGGCTCCTTCACGATCGTGCCGTTCACCTGCACGCGGCCGGCCGCGATGAGCTGCTCGGAGACCCGTCGGGAGGCGACACCGGCCGCGGCCATGACCTTCTGCAGGCGCACGCCGTCGGGTTCGGGAGCGGGCTCCCAGAGGGGCTTGTTATCGGTAGTCACCGTCGAAACCTTCCGTGCCGTCGGGGAGAAGCGGCGAGATCGGCGGCAGCTCCTCGAGCGAGTTGATGCCCAGATTCACGAGCAAGGTGTCCGTCGTCGCGTAGTGGATGGCACCCGTCTCCGGATCGCTGAACGCCTCCGTGATGAGGCCGCGGCCGAGCAGGGTGCGCACGACCGAGTCGACGTTCACGGCCCGGATCGAGGCGATCGAGCCGCGTGTGATCGGCTGCTTGTAGGCGATCACCGCGAGCGTCTCGAGTGCCGCCTGCGAGAGCCGCGTGGGGTTCTGGGTGAGAACGAAGTCGGCCACGACCGCGTCGTACTCGGGGCGCACGTAGATGCGCCAGCCGCCCGCCACCTCGCGCAGCTCGAAACCGCGCCGGGGGCCGCCGCCGATGCCGTCGTAGTCCTCGACGAGGCGTTCGACGGCCTGGCGCACGGCCGCGACCGGGCGCCCTACGGCCGTCGCGAGGCTCACGAGGCTCTGCGGCTCGTCGGAGACCATGAGGATGGCCTCGAGGGCGCGCTCGACGTCGATCGCCGCGGCCGCGGGCAGCGCGGCATCCTGCCCGGGCTCGCCGGCCTGCGTCTGTGAGCCGGCCTGCGTCTGTGAGTCGGTCGGGGTCTGCGGCTCGGTCTCGCCGAGCTCCGAAGGATCAGGCATCGTAATCGGCTCCCAGATTGGCGAGGTTCTCGTCGGACCAGTTGTCGGCCGCCCAGCGGATCGTGAGCTCGCCGAGCGGCTCGAGCTGCTCGAACGACACGGCGGCGTGCCGGTAGAGCTCCAGCACGGCGATGAACCGGGCCACGACGACGCCCTTCTGCTCGACGCCCGCGACGAGCTGGCGGAAGCTGTAGCTCTCGCCGCTGCGCAGCATGGCGACGATCTGCGCGGCCTGCTCGCGGATGCTCACGAGCGGGGCGTGCAGGTGGTCGAGGCCGACCGTCGGGATCTCGCGCGGGGTGAAGGCGAGGGTCGCGATGGCCGCGAAGTCGTCGGCCGAGAGCGTCCACTTGAGCTCGGGGGTCTGCTGGCGGAAGCGCTCCTCGAGCCGCACCGAGCGCACGTGACGGGAGCCCTCCGCGTCGAGGCTCCTCAGGAACCATGCCGAGATCTCCTTGAACGCCCGGTACTGCAGCAGTCGCGCGAAGAGCAGGTCGCGTGCCTCCAGCAGAGCGACGTCCTCGGCGTCGACGAGCTCGCCCTGGGGAAGCAGGCCGACGACCTTCAGGTCGAGCAGCGTCGCCGCGACGACGAGGAACTCGCTCGCCCGGTCGAGCTCCTCGGCCGAGTCGACCCCGCGCAGGAAGGCGATGAACTCGTCGGTCACCCGGCTCAGCGACACCTCGGTGATGTCGAGCTCGTGCTTCGAGATGAGGGTCAGCAGCAGATCGAAAGGGCCCTCGAAGTTGCTGAGCGCAACGGAGAAACCGGGAACGGCGGCGTCGGAGCGTCGCTCGCTCTCAGCCGTCGTGCCCGCACTAGGCGATGGCGCCACGCGCGATCAGTTCCCTGGCGAGCTGACGGTACTGCTTCGACGACTGGTGCTCCGGCGCGAACTGCGTGATGGGCGTGCCCGACACGCTCGCATCGGGAAACTTGACCGTGCGGCCGATGACCGTCTCGAGCACGCTGTCGCCGAACGCGTCGACGACGCGCTCCAGCACCTCGCGGCTGTGCAGGGTGCGCGAGTCGTACATGGTCGCGAGGATGCCGTCGAGCGCGATCGCCGGGTTCAGCCTGTCGCGCACCTTGTCGATCGTCTCCACGAGCAGCGCGACACCGCGCAAGGCGAAGAACTCGCACTCGAGCGGGATGAGCACACCGTGGCTCGCGGTCAGGGCGTTGACCGTCAGGAGCCCGAGCGAGGGCTGGCAGTCGATGAGGATCACGTCGTAGTCGTCGCTCACCTTGCGCAGCACGCCGGCGAGGATCTGCTCACGGGCGACCTCGTTGACGAGGTGCACCTCCGCGGCCGACAGGTCGATGTTGGCGGGGATGACGTCGAGGCCCTCGACACCCGTGTGCTGGATGGCCTCCTGGGGATCCTTGCGACCGCTCAGCAGCAGGTCGTAGATCGTCGTGACGTCGTGCGTCTGCACTCCGAGACCCGCCGACAGCGCGCCCTGCGGGTCGAAGTCGATGGCGAGCACCCGGCGCCCGTACTCGGCGAGGGTCGCCCCCAGGTTGATGGTCGACGTCGTCTTGCCGACCCCGCCCTTCTGGTTGCAGAGCGAGATGATGCGCGCCGGCCCGTGGCCCTTGAGCTTCCGCGGCTCGGGGAAGTCGCGAAGCGGCCGACCGGTCGCCCCAAGCTCGAGTTTGTCGTAACCCTCGAGTTCGGCTCGATCGTTCTGTGTTCGCGTCACCTACGCTGTCCTCGTTCCCAACTCCACGCCGTCAGTCTTGCCTCCACATCCTATCCCCGGCCTCCGGCTGCGGGCTCGAGGCGCACGGGCGTCACCGGCCGAGAGGGCCCAAAAACTCGGCGATCGCCGTGAGGGTCTGCTCCGGCCGGTCCCGATGCGGGCCGTGCCCGGCGCCATCGATCGCCACCACGCTCACCCGCGGGTTCGCGGCGACGAACGCTGCCGCGATCCGCTCCTCGAGCATGCTGAAGACGAGCGGATCGCTGCGCAGCACGAGCGCGGGAACCTTCAGCCGGGCGGCGTCCTCACGGAAGTCCCAGACCGCCGTGTGCGCGATGGTGCCCTCGACGGCCTCGCTGCGCGCCGTCTGCGAGCCGTGGGCCTTGGCGAGCACGTCGCGTTCGTTCCAGCCCGGCTGTTCCGCGGCGAGGGTCGCGGCATCCCTGTTCAACTCGCTCAGCTGATCGGCGATGACCTCGGCCCGCGCGGACTCCTCGATGAGCAGCACCGGCTCGATGAGCACCAGGCGGTCGGCCCATCCCGGTTCGGTGGCCGCCGCGACGATGGATGCCGCCCCGCCGAGCGAATGGCCGACCACGAGATCCCACGATCCCCCGTCACCGCCGGGGTGCACTGCCGCGAGGTCGGCCGCGTGCTCGACCATGCCGTAGCTCTGCGCATCCGGCGCGGCGCCGTGCCCCCTCAGATCGACGGACACGACCCGCCAGCCCCGGGCCTCGAGCCAGACGGCGATCCGCCACAGCGCGCGCGAACTCGCGCCGAGACCGTGCACGAGCAGAGCGTGGGGGCCGTCGACCGGGCCCGACTCATGACGCGGCAGGGCGACGTGACGCGATTCGTGAGGTTGGTTCATCCACCAACCCTACGAACTCGGGCTGTGAGGCGCGAGTTCGCGACCCCCACGCGCGCTCGGCCTCACCGTCCTCCTCCCCCGCCCAGAACTCAAAACGACGGAGATTCCTCGCCGAATCACGGTTTGCGTGCCGAAAAGCCCCGGATTCTGCGAAATCTCCGTCGTTTTCAGAAAAAAAGGGGAAAGGAGGTCAGCGGGCCCGCGGATGCGCCGTCGTGTACATGTCGCGCAGGGTGTCGGCGGTCACGAGCGTGTAGATCTGGGTCGTCGCGACCGAGGAGTGACCGAGCAGCTCCTGCACCACACGCACGTCCGCACCGCCCGCGAGCAGGTGGGTCGCGAAGGAGTGGCGCAGCGTGTGCGGCGAGATCTCGACGTCGAGCTTCGCGCGCTCGGCCGCGGCCCGGATGATGAGCCAGGCGTTCTGCCTCGACAGCCGCGCGCCGCGCACCCCCAGGAACAGCGCCGGCGTCGACGGCCCGCGGGCCGAGAGCAGCGGCCGCGCCCGCACGAGGTAGGCGTCGATCGCCGCCCGGGCGTAGCTGCCGAGCGGAACGACGCGCTGCTTGCGGCCTTTGCCGAACAGGCGCACCACGTCGTCGTCGATCACGTCGTCGACGTTGAGGTCCACGGCCTCGCTCACCCGCGCGCCGGTCGCGTAGAGCAGCTCGAGCAGGGCCTTGTCGCGCAGCCTCGGCAGCTCGTCGCCGTCGGTCGCCGCGAGCAGCGCGTTCACCTGCTCGATGCTGATCGCCTTGGGCAGCCGGCTCGACAGTTTCGGGGGTTTGCTCTCGCTCGCGACATCCGTCTCGACGATGCCCTCCGTGAGCAGAAAACGGTGCAGCCCCCGCACCGACGACAGCGTGCGGGCGACGGATGACGCGGCGAGCGGCACCTCGCCGGCTCCGAGCGAGCGAACGAACTCCGCGATGTGCTGAGACGTGATCGCACCGGGCTCGGTCACCCCGTTCTCGTCCAGCCAGTCGACGTAACGGCCGAGATCGCGCTCATAAGCGCCGACCGTGTTCGCCGAGAGCCCGCGCTCGATCGTGACGAACCGCAGGTAGCCGTCGAGCGCCGCCTGCAGCCGCATCGCCGTGTGCCCCGTGCTCAGCGGCCGAGCTTCGGATGCCGCGGCCACGGCTCATCGGCCGCGCCGAGCGTCGCCCAGCCCTGCGCCTTCGAGGCGTGCGCCGCGAGCACGCCGATCACGAGCGAGGGGTTCTGCACCCGGCGCGCGAGCACCGCCTGCACGACCTCCTCGAGGGGAACCCAGGCCACCTCGATGTCGGCCTCCTCCTCCGCGCGTGCGAAGACCTCGGCTGCCGCGCTCACCCCGCGGGCGAGGTAGATGCGGATCGCCTCGTCGCTTCCGCCGGGCGAGGTGTAGAACTCGCCGAGCACGGCCCACTCGGATGCCACGAGGTCGGCCTCCTCGGCCAGCTCGCGTTGCGCCGCCACGAGAGGGTCCTCCCCCTGCACGTCGAGCAGCCCCGCCGGGATCTCCCAGTCGCGGGTGCGCACCGGATGCCGGTACTGCTTGATGAGCAGCACCCGCTCCTCGTCGTCGAGGGCGAGGACCGCGACGGCGCCCGTGTGGTCGACGTACTCGCGCACGATCGGGTCGCCGTTGTAGAGGAACTCGTCGCGGCGCAGATCCCAGACCTTGCCCTCGAAGACCCGCTCGCTGTGCACGAGCTGCGGCTCGAACGGGTCGTCGCTCAGCGTCGCGCCGCTCGCCTCGGGGTCGGTCATCTCGGGATCGCTCACTCAGGCATCCTGCACTTCGAAGAGCCGGCTGGCCTCCTGGCGCTCGAGCGCCGCGGAGATGAGGCCGCTGAAGAGGGGGTGCGCGCGATTGGGGCGCGAACGGAGCTCGGGGTGCGCCTGCGTGCCGACGTAGAACGGGTGCGCGTCGCGCGGCAGCTCGACGTACTCGACGAGCTGGCCGTCGGGCGAGGTTCCGGAGAACCGCATGCCCGCATCGGCGATCTGCCCGCGGTAGCCGTTGTTGACCTCATAGCGGTGGCGGTGGCGCTCGCTCACGGTGTCTGCGTCGTAGAGCTCCTCGACGATCGAACCGCTCGCGAGGCTCGCGGGGTACAGGCCGAGGCGCATGGTGCCGCCGAGGTCGCCGCCGGCGATGATCTCCACCTGCTCGGCCATCGTCGCGATCACGGGGAACTCGGTGTCGGGGTCGAACTCCGACGACGAGGCGCCGTCGAGGCCCACGACGTTCCGGGCGTACTCGATGACCATGCACTGCAGGCCGAGGCACAGCCCGAGGGCCGGGATGCCGTTCTCGCGAGCGAAGCGCAGCGCCCCCAGTTTGCCCTCGATGCCGCGCACTCCGAAGCCGCCCGGCACGCAGATGCCGTCGACGTCGCTCAGCTGCCGGGCGGCGCCTTCCGGGGTCTCGCACTCGTCGGACGGGATCCACTTGAGGTGCACCTTCGTCTGGTGCGCGAACCCGCCCGCGCGCAGCGCCTCGGTCACCGAGAGATAGGCGTCGGGCAGGTCGATGTACTTGCCGACGAGCCCGATCGTGACCTCGAAGCGCGGCTCGTGCACGGCCTTGAGCAGCTCCGTCCAGCCCGACCAGTCGACGTCGTCGGCGTCGAGGCCGAGGTGGTCGATGATGTAGCTGTCGAGGCCCTGGTCGTGCAGCATCGTGGGGATGTCGTAGATGCTCGGCACATCGACGGCGTTGACGACGGCGGCCTCGTCGACGTCGCACATGAGCGCGATCTTGCGCTTGTTGGAGTCGGAGACGGGTCGGTCGCTGCGCAGCACGAGCGCGTCGGGCTGGATGCCGATCGAGCGCAGCGCCGCGACGGAGTGCTGCGTCGGCTTGGTCTTCTGCTCGCCCGAGGCGTTCATGAACGGCACGAGCGAGACGTGCACGAAGAAGCAGTTCTTGCGGCCGAGCTCGTGGCGCACCTGGCGTGCGGCTTCGATGAAGGGCTGCGACTCGATGTCGCCGACCGTTCCGCCGACCTCGGTGATGATCACGTCGGGCCGTTCGTCGGCGTGCGCCTGCAGGCGCATCCGGTTCTTGATCTCGTCGGTGATGTGCGGGATGACCTGCACGGTGTCGCCGAGGTACTCGCCGCGGCGCTCCTTGGCGATGACGGTCGAGTAGATCTGCCCGGTCGTGACGTTGGCGGCCTGGCTGAGGTTGATGTCGAGGAACCGCTCGTAGTGACCGATGTCGAGGTCGGTCTCGGTGCCGTCGTCGGTCACGAAGACCTCGCCGTGCTGGAACGGGTTCATCGTTCCGGGATCGACGTTCAGATAGGGGTCGAGCTTCTGCATGACCACTTTGATTCCCCGCGCAGTCAGAAGATTGCCGAGGCTGGCGGCGGTGAGCCCCTTGCCCAACGAAGAAACGACACCACCTGTCACGAAAATGTGCTTGGTAGTGCCGTTATGAGAGCCCGCGTTCGAAATGTTCACCACGGGCTTTCATCCTACCATCGTGGATCGGGCAATCGTGATCAGCTCGCGCGCGTGGGCGAGTCCGCTCTCGCTGTCGGGCAGTCCGGAGAGCAGACGCGCCATCTCCTCGATGCGCTCCTCGCCCGCCAGCTGGCGCACGCTGCTCGCCGTCACGGCTCCGTCGCTGTCTTTCACGACCGCGAGATGGTTGGTCGCGAAAGCCGCCACCTGGGCCAGGTGGGTCACGACGATGACCTGCGCGGTCTGCGCGAGAGCCGCGAGCCGCCGCCCGATCTCGATGGCGGCCGCACCGCCGACGCCGGCGTCGACCTCGTCGAAGACGAAGGTGGGAACGGGGTCGGTGCCCGCGAGCACGACCTCGATCGCGAGCATGACCCGCGACAGCTCACCGCCGGATGCCCCGCGCCCGAGCGGTCTCGCATCGGCGCCCGCGTGCGGGCGCAGCAGGATCGCCACCTGGTCGCGACCGCTCGATCCATAGCCCTCGGTCTCCGTGACCTCGACGGCGAGCCGGGCGTCGGCCATGGCGAGCGCCGACAGCTCCTCGGAGACGGCAGTCGCCAGCCGCTCCCCCGCGCCGCGCCGCAGCTCGGTGAGCCGGCCGGCGAGCTCCGCGACGAGACGCTCGTCGGCCTCCGCGTCGCTGCGCAGCTGATCGATGCGCTCGGTGTCGCTGTCGAGCTCGAGCAGGCGGGTGCTGCCCGCCTCGAGGTGGTCGATCGCGTCCGACAGGGTCGGGCCGTATTTGCGGATGAGCGTGCCGAGCTCGGCACGGCGGTCTTGCACGATCTCGAGCTCACGCGACGCGTCTTCGTCGAGGGATGCGAGATAGCTCGCCAGCTGAGTCGCGGCGTCGCTCAGCAGATAGCTCGCATTGCCGAGCGCCTCGACGATGGGCGCGAGCTCGGCGTCGTGGTCGGCGGCGCGCTCGAGCTGGCGCCGGGCGGATTCGACGAGGCCGACCGCGTCGGGCAGGCCTTCGCCGCTCTCCGACGAGATGCTCTCGTGCGCCTGCGCGGCCGCGATCCGCAGCTCCTCGACGTTGGTGAGGCGTTCGGCGCGACTCGCGAGCTCGACGTCTTCGCCCTCCTGCGGTGCGATCGTCTCGATCTCGGCCATCGCGATCCGCAGCTCCTCGGCCTCGCGTGCCCGGCGGTCCTGATCGGCCACGAGCTCGTCGAGCTCGGCCTGGTTGGCCCGCCACCGGCGGTAGGCGTGCTGGTAGCTCTGCAGCGCTTCGACGAGAGCGCCGCCCGCGAAGCGGTCCACGGCCTCGCGCTGCGCCGCCGCCGAGCGCAGGCGCACCTGATCGGATTGCCCGTGCACGACGACGAGCTGCTCGCCGAGCTCGGTCAGCACGCTCACGGGCGCGCTGCGCCCTCCGACCGTCGCCCGCCCGCGGCCCTCGGCCGAGACGGAGCGGCTCGTCATGAGCTCGTCGCCGTCGAGGTCGCCCCCGGCGTCGCGCACGCGTTCGGCGACGGGGCCCTGCGGATCGACCGTCCAGCGCCCCTCGACCCAGGCCTGGGCGCTGCCCTGGCGGATCGCGCCGCTGTCCGCACGCTCGCCGAGCAGCAGGCCGAGCGCCGTGACGACCATGGTCTTGCCCGCGCCCGTCTCGCCGGTGAGCGCGGTGAAGCCCGGGCCGAGCGGCAAGGTGGCCTCGCCGATCACGCCGAGGTCACGGATGGAGATCTCCTCAATCACGCCCGACCGGCCCCCTCCAACCGGTGACGGGAAGGTCGAACTTCCTGACCAGGCGATCGGTGAACGGGCCCTCGTGCAGTCGCGCGAGCAGCACGGGTGTCGGCGAACGGCGCACGACCACGCGCGCGCCCGGCGGAAGCTCCTGCATACGGCGGCCGTCGCACCACAGCACGGCCGAGCTGTCGGTCCGGGCGAGGATCTCGACGGCCATCGACGAGTCGGGGCCGACGACGAGCGGGCGGGCGAAGAGGGCGTGAGCGCTCAGGGGCACGAGCAGCAGCGCGTCGACCCCCGGCCACACCACCGGCCCGCCGGCCGAGAAGGAGTACGCGGTCGAGCCGGTCGGCGTCGACATCACGACGCCGTCGCAGCCGAAGGAGGAGAGAGGGCGGCCGTCGATCTCGATGACGACCTCGAGCATCCGCTCACGGCTCGCCTTCTCGACGGTCGCCTCGTTGAGGGCCCAGGACTCGTAGACGACCTCGGCCTCGACCTTGACCCGAACCGAGAGCGTCATACGCTCCTCGACCTCGTAGTCACCGGCGAGGATGCGCTCGATCGCCTGCTCCAGGTCGTCTCGCTCGCTCTCGGCGAGGAAGCCGACGTGGCCCAGGTTGACCCCGAGCAGGGGGATGGTCGTTCCGCGCACGAGTTCGGCCGCGCGCAGGATCGTGCCGTCGCCGCCGAGCACGATGACGATCTCGATGTCGTTGGCGTGGATCTGCCCGTCGAGCACCGCGATGCCGTCGAGGGCGGGATCCTGGCCCACGATGTCGTCGCGGTCGGCCCCGGTCAGCACGGGGGTCGCGCCGGCGGCCACGAGCTGCCTGCACGCCTCGACCGCGGCGTCGAGGGAGTCCTGCCGGCCGGTGTGCGCGACCACGAGGATGTTCCGCGCACCCTGCCGCTTCGAGGCGCCGAGCGCTTCGGCGCGCACAGCGGCTTCCGCGCCGGCTTCCGCGTCGGTCGCGCCGTGAACACGAGTCACACTGTGAGTCATCGTCACGCTCCAACCATCGCGGTTATCTGATCCAACCATTCTGTCGGATTGCTGCCCTTCGCCGCGCTCAGCCAGACGAGATACTCGCGATTCCCCGAGCCTCCGACGATTGGGGAGGGGGCGAGGCCGGCTGTGCCGAGCCCCGCGTCCCACGCGTTCCACAAGACCCCGGCCACCGCGTCGGCACGCAGCGCGGCGTCGCGCACGATGCCCTCGCGGATGCCGGTGCGCCCCACCTCGAACTGCGGCTTGATGAGCAGCACGACATCCGATCCCTCCTCCGCCGTCTCGACGATGGGCGGCAGGATGTGCGAGAGCGAGATGAACGACAGGTCGCCGACCACGAGGTCCGGCCTCCGTGCGACACCGGATGCCGCGGCGAGCGACTCCGCGGTGAGATTCCGCGCGTTGAACCCCTCCACGAGCACGAGCCGCGTCTCGGACGCGAGCACCGACGACAACTGGCCGTGCCCGACATCCAGGGCTATCACGGTCGCGGCGCCGCGTTCGAGCAGCACCTGGCTGAACCCGCCGGTGGAGGCGCCGAGGTCGAGCGCCGTGCGGCCCTCGACGCGCACGTCGAACGCTTCGAGGGCACCGAGGAGCTTGTGGGCGGCCCTGCTCACGTAGTGGTCGTTCGACGCGACCGTGAGCTCCTGGTCGGCGCGCACCCGTGCGGAGGCCTTGACGACGGCGCGGCCGTCGACCGACACGAGCCCGTCGGCGATGAGCGAGGCCGCGTGCGTGCGCGACCGGGCGAGGCCGCGTTCGGCGAGTGCGGCGTCGAGCCGCGCTTCAGTCATGCCGAAGTCGATACGTCGCCGCCCTCGAGGCGAGCGCGCAACTCGTCGTGCACGTGCACATAGGCGTCGGCCCTCTGGTCGAGCGGCTGATCCTCGATCAACCGCAGACGGGAGACGAGCGCGTCATCCGTTCCGGTGTCGGCAGTGCTCTCAGGATTCACGCTCTCCACGTTACCTCCTGCGCGAGGCACTCCACCGGCACGCTCCCGGTGTTCCCGACGCAGCGGTCGCTCAGGAGTAGAGCGACGGCGGCACCTCGAGTCCGTAGATCGCGCGGCCCGAGTTCCAGATCGTCGCGCAGGCGGCACGCAGCAGGTCGAGCTCGTCGTCGCCCGGCGTCACGATCACGACGTCGTTGCCGCGCAGGCTCACCGTCGACTTCCCCACCGTCGCGGTCGATCCGTCGCGTGAGAAGACCGTCTCCGGGTACGGCTCGTGCAGCTGCCGCAGATCTTCGAGGATGTACCTCGGCCGCGAGTCCGCGTCGGCCGCGAGCAGCTGTTTGGCCTTGTCGATCCCGGTCAGCACGTGCACCGAGGTGATCCCCGCGCGATTCGCGCCCAGAATGTCGGTGTCGAGCCTGTCCCCGATGAAGATCGGGTTCGTCGCGCCGAACCGCGTCGTCGCCTCCTCGAAGATCGCGACCTCCGGTTTGCCCGCGACCACGGGCAGGCGGCCGACGGCGATGTGCACGGCCGAGACGAGAGTGCCGTTGCCGGGCGCGATGCCTCGCGCGACGGGGATGGTCCAGTCGTTGTTGGTCGCCACCCACGGAATCCCCGTGTGCAACGCGAACGACGCCTCGGCGAGCTGAGTCCAGCCCACCTCGGGCGCGAAACCCTGGATGACCGCTGCCGGGTCGTCGAGCGCCGAGTCCGTCGGCACGAAGCCGGCCTTGACCACCTCGCTCGTGAGCCCCTCTCCGCCCACGACGAGCACCGTCGCACCCGGCTCGACGAGTCCGGCGAGCAGCCGTACGGCCGCCTGCGGCGAGGTCACGACGTCGTGGGGCTCGGCGCGCAGGCCGAGGCTCGTGAGATGCTCGGCGACCGAGGCATCCGTTCGCGAGGCGTTGTTGGTGATGTAGCCGATGCGCATCGTCTCCGCGGCGGCGTTGAGGCTCTCGACCGCGAACGGGATCGCCCCCGCGCCCTTGTAGACCACGCCGTCGAGATCGGCGAGCACGGCGTCGACGCCGTCAAGTGGTGTCGTCACGCTACTCTTCCGTCGAAACAGGGGCATCGGCGTTCTCGGTCTCCTCGTGTGGGTCGTCTGCTGCGGTGTCGGGTCCTGGGCCGTCGACGTCTTCGGCGGGGTCTTCGTCCTCGGCGAGGTCTTCGTCGTCCTCGTCGAACTCGGGCTCGAGCTCGGATCCGGGCTCGAACTCGTCGGAGTCCGGCTCCTCGACCTCTCTCTCAGCGTCGACGTCATCGACATCCAAGAGCTCGTCGTCCTCCTCGGGCTCCCCGTCCAACTCTTCCATGACGACGTCGATCGTCTCGTCCTCATCGTCGTCGACGGCTTCTCCGAGCGCCTCCTCGGCGATCTCCGCGCGTTCACGCCACTGGGCGGCCTCGGTGTCCCGTCCCAGCTCGTCGAGCACCTCGGCGTAGGCGAAGAACAGATCGGGGCTGTACGAGAACGCGTGGTCGGGATCGAGCTGCGAGATCTGCAGCTCACCGAGCGCGAGCTCCGGCTGACCGAGGTCGAGACGTGCCCCCGACATCGCGATCGCCAAGGCCACCTGCACAGCGGATGCCAGCGAGCTCTTGTCCACCGAACGCCCGAGTTCGAGCGCGCGGTCGGGCCGCCCCACTCCCCGCTCGCTGTCGACCATCAGCGCGATCTGGTCGTTGAGCCCGGAGATCCTCCGGTAGGTGCGCAGCTCGCGCAACGCGAGAGCGAAATCCCCCGTCGCATAGGCCGTGATCGCGAGGGTCTCGCGCACGACGGCGATCCGGCCGGCACGTCTGGCCGCCGACAGCGCGTGACGGTGAGCGAGCTCGGGATACTCGTCGATGAGACGCGACGCCATCACGAGGTGGCGGGCCACCCCGTCGCTGTTGTCTTTGCTGAGCGTCTTGAGCTCGTTGCGGGCCACCCGGTCGAGGTCCTTCGCCTCGACGTCGTCCGGGATCTCCGGGTCGTCGTGACGTGGGCGCACCGAGCGAAGAGCGCGGGCCTGCAGCTGTTCCTCGGTGAGCGCGATCTCCTGGGCGCGAGCATCGCGATCGCCGCGAGCAGGGCGTCCCTCGCGGGTCCACAGCTTCTTCTCGCCGTCGTCGCGTCGCGGGGCGCGCCCGTCGGGACTGCCGCGGCGCTCGCCCTCCCTGCTGTACGGACGGCGTTCGCCGTCTTTGCTGTACGGAGGGCGCGCAGCATCCCTGTTGTACGGAGGCCTTGCACCGTCGGCGCTGTACGGCCGGCGTTCGCCGTCCTTGTTGTACGGGGGCCTCGCGGCATCCTTGCCGTAGGCGGGGCGCCCGCCGTCCTTGGAGTACGGAGGGCGTCCGCCGTCCTTGCTATAAGGAGGGCGTGCGCCGTCTTTCGAGTACGAGCGGCGTTCGCCGTCTTTGCTGTAGGGAGGCCTCGCGGCATCCTTGTGATAAGTGGGGCGCGAGCCGTCGTTCGACGAGGGCCGCCGTTCGCCGTCTTTGGCGTACGGAGGCCGGGCGCCGTCTTTGCTGTAAGCGGGGCGGCCGCCGTCCCTGTTGTAGGGCGGACGCTCGCCGTTCTTCGAGTAGGTACGACGCTCGCCGCTCGCCGCGGGCGGGCGACGCTCGCCGTCCTTGCCGTAGGGGCGACGCTCGGTTCCACCGTTGTAGGGGCGACGCTCTCCTCCACCGGGGGCCGGGCGCCGCTCGCCGTCTGCGGAGTACGGGCGTTTGCCACCGTCGCCGCGTGGAGCGGATGAACGACCGGCACCACCACCGCCGGTGGAGTACGGTCGGCGCTCCCCCGCCGGTCGGTCGGACCGATCTCGAGAATATGGGGCGCGACCACTGTCTCGAGGCGCGCTGCCCCGGGATGCCCCGTCGCGGCCACCGCGATCGGGCGCGCCGTTGCGCGGTGCATCGTCGCGGTTGGGGCGCTCAGCGCCATCTCGCGGACGGTAGCTCTCACGAGGGCGGTCGCCACCGGAGCGCTCAGATGGCTTGCGGTCAGAGGATGCCGGTCGTTCGCCCCGTCCGCTCGGTCGTCGACCGTTCCCCGCGGAGTCCGGCTCGTCGGCCGGCCTGGTTGAATCGCTCACGCTAGCGCTCCTCGTGACTGCTGTGGTGTTGTGGTTGGTGTTTATTATGGTGGGTTAACTGCGGATGGCCACCCCCTGTGGGGGTGGCCATCCGTGTAATGGTTGTCCGGCGGTGTCCTACTCTCCCACAAGGTCACCCTT